>NZ_RQHW01000028.1 GCF_004770995.1 Leptospira idonii | reverse complement strand
GCGGAAAAGTTTTGGTTCGAGCCTGAAATGATAAGAGCCAATTTTTGCGGACCTGTTTTAGGATTCCAATACGATCCGGACCAATTTCCTAAAAAGGTTTTAGGAATCTCATCTAAGTTCAAACTTCTATGTTTCACAGGACTAGGGGCTTTATTTAGGAACACGGAAACCACATTGGAGTCAGCGGACTCGGAACCTAACTCTGCTTTGGATCGTATTGGAATCCTAAAACAGGTCCGCAAAAATTGGCTCTTATCATTTCAGGCTCGAACCAAAACTTTTCCGCAAGTCTGACTGTCGGCGGCAAAGAAGTAAAACAGTTCTCCGGAAAGTGGGCGCCGGGAAGTACCGGTTTGAAAACGACAGGTTTTCAATTCGATCTTTCACAAGACATCGACGGAAGTTCTTTAGTGAAACTTTCTTCCGTGAAAGATCTGCCTGCAAACGAAGAATATAGTTTTTCCAAAGACTGAACCGGGATCAATAGAATATAAACAAGGAGAGAATATGGCTTCGGAAGAAATCTTAGTATTTACAACGATCGGAGACAGAGATATGGCGGAAGAACATATCTCAGAAATGTTGGAACAAGGTATCATCACTTCGGGAACAATTTTTCCCGAA
This sequence comes from Leptospira idonii, assembly GCF_004770995.1. Classification (GTDB taxonomy): domain Bacteria; phylum Spirochaetota; class Leptospiria; order Leptospirales; family Leptospiraceae; genus Leptospira_A; species Leptospira_A idonii. The sequence goes on along the minus strand of NZ_RQHW01000028.1, from coordinate 264,861 downwards.
GTGGAATTGGTATATATGTGGGACGGAAAGATCACAGTCGATACGGAAAACAAAATTCTTCTGAAAGCCAAAGCCGATCAGTACAATGCGATTGAAGAATACATCATGAAGAAACATCCTTATATCGCCCCTGAAATCATCAAAATGGATGTGAGTTTCGGATCTCCCGCTTATAAAGCGTTTATCGCTGAAAAAATTAAAAAAAATTCTTAATCGTTTTTTCTGCCGCACACATCTTTCTTTAGAAAGCAAGTGTGCGGTGCTTCTCTGTCCGTTTTTATGAGATGATCACATAAAAATCTGCGCTCAGAATTAAAAAATTTACAATAAAATTCAAAGATGGTATATAGACTAGTGCGGAGATTTCCATTGAAACGAGTGTTTAAAAACCATACTATGAAACCAATTTTCTACACTATTTGCCTTTTCCTCATTCTGTTTGTGAATTGTAAACAGAAGCCCGAAACGGGAACTTCGGTTGCCGCTACAGTCGTCTATCAATCGATAGGTGAGGTTGAATACATTCTGCCGGATGGATCGAAACATAATTTCCTAGTTTCCGATTCCTTACCTGACGAAACCAGAATCAAAACCGGTTCCAACGGAAAACTCGATCTCATCTTAAAAACGGGAGCTCTCCTTCGTGTTTTAGCAAATTCTGAAATTCGATTGGATACTAAATTTTTCTCCAAACAGGACGCTTCCAGAAACAGATTCCAAGTTCTAAAAGGAAAACTTTTCATCCAACAACCGACTGCCTTGAGAAAAAAAGAATCTCTCGAAGTAATCACACAAACTCAAGTAGGAGGGGTAAGAGGAACAGAGTTCTTAACTCAAGTAGACGGAGAAACTTCTCAAATTTTGGTATCGGAAGGTGCTGTGCAAACGGAACACATCCCTCCTGTGCCTGGAGAACCGAACGCAGAACCGCCTACTTTCAACGAAAATTCCCCAGTAGTAACGGAAGGAAACAAATCCGAAGCCGATGCGGAAACCATCAATACTTCTCCTCTTACCGATGACGAAAAACTTTTGTTATCCGACTTGAGCACATCCTCGGCTCAAATCCTTCAATCCGCAAAAGAACAAATCCAATCGATCAAAGATCAGTTTGAAAAAGACAAAGAAAGAATCAAAATCGATGTGGAAAAATTTAAGGAAGACAACCGCCAAATTCTGAACGAACAGAAAGATAAAAATAGAGCGGAAATCGAGACTCAAAAAGAAGCAAACAAACAACTTTTAAATGATACCAAGGGAAGCACTTCCAAAACCACTAAAGATATCAGCAGCGGCAAGGATGAACAAAAAAGCGAAATCCAAAACTCAAGCAAATCTCAGATGGATGCGATCAAAGAAGGTTTGAAAAAACAATAAACAGGATGGGCAGTAGATGCTGCCTATGATTGCGACATCCATGGGAAAACCCTCCTATGGATGTTTTCTTTCAGCCCCCAGCCGATCACTCTACTCTCTTTCGTATTTAACAAAGCCCTTTCTTATCAAACTTTTTCTGAAACCGTTTTGTATTCACGATACCACGCATAACATCCATACAATGCAATAACTAGAAAGATCACGTATTCGATCGTGACAAGAGGAATGTTTTTCAAAAAATACAAAGCAATACAAACCACATCCACGAGCACCCATAGAAACCAAGATTCTAAAATTCTGCACGCCAATAAAAAATTGGCATAGATGCTTGCAACCGTAGTAAATGCATCCCAATATAGAAAGGCAGGCGGTTCCGTAAACATCACAGGGAACCAAACAGGCAAACGGAAAGTAATTTCACCTAATAAATATGTGAAAACAAGAATGGATGTGAATAGAAATAAATTCTTTTTTACTCCCAAAGAATGGATTCTTACATATTCTCCCGTCTTTCGATTCCATACGATCCACCCGTAGATGCTGGAACCGAAAAAATAAATCTGCAGTAACATATCCGAATACAACTGCACTTGGTAGAATAAGAAGAAAAAACAAATGGAATTGAAGATTCCGATCGGCCAAGTGATGATTTTTTCTACTGATGCGTAATATACGCAAAATAAGCCGGAGATCGTTCCTAAAATTTCCAAAAGACTGAGAGGATACTCCCAGACCGTAACAACAGTAAACTCAAGAGATAAAAAATGTAAAAGAGAATCCATCAAATTGAAGTTATGCCTTCCTTAAAACGATTTGAGTGATTTCGGAGGGAGCTCCGATTCTTAAAGGCGGCCCCCAATACCCTGTTCCTCTGCTTACATAGAGCCACATGTCTTTGTATCTATGCAGCCCTGCTACGAATTTCTGTGCCAAATAAATGACTATGTTTCCGGGAAAGTATTGTCCTCCATGAGTATGACCGGAGAGCTGCAGATCGTATCCGTAAGAGGCCGCTTCTAAGATGCTATCCGGTTGGTGTGCCAGTAAAATCTTAAAGTCGGAATTTTCTCCTCCTCGAATTGCCTTTCCCGGATTCGTAGTATGTTCCGGAAGAATCGAACCCGCCTTTAGATCTGTAACGCCTGCTAATGCAACTACGGACCCTTTATGACGTAAAAGTTCATTTTCATTCAAAAGAACCCGAATTCCCAAAGTTTGTATCTCTTTGATCCAGGCTTTGACACCGGAATAATATTCATGATTTCCCGTTACGAAAAAAGTTCCGTATTTGGATTTCAAAGCACCTAATGGAAGTAAATGATGCTTCAATATATTTACATTCCCATCCACAAGATCTCCTGTGATCGCAACGAAATCCGGCTCCAAATGATTGATTCTTTCCACTACATGAGAAAGGAATTTACCTTTAATGGTAGGTCCGATATGAACATCAGAAATCTGAACAATTTTAAATCCATCTAAATCGGGGTGGAGATTTTGCACGGGAACTTCGATGAAAATGGTTTTGAGGCGTTTATGTGCTTGGAAAAAACCGATGAAAGTGAGAGTCCCCGCCAAAATTAATGTAATGGATGTTAGGATAAAGTTGATTCCTACTCCTTCCTGTGACCAAAGAGAGAATTGGTTCGCCCACTCAGGACTGAAATACAAAACCAAAGGAGATATGATCGTAAATAAAAGAGAAAGTAGATCTTTCATTAGAACCAAAGTGAAAAGAATGGTAAAGAAACCCAAACCTGTGAATGATACATACGACAGAACGGACTGTAGCCCTTCCGTTTCAATCGTCTGGCTAAAGAAATAAGAAGCTGGAATCACTAAAATCAAACAAAAAATCAAGATCCAAAAAAGCCAGGCGGATAGACCGGAAATTTCCAAACCATACATCAATCGAAAGCCGGTGTAAACATAACCAATGGTTAAGATGGAAGTGAAAACGGATAAAAAAATAAGAAAACGTGACATTCGGTCACTCCTTAGATTTAGTTTCTAAAAACTCTAAAATTTTCTCTTGTACTTTCGGATCATTGAGCAAAGAGGAATGTTCATATTCGGACAAAAACGATTCGAATACGATTCCGGGAGGTGGATTTGCACTTTCCCAAGTCACTCTTCCGTCACCTGGCGCAAACATAGGGTGATGAATGTCCCACTTCCAGTTTTCTACTTTATTATTTACTGCCTTTTCATTTTCTACTACAGATTTTTTTCCTAAAACCACCCTGATCGTATTACGGTTGTTTGCAGAAACAACTAAAACAGGAGGGTATTTCCCTTGTTTCCATTTAGGATCCAACGAATTTCTGAATGCGTACGCTTTGTCCAATTGGACTTGAAAGCCGGATGTGGGGATATTGCAGCCGCTTTCCTTGGAAAAAGGCCCCAATTGCAAACGAGACCAATCTTTTGCGGAAAAGAAGTCGTTCTGAATCGGAGTGCCATCTTCTTCTTTGATGACATTCGCAGTGTCCCACTTACTTTCTTTGCGGGGAAAAAAAGAAAATACGGATTCGAAACTGGAAACAACACAGGAATTTGTCAGTTTGGAATTAAAACCTGTTTTTGTCCCTAAGACCAAGTCCTCCAAAAACCCGGAGCCTCCTCGAAAAGGAGTCCCTACCAAAACGATTTTGGAAAACAACTGCGGTTTGGAGTTAAACAACGAATAGGTGATTAATCCGCCATTGCTGTGCCCTACGACAACAGGCAGACGGTTCGGATACTTTTTCTTTAAATCGGCAAGAAAAGACTCCAGTTTCAAAACCGATTCTGTGTTGTCCCTTCTCCAATCGTAAGAAAACACAAAGAATTTGATTTTAGCAGAGGAGGCCAGGAATTGAATCCAAGGTTTGTAGACGGGAACTTCCACAAGATATGGAATGAGAGTGATTTTTTCCAAAGCACCTTCTGCGTATATACCGTCTTCCTTTTTCAAACTCAAATCAGGGGTAATTAAATTGAGTCCTTGCGCAGCATTTAACCACAGTTTGATAGGAGAGGAGGACTCGGAATTTCTCTTTTGATACAATTGGGAGCCTTTATAACCTGGCACAAAAACTACGATCGTTTCCGGTTGGGAGTGAATAGAATGAGGAAGATCGGAAGAAGAACATCCAAAGAAAAAAATCAGGAAAAAGGGAAGGCAAACAACACTAAAAAGCCGTTTTTGAAATCGATGCATAGATTCTTATTAGACTCTTTTTTTATAAATATCAATACCCGTTTTGTTCGTACTGAAAAAGTTTGATATTTGCCAAAACATTTCCGGAACCTATATCCTTACAAAAATTAGGTGAGACTGCTGAAGCTTTCCCTAATTTTCCATGGCCTTGGTAGGATGCTATATTCGGAGTGTAAATGCAATGTTCTCCGCTTTCACAAAGGGAATTGTCGTTTCCTACCCCGTCCCCTACGATCTCTACCGCATTCCTAAGATGGGTGACTTGGCAGACATTTCCCGCAGACGTTTTCGCTCCCAAAAAGATTGAGTGGCAGCCCGCATCCGTTGCGCTGGAACCTGCCACTTTATGAACCAAAGGATTTGCAGGATCCGGACATGGATTCGTATTCAATAATGTAGCGTCGGTCGCTTTCAAGGACCAGTCAAAAATACGACAGTTGACTCCGCAATTTCCTCTCATCAAATCCGTAAAACCGGTCAAAGAATCAGAATTAATCCAAGTACGATAACGATTCTCCATTAAAGCGAAAAATTGAACGTCATTAGTGGGAACAACGGAAGAATATAATCCGGCATTGTCGAAAGGATTCACACTATCATTTTGTGAAACCGATCCCACAAAACTAAAATCATATGAAGCATTTGTAGTTAAATTGAAGTCAGATGATCCTGCCTTATCACAACTTCCGTTGAGAATGCCAGGATTGACTCCTCCCGCTATCGTACAACCCGCTGCGGAACTGATTTTTAAATTCCCAGTATAATAAAGTGCGTTTACGTTGTTCTGATTGATTGGCACATTCGAATTTCTCAACATTGCAATATTCTGAAATGTAATTCCCATATCTCCTGTGATCTGAGAATTTACAGTCAGTCCGTCGGCTGATTGATTTACGGAAACATAATTCAGTACTGATATATTCGAAAGAGACGCGCCTGAATTGCGATAAAAATACAAACCTCCGTTGGAGCCGGAGTTTGCGACAGTAATCTCTCGAAAAATATGCCCCGAATTATCGTTTCCACTGGAGGGAGAAGAGACTGCGATGGTTTCATCGGTAGCAGCATACACAGTAACATTGGAGAATATATGATTTAAAATGGATACGGACGTTTGCGGATATACATAAATTCCTGGTCCGTCAGTTCCTCCCGTAACTACATTGTGGAAAGAATTCGCCCGCATGATGGGAGTGGAAGAATCGGAGATTCCCAAACCTGTTCCGTTGTTAGGTGATTTCCCCAAAGTAAGGTTCTGATACAATCCGAAAGAGCCGCTGACTTGTAATAATTGTCCGTTATTCACTACTGCTAATTCCCTTACATTCGCAAAACGGCTGTTTCCTCCTATATAAATCAAATGAGTAGTTCCGGAAGCAGAAGCATAACCTCCCTCCAAATACTGGAAATTTCCGTTCAGAGTCAGGAAAACACCCGTTCCGCTGTAAGATATCTGAGTTCCTGAGACAGCGATGATACCCATTTGATTCGAGTTGAATGTGATCGCTTGAACGCCACTTAGATTCGTTCCCACATAATACAGATCGTACGGACTTCCTATGGTTCCTCCCGATACCGGCAAAGAAAGAATTCTATTTTTCCACCAGATCTTCTTGTCCGACTGTCCGATCAACTTTCCATTCTTAAATACTGAAATTTGGAGAGGTTTGAACTGCAAAGGATTTGTAGTGCCGTCTACCAAATCCCCCAAACGTTTTCCCGGAAGAAGAGAAACGGAAGTAAAACGAATCCCTCCGTCGATCTCGGAACAATTATAATGGAATGCGGATTCATTATCGCTGGCAGTATATCCGTCATCACAAGAGGCCCCGAAAAAACCTCCTTTTACTTGAACACTTCTCATGGCACCCGCATGTATACAAGCTGCGAAACCGCCCGTTTCCGAACCGTCGCAAGGAGTGTTAGAAGCGAGAAGCGGAGTGGTTCCGTCGTTTTTAATATAATCCAGCCAATTGTCCCTGCCCGCATATAAATTCTCAGCTGCAGATACTCCCGGAAACGAACTCAAACCGCAATGAGGCGAGGAATCTACGATCCCATATTTTATGATCATCGTATATAGAAAGTTTTCCGATTTCAGGTCGCATGGATTTTCGAAATCGGGTGTTTTACATTGAAAGACAACGAATACAAAAAGATAGATGAGGATCGGAAAAAATAAATTTCTCATAGGATTTCCATCTGACTGAACAATCTGGACAAAAAAACATTTTTCACCGTTGATGCCAACTCGAAAAACAGAAAGAAATTTCTGCTTAGAGACTTCCCTAAATTATTAGATTCTAAATAACTCTTCTTTAAATCCTTTTTCACCCAGCCATCTACTCTGCAAAAGATTGTATCCTACGATTTCGAAATCTCTAGAGAGCCATTTTCTATATTTTTGAGCAGTTCTGGAATAAGCATAAGGATCTATGAAATTCATTTCGGATTTCATGACCGAATAATCTTCCTTAGTTGGGACAGTAAAGTATAAATAATTGCAGTATTTCGCCAAACGCTCCAATACACCCGGTATTTCCCCGTCGGGAAGATATTGGATGACCGAATTACAAATTCCTAAATCCACCGGTTCTTTTTCCAATTTAGGAAGGATAAAACTCTCCAAGGCACTGTGATAGATATGGAATTTATCGGATCGTTTCACCCAGTCCTTTTTATTCAAATCCTCGTAAGCATCGGGAGAAGCGTCTACCGCATACACCTGAACAGGCGAAAAAGCTTTCACCATCTCCTTAAGTAAAATCCCTTTTCCGAATCCGAAGTCTGCAAGCCGATAGACGGGAATATCCATGAGCTGAAACAGATAATAAAGATAATTCGCATGTTCCTTCGCATTATAAGAACCGTCCACATCCAAACCGTTCCCGTAAATCTCCGTCCAATAGGAGTTGTCGAAATTTTTACCGTTTTTACCGATTCCGTGGTTTTTTGCGTTTAAAAACCGTTTCATGTATCAATAACCAACTTGTGATAAATCACGAATCATTTCCTTAACGTATTTAGGTTCCCTTTTTAGTCGTTCTACTTCCTCTTCGAAAGAGTCAGTGATCTTTTTATTGTTCTTCGCAATGAGTTCCAAATAGGGTTTTATATTTTCGGGACGAGCCAGTCTTTTGTCAGGATAATCTTCCAATAAAGGATGAGAAAAAAGTCTTTCTTTAATGGAATCTTCCAACTTACGTATCTTAGTTTTTATAATGGAAACGAATCGTTTTATGGAGGAATCATTGAATGAAACATCGGTTTGGTTGTCAGGCACCAATTCGTCCACTTTGAACTTGATTTCCAATATCTCTGCGATGTTCATATTGTCTCTCGCCCCGGAAAGTTCAGTCATCAATTTCGCTTTTTTAGCACGCAATTCAGGATTTTGTTCCCGGTCGGGATGGATCTGTTTGGCCAAGGACTTGAACAAAGAGTTGATGTCCAAACTCAGCAAACGTTCCGTTTCATTCTGCTTTTTCTCTTTTTCCAATCGGGACTTCGATTTTTTCTCCGATTTCGAATCGGAAGTTTTTCTTTTCTGATGATACTGAGAGCGGTATTCTTCGTATTTTTCCCTGAACTCTTTGTATTTTTCCTCGTGCTCAGTGCGGTCCTCTTCCGTATCGAAATCCGTTCGGTTCAATTCGTCCAAATCGACATCCACACCGAATTGATTTTTGATTCTGGATTCTAAATCCAATTTGCGGGACAATCGTTTCATCCTTTCCGATTTTGTTTCCAGAATATCCATATAACTTTGATAAAACTTTCGATCTTCGTTTACGTTATCGTAACAGATTTCCAAAAGATAGTTTCGCAAAACTTCTCTTTGTTGTTTGCCCAAAGAAACTTTTTCTTCAGTCAAAATTTCACACATAAGAACGAATCTGGTTCGATCCAGCCGTTTTTGTTTTTCGATTTCGGGGAGTACTTCCTTTAAATATACGGAGTTCACCATTTGAAACAGTAAGTCCACTTCCTTGGCTTTCTCCAAGGTGTCCTTGTGTTTCTTTAAGATATCATTGAACTCTTTTTGAGACTTCGATTGAGAGGAAGAGATTCCTTTCCAGACCACTTCTACGGATTCGGAAGGTTTCGTTTGAGAGGATTTTCTTTTTGCGGAGGGCATTGTTCCATAAAAAAGCACCGATAAAGAGCGATTAACGCCCGTATTACCGGTGCTTGATTTTGAAAACCTGTGACTATGCTCTCATCAAATTCAAAGCGGCACCCGCTTTGAACCATTCAATCTGCTGAGAATTATAAGTATGGTTCACTGAGATTTCATCCTTAGATCCATCCTTATGATTCAAAACAAGAGTGAGCGACTTTCCTTCCGAAAAAGAAGTAAGCCCGTTGATGTCGATGATATCGTCTTCTTGGATCTTATCGTAGTCGTCTTTGTTTGCAAAAGTAAGAGCCAACATTCCTTGTTTTTTCAAGTTGGTTTCGTGGATACGAGCAAAAGACTTCACTAGAACCGCACGAACTCCCAGATGTCTAGGTTCCATTGCAGCGTGTTCTCTGGAAGAACCTTCTCCGTAGTTTTCATCTCCCACAACGATGGATCCGATTCCTTGCGCTTTGTAAGCTCTTTGCGTAGCAGGAACCGGTTCGTAATTTCCAGTGAGTTGATTTTTAACTTCGTTGGTTTTTCCGTTGAACAAGTTTGTGGCGCCGATGAGAAGGTTGTTGGAGATATTGTCCAAGTGACCTCTGAACTTCAACCAAGGACCCGCCATGGAGATATGATCCGTAGTACATTTTCCTTTCGCTTTGATCAGAAGTTTCAAACCTTTTAGATCGGTTCCTTCCCAAGCTTTGAAAGGAGCTAACAACTGTAAACGAGTGGAAGCAGGATCTACAATCACTTGCACTCCAGAACCGTCCGCCGCAGGAGCGACAAAACCGGCATCCTCTACTGCAAAACCTTTAGGAGGCAATTCCTCACCTGTAGGAGGATCTAACTTTACTTTCTCGCCTTTTTCGTTGGTGAGAGTGTCCGTCAAAGGATTGAATCCTAAATCCCCCGCAATGGCAAGAGCCGTAGTCAATTCGGGAGAAGCTACGAATGCGAATGTATTCGGGTTTCCGTCTTGGCGAGCTTGGAAGTTACGGTTGAAAGAGTGAACGATTGTGTTCTTCTCTTTTTTCTCTGCACCGACTCTGGACCACATCCCTATACAAGGACCGCAAGCATTCGAGAAAACCTTCGCTCCGATTTTATTGAATGTATCTATAAAACCGTCTCTTTCGATCGTATAACGAACCAATTCGGAACCAGGAGTGATTGTAAACTCTGCTTTTGTCTTCAAACCTTTAGCAGCAACTTGTTTCGCAAGGGAAGCCGCACGAGAGATGTCTTCATAAGAAGAGTTTGTGCAGGATCCGATAAGACCTACTTCCACTTTCAAAGGCCATCCGTTTTTAGCGGCCTCTTCCTTCATTTTGGAGATAGGAGTCGCCAAGTCAGGAGTGAAAGGTCCGTTTACGTAAGGTTCCAAAGTATTCAAATCGATTTCGATCACTTGGTCGAAATATTTGTTAGGATCCGCATAAACTTCTTTATCTGCAGTTAGGTGCTCTCTGTATTGATTCGCTAGATCCGCAACGTCCGCTCTGTTTGTAGAACGAAGGTAACGTTCCATAGAGGCATCGTATGCGAATGTGGAAGTAGTCGCACCGATTTCCGCACCCATGTTACAGATTGTACCTTTTCCTGTGCAGGAAAGAGCTTCCGCGCCAGGGCCGAAGTATTCCACGATAGCACCTGTTCCGCCTTTTACGGTAAGGATGCCTGCTACTTTTAATATGATGTCTTTTGCGGAAGTCCAACCGTTCAAATTACCGGTGAGCTTCACTCCGATCGCCTTAGGCCATTTCAATTCCCAAGCAAGTCCCGCCATCACATCACAAGCGTCAGCTCCACCGACTCCGATGGCAACCATACCCAAACCGCCTGCATTCACAGTATGAGAATCGGTTCCGATCATCATACCGCCCGGGAACGCATAGTTTTCCAAAACGACTTGGTGGATGATCCCCGCACCCGGCTTCCAGAAACCGATTCCGTACTTATTGGATACGGAAGATAAAAAATCATAAACTTCTTTGTTTTCTTTTACTGCGAAGTTAAGGTCTACGCCCGATTCTTCTTTAGCAGTAATTAAATGGTCGCAGTGAACCGTCGAGGGAACAGCTACTTTTTTACGACCGGCCTGCATAAATTGCAGAAGTGCCATCTGAGCCGTTGCATCCTGCATCGCCACTCTGTCGGGAGCGAAGTCTACATAATCTTTCCCGCGCTCAAACGCTTGTTTTGCGTTACCATCCCAAAGGTGGGAGTAAAGAATTTTCTCAGTCAGTGTAAGGGGTCGGCCTACAACCTTTCTGGCGGCAGCAATTGCTGCTTCCATTTTGCTGTAACGAGCCTGAATCATTTCTATATCGAATGCCATCTTGTCCTCTGATACCTTTCTCTTCCGATAAAACGCAGAATCAATCCAAAATTAAGAATTCGACTGTAAATTGGGCTATTTTGAGGAATCAACCATCGATTAAGACATAAACCTCTTCCGCTTTCAAGATGAGGCCGGTTTTTATGTCGATGAGTCGGGTATTGATGAAAACTCCGCCTTGGTATGCACTGAGAATCCCCGTCACCAGGATATCCACATTCAGAACCTCGCCTATTTTTCGCAAGGTGGCCATATCCAAATCGGAATCGAGACTGAGTCCCTTTTCCTTTAAGGTCTTTTCCATCGCCATTCTGTCCAAAACCAGGAATCTATCTTTTTTGACCAATTCCGTAGTGAGTTTTTCGGAGAGAATCGTCCCGTAAGGGCTTTTGGTACCGTCCGTATTGGTGAAGGTAAGAACGATCATTCTTTGTTTATTGACAAGGAACCCCTTTTCCGAGAGGGAAATAGCCAATTGTTCCAAAGGAGGAAGAGGCGGCTTTTTAGGTCGAACCTCCTTTTCATCGCTGAAGAAACAGGAAGACAACAAAAGAGGGAAAAAGAAAAGAAGAAGGATTTTTTTAAAAGGCAAGTTCTAACCCCAGTGAGGTGGCATATTCGTAGAAGGACTTCCCTTGTTGCATACCCAAAGGAACAACTCCCGGCATTCCCAATACGCTGCCGTCCTTATAGAATTGATTTTGAAAGTTAAGAAAAAAACTGGATCTGCTCGCAGAAGGATTTTTACCGCGAATCGAAGCGGTGAAAGTGGTAGGCGATTTGCCGCTTGCATCTTTCACCTGATTGGTAGGATCATTTAGTACGTTGTAAAAATTATTACCTAAGTAGAGAGAGTATCTTTGAGACGGATCCAAAAACACTACCACTCCCAAGGAAGCTAAGTCTTGTGTCGGATTGAACACTTGACTCGTTTGACCGGCAGCAGTGTTTCGATTGGTCATGTAATTGTATCGAACATTCATCTGAACGGTTTTGCTTCCCATAAACAAAGACACTTTACCTCCGTCAGGTGAAGAAAGGTTCAGCGAATTTTCAGTTCTTTGGTTGTAAAGGGAAGTTTGAACCTTAAAGTAATCGGAAGGAGTGAAACTTGCCTGCCATTCGTACATTTGTCTGATATCGTCTCTATCCCTTCTGGAAATATCTGTGGAACGATTCGGGTTCAGAGGATTATAATTCATGTTTGATGTTGGCGTATAACTATAACTAGCATCTCCAGTTAAAACTTTCGCAGAGAAAAAATTTCCCGTTTTTACGGAGAAGCCCGCCATCGCTACACTTCTTTGTTCTCTGGAACGATCGTCGAAGTGGTCGTAACCGCCGCTTTGCACCACAGCACCTATATTAGATGTTATAGGATACTGAAGTTCGTAAGAATCGAATCTTCTGTTTCCGAAACGATCCATATAAGAACCTTCCCTTCTGAAGTAAGAAGAAGGATACAAACCGGATAGGGAATAATTGCTGACCCCTTTCATGACCAAACCGTCTTTTTGGAAAAAAACCTTTCTCTCCCCCGGACGATTGGAGTATAGATCCCAGTCCGTTCTGTTGCGGATGTTCGCAGAAAGTGCTTCAGATTCGGCAGGAAGAATTCCATCCGCCCAATTTCCTTTTTCTCGAAGCATCAATTCGGCGATAGGAGCTCTCAGACTGAATTCATTCGGAGAAGACGTAGTATCTTTTTCTCTGGAATGGAAAGAAATTTCCTGCGAAGAAGGAAGGGAACCGTTCCCTTTTGCGAACAGGGAAGCAGGTTGGTTTTTAGAACCGAGAGGAAAAGGTACATCCATACTGTCATAGGATTTTACAGGCGCTAGGGACACGACTGCCAACAACCCAACTCCGGAGAGAAGAGAGACAAGTAATGAAGATTGTGGGGAAAACATGGTCAAATGTTTGATTGTGTCCTTCGATTATTTCCGATCTTTATGACTTGTAAATTCATTTTTCAAAATAAGAACATTACGTCCCCATAAGAATAAAATCGGAAATTTTTTTCCAGTGCATAACGATAAGATCTCATAACCAAACTTTTCCCTCCAAAACAATTAACAAGTAAGAGCAGGCTGGATTGCGGAAGATGAAAATTTGTGATGAGTCCTTGGATGGAATGGATTGTGTCTCCTGGTGACAAAAATATGTCAGCTTCGCCATCACCTGACTTATATATTTGAGATTGAGGGTCAAAAACCGATTCTAAAACCCGTAAGGATGTAGTACCTACTGCAATTACCCTTCTCTTCTCTCGAACGGCCTGATTCAATATAGCAGAGGTAACATCGGACATAATATATTTTTCTTTATGTAGCTTTTTGGTGCGGATTTGTTCTTCCTGCAAGGGTTGAAAAGTTCCATAACCTATTTGAAGTAAAACGGGAACAAAAATCACCCCCTTCTCTTCTAAAGTTTTTTTCAAAGCTTCCGTAAAATGCAAACCGGCGGTAGGTGCCGCCACCGAACCAGGATTATTTGCAAAAATCGTTTGGTATCTTTCCTGATCCGACTTCTCCGCTTTTCGTTTGAGATAAGGAGGAATGGGAATATTTCCCCAGACGAAAAATTCGTCTTCGGAAACGGGCCGGTTCGTTTTTAGAATGGAAAGATCTTCCTTAGAACCGGAATAGATGAAAACGGGAGAATCATATCCTTCCGGAACCAGCCTCTCACCTAACTTTAATTTTCTTCTGTTCTTTAGAATACAGAGCCAGTCTTTTCCTTCTTTGTCTAAAAATTCCAGAAAGACGGATTCGTGGATCCTGCCCTTTTCTGACTTTAAAAACACCCTTCTGTAAGATACTTTAGTTTCGTTATAAACGAGAACATCCCCGGGATGAAGATAGTCTATGATGTCCCTGAACCGGGAATGTTCCTTGAGTGCATCGTTTTTGCGATCCAGAATAAGCAGCCTGGATTCGTCCCTTTTTTCACTGGGAAATTTCGCAATTTGCGATTCTGGAAGTGGAAAATCGTATTCGGATAAAAAATCTAACATGGCATTTTGTCAGTAAAACCTTGCCTGAAAAGAGAAAACCCGAGGAATGGTTGTAAAACCATGTTGAAAGAGATTCGGAACCCTGAGATAGGTGGAAAATTTTTATTTATCATCTTAGTTTTGTTTTTTCTGGGGAACGGCCTCACCCGCACCCATCAAAAATCGGACTTTTTGGATTATTACCATGCAAGTCAAAGATGGGAGACGAAAGAAAACCTCTATAAATTCGATGTAGCGGCAGAACTATCCCAAAAAGTCACTACTTGGGAAGAATTATTTTTACCCGCCAACGCTTCTCTTCTGGATGCACTCCAAAACCAGACGGCGACTTATATTTATCCGCCACTGTTTTCTTTTTTACTCATTCCTCTGGGAAAACTATCTCCCGAAATTGCTTCAGGAATCCATTCTTTTATCAACTGGCTGGCTCTTCTCGGAATATTTTATCTTCTTTCGAAAGGAGAAAAATTCGGATTCAAACCTAAGTTCAATTATTGGGTTTTTGTACTAGTCATTCTCACTAACTTTCGTTATCTGGAGAGCCATATCCAAAACAACCAAGTGGGGATTTTATTGGTATTTTTGGTTTTAGCATCCTTACTCTCCAAAAACGACATCGTATCGGGACTTACTCTAGCACTTGCGACCAGCATCAAAGTCACTCCCGCCGTTTTCATCGTATTATTTCTTTATGAAAAACGAATCAAAGCATTGTTATGGTTCTTTTTGGGAATGATCCTTTGGAATGCACTCCCCCTTCTCTACGATTTCGATTATACCCTAACTATGACTAAGGAATGGATCACTCAAGTCTTAGGAAATGCACTCTCTAATCCTCTCCTTCGTTCCTGGAAAAACAACCAAAGCCTTCCTTCCACTTTGGCTAAATATTTTATTTCAGGTGCAGACTTCGTGAACCAGCCGCTCTACCGACTGCCGTTTGCGGATCTTTCCTTGAACACAGTAAAAACGATTCAACTGATCATCATTCTTATCTTCGGAGCTCCTATTCTTCTCCTTCTGAAAAGGCCGGACCGAAAATGGGAACTCGCTTCTTTACTCTTTCTTGCTTCTTGTTTGTTCAGCGGAATCAGTTGGATTCACAGCTTCGTGATTTGTATTTTCCCTATGTATTTTTTGATTTCGCATTTTCTAACATACGAATGGTCGAAAAGAGAAAGAAACACCTTTCTTGTGATCGCCTCACTTGTTCTTCTCACTCACAGATCCGTTGTGGGAAGCGTGATGGAAAACGTTTTTCTAATGTTCTCCGTTCTGTTTTATCTGAACGCAGCTCTTTATATTCTTATACTTTACTTCTCCTTCAAAAAAAATGAAATTAGGAATTGATGTTCGGCCCTTAGCATACGGAATCACGGGGAATTCCCGCTATTTAGCGGAAGTTCTGCGGATTATCATCCCTAAAAGCAAAGGGAATCGTTTTTATTTTTTCAGCAATAAACCGATTCATCCGGTTTTTAAGGATTTATTGGAATTCGAATCCGTAGTTCCAGTGATCGAATCCAAACCTTGGCCGGGTCCTTTGTATTTGAATTGGATTTTACCGAAACGATTGAAAGCCCTTTCGATCGATACATTCTGGGGAACTTTACAGATGCTCCCCTTTAGAAAACTGGACATCCCCAGCTTCGTCAATTACCACGATCTGAATTTTGTTTCCGCACCGGAAACGATGGCAAAATGGAATTACTACCAACATAAATTTCTATCCCCTCGCACGATCAAAAATGCGGATCGAATTTTTTGCCTTTCGAAAAATACGAAAAACGAAATTTCCGCATTCGACCCGAAAGCAACTGATAAATGTTTGGTGGTTTATCCGGGAGTGATCAGAAGAAAGTTCAAAAAGGAAAAAAACTTTTTCCCGAAACCTTTTTTTCTGACGATCGGCACATTGGAACCCAGAAAAAACATCAAACTGCTTACGGAAGCCTTCTCTGATTTCAAACAACAAAACCCCAAGGATAAACACAGTCTTGTGATCTTAGGAAGAAAAGGATGGGGAGAGGAAGGTGACAAATTGTACGCAGAGTTGACCCGGCCGGAAGCGAAAGACAAAGGAATCTATTTTTTCGAAAATCCAAATGATGATCTTCTGGGACAAGGAATAGAAGAGTGCGAAGTGTTCTTTTTCCCCTCCCATCACGAAGGATTCGGACTGCCCTTATTGGAAGCGATGATCGAAGACAAAAGATGTGTCGCTTCCCAAATTCCGGTATTCGAAGAAATACTTTCTCCTTGCGACCGTTATGTGCCTTCCTCATCAAGAAAAGGATGGGCGGATGCCTTCGCGGAAGCGGCAAAATTCAAAACAAAAACAAGAAAACCTCCTTTTCCCGAAAAGGAATGGTCCTGGGTTAGGACCGCCAAACAAATCGAAGAGGTCATATTCCCATGAAATCAAAGTGGAAAAAAATAATTTTTTGGTTCAATGAATACAGAGCGAAGAAAAAAGTCCGTTTTTTCGGAACTTCTATTTATGAGGAAATCCGTCCGAATCATCTTCCTTCCGTTATCGCTTTGGTTCTTTGTTTCGGATTTCTCACCTTATTCGCGCTCAATATCCACTATCTGGGAGATTTTTTATATTGGTTCGTCGCTTTGCTCGAAATCACAAAGGTGTTGAAAATTCCTTTCCTCGATCAAATCAAATACTATCAATATCTGTCTCTATTCGTATTCTTTTATATATCCGTTTCACTGATCTGGGACTTAGGTTCCCTACTTTCCAAATGGAACCAAAGAGTTTATCTTTTGAAAACGGAGATTTGGCTGATCAAAAGTTCAGGCTTCGGTAAAAAGCTCACTCAGTTCCCCAGAGAACAAGCAGGCATACATGTGGAATGGAATCATTCCGGAATCACGGATTATCTGGGGCTCAACCGCTTGGTATGGAAAAAGGACGGAGAAACACTTTGTTCCTCCCCTTATTTTTTCCCTTACGGAAAAAACAAAGCAGTCCTGGATAAGATACTGAAGAGAAACTAAGGCAGATTCTTTCCTTGCGAAAAATCGTTGTTATACTTTTCATTCTAGTATTACTTCTGTTCCATCTGAGGTACATGTCCCGTAATTTCGACTGGGACTCGTGCGTATATGCGCTGAACATTCAGAAAAACAAAGTAGAAGCCGCTTTTTACAATCCCCATCATTTAGGGTTCGAATCCTCGGGACTTTTATATTGGAGGTTATTGCAAGACGTATATCCGACGACGGACATTATGTTCTTTCTCAGGCTCAGGATACTCGCATTCGCCTTGTTTTTCTTAGGCGCTTTTACATGGTTATTTTATAAACTCTATCACGACTTTATCGCTGCGCTTCTTCTGGCGTTTCTGATCCAAGTGAGCCAAGCCTTTTGGTTTTACAGCCTCCATAATGACACCCCGCTCATACATTCCTGTCTGATGGCGCTGTTGTTTCTATTCACAATATTTTTTATGAGGAAAGGACTCAAAGGAAAACATTTGATTTTCCTTTGGGTGGTTCAACTTTTTTCCATCTACTTTCACCAATCCAATGTGATCCACTTCGGAATGGTGCCGATGGCGGTTCTGTTGACGGACGGAAGAACCTTCGGAACAAAGATGCGAATCATTTTCCTTTATCTTTTCACTTTGGGAGTCGCTACCATCCTCTCTTACCTATTCGTAGGATTCATCATCCTAAAAAGAGGATTGGGCAATATAGACGAAAAACATTTTTCCTTTTGGATGTTTCTATATGCAGCAATCGATCGATGGGGAACTTCCGGAGGAGAAAAAAATTATATCCACTATTTTTACAGAGGGATCGGGGATGCCTTTCTGGTTTTCCAAAACGTGGCTCCTAAGTTCAGAGTGAACTTTTCCGACCTCTGGAACCGCAGCCACGCTCCCTACAATCTGCATCTTTTGTTCTGGATTTTTAGTTTGAGTTTGGGATTTTTGAATTTCCGCAAAATGCGAAAGGAATTCGGAAAAGAATTATTCATTATGTTGTTTTGGCTGATACCGTCGATCGGATTTTACACTTGGTGGGAAGGATATTTCTTCGAGTTTTGGGTGGGAACCACCATTGCTCTTTGGATTCTCAACTTTTATATCCTGAAATCGTTATCTTTCCCTTCCCTTCCCAAATTTTCTCAGTCACTCATTCATTCCACCTACGCAGTCGTAGGTGCTTTGTATTTCATCACCAATTTTACATTCTCCACACTCCCCCGATCCGTCGGGCCCAAATTCGGATACATAGAAGGGATCCAAGGCCCCGTTCTCAAACTTGCAGAGGAAAAGATATATAAATAGGAAAACTTATGTTATTTAACTCTTTTGAATTCATTGTATTTTTTGTTTTTACCATCATCGTTGGGAATCTTCTCAAGAACAAATGGCAACGTTTGTTTTTCCTACTTGCCAGTTATTATTTTTATATGGCTTGGCATCCCAGTTCGATACGGTGCGAAGCACCTGCAACTTCCGGGATTAAATACTACGTAGATATTCTTTACTGCGATTTCCATTTCAATCCTTACGTATGCATCCTTCTTTTTTCCACAGTCGTGGATTACTTCGCGGCTAAATGGATCGAATCCAAAGAGGATGGGGATAAAACGAGAAAACTATTGTTGATCGTTTCCCTTGTGGTCAACTTAGGCACGTTAGGTTTTTTCAAATATACGGACTTTTTACTGGGACTTTTCAACGACTTGAATGTATTCAACGGATTTAAGTTTGAAAACCAAAACATCATTCTCCCCGTAGGGATCTCTTTCTACACCTTCCAGTCCATGAGTTACACGATAGATGTGTTCAACCGCAAAACGGAAGCTAGAAAATCGTTTCTGGATTTTTCCCTTTATGTTGCCTTCTTTCCTCAACTTGTAGCAGGACCTATCGTTCGTGCAGAAACATTCTTCCGGGATCTGGATCACAGACTTTCCGTTCATAAAGAGAATATAGATGCGGCTTTCTGCCTCATTCTGATCGGTTTCACAAGAAAGATGGTGTTCGCAGATAACCTTGCCAAGGTGGTAGACGCTTCCTTCGCAAACTATCAAAACTTAAATCCCATCGAAATGTGGACTGCTTCTTTGGCTTTCGGCTGGCAGATTTATTTCGACTTCGCAGGATACACGGACATAGCTATCGGTGTGGCAAGACTTTTCGGGTTTCAATTCAATCCTAACTTCAACTTCCCTATGTCCTGCAGAAACATAGCTGACCATTGGTCCAGGTGGCATATTTCCTTTTCCACATGGATTCGTGACTACATATACATTCCATTAGGCGGTTCCAGAGGATCCACTTTAACCTATATGCGAAACATTATGATCACTTGGCTGTTCGCAGGCCTTTGGCACGGAGCGGCTTACCACTTCGTCGGCTGGGGAATTTGGCAGGGAGTGATGTTGCTCGGACATAAATTCTACAGCCAAACGAACACCGCCGCCTTCTTGAATGAAAAGGGAGGAAAGTTGTACGATCTGTTCGCAAGAGTGTTCACAATGTTCTGTCTCTCTTTCGGGTTCATCATGTTCCGTGCAGAAACGATGACAAAGGCTGTGGAGATGATGAAAGGACTTATCTTCCTCCAAGGAAACGACCAACCCCTTCTTCGATGGAACAATTACCATTATGGAATTTTACTTTTCATCTGCTTTTTAGCTAGTTACGTATTTTCAAAAAGACAAGTTCCTACTCTATTCGAAGGCAATCGTTTCAAATATACCGCATTCGTAATCGTGAATGTTTATTTACTCTTATTTTTCGGAGTCACAGAAAGTCAGAATTTTCTCTACTTTGTGTTTTAAAAATTATGAAAGAACTGAAATCCTTTTTACTCGATAAAAGACTTATCTTTGCATTGGTAATCCTTCTCTTCGTAGAAGTTCTATTGCAATCCGGCATTTACAAACCGATGTTGAAAAAAAATTCCTATGCATCCAATGTAAACAGAGTCACGGATCATGTTCTAAAGAACAGAGACGTATTGAATCCTGATATATTGATCGTAGGGACATCCGTGGCCTTCGAAGGGATCAGTGTACGGATCTTAAACGAAGAGCTGAAGGCAAAAGGATGGAAAGCACAGTCCATCGCAATACGAGGTTCCGAACTGGTAGTGCAGCACCGCATTCTGGAAAAATATTTGGATCAATTTCCTAACGTAAAATATGTCCTTCATATTTTGGAACCTGGAATGGCATGGGTGGATAGAACGGAAGCGATCGATCCCACCTTAGCTATGTTATCTGAACTTGGAAATTTCAGAGCGATTCCCCTTATCGGAGAATTCGAATACGAGCCCAAACCTAATAATTATTTTTTTCTGGCTCTCAAATCCATCGCCTATAGAAAAGATCTAGCGGATCTATTCATCAACTTCAACGAAAGATTGAAAGCGATCGCACGTAAAAATAAGAATCCGAATTTGAATCCTTGGGACTATGAAAACGACAATATAGAATCCATGGGACCTTACCATATCACAAGCTTAGAAAACTGTCTTGAGATCACCAAATTCGATTCCTCTTTTCCCATTCCTGCGGAATCGAATTTTGATCATAGAAGGATGATCCACGAAACCTGCGGGGTCGCAAGCACCGTACCAAAAGATCCTAAAGATACGGAAGATACAAAACGTTACTTCCGAAGATTAAAAAAGATGTACTCTCTTATAGGAGAAAGGAAAATCCATATCATCGATATATTCGCTCCCTACTCCACAGCCATTCGGGAGTTCAATAGCAAAGAAAGAATGTTAGTTTGGGAAAAAGGACTGACGGAAGCGCTTTCCCCCTATCAAACATTAGATCAAATCGACCTGCAAGATTCCTTAGGAACAGACAACGGGGAATATTGTTTCGACTTGATTCACTTAAACAAAGCGGGAATGGAAAAGTTCACATACATCTTATCGAATGCTTTGGAGAATAGACTTGGAACCAAATGAACTCACTCTCAATCAAATGCAAAAATCGGTGGATGAATGGATCAATTCCATCGGGGTTCGTTACTTTTCGGAAATGACCAACCTGGCGATTCTTGTAGAAGAAGTGGGAGAACTTTCCCGACTGATGGCAAGAACTTACGGGGATCAATCTTTCAAAAAAGGAGAGTCCAAAGATAACATCCCTTTAGAGATAGGAGACATTCTTTTCGTACTCACCTGCCTGGCCAATCAAATGGGACTTTCTTTAGAAGATTGTATCCGCCAAACTTTGAATAAAAACACGAAACGAGATTCGGAAAGACATAAATCCAATCCGAAATTGAGCTAAACCCGACATCCACCGAGCAAGGTTCGAGCCAAGCCCAACCTTCACCTAACTGCAAAAAAAATAAACTCAATTAAAAACCCACTTCTAAAAGCAAAGTCGTTTCTACGACTTGTTTGGCCAAATCCTTCTCGGAGGGAGTAAATTCCTTTTCCAAACAAGAGTTTGCGTTATTTCTGGAAGCTGCGGAAAGGAAAGGGTTTTTAGAGATCGTCCAAGCGGCACGAGCCACCTTGCCTCTCACGGATTCCAAAAACAAAAGTTCTTCGTAACTTGCCAATCGTTTCGAACTTACCAAGGAAACACCTGCTTCTTCGCATGAATTCACAACTTCAAAACCGTAATTTGCCCTGATTTGATTTTCCTCTTCGGCTGTAGTCTGTTTTACGGCAGGCACACCGGATAGAACCAGACTTTCTTGACATAAGGAAACTCTTTCTATGATTTTTCTGCCCGCATTCAGAGAACTAGCAGCCTCTTCTTTCGTTCGGATGTACAAATTGATAAAACAATATCCTCTTGGATATCTGGAACAAGTTCTAGTTACGGTAGAACCGGAAGAGACCGATTTCAAACAGTTCCCTTGCATCCTAAAGTCGGAAAGGATCATAGTGAAAAACAAAGTATCGTTATTCTTTTTTTTCTTCAATTCTTCTCCGTCCTCGCAAAAAACGAAAGAAAAACAAAAAAATAAAACAAATGTTAAATGTAGGATTGAAAGGAATTTACGTTTCAAAACCTCGCCTCCATTCCTAAATTGATCAGAGGAAGATTGATGGGGCTCCCGTTCGGCCTCTGGGATTGGATATAAGGAGAGTTCACTGTATCGTACGTTGCGGAAGGGTTCACTCCTCTTTGGTAGGCTTTAAAATTATCGAAGTTGTATCCGTCTTGGTTCATTCTTCCGTAAAAATTCACCAATTCCAAATACACATTGATATAACCCCAGGAGTAATGATCGAACATATCGATTCGAATGTCGATTTGATGAAACGGCCGAAAACGATCGCTGTTGTAATTGTCCGAATATTTGGGAAAATATAAATTTACTCCGAAGGTCGCTGCCTGGCTTGCTCTGTCCGCACTCACAATAGGGGTGTAAGGTGTTCCAGAAAAATAGCGAAACCTTCCTCCTATCTGCCAGTCCGGATTAAATCGATATCCGAATACGCAGTTCAATATATGGGTTCGATCCAGATCGTACAATTCTTCCTTATCATTATTATAAAGAACTTCATAACTGTTGTCGTCGTAATAATTGATATAATTGGTACCTAACTTTCCTTGGGAAAGCAAAGTGCGTGTGCTGTTCGCCAATGCTCTATCACTCGATTGAGTGCTGGTAAGTCGAGGTTGGTTGTTGATTCTTTTGGTGATCGAATTCGTATAAGAAATCCATCCGAAACTCCCAGACTCTTCTCTGGGGTTTCTGGATTTTTTGATAAAGATTTCAATTCCTTCCGAATGACCGTATCCTGAGTTCGAATAATTCAAATTTCTAGGGATAAAAGGATTTCTTTGAGCATTCGTCGGATTATTTACCACCAATCTCAAATCAGTATTAGGCGAATAAGGATCGATCGCATAGTTATCTGCAACGATGATGTTTTGGAAGATATTATGAAACCCTTCTACTTTGATCAGCCAGCCTTGGCCGATTTCCTGAGACACTCCTAACGAATTGTGCTCCGATCTTTCCATAAACAGGTTGGGGTTGCCGGATCTAGTGGAAAGCTGTTCCACGGAAACGGGTGAGTTGTAATGCACTCCGTGGCCTGCGAGTATGGATGTTTTCGTAGACTCGAAAACATATCCTCCGGTGATTCTTGGAGATAGATTTTTTTCTCCGCTTCCGGAATATGTATCAACCCTCGCACCTGGATGGAAGCGAATTCCTTGCCATTTCACTTGGAATTCTCCGAATCCTGCCAGTTCGTTGTATCTGATTCTGTCTCCATCGATTACGGAACGAAACTGAGCGCTGGAATTCAATAAATTATTAAATATATCACCGAACAAAGGATTTGCGGAACTGATATTTTCCCCTTTTAAGTTCGTTTCCCTTCCTCTGAACTGTAAACCTCCTTCGAATCTAAGATGTTCTTCGATCAGATCCAACTCCAATCTTTCTTCCGCATAAGTAATGTAATCCGAGGTTCTGTTTTGAAGGCCGAAGATCGTTTCGGCAGTGGCAGGATTGGACACCCTGACTTCGAAAAATTCATTGAACTCCGTCCTGGAATACGAAATGGAATTTCGAAACCACTTTCCTTTCCAGATATGCCTGATCCCGTCCGTTCTAAAATTACGATCCAATCCCGTAGGAGGTCTGGGATCGGATCCGCCTCTTTCATAATTCGCCTGTTGTTTCGTATAAGCCTGTCTGTCTCTAGTTCCGAAAGTTTGAACGGTAAGTTTGTGTTCGTTCGAGATATCCCATATCATCTTCCATTGAAAGTCTTGGTATTCTGCAAACTTAGCATCTTCCGGAATCCCCGCAGGATACGCCTGTAACAAAACAAGATTCGGATAGTTTTTTCTACCGGAACTTACCATTGATAAAGAAGGATTAATCTTAGTTTGGTTGTAAATATCCGCCAAAAAGAAATTCACATTCACAACCGATCGATTCGATTCCACTTTATCCGTGCCTTCGATGGCGATAATCCCTCCCGTAGCAAAACCGTATTTAGAAGGGAACGCTCCCGTATATACGTCGAAGGAACGAATTAGATTATTATTCAATACGGAAGATTGATTCCCCAAATGGAATGGATAAGGAAGAGGGAAACCGTCAAAAAAATATTGATTTTGTCTGGTTCCTCCTCCCCTCAAAGAAAGATCCCCTCTTTCACTGTTGGAATAAGGAACTCCCGTGAGCGAATTACTTACGTTAGTAAACACGGTAGGAAGAACTCCTACGGGGACGCCGATCGCAATTCCAGGAATGGTTTGAATCGCTTTTAAAGAATCCCCTGCCACACCCGGAATTCTTTTGATTTCGTCTTGAACCAAACCGTAACGAGAAAGAGGAGTTTTATCCCTTTCCCCACTCACTACGATCCCCGAAGATCCCACTGACTCGGCTAACGCAACCAAAATCTCCTGTTTATTGTAACGTATTTCCTTCGTCACAACCTCCACTTTATCCGAAGTGGCGATACGAAGTTGGTAATACCCCGAACCGGGAAATTTCAGAACCACCAGCCCTTCCGCATCGGAAGTACCCGCCGCCCCTGCTTGTTTGGAAACCACTACCGCATTCGAAACAGGTTTGCCGGATTGCGATCGCACCAAACGAATCTTAACTTCCAGGATTCCTTGTGCCTGCGCTCGGATGGAAAAAACGAAAAGAAAACAGAATGCGAACGTTAAGCAGGAAAACAAAAAAATCGATCGCAGAAGGTTCATTGTATCTTATGTGCCAATCAGACGGGAATGCCGGCTTCTCTTCGGATTGCTTTCCAATAAGCTTCCAAATGAGCAGGATGAGAATTCATATCGGAAATACAATATTCGAATTTTCTTTTGAATTCGGAATCGGAGACCAAAAAAGTTTCGAAGTGGGAGAATTCGGAATACATCGCTTTAAAAAAATTCACTTGCCCGATATGATCGTAATCTTCCCGAAAAAACATAAATGCATGTGCTAAGTCATGGAGAAGATGTTCGAAAGAATCTCTTTTTTCCTCCACAAGCTGTCCTGAGAGACAAGCTTCCCAATCAATCGTAGTTAGACGATAGCCCATACTTTGGGAATAAAGCATTTCTTTGCCTGTAGGATGAAAATCCACCAAACGAATGTCCCACTCTCCCGCATTCCATTTCCAAAGAGCCTGCCTCACCGTATCAGGCATTCCGAAAAATCGAGCTGTCTCCAGAAAAGGCAGAATCGGTTCTTTAGGAGGAAGATTTTTACCCGTTTTCAAATAGGCTCTGGAACCGGCTCTATATTCCAAATGCAGAAGCACAAAACGAAGTGCAGTTTCCGCATCCGACAAAGATTCTGCTTTCCAAAGAGAAAGTAATTCTGCAATAGATTCTGCCAAAACTTTCGCCTCCTGCGCCAAAGAAGCAGGTTCTAAAAGTATCTTTTTAAAAGAGCCGTAAGGTTTTCCTTCCGTCCAAGGCATTGTTAGGTCACTTTTGCGTTTCTAAGAATTTTAGTAAGAAGTCCCGGAAAAAAACGCTTCAGATAGGTAGCCATGGTCTCTTGGAATCCTCCTATGACTACTTCATCCTTCCCTCTTGCGATACTGTCTAAAATACGTTTTGCGGTTTGGTTCGGATCCAAACCTTTCGCTAAAGCATCGTCCATCTTGTTATGCGTTTTGCCGGATCCGACAAGTGCGTTGTAGGAAATTTTAGTTCTTACAAAACCGGGACAGATCAAAGAAACTTGAATCCCAAAGGCATGGCTTTCTGCCCGCAGACTGTCGAAATAACCATGTAACGCATGTTTACTGGCAGAGTAGGAAGATCGTAGCCTGGTTCCCGTTTTACCGGCCACGCTGGAAATCACCGCAATGATTCCAGATCGGTTTTCCTTAAAATGCGGATACAAAGCCATAGTCAAAGCGATGGCGCCGTAAAAGTTCACATTCATGATTTTTTCAGTAACGGAGAGAGAGGTATTTTCTGCCAGATCCCTTTGGCTGATCCCTCCGTTGTTGATGAGAGCATCCACCTTACCCCATTTCTTCAAGGCAGCAGGAACGGACTTGGAAAGTGTTTCGTATTTCTCTAAATCCAAGGGGAGGATTAATGAATTTTGATCCGAAAGACCCGCCTCTTTTTGTACTCTGGAAAGTTCTTCCCGGTTGCGGGACGACAAAATCACCTTGGCGCCTTTTCCCGCCAGCTCTTTCACCATTTCCTCACCCATGCCGGAAGAGGCACCGGTGACCCAAACCACTTTATCTTTCCATTCCATAAAACCCGCCTTTCAGAGAAGCTGATTGTCACAAAATAATCGAGCGGAGCGCAGATTGTCAAAGGGAAAGTTTTCAGAATTTAATCTTTCCTATTTTCGTCGAATATCATAGGATCTACCTATGTCGAGAGCAAAAAACCAAAACTTACGAATTATTGGGGACGCGAAAAAAACCATCCTTTTCGCTCATGGTTTCGGAACCGATCAATCCGCCTGGGATTTGATCTATCCGCATTTTGCACCTAATTATAGGTTGGTGCTGTTCGATAATATAGGTTCGGGAAAAACAGACCCTAATCTATACAGTCACACCCGTTATTCGAACCTTTATGCTTACGCAGAAGATCTGATCCAGATCATGGACGAAATCGAACTTAAAGATGTTCTTTTTATCGGACACTCCGTAAGTTCCATCGTCGGACTGCTAGCTTCCAGCAGACGACCGGATCTATTCCAAAAATTAGCGGTCATCGGTGCCTCTCCCCGCTATTTGAATGATGAAAATTACATAGGAGGGTTCACCCAAGAAGATTTGAATCAACTCTATGGAGCCATGGAAACGAATTTCTTCACATGGACCGCCGGTTTTGCTCCTGCCGTTATGAAAAACGAAGACAACCCAGAATTGGCAAAAGCTTTTGAAGCCACTCTCCGGCAAGTTCGCCCAGATATCGCTCTCTCCGTGGCAAAAACGATCTTTCAGTCCGACCATAGAAAAGATCTACCCAACTGCAAACACAACATATTAGTGCTGCAACCTTCCGCTGACATAGCGGTTCCTATGGAAGTGGGAAAATATTTGGAGAAAAATCTTCCTAACGGCAAAACGATTCATATCAAATCTTCGGGACACTTCCCCCATATCAGTGCCCCCGAACAAGTATTAGAGGCTTTTAAAGGTTTTATTGATTAGATGACTTCTTATGTAGATTTCGAGAAAGTTCTCAAGTTCTATCATGAATCTTCGAGACTGTCTCTTTCTTCTTCTATAGACAAAAAACAAGAGTTTTACAAACTTTGCCTTCATATCTTGGAGGCGGATTTTCTTTTACGTTTTGAATCCGTCGATTCTCTTTCCGTACAATTGACGGAGATCTTTCCGCAAGCCACCGCAGAACAAAAATTTACCGATCCTTCTATTTTAAAAAGATTGTCCGGGGCGGATCAAAACATACATTTTTTCCATTTGGAAAAAAACGCATTTTCCAAATTATTTTTCGATCCTTTGGAAGAGCTGAAAGTGATTTCCGCCTTCGGAGTTTTTTACGAAGAAACTTCCACAGGAACAAACCATATCATCTTATTTTGTTATACGGATGAAAACAAAGATACGAATGTTCTGGTTTCCACGATAGAATCCATCGCGCCCAGAATCGTAGAAAGCCTCAAAACGGAACAAAGAGAAATCACTTTTATATCCATAGAGTCCAGACTACAGTCCATTCTGAAAACCATTCCCCAAGCACTCGTTTTTGTGGACACGGAAACAGACATCTCATGGATCAACGAAAACGCGGGGAAACTTTTTTCTCTCAGTCCAGGATCTCATCCTTCTTATAAAATTTCTTCAGCTATGAGAAAAATTTTGGACACTACTTCCAATCTTCCAGAAATCCAAGGCCAGATGACGGTTGGTTTTACCGATCCGAATCTGGAAGGTTTCAGTACTTATTGGATGATTCAAACTCCTGAAAAAAAAGTATACCAAGTTCAATCTCAAATCATCAAAGGAAGAAAGTCTCCCGGAAGACTTTGGCTCTTCGACGATGTCACTGCGATACATACACACCAAGAAACATTAACTCTTTTAAATGCCGCCTTAAAAGAAAAGAGCGAAGCCGCTCAGAAAGAGAATTTGGCCAAAACGGTATTTATCTCCAAACTCAGTCATGAAATTAGAACTCCTTTAACAGGAATCATAGGTCTGACAGAACTGCTTCTTTCTTACGAACACAAAAAAGAAGTGTTGGAGTCTTTGGAACTAATCGAAAGAAGCAGTCACAGTCTTTTAAAGACGATCAATCATTTCCTTGATTTTGCCAAGGTGGAAACGGGCAATATGGAATTGGAATCCCTTCCTTTTTCTCTGGCCGCAGTGTTATTCGATTTGGCAAAACTTTTGGAAACGGAAGCCCGCAAAAAGAACAACAAAATCATCGTAGATATTCCGGACGAATTCCCCAAATTTATATTAGGCGATAGCCTTCGCATCGGACAAATCTTCACAAACCTAGTAGGAAACGCCCTCAAATTCACGAACGAAGGAGAAGTGAAAATCCAAATTACGATTTTGAGCTTTTCTGCACCGAACCTATTGATACGTGCCCAAGTGATAGACACAGGAATCGGGATCTCTAGCGCCAAATTAGATTCCATATTCGAGCCTTTCGTACAAACAGACGCTTCTATCACTCGCAACTTCGGTGGAACAGGCCTAGGCCTCTCCGTTGCGAAAAATTTGATCTCCCTTCTAGGAGGAGCCATCCAAGTCAAAAGTAAGGTAGGAGAAGGTACTGAATTCTTTTTCGAATGGGCCACTGAGGCTATCGAAGACAAAACCGTTTCCGCTACGGGAGAGACTCCGTCCCAAACAACAACAGCGACCAACGATTATTCCGATTTATCCGTGTTAGTTGTAGAAGATAATCCAGTGAATCAAAAATTGATAGGTAAAATTCTGGGGAGATACAAAATCAAACCGGTGATTATAGACAGAGGAGAAGAAGCGGTAGAATTGTCTTATCAGAATAAATACGATCTGATCTTTATGGACATCGACCTACCCGGAATAGACGGCTTTGTCACTTCCGAAATTTTAAGAAGCACCAAAAACGGTCAATGGGCGACCATCATCGGGCTCACTGCGAATTTAGCTTCGGAATTGTCTAAAAAGGCTTCTTTCCGATTCATGAACGATTTGTTCAGCAAACCCTATAACATTCCTCAGATAGAAGCTTTACTTGCCGATCTGACGGAAAAAAAGAAAAGTAAGGAAACTTAATCTTCCGCTAAATTCGCCGCTTGTTTTTCCAGTTTGATGATATTTTCCTGGATGATTTTAGCGTTGTTCACGATTTCAAAATTGCTGATATCCATTTTTGTGACTACATCCAACATCTCATTTTTATCGTTCGCCAGCAGTTTGGACTCTCCTGCGATTCTTCTGGAAAATTCTCCGATCTGGCCCAAAGACTGTAACATCTCTAAGTTGGTTTTTTTCTGAACTTCGATTCGGTCGTTTAGGTGACTGATAAGTGAATTCAAATCGGAATATCCTTTTTGTAAGGCTTCCGTTTTTTCTCTAGACTGCAAAGCAAGCTCGACCCCTTCCTGAATGAAGCGGTTCGCTTTTTGAATGATGGTTTTGATTTTAGTAGCGTTCTCGTTGGAATTGTCAGCTAATTTTCCCACTTCGGATGCGACCACTGCGAATCCTCTTCCGTGTTCCCCCGCTCTGGCTGCTTCGATAGATGCATTTAACGCAAGTAAGTTGGTTCTATCCGCAATTTCGGACATAATTTGATTCACTTCCCCTACTTGTTTCTGTGCCTCACTGACTGATTTCAAGCGCAAGTCCAAATCGGAAACGGTTACGGAAAGGGAATCTCCTAGAACTCTGAATTCATTCATTTGAAAGGATAAATTCTGAAAGGACTCACTTACATCCGCAAGATTGGCTTTTAAGGAATCGGAATTTTGATTCGCATCCGCAACTTGATCATCCTGCTTTTTGATGTTCTCTACCGAATTTTGAATGCTGTCAGAAAAGGAAGCCATAAAGTCGGTCATCTCTCTCAAGGATTGAGCTTGTGAAGCTACTTGCGTATTAAAGTTATGAACGACTTGATTGATCACATTCAAGGAACCTGCAAGCATTTCTCCTACGGATTTTAAAACGATGTTTCTGTTCTCGGAAGAGATTCTTTGTCTTTCCGATTCTTTCGTTTTGGTTTCCGCTTCCTCTTTCATTCGATTGAGAAGATTCAAAACCGTTCCGGCCAAATAGCCGAAAGAAATCAAAAACAAGATTTTGAACAATTCATTCGAAATCGCGACGGTTCCTTTCATGCTTTGAACTCCCAATGCTTCTTTGAATTCGACTCCTAAAGAATAACTGATTCCCAAAAGGCCGACCAAACAAAGCGCCGCATAATAAGTGCATATTAAAAGGGTTTTTCTGGAGAATAAAAAGGAAGAGTAAGTGATGTAAAAATAGTACAGAACGTACAATGTGGGGGATTTGATAAGGTCGGCAGCACTGTCCTTGCCGCTGAATAACCCGGAAGCAGTCACAGCGAATAAAACGGTTATGTCCAAGATCAGAAAGATTCTTGGAAAAAATTTATTGAGTTTGCCTTTCCCGAACAAATAACGCTGAACACCACCGTAAATGAACATTGCGGTGATTCCTACGGAATAACTGATCAATTGCAAGGTAGTGGACGTCTGATAAGAGCCGGCCACGGCGACGATATAAAAAGCAGCTAATGAAAATCTGACTCTATTTACGTAAACAGGACCGAGTAAAGCCCAATCTTTGATGATTTGTTTTTGTCTGGATGCTGGCAGTGCCATGATATGGAAAGTATCTGCTCCCTGCCACAAGGGAAGTCAATTTTTTCCGAAAAATTACGAAATATCACATTAACAAATGTTAAATTTACCATCTTCAATAAGGAGAAAAACGGGGAAAAATGATTGACTTTATTTAATTTAATATTAAACTATCAAATATCAAACTAAATAGGAGCCCTATATGAAACAAATTTTCCACCCCGCAAAAGACAGGGGACATGCCGATTTCGGTTGGCTCGACAGCCGTCATTCCTTTAGTTTTGGAGAATATTATGATCCGAATAAAGTTCAATTCGGAGCTCTTCGCGTTCTCAACGATGATATCGTAGAGCCGAGTATGGGATTCGGAACCCACCCTCATGCCAATATGGAGATCGTATCCATACCTCTTTTCGGAGAACTGGCACATAAGGACAGCACAGGCACGAACGGAGTCATTCGTACCGGTGACGTGCAAATTATGTCCGCAGGAACGGGGATTCGCCATTCCGAATTCAATCATAGTGCAGAGAAAAAAGTCAATTTTTTGCAAATCTGGGTTTTGCCTAAGGAAAAGAACATAAACCCAAGATACGAACAAAAAGACTTCAAAGAAGCGGACAGAAAGAATAAATTTCAAACGGTAGTTTCTCCGAAAGATCAAGATGCGGTATGGATCAATCAAGACGCATACTTCTCTTTGGCGCAGATAGAACCGAACAAGGAACTTACTTACAAAACGCATGCGCCCGGCCAAGGAGTGTATGTGTTTCTAATTCATGGAAAATTGAATGCGGAAGGACAAAAACTGGAAAGAAGAGACGCAGTAGGAATTTGGGAAAAAGATGAAATTCGTTTGAATGCGGAAGTCGCAAGCGAAGTTCTTTTGATCGAGGTTCCCGTATAAACTAAAACGGGACGTACGCTAAAACGTATGTCCCATATCTATAAAAAATATATTATCTTCTTTCGATCTGGCCCAATCCATCAAGATCACAGTTGCTTGGTCCCAAACGATTCTAAGCCCCACCCCTCTGGAATGTTTGTATCCTACAGTGTTCACATCGCTGAGTTTATCCCAAACCCTTCCTAAATCATAAAAGGGGACCAGACTGATTTGAAAAAATTGATCCCATAGTTCGAAACTGGAAAATCTCCATCGAAGTTCGAAATTATAAAATCCGATCACAGGCCCTAAAAATCTTTCCTGCCTGTAACCTCTAAGAGAATTCAAACCGCCTAACCCTCCTGAGGGGCCGTCGATTGTATATAAATATCTGTATTCGAAAAAAGGGACTTGCCCTTCCGCTTTGGACAACAAAACCCTTTGTGCAAAAACAAGCTCTTCGAAGTATTTAGGAAAAGGCTGCCAAAAGTTTTTGGCCTGGAACGTATGTCTTAAATATGAGAAATCGGAACCGATCAATTTTTCAGCGCGATTGAAATTGTATTCAATCAACCAGCCTCTGTCCGGATCCGGTTCGTAATCTCTGGTGTCATAAGCAATCCCTCCTCTGATGTAGTTGAGATTGCCTCCTTTTTCCCCGATGATTTTTCCATCCTGCACATCCTGACTGACAGAAGAAACATCCTCCATCACAGGCAGTTGGATTCCGAAATAAGGATCTTTTGCTTTTGTCCAGGTTCCGTCGTAGCGCCTAACAATATTATTCGAAACTTCGGAACCGCCCCAAATTCGAAACACTTTAAAGATGGTTTTATCCAGAAAAAATTGAGCGTATGTCGTTTGGAATTGATATTCGTGGTTTCTTTGTGTGGATACGGCTTCTCTTCCGTATCCTCTGGAAGTGATATAAGAATTACCGCTTTCGAAATCGGAATAACTTGCGTTTCGATGCATTCTACCGTCCGGTTGATTCCTTTCCAGATAAGACAAGGGCTGCAAGGAAGATTCTCCCAATCCGAAATATTGATTATGAAGATTCGAATCGTAACCTACGAACGCCTTAATGCGGTAAGGAGTATCTAAAAAATAAGGAGCATCCAAAGTCAAAAAATAACTTTGAGTGTTTCTTGTAGTTTTATATGCACCTGCGGAGATTAAATATTCGTAAGGAGTGTATTCGAAAGAACCGGAATCTTTCGTGCCGTTGTAAAAAAGGTTCGCATTCACTCCCAAACCTTTTCCGGAAACAGGATCGTTTCCGATCTGAGGAAGCCCGGTCACATACCAGCCCTCTTTTTTGGCAGCTAATTCTTTTTCATCCAGCTTTTTGAATTCTCCGATCCAGGAAGGAACGGACGCTGTAGTCGTTGTTTTGCGATTCGGGTCTACCTCCTCCGCAAAGGAGGAAGAAGATACAAAAAAGCCCAAAAAGAAAACAATAGGAATGAATTTCTTTTCGGGCATGATTTAGAACGGATCGAGTAGGAAATTTATTTCGCTTCTCTGACTTGAATCGTTTCCACTCGATCGTCTCCGGCAATGATGTCGGAAAGAATGACTACCTTCTCACCGGGGCGAAGAAAGCCGTTGTTCTCCAAAATTTGGATCGCTTGTTTGATCGTTTTTTCAGGATCGGAAGAGAAATCCACTCTGTAAGGAATCACTCCCCTAGTCATCCAAAGTTTTCGCCGAACAGATGTCATGTTCGTAAAGGCGTGAACAATGGAATACTTAGGATGGAAAGAAGCCACATTATTCGCGGTAATCCCTCTTCTTGTGATTACGATGATCGCAGGAGACTGCAAAGAATCGGCGAGATTCGCAGCCGACTTAGCCATCTCTTCCTTTTTGTCCTTAGGTTTACGATTGGCTGCCATCCCCAAATTGATGGAAGCTTCCATCCTTCTGGCGATTTTATCCATCATCTCCACACAACGAATGGGAAATTTACCCATAGCGGACTCACCGGAAAGCATAATCGCATCCGCTTCTTCATAAACAGCGTTGGCAACGTCCGTCACCTCAGCCCTAGTAGGCGAAGGATTTTGAATCATGGATTCGAGCAAGTGAGTGGCAACGATCACTCGTTTGCCTTCTTCCTGGCATCGTTTTACGATTCTTCTTTGAACGATCGGAAGTTCTTCGATTGCGATTTCAACTCCCAAATCTCCTCTAGCCACCATAATCCCGTCGGAATGTTTGATGATTTCATCCAAGTTTCGAAGACCTTCTTGGTCCTCGATTTTAGCGATGATTTGCGCATGATGATTTTTTTCTTCGATGATCCCTCGAAGTTGAATTACGTCTTCATGAGAACGAACAAAAGATAAAGCGACAAAGTCGATATCTTCTTCCAAACCGAAAACGATGTCTTTCAAGTCTTTAGGAGTGATGGAAGGAAGATTCACTCGAATTCCGGGAAGATTGATGTGTTTTCTGGAGCCGAGCTTTCCACCATCTAACACAGTACAAACGAGTTCGTTCTCTCTGATCTCTTGCACCGCTAGATTGATAAGGCCGTTGTCTACAGTGACTTTATCTCCTACTTTCAAATCTTTTACGATATCTCTGTAGTTGACGAAAACACTTTGGGCTTCCGCTTCCATTCCAGGAATGATATGAAATGTAAACGTTTCCCCTACCTTTAAATGCAGATCGTTTTTGACATCTCCCGTACGAATCTCAGGACCTTGTGTGTCCAAAAGAATGGAGATAGGATGTTTATGAAGCTCGTCCTTATTTAAGGACTTAATGGTTCTGATGATTTTACGATGAAAGTCATGATCCCCATGAGACATGTTGATTCTGGCAATATTCATTCCCGCTTCTGCAAGCTGGCGGATCATATCCTTTGAGGCAGTAGCAGGTCCAATTGTACAGATGATTTTTGTTTTTCGGGCTCTTAAGTCTTCTATTGCAGGCATTGAAATTACGGTTTGATTCTAGGTAAGATTCTATTAAGAAATTCCAACTGCGATTCCGCAATGTCAAATTTCTCCTGATTTGGAAATTTTTCATTTCTTTGGCGATTGCTTTCTTCGCTCGCTTTTTCCAAAAGTCTCTTCCCTTGTCTTTTTAGATAACTTGAGGAAACCAAAATGGGCCAAGGATACTTGTCTTTTTGGTTACGAATCGGATAAGAATAGATTTCTTTCCCTCCGAATTTTTTGAGAAAGAAAATCAAATTCTCTTCCGTATATTTTCCGTTGAGTTTATTCAGAACGTATTCTCTGTCAGGATAGATGCCGAAGTCCCATGCTTCATCCAGAATGCGAACAATCCCTTCCATCGATTCTTTCCATTTTTTTTCTTCTTCAGGAGTGCCTTCTTTGGCTGCGTCGGAAGCATCACCAGAATCCTCGGAAGAATTGGAAGCAGAGGAAGATTGTTTCGCTCTTTTTTCTTGTTCCTTCTCTTGTTCTTCCTTTTCCTTCATCCTGGAACGCACCAGTCTTTCTTTCTCTTGTGCGATCTTAACCGTTTTTTGTGCCATCAAATCCTTGTTCAACTGCTGCTGCAGTCTCGCTTTGATGGCAGGCACTTCAAATTTATGAACCGTTCCAGAGCCGATGATCATTCTCCACAAACGAGTGAAAAAAGGAAGGAAAGGGAAAAGGCTTTGTGCTTCTATCTCTTCTAAGATTCGTTTCGGGCCTTCTTCCATCAAGTGAACGGTTACGTTCATCAAACTCAAAACTCTGATTTCCAAATCGGATCTTCTGGAAGAAAAACTTCTTTTTGCCGACTCTATGGCGGATTCGATGCAGTTTTTATGAAGTATAAATTCGTTGTAAATTTTGCGATCCGCATATTCTGCATAAAGGAGTTCCGGCTGGGATAATAACACCGCTCTAAACTCATCGGATAAAGGTTCTCCGCTGACTCTCAATTGATTTAGCTCTACGATTCGGCCCGCATCCGCAAGATAACCCATCAAATCGTCGATCTGTTGTTTTCTTTGGAGTTTCTCTTCTTTTTCCCTGTCTTTCTCGATGATCTCATTCAAAACCAAACACTCTTCCACAAGAGTTTTCTGGTCTGCGTACGATTCGTTCATATATCCCAGAATTTCGGTGAGAGTTTGTCTGGGAGAATTCCAAACGTCTTCGGAAAGAGTCCCCATTACACCCAACTTCTGCAATGCAGGATAAATCGAATTTCTCACATAATCGATGTATGCATCGTATCGATCGGAAATTTCATTTTGTTTGTTATAAATAAAAACGGATTTATTGCCAGGTCTGCTTGCGGCATCGTTCCGAAAGAAAAAAAGTATTTTATCGTCTACTAATTGTTTAAGGATAGGTTTGAGATGGATGACGATTGTAGCATCTTTCTGAGCCTTCGTTTTGTCATAAGGGCATTGAAAAAGATTTCCTATCTCCGTGGCTGCGTAAGTATCGAACAGACGGTTCGCATCGACCGCCGCCTTAATGACTTTACGCATCTTTTCTTTTCCGCCGTATTTTCTTTTGTCTTCAAACCAGCTTTTGATGGCAGCGGTGGAAAGTTCGTTTAATCCCAGCGCATAACGAAAAGCAGTTCCTCCGTCCGCAGTCGTAGGACGGGCAAACACTGCATTGTGTTTCAGATAGGTTCTGGGGTTTTCAGGATCTCCTGGTTCATTGGGATGAAATTCCAGAACATTCAGTTTTTTCAAAATCGCAGGATTTTGTTTGTAACTTAGATCGGTGACATAGGCTTCCGTACGATCCCTATCTACGGAGCTGTCCCGTTCAATTTGTTCGGTATTCGGAAGGACTTTGTTTTGAAGAAATTTATCGGTCCATTCGAAAATGACCAGAAGCACCTTATAAATTCCTTTGTAGGAAAAATCTCCCCGTGAATCCATAGCCTGCACCTTTTGGAGACAGGCTG
This sequence comes from Leptospira idonii, assembly GCF_004770995.1. Lineage (GTDB taxonomy): Bacteria > Spirochaetota > Leptospiria > Leptospirales > Leptospiraceae > Leptospira_A > Leptospira_A idonii. Next base: position 228,248 of record NZ_RQHW01000028.1, on the reverse strand, counting down.
TGTAATCCATAACACGTAATTCGGGGAGATTCGGATCTAACATGGTTTATTTATTTTGACGAACCGATTAGACCTTTTTTGTACATAAGTTCCGCATTCAAAAGAGCCGCTCCTGCAGCACCCCTGATCGTATTATGCGAAAGTACCACCCATTTCCAGTCGAAGAGAGAATCTTCTCTGAGTCTGCCGATGGTAGTGGCCATTCCTCTTCCCGTATCCAAATCCAAACGAGGCTGAGGGCGATCACTTTCTTCCCTATAAACAATTGCTTGTTTCGGAGCCAAAGGCAGATCGAGTTTTTGAGGTTCTCCGGAAAAATTCTTCCAAGCATCCAAAATCTCTTCTTTGGAAGGTTTTTTCTTAAACTTCGCAGAAACGCATACGGTATGTCCGTCAAACACGGGAACACGATTGCAATGAGCGGAGATGGAAAAAGGAGCGGATACGATTTGTCCGTCTTTTACGGTACCCAAACATTTTTGAGGTTCCGTTTCGGCTTTATCTTCCTCTCCACTGATATAAGGAACCACATTGCCCAGAATGTCCATAGTAGGAACTCCAGGGTAACCCGCTCCCGAAATCGCCTGCATGGAAAACAACATCACTGATTCCAAACCGAATTTATCAAAGAGAGGTTTTAAAGAAATAGTCACTCCCATGATGGTGCAATTGGAATTGGTAAGAATTTTACCAGGAGTGGACTGCGCTTTTAAAACGTCCAAATGTTCCGGGTTCACTTCCGCAGACAGAATAGGAACATTCGGATCCATTCTGTGATTTTTGGAATTGGAAATAACGATGACGCCCGCTTCCGCGTATTCGGTCTCCACCTCACCCGCGATAGATGAATCAAGGCCGCTGAACACTAATTGTACGCCCTTCGTATCGGAAGGTTTAGGCAGCGTGATTACGATATCTTTTGCATAAGACGGAATGTCCGCCGAAATCTTCCATCGAGACTTCATTACCTCACCGTATGTTTTCCCGGCGCTTTTTTCCGAAGCGGCTAAGTGAGAGACTGTGAAGAAAGGGTGGTTCTCCAATAATTGAATGAATCTTTGGCCTACGGAGCCGGTCGCCCCTAGAACCCCAACCTTGATTTTTTCCATAAATTTCCTTATCAAATGTAAGGTCTGAAATTTACTCTATTTCGAAAAGAGATTTCCAATTCCTATAGCATAAATCGGATTCATTTGTTCCATTCCTAAGTAAGTAAAATGATGGAAGTCGGAAAAACCCTGCATAGGGAGATCCCTACGATGATCGGAGACATGTACATTGCCGGATTCCAAAGATTTTAAATAAGCCAAATAATCTTTGTACCATGGAGAGGATTCGTACCATCCGAGAGAGATGGGATTTTCCGGATTATTGATGATGAGAAGAGGGATTTTCGAATCCCGGAAACGATCGGCAATTTTTTTCAGATAGTTCAAATGGAAGAGAGGTCGAAATTTTTCCTTTGCGATTCTCTTTTTCGCCTTTTCCAATGCGACCAAATAACCTATGCCCGGGCGAACCTCCAAACCTTCCAAAAGCCGAAAGTAAAAGTACCTTTCGTATTCGGCATCCGTCATTTGCAGGTAACGAAAATCTTCCGTTCTAGGTTCTCTGATGTACTGCCCGTTTTCCTTAGGATGCTCCAAACCGAAAGTCTGCTGCAGCCTCACTCCCATCGGATCATAATGATAATCCAGATACGCGCCTTCCGCCTGATTTGCATACCACACATGAGAAAGTTCCGCAGTGATAGGCAACAAAGGATGGAAAAAACTTTCATCCAATTCTACTTTCTTCCATCCGGGTTTCTGCAGGGAAATTTTTTGAGTTTTACCGGAAGCGTTTGAGAAAGAAAGACTCACTTCCCCCGGAGGATTCGATTTTAATCCTTCCGCAAGAAGAAAAGGAGTCACTTCGATCCAAAAACCTTCCTTACCTTTTTGCATTTTTGCCAAAGGTAAAAAGGAAAATCTTTTACCCGTCCAGCCTAATGAATTGATGCCCTCTGGAATGGGAGTTCCCGCATAAGCATGATAACTAGTGTTTCTTCCGAAACGATGTTGGTAGAGATTGGTAGGATTCGTGAGCCAAATATCTTTATACCTGTGGAATCCGAAAATACCGGAAGCCAAATAAGTAGCTTTGGTTTCCCATTTCATGGAACTGCCTGCTTCTCCCAAAGTCTCCCAAGGAAAGACCCATAAGGATTGAGGGGCTTCTTCGAAACTAAGTGCATCTTGCACCAAAGCCTCTTCGGAAACGGTTTCATTCGAGCCCCCAGGAAACATAACATAAGTTCGGTGAAGGCGAAAATCTATGAAATTCACCGGATAAACGACTAGATCCGGTTCAAGAGGAAACAGCCAATCCAAGAGTAAATAGACGTATAAGGGGCTGTTCCCTGCATACGCTAAATAAACGACTTCGAAGTCTTTCCCGGTATTCTTTTTCAATTCCTGAGAAAGAAGAGAGGCATCGAAAGAATAATAAGCGATGGAACTGCCCAAAATAAGAATTCTAGGTTTTGTTTTTTTCTCCGCAGCAACTCTCTTGTATTCATATAAAAAATTAAAAAAATGATTCGTGTTCCAAGGGGATTCGTTCGGAAGCAAAAATTGACCTTTGCGAAATAAAGCCCAATCGAGTCCGAACAAGAAGAAGAGAAAGGAGGAAAGAAGTAAGATTTTTTTCATCGCTCGGGTCTCATCAAAATACGAAATAAACAAAAGGACGACTTTGCGCAGACATAACTACGATTGCGACTAGAGCCAATGAAAATAGGGCTCCAAGCAATACTGTTCTCCAAGTTGATTGTTCCCAATTTGAAAAAATTCCCTCTAAACGAGAGTTGTCGGTAAAGAATTTTGTTCCAAAAACATGTCCGACAACGATCGCAAAAAAACACCAAGAAGAACTCAAAAACCAAGTATGAGGAAGTGAAATATCTCCGTTTTTGAGAAAAAGACCCTGTAGGTAGCACAGGGAAACATGGAAATCTGGGCTTCTAAAGAAAATCCACAGAAAACAAACCGCCAAAAAGGTAAAGGCGATCCCCAGTATTTTGAGAAAACCAGTCGCATAACGACCGCTTATACAAATGTTTCTATCTTCGAGAAATCCTTTCAAATTGCGAAATCCTCTTTCCAAAATCAAAAGCAGTCCATGACCTCCTCCCCAAAATACGAAATTCCAATTGGCCCCATGCCAAAGGCCTCCCAAAAGCATTACGATCATCAGGTTCACTAAAGTACGAACATTTCCTTTGCGGTTCCCTCCCAAAGGGATATAGAGATAGGAACGCAGCCAGCTAGAAAGAGAGATATGCCACCTTGTCCAAAATTCCGAAAACCCAAGGGAGAGGTAAGGCATTCGAAAATTCTCAGGAAGACGGAATCCCAACATAAGTGCCGTCCCTTGGGCAATGTCAGTATAACCGGAAAAATCGCAATAGATCTGCCCTGCATAAGAAAACATTCCCCACCACAGAAAAGAAGGGTCCAAATTCTGGACATTGGCAAATGCGAAGTCGGAAGGGACTGCCAAATGATCCGCCAAAACCGCCTTTTTGAAGGCTCCGATCAAAATAAGAAAGAGGGCGAATGCAAAAGGAATTTCTGAAAATCGGCGAAGGGACTGTAATTGGGGGAGAAATTCCCTGGCAGTTACCACAGGACCCGCCACCAATTGGGGGAAAAAAGATAAAAACAACAGATAGTGAATGTATTTTTCCTCCGGTAAAATCTCTCCCCTGTAGATATCAATTACGTAGGATAAGGATTGGAAGGTATAAAAAGAGATTCCTACCGGCAAAATCATTTCCAAAATCGGTAGATAGGAATTGAACCCTAGCTGATTTATAAAAAATGCATAATTTTGAGCAAAAAAACCATAATACTTAAAAAAGCCAAGAATGCCCAGGCCGTTGCAGAGAGAGAGAATTAGTAAAAAACGCTTCCAGGCAAGGGATTTTAGGGAAAAAATGAGCTTTCCTGAGATAAAATCAAAAATCGAGATCCATAGAAGGAGAAAAACAAAAGAAGTGCTTGAAAATCCATAAAAAAATAGACTAAAAATAATCAAGAAAACGATTAAAAATTCAATAGCGGACGAATCAAATTTAGGCCATTTATTGCCTAAATTTACACCCAAAAGCCGAACCAGCCAAAAAGAAAAGAACGCAAGTAGATAAAATTGTACAAAAATTGAGCTAGAAAAAATCATTACTATGCTACAAATGAATCATATTATAGCTTATAAATAAGCAATTATACATTGTACTTGCATTTTACTCCACAATTTGGGCAAGTGCAGGTCACTTCCGCCTTAACCCTTCTTCCCTGCGCCCCCTCTACCTTTCCTGTGGCCACAAATTCAAAGGAAACTCCTTCCGGAACATAGTGCCCAGCGCCATATTTTGCGCTTCCCTCAATTAAATTAGAACATGCGTGACATTTCACCCGCAATCGTATCGTTTCAGCCATTTCTGAAAAGAAAAGACCGCCTGAGGCCAAGGTAAAGCCTTTTCCCAATACCTGTCATTTTTACATACCCAGGCATTCCACATACACATGACATTTTGTCATGATTTTTAAAGGAATTTAAGGTTTCTTTTCCTTGCTATAAACTCTACAAAAAAGAATCTTCGTTTCCTCTCTCAAAGGAGGTTATTTTGCCAAATGACGTAGTTTGGGCTCCTTCGTAAGAGTGGGGTAGGTACCACATTCCGGCTTTCCCCTTCTCAAACTCTTGGAATTCGTTCCAGCAGCTTTTCTTCATTGAAAAACTCTTTTTTTCCTAGGAAATATGAAGAAAACGAAGATCTAAAACTGTTGCCTTTCTCTCGGCAGTTACCACAAAGGCCCAGCTATGGGCGGTGGTCTTAAGACCAAAAAAGAGAGCTTTTCCTGTCCATTTTTGTAGGAACTACTACTCCATCCTCCCTGCCCAGAAACCGTCACGAGCCTATTTATCGTTTTCTGAACCAGAACAAACCAAAATCCGTCTGCCCTATCCGGATCATGCCGAACCAAGGCCGCCCCAGATTCGACAATTAATATATCTGGCCAGACGCTTCGCCCAAAACCAGTCAATTGAAGAAATGATGAATTTTCGGCATCTCTGCCCAAATATAGTCAGTTTTTTAGGTCAGATCGGAGGAAATAAGGAACCTCAGAAGAAGTTTTCCAATATCTGCCTAAATTTAGGCAAATTAGTCGAATTTGATTGAAAATGCCTGCTCCGAAAGAAGCACTCAGGAGAGCCAAAAATCAGAAACTTCTTCCTGTAGTGAGCACAGGAAACTTTGTCACTTTAGAAAGAATTCCCTTTTAGAAGACAATTTTAAATAGATAGCACACGCAAACCGGGAAAAAGGTTGTTCTTCCCGAAATGGTTTTACTTAGAGGGCTTTTTGGAAGCTGTTTTTTGAGAAGTTTTAGAAGTGGACTTTTTGGCTCCAGAGGAACCTTGTTTTTTGGAAACCTGTGACTTTTTTACGCCAGAGGCACCATTGGCAGAAGATTTAGACTTAAGACTGTCTTCCGAGGAGCCATTGTCCCCGGTGGTGATGTCTGCAGGCAATTTCCCGTTTCTTTTGACCATATAGATGAAATGTCGGACATACTGCGTGTAGGGCTCAGGAATGGCTCTAGGATCGAAACTTTTTGGATCCGTGAGGAGTTGATTGACCTGTGCCAAAGGAAGGTCGTCCTTACTCGTTGCCATAAGGATATCGAGTCTTTTGCAAATCTCTGTGTCGTTGACTTCGACAGACAATTTGCGCATTGCATTGATAAACTTTTGGAAGGCAATTCGCTTGGGTTGGGACATATCCCCAGGAAAGCAAAAAGACCTGGCTTGGCAACCGATTTTACTGCAATGGAAGAATACATATTTCCGGAATCTACATTTTGTAGAGAAGGACAGCCCTTCTCCAAGAGACCGATGTTTCTACCCAAATTGGAGAAAAATAAGGAGCCGTAAAAAGAAAGTGTCCCGGTTTCTCCGAAAGTATTTTTACATGCAGCTAACGAAAGATTTGAATGATTCGATAGATGGGAAGGAGACGATTTGCAGCCGAAAGAATCGGGAGATACAATCTCTTTTTCAGAAGGAACTGTTTTCCCTTCCAAAGACGCCATAGAAGTTGTTGCTTCTTCCTCGGCAAGAACCACAACCTCCACACCATCCACTAGCATAATGGGAAGAACCCATTCTTCATTTTCCATAACAATAGGAAGCGAAAGATCATCAGCAGATACGGAAAAAACAGGAGACACAATTACCACAGCAACAGCTAGAGGAAGCCAGCTATTGAGCAAAAACCGTGCCACTTTTTTTATTTTTTCCAAGAAAATCATGGGTTATACCCCAAAACTAGAGGTTTCCTAGGAAAAAGATAGCTTTTTTTGCCTAATTTCGAGGATTTTTAGCCACCATACATCATAGCTCTGGTGCGAAGCTTCCATTCCCAAAGAACAATTTCTTTTTCAATTTCGGAAGCGGTTTCTTGTTCTTTAGCAAGAAGAGCATAAATCATATTGGAAATTTCTGGTGAGAATTTTTTATCCAACTCGGATTCGAATTCTACTACCTTAAATTCAAGAATCAAAACAGCCAAACGGAAAGCTTCGTTCATTGCAATGAGCTTATCTTTGAAAGTCTCCAGCTCAGGCTTTTGATTTTCATTTCGAATCATTACATCCAAAAAAGTCCGGATGAATGTAACATCTTGAGAAGAAAGATGGAAGTCCAAAATCAACTGTCTGACTTTATCCAATTCCATGGACCGCAAATGGATCCTTGCTAAAAAGACAGGATTTTCACTGTACATATTTAGGTTCTGATTTTTGGCCACATCGGTGGCACGAACCTTATCATAATCCACAATTCCTTTGTCTTTTTCTTCCGCTCCCCCCTTTTGGGAAACTTGTTGAGATTCTGCGGAAGTATTGATTCTTTTTTTGATGACCAGAATGTTCAAGCTAGGATATCGAATTTTGAAAGTCACCATATCAGATCGGGGAATTTCTTCATCCACCACCAAAAACTGAACCTGCTCTCCACTTTCCCAAGCACGCATCAATTCTTCTTTATTTCGATAATGATAAATCACGACAGGGAGAGCATCACTTTGGCTCCCCGTTCCCAAATAAATGGTTTTGATTTCGTTGGAAAATCCGTGCTGGTAAGGAATGACCATTTTCCCAGCCTTCACATTGACGAAGGAAAGTTCTCCCAAATGGAAGTGAGAAATATCGAAATCTTCCCCGAAAAAACCGACTTTGGGGACAATGGCAACAATGGAATTATTTTTGGCTCCCTTAGGAACTTCCGGTCCGTGATCCGTAAAAACCACATAGGTCATTTTGGAGAGACGAACTTTCACCAAAAACCCGCCAGGGGTTTTCCTTTCTTCGTAAACCGTTTCTTCCATATTGTATTATAGTAAACCTAGTTGTTTCATTTTATATTGGAGAGACCCTCTGGAAATTCCAAGCGCCTTTGCCATTCGGATCTGATTCCCCGAAAAGATACGCATAGACAGTAGGATCTTCTGCCGTTCTAACGCCTGGATTCCCCTTCGCAAGTCTAAATCTTCCGCATCCGGAACGCCCAAATCTACAGACGAAATTTCCTCTTCCAAATCCTCCAATCCTACCTCATTTCCTTTGCAAGTCAGGATCGCAGACAAAAGAAGATTTTTTAGATCGGAAAAATTTCCAGGGAAAGAACGATTTAAGATCGATTGCAAAGCAGAATGTTCCAACTCCAATCCGTTTCGATTCTGGGATAAGACCAAATCTCGAAAAAGCTGAACCGTGATTTCAGAAAGAACTTCCCTGGATAGGAAATCAAAACTAGGAAGTAAGAGCTGGTTTTTTTGTAAAATTTTGGAATATTCAGGAAGGATTTCTTCTTTCTCTTCGGGGCGATCGAGAAAAAAAACAAGACCGGAAAAAGAACCTTCTCCCATCCAATCTACGATGATTTTCTGCTGCCCTAAACTGAGAGATTTAGAATTTAAAAAAACAAGACTTCCTTGTCCGGCTTCCTTTCCCCAGTCGGATAAAGACTTCTCCAATTTACCGAAATTTTCCGGCAAAGAACCTAAAACCAAAAAAGGAGTTTGGGGGCGGATTTGGTTGTGAATCCATTTCGCTAATGTTTTTTTCCCAGACCCGGAAGGCCCGATGATTGTGATTACTTTTTCTCTCGAAAGAGATTCCAATCGGGAATGATAATGAGGAAGGCTAGGCAAAAGGAAAGGAGGAGCTCCTCCGGAAGGAGTTTTTGTTTCCGAAAATGCAGTAGCAATTTTAGATTTAGGATGCCATTCCTTGCCGATTTTTTCCGAGAATAAGTAGAGAAAAATATCTTCTTCCCCTCCCGATTCCTCTTCCCATTCCATCAAAATAAATCCTATCGATTCTTCCCCGGAAAGAATTCGAACCGCCTTTGCGATTCCCTGAGAATGAAAAATTTCATATTCTCTGCCGGAGAAAACCACAGGCTCTGGAGAGGACATGAGGCGTTCCCAGTCTTTCCCTCCTCTGGACAAAAAGGAATAAAAGAAACCATCTTCTCCATATCCGAAAGATGAATTTTCGTAAAAGGAATCCTCGTCTGCGGATTTCAAAACAACGACTCCGGATCTTGCTCCGAGCCCGGTACATAACTCGGCCCAAGCGGAAGGAAGTACGGATTCGATCCATATCCTTCCGGAAGAATTAGAAAATAAAGGGGATCCGATCCCTGCAGACATGCTATGAAACTGTTTAAATTTAATCACTTTGTCAAGTACGTACCTCTTTGAATGTCGGATGTCCGACCTATTTTCAGAAGATAGTTTTTTCTAATTTTTGGTATGTCGGATGTCCGACAATGGTTCTTGGGAGATGAATTTTTCTTTTTTTAGGGAAATTTTAAAATTCAATTGATCCCATGTTTTTCTGAAGAAACAATACCAAAACAGAAGGAAAAGAATAGAAAATGATTACGATTGCAGTCGCAAACCAAAAGGGAGGAGAAGGTAAAACCACAACATCTTTGAATCTAGCAATGGGACTTGCGAGAAGAAATTTCAAAACCCTTCTGATCGATATGGATCCTCAGGCAAACTCTACAGGTATTTTCATCAATCCTGAGACCATAGAAAAAGATCTTTCTCATCTATTTCAAAGTGCAGCGAAAATGAAAGATATCATTCTCCCTGCATATAACGAACATTTGTGGATCGCCCCATCTAGCCTGCGTTTGGCGGAAATGGAAACGGTTTCCGTAAATTCAGTGGAAGCTCCCTACATCTTAAGAGACGCAATGGCAGGATTAGATAATTTCGATTTCGCAATCATCGACTGCCCCCCTTCTCTTTCAATCTTTACGGTCAACAGCTTGGTCGCTTCCAATTTCGTTCTCATCCCTCTACAGGCAGAAAAATTTTCCATGGACGGGATCATGGGCTTACAGCAAACCATCTCTTCCATCAAAAAAAGAATCAATCCCGAACTGGAAATTTTAGGAGCTCTGATCACTCAACTAAAACCTCAGACTCTTTTGACAAAAACCATCCTGCCTGTCTTGGGAAAATATTTCCGTATTTTTGATCACACGATTTCAGACGGGGTAGCCATCGGAGAGAGCCACTTGGCAAAAAAATCCGTTTTTGACTACAACAGAAGTTCCCGTCAGTCTCAAGAGTACGAAGGTTTTTTAGAGGAGGTTTTACGTGAGCTCAAAAAGTAAACGATTAGGAACCCTCGCCGACATCTACCAATCTGAAAATTTGGACGGAACCATCCGTACAATCAAGATTGAAAAGATCGAACCTTCCGAATACCAGCCAAGACAAGAAAGAAAAAAAGGAATCGAGGAACTTGCCGCTTCTCTCAAAACGGACGGGCTTTTGCAACCGATCGTTGTCGCAAAAGGAAAAGGGGAAGATTCATACAAAATCATCGCAGGAGAAAGACGATTCCATGCCGCAAAATCCTTGGGCTGGCACGAAATCGAATGTAAAATTTTAGACCGCCCTCAAAAAGAAATCTATAAGCTAGCGGTCATTGAAAACCTACAGAGAGAGAATCTCTCCCCTTACGAGGAAGTGGACGCCCTTTTATTCTTAAAAAATACTCACAACTATACGGATGCTGACCTAGGAGATCTTTTCGGGAAAAGTAGAAGTTACATGTCAGAGGTTCTTTCCATTGCGAATATGGAAAAAGCGGATTTGGCAAAATGCAGATCCTTGGACATTCAGAATAAAAATCTTCTCGTTCAAGCAGCGCAAGCCTCCAAAAAAGGAAGCTTGGCAGATTTTTTAGAGCTCTACAGCAAAGGCCAACTCAAAACGGTTCGAGATGCAAAAGATTTCAACAAAAGCAGCAAATCAGATTCCCCTTCTCTTTCTTTAGCAAGAAGTGTCGGACATTACAAACTGAAACGATCCGGAAATACGATTACCATCCACTCGGAAGACGAAATTTTACTGGGAGAGATTCTAAAATACATCCGCAAAGAACTCTCTAAAAAATTCGGAGATTCGACCACATCCTAAACAAGTACTTGGCAGTCAAGTACTTAGGAATATTTTTTTTAAGTTCCCGGGAAAAATACGGGTACAAACTTGACAAAGCTTCGATTTCTTTGACAATGTGACATAATATAGTAAACGAAATTTAAGTACTATGTTCCCTACCTTATATACATAAGGGGACATAGGGGAAGTTATACCCATTTTCTTTTAGAAAGAAAAAAAATCCCCTGGATACCAGGGGGTCGGGTTTTCCCGAAGGAATGTTGTTGGATGAGACATAATTAACATTATGTCAAATAATGTCAACTCCTTCGTTATTTTTGCTTAAAATTAGTTTCATTTTTGCAAGTACGTAACGGAGAGTGGAATGAGTGACTTTCGTCATCCTTATATTCGCCTGATGACAGATATCATAGATTCTGGAGTCTGGGCCAATCTATCTAGCGCCGCTAAAACTCTGTACCCTGTTCTTTTGAAGTTCAGTGACTATAGCTTCAAACCCGTTTGGCCCAACACGGAAACTTTAATGCGACTCACAGGATTTAAGACCAAAAAATCAATCGTACAAGCAAAAAAAGAACTCACAGAAGCAGGGCTACTCTTTCATGTGCCAGGGAGTGGCAGAACTTCCACCAGGTACCACTTTTCCTTCCACTATGAGGGTTCCAAAATTACCCCTCTGGGGGATAAATCCGTATCTCACAGGGAGGCAAAATCAGACCCCTCTGAGGGGGAGGAATCCGGAACAAAGGGGGGTGGAGAAATACCCCCAAACCATATTAATATAACTATTTCTAATACAAACCAATATGAGAAACCCGAGGGTTCTGAGAAAAAAGAAAAAGAAAAGAAAATAGGACATTTGGAAGAACTGATCGATTTGTTTGGTACTGAAGTGGCATTTCAAGCCTACTCATACGCACAAAGCCTTCGTATGGAAAATGACTTTGGGTTTCTAAGAGGGATCTGTAAAAAAACAATTTCGGAACGACAAGCAGATGTGCCTAGTTTTAAGCAGGATTCTCCTGTCGATCCTTCCCTCCCCCATCCTGCTTCTTGGTTGGGATTTTTAGAATGGGCCAGCCAACAACTTTCTCATTCTACTTGGAAGGAATTGGAAAAAACAAAAATCAAAATCGATGGCAAGGTTTTGGTTGTAGAGTCGAAAACTACAGGTTTTTCCAAACAAATCATTCAAAAATATTTCACGGAAAAAACAAAACCAGCCCTACTCATCCTATTTGAAGAGAAAGAAGAGCCTTCTCGCCTTTCTGAAATTCGATAGACGTTGGCGAAAAACAGTAATTTTTGGAAGGAACAAAAGCATAAATATCATGATAAAAGACACCCTGATCCGAGTCAGTCACCCCTACTCGCTGCCGATTCGTTCTGTAAAAACTACCGGACGTTTTGAGCTCAAAAACGACGAATTTATTTCATTTTTCGAAGAAAAAGACCAAGCCGGTCTTTCTTCCATTATTTTCGAATTCAACGAAACGATTTATTTCAATGGAATCGAACTTTTGCCGGGAACGGACGGATTGGATTACTTTCCCGATTCATTTCGATTCGAACTTTCTCATGACGGAAAATACTGGGAACCTATCCTACAAGAATCTGCTTTTCGTAAATCGTTCAAAACGTCCGCAAAATGGTTGTTCTCTCTTACAAGCGCTCGTTATGTGAAGTTCGTTTCAAAAATCGCGCGCAAAGCGAATAACGGGAAAAATCGAATCAGTTTCGGGAATTTGAAAATTCTTGTGACCGGAATTTCTTCCATCCAGGCCAGCTCCGAATTGGATCGGTTGTGGGTTAAGGAAAATTTAATCGATACCAGACCTGACTACGGTTGGTCTTCCAAAAAGAAGGAAGAACCGGAAGATGAATATTTAATTTTCGATTTGGGAACTGTGAATCGGGTGGAAGAGATCCGAATGCTGACCAAAAACGATGCAGTTACGAATTTTCCGGAAAGGTTTATCGCCTATTACAGTGAAGATGATCTCACTTGGCATCAGTTACACGAAGAAAATTCTTTTTTGTCTGAACCGGGAACTTGGTACAAATGGAGATTCTCTCCCGTCAATTTAAGGTTTTTGAAACTTGTTTTTTTACAGGAAAAGATCCAAAACAAAAAAGAATATATAACCGAAGTCATCGAAGTGGAGCTTTACTCCAGTCCAGATAAAAAAGACTACGGCGGGCCAGCCAGAGAACCCCTTCCCTACGCTTCCGTTTTAAGATCGGGGATCATTCGTCTTGCTGTCGATGGAGAAGTGAAAGAAGGAGTCGTTGTTCAGTCGAATGACAGAAGACTTCGAGATGCCACCACCGAATATAGAGGTATCGTAGAACTTGCCTCCGACGGAGAGGAAAAGGCGGGAGTTGTAGTTCAAGGAAACGACAAACGTTTGAAGATCGCAACAGAGATCACTCACGGTTTGGTACGTCTTGCCAGATCAGGAGAGGCGAGACCTGGCCTTGTGGTTCAATCCGATGATGAAAGATTGAGAACCGCTTCCACGGAGCATCTTGGAATCGTAGAGCTTGCGTTAGATGGGGAAACTCGTCCAGGTGTTGTCGTTCAAGGAAATGATGCTCGATTGAAAGTTGCTACGAAAAAATCCGTAGGTCTCGTGCAGCTCGCCGAATCGGGAGAAACGGCGCATGATAAAGTGGTTACAGGAGACGATCCTAGACTCAAGGATGCTACGACCACTTCCAAAGGGATCGTCAAACTGGCGATGAACGGCGGAGAAGATGCAGAGACTGTAGTTCAAGGAAATGATAAAAGACTTCGTAAGGCAAATACAGAGCAGTATGGAATCGTTCAATTGGCTCATTCCGGAGAAAATAAGGAAGGAGTTGTTGTTCAAGGAAACGACAAAAGACTTCAATCCGCTGATTTTGAAAAACAAGGGATTGTACTTCTTTCCAAATTAGGAGAAAACGTTCCTGGTAGAGTCGTGTTGGCGGACGATCCTAGACTTTCCGACAGCAGAGACCCGAGGCCGCATACTCATAATTATGCGGAAAAAGAACACGATTTTAATTCTCATAAGGGACTTCTTCGTATCACGGGAGAAACAAGTTCTTTCGCAAAAGCGATGGTCCCTCCGCCAGAAAACGATTCCATCATTTATGGAAAAAACACTGCCGAAGGATCTGCGGTGGTGGGAGTTTCCGGAGGACAGGGCGTATTCGGATTTTCGGAGAAAATCGGAATTTTGGGTCTTTCCAAAGGGAAAGATCAAAACCAAAATGCAGGAGTTCTAGGCGTAGGTGCTTCCTCTCCCGGCGGACAGTTTGTATCTCAATCCGGTTATGCGGTTTTCGCCAACGGAAAAGGAATTTCCGAAAAAGAATGGTTCGGATCCGGCAAAGCAATACACGCATTAGGTGATTCTCTTTTTGACGGAAATGTCCGCCTCTCCAAAGACGGGCAGGAAGAATGTGTGGCTCGTTTCTATCGATTGGATGGAAAGGATGTAGTCACTCCGGGTGATTTACTTGTGGCAAGCGATGAATCTTTCGTGGTTTCCCGTTCCAAACACCCCTACTCCACTAATATCATCGGGGTTTGTGTGGGAAGTTCCAGTTTGATCTTCGGAAAGGAATACAAAGGGTTGGAATATGTTTTGGTCGCTTTTATGGGAATTGCAAAGATTCACGTAGACGCAACGCAGGGAGGAATCGTTCCGGGAGACCTTCTTGTTTCCGGCTTATCTTCCGGACATGCGATCAAAGCGGATCCGAACAGAATCAAACCGGGGATGTTGGTGGCAAAAGCATTGGAACCTTGTAAAAGAGACAAGGCAGCCATTCTTTGTTTGTTATCTTTCTCCTAAAAACAACGGCAGATTCATTTTGTTAGGTGGGAGAAATCCCGCCTGGATCGCTTTTTCATAAAGTAAATGAATCGCTTTATGTCCTTCCTCCCCCAAATTCTTCGTGAAATCATTTACATAAAGGTCGATATGAGATCGAATTACTGAGTCTTCTTTGTTTTGTGAATTCTCTCTGATATAATCGAACATTTCTTTAGGTTCCGTATAAGCCAGATCCAAACTTTTTCTCAACTGATTTTGGAAATAAATTGAGTCTTCTCTGGGAATGTCTCTTCTTATGGCGATCGCTCCTAAAGGGATCGGAAGTTTTGTGACTTCTTCCCACCATTCCCCCAAATCGACTACTTTTTCCAGTCCCCTCTCTTCATAAGTAAATCGTTCTTCGTGAATGATCACTCCTAAATCTGCATCTCCATTGAGAAGGCTGGGGATGATTTTATCGTAACGAAGAGGATGTGATTTTTGAGTGCCGTTTGTGTATAAGGACAAAAGGAGGTTGGCAGTGGTAAGTTGTCCGGGAACTAGAATGTCGGAGTTTTGTTTTAACTCCGTTTTGTTTCCTTTCTTTCTGACGACTAAAGGGCCGCAGCCTCTTCCTAAAGCGGAGCCTGTTTCGAGTAGAATGTATTTTTCCAATACGGAAAAATAAGCGGCAAAGGAAAGTTTGGTGACAGGATATTTTCCTAGTTTGGCGAACTCGTTTAGGTTCTCTACGTCCCAGAGTTCTTCGGTGACAGGATGAGTTTTGTCTTCGTTGGCTCGAATCAAATGATAGAATAGGAATGTATCGTTAGGACATGGGGAATAAGCGATAGAAATCATGGGGAAAGATAATACTCCTTTCCTGAGGTGATCCATGTGATTCTCAAGATTAAAAATAGAAATAATAGAATTCCTGATCCTAAAAAGAATCGGGAAAATAGGTTTTGTTTTAAGGAATGAAGCAGAAGGAACAAAGGTAAAATCATCGTGAACATACGAGAAAGATTGTCGAAGGACCTCCAATACCCTTGTTCCGCAAACAAGATCACTCCTAAAGATGCGAGGATCGGAAGAATAAGAATCCATTCCTGATCTTTTATAAGGGAAACGAGAGAAGAAGAATTTCTAACTTTCTTATAGGTTAGATGGGTGCAGTACAAAGAAACGGCGAAAAATTGTAGAAAAAGAATGAGTTTTACCGCCTCTTTCCCGGAAAGATGAAACACTCCTTCATCATAAAAACTTTTTACGAATCCGAAGAGAGGCAGATCCACCATATCAGTGAATCCTAAAGGATTGGTTCCCAAATGATTGGGAGAAATCGTTCTTGTCCAAGCCAGAAAACAGAGGAAAGCGGCCAAAGGAAAGAGGAAGTAAAGGGAAAGTCTGTAATTTTTATTTGTTATATGATAGGCCGCAAGGGAAATCAATGCAATTGCGCCGAGTTCTCTCGTAAAGACTGCCAATAAAAGAAAGAATGCAGAAATCAAATAAGACGGTTTTTTTCTGAAATGGAAATAAATTCCTATCACTAGAAAGGATGTGAACAATCCGTCCGCTACTAAGAGGAGATTCGAATTCATGGTAAAAGGTGAAAAAAGATAGAATAAGGACAGAATCTTTTTGTCTTCAGGAAGAAGCCTGTAAAGCGCCCAAACGGAAAACAAAAAGAGAAAAGTTAGCGTAAGTATGGCGATAAAAGGGTAATTTACGAATCCGAAGAGATGGGATAAGATTCCTAAAAAGAATGACATCCCGATCCTATGCAGTCGAAAAAAATAAGAGTCGAGAATCAAATCCCAATTAGTGTCGGTAAACATTGATTTTGCGAGAAAGTAGAAAAATTGCCCGTCATATCCTCCCGACCTAAATACAACGAAACCGGGATCGACTAGATAAGGATTGATTTCCGCAAACCCTTCCCAAATGCCGATCAGAGAAGAAATTTTGTTTTCGTAGGGCGAAATTTTGGCAAAAATCAGTAAACCCTCTAAGATGAGGAAAATCAGGATGGAGATGGGAAAACAATACCGCTTCACCCTTCCATTTTTAAAAAATTCATAGAGAAGCAAGGAATTTCTCTGGAATTCCCTTCCCTTTCCTTAAACTTGTGTCACAGTTTCGGTTTTTATGAAAGAAGTCCTGGTTACCATTCAGAGCGTTTATCAATATCTAGAAAAACTCGGCCCTAAAAAATCCTTTCAGATTCTGAAAAGTTTAGGGTATGAAAAACTTCTTTCTCTGACGGGGAAAGTCCCGAAAGAAAGGCTCATCGTTCTTACTCAGAAATTAAGTGAAAATACCGTCGTAGAACTGGTGAATCAAATCCCGGAGAGAATTCTTGTGGAAATGATTCGTGAGAATACGGACGAAGACCTGGTTTATTTCATCCATTCTTTGCCCATGGAAGATTTGGCGGCAGTGACCCGTTCGATTCCGCCTGCGGATGTTAGACTTCTTGCGGAGGCTTTGGGAAAGGAAACCAGCGTGGAGATTCTCAAAACCTTGGGAGTTCCTAAATCGATCGCACTCTTAAAAGAAATTTCCATGAAGGATTTTTTATGGTTGGTTCAAGAATGCGGAGTTCCTCCCGTCTTACAATTAGTAAACGAAATGAGCGTTGCCGATTGTAAAAAGTTCATCAAGGTAAGAGGAATCGAAGAACTTCCTGTCATATTGAAGTTTTTTTCGGTAGATCATTCTCTTGCGATTTTTAAGAAACTGGGAATGGGAAAAGCTTTGGAACTTTTGCATCTATTAGGTACAAAAGAGATGTTGGAACTTTCTCATTTGATTTCCACGATGAATTTGGATTCTAAGAATATCCCCGAACAAATCCATCATAGAAGATCTTCCAAATCTACGGGAACCAAATCGAAATCCGATCCTTCCAAAAATCTTCCTAAAAAGAAGAGCAAAAAGCAAGTTAAGAAGAAATATTAGATTTGGGCAGGAGGATACGGAATGTACTCCCTTCCCCTTGTTTGCTCTCTACGAAAATTTCTCCTCCCATTTTCTCCACAAGGGACTTCACGATGGAAAGTCCTAATCCTGTGCCTCCGATCTTTTTATTATCCGAGGAAGGGATTCTGAAAAAACGATCGAAGATTTGGTTTTTATAATTCGGATCGATTCCGATTCCTGTGTCTTTTACCGTAATTGCAATTTTTCCGTTTGTTTCCGTAAGGGATAAGGAAACTTTCCCTTTGAATGTGTATTTCAGTGCGTTCACGTACAGGTTTGTGATGATTTGAGAAAATTCGAAACGAATTCCTTTAAGGAAAAGGCCTTTTTTCAGATTCAATTCCCACTCCAATTGTTTTCCTTTCGCCAAATGTGAATTCATATGAATCACATCCTCTATGACTGGAGTCGGATCGAATATTTCCACCACCTCGTCTTGTTCGTCTTTTTCTCGTGAGGTGGTGAGTTTCAGCATATTTTCGATAAGGAAACTGAGTCGTTTCGCATTTTTGTCGATTACTTCCAGCATATTTTTGTGTTCCGCATTATATGCCAGTGTTTTGTCAGTTTTGAAAAATTCCAGATATCCTCTGATGTTGGTCATAGGACTTCTAAGTTCGTGGCTTACATTGGAAATAAATTCATGCTGAAGTCTTTCTTGTTCTTTTCTTTCCAGGTTCGGTCTGAATTGAACCTGATATCTTTTTTTAGGAGAAAGAAGGATGGATGTGAAACTTACATCCACACTGAGTTTGGATCCGTCTTTCAAAAGGATATCCACATCCGGAAGAGACAACATCGTATCTTGGGAAAGATCGGAACCGAATCGAAGTTGAGGTGAGATTTGATCTCCCATAATGATGTCTTCAATTGTGGTTTTCGTGAGATCTCCTCTCGTATATCCAGTGATGCTTCTGAACTGATAATTTCCTTCCAGAATGTTCCCAGTATCCGCGTCCACAAGTGCGATTGCTTCCCTTGAGAACTCGAAGAGGTATCTGTATTTTTCTTCCGAATATTGAAGATCGACTGCGGATCTATCCAGTTTGATTTCTAAAACGGAGATTAGGTTTTCTAATTCCGCAATTTCTTCCTTTTGTAATTCTAAAGTGGAGTTAAAAGAATCTAACATCGCATTGATGAGCATCTTTACCCGATTGTCCAAAAGTAAAGTATCATCCGTGTTGAGTCTCGATTGAAAGTTGCCTTGCAGAATGTCCAAGGTCACTGAGTTCACGTCTACGATCAAATGTCGGATTGCATTTAACTTTCTATAGTTGATGAGGGAAGGTGCATGTTGTTGGGCCGCACCCCCTTCTTTGAAACTGTTTAGTTTCCTTACATCAAAAAGTTTTTTCGGTTCGAGAGCTTCCAGGATTTCGGAAAAATCCAAAACGGGAGCGATTGCTTCCGGAGTCATAACTCTTCGGATCAATCGAAAGTAGGAATCTTTGATCAAGGGGGAAAAAGCTTCTATGTTTCCATGATAGGAGAAAATCCCCTTCTCCATCATCGGATGCGAGAATAAAATCGATTTTAATTCTCCTGCTCGTAGGTGAGGGTAATATTGACTGAGATTCAAATCTTCCCAAAGTTTGCTTGAGTTGGTTTGACTTGCTTCTTTCAGGTAGTCGATCGCTTTTTTGACGGCAAGAAGAACTCCTGATGCCCTTCTTCCCATTTTCAGAATCGCATCACCGCTAAATGCGAGTAAGGTGGATGGAACAAGGTTGCCGCTTTGAAAGATAGGAATTTCGGAATCTTCTTTGAAGTCGTGGTAGTTTTTAAGAAAAGGACTGATAAACGGATCTGACGCCAAACCCAAACAGGATGGTTTCAGAAATTCTTTTTCTTCCAGAAAACTGGGAGTGTCAGTGAATCGAATTTTCACCGGGTTGGACGGAGCGTACTCTTCCAAAAATTTTTCCGTAAACAACCTTTCTACGGAATTGATATGAGGAACCGGTATGAAATAGGCTTTGTTTTTGGTAAGATCTTCCGGCCGAAATCGGAATCTGGAATAGAAGGAAAGAGGAGAATGGTATAGGAAAAGGCCTTTATAAATTCGTTTGATTTTCGATTTTTTAAGGAACGACTCCTGAAGGTAGGCAAGAGTAGGAATTTCTCCTGCTTCGATTCTCCCCGCCTCTAAAAGAGCTAAAATTCCCTTATGATGTGTATTTACGTGAAGGGATACTTGCGTATCGAATTCTTCGAAAAAACCTTTTTTGTGAGCAATTACGATGGGAAGGGAAGATAGCCGGCTGGTAATGCAAATATTGATCACAGAGCAACGATTCCTAAACTAAGGAATCGTTGCAAAATATTTCTGAGATTTCTTAGGATCAATTTTCCGAGAAAATTTCCTCCAAGAATTGAGAGGTTCTTTTTGTGTAGTCCGAGATCTCCTGCTCGCTCATCGCTTTCGCAGAAAGAAGGGCCAGATCATAGACCAATCTCGCAAGATTTTTACCTTTTTCTTGGTTAACGCCGTTAAACACTCGTAAAGCGGATTTTACCAAAGGAGATGTGGTATTGACGAGCAAGGTATGGTTTTTGAGAGCTTTCATATCTTCCTTGTTGAACATGGAATTCATTTCGCTCATCCTTCTCATAAACTCGGGCATCAAAATCACTGCGGGTACTTCCTGGGATTTCAAAGCTTCTGCCTTGATTTCCACACCTTCCACAGCGACTACGGTTTTGAAAAATTCCTCAATTCGGTCGGATTCTGTTTTGTTTTCGGAATCCACCAAGCCTTTGTTTGCATCCTTATCCACTACCTGATCCGCAAGTTCTGCATCGACCCTTTGAAACTTCATATCAGGGTTTTTCATTTCCAGATTTTGGATGAGGTGGGAATCGATTTTCGAATCAACTAACAACGCTTCCAGTCCTTGGGATTTGAGAAGATCCATATATACTGATCCCATTTCTGTTTCATTCGCATAATAGACTTTGTTGTTGTTTTTCTCTTTATTCTTTTCCCAATATTCGTTCAGAGTATAAAATCCCGATTCCGAATTTTTAAAGATAAGAGCATCCTTAACCGAATCATAAAATTTCTCATCCGTAAGAATTCCGTATTTTACGAATATGGAGATATCGCTCCAATTTTTTTGGTATTCTTCCCTGTTCTTTTTGAAATCTTCCAGAAGTCTGTCCGCCACCTTTTTGATGATATGATTTGTTATCTTCTTCACCAAAGGATCGTTTTGTAAGTAGGATCTGGAAACGTTCAGAGGAAGGTCGGGAATATCGATCGTACCTTTGAGGATCGTTAAAAATTGGGGGATGAGTTCGTTCGCATTGTCACTTACGAATACATGATTGCAGAACAACTTGATTCCGTTTTTGGAAGCATCCAATTCATGGGTGAGCTTAGGAAAATAAAGAATTCCCTGCAATCGGAAAGGAAAATCCACATTCAGATGAATATGAAACAGTGATTCGCCGGAGAAAGGAAAAAGATAGGAATAAAAATCTTTGTAGTCTTCCGGTTTGAGTTTGGAAGGTTCCTCTGACCAAAGAGGTTTTTCTCGATTTGCTTTTTCTCCATCTACGAAGATGGGAACAGGAAGAAAGTCGCAATATTTTTTGATTAGTTCCTTTAACTTCCATTTATCGAGATATTCTCCTGAATCTGCATCCAGATAAAGGGAAATCTTAGTTCCTCTTGTTTCTTTCTCGATCGGAGAGATGGAGAAATCGGTTCCGGATTCGCTTTCCCAAAGTACGCCCGCTTCTCCTTTTTTATAGGACTTGGTTTCTATGGTGACTTTTTGCGACACCATAAAACAAGAGTAAAAGCCTAATCCGAAATGGCCGATGATTTCCGCTTTGTTTTCTGCGTTCTGATAGTGTTTGGCGAAGTCTGTCGCGCCTGAAAAGGCGATTTGGTTGATGTATTTTTTGACTTCTTCGGAGGTCATTCCGATTCCGTTGTCTTCTATGACAAGGATACGTTTGTCTTTATCGAAACTGAGTTCGATTTTATAATCGGTTCCGCCCTCAAACTCTTCCGATAAAGATATCTTTTTCAGTTTGCTTGTCGCATCACATGCGTTCGATACCAACTCTCTGATGAAAATATCTTTTTCGGAGTAGAGCCATTTTTTGATAATGGGAAAGATATTCTCCGTTTCTACGCTAATTTTACCTTTTACAGCGTCCGTCATTACAGGTTCCTCTTATTTAATTTGATTTCCGATTTTTATGAGAGCTTTTTTGTCTTCTGCATTGCAGTAAGAGTAGATTTCCAAGAACCCTTCCTTGGGAAAAGAATCTTTTAGTGCGGAGATTAGTTTTGATTCATCGAGTGAAATCCCTTTTCGGATGAGATAGTCTTCCAGAATTTCTTTTCTTTTTGTGCCTATCTTTTCGTCCAGTGCCGCCAAAGTTTCTTTGATAAGATTTCGTTTTCTGAAATAGAGCACTGTCCCAAACGTAACAACGACTAAAGTAAGTAATCCTGCCAAAGGAAACCAGTGGGAATATATTTTTCTCAGGAAAGCGGATCCGTCTCCCTGTGCGCTTTCTTTTTTTTCGACAGGGATAGAGCGCTTCGGAAGAACTTTGAGATTTCCTAAGTCCTGGGAAATTGTTTTATAAGAATGTGATGCAGGAGAAAAATAAACCAGTTGAGCCGTTCCTAAATTTAGGTTGCCCTTTTCTTCCGGCTCGATGCCGTAAAAAAATTCCAATTCGGAGTAAAAGCCGTATTCTCCGTTAGGTAGGAGTTTGAATGTTTTGTTTTTCGATTTGGAAACAAGATGGACTGACGAATTTGTTAGGCGGATCGGATCTTCTATTCCGTCCCCATTTCCCGAACCTTTGATTTGGACGGCAAAGTAGAATGTTTCTCCCAAATGAACTTTTTTGTCGGATTTCGAAAGGAAGATTTCATACTCGCCTACCGCTGCCTTAAAATTATTAGGTGCTCCTTGGGGAAGAGGAAGCACTTCTATTCGCGCTGGACTTACGTCGAGAGATTTATGAATGGCCCCGAATCTCATACTGTCACCTACCAAAAATTTGGTGGAACCTAGGGAAAAAGTTCCCGTTTTGAGAGGAGTGAGTCCGTAGATTTCCTTTTCATACACCAATGTTTGTTTTTCGATCCCTTTCCGAACGGCAAAAGGATCAATCTGCACCGTAACTTGTTTGAGGGTTTCGGAAAGGAAAAAAGGAAAAGAGATGGATTGGTTCGGGTCTCTTTCTAAATAAGCCTGTCGCAGACCGTTGTAGTAAAGAACATAATAACCGACTACAGGCTCTCCGAGATAAACTCTGGGTTTACTTGTATGGAAGGCAACTTCGGTCTTTGCCTCGGGTTCTTCTTCTCGAAACGGGTCTTCAAAGAAATGATCGAAAAAATCTCTAGGCCTTGCGGTTCTTTGATTCCCGCTCCCTTTTTCTACGATATAATCAAAATCAGGTGATGAATATTTTTGGCCGTCGTAAATCACTTGGATCTGAGGTGTGATGAATTTACCGATTTGATTTGTGGAAATTTTAAACTTTAAGATTTGGGAACGGGATATCTTAAAATTAACGATTTGGGTTTCGCTTCCATGCCCGATATAAACGGCTTTTGCTCCGTTTTTTTCAAAACTGTTTCCGGCAGGTTTAAATTCTTTGTCTCCCCCTACTCTCGCTTCCAAAACTAAATCCTCAAATTGTTCTACTTGATTTCTTGTTAGGTGGAATGTTACCTCATCCGCATAAGAAGAAGAGTATCCTGCAAATAGACAGAAAAATAGAAAGAATTTACCAGAATTTTTCATTGTCAGGTGACTGGAATCCTTTGGATTTATTCTTTAGAATGGAATTGGGAGAAAATTGATCCATCATTCTATCCGCATTTTCTTTAGATGGATCTTTTTTGGATTTATTCTGTTTTTCCTGTTCCGCTTGTCCAGAACCTGAATTTGCTCCTGACCTGCTTTGATTTTCTTTGTTCTCTTTGTTGCGGGAGCGGGATTGTCCGCTTTCTTCTTTTTCTTCCTGCTTTCTCGATTCTTCTTTTTTGTGCAGAAATTCCAGGTTTTTTTTCGCAGAGGAAAGGTTCGGATCTAAATCGAGCGCTTCTTCATAGAGTTTACGTGCATTCCGGAAATCGTTTTTTCGGAAGTAAGCATTTCCTGAATTGTAAAGAGCTTTCGCCTTTATTTCGTTTGTTGCCTTAGAGTCTTTATGTATCTCTTCGTTGAGTTGTAAGGAGTCGTTCCAATTTCCCATTTTGTATGAAGAAGCAGATTGATTGAACTTCAGCCTGTAATCGTCTTTAAAATAATTCTCAGCTTCTTTAAACTTGTTTTTACTTTCTGCGAATTGTTTATTTTCATAAGCTTTGATGCCTTTTGAAATTGTCTCTCCCGCAGGATCCAAGTCCCAAGAATAAATTTCCGATCCAGGCGGGACGAAAAACAATGCGAATGCGAGAAGAGAAATGAATTTCGTTTTAGGAAAATAAAAGAAACGAAGTCCTCTTTCTATAAAGAAAAATACGATCGCAAGGAATAAGTAGAAAAAAGCTCCGTCTTCTTTTCTGGATTTATGAAGCATGTTTGTTTGATTTTTCTTCATATCAGCAATCTTATTCGTAAGGCGGTACGCATCCATGGACTCAAAGGAAAGGTTCGCATACTCCCCTTCATTTAGACTTGCGAAACTTTTAAGAGTTTCTTCGTTCAATTTAGAAATGATTACGTTTTCCGCAAGTGGATTCTGTTCCAGCCCTCCCGAATGTGTCACATAACCGGAAGTATGTCTTTGTGGATCGGAATAGAAAATGGGGCCTCCTTCCTCCGTTCCGAATCCCCATACGAATACTTCGGAATTCAATTCTTTGAGCTGGGAACTTTCATGGTCTTCCCCGTCGGAAACCAAAACGATTACTCTATTTTGCAGAAGTTTGGAGGAGGATAAAGTAGCTTCCGCTTTTTTGATCGCAGTAGAAAGATCGGTTCCTTTTTTTCCTACCATGTCTGTGCCTAGGGAATTCACATAATCGGAGAATGCGGTGACATCACTGGTCATAGGGCAATACGAAAATGCATTTCCTGCAAAAAGAATGATTCCTAAACGATTACCTGCCAAGTGAGGCAGCAATCTTAGAACGATATCTTGGAATCGTTTGAGCCGCGTCGGTTTGACATCTATGGCATTCATGGAATAACTTACATCGATGACGAATAAAACATCAACGGATTGTTGGGATTCGTTCAATTCAATCTCATTGGCTTTGGTATGAAATAACGCTAAATAGGCGAAGAGCAATGAGGTAAGCAGGGAAAAAGTCGCCACAAAATAGATCAGCGCCTTGGGAGCAGGCAGCTTCTCTTTCAAAGAAGGAAATTGAATTTGAAATTCACTTATTTTAAATAAAAAGAAAGACTTTCCGATTCCGTATAAAAATGTCACAGCCAGAGTCGATAAACAAATCCATTTGAAGTGAGGCTCTATAAAATCGTTCGGATTCATAAAACCTCCTTAAAAGGATACAGTCGAATTGCACCGTCTAGCAGAAGTAAAATGAAAAACCAATATAGATACTCAGGAAAATGGGTTTGAACCAACTCAACCGGTTTGGCAGGAAGAGGATCCGTTTCTAAGTTATCAATTTCTTGTAAAACTTCTCCTAAATCTTCAGGAGATTCCGCACGGTAGAACTTTCCTCCCGTTTCCTCAGAAATCCTTTCTAGGGATTCGTAATTAACTTCATATTGTCCCATTTCTTTCCCGATTCCGATGGAATAGATCTTAATTCCATCCGCCTTTGCCGCATAGGAAGCGGTTTCCGGATCCAGTCTTCCGGTATTGGACACTCCGTCCGTAAGCAGGATGATCGCCTTCGATCTGGCCTTTGAATTCTTCAATCGATAGGAAGAAATGATGAGAGCGTCCCCGATGGCAGTCCCCTGTTCTTCGATGGAGGTATCTTCCGCTTCTTCCACGAGCTCCGTCAAAGCGGATCGATCGCTTGTTAACGGGGACTGAAGGTAGGCTGCTCCTGCAAAAAGAACCAAACCGATTCTGTCATTTTCTCTTCGTTTAACGAATGCCTGTAGTAATTTTTTGGAAACGGTTAGGCGGTTGTTCGGCAAAAAATCGTAACTGTTTACCATGGAGCCGGAGACGTCTAACGCAATCATTAGGTCCACGCCTTGTGTTTCATCGGGAATAAATTGATGTATTTCTCCCGGTCCTGCAGCGGCAAAAATCAGAAATGAGAAGGCGAAATAAGATAAGAAGCCGCTTAAGAATCGAGCTAGATTTCTAAAATAAATTCGATGTTCCGATTTCTCTTTTTCTTTTCTATCCCAATACGCCAAAAGAGGGATGGAAAAATTTTTGCGGTGTAATGAATACAGTAAAATTCCCAAAAGAGGAAGAAAAAAAAGTAGAATGTATGGTCTTTGAAAATAATCCATATTTAAAGTTTGAGTTTACGCTTCCAATCCTGCCAAAGCTGCTCCGCTTCCTCTTTGGAAAGAATTTTGGAATGGTTTGTATATTTGGAAGACGCTAGTATGTCTTTGATTTCTTTTGTCGATTCGATTTCAAGATGACTTCTGTCATATAAGTAATTTAAAAATTCGGAATCGGTAAGATGCAAAAGATCGTTCGCCAAACGACGTGAGAACTCTTCTTTTATATAAGAAGAAACCAAATATGCAAATTCTTTATAAGAGATTTCGTTTTGTTTCAAGGCAGATTCGATCTGAATCAATTTGATTTGTCTGCTTTCCAGAACAGGCACTCTTTCCCAGGTTGCATCTAATATCTGTTTACTGTTTTTTAGTTTTAAATAGACTGCATAAGAAATATAAAGGAGGATTAGGAATATAAATATAACAAATAGTAGTCTTAGAAGATAAGATCCTGAAAATGAAATAGGAGGAGCGATGTCTTCTATGTCCGATTCATTACCTGTCAATCTGGACTTTACTTCGAAAACAAGTTCCGTAGTCTTTTTTTCCCCCTCTTCTTCCCAGTAGATCGGCAGTCGGAAAGACCCCGCTTTGTAAAAGCGGACAGATAAAGATATTGATTTATCTTTTCTATGAACATTCCAGATTCTTAAAACTGGCAGTTCCGTTGCATCAATAGAATGGTCTCCTTCTTCTAGTTTAAGGGTGGAGGGAATTCCTGAATCAAAATCGATTTCATAACCGATCTCATCTCCTACATAAATTTCTTTATGCGATATTTTTTCGTTAGGTGAAGCTTCCGCATAAGAAACAAAAAGAAGCAGGATTAGTAATGAGGCAGCTTTCATACTCGGACACCCCGGAATAATTCCAAGATTTGACCGCTGAGTTTCATCTCAGGCCGTACAGTTACTCTTTTGATTCCGAAACAGGAACGAAACGCCGACAGATCATTGGGGAGATTGGAAAAGTTTTTCAGATCCTTTTTTGTTTCGGAGTCAATAAAGGAGAAAATTCGAAACCAAAAAGGAAGTTCCGATTCGAATACTTTTTCTTCGATCCAAATTCCGTAGTGCTCCCATTTTCCAAAAATTCCTTTATAAGAGGGGAAACCGTCGAAATATGCGAAATCGGAAAGCCAATAAGCGGTTGTAAAGCGAGATGAAATTTTAAATCCGAATTCGATCGCTTGATTGAAATCGGTTTTGATACCTGAAGTCGTTGTTATATGCTTTGGCAAAGACTTGAATTCTTGGTAAACGTCTTCTTCTCTTTTGAGTTCTTTGCCGGAGTGGTAAATGTTTTCTCCGAATAAAAAGACTCTGATTCTGTTTCCGATTTTTATGTGAAATAAGGAAAGAAAAAACGCCAATTGGTAAGCGGTTCTTTCTTTGTTCCCTTTCATGGACTGCGAACAATCGATAAAAAGAAAGATGGGAACATCTTGATCCTCATAAAATTCCTTAACATGGACTTCTCCTGTTCTTGACGTTACATTCCAGTCAATGTATCGAGTATCGTCTCCGTATGTATAAGGTCTGACTTCCTTAAACTCAAGTCCCTTGCCTCTGGAAGATTGATGGAATCCACCCGAGCGAAAGGATCGAAATTTCTTTTTCGTTTCCCAATCGAGAACGTTTAAAAGTTTTTTTAAATCTGGGTCTAACATTTGTTTGTTAGGGAACTTCCGTGCTGGACAATATCCTTTTAATAACTGAATCGATGGAAACTTCTTCCGTAATCGCCTCTAGGGACAACAAAATTCTATGCCTGATCGTTTCGGAGAAATATTTAAGGATATCTTCCGGAATCACGAAATCTCTTGCTTCGAAAAGAGCGTTGATCTTAGCAATTTTCAAAAGTGCAAGACTAGCTCTCGGGCTTGCTCCGTGTTTTACGTAGGAAGAAATATCTTTCGCAGTCATCGATTCGGGTCTTGTGTTGCGGACAAGTTGTACAATGAACCGTTGAAGTTTTGGATCGATAAAAACATCGTCGGCATGTTCTGCGATTTTTGCGATGTCTTTAGGTTTGATTACTTTCGAATGTTTTTTCGTTTTAGTCGTAAGAGTCCCGTGAAGATTTAATATGGAAAGTTCTTCCGCTTCATTCGGATAACCTACGTTTACTTTAAAAAGAAATCTGTCGAGCTGAGCTTCAGGCAGAGGATAGGTTCCGTCCTGATCGATCGGGTTCTGAGTAGCGATTACGAAAAAAGGAGCATCTAAATCAAAAGTATTGTCTGCAATCGTAACTTGCTTTTCTTCCATACACTGTAAAAGTGCAGATTGTACTTTGGCGGGAGCTCTATTGATTTCATCTGCAAGAAGGATATTCGTAAAGATCGGACCCTTTCTGACTTCGAAGGAGCTGGTTTTAGGATTGAAAATATTGGTTCCTGTCAGGTCAGCGGGAAGTAGATCCGGAGTGAATTGAACCCTGCTGAATTTCGCATCGATGCAATTCGCTAAGGATTTTGCCAAAAGAGTTTTTGCCAACCCGGGCATGCCTTCCAAAAGTACATGTCCTTTTGCAACCATCGCAACCAATAAAGGCTGGATGACCGAATCCATCCCTGAAATTTCCAGGGACAGTTCGTTTTTAATTTCTTGAATCTTGGAGGATGTTTCGTTTAATATTTGTTCACTTATTGACATTGCGTTGCTGTTAATTTAGGTTTAGGGTTATCCAACATGTAATATTCCTTTTTCCCTGCGATTGTCCAACAACCCATTTTTCTTCCTTGTGGATCGACAGGGCCCTTTCCTATCTCTTTACCGTCTTCTTGGTATTCTGTGGCGTCATCGGAAGTTCTGATTACTATCCTTTTTTTACCGGACGGATAAAAGAAGATGAAAGGGATGGATGGTTTGTAATTCAGTTTGATGTCTTGCGTCTCTTCGTCGATTTTGATCAGTGAGAAAAAGAGTTTTCCGTCGCCTAATATGGTTCCCGTTTTATTATAGATTTTTGCGGTGTCCATCATGCTTTCATTTGCCATGATTCCGTGGTATGCAACTTGATTGTTGTTATAATAAAATTTCCATTCGCCTGATCTTGTATGTTTTCTAGGCCCGGTTCCGAACAATTTCCCGTCAGCATAGTATTCTTTCCAAATTCCGGTTCTTTCGTATTTGATTTCGGCGTTTTCCGCACCTTCTTTTGCGGAGTAATTACCTTCTGCGAGCAGGTTCCCTTTCCCACCATATAACTTCCATAAGCCTGTTCTTGCGTCTTGAGTATAATTTCCTTGGGATTCTATTTTGCCGTCTTTGTAATAATTAGTTTCTTGACCGCTTTTTTTACCGTTTACGAAAGTAACGCTCGTTTTAACTCCGTTGCCGTCCGCTCCGGTAAAATAATAGTTCCAGGGACCGGTTTCCTCTCCTTCTTTGAAATCCCCTTTCTCTAAAAACTCCCCTTTACTATTTTTTTTCCAATAAGGACCGTGTTTTTTGTCGTCTTGGTATGCGGTTTCACTTGTTAGGTTGCCTGACTTATCGTAAGTCTTTGCGGTGCCTTCTTTTTTTCCTTCGACCCAAGGAGTTTCTCCTATCGTTTTAGCCGGATTTTCAGGATCCGGTTTTCTCCATATCCCTACTTTGTTTCCGTCTTTATATTCTCCCGTTTGATCGAGAGTGGATTTGAATTTAGGTGATTCCTGAGTGGATCCTTCTTGTTCGAATTGAAGGTATTCTTCCCAGATTCCGTGTTTCGGAAGAGATTTGATTTTTGCGGGGGCAAACTTGGAGATTTGATCGTCCTTACAAGGAACACCTGCACATTCCGCTTTTACTTCTCCTTTCGCTCTTAAGCCTCCGGAGTTTTTGAATCTTTCGATGCGAATGATTTTACCGTTTTTGCTTGTTAATTCGAATTCTTGATCGCCTGACCCGCCGTCTTTATTTGCGGCGCTGGAGCAAAAAATCGTCCCGACCAGAAATGGAATTATAATATATTGTTTCATGTGTTGCTAATCCTATCAAATAAATGTGCGCGTTTCAATTTATTCACTGCTAACAATTCGCTTGCAACTGCGATTTTTCCTCCAGTGAGTTTATCTGAAAAAAATCTGGGCGGTAAAATATGAAAAGCACCCTCCCCTTTGACATATAAAACCTGTCCGTCTGTCGAAGTAAGTTCGCATTCTAAGATAACCTTTCGTTTTGCTTTTTTAACAGGCCAGGCTCTGATTAGATGCTCCTGTTGGACAGGAGTTGCTTTATGGAATTTAAAGCTCATCGTATCGGTCATTACAATATATCCTAAATGAAAACATAATGCTCCCATTGCTTCGTCCAAAACAGTGGAAAGAATTCCTCCATGCACGAAGTTAGGCGCACCATTGAATAATTTTTTGAAATTATAGGTGAATTTTACTTCGCCGCTTTGATCGTCGAAGGTAAAGTCTGCTCCTAAACCGATAGGGTTCTCTTTTCCGCACCCAAAACATGTGTCATGATGTATTTCATATCCGTGTAATGACGGATTTAAGATTTGATTGTTCATTATTTTTCCTGATTCTTTATCTTTGATATGGGGGTGAAATCATTTCATGGTGAAGAGTTTATGAAATTTATAATCTCGCCGGCTACGATTTCCGGATGATCCATATGTAGATGATGGCCTCCGGGTAAAATGACTTGCTTTAAATTCGGAACAGCATTTTTTCTGTCTTCGTATAATTTTGCTATAGGAAAAGAGGATGATTCACCTAAAACTAATAAGGTGGGGCAGTTGATTCTTTTACAGAATGCGACTACTTGATCGTCGGTAAGTCGGAAAAAGGAATTATAATGCAGACGAAGATCTCTTCTGGGCCTAAGTCCTTTAGGAGTCTTTTCTAGCCCACGTTCCAATAGTTTTTCGACTGATTCTTGGTTCATGTCACCTGCACGCATTCTAACTGCGACGGCAGATTCCCAATTGGGGAAAAAAGTCTCTTTTTTCCCTCGGGGGTGTAATACTTGTTTGATTGCCTCTGCCAGGATATCCGGTGCGGCTTCTTTAGGATTCGTAAACGGACCGATCGCCTCGATGAGTATCAACTTTTCGATGTTGAGAAGGTTTGTCCCTGCGACTAATGTGGAAACGGCGGCCCCCATAGAATGAGCTAGCAAAATAAAACTGTCTAATGCTAAAGAATTTGCAATCGAAACGATTTCTAAGGCATACTCGGCAAAATGATAAACTGTACCGGGAGGTTTGTGACTTGATTTCCCATGTCCCGGGAAGTCCAGTGCGATGAATCTATAGTCTGGAAAAAACTTGGCTAAAGGTTCGAAAGAGTTTGCATTGTCCAGCCATCCATGAAAAGAAAGAATGACTTTTCCGTGAGGGTTCCCCCACTCTCTTCCTTCTATTGTATGGAACTTAGTTTGGATCGTCAACGGGGAGGACATAAAGTAAACATATCTCTTTTTGCTATGGAGATGTAAAGAGGAAACTCGCAAATAAAATGGTTGCTTGCCTTTGGCATTAGACTAGTTTGCAAGAATGAAAAAAATTATTCTGTTCATCGTTTTCTTCTGTAATGTTTTCTTTTTATATCCCAAAGAACAGAATGCAAAATCGATCTGTTCAAGTTTTACGGATTGTTTGGTAAAAGCAGAGGGAACGGATATTCATCGGAAAAAAATTATGTTCTTCGATGAGGCAATTTTACAGCATAGGTCGGCCGACAAAGAATCCTCCAAAATAGAGACATTACTTAAACGTGCTAACTCTATCATCAAAGAGGCTAACGGTGATAGCGGTTACAGAGGCGATGTGATTCTGAAAGTTACCCATAAGCCAGAATACAAAAAAGCGCAGTTTGCCAAGGCGAAAGATGATCTTGAGCAAATAGATCTTAAAAAGAACCTTCTATCGGAAGAGAGTCTGAAATTATTCTTGGAGTTGAAGTCTGAAATCGAAAAGGCAGAGTAATCATTTGGTGATTAGATTTTTTTTTCTTATACAAATCGTTTTTTTATCCGCATGTATGTTGTCCAGAGAAGAGCAGATTTCGGAGGAGTGTGAAAAACAAAGGCAAAGATCATATCTTTATATGATGACTTTGTTGGAAAGAGTGCCGATTACAACTGACAAATCTACAGCTCAGACCATATACGTCCTAAATACGGAATCCTATGATATTCGCTGTAGATCGGAAGCTCGAAAAAATCGTTATAATTTGCGATCTAACTGATTTTAATGATTCACATCTTCCTGAATGAGCCTTGCCCCCGCTCTAAATGTGAGATAACTCCAAACCCAGCTTGTTAATGTGCTTAGTTTGTTTTTGAATCCTACTTGATAAACAAGATGCACAAAGAGCCATCCCAACCATCCAAAAAGACCTTTTAATTTTAGACTGCCTAACTCGGCGACTGCGTCGGTTCTTCCGATCGTAGCCATGTTTCCTTTATCGAAATATTGGAAAGGTTTGGTGGATTTACCTTTTTCCTTGTTTTTAATAAATTGTCCTATGTATCTGCCTTGTTGCATCGCTACTGGAGAAACTCCGGGAAGCGGACGTTTTAAATTCTCTGAAAAGCTGGCAACGTCTCCGATTGCGAAAATATCGGACTGGCCTTTCACGTTGCAATATTGGTCTACTACCAATCTTCCTGCTCTATCTTTTTCGAAAGGGAACGATCTTGTAAGAGAGGACGCTTCTACTCCGGCTGCCCAAATTACGGTCTTGGATTCTATCTTTCGATCGTTTAGAAAAACCCCTTCGTCATCGATGGATTTCACAGGTGAGTTTAATAAAACTTCCACTCCCCTCTTTTCTAACTTCCTTTTTGTGAATTCGCTGGAAGATTCGTCGAAGCTGGGAAGTAATTTTGGCCCTGCCTCGATCAAAGTTACTTTTGTCATGGCAGGGTCGATCAATCGAAAGTCTTTTCGAATGATATTATGAGATAATTCTGCGATTGAACCTGCCAGTTCTACTCCTGTAGGTCCGCCTCCGATAATCACATAATTTAATAGTTTTTTTGCAATTCCTTGATCTCCAGCTAACTCGGCTTCTTCGAAGGAAAGTAGAATTCGTTTTCTGATAGCAAGAGCGTCTTTAAGGTTTTTCAACCCAAAACTATGTTTTTTCCATTCATCATTTCCAAAATAACTTGTCTGAGCCCCAATCGCTAGAACAAGGTAGTCGTAAGTTTCGGATTTACCTGAAAAGAAAACTTCTTTCCTTTCGAAATCGATCTTATCTACGTATCCCATTAGGATTTTTACATTTTTATAATCGGTTGTGATTGATCTGGATGGAATCGCTATGTCTGCAGGTGATAAAACCGCAGTAGCCACTTGGTATAATAACGGCTGAAATAAATGATGATTTGTTTTATCGATAACTGTGATTTCAAATGCTGGATTGTTTGCGAGGGTTTTGATTACCTGTAGGCCTCCGAAACCGGCGCCGATAATTGTGATTTTTTTCTTTTGAGTCATTGAGATTTTTCTCCTGTTAGGGTTTTAAATGCGGATATTTTGATTTCAAATATTTTAAAAAATGCAAAGAGGCATTCTCCACTATATCTTGGACTTGTTCAAAAGCCGATATGTCTTTATAATACGGATCCGGTACTTCTTTCGGGTTCGAATTATCTTCAAAATATCTGAATAGATATAGTTTTTTCCGTAGAGAGTCATCGTAGATTGCGTTTTGTACCGTTCGAAGATTGTCTTTATCCATGACTAAGATGAAATCGAAGTTTTCCAGATCTGAGGAGGTAAGTTTTCTCGATTTGTGTGTGAGGTTCAGACCTCTGTTTTTTGCCACGGATCTGGTTCTAGGGTCCGCAAGTTCTCCGTTATGATAGCCTGCTGTTCCGCAGGAATCTATATGAAATTGTTCCAAGAGATTTTCTTTTTGAAGCAGTGATGAGAATGCCCCTTCCGCCGCAGGAGATCGACATATATTCCCTAAACATACAAATAATACTTTTATTTTCGTTTCTTTCATCGTGGTGACTCTGATTTCAATTCAGATAACATAATACTTTTCTTCCGTTTTGTTTGATCCATTCTTCTGCGGCTTCATAATTAGGATCCAGTGTGTTTACTAAATCCCAAAACCGATTTGAATGGTTATGTTCTTTCGTGTGCGATACTTCGTGCGCAACCACATAACGTATAACATTCTCGGGACAATGAATGAGTCCTAAATTAAAAGTAAGCTTGTTATCGTAGGAACAACTTCCCCATAGGGACCTCATTGTACGAATTCTATACTCATATTTTTTCGTTCCGATAAAACGTGTTTTTTCTTGAATGATTGGTTTTACGAAATCTTCTAATAAGGTTTTGAGAAAGTCTTTCGCATACTTTTCCCTTCCCTTCGGGGATTTGATTCTTTTTTCGGACAATACTAACGATAAAGCAGTAAGATGTGACTCTTCTTCTTTGGACCATCTTAGTGTTCTCTGTTTCCCGAAAATTGGGAAATTTTCGTTGGTTTCAAATTCGATTTTTTTAGGATTTTCCTTTTTGTTTTTCTCAAACTGTTGTTTCACCCATTGTTTTCTTTCTTCAAGAAAATCGAATATGAACGATTTGGTTACTCTTTTCGGATGGCGGATTATAATTCTATTATTAGGGTATATGGTTAAGGATATGTTTTTACTTCTGATTTCTCTAAGTTCGCAAGGGATGTCTAGTCCGGGATATACAATCGTTTTTTTCATTGGTTCGGTTCTGTTGGAGCCTCCTCCTTCTTTTCTTCTTCTTTCGGAGTTGGTGTTTCCGGTAAATCCCAGCTGACCTTATTTAAAAATCCTAATTCCACCGAAAAGTCCTTAATGTTTATATGTGATTTAAAACCGCTTACGAAATTTGAGGCAATATCTTCTTGAGATAATCCCCCTCTTGCTTGGAATCGGCCTTCTGAGAAAAATCTTCTATGGGTAAGTTTGAAATAACTGAGCCATGTACTGCTGATTTTATACCCCACTTCCGCTGTTGATTGCCATCCGAATCCGAAATTATCGGAAAGGAAATTGATCGATCTTTGTACATGGAAATCTCGAGTTCGTATTCTTCCCATAGAGGGTGTGAAAGAGAAATCGAAATAGAAATTTTCTATCGAACTTCTATAACCAGCTCCGTAAAAAAGCTCATATAAATCGTTAGAATATGTTAAGCCTAACCCTATCGGTCCGTAGAATACCGGTCTGGAATCTACGAATTGATTTACGTCGTAGAAAATATATTTAAAGTAAGAATACCGAAAGCCTGTAGTGAGAAATAATCCGCTTCCTTGGGCCCAATAGTCAGGACTTGCTTCTTGGAAATAGTATCTCCCAAAAGCTTCTATCTTATTTTCGATTACCGATGCTTTACCTATCCCGTCTGCAAAATTTCTTGTGCCTGAATATACGCTAGCGCTATCGTAATAGGCCCATTCTCTGGTTGCGATATTTGTTCCCCGTTCTTGAGATTGGGTGGACATTACGAAATCCTCGTCTCGTGCTTGCCCTGCGTGTTGATATCTTCCTGTTGCTTTTAAAGCCGCCCTGACTTCCCATTTGCTTTTGATATAGGCGCCGTATATGCCGAATTCGGTTGCTGTTCTGGGGAAACTGATTCTGGACCCTCCTCGAATTCCTGATAAATTGGGGAATCTGTTCCCGGTTTCAAATATATATTCTCCTCCGTTTCTTTCAATAGTAGGCCCCCAGATCACTTCCGCACTAAGCGAGGAAAACATGATTAAAAAAGAGAAAAAAATAATAAATATAGTTTTTATTGGCACCATCTTTAGTTTATATCACCTCAAAAGCTGTAAATCCCTAAAAACTACCGGAGGGGTGAAATGGTTTCACCCCTGTAGGAGACATAATTAAATTGACAGGAGTATTATGAATTATGAAGTTTAGAAAGGTCATTTATGGCAGATAACAGCAAAGAGTTTGATTCCAAAGAAGCTGCGAAATTTGTAAATTTGAGCTTAGAGGTCTTTTCTGAAAAAGCAAAATCATTGAAAATACCAGGTTGGAAAACCGGAAAGTTCAATGAAAATAGTCTTCGAAAATACTTTGAAGTGGAGGCGAATGAGAGTTTTGACTCTAATATTATTGCCATTTCTAATCAGAAAGGAGGGGAGGGGAAAACGACGATAAGTCTTTACCTTGCTGAAGCTCTTTCTTTGGAACACAAAGTGCTTTTGGTGGATTGGGATCCTCAAGCTAATGCTACTCAGTTATTTTTAAAAGAAGACGTTCCTTCTGTTATGGATTGCTTAGGGTATAGGGGAAGAAAAACCAGAACTTTAAAGTCTATTATTGAGAATGTCGCTCCAAATTTTGATTTAGTACCGTCGTCACTTGAATTGGCCAATTTGACTACTCCTTATGAAAGAGATGATTTCGAACTTTTAAGAGAGGCGTTACTTCCCATTAGGTCTGAATACGAATATATAATTATCGATTGCCCTCCTTCTTTGGGCTTGATTCTTGAAAATGCTTTGATCTGCGCAGACTATATTTTAGTGCCGATTCAAACAAGAGCATTCAGTCTACAAGGAATCAAAGATCTGCATGAAACGATTTCTAAGATTCAGAAGAAAGCGAATCAAAGATTGAAGTTGTTGGGTGCAGTTCTGAACCAGTACGAAGGACAAAAGGCACTTTCCGGTTTAGCGGAAGGTATTAGAAAATATTTCCCTGTTTTCGAAACTGTCGTTTATCGACGAGAATCCATTCCACAGGCCCAGGCGAAAATGTCTCTACTGTCAAAAATAGATTCTTCAACAGTAAAAAATTTCAAAGATTTGGCCCTAGAAGTTAAGGAGAAGATTCATGTCCAAAAAAACTGAATTCCAAGCTTTGGATTTGATTTCGGCTTATACGGAAAAAAAGAAAAGTCCAACTTCTTTGGATCTAAATCAGATCTTTCCTAACCCCCAGCAGCCGCGTATCATCGGCCGCGAGGATGTGGAAGATCTTGTGCAGTCAATGGAAAGATTGGGTTTGATCGAACCTATCCTTGTTAGAAAAGATAAGAACAAGTTTTGGATCGTTGCAGGAGAAAGGCGATATCGTGCAGCTCTGAAACTTGGCTGGAAAGACATCCCTGTCATAATTACGGATGCTAATGAAGAAGTTTGTTATGAAATGTCGTTGGCAGAGAACGAAAAAAGGAAAAATTTAAATCCTTGGGAAGTCGGAAAAGCGATTCAATTTCTTCGCAAAGATAAAAAGAAAACAGCCGATGAGGTTTCTAAACTTCTTGGATACACTGAAAGATATGTCAAACAATTGAGTTCGATAGCTCGTTTAGATCAGAAATCCGTGATGGAACTAATGATCTCTGGAGCTCCTCTTTCCGTAAAAAACTTGGAGACTTTACTGAAAAAAAAGGAGAATCGGGGGGGTGAAACCATTTCACCCTCAAGTAGCGGAATAAAATCGAAAATCCTTCTCGATCTAAGTACGTTAACAGTAAAGGCCAGGGACAGTTTTCAAAAAGAGTTAAACGTTCTCAAAAAAAAGTATGGAATAAACTAAAACAAATAAAGGCGGAGTCATGAAAACAGTGCCTATTAAACTTAAACAACTTAAAGATGTTGAAAATGAGTTATCTATCATCCTTGCATGTGAAAGAAAACCCAAATACGATCTTTCGATTTTTCAAATATTGGAGTTTATTGCGGAAGCGATAGAAACCTCGATTCAATCGGCAGGTAACAAATCAAGTGCAGGCGCACTGAAGAGATTTGTCGGTAAATACAAACTTGCCAAATTACTATCTAAGGGAGCGTACACTAGAGCCAGTCAAATCAACGGCTTCCCAACGAAGATGGAAACAGGTGATGATAAATCTGCAGAGACTAGATTAAAAACCGCGCTCACCGCATTTAAACTTCACTCGGGGCCCTTCGGCGCACACCCTGTTTACGGTGATCTGGATAAAAAGCAATGGGAGAAAGTCCATAGCATTTTGGCGTCATTTTTATTCGGATATATCAAACTGGAAGGTGATGAAAAGATAAGGTTTATCAAAGAGAAGGAAGCGAAGAGAGAAAAATTCGCAAACGAAAAAAGAGATACAAAAAAACACCAGCATCAGCACCAACATCATCCGAATCCGAAAGAAAAGGAAAATAAGGAAGGCGGTGGACAGCACCATCATCATAATCAGAACAAAAAGTGGAAGAATAAAAAAAGACATTATAAAGGAAATAAAAATAACGGCGGCGGTAATAAATGAAGCTTTCTCTTATATCAGGAAGCCATAGAAAAAATTCACAATCGACAAAGGTTGCAAAATATTCTCAAAAGCTAATAGAAACTTTAGGCGTAACGGATTCTAAATTATTCGATTTGGGAGAAAATCCTCTCCCAGTTTGGGAACCCGGTATGTGGGAGAAAGACTCCGATATAAAAAAGTTGTGGACTCAATATTCGGAAGGCCTTGCCGACTCGGATGGTTATATTTTATTTTGCCCGGAATATGCAGGGATGGCAAGCCCTGCATTAAAGAATATGTTTCTTTATTTTTCGGGACAAGATCTCGCTCATAAACCCGGACTAATCATTACAGTTTCTTCAGGTATGGGAGGATCTTATCCGAATGTAGAGTTAAGATCTTCCAGTTATAAAAACACTCGAATCGTTTATGTGCCGGATCATGTGGTCGTTAGACATGTTGAGTCGGTCCTAAATTCAGATACTCCCGAAACCAAAGAAGACGAATATATTCGAAAAAGAATCAAATACTCGATCAGTGTTTTCCTTGAATATGTTAAAGCGTTGAAGTTGGTTCGAGACAGCGGTGTCATCGATTTGAAAGCCTTTCCTTTCGGGCTGTAGTCACAGAAGCGATGGTACAAGGAATTCCAACGTTCAAAATTAAGGTAATCATGTAGCCCAAAACCGGCCCTCCAAAACTCAAAGGGTCGAATTTATGCATACTATGTATTACGAAAGGGTGTAGTAAAAAAATAAATAAACTGTTCCTTCCGATAAAACTGAGTGCTTTATTAAAGCTATAAGAATCGGAGACCGGAAGAATTCGATTCAAAATGAGAAATCCGAAAACCGGGTAGAACAAGTGGTGGTTTTTCACTTCTACTCCGCTGAAGCTGAGAGCAGCTAGAACGACTAGGCCGATTCCGAAAGTGAAAAGAATCAAAAGATACACCGAGGAGTTTTTAGATACACTAGGAATTATCTTTCGGTCTTTGATTAAAAGTCCGAATGCAAAGAAGGCACAGTAATTGAAGACGGAAATGGAATGATACCAATCCGGCAAAAATGGATTTAAAAGGTTTACATTGGATAAAAAATTCAATGTTACGCAAACAACTGTTAAAATTCTGAGATTGATTCCACTAAGTAAACGTTCTGGAATCAAGTAGAAGATGATATAAAATTGAAAGAGTAGGGGAACAAAATAATAAGGAGCAAAGACTTGCCCTACGCTGAGTTTAAAGATAAAATCCAAGATAGTTTTCGAATCGTATTTAATGAAGTAACCTGCGATGGAAGCGGCTAGGTAAGGTAAAAAAAGGGAAAAAACTTTCGACTTCCAGTAATCGTCTTTTTTTTTCAAATAGAGAGAAGATCCGAAAATAAAAACGGGAACCGAGAATCGACTGAGATTCGATAAGAACAAGGTCCAATGAGTGATATTCGGTTCATTCGGATGGAAAAATGCGAAATAAGAATGAATATGGATCAAAACGATCCCGATCATCGCCAGTCCTCGGATTTGATCCAATCGAGAATCTCTGATTTCTCCTTTACTGATACCGGGAACAGGGAAGGGCAATCGGAATAAAATCGCTTGCAGAGAGAAAAAACCTACTAGTACTACACCTAACATTTCCCATTCCATCCCCTAAACCCCCATTTTTTTTCATTATTCCATATTTGAACCCTGTTTGGAAACGAAAATGAATTCAGAATCGGGGGGAATATGCCAAAAATAGTAATAGGAGTTTCTATCGAATGAGTAAAATCAGCGTTCCTTCCGGACAAAGAATCTTTAAAGAAGGAGAAATGAACAATGCAATGTACATCATCCTTAAAGGGAATGTTGAGATTTTTTTCACGGTAAATAATAGCCAAACCAGATTAGCTATTATGAAGCCTGGTGACTTTTTCGGAGAAATGGCGCTTTTCAGTGCGAATCCTCGAAGTGCGACTGCTAGAACCATTACAGCTGCAGAACTTGCAGTGATTGAAAGCAAACAACAGCTGGAAAACTTTTTAGTCAAAAATCCTAAATTTGCGGCGAAGATGGTTTCTATTATGGCGGATCGTCTTGCAAGAACGAATGAACTTTTGATTACCAGTATGGAAAATTCCGTCGCCAAGAAGATCGAATTCAGCACTCCTCCCGGAGAAGAAGGGAAGGGCGATGCAAGCGACGTAGAGGATTTCGATTAGCCGTAGATAGACGGCAGATTCTTTTTGATCAAAGTCATCTCCAGAATCGGAGCATAGTTCAGTAGATTTGCGATAGTGATAGGTTGGTTTTCCGCAATGAGAAATTCCTGAAGAATTGCTAGAACTTCAGCTTCGTCCAGATCGGAAATATAAGGAAATTCAGGATGACCTTTCAAATTGAAAAGTTCAGAATTCTTCGGATCGTTCAAAAATTCATCAGGTTGATTTAAAAGTTCTTTCCAGTTCATTTTAGTGAAACAACTCCTCAAACTCGTCTTTGTGTTCTTCGAATCTATTTTTGAATCGTTCTTGAATTTCTCTATATTTTTTTTCTTCGTAAATACCGAAGCTTGCTAGAATCTCCGGCTCAATCGTATAATAATTTCCTTTTCCCTTATTGGTATTTGCAAGGATGTCACTGAGATAGATCATCCTGCAAATAGGAGCATTTTTCGATTTGCATTGCCAAGGTTTGTGATGATAAAGAATTACATCTACAATCTCTTCCGGAAAGTTCCATTTCTTGGCAATCATCGCTCCGATTTCGGAATGAGTGATTCCTAGAGTGTATTCTTCCACCCATTCCGAAAGTTCATTGGATTCATCACTTCGCAAAATGCGAATTTGTTGAATCAACGACAGGTCTAAACTCAAGAGGATCATTCTGCCTAGGTCGTGCAGAAGTCCGCAGATGGAGGCCACATCCGCATATTTAAGGTATTCTTTACCTTCCTCGCTTAGAAAACGGGAGTAAACGCTTGTTTTGAGTGAATGAGACCATATTGCCACTTGTTTTGAATATTTCGAATTTAGAATTTTACGAGCGCCTAATGCGAGAAAAATGGACTCGATGTTGTGAAGTCCGATTCTTTTTAACGCTTCTACAACGAGAGTTACTTTTGTATGCACTCCGAAAATGGGAGAGTTCGCTACCTTTAGAATTTCTGCGGTAATGGCAGGTTCTTTCTGAATTTCTTTCGCCAATTTAGGCCAGTCGATATCCTTTTCCTCTGACAATTGAATGAGCTTTTGTATTTGAGGAGAAAGAGGAGGTAAACCTTCTACTTCTTTGATGAGAAGGGCACGGATTCTATTTTGGCTTTCTAAAGGAAGCAGTAGTTTGGGAATACGAATCGTAACTTCCGTATAATCATCCGTAGTCATCAGTTCGAAGAATTGATTTTTGATTCCTGAGTTTCGAAGCAGGATGTGGATCAAAACGATTCCTAATCCGGAACTTTCTTCGTTGTCTACGGATTCTTTATAGGCATCATTGATGTTTTTGTATTTTTCAGAAGACTTAACTCTGATTTCGATCCTTTGTTTTTCTTCCGGGAGGATACATGCGTTGTTTTTGACTCGGAACTCGATGAAATTGGGATAGTTTTGCGTTTCCAAAGATATGGTAAACGGGCTGCTTTCCAAAGAAGCGAAAATTCCGCTTCGATTGTGCCCGAATTCGTGTTTAAAAAGAGGGATTGCTTTGGAATAATCGGACTCGGATCGGATGTCGAACCCTCTCTGCTGAAAAAACACCCTTTTCGCATTTGCCTTACACCCATTTACGAGCAGTTCGTTCAGAATTGTAAAGATAATCTCATGCAAAAATTCCAGGGAAACCGTCCTGGAAATGCGGCCAATCCAGACATCCAAATCGTGGCAGTTGACTTCAGAAAAGTGGACATAGTCTTTTCTTAAGGGCTTACCAGAGAGGAATTCCTCTTGGAAGGCGGTGAGAGAGGGGAGAGGCATGTTTACCTGTTATAAAGCTTCTTTCTCTTTTTGGAAACAGAAAATTTTATTTCCATTCTGGTCGGTCGGAATCCGATAATGGAAGTAATGGAACGTTTGAAATTTACACTCATTTTCTTAGTAGCTCTTTCTTTGGGACCGGTTGCAGGTTCTGTTTTTGGGCAGGAAGCGGCTAAACCAACCGGCGGTGCGGAAGAGGAAAATCATGACGCAAAAGAAGGTCAGGATAAAGAGTTTTATGAATATTACTACAAAACTCAAGCAGAGAACCAACCGCTCAAAAAGGCAAAATTAGAGTATAACTTAATTAAGACTCTGAAAAAAGAAATTTTGAGCAGAGACTATTCGAAAGAAACGATCGAAGCCATCAAAAAAATCGACGCCAGCAATGTGAAATACGAAAGAGTTTATCGGGAAAGTAAATGGGTGCGCGGGTTTATGAATCAGATGCCTCATCTATCCACCGGAGATTTTATGTACATCATCAAATACGATAAGTATATGTGTTTTATTACTTTCGATGTGAATCCCGAGTCTTATCTTCAGCCGGCAAAACAATCGCAGCTTATTTTTGTTGGGAAAGATAACTTCGAGATTGTAATCCCCAAGCCCTAAATAATAAAGATAGTCCGGCTAATATTGTAAATACGGAAAGCGCCCCTCGAAAAAAACGTTCCAGGTTTTCGATCAGAGGAGGCGTTTCCTCATTCGCTTTGATTTTAGATAAAGCGATCTTTCTTCCGAACAAACTGGTTTCCTTCCTAGATATCTCTATCGAATCACCTAACTTCAGCTTTTTATATATATCGTAAGGAATTGTTTCCGAAGATTCCATCAAAGCTCCGTTTTCGAGAGCGAATGAATAATGACATTGGTATATGATAGGAAAGCTGTTTTTGATTCTTGAGATTTCTTGAATCGTGGCAAAGCTGGAATACTTGGATGCCGAACCGGGGTCGGAAAGATGTTTGTATTCGGATCTAAGTTTTGAGATTTCGCTGTAAATGAGAACGTACATTCCTCCGACAAAGAGGAATGATAATAAAATCGTATTCGCGACCCAAATGGGAATGCGATGAGACATCTTAGTTATTTGGAAGTTTCCTCGAAATGCTTCAATGCTTCCTCTTTTTCATTAAAGAATTGGAAAGCTGTAGAGAGGCCGAGCAGATGGAAGACCTGTAGGATGGAGCTTGTGACTCCAACTAACGCCATATCTTTCGATTTTTTTTGCAGGCTCATTTTTACATCCAGGATCATTCTGATTCCCAAACTTGATA
The DNA here is from genome assembly GCF_004770995.1 of Leptospira idonii. Classification (GTDB taxonomy): domain Bacteria; phylum Spirochaetota; class Leptospiria; order Leptospirales; family Leptospiraceae; genus Leptospira_A; species Leptospira_A idonii. Next base: position 185,066 of record NZ_RQHW01000028.1, on the reverse strand, counting down.
TATAACGTAGTTCTGAGAAATCCAAGATAAGATAATTTCTATCGGGACCTACCATCTCGTCTAAAATCGTTTGTGTGATTTTATCAAGAGGGCCGGATTCCATTCTCCCTTTGATTTGTACGACGACTGCTTGGTTGATTTTCTGTTGGTCAATTTCGTATGGTAATTCTTGCATGTGTCATCCTCTTTTCCACGGAACCACAACGGAGAGTGTCTCTTCCGATAAACGGAAAGTCGCTTTAGCATAAGGGGGAAAAGGGTAGTGTCTCTCTGTAAGAGAATCGACCGCAATTCCTCCGTTCATTTCCGATACAACTTCCACTTCATCCAAAGCCCGAAAATCTGCCAAGGAAAACTCTTTGTCAGAATTTTTTGCACGAATCTCCCTGGCGTATGCGTGAAAATAGGATTCGTGTTTGGAAAACGGCTGAAATTTTTTGGGAAAACAGGAGGATACCCAGCCTGTAGATCCTGCCCCGGTATAAATCAGGAGACCAGAACATTTTTGTTCTTCTTTTTGGCCTTTGTAGGAAATCCAATATCTGGAAGTTAAATCAGGGCTGTTGTTCCGAACGGAAAGTTCACAGATGGCGGGAACAGTTTGAATGACTTGTCCGTTCGGATATCGGATCTGGGTGGAGATGAGAGACCACTTTTCCAACTTCGTATTCTTAAAATCAGTATTTACCGCTTCTTCCAATTCTTCCGCACTGAAACCTAAGAGTGCTCCTACGGAAGTGATCGGATCGGAATTGCATCCTATCAGATGCGTTTTCCCTGTTTGGTGAGCGACGTAAGTGAAGTGGTTATCGCCTCCATGAGAGACGATTAGGTCGTATCCGTTTAGGTTTTCTTCAGCATCGAACTTTTCTCTGAATACGAAATCCGCTTTCGGAAAGACTTTGGTTTGCAAATAATTTCTGGACTGGAGCTGTCTTTCGTGCGATTCCAAAGTTCTTCGGAATACATCTTGTTTGTCTTTAGTCACTTCCATATAGGCTGCTAAAGACCCGTAAGTTTCTAAATCTAATTCATACTTTGTCCGTTTTAGAACAACTAGAACCTTTTTATAATCTGTAGCAGGCATGGATTTAGGAAAAACTGGCATTTTCCTTAGGAAAATAAAGGTTTTTTTCATAAATCTTACGATTTCCTAAGAAATTTAGCGAAAAATGGTATCCAAAAAAAATTAAAGCTTGTACCAAAGCCAATAATCATTGAAATAGTGTGTAACCGTTAATTGGTTCAGAGGATAATCAAACTATGGCAACTGCAACCCCAACCCCCATGAAAAAATCCGAAATGTTGAGCGAACTCGCTGAAACAACAGGGATGACTAAGAAAAATGTTTCCGCATTTTTGGATGCGTTCGTTGAACTCGCATACAAGGAAACAAAGAAAAATGGGGCGTTCGTAATCCCAGGATTGGGAAAGCTTGTTAAGAGAAACAGACCGAAAAGAAAAGGTAGAAACCCTGCAACAGGCGAAGCGATTTTAATCCCTGCTAAAACAGTTGTTAAATTTACTCTCTCCAAGTCTTGCAAAGATGCGGTAGTTCCTCCTAAGAAATAAATTTCTTACCCGGAGGAAGCGATCCTATCCTCTTCCGGGTTTTTATGTTCTCTTTTTAACGATATAAATGGATGAAAAAAAACCTTTTCCTTTTGATCCTTTTGCCGATTCCCTTTTAGGCGAAAAAGTCTTAATCGCTTGGCTTTCTTTGGGAAAATCAGAAACAGATCTTAAAACATCCCTCGAATCGAATCTAAATTCCAAAGAATTTTACTTCACTCCTAATGCCGTCAAACAAACCGTAATGGTTCGTTTCCCGGAACAAGTCCGCATTTTGATCGGGAGCAAAGACTCTGTAGGATTGAATCGATTGTTTTCGGATATTATTTCCGGAAAAGCTTCCGGACTCGGTAAACCTGCATTAGATGTTGCCTTGGAACTTTTGGAATGGCTTCTGACCGGCTTCGAAGAGGATCAAATTTTATCCGTTCTGCTTTCTTCCGTTTTCGGAAAAGAATTCGACGTTTCTTTTGTCGAAAAAGTCAGAGCAGAATATGTGAAGGAATTGCGCGGATAGTCGAAGCTGAATCGGCATTTTTCCCGATTCTATCGTAAAACAATAGTTCTAGATTCTTTTCTTTAAATTTTCGGTTTTTTAAAAAGGGGCTTGTCAAAAAATGAACTTGGTTCAATAATTGGCCATCATATTCCCGAGAGAGTTATTTTATGTCATCAACTAGAAATGTTTATAAATGGGGTTCTCCTGATGTAGAGGAAAAACTTCCTTCTCATACTTTGTCTTTCGTAGAAACTCAATTCCCCGTAGATTCTGATTTTAAATCGAACTTTCCTAAGGGTCATATCGATCTTAAACCTCTCAAAAAATCGAAAATCACTCCTCAATCTTTGGCAAAATTCAAAAAGATAGTAGGGGTGAATTCATTTCACCTGGATCCTTTTGTAAGGGCTCGCCATTCGATCGGAAAGTTTTATTCTGAAATATACAATGCACGGTTTGGAACAGTCAATGATACTGTTGATGTAGTTCTTACTCCGAAAACGGAAAAGGAAGTAGAACAAATCGTAACATTGGCGAATCAGTTAAAGATACCGATCATTCCTTTCGGAGCAGGTTCCAGTGTAACCAAAGCACTCCAAGCACCTAATGGAGGTATATCGATTGACCTTTCCTTAATGGATAAAGTCATCGAGTTCAATGCGATTGACGGAACGGTAACGACTCAAGCGGGGATTTATGGACCTGCATTGGAAGCTTTCCTGAACGAAAAGGGATATACATGCGGACATTTCCCTCAATCTTTTGAGTTCTCTACCGTAGGCGGTTGGATTGCCGCAAAAGGAGCGGGGCAAGCTTCTACAGGTTACGGAAAAATGGAAGATATACTTCTTGCCGTAACTGCGATCACACCGAACGGGAAAATCGAAAGTAAGCCTTATCCTGCAGCGGCGATCGGCCCCGATTTATTCCGTTTGTTTCTCGGCAGTGAAGGAAGTTTCGGAGTGATTACTTCCGCTACTTTGAAGATTAGAAAGTTTAAACCTGAAAATTCCACAAAAGGTTCTTTTATATTCAAAAACTTCGAATCGGCAGTGGAAACGATGAGAGAGGTGATGCAAGGCGGTTTCGGTAAACCTCATTTCTTCAGAATCCAAGATCCGGAAGAAACGGATATCTCTTTCAAAATGAGCGGCTTACAAGGCGGGAAGGAAGATAAATTCCTAAGTTTTATCGGCTACAAGGCGAATGAAAGATCTTTAATGCACGTCATCGTAGACGGAGATCCCGATTACAGTAAATTCGTATTCAATAAGATCAAAAAAATCGCCAAAAGAAGAGGGGCTTTCTCCACAGGAAAATCTCCCGTAGAAAAATGGCTGCACCAAAGATATTCCAGTGCTTACCTGAGGGATTATCTGATGGACGAAGGGGTTCGTATCGATACGATCGAAACGGCAGTTACTTGGTCCGAGCTGTACGCTTTATGGTCGAATACTAGAAGTTATGTGAAAAGTTTTCCGAATACTTCTTGTATGGTTCATATCTCCCATGCTTATGAAACGGGAGCTAATTTATATTTCATCTTCATCAGTCCGATGGATACTAAAAACGAATTAGATTCTTTTGCCAAATTTCATAAAGGTCTTATCGATACGATACATCAGAACGGAGGTTCCTTGTCTCACCATCATGGAATCGGAAGACTTTTGTCTCCTTGGATGAAATCGGAATTAGGTGAAAACGGACTTCAATTATTAAGCGCTATTAAAAAATCGTTCGATCCGAAAGGAATTATGAATCCGGGCGGGCTGCTGGGACTTAAATAATGGGAGTATCGGAGCGTAAAAAAAGGGAGTTTGCGATCAGAGAGCAAAATATACTCTCTTGCGCCATAGGATTATTTCAGATCAAACATCCTTCTCTGGTAAAGATGGATGATATTGCAAAACAATTGGAGATAGGCAGAGGAACCATCTATCTCCATTTCAAAAGCAAAGACGATCTGATGGCAAGAATTCAATACGAGGATTATGTTCGATTGAGAGGTAGATTGGAAACCGCCTTATCCGAAAATTCAGGTATTGATATGGCAAAAAAAGCGCTCCGTGCTTACATTGAACATTGTCTAGGTGACAAACATATGTATTTGGTTGCCAAACAATGCGGAGATAGTTTAAATATCGAAAACGTTTCCACGGAAATGAGAGAAAGATTGTTGCAGGAAAGGGCGACTAGACTCAGTGTTTTGGAAAAGATTTACCGTCAGGCAAAATCTGAAAACTTAATGAACAACAAAGGCGCTTATCCGAATGTCGCCGTTGCCTGGGGGATGATCCGTGGTGCGGTTGAGGTTCTTTTGGACGGCCATTTCCAAAAAGAGATTAAGAGTGAAAAATCTTATTTGGAAACGATAGAACATGTCTTATTTTTTGGTTTATTTTCGGGGAATTCTAAAGGGGAAGATATATGAAAGCAAAAATCATTCTGAATCCGGTATCCGGCGGCGGAGTCGCAGGGAAGGTTTGGAAAACTGTGCAAAAGGAACTGGAGGCATCTAACACTTCTTATGATTTTGAAGAAACGACTCCGGATCTTCCTGCCAGAGATATTGCAAGTAAGGCCCTTGAAAACGGATACAAATGGATCATCGGTATCGGAGGAGACGGCACCCTTTCCAATATCGTAAACGGTTTTTTCAGAAACGGAAAACCTATCGCAAAAGACGCAATTTTCAGTCCTATCCCCGCCGGAAGAGGAAACGATTTTGTCAAAACGGTAAAGGTGAATAAAAATCCTAAACTTGCTATCAAACAAGTATTAAACGGAGCCGTAAGAAAAATCGATTTAATCGATGTTACGTATACTAAAAACGATAAATCGAAAGGACAATACTATTGCCTGAATCTTGCCGATTTCGGAATGGGCGGCGAGGTGGTTTATAAAGTGAACAAATCCAATCTGGGAAAGATATTGGGAGGAAAGGCGGTATTTCTTCTTTATAGTTTCCTGTGTTTATTCACTTATAAAAACAAGGTAATCACTTTAAAATTGGGCAATAAGGAAGTATTCAGCTCTAAGAGCAGAATCGTTGTGTGTGCCAACGGAGAATATGCGGGGGGAGGGATGTGGTTCGCTCCCAAAGCAAAGTTAGACGATGGGTTATTCGACCTTCTGATGATCAAAGATGTAGGCATTTTAAAAGCGATGCAGAAGTCGTTGAAACTTTATCAGGGAACAGTAAGTGAGGACGAGCAAGTCACTTCAAGGCAGACAAACTATATAGAAGCCGATTCGGATGAAGATGTTTTCATAGACGTTGACGGCGAAAATATGGGTCAATTGCCGGCCACTTTCCAGGTTTTACCTCAAGCTCTATCAATCAAATGTTAGGTTAACAATGGCAAACCCGAAAAAAAATGGGAAATCCAGAACAGATTCTTTAAAACAAGAATACGATATTCTTATCATCGGCGGTGGGATCACTGGAGCAAACGTTCTTTGGGACGCAACTTTACGCGGCTATAAATGCCTGCTTGTCGAAAAATCGGACTATGCGTCCGGAACAAGCCAGGCAACATCCAAACTCATCCATGGCGGTCTGAGGTATCTTAAAAACCTCGAGTTCGGACTTGTGAGAGAATCTTTGAGAGAAAGAAGAATCCTCGCTAAAATTTCTCCTCATGCGGTTCGTCCTTTGGGTTTTATCGTACCGATTCATTCCTGGCCGGAAAGACTCACTTTATTTGCGGGAATGGAACTTTATAATGCATTGTCCTATGACCGCAACCAAGACATCTCTGAAGATTGTCTTATTCCTCGTTATTTATGGAATTCCAAAGCGGAAACGATTTATAAAACGAGCCCTTTGGATAGAACGAAATTAATGGGTTCCTTCCAATATTACGACTATGCCAATATCAATCCGGAGCGTCACACATCCGAATTTATATTCTCTGCAAAAGACAGAGGAGGGCAGGCCTTCAATTATATGGAAGTAAAATCGATCACCAAACAGAATAGTGGTGGTTATACTGTCGGACTACTGGATCGCGAATCCGACAAACTCAAATTAGTGTCTGCGAAAGTGGTGGTGAACAGCGCAGGTCCTTGGGCCGACTTTGTAGAATCTTTAGCGGGAGTGGCTCCTGAAAAAAAACTGGTTCGTTCCAAAGGGATTCATGCTGTAGTAAGAAACATCTGTAGCAAAGAATGCATCATCCTTCAGAAAAGAGATGGTTCTCATTTATTTGTAATTCCTTGGAGAGATAAAACCATCATTGGAACTACCGATCATGTTTTCGATGATCACCCTGAAAATTTTCTAGTGAAGGAATCGGAAATCATCTCTCTTTTGGATGAAGTCAATCGAACCTTCGGAGATACTCGACTGACTTTGGAGGATGTTGACTATTACTACGGAGGACTTCGTCCTTTGGTGGAAGATTTAGACTCCGATTCGGAAACTTACTCTGCTTCCCGCAAAGCGGAAGTGATGCATTATGAAAAGGAAGGTTATTTAGGTTTCTTTTCTGCGTTAGGTGGTAAATACACAACGAGTAGATCTCTTGCAGAGAACTTAGTAAATCAAATCTCCGAAGTTCTTCCCAATCATGTGGTGACAACTGTTTCCAGAACGGAGCCGTTGCTCGGCGGCCATTATAAATCTAAAAAGGCACTGGCTCAATCTTTGGAAAGAAAGTTCCCAAAAGCCTCTGGGCGAAAGATAGAACAGATCGTTTCCAGATACGGATCTTTGTCGGAGAAGGTGTTATCCTATCCATCTGGAGAAACCTATCTACTTGCCAATGGGGAAAGGTTCTATGAGGAAGAAGTTTCTTATTTGGTCGAAAATGAAGATATCATCCATGCTACCGATTTTTATTTCAGACGTTCCGGTGTAGGGACGGTGGGTAAGATGAATCCGGACGATAGAAAGAAGTTGGATGCGAAACTTGCCAAACTTTTAGGTTGGGATGCAAAGAGATCGAGCCAAGAATCAAAGTTAGTTGATAAAAGATATCTTTGGTTTAAGGATTAACAGGCTCTTTTTACAAGATCTTCCGTGGCTAGAATCAAATTAACCCTTCCCGATGTTTGGCATTATTCGACAAGTTTGTCCGTAAGGATCAGCGATATCAATTTTGCAGGCCATCTCGCTCATGATTCCATCTTGAGTCTGATACACGAAGCCAGAGCTCAATTTTTCAATCACATGGAATTCGGAGAATTGGATGTGGAAGGGAAGGGGATTGTAGTTGCGGATGTGGTCATCACTTATGCAAACGAAGCATTCTTCAGAGATTCATTGCAGATTCAAATAGCCGCTTCGGAGTTCACCAAAAAAGGATGTGATTTTTACTATCGTCTATCGAATGAAAAGACGGGGAAAGAGATCGCTAGAGCCAAAACAGGGATCGTATTTTTCGATTATACGGAACGCAAACCTTGCGAAATTCCGCAAAGTTTTTTGAAACATTTCACTTAAAGTAGGATTGAATCAAATGAATTGCTTGCGATTCTTCTTCTTCATAACTGGAATAGGGCTGCATCTTTTCCAATTTATTTCCAAGTCGAATCTTCGATTTGCCCTCTGCAAGTGCGTTTGTCCAAATTCGTAAACCCCAGATCCCATATTCGTTGTTGATCCATTTTTTCAATTGGGTTTCCGTTTCGATCCGTTTGTTTTTTCTGGAATCGTAATTCAATATGAAACTTAGAAGTTCTTTGATCCCCGTTTTTTTTACCACTGAGGTTTTAAAGATAGGGGGAAGAATTTGATCGGGGAGTATATCTTTGATAAAAGCGAGAGTCGTTTCCAACATATAATAACTGGAATTTGCCAAAGTTTCTTCGTCGCATTTGTTGATGATGAATGCATCCGGAACTTCCATAATCCCGCTCTTCATGAACTGGACTTGATCTCCTCCTAACGGCTGCATTACCAAGAAAGATAAATCGGAAATCAAAGAAACGGAAATTTCGTTTTGTCCGATTCCTACCGTTTCTACGAAAACATAATCGAATACATATCTTAAAAAGCGGATTACGTGATAAGTATAAGGGTTTAGTCCGCCTAACTCTAGTTGTGAAGGCTGGGAGCGGAAATAAATACGGTTATCTCTTCTCGGTAGAGTGACTCTGGTTCTGTCTCCCAGTATGGAGCCTCCGCTCACATTGGAGGAGGGGTCGATGGCGACGATCGCCATTTTTTTATCCGGGGCCATCTGGGTGAATTCTTTACAGATTTCTCCCAGTAGAGATGATTTTCCCGCACCGGGAGTTCCAGTGATTCCGATCGTAAGTGCTTCCCGATTTCCTTTTTTTCTTTTTTCCAATTCTTGGAAGAGAGCGGTTCTGAATTGGAAGTTATTTTGTGTTTCGATTTTGGAGATAATCTGAGCGATCGGATATTTTTCGCCGCTGAGTGCGGAATCTATGAGTTCGTTTAATTCATCTGTCATTGATTAGGTGCCGTCGTAATCTATCACCACCCAAGTGATATCGTCTTCAAATATTTCTTTGCCGGAGAATTGTTTCAGTTCTTCGATGAGTCGAAGGGAAAGAGAAACATTGGGTTTGTCTTTATGATAAGTTAAAAATTGTTTCCAACCTACGTCTTCGAAGGATTCATTCTTTCCGTTGAAGGTTTCCAGAATTCCGTCCGTAAAAAGAACCATTCTGTCTCCTTTTTGAAGAGTAAATTCCCCTTGTACGTATGTTCCCTTTTTTAAATCGTAGTTAATTCCTAAAGGGACTCCCGGAGTCGTAAGTTCTATAAATTCGTTTGTCGGTCTTCTATGAACCAGGATCGGAGGGTGTCCTGCATTCGAAAATTGAATGGTCCCTGTTTCGGGAAACAATCGAAGTATCGCCGCAGTAGCAAACATTCCTAAGGCGCCTCTTTCTGCGACTGCTTGGTCCATCACTCTTAGAATTTCGGGAGGGCTGTAATTGAATTGATGAGTGTATTGAGTCGCCATCTTGAGAACGGAAGCTAAAAATGCTCCAGGAACTCCGTGACCGGAGACATCCGCCATGAAAAAATCGCAGTAGTCTTTCATGTGGTTATAGTCGTAGTAGTCTCCGCCTATTTTATCCATCGGAACGTACAAACTGTACACCGAATAACCTGCGATAATAGGAGAATTGCCCGGAAGAAGTTTTTTCTGGATCAGTCTTGCTGTATCAAGTTCTCTTTCTATCGTATTGTTTCTTTGTTTCAGTAAATTATGATAGCTTCTGATTTGGAGAGCCGTATTGACTCTGGCGAAGAGTTCTTCCGCATTAAAGTTCTTGGGAATGTAGTCGTTTGCTCCCAATTTGAATCCTCTGACTACATCTTCCGATCCCTGCATCGCGGTGACCAAAATAATCGGTAGTTCAACTTGCGTTTGTTGGGTGCGGATCTTCTGAAGAACTTCCAACCCGTCCATCTCAGGCATGACAATGTCCAGAAGCACAAGATGGGGTTTCCACTCTTCAATCTTTTTGAGAGCGGAACGCCCGTCTTCACAGTCTTCCACAGTATATCCGTTTTTGCGCAGGATATGCACAATCATTCTGCGGTTGAGGGCATTATCCTCAACCACAAGTATTTTGGATTCGCTGTGGTTCACAAAAACCTACTTACGCAGGAACAACTTGAGTTTCGCTGATGATATCCACTACTTTATTCATGATGGACATCAAATCGTAATCCTTAGGAGTGAAGATTTCCTTAATTCCCATGGCTTTCAATTCATCGAAATCGGACTCCGGGATGATTCCTCCGATCACTACAGGGATTTTATGTTTCGCCTTGTAATGGTCAAGCTCATCAAACAATTGTTTTACGATTTCCTTATGGGAGCCGGAAAGAATGGAAAGTCCGATGACATCCGCATTTTCTTCCACTGCGGATTGAACGATGTCCTCGGGAGAAAGTCTGATGCCTGAATAGATCACGTCGAATCCGCTGTGTTTTGCGGAAACTGCGATCATTTCCGCTCCGTTGGAGTGTCCGTCTAATCCCGGTTTACCGACAACCATCTTAGGTCTATGGCCTTTTAGTTTGGTAAAGGCTTCGATTTTAGCTCTTACAGTAACAACTTTATCGTCGGACAAGAAGAGTTTTTGGCCTTCCACACCTGTAGGAGGATTGTATTCTCCATACACTTCTCTGAGAGCGTCCGCCCATTCTCCCGTAGTGACAAGTGCTTTCGCACAGGCAACGGAAAAAGGCATTAAGTTTTTGCCGTCTTTAGCGGCTTGTTTGAGTTCTTCCAAAGTTTTTTCGGCAAGTTTTTGATCTCTTCTCGATTTTGCTTCGGAAAGAACACCTAGTGTTTGTTCTGCGGATTTAGGATCTACTTTAAAGACCCCTCCGTCCGCATCCGTCATCAGAGGTGATTTGATTCCGTCGGTCCATTTGTTTTTTCCGACAATGACTAGTTCGTTGGAATTGATTTTGGAAAGTCTTTCCGTTTGAGACTTCACAAGCTGAGACTTCATATAACCGTTTTCGATGGCTACAAGAGCTCCTCCCATATCCAATATCTTTTGGATTTCGAGTCTTGCTTCTTCTTTCAGAGCATTTACCTTTCCTTCCACAACTTTGGAGCCGTCGAAAAGGTCCGGATATTCGAGAAGATCCGTTTCATAGGCTAAAATTTGCTGCAAACGGAGAGACCATTGTTGATCCCAAGGGCGGGGGAGGGAAAGAGCTTCGTTCCAAGCGGGAAGTTGGAGCGCACGGCATCTTGCTTTTCTGGAGATGGTGACTCCGATCGCTTCGATCAAAATCCTCCAAGCATTGTTTTCCGGTTGTTCTTCCGTAAGACCGAGTGAGTTTACCTGCACTCCGTAACGGAACACTCTGTACTTTTTGTTTTTAACGTTATAACGTTCGACAGTGATTTCTTCCCACATTTCGGAAAAGGCGCGCATCTTGCACATCTCTTCTACGAATCGAATCCCTGCGTTTACGAAGAAGGAAATACGACCCACGCATTGTTCGAATTCCTCTTCCGTGAAACAATTACGAGCTTTGATCGAATCGAGTACTGCGATCGCAGTCGCAAGTGCGAAAGAGAGTTCTTGCACAGGAGTAGCTCCCGCTTCTTGTAAGTGGTAGGAGCAGATATTGGAAGGGTTCCATTTAGGGATGTTATGAAGACAGTATTCATACATATCCACGATGATTTTCATCGAATCATTCGGAGGATAGATGTAGGTTCCTCTCGCTAGGTATTCTTTGATCAAATCGTTTTGAGTGGTTCCGTTCAATTTGTCCAGGGGAACCCCTCTTTCTTCCGCTAATGCTACATAAAGAGACAAAAGCCACATCGAAGTACCGTTGATGGTCATCGAAGTGTTCATTTCCTCTATAGGGATTTGGTCGAAAAGGATACGGAAGTCTTCCAGTGAATTGATGGGAACCCCCACTTTTCCGATTTCCGGACGGGATACGGGGTGGTCAGAACTGTACCCGCATTGAGTGGGTAAGTCAAAAGCGATCGAAAGACCAGTTTGGCCTTTAGAAAGGTTCTTTCTGTAAAGTTCGTTGGAGGCTTTTGCGTTGGTGTGCCCCGCATAGGTCCTAAAGATCCATGGTTTGTCAGGATTAACCTGACCTTTCTCATCATGAAGGAGATATTCTTTTTTCTCCGTGGACATCATTCGCCTCTTTTTATGAAATTCTATGTATAATTCAAAATATTCTGGAATATTTTCACCTAAAATTTATCAAAGGAGAAGGCTATTTTCAGTCTTTTCAAAATGCGAGATCCTAAACCATTTCAGCTCCTTCCCTTCCTTTTCAGCATTTTGATCCTAACCATTGGATTCACGATTTTCTCTTTTTTCCGCCCGTTTCCACTGGAAGAAACGGAATGGGAGTTTTTGGCCAATCTAAGGTCCCTAACGGAAGAGGGAGGCTTTTATTCCGCCAGAGAACCTTTCCCTTTCCTCATTTTGGTGTTTTGGAAAAAAATTTCAGGACTCAATTATATCCCCGCATTTCTTTCGTTAGCTGGATTTTTCTACAGTCTGTTTCTTCATTTGTTTCTTCTTTTGCTTAGAAGGGAGGCTTGGGGAAGAAATCACTATTTACTTACTTTTCTTTCCGCATTTTTACCTTTTTCCTACGGATTTCCTACTGCCTATTTCCCCGAAACGGTAGCGCTTGTATTTATCCTACTCGTGTTTTTGACCTTCCGATTGGAAAAGCTGACCGATCTTTTGGTTTTCCCCGCTTTAACACTTCTGGCTTTTTTCTCCAGCTTCACTATGTTCTATTTGGGATTCTCTTTTTTCGTTGTTTTCAGCGGGATCAGAGGAGCCAGAAAACAGGCACAGAGAACTTCCGTATTTTATAAGAAGAGAAACGTTCCTTTTATCTTTCTAACTTCTTATTTGGTATTTTTCTTTCTCAGTTTGTTTTTGATTTCCTATTTCGATTTTTTCGGTCCGTCTTCTCTCCGTTATCTTTTCGGAGAATGGCTGATGGAATCGAAATTAGTGTTTCTTCCTGTTTTGATTTTGGGAGTAGGGCATATCCTTCTTAAAACCGAAAAAGAACTCAATACTTACACAGCTTCCATCGTTGCGGTGATTCTCATTGCGGTGTCTATCTTTTTCATCTATAGAGATCTCACCAAAACGGAAAAAGAACCTTGGGAAGTTCGTTCTTCCGGAATCACAAAAGCCTACGGACAAGCTGCTCTTTTAAAATCGGATCCGATCTATCTTCCTAAAGAATTTGCGTACGCTTTGTACTTTTCCACTCATACTAAATCGTTTTATCACAAAACAAAAGAAGAGTCTCCTAAGAGTTTTCTTTATGTAACTGGCATTTGGCCTCAAGATGTGCTGCTGATTCAAAAAACTCTGCTCGGCAAAAGAGGGGGCAGATTGGCAGGTCTTGTTCCGTTAGGTGAAGATTCCATCCTCATACAAAAATCCCTTTCTGACAGGCTGAAAGCTTACCCTGCTTTGGACTTTATCGGCAAAAAAGTGTATGAAGTTTGGGAAGAACTTCCCGGCATCACCTTATACCAAATGTATCTGCAAAAGCAGCAAAATTACTTCGGTTATCCGTCCTTTTTTTGAGAATGAGACGAGAACAGGTGTTTTTTGGCGTCTCATAAGTAAGGAAAGAGAAAATGCCGAAATCTCCCGAAATATCGAAATCAGTTCTCAGCCAGTTTGATACTGTTTTGGAAATCGATAAGGAAGGGAAATACGTCGGTTCCTTCGAAAATCGAGAAGGGAAGTTTCATTCTCATTTAGCACCTGTTCCGGGGCAGCCTTTAGATCACATTTTTGGAGAGTCTTTTTCTCCCAATCGTTCCGGTTCCAACGAAGAACATTTTAGCAGAGTCATTCGAAGCAAATCTCCGGACCAATGTTTCTATTTTACCAAATCGAAAACAGGCGAAAATCTATCTTTTTATGTCAGTCTGAATTTAGAAGAGAGCACAAATAAACGTTTGTTATTTATTCACCTCATTCCTTTACAGACGATCATTTCCGCGAAAGACGATTTGAATTTGGCAGTCAGCGATCAAATCCACGAAAGCGAAGAAAAATTCAGAAAAACTTTTTATAATTCAGCTATAGGGATCGCACTCGTATCCACGACAGGAAATTGGCTGGAAGTGAATGCTGCCATACCAAAAATGTTAGGTTATACGGATGAGGAATTAAAATCCCTCACTTTCCAGGATATCACCCATCCGGAAGATCTAAACGGAGATCTGGAACTTTTGAACCAGACATTGGCGGGAGAAATCAACTCATACCGTCTCGAAAAAAGATACATCCACAAAGACGGCAAAACAGTTCACGCTTTATTATCCGTAGCACTCGTTCGTTCCAGTTCGGGAGAAGCAAAATTTTTCGTGAGTCAGCTTATCGACATCACTCAGACGAAATTTCTCATCCAAGACTTGGAAAGAAAAAATTTACTACTGGAAGCAACATCTTCCGACCTGGAGAAAAAAATTGATCAACTTCAGGAATTCAATAGAATCGTAGCGCACAATCTAAGAGCTTCCATCGGAAACGTAGTTTCCTTAGTCGCATTTTTGAAGGACAAAAATCTCAGCCCCGATCCCGAAGAAGTCATCGGATTATTGGAAGAATCAAGCAAAGCCGTCTTGGAAAATCTGGAGAACCTGCAAAAGGTAATCGAGGTGAGAGCCAACCGGGGAGTGGAGTTCGAAGAACTTCAAATCGATCAAGTGATGCAATCGGTTTTAAAAACCTTGTCAGGAAAAATAAAAACAAGCCACGCCAAAATCCAAATCGATTTTCAAATCAAAAATCTTCTTTATCCGAGAGTGTATCTTGAGAGTATTCTGTTTAATCTTTTGGACAACTCTCTCAAATACACAAAACCTGGGATTCCCCCTGAAATTACAGTCACCACTTTGAAAAAAAATGACAAAACCTATCTTTCAGTGAAAGATAATGGAATCGGAATCAATTTAAAGCTTTACGGCGACCAAATCTTTAAATACAAAAAGGTGTTTCATCGGGGGTTCGACAGCAACGGTGTCGGACTCTTTATGACCAAAAATCAAATAGAAACTTTCGGCGGATCGATCCAAGTGGAATCGAAACCGCATGAAGGTTCAATTTTCACAGTGGCGTTTGTATGATGGTAGTAGAAGAAAGAAAAAAAATAAACAAAATCAGTATCATTGATGATGATATCATCTATCAATTGTTAGCGAAGCAGATCATAGTATCGACGGAATTGGTCGATCGAGTCATCCAGTTCTATGACGGAGAAGAAGCTCTCCACTTTTTCGAAACCAACCAGGAAGCGGAACAGGAATGGCCGGACATCATCTTTTTGGATTTGAACATGCCCTATGTGGATGGATGGGATTTTTTGGATGTATTCGCTGAAAAACAGTTTATGAAGAAAAAAGAACTTACGATCTACATCGTTTCTTCTTCTAATAGTCTGGAAGACAAAGAAAAAGCAAAGGAATATTCGGAAGTCACGGGATATTACGTAAAACCAGTGTTAAGAGATGATTATTATGCGATTTTCAGCGATTATTTAGGGTTAAATTAGCCCGGAGAACTTTTTGTAGTTCTTTTTGACCTTTTCCACATAGTCCTGGGTTTCTTTATAAGGAGGAACCCCGTTGTATTTTTTCACAGCACCTGGGCCGGCGTTATAAGCGGCCAAAGCTTTTTCAGTGTCACCGAATTTTTTCAACATATCCCCTAAATAACTCACACCACCGACTACATTTTCTCTAGGGTTCATCGGATCATCCACACCTAACAAATCCGCGGTGGAAGGCATCAATTGCATCAGTCCCATGGCTCCTTTGGGAGAAACTGCATCCTTTTGAAAGCCGGATTCCGTTTTGATCACCGCTTTCACTAGGTTCGGGTCGATCCCTTTCGCTTCGGCAGTTCTTTCAATAAAAGACATCAAATCGTTGTTCTTCGACGAGGATCGGAAATTTTTTTCCGTTTGAGAAGAGATTCCAGGTTGTGTTCCCGCAGCCGCCAAATCAGGGAAGGGGAGGGAAATCTCTTTGTCTGTAATCCCTTCCTGTTTTTGAGGCGTTTCCTCGGAAACAGTCTTACGATTGCGATGCATCTCTTCCGCCAAAAGAGAAGGAAAAGAAACCGCTTGTGCGGGATTTTTCACAATCGATTCCAGTTCTTGCATCCTGCGAAAGACGGACTGGAGAGAAGGCAGATCTTTGATTTCCATCTACTTTCCATTTCGTCCGAAATTTAGGAAAACTGAAGAAAAAAATTATGTCTCTTTAAAATTCAGGGCGCTCGGGCGGGCTCCTCCTGGCTGCGCTTTCGCTCCGGCCCCTTTCCGGGGCTTCCCCTTCGGATCCCTAGCGCAAATAAAAATATTCTAAAATGGGGTATTTTTATTTCTTTGTTTCCGCAAACACATTAAGAGTCGCAATAATATATTTTCCCCGAAATCGATGTAGCCCTTCCAGGGACTAAAAGGTGCTCAAATTTGAGTTGAATGTTTCTTGCAATCGCAGGATAAATTCACGATATATGTATCTTCGCATAGCGGCATTGACCGCATTATTCTCCACCCTTTCTTTGTTTCCTTGCGACACATTCAAAGACACTTCCTTACCACCTAAGGACGATTCTTCGAAGGACAAAAGTTTTCTGGAGTTCAAGAAAAAACTGACGGAAGCAATCCGCAAAAAAGACAAAAAGTTTCTATTGGATTCACTCGATCAGGACGTCCGTTTTACGTTCGGAGACGACAATGGTAAAAAGAACTTCATCCAATACTATGAATTGGATACGAAACCGAACCATTCAAGTGTATGGAATATTTTGGATAAAGTTCTAAAATTCGGATCTCATTTTTCGGAAGGACGTTTCGTGTTCCCTTATTTTTTTAAAACGATGCCTCCTGAATTCGATCCTTTCACATCTTACATGGTGACCGGAACGAATGTGAATGTGCGTTCGGGGCCAAACATCGATTCCCCCAGCATCGCCAAATTATCCTACCAAGTGGTAACGATCGGGGAATACAACCAAGATGTGAAAGAAGATCCTAAGTCGCCGCAATGTCTTTGGCAAAAGGTTTGTTTGGCGGACGGAAGCACAGGTTATATTTGCGATCAGTATCTGAGAAGTTTTCTGGATTACAGAGTTTTCTTCGAAGAGAAAGGCAAAAAACAATGGAAAATAACAATCCTAGTCGTGGGAGATTAGAATCCGGGAAAATTTTCCCTTTCGGCCTGTACTATAAAATCGATACAGGTCGATTCGAATCCGCATAAAAAATTTTCCTTTCGGGAACTTTCGTCGAATCTAAAGGTCATATTGGCAAAACCAAAGGAGATTACCTAGATGAAGAGTTTTACCAAATTTTCAAGACCAGTTCTTATCCTATTTGTAGCGGTTATGGGATTTGTTTTCGCAAGCAACTGTCGAGGACATAAAAGTTTCGAAAAAAGAGTGGAGTGGGTGGCAGGAAAACTTACCTCCAAACTCGACTTAGACGATGCTCAAAAGGCCAAATTAGAATCCATCAAAGCGGAGTTGATCGCAAAACATAAAGAAGTTCGACCTAAACATGACGGTTGGATCACTGAAGTGACTGCTCAAATCAAAAACGACAAAATCGATACCAAAGCTTTGGATAAGATGAGTGCGGAAAGAGACAGCCATCACACAGAGATGAGAAAGTTCTTCCAACAAAAATTGGTCGAGTTCCATGCGGTATTAAAACCGGAACAAAGAACCAAACTCGCCGAACTCATTGAAAAATTCGCAAGTAAACACAAATTAGAAGACTAAGTGGGAACCGAGTCAAACGATGTTTCCAATTTTGAAAACATCGTAAACGAAACCAAACTACTTGTCTTAAAAACGATCGGTGAAACTCTCATCGATCGTTTTGATGAAAGTACGGACGATGTCCTCCAAGAAGTATACTTCCGAGTTTATAAGGCTTTGCGGAAAAACCAATTTCGGGGAGAATCCAAACTATCTACTTGGATCTACACAATCGCAAAAAACGAATCCAATCGAATGAATGCCAAGCGGTTGAAAGAGGAAGAGAAGGCGAAAAAATTTCTGAGGGAAGGGATGTTCAAAGAAATTACCGATACGGCAGAAAATGATTTGGACAATACTTCTCTCATATCCCATTTATTGACCAAAGTGCCAGATATGTATCAAAAACCGCTCCTTTTGTATTTGGAGGGGAAATCGATGGAAGAAATCGCCAAAGAATTGTCCGTTCAGCCGGGTACAGCCAAATCCAGATTGTTCCGTGCAAAGTCCTGGATACGAGAAAATCTTTTAGGGGAGGTCGCAGGTGAAGTCTAATCAAAAAAGACGTTGGGAAGAACTATTAGAGGATGCCAGCTTCGAAACTAAGATTTCGAATCAGGTACATTCCAGATTCAGAAAAGAACAGACCAGAAACAGAACCGTGGCCGGTTTTGTGTTCACATTGTTCGTAGCTGCAAATCTCTGGACGTTTCGGGATTTCGTCTTTGATCACAACGATTTATCTACAGATCTAAGTTTTGTGATAGAAGAGATGAATTCCGGACTGCTTGTACATCTGGGAGAAGATTGAATCTTTTCCCGGTTTGGAACATCTTTCTGGTTCTTTCCTGATTTTAAATGAGGCAAATTTATGAGTGAATGCAAACCGGAATATAATGGAAAATGCGCTTTCGGAATCAGTTTAGGAAAAAAATTGACCGGAGCTGACAAATACAGAATCGAAAAGGATGGTAAGGTCTTTTATTTCGCCAATCCGATCGCTAAATTTCTTTGGCAGATCGTTCCCGACAGACAAGCCAAAGCGGATGCTTTGTGGAAGTCATTGGGTTAACATAAATATATCGGTTTCGTTTTTTTGGTGGAAGGTTTTCTTTCGGGAACGAAACGGGGGGTTGTTGTTAGTTCTATGCCATTATGAAAAACAATTAATAACAAAAATTTTCTAAGTATTTCAATGAGTAAAATTAACAGGTTCTTTTTCGTTATAATTATTCTTAACTTTCAATGTACAAGCATACTTTTTAAGGGCAAAAGGAACGAAATTGCCAACTTCCTATCAAGTGATAATTTACCATTCGGAAATAAATGCTCTTATGACATGCAAAATGTTATTGAGCCTGAATTTAAATTTAGTCGAGTAGTTGCAGATACTCTTGCTGTCGCTTCCACTTTTATAGACTTAGGAACAGGGTATTTAATAACTACGATCAATGCCACTTCAAGTTTGAAATATGTTGTTGGGTTTTCTTATGCATATATAAGTATTTTTGTAGGGGATTCTTTCAATACATATAAGGCATATTCAATTGAATACGAGTTAAATGATGGTTGGCTGTATAAATCAAAAACAGATTGCAATAGTCGATCAAAAGTCCTCTTTAAAGTAGAAAAATCTTTTTATCATGATGCAAACAATCCTAACTGTGCGATACAGAAAAAGCACAATGATTGGTTTTCCTCTGAAGTTTTTAAATTCTCTGAATATTTTGTAGGAACTGACCAGATAGAAAAAGAGTATTACAAACTTAACCTTTTAATAAAAAAACCTCACATTACAGTTAGCAAGTCAATTCATGGTGAGTGCACTGTTAGATATATGTTTTATTACCCTGGCGGTAAAGAAAAACTGCTCAGTGATCTAAAATCTCATAACGGCGTATAACGATCCCGCAGCGAAGCGGTAAGCCGTAGTTATGCAAGGTAAGTCAGATTGGATTCTTCGGATTTGAAATTTTCAAGTAAAGTTTCATTGCTTTTGTATATTTAATATTAGTGCTGTCATCTAAACGACGATCTGAATAAATGAAATTTGGTTTTTCTTGTATCTGCAATATATTATGATATTGTATAAACATCAGGGCATTCGAACAATGGGTTTCCAGGGTTGAGTCGCTAGGAAAGTATATACTTTGCAATATCTTTGGTGTTAATGCTATTTGCATACAAAGTATTTTTTTTTGTTGCTGGGTCAGCAATGCATACTACCGGATAATCTGATGTTACTAGAAATTCATTAAGTGGAACTTCAGTATTAACCCACAATGGAGCAGATAATATTTGTTGAGTGAAATTGCTTTTAATAATGTAATTTAAGTGTTGTAGTTTTCCTCCGTCTTCTGCTTCTGCTAATGGAAATCTTGATTTGATTTTTTTAATGAACATTTCTCGAGTAGTAGGGTCACGGAAAAGTGTTAGATCATCAGTAATCTTTTTTAAGGCTTCATTGTAACCTTTTTTGATAGTATCCTGTAATAAGAGTATTTTTTGGGGACTTCTGTGTAAAAGTGAATTAATAAATAATGCCCATGATTTTCTTTCGGCTATGTTTAGATGTTCTGAACCTTGCTTTAATTGTTTTTCGAGTGATTTTGCTGCATCTTGATCAATCTTAGAATATCCATTTATTTCTAAGTGATCTATTTGAAATTTACTTTTATATTTATCCGATGTGAATGACGTTGAATCTATTAAGTAGCCAGTTTCTTTTGGATATATTTCATCTTCAGTAATTTTACTGCCATGAACCTTCATATATCTGTAGATTTTGCCCGTATCGTAATTAGAAAATCTTTTAGAGTAAAATTCAGGAATATAATGATTTCGGTGCGCTATATTAGCGCATCTTGACTTATTTCGTATAACGAACTAGGCTACCCGACGTTGGCTAAGCTGGCGCGACGCTTGCGGGGAGGACACGGACGTCGCAAGTTATGGTTTATGTTCTGATAAAATAGAAACGAACTGATCTGGAGAAATAATTTTAAATTGATCAATTCCCTGTAGAGATAATAGATCCTTATCTCCAGTGACTAAATAATCGACCTTAGCAGAAAAAGCAGTTTCAAGGATATGAAAATCATTCCTATCTCTTAAGTCGTGATAACTTTTAAGAGGCTTATTTATAACAATTGAAGTAATATCTTTAATTTCCTGTAAAATATGAAAAACAACATTGGCTTTGAGCTTAAATTTAGGCCGTATTAGAGTGGCTTCTAATTCCTCTAAAATATGTTTAGAAATGAAAGCAGTAAACTTTCCATCACTTAAATCTTCTATAATAGATCTTGGTTTGCCTTTAAATAGAAATGCAGAGATGTAAATGTTTGTATCAAGTAAGACTTTCAAGTTTAGGAAGCTTTTAAATTCTTACGAGTAATTCTGATTTCGTCAAAAACGTCATCTTGTGAAATCTTTGCATTTTTTGCGATATTTTCCCCTAAAGCGAAGATGTCAGCCCATTTAGCTTTCTTTTCAATATAGGATCTAGCAGCTTCTCTAATTAATTCAGATCTGGATCTGTGCTCTTTTTTAGCTATTTTATCAATTTCTTTAAGAAGAGCTTTTTCAAAAGAGATATTAACCGTTTGATTCATAGAGCAATTATATACAAGAATTGTATATTGTCAATAGAGAGAAAATGTCTTTTTTCTTCACCCCGCCACATGGATGTGGCGGTCTTTCCCCGCAATTACGCATAACTACGGATTACCGCTCTTCCTTACGGGATTTGCTACGGCAAAACTGCTCAAGACTCCGATCTTAAAAAAGAAATTCGTAACCTACGTTTGTTTTCGTTTCGTATCTTCTTTCCAACATGGAAGAGTAGGGAACTGCATCCAAACGATCCATAGTGGTTCTCATAAAGAATTGATTTTCTTTATCGGGAACAGCGTCCGCATCTGCAACCGCTTGTTTGGGATGAAAGAAAAACGCATCGAAGATATTCCAAAGATATAGAAGGGCGGTTGCTCCTCCGATGTATTGTAATTCTCTGTAGTGTTTTTCTACGGATTCTCTTTGACCTTTGAAAGGACTCACTTCATTGGCCGCATAAGCCGCCACTGGATCCGCAGGAGCCGTAGTGATCGTATTACCGCCCAGAGCGGTACGAAGGTAACCTGTCTGCGTATAAGGATTGTCTAAATTATTATAATCGCGTTTTGCGTTGAGGAACATTCTGTTTTTGTCATAAGTGAAAAACAAACCCACTGCGATGAGAGAAGGATAAAGAATCGCTTGCACTTTTCTTCCTTGGCGCCATTGTCCCCAACCGGGAAGAACTGCGGATCTCCAAGCGGCTCCTCCTCGGGTTAAGTCTTTGCGACTTTCCAATGCGAGTCTTTCGGCTTCTTCTGACTTTTTCTTTTTCTCAGCATCGTCTTTTAACTTTTGTGCTGCGGAGTCTTTGTCCGTTTTTTCTTTTTCAGCGAGCTCTTTTTTGAGTTTCTCCGCTTCTTCTTTCTCTTTCTTTAATCTTTCTTTTTCGGCAGCGGCAGCGGTTTTTGCTTCTTCCGCTTTTCTTAATTTTTCTTCTTCTGCTTCTGTTAGGTGCTCTTTATAAACTACTTTTAAGATTTCCGATTTTGAGATGGTGATTAGAGAACCGTCTTCTTTTTTTACTCTAATTTTGTTTTGATCCTGCTCTACGACTTTCCCTTTGATCGTTCCTCCTTTTTTCAGAAGTATGTTTTCAGAAAAAAGAGAAAAGGGGATAAATAAAACCAGTAAAATTATTGTGAATGATTGCTGACGGATAGATAGTGATTTCAAGGCTTTCTCTTATGTTTCAGTATTATCTAACACTTATTTTAGTCGGGTTAGCGTTTATAAAATTAATTCTCCCTATGATCCGATTTATTTGGGAGCTTTGCAAGAAATTTTTTGCCAAATCGAATGTTCCCTCCGATCCCCTCGGGCACACTTCTTACCCTTGTTATGAAGAAGTGTGCTCTAAATGTTCTCCGGGGAGGTCTAGGAACTAAGCTTCCACCTCTTGTAGAAGAAATTGGTTCACTTGTTCAGCACATTTTCTACCTTCTGAAATTGCCCAAACAATCAGCGATTGTCCTCTTCTTACATCCCCGCAAGCGTATACTTTTGGCAGACTTGTGGCAAAAGATCCTGCTTTGGTTCCGAAACTCGCTTTTACATTTCCTCTCGGATCCAATTCCATCCCTTGGGATTGAAGGTCTTGGATGAGTCCTTCTTGGATCGGGTTCACAAACCCCATCGCAAGCAAAACTAGGTCGGCAGGCCATTCGAATTCTGTTCCGGGAACAGGAACGAACTTTCCGTTTTCTTCCTTCACTTCGTTTCCGTAGATTGCAGTGACCTCGCCTTTGTCGTTTCCTTTGAATCCTACCGTGGAGATTGCCCATCTGCGCTCGACTCCTTCTTCGTGAGAAGTGGAGGTTCTGAGCATCTTAGGATACAAAGGCCAAGGAGTGGAAGGATCTCTGTCTTTAGGAGGTTCCGGGAAAAGTTCGATTTGAATGACTGATTTTGCTCCGTGTCGGTTGGAAGTACCCACACAGTCGGAACCGGTGTCTCCTCCTCCGATCACGATCACATTTTTGTCTTTTGCGGAAATGATTTCCAGATGATCACCTGCAACTTGTTTGTTGTTTTTGGTGAGGAAATCCATAGCGAAGTGAACGCCTTTGAATTCCCTTCCAGGAACAGGAAGATCTCTAGGCACTTCGGAGCCGCAAGCAAGAACGATAGCGTCAAAGTCGGCTTGCAGTTGTTTTGTGGTTATATCTTTCCCAACATTTACGTTGGTTTTGAAAACTACACCTTCCGCTTCCATCTGCTTCATTCTTTTGTCGATATGCCATTTTTCCATTTTGAAATCGGGGATTCCGTAACGGAGTAGGCCGCCGATGCGGTCGTTTTTCTCGAATAATGTGACGGAGTGTCCTGCACGAGCTAACTGCTGTGCGGCGCTGAGACCTGCAGGTCCTGAACCGACCACTGCGACTTTTTTGCCCGTTTTGAAAGAAGACGGCTGAGGGATGACCCAACCTTCTTCCCAGGCTCTGTCTATGATGGTTCTTTCGATCGATTTGATCGAAACGGGAGGTTCAATGATTCCTAGTGTGCAAGCGGATTCGCAAGGAGCAGGACAAAGTCTTCCCGTAAATTCGGGAAAGTTATTTGTTTTGGAAAGATTTTCCCAAGCTTCTTTCCAACGACCTTTATAGATAAAGTCGTTGAACTCCGGGATTAAGTTGTCTACAGGACAACCGGTCTCTCCGTGGCAGAAGGGAATTCCGCAGTCCATACAACGTGCGCCTTGTTCTTTCGCAGTGTTCTCTGGAAAAGGTTTTTCGAATTCTTTGTAATTCTTTAACCTTTCCGACGGTGCGATTTTTTGAAGGTATTCTTTTTTATATTCTAAAAACCCTGTTGCTTTACCCACGTGCGCCCACTCCCTCTTTTTTGCCGTTTGCATCCGCTGCTTTGGCTTCTTCTTTCATTTTCTCCAGAGCTTTTTTGTAATCTCTCGGAATCACTTTTAGGAAATTAGAAATTTCCTTATCCCAAGAGTTGAGTATTTCTCCGGCTCTGTCGGATCCGGTGTAATTTTTATGATTCAGAACTAGATTTTTGATCTCATCCGCTTCTTCTTTCGAAACCGCTTCCAAATCTACCATCTCTTTGTTGATGAGAGCTTCTGCCGTTCCTTTAGGATTCCAGATGTAAGCGATCCCGCCTGACATACCTGCTGCGAAGTTTCTTCCGATTCCTCCCAGAACGATCACTCGGCCGCCTGTCATATATTCACAGCCGTGGTCGCCTGTTCCTTCCACAATGACGGTCGCTCCTGAGTTTCTCACACAGAAACGTTCTCCTGCGAGCCCGTTTACATATGCGATTCCGCTCGTAGCTCCGATGAAACAAGTGTTTCCGATCACTATGTTTTCTTCCGCTTTGTAAGGAGCGTTTTTAGGAGTTTGGAAGATGAGTTTTCCTCCGCAGAGACCCTTTCCTACGTAATCGTTTCCTTCGCCTACAAGTCGGAAGGTCATACCTTTCGTGACAAAAGCACCAAACGACTGTCCTGCGGTTCCCGTGAACTCGATTTGGATCGTATCTTCTTCCAATCCTTCCACTCCGTATTTTTTAGTTACCTCGTGAGATAACATTGTACCTACGGAACGGTTCAGGTTGACTATGTTCGTTTTGATATTCACAGGTTGTTTGTGATCCACCGCCGCTCTGGACTGACGGATGAGTTCGTTGTCGATCTGTTCGTCCAAGTGGTGGTTTTGTTCTTTCGAACGGTAAAGACCGGTAGGGAAGATAGGAGTCGGTCTGTTGAGAACTTTTGTGAAATCAAGTCCGCGAGCCTTCCAGTGGTGGTGAGGTCTTTTGAATTTGATTTTTTCAACTTGTCCGATCATTTCTTCGAAAGTTCTGAAACCTAGTTTTGCCATGATCTCTCTGACTTCTTCAGCAACGAAAGTCATGAAATTCACAACATACTCCGGTTTACCGGTGAACTTGTGTCTTAAAAATTCATCTTGAGTGGCGACTCCCACAGGGCATGTGTTCAAGTGGCATTTTCTCATCATGATACATCCCACCGCTACGAGTGCGGATGTGGAGAATCCGAATTCTTCGGCACCTAATAAGGCTCCGATGACTACGTCTTTTCCTGTGAGAAGTTTACCGTCCACAGCCAGATACACTCTGTCCCTAAGTCCGTTAGCAACAAGTGTTTGGTGAGTTTCAGAAAGCCCCAATTCCCAAGGAGTTCCCGCATGGTGGATGGAGGAGATGGGACTTGCTCCCGTTCCACCTTCATGACCTGCGATGAGGATGTGGTCTGCATGAGCTTTTGCAACTCCCGCCGCCACGGTTCCTACTCCGGACTCTGATACTAGTTTTACGGACACTCTGGAACGAGGGTTCGAGTTTTTGAGGTCGAAGATCAACTGTTTCAAATCTTCGATGGAATAAATATCGTGGTGAGGAGGAGGGGAGATCAAAGTCACACCCGGAGTGGAATAACGCAACCATCCGATGTATTTATCTACCTTATGACCAGGAAGCTGTCCGCCTTCTCCCGGTTTTGCGCCCTGCGCCATCTTGATTTGGATGTCATCCGCATTGGTGAGGTATTCCATCGTTACACCGAAACGAGCGGAAGCCACTTGTTTGATGGAGGAACGCATCGAATCTCCGTTCGGAAGAGTTTTGAAACGAATCGGATCTTCTCCGCCTTCTCCCGTATTCGATTTCGCACCGATACGGTTCATTGCGATGGCAAGTGTGGTATGTGCTTCCCAGGAAATAGAGCCGTGGCTCATCGCACCTGTTTGGAAACGTTTTAGGATGGATTTTACGGATTCCACTTCTTCCAAAGGAATTTCTTTGGAGTTGTCGAAGTCCAATTGGAACAAACTGCGAAGAGTGATCGCCTTTTCGTTTTGGTTGTCGATGAGAGAGGAGAACTCTTTGAAGATTTTATAATCTCCCGTTTGAGTCGCTCTTTGCAATTTATGAACTGTAGTAGGAGTGTAAAGGTGAGTGTCTCCGTTTTTACGGAAATAGTGCACTCCGCCCGGCTCCAAATTGTTCGGAAAGTAAGTAGGATCGTAAGCAGCTTTGTGTCTTCTTACTGTTTCTTCTTCCAACATCTCCAGAGAGAGTCCTTCGATTTTGGATTGAGTTCCCGCAAAATAACCGTTCACCAATTCCGAATCCAGACCTACCGCTTCGAAAATCTGCGCACCGCAATATGACTGCAAGGTGGAGATTCCCATTTTAGAGAATACTTTGAACAATCCTTTCCCGATGGATTTGATATAGTTTTTCTTAGCGTCTTTGTAGTCTTTTACTTCGGGAAGAAGCCCTTGCTGGGAAAGATCCGCCAAGGTCTCAAAAGCAAGGTAAGGATTGATCGCATTCGCTCCATAACCACATAACAAGGCGAAGTGGGCTACTTCTCTCGGTTCTCCCGATTCAAGTACGATTCCCGCTCTGGTTCTTAAACCTTCTCTGATAAGAAAGTGATGGAGGCCTGCAACTGCAAGAAGAGAAGGGATTGCTGCTTTCTTTTCGTTCGCACCATGGTCGGTAAGAATGATCAGATTCACTCCCAATTCTCGAACCGCTTTGGCCGCTTCTTTACAAACTCGATCGAGAGAGTTTCTCATATCGTGTTTTTTGCTTGGGTCGAAAAGAATTTCGAATGTCTTCGCTTTGAAATGACCTTCTGAGATTTGTTTGATCTTTTCAAAGTCTTCGTTCGTTAGGATAGGATGTTCCAATTCCAAACGATGAGCGTGTTCCGGCTGTTCGTCTAGAAGGTTCCCTTCCGGGCCGATGTAAGTGGTGAGTTCCATCACTAACTCTTCACGGATCGGATCGATAGGAGGGTTGGTTACCTGTGCGAAGTTTTGTTTGAAATAACGGAAAAGAGGCTGCGGTTTCTCGCTGAGAACCGCTAAGGAAGAATCCACGCCCATGGAACCGATCGGTTCTTCTCCTGCGACTCCCATCGGTTTGACGATGGTAAAAACGTCCTCATGAGTGTATCCGAAAGCTCTTTGTCTTTCCAAAATTGTTTCGTGTTGCGGTTGTTTTACGTTCTCAGGATCCGGCAAAGAGTGCAGACGGATCATATTCTCGTCTACCCATTGTTTGTATGGCTTTTGAGTAGAGATTTGTTTTTTGATCTCTTCGTCGTCCAGAATTTGCCCTTTTTCCATATCGATCAGGAGCATTCTTCCCGGTTTCAATCTGTCTTGTTTCAGGATTTGTTCCGGTGGGAGATTCAAAACTCCCGCTTCGGAAGACATGATGATTTCATCGTCTTTTGTGATGACGACTCTGGCAGGACGAAGACCGTTTCTGTCCAAAGTGGCGCCGATGATTCTTCCGTCTGTGAATGCGATGGCAGCAGGTCCGTCCCAAGGCTCCATAATGGTCGCATGATATTCGTAAAACGCACGTCTGTCCGGATCCATAGACTTGTTTTTGGACCAAGCTTCCGGGATCATCATCATCACAGCGTGAGGAAGGCTTCTTCCTCCCATCACTAGAAGTTCCAAAACCGTATCGAAAGTTGCCGTATCTGACTGACCTTCCATAACGATAGGAAGCATTCTTTTCAGTTCGTCTCCATAAATTGGAGATTCCATCACCATTTGTCTGGCAGCCATCCAGTTCATGTTTCCACGAAGAGTGTTGATCTCTCCGTTGTGTGCGATGAGTCGGTAAGGGTGAGCCAGGTCCCAAGTAGGGAAGGTGTTTGTAGAGAAACGAGTGTGAGTCAAACAGAACGCAGAAGTTAAATCGGGAGATTTCAAATCTTCGTAGAATTTTTTGACTTGGTCTCCTAAAAGCATCCCTTTGTAAACGATGGTTCTGGAAGAAAAGCTAGGAACGTAGTATTGGGAACGATCCAATTTGTATTCGGAACGGATCCTTCTGTCGATGAGTCTTCTGATTAAAAATACTTTTCTTTCGAACTCATCGTTCGTTTTGATCTTTTTGGATTTTTTAGCGAAAAATACATGTTTGAATACGGGAAGGGTTTTGGATGCGACTACCCCCGCATATTCTTTGTTAATGGGAACATCTCTGAACCCTAAGAATTCTTCTCCTTCGTCTACGATGATCTTCTCGATCACGTTCTCCAAGGCTTCTCTTACGTCTTTATTTTGAGGAAGAAATAAAACTCCGACTGCATAATCTCCTTCTTTCGGAAGAGTGAAGGGGAGCACCTTTCTAAAGAAAGCATCCGGGATATTGATCATGATCCCCGCACCGTCTCCCGTTTTCGGGTCGGCACCTTCGGCACCTCTATGCTCCAAATTGCACATCAATTTGATTCCCTTATCAATGATGTCTCGGGAACGTTTGCCCTTATAGTTGGCGATAAAACCCACCCCGCAAGAATCTTTGTCTTCGGCCGGGTCGTACATACCTTGCGCTTGGGGTCCTAGGGAGGGAAGTGTAAAGGGATTTCTTTCTGTGTGCATGAGTATCCTATCCTAAAGCAAGTAATGTACCTTGTTTTTGAAAAAGGCTATGCTGTCGAATCCTTTTGAAATCAGCAAATTGTGAGACTTTTACGCAAAATCGAAATTGTTGATTTGTACAGTACGAGTACGATATGCCTTTTATATATTCAATATGACCTATGAATGTACATTTTCCGATTTTACTCTTTCACAGCATTTAGCTTCAAAAATAGGGAAGTTACTTCTTCCATAGGCAAATCGGAGACGTCCCAAATCACTGAATCCCAATCTCCTTCCATCGAACTTCCCAAGGCTGAGAGAGTTCCTTCTGCACTTCCTTTGTCGATTTGCTCCGCTAAACGAAGTGTTTTTTCCCAACTGGCCTTGGAGATAAATGTGATTCTTTTTTCAGGAAGATGTAAGACGGGCAGAATCGATTTTCCCCGAATCACTTCCGATTCCAAGTGAGGAGGTTTTCCTTTGCTGAAAGATGTAAGACGGAAACCGGAACTTGTTTCTTCTATTTGGAATTCAGCTCCGTCTTTGCCGTGGATGTAATGTAAATAATCGAATCCTGCTAAAACATAAAATACGAAACCGATAAGAAGGCTTCGTTTCCAAAGAAATCGGTTCCCTTGGAAAGCAAGCCAGAGAAGCAGAACTCCCAAATGACCGCAGGCCAAAAGAGCCGCAAAAAAGGAATAAGCCGCATTGGACACAGTGTACTTCCAGCGCAGAGGAAAGGAAATATCTTTGAAGCTGCCAGGAGTAGAAGAAGTCGTTTCTTCGTGTTTTTCTTCTTCCATGTCTTTCAATAAAATTCCCTGATGTTTCCCTCCATACACTGCAAGTATGGGCAAAGGCAGGATTCTAACGAATTTCCGCATCTCTCTGTTGAGTTCCGCATAACGAGAAAAAGGTTCTTTTTCGTTAAAATAATCGGTCACCGAGACGGAACCTAACCCCAGATAAAAACCGGAACGATGTTCTAGTTCGATCGTATCCGTATAACGGGTTTTTTCTTTTTCAGATTTTGTTTTGGATGTGATTCTGTACGAGGTCCATTCGGAATAAGGGACAACTGTATCCTTTATTCGGGAGGAGTCTCCGAAACGTATCGTTTTAGTTTCTGAATCGATTTTAACAGTATAACCGTCCGTGCGATCCGTTTTGTACGAATCGTAACAAAGATAACTGAAGGGCAGAAAAGAGATAAGAGTGAAAAGGGTGGTGGGGGTCGCAAGAGGACGATTCGATTTCAATACCAAAAGTCCCGATAGGGAAATCAAAATCCAAAAAAACACACCGATTAGGTAAACGTACTCACTTATTTGCCCTTCTCGGATGAGAATCCAGTGCGATAAAAACTCCACATTCATGGGGAAAAATAACTTTATTCCTTTCCGATTGTCAACTAAGGTATTCGCATGAAATCTCTTGCTTTCCTTTTATTTTGTTTTGTTTCCTGGCAAAGTACGTTCGCAAGGGAGGTTCCTCCTCTAACGAGAAGAGTGACTGCAGAGCCGGGCCTTCTGTCCTTTATGTTTGCAGATAAGATGGAAGCGTTATTGGAAAAACACGAAAAAGAGACGACCAACCAAATCGCTATTTTGGCAATTTATTCTCTGGAAGGAGAAAATCTAGAGGAATATTCCATCAAGGTCGTGGAAGAATGGAAGTTAGGCCAGAAAAAACATGACAACGGTATATTGATTCTTTTGGCGGTTACGGAAAGAAAGGCAAGGATCGAAGTAGGTTACGGTCTGGAATGGATGTTAACGGATGTTTATTGCAATAGAATCCTCAATCAAGTGATGATTCCCGAATTTAAAAAAGAGAATTACGAAGCAGGATTGGAAAAGGGAGTTCTTGCACTGATGGAAGTTTTAGAAGGGGGGGAGCCTCCTAAGGAACAAAGTATTTGGGAAAAGTTCGTGAGTTTTCACGGAGTTGGTGCGGAAGAGGGAGAATATTGGCTCTATCTTTTCGGCCTTCCTTTTGTTGCGATTATATTTATATTCGCATTCATAGGCGCCTTTCACAGAGACAGCTCCTCCTGGTTTATGTTTTTCTTCTTACTTATCTTTTTCCAATGGGTCCCTTCTATGTTTTACGGATTCTGGGGATGGCTCTTATCCAACCTAGTGTATCTGATCGGCTTCCCTTTTGTTCGATGGGGAAGAGATAAAATCTCCTGGCTTCGCAAAATTTCCGATAAAGTTACAGATAACGTATCTTATTCGGAAGGATCGGGGGGGACTTCCGATGGAGGAGGATTTAGTAGCGGGGGAAGCTCTTCCGGTGGTGGATTCAGCGGAGGCGGAGGAAGTTTCGGAGGAGGGGGTTCCTCAGGAAGCTGGTAACATCGATTATGTTAGAAAGAAGTCAATTAGATCCCAGTTATGTGGCACTTTTAGGCGCCATTACCAAGGCACAGTCTACCTTCATCACCGGGGATTATCATTCCGCATTTCAGCAGTTATTGGACGATCTTTTATCCGTTACTGCCAGCGAATTCGGATACATCAGTTATGTACATCATACCAGCGAGGAAGTTCCTTATCTGAAAGAATCGGGAATCGAAGAAGCGGTTTGGAGTGCGGATCTATCTGAATCCTCCCGAAATGAAATTTCGAAGAATTGTATTTCCTTGAATTTGAACTCCTTCTTTCATTCCTATTTGGAAAAAGGACAATGCGTTCGGTTGAATCAAAATTCAGAAGAAACGAACCCATTGAAAGAATACCCTTTTCTCAAATCCTTTTTGGGACTTCCCGTGAAAGTGCAGGACAAATTGGTGGCTGTGATCGCCATTTCCGGTAGAGAAGGAGGATATTCGGAAACTTGGGAAGACTTTCTGGAACCTTTGGTAGTCACTCTGGGTCAACTGATTGCGGCAAAACAAACGAGTGATATCAGAAAAATCACGGAAGAGGCATACAAACAAAGTTTGGAACGATTCGAAAGAATGGCGAATACGATCCCGTTCGTTCTTTATGATTTCGTAATGTACAATAATCGTCAGAGCGAGTTTTTATATTTAAGCCCCAGATGTTACGACTTCTTCGAAGTCAAACCGGAACAGATACAAAGAAATTTCAAGGCGTTTATGAGTATGATTCATCCTCATGATAGGAACAAACTCAGATCAGAAGTTTTTAAAGTGGGAAGGACGGGTGAACTTTTCAGTACGGAAATCCGTGTCATCACTCCTTCCGGAAAACAAAAGTGGATTCAATTTTCCTCCCTCCCTAATTTGGTCCGTCCAGATTCCGCTGTGATTTGGAGCGGGTACATCATAGACATCACGGAAAGAAAAAAATCGGACGAAGCCATCAAGGAAACGGAAGGAAGACTTTCCGCTTTCGTGCAATATGCACCCGCCGCAGTTGCGATGATGGATCATAATATGTGTTATATCGCTTGTTCGGAACGTTGGAAGAGCGATTACGGTCTTACAGGAAGAAACATTATAGGAAAATCCCATTACGAGATCTTTCCGGAGATCTCCGACGAATGGAAAATCATTCATAATCGTTGTTTGGCGGGTTCCACGGAAAGATGTGAGGAAGACCCTTTTATCAGGGTAGACGGCTCCGTTCAATGGCTTAAATGGGAAGTGAGGCCTTGGACCGCATCCGATGGAGCGATCGGAGGAATCGTAATGTACACGGAAAACATAACGGAGAGAAAACGAGCGGAAACGGAACTCAAAACTGCTAAAGATCAGGCCGAATTCGCAAATAAGGCGAAAACGGAATTTTTAACGAACATGTCCCACGAGATCAGAACTCCTTTAAACGGTGTGATCGGTTTTTCCGAATTGGTTCTACAGACGGAACTGGATGAAACACAGAGATCCTATATGGAAAACGTAACTAGATCGGCCAGATCTTTGATGGATGTGATCAGTGATATTTTAGATTTTTCAAAAATCGAAGCAGGCAAACTGGAGTTATATGAGATAGAAACGGAACTGAATTCTCTCATCTTATCCGCAGTGGCCATTGCGGAACCCCAAGCTCTCTCCAAAGGCTTAAAAATCTCTGTTTCTTTACCGGAGAAGGAACAATATGTATTCACGGATCCGATCCGGCTCAAACAGGTGATTCTGAATCTTGTCAGCAATGCCGTGAAGTTCACTGCAAAAGGAGAGATCAAATTGGATCTTACTGCCGGCAAACAAGACGAAGACGGAAGAGTGAAATATTATTTCTCCATTGAAGACTCCGGAATAGGAATTTCCAGAGACAACCAATTGAAATTGTTCCAGGCATTCAGTCAAGCGGATGCCTCTACCACTAAAAAATACGGAGGAACCGGTTTAGGACTTGTTATTTCCGAAAAGATCCTCAATCAAATGGGTTCCAGTCTGGACTTGGAAAGCGAAGTGGGAAAAGGGAGCCGGTTCTCTTTTAACTTGTTTCTTTTTGCGGCTTCCGCCTATGAAAAATTAGGTGGTCATGCGGGAACTGCGGCGAAAGACCTTTCTGAGAAAAAGAACCAAAACGACGACGCCTCTTTACGTTCTAAAGTTCTCATTGTGGAAGACAATGATGTGAATATGCAGCTGACTAAGGCGATTTTGGCGAAAACGTTTCCTAACCTTCATATTGTGGAGGCAAGGGACGGGAAAGAAGCTGTGTCCAAATACCAGGCCAATCATCCGGAACTGGTTTTGATGGACATTCAAATGCCGGAGATGGACGGATACACTGCCACGCAACACATCCGTAAGTATGAAAAACTCACTTCCTCTTACGGGATCATCATTGCGTTGACGGCCGGTGCGGTCAAAGGAGAAAGGGAAAAATGTTTGGAAGCGGGAATGAACGATTTTTTAACGAAGCCGATCGACCGGACTCTTTTGAAGGATTTGATCCGAAAGTATCTGTTTAAAAAGAATTCTTAGTTGTTAGTTAGTCGGGAAAACCCAGAAGGTCTTTGATTTTATCTGCGGCGTCTTCTTTGGAGAGTTTGCTCATATTGATTTTATAATGGGAAGATTCGTAATAAACAGGGAGTCTTTTTTTGAGTATCTCCGCATAGGCCTTGTTTTTCGCTAGATCCGGCCTTGTTTTATCGCCTTCCACTTTCTCGACAAGTTCGTTGAAGTCCTTTTCCAGAAGGATGATTCGTCCTAATTTACGCAAAATGGAAAGTTTCCTTTCGCTGGGAATTTCGTTTCCATTCTCATCCAAATCGAAAAGAATTCCACCGCCGCAATCGAGAATGATTCCGTCCGCATTCTGTAATTTTGATAAAATAGAATATTCTAAATCACGAAAGGCCTTCCATCCTTTTTGTTCCACGAATTTAGGAATGGGGATTCCTCCGTTTTCATAAACGATGACGGAATCCGTAGATACCACTGGGAACTGGATTTGTTTGGACAAGGTTCTGGAAACTTTCGATTTTCCCGCTCCTCTGGGGCCGACTAAAATGATATTCATCTAAACGTTTAAAAGATCGGCAAGCCCGGCTTGTAAATCGGGGATATGAACGAAGTAAGATTCGATGTCTTGTTCCGTGATTCCCGTTTGAGACAAGGCAAAAGGGGAGATAGGAACGGATTCCCCTCCGATATCGATTCCGATTCCTGAAACGACGATAAGGATGCTTGCGATGTGCACTACGCTGGTGAGAAGAGGGTTCACCTTTGAGTTTTCAGGATTCAAATAATTGGCGACTACATCTACAAGTTCGGGAGGAAAATTCCAACGCTTCAATAGGTTTTCGGAAACTTCCATATGAGTGTATCCGAAATATTTTTTTTCCAAATTAGGGAACGGTTCTTTGTTCTCTTTCAATTCGTTCTTCAATTGGAACAGGATGGGTTGAAAGAATTGAGCGAGTACGATTTTACCTACGCTGCAAAGCAGACCGGATGTGAATGCTAAGTCTTTGTCTATATTTAGCTTTTTATGATTTACGATTTTGCTGGACATGTCTGCCACAAGAAGAGAGGCACTCCAAAGTTGTGCAGCTTCCAATTGGTAACTGCTTAGATCTTGAGACAAAATTCCTTTGGCTGCAGTGAGTAAAACGATCTCTTTGACCGTTTTGGTTCCCAAAGTCATGAGTGCTTCTTGTACGGTACGGATGGGTTTGGCCGCACGGTAGTAGGCGGAATTGGAAAGTTTAATGACGGAAGCAGTGATCGCAGGGTCTTTCGAAATTTCGGAAGCAAGCTCGGCGATATTCACGTCCGGCTTTTGGAGTTTTTCCAGAACTTTACTTACGACGGACGAAATCGCTGGAAGTTTGTTTACATCTTTGAGTATTTCGTCAACTTTTTCCTTTTGCATAAATCGCCTAACGCACCTTATAAAGGTATTTTTCCATACCCGCTTTTTTCAATAAGACTCTTCCATCGTCACAGTATAAACTGATGGTTCTCCCTTCATTGCCTGCTATATCTTCCACTATGATAGGGATTTTTCTTTCTTCCATAAATTTTTTGACGATTGCGATGTTTTGCTCTCCGATGTTCTGCAAAAAATTGGAATTGATTCCTTTGAACATGGAAGCCCCGCCGAACATTCTGCAGGAAAACTGACCGATAGAAGAACCTGCAAAGCCCATCATTTTGATGAGTTCCGGGAGTGCGGTCTCTCCGTATTTATGAGGGAATTTGATGGAATCTTTTCCGGTAGGATCCTTCGCCAGCATGATATGAGAAATGGCACCGATTTTTTGTTCCGGATCGTAAAGAACGATCCCTATACAGGAACCTAAAGTGGTTCTCAGCACATCTGTGCCTCTTCCTACTTTGATATCGGCAATGCCTACATTGATGATTTTTGATTTTATAGACATTCTACTTGTTTTTGGAGAATGGAACCGTTTCTTAGGTTTAAACTATAGAAATCATACGCAATGGCTTCAATCAAAAAAACTACATCCAAACCAAAAACCTCGAGAAAAACTCCTTTTGTCACGGAAGAACCGTATCGCCTGGAATATGTGGGAAAAACGGAAGTTCATATTTTGGGAACCGCTCATGTTTCCGAAATCAGTGTCAAAGCGGTAGAAGATCTAATCGATGCCGTTCATCCTGATACCGTTTGTATAGAGTTATGTGAATCTAGAATGAAGTCTGTGGAAGATCCGGACTATATGAAGAAATTGGATATCTTCAAAGTGTTCAAAGAAAGAAAAATGTGGCTTCTTCTTTCCAGTCTGATCCTATCTTCCTTTCAGAAAAAAATGGGACATGGTTCCGTGCGTCCCGGCGATGAAATGAGAAAGGCGATTCAATTAGGACGGAAGTCCGACAGTAGAATCGTTCCCGTCGACAGAGAGATCCAAACCACTCTGAAACGCGCTTGGGGCAATGTGAGTTTTTTTTCTAAGATGTATCTGTTCTCCGCTCTCATCACTTCTTTGTTCGTAAAAGAAGATGTGAGTTCCGAAAAAATCGAAGAGATGAAAAGCGAAGATATCCTCAAAGATCTTTTTTCTCAGATCCCTAAAAAATACGAATCCATCAAACATGTGATCATCGACGAAAGAGATCAATACCTGGCGGAAAAAATCAGAAGAGCCGCCTCCGATCCTAAGGCAAAAAAAGTGGTGGCTGTTGTGGGAGCAGGGCATTTACAGGGAATCATCAATCATATCCAACATGAACATGATTTAGCGGTATTGGATGAAGTTCCTAAACGCAAATGGCAAGATACAGTGAGCCTAATCGCCTATCCTTTGTTTTTCGCAGGATTATTCGCATCCATCACTTGGTCTCAAGGAAGGGATGCGGGAACGGAATTTTTGTATCAGCTTGTTTTGATCAAAGCCGGTCTTGCCGCATTGGGAGCTTTGATTGCATTTGCGCATCCGCTTTCCATTTTGCTTGCGGCTGTGGTGGCTCCCATCGGAACCTTCATCCCCATCCTGAAAGCGGGTTGGGTGGCAGGTTTGTCCGAGTCGTATTTGCGAAAACCCTATGTGGAAGATTTCGAAAATATCGCTACGGATACGGAAACTTTCTCCGGTTTTTGGAAAAATCGAGTGATTCACATCTTCCTGGTCTTCCTTCTCCCCCAATTGGGCTCCAGTTTCGGGAGTATTATTGTCGCATGGAAGGGTTTCCAACAAATTTTTTGACAAAATGAAAAAACCCATCGTCTAAAATCCAGAGTGCAAACAATTTTTCAGAGGCATATTTCGAGTACACTGATTTTAGCATTCCTGCTTTTTGTAGGATGCAAATCGGCTTTGCTCGATCTATGCCCAAATCTTTTTCCTTCGGAAAAAAGTTCTGCACAAACGGAAGTTTCTCATCTTCCCAAATGTCATGAGACATCTTCTTCGGAACTACCTGCTCAGGATTCCGGTTGCCAATGTCCTCTTGCTTTCCAAGAAATTCGTGATTCCGATTCCTCCGTTAGCCTGCAAAAATCCTTAGAGATCTATTTTGCCGGCCTTTTGATTTCCGCATTCATTTTCGATCTTCCTCCTTTTTGGGAGCCTGTTTCCGCATCCTCTTTACTTTCTTTCGATTTTCTCGATCCTTCGGATCATTTTTTACAATCTGTACGGCTTTTGATTTAGAATTCCGCAAATGAGGTGCCTCATTTGTTTTTTTAGTTTTTGTTTCAAAATTAGAATATAAGGAATTATATATGAACCGTAAAGAATTCGTAACCAAAACCGCAGTCGCTCTCACTACAGTAGGAGCCGTTTCCAATCTCTTCGCAGAAGATCATACTAAACATGAAATGAGCGGAGGCAAGTCCTCTTCCAAATACGCAAAAGCGTTGATGTCGGCAATTCATTGTAAGTTGGCAGCTGAAGTTTGTTTGGGACATTGTATCACCGAACTTGGTAACGGAGATAAAAGTTTAGGCGCTTGTGCAAAGTCCACAAGAGAAGTCATCGCAGCCTGCGAAGCTTTTATTTCTTTGGCAAGCCAAGAGTCCGCTTTCACTAAAAAATCGGCGGCATTGTGTTTGGAGATCTGTGAAGCATGTGCGAAAGAATGCAAAAAACATGCGGATCACCACAAGGTTTGTAAAGAGTGTTTGGATAGCTGCCTTGCCTGCGCAAAAGAGATGGCAAAGGTTTAAATAGAAACCAAAGCCTCTTTGATCCTGGATTTTCAGGAGAGAGGCTTTGTTCTATGATTATTTTCTTTTTTTCTTCGTGGCGGCCTTCCTGGTTGGGGAGGCCGCTTTTTTTCGGGAAGGTTGCGCCGCTTGTTTTTTCTTAACTGGCTTTTTGGAGGAAGATTCGGCTTTCTTCTTCGCCTTATTATAGTTAGAAGGCTCGTATTTCGAAAAATCGACTTCGATCTTTTTAGGAACCGCAAGTGCAGGACCCGCTTTCGCAGTTCCGAATTCTGTTTGAGGATCTTTAGGAGTCCCTAAAAACTCTCTTAAAGTACGTAAGTTTTCGTGTCTTCGAACCAAATTATAATTTCCGGGAATATCGAACCATAAATCTCTTCCTTGGCCGAATTCAGTACCTTCTTGAGGAGTGAAGGAAAAGTCCTCAATGGCGGAGAGAGGTTGGAAAAGAGGAAAAAACAAAGCGTTTTTGTAGTTCTGCTTCACCCAATCCGATTCATAGCCCCAATAAGAATAACGCGTATTGTTGAAGTTTTCCGCTCCATGAAAAGGAGTTCCTAAAGTGATGAGTCGTTTGATCTTTCTGCGGGCTTCGTCGGGAAGAACCAAACAAAGAAGCCCTCCCGAATTATGGGCGATCACTGTAACGTCGTTAGGTGCTGTTAGGATTTGTTTCGATAGATGAAGGACTGCTTCTTCGATGGATTTAGGATTGCGAATTGTGGACAAAACGGAAACATGAAAGCCCAGATTATCCAAATTGGACTTCAATCGGTAATAAAACGCCTTACCCGCCAGATGACCTGGAACGATCAGAATATTTCTGCCTACACAGTTTTCCGGCTGTACATGACCGGGAAAATAAAAGGAGATCCTTGCCCAGAGTCTTTCCAAACTTTCTAAAAATCGAAACATACAAAGAGAATTATCTTGGATGCGATTCTTGTCTAGGAAAATCAGAGATTATTTGGATGTTCTTGTGTAGACTCCGTCCCAGTTTTCCGAAGGAGGGGATTGGAACAAAACTTCGCATCGTTTGATGAGCAGTTGGCAAGCGGCATCGTCTTTTCCGAAGTAAGTCATCGCTTTTTCGAATGCTTCCAGGGCGTCTTTCCAGTTTTGTTTCGAATAAAAGTCGAATGCTTTACGGTATTGCGCTTCTCCGTGAATCATCGCTTCGGAAACATCCGATTTTTTTCCGATGAGTCCGTAGATTTTGACGGGCGCCTCTTTCCCTTTCACTCGGATTCGATCCAAAAAACGGAAATGGAAATGTTCTCTTCCTTTTTCCTCGATGGATTCGGAAACTAAAATATCCACTCCATAGTCTTTCGCAGCAGCTTCCAGTCGGGAGGCCAAATTTACAGTGTCTCCCATCATCGTATAAGAGGCCAAACTGTCCGTTCCCATAAAACCGACCTTAGCTGGTCCGCAATTGAGTCCGATACGGATTTTCATATTTCTGGCAGATTCGGAATAATCGTTTTTTTCTTTCCACTGCGCCTTCAATTCTTTCAGTTTGGAGATCATCTCCAAACTAGCTTGGCAGGAAAGGATAGGGTGAGATTCGTTTTTGAGAGGAGCGCCGAAGATACCTACGATCGCATCTCCGATGTATTTGTCCAAAGTTCCCGAGTTGAATTTCAGTATGACCGTCATTGCGGAAAGATATTCGTTGAGAAGTCGCGCCAGTTCGCTTGCGGACAACTCTTCACTGATAGAAGAGAATCCTGCCACATCCGAGAAGAACGCAGTGATCTCCCATTCTCCTCCTTTTTTTAAGGATTCCAAATCTTCCAAGGCATGGGATACTACTTCCGGATCGACTAAGTTCCGTAAGATGTTATTGTATTTTCTTTTATCGATCCCTTCTATATAATTCAAATAAGCGAAACCCAACAGATAGGAAACAGGGAAGGTAGCGACAAAAGGAGCGGGAGGCAGAATAAAATCGTTCCTGAAAAAAATATAAAATGCGATAAGAAAAACTAACGTTGCGAAAACGGGGCAGGCGATTCTCAGCCAGTGATGTGTGCTGAAAAATAAAACATAGGTACTGATCAAAAGAAGGACCAATGCGAATATAAATCCGTAGATGTCTTCGATTTCTTCCAAAACATGGCCTTCCAGCAGATTGGAAATGAAAACAGCTTGTGCGATCACACCCGGATACAATCCGAAAGGTGTGACCACATCGTCATGAGTGGCCGCTGCGGAAGTTCCGATGAGAACTATTTTATCCGTAAATACGGAAGGAGAGACGATGAGTTCCGACTCATCTACACCTTCATTCAGTTTGGTGAGAGATTCTAAAACTCCTCCTGCGGAGTATCTGGGGATCTCGGATAAATCTTTTTTGGAATAAAAATAAGAACGGATGAGTCCTCCTTTTCCTAGAGGAAAGGAAGTGCTCGTGTTTTCTTTTTTTACGGTGATTTGATCTTCCTCCCAACCGACTTCCATAGGTTCCCCTTTTGAGAACCCTTGCAGAGCCACGGTAGGAAGATGGTAATTTTTTACCCGCATAACGGGAGGAAAACGTCTTAGAACTCCGTCCGCATCCGGGATGACATTGACTGCGTGAATGAAAGGGGAAGTGGCTCCTATTTCCCCGCTCGGAAAAGAAACTGCTTCGAAAACAGGGAAGGGAGTTTCTGGAGGAAGATGGATGAGATGTTTGGAGATGAGATCTATGTTTCTGGGTTCTTCGTTTCCCGCTTCTCTATCTTCTCTCATTTGAACCGCATGAGATACGAAAGGAAATGCCAGATTCGCTTCCGCCAAAGAAAGATCGTCTTGAGAATATTCAGTGAATAGGATATCCACCATTCCCAGCTTAGGCCCACCCTTATATAAAAAATCGAAGATCAAAGGATAAACGGAACGTTTCCAGGGCCAACGTCCCAATTCAGGATCGTTCGCATATCTGGCTAAACTGTGTTCGTCGATGTCGATGATGACTACGTCTTTTGAAAAACGATGATGAGACGGTAATATGCTGAAAAAGGAATCCGTCAGTTTGCGGTTCCAGAATTCGATGAGCCCGATCCAGGAAAAACCGACAAGTAACAAAGCGGGGATGAAAACACTGAGAGAAAAAGGAAGAAGGTATTTTTTTTGGTTCATGGAATTAATTTTTTCATCTGTGTCCATTCCTCTTTGGGAGGGATCACTCCTTTGACGGCAGCACCTGCTTCAGCTTTCACAAGTTTGGCGATTCTGGAAGAGGTATCCGGATGAGTCGATGTCAGATGTTTGGAATGTTCGTCTTTTGCAATTCTGGCAAGATAGTTGCCCAAGGCCTGAGGGGTGTATCCCCATTCGGAAGCCAAACTCACTCCTGCTTCGTCCGCATCCCATTCTTGAGAAGCGTCTCTTCCCGTTTCGTACAATTGTTTTTCCAACTCATCTAACGTAGCGGATGCGGCAGCGCTGATCACTTCTCCTCCCGAAGGGGCAAGCATGCTTGAGATGATTTCTAAAAATACGTTTTCGGAAGGAAACTTTCCGCTGTGAAAGAGTGCGATATGTCCGATCTCATGACCTAAAACTCCCGCCAGTTCCGATTCTGATTGGATCTTCGCCAAACTTCCCTTAGTGATGAATATGAATCCCCCCGGACAGGCATAAGCATTGATTTCGTTCGAATTTAGAATTCCGAAACGAAAACTGAGTTCGCTTCTGGAAGATACGGATGCGATTTTGTTTCCCAGACGATTCAGATAACGTGTGAATTCTTCGTTTTGCACCAGTCCGTATTTTTGAATGAGCCTTGCCGCTAAAGCTCTTCCTATCTTAACTTCTTTTTTTGTTTCTTCCGAAACCGGTTCGGAAGATGGAACCGTTGTTTCCGTAGAAGCGTTGGTTTTGTTCGATTGTTTCGTAACGGAATTGTATTGATTCGGCTGGTTGGATACATCTCCTACCGATTCCAGCCAGCGCAAGGATTCGAAATCGTAAAGATCCGCTCCACCTCTCACTCTCATTTTTTCCGTTTCCGATAGACCTCTCGCTGCGGCCGTTTTGGTGAAGTCGGATGCTCTTTGTCTGGCTGTAACTGCTTCGGAAGATTTGGAAGAAACTCCCAATTTGATTTTGGATCCGGGAGGAATAGGGGAAATAAATAATTTAGAAACCCACCCCGTTTTATCTTCATGACGAACCTGAACGAACAGCCCTTGTTCGTCCATAGGAGTGAGGCTTTCTCCTAAATTAAGAGGACTTCCTTCTGCGGTTAACTGCGGTTGGGCTAATAGTTTTGCCTTAGGACTTTGAACATAGAACAATCCTTTAGCAAATGTTTCAAAGAAACAGCATACGAACAAAAAAAACAACAGAAGGGAGCGTTTCATTAAACGCTATATAAGAGGACGAACATTGCATTTGAAAACTCTTTTTTACAATTTACGATTGCAGTTGACAATTTATTTCCTCACCCACGAATCTTGCAGAAATGAAACGAGCCTTGTTATTGCCTTTCCTCATTATGTTCTTGATTGCTGATTGCAAAACCGGAAAGGACAAAAGTAATACATTTGAAAGTTTACTCATTCGATTTCTCATTCGAAACAGTGGAAGTTCCGTTATCAATCCGGAGCTTCCATCCAGTTTGAGCGTTCCCGTTCCCAGATCCATTCGTAAATCTCCTAGTGCTTCCGCTTCCGTGAGAAGTGGATTCGCAAAAGATGCGGAGGATGTGATCAACGGAGGCGACTCAGGGATTGCGATTTTACAAGAAGGAACTTCGATCGTCGCCAACATCCTGCAAGAATCCAAAAGAGATTTGTTTTTAATTTCAGGTGTCTATGCTGCCGCAAAGGCAAAACCTGGAGTTTGTATTCCCGGAGGAACCAGTTCCGTTTCCATTCCTCCGGAAGCGATTACAGAGTTCGAAGAAGGGATGCAAAATTTAGGTCTCTCTGCGGATGAAGCTAAGGCGGAAGTGGCTCGCTTGCAGCAGTTGGGAACACTGCCCACAGTTGGGCAGTCCATTCCTTCTCCCGCAATCGTATATAGTTCTCCGAGTGACCCTGACTTCGATCATCAAGTTTCATTTTCTTTCGGAGAAACCATCAGCGCTTCGCAAGGTTGCCCTTCGAATAACAAGTTTCAAAAGGTAATTCGTTGGAAGGCGGACAAATCCAGAATTTATTCTTCCGTAGAAAAAAGTCTGAAGATATTCAATGTTTCCTTGGAAATTAACGGCAACATAACCTATATCGGAGGAAACGGCAAAAAAGACAAAGCGATTTTGAAAACAAGCCAGGTCAGCAGTTTCGGACAAGCGGGAAAAAGCAAAGGATCCACTCGATTCATTATGGAACAATGCAGCCAAGACAGCGATGCAAATACGGGAAATTGTACTACTCTCAGTTATGCGTCAACATCCGAAGCAAACGGTTCCAAACTGACTAGTTCGGTGGAGGGAAGAACGGATGATTTCGGCGGTTATGTAAAAACTAAATTCAAAAACCCTGCAGAATCGCAGAATTATGTGATCGAAGAAGTATACGATCCGGACGGAACCATCACTTGGTTGAGTGTCGATGACGGAGTGAGCACTTATGTTTACGGAGACTTCGATGCTGATTTAGCCGATCTCTACGGGTTCGGAGGAGACTTCGATTTCGAAGGAGAAGTGAAATTGGATTTTCCTTCTTATCCTCCTCTAGGTGTGGGAATCGGAGCGGGATTCACCGATTACGATGCTTTCGTAGTGGTTCCTGCAGGAGAGGATCCGAATGACGATGAAGAAGTGATTTTAGGAGAAGGCGAATACGAAGATGCCAACTCGAATAACATTGTGAATTCGGGAGAAGTTTATATCGAATATTGGGGAGAAGACACGGACGTTCCTAATTTGAAGGTTTGGAGGATGACATTTGATCCTGTCACCGACGACTTGTTATATGTGTTATTGCCCACAGCGAGCGTAGTGGTCGCGCCATAAATCAAAAAATATATGAAACAAAAAATAAAAAAAAGAATTCTTTTCAGTTTAATAGCAGCGACTCCTGCTTCCCTGTTCGCATCGGAGCCGTTTAACAACATACAAGGGTTTTATGGAGAAAGAGCCGCAGGTCTAGGAGGCGCGTTTACCGCAATCTCCGACGATCCATCCGGGGCCTATTATAATCCTGCAGGATTGGGTTTCGCCTATAACGACGGAATCTCCGTATCTGCGAGTAATTTCAAAAACGCAAAAAGAAGTTATATCAATATAGATTCTCCCGGTCAGGTATATAATCAGACTCACGAAGGATACAATCCTAACTTTATCGGAATTTTGAAGAACTTCGACAAATGGAAGTTCGGTTTTTCGATCGTAAACACCTATAACTACTCTTACGATCGTGCGGATCAGGTGAACTATCCTTTGGTTTCTCCTACCATCAACCAGACTAGAAACTATGTAAAAGAAAAATATTCCCAACTTCTAGTGGGTCCTAGTTTCGCTTATCTATTGAGCAGCAAACTATCCTTCGGCGCAACTCTTTATTATTTCAGCGACACTAAGGAAATTTCTAGATCCCAATTTCAACAGTTCAATGATCTTACCTATGTCATGCGAAACTATGTGGACAATCGAAAGACCACCGGTTTTATGCCTGTGATCGGAATTCAATACCAACCTGTACAAAAATTATCCTTCGGGGTAAGTTTAAGACGTATCTTCGTAACAGGGGGAAATCGTCTCTATAACGAAGTTTATACGGATTCGGCACGTGCCAGAGGAACCGCAGCAGTGGATTTTATCGAAGGAACCGATGCAGGATTTTCTTCCGTAGAGAACGGAGCCATCACTCAAAAACCGAAATTGATCGGCTCTATCCCACAGACGACAGAGATCCGCTGGGGGGTTGCATATTTCCCTACTTCAAGACTTCTTGCGGCTTTTGATATGATCTATACTTCCGGTTATAAAATGAGCCGATCTCAGGACGAAGTGAGTTACTTGGGAAGAAGAGCCAC
Organism: Leptospira idonii; assembly: GCF_004770995.1. Lineage (GTDB taxonomy): Bacteria > Spirochaetota > Leptospiria > Leptospirales > Leptospiraceae > Leptospira_A > Leptospira_A idonii. The sequence continues at coordinate 140,715 of NZ_RQHW01000028.1, read as the reverse complement.
ATATACAGTCAACGATAGAGAAGTGAGAGAACTAACTCGGGAAGCTACATTGAACTTTGCAGGCGGGATGGAATACTACGTAATGGATACTTTCTCCGTTCGGGCCGGTTTTTTCACAAACGAGCCGAATACGAAGCCTATTTCTTGGACCCAATCGGCAGTGGATTTATATCTTCAAAGTGCATTCAACAACCAAGTGGCAGCTACTTCCGGAGATACCACATTGGTTTATAAAAATGCTCGTTCCGGGACAGATCCTAGAAATGAATATTCCCGCAACAGAGGTTTGAGTTTGGGCGTTTCTTGGGTCACTTCCAAGTCGGCACTGTCATTGACCTATATTCGAGAAGTCGGATCCGGAAATTCCCGAATTGACCCCAATTCGCTTTCTCAATCTTTTGAATATAGTGCTCATTCTCTCTATATTATGGTGAGCTCTCGGAATTAAGATTTTTGCGTTTATCGATCCTTCTACTTTTGATAGCGGCTTTGCCGGTTGCGGCAGAGTCGCCTAATTACGACAAAGCATACAAAGAACTTCCCATTGCCTGGGAAAGATTGTATCCTCTCCCATTTCAAAAAATCACCAAAACCGATCCCCTGAAAAAGGGGATTCAATTGCAAAAAAGAAAGGACAACCGAAAGGTTTGGGTCTTTAATTTTAACGTTTTTATGACAAAATACGATCTTGTGGAAAATCTTCCTGTCCCGAGGGAGGAAGGTCGTGAAATTCTTGTTTTTTTCCTCTGGGAGCCTGGAAATTTGGAGGAACCTTATCGCATTCACTTAGGTGAATGGAATGAAAATCTCTAGGGGGGAAAATGTCAGTTTCCAAAGAAATAGCGGAACAATTGGTTCGGGAAACCATGGAAAAAGAAGGTTTGAGCAAAGCTTTCATCGAAGATTTCCTAGAAAAAGTTGATTCTGTCCGCAAAGGAGAAACAGGCATTGTCCGTTGGGAAGAAGTAGGAGATTTGAATCCGAAAGAGGATGAAATCGATTTCTCCGAAATCCAGCAGAAGTATCCGGCAGATCCTCAAGCTCTATCCAAACTGGTTGTGGTCAAATTGAACGGAGGTTTAGGAACCTCTATGGGTTTGGAAAAAGCAAAGTCCCTCATTCCTATGAAAGACGGTAAGTCTTTTCTTGCGGTAATGGCCGCACAAATCGAATACATTCGTTCCAGGCATCAAATCGAAGTTCCATTGCTTCTGATGGATTCTTACAACACTCAGAAAGATTCCGCAGAGGAATTAAATAAAATCGGGTTCCGTCAAAACTTTCCCACCAGTTTTCTGCAACATAAAGTACCAAGACTCAATTCAAAAGATTTAACACCCGTTCATCTATCCAACCCCAAAGAAGAATGGTGCCCTCCCGGCCACGGAGACATCTACTTTACTTTGGTAGAGACCGGCATTTTGGATGAGCTTCTCACCGCAGGATACGAAGTGGCCTTTCTGTCGAACGGAGACAATTTAGGTGCGACGGTAGATCCTCATATCGTTTCCTATTTTTTAAAGGAAGGGATCGACTTCGCTATGGAAATGACTCCCAAAACCCTTGCGGATAAAAAAGGGGGAGCCATTTACCGTAAAACGGTAGGAGGTCGTTTCGTAAAATACGAACTTTTAGAAACGGCGCAAGTACCTAAGGAAAACGAACACGAGTTCAGCGGTCTTGGAAAATTCAGAACCTTTTCCACAAATAACTTATGGATCAATCTTCGTTCACTGAAGAAACGTTTTGCGGAAGGGAATTTTTCTCTTTCTTTGATCGTCAATCCGAAACAAGTGGAAGGAAAAGATGTGATCCAATTGGAAACTGCGATGGGTTCCGCAGTCGGCAACTTTCCCAAATTCAAAGGAATTATCATTCCCAGAGACCGTTTCGCTCCTGTGAAAAAAACGGAGGATTATTTGGTTCGAAGATCGGATGCGTACACTTTGAACGAAGATTTTTCACTCACTATGTCCAAGGCAAGAAAGGAAAAGGGTTTGGGGGAAGTCATCGTAAGTTTGGATGAAACATTCTATAAAAAGATCAACGCTTTCGATTCCTTGTTTCTAGAATATCCTTCCATCGTGTCTTGTGAAGAATTGAACGTGAAAGGAGAGGTGGAGTTCGACGCAACTGTCCGAATCATCGGCAAAGTGAACATCGAAAATCGATCTGGTCAGAAAAAGAAAATTTCCTCTCTCGGTAGATCCGTGTTAGAGAATGAAACAGTAGTTTTATGAAAAAACTTTTTATTCTAAGTTTATTTGTTTGGCTGTCGGATTGCGGCGCCCCTTTTTCTCCGAGAAGCAGTTGTTATGAAAGAAATAAATGTTCCACGATCGAAGGGGAATGTTTTTTAAAAAACGATGTGCTCTTTAAAGGAGTGACTGCTTCTCCTTCCTATTCCTCTCAGGATTTCTCCATTCTAATGGGAACTTGTATCGGTTTGGAAAGGAAATGCAGAGACAATTGCCAAAGCAGCACTATCTTCTAACTCTTCCGATTCTTTCCTGCATAGACTCTTTCATTCTTTCCAAATAATTCATGTTTTGTGAAAGTCTCCAGTTCATCAAGGCTCCTTCGTAAAGTGTGATCAAATCTCTGGAAAGCCCTAAGACATCCGTATTCGGCAAAATCCATTCTTCCGATTTCATCTTCTCCCAGAAACGAGAGAACATGGATTCCCATTGTTGGATTGCTTGGCGAAATTCAGTAGCGAAAGGTTCCTCCGAACTGGGAAATTGACAGGAAAAAATCGCAACAGGACAGCCGTGATAGATGGATTCTGAGGAACGAGTTTGTAATAAAATAGCATCCGCTAGGTGATTTACGAATTCCTCCGGGTTGTTGCTTTTTTTTAGAATGGCACGAAACCATACCTGGATTTCCAAAGAATAGTTTTGAATTACGCTTTTTCCTAAATCCGCTTTGGAAGGATAATGATCGTAAAAAGAAGCTTTTGCGGACTTCGATTCTTTGATGATCTGATTGATCCCCGTATGATAATACCCTTGTTCATAGAATAAACGTTTGGCGGTAGACAGAATCCTGAATTTGGGAGAAAGGGAAGGGGATTCTTGTGTTTCCAAAGAGTTCATTGTTTCTACCGAAAGAAAATCTACCACCTCCTAGAATGCTCCTTTTTCCGGGAAAGTCAAGAAAAACAGACCAAATTGTCTGTTTTTTGGATTTGACAGACAGACCGGTCTGTCAAAAGCTTCAAGTAGATAGAATCTCGCGGGGGATAGGATGAAAGTTGCAACGGAACCGTTTCTTTCTGAAATTCAAGTGTTGTGGAGCCAGATGGATTCCAACGGCCATGTCAATAACGGAGTGTATCAGTTTTATTTTGACGAAGCCAGGATGCAGGCTTTGGAAAACGAAGGGTTTTCCCTTGCGGAAATGAGAGCCAAGAAGATCGGTCCTGTCATCTACAAGGCGGAGTTGGAATACAGCAAACCGGTGAGTCATCCGGATACGGTCGCCATAGAAACCAGCTTCGGAGAGCTTTCCAAAGCGAAAGGCAAAGTGTTCCAAACGATGAAACGGATGTCGGATGGAGCTGTGGTCTGTAAGGCGGTATTTCATTCCCTGTTTTTCGATTTCGAAAAACAGAGACCTTGGAAATTACCCGATTCTTTTATTGAGAAGTGGAATTGATTTACTCTCTTACGAAAGACAAATATCCTTTTTCAGGCAATAAGTCTTTTTCCAAAAATTCTCCGGAAAGGGAGTCCTGATTCGGAGAGAGTTTGATTCTCCATCTTCCTTTTTCTTCGAGAAGGTTGGAGTCTACTATGTTCTTCCCTCTATAGAATTCTTGGTTGTTCCATTTCAATATGTAGCTGTCTTCCGTTTCTTCCGGCTGAATTTCCAGACGAACTTGTTTTACGGAAGATTTTCCGTCCCAATACATAGCGGTCCAAGGACCGACGAACTTAGTAATGGTGGATTCTCCGAAAGTTTTGATCTTTTTTAGATCGGCTACGATATCACTTAGAACTGCGATAAACGGTTGTGAAGCGATACTTTCTTCTTTGCCTGTTTCTTTCGCCTTCAGGATGAAAAAATAAAACTGATTTTTCTCCAATCCGGGTACGGATACTTCGGAAGCGGATCCGGGAACTTGCGCTACCTTCTTCCATTCTGTTTCTTGTTTTCTTCGCGAATAGACTGTGTATTGTTCTACGGAAGGATTTTTCTTCCAAACAAGAGTGACTTCTTTTTTGGAAAGATTTTCTACAATGCGAGTGAGCTCAGGAGTTTTGGAAAGTTCCGCTCTTTTGGAAAGAATGGAAGCGAATCCGGTTTCTACTTCGGAAGGCTGGCTGTATCTTTGTTCGCTGAAAATAGCGGAAACGGAATAATCGTTTTCCGTAAGAGGAGGGTTGGAATCCGCAAAACTTGTGTCTTTCGTATTGCCGATTTTTTCCCAATTTTCATCCGCATTTTTTCTTCGGAAGACGGCATATTCATGCGCCGCAGGAGAACCATCCCACTCTAACAGAACTTTATTGATATAAACGCCTTTGGTCACAGCAAGTCCGGTAGGTTTCGGCTTCACACTTTCGGAAGGATCCAAATGTGCGGAAACATAGGAACTTCCTTCCCCGTTTCTATTTTTGCCGTGAGGAAACACTCTGTAGATTTCGCTGTCTCCGTTGCGGGAAGCTTTGTAATCGATATAAACTGGTTTGTTCGTTTTGCCAAGAAAACGGAAGATTTTAATGGCAGGATTCCATTTGTAAACGGAATATTGGTCCGCAGTGATATGGCTGTCCCATTCCAATTCGATTCTGTCGTTTGTTTTAGCGACATTCGCTTTTAGGTTGGTGATGGGAAGGATGTCCGTGATCTTAACTTCCTCGCTCGCAAATCCGTCGTTAGAGTCGGAAGAAGGAAGAGAGATTCTTGTTTCGTCTAAGCTGGCGACTCTGTAAGTATAGGCCAAGTTTTTCTGAACACCTGCGTCTTCGAAAAAACTTTGTCTGGAAAGCCCCACCATCTGGAATTTGGATTCGCCTTTTCTTTTACGGTACACTTCGTAACCGATGGCTTTCGAATCTTTTGTCCAAACGATTCTGATTTTGTCCTTAAATTCTCCTTTGGAAGCGAAAACTTCCGAAGGAGGACGGAGGTCTCTTCCTTTGGAAGGGATTTTGTTAAGAACATTAAACACTTGTTTTTCGGTTAAAAGCTCCATATCTTCCGTCGGTTTACCGATATAAGCGGAACGAGTCAGTTTTTGGATGATAGGATAGGATATCGAAAGATATCCCTTGTCTCCCCATTCTTTTCCCCAAGAATTCCAAACTCGGAACGTTTTTTGGCCGTCGTCATATCCGACTAACACCAAAGATTGGGCTCCTACCAAATTTCCTGATTCGGATTGATATACGGAACTTCCTTTGGCGGATAAAAAATTTTCATACGTTAGAAAAGAAATGATGACCGGATTTTTTTCGGAAATGGCTGCTTTGATGCTTTGTAAATCGCTTGGATCGATTTTAAAGATGCGGGAGATTCTGGTTTTTCTTCCTTCTTCGATCAGGCCCGCACCCGGTCTGTTTCTAAATTGAGAAGGATTATAACCCATCTGTTCCCAAGTCACCGAACCTCTGCTTTGTGCTAGAATCAGTGTTTCCAGCAGCGATGCTCCCGTATCCTTCCCTCCGTTCAGTTGATTGTATAGAAAGGAAGGGGAATATAAATTTTTTCCGCCTTCTTCCGAAAGAGGATCCAATTCTGAGATGTCTTTTTTATTGGTTCTTTCCGCTTCTAGAAAAGAAATAAGTCCGTATGCGACTGCGAATCCTGCGCTGCTTTTTTGCGTTCCTTGGTCTCCCGGTTGAGGAAAAGATTCGGAAAGATCGAAACTTTTAGGGGGTTTGATGTCGTCTAGTGCTTGTAATTTGGGAATACTTTCGTACAATTCGTAAGGATCCGGCAATAATCCGGAAGGGAACCTGAAAGATTTGCCTTCACTGTTTCCCGTGATTGGTCGGGAGTGAAAACCGATCAGTGCGATCAATCCAACGGCGAAAAAACTGCAAATTGCGATCTTTTTCCTTTTCATCGTCATTCATCCTCTAAATCAAAAAGAATCGGCATACGATATGCCATTTTTGTCGGCTTACCATCGTTATATCCGGGGGTGTAGCGTGCCATTCTGGTGATTTTCAGTGCAGCCTCATCGAATCCGTAACCCGCTCGGCCGGAGACAATCTTTGCACCTTGCAACTGCCCCGTTTCATCCACTTGAATCATTACCACGACTACCTTTCTGCTGATATTCACAGCTTTGGCAGCTTCCGGGAAATATTGTTTTAAATCGAAATCTATGATGGGAGTAGGAGGTCTGTCTCCGTTGTAATAGAGAAGATACCCGTCTTTGTCGGTTCCGTTGCCGGAAACCTGATTCGGGTTGATGTCCGTATTGTCCGGGACTTCCGCATTTTGATCCTTATTGGAACCTTCCACCCATTCTTGTTTTTCGACGGGGGCAGGGCTGGAAGTGGAACTTACCTGAGGGAATTCCTGAAAATCCACTTCGACATCATCTAATATTACTTCTTCGTAACTTCCTCCCCACCAGGGGAGATTGTAGATCACATAACTGAGGTAAACGAATCCGTGCAGTCCGACTGAAAACAGTAGACTGAATTTAAACAGACCGAATGTGAATACCCAGATTTTGAATCTACGGAAGAGATCTTTCATTCTATTTTTTTACGGAGAGTGCGATCCTTGTGATGCCCGCTTTGCGAATGAGTCCCATGGTTTCCGTGATTTTTCCGTATGGAAGTCTTTCATCCGCAGAAAGTGTAAGTCGAGTGTTCGGTTTGATTTTGGCTTCTCTTTCCAATTGACGAACCAAAGACTCCACAGTGACTTCTTTCCCTTCCAATAAAATGTTTCCGTCTTTAGTCAATGCGACTTGAGTCGATTCTGCGACATTCGGATCTGCCGCAGCCACCTTAGGTAGATTGATATTGATCGATTCTTTTTTTAGAAAGTTGGCGGTGACCATAAAGATCACCAGCAGAACCAAAATTACATCCACCATCGGTGTGATGTTAATCGATCCTATTTCTTCTTCGTTTCCGCCTGATTGACCGGCCATGGGGAATCTCCTATTGATGCGAATGAGCAGAATGAGTCGTATGAGAATGACTTGGAATCGTTTTGGGACTAGTCACCAAATTCGCATGAAATTCTTTCGCTAAAATCTCCAAATGGGAAAGGATCACTTTCATCTTTCTAGTGAAATAATTATTTGCCATTACGACAGGGATTGCGACCGCCAAACCGGCAGCAGTTGCTAGAAGCGCTGTGGAGATACTTTTCATCACCACTTCCGCTCCGGAACTCCCTAAAGTTCCTAATCCGTGGAATGCGTTGATGACACCGAGTACGGTACCTAAAAGCCCGATGAAAGGAGTGTTGTTGCCAAGAGTGTTTAAGATAGGAAGTCTTTCTTCCAGAAGAAGTCTTTCTTTGAGGATTTTTCCTTCCATCAGCTCCTGCAGACCTTTGTGGTTCTCTTTCTCTCTTTCCAAAGCAAAATAAGTAAAACGAGTGTAAGATGTTTCCAACTCTTGAGAGTGGAGCAGTTTTTCAGCTCCTTTGATGTCCTTATGACGGAGCAAAACCGTGAGCGAATCGATAAAGGAAGAGGATTCTTTAGTTAAGTTGCGGTGAAAGATCACGAACCTTTCTATAAAAACGGCAACGGCAGCAATGCTTGCCAGAAGCATGACTACAAAGATAATTTTTTCACCAATCTCTACGAACTCTTGCATGAATCCCTCTTCTTTCAGACAGAATTTTGAGAATGGATAGCAATTAAAGTGAAAAATTCTATGAAAAATGATAACAAAAGGATTTTGTTCAGATGTGGAAAAAACTGTCATTTTGGGCTGTAGCAGACAATCTGTCCTCAGTGCCTTTTAGCGTTTGAGGCGGAAAAGAGAGGGTTTTAGGAATGATGAAAAAATTGGCAGGGATTCCTTTTTTTCTTTTGGGTGTGGTACTTGTGTATTATTACTCTGTGCGCGCCTGGCAGGTCTTTTTGGAAGTGTGTCCCAATCATGATTTTTTGTCTTGGGATGAGAATATCCGCCTTTCCTATGTTTTAGATCAATATACCGATTTTAGAGACGGGCATTTTTTCAGAGGAATTCTTCCTTTTCTGGAATCTCCTACCTGGCCCCCCCTTCGTTCCTTTACCAGTTTTCTCACACTTTATTTTCCTACGGATTGGCCGGTAACATTCCGGGATTCTTTCCAAGGTTTGTTCTTTTTGATTTTGGTTTTCCCCACTTTGTTTTATATCGCAGGAAAGGTATCTCAATCTTGGTTTTGGGGAAGTGTGATCGCATTTTTCGGATTTGTTCTTACGATTCAGACGGGAGAAGTTCCCGCCTATTCATTGACTTCCATGTTGGAAACCCAATCCATGTTTTTCCTGCTTTGGTCCGGTTACGCATTGTACCGTTTGTATGAAGACGATAACACGGGAAAAATCACCGCTTCTACGAAATGGTTGGTCGCATTTTCCTTGTTCGGTTTTTATTTTACTAAGTATCCTTACGGAATATTGTTCTTTATGGCTTGTTTCGCATACGAATTATTCCGTAATCCGGTTCAGTATAAGGAAGTCGTAGTTCACTTATATAAGAATTATGCGAAGAATGTACGACTTGTGTATCTGATTTTCGTGGTTCTGATGATACTTTCTCTCCCCGTTTTGAGAGTGGTGACCGATTTGAATCTGAATCAAAGGCCGTTCAAAGTCTTTATGTACGGAATCAGTTTGATTTTATTTTTGGATCTTTCCGTATATTTCTTTAGGAAAAGGGAAGAATTGGTAAAAGTCGTTCCTCGCACAATGATTGTTTTGTGGGCCTATGCGATTTTCCCCGCTTTTTTCTGGCTGTTCCTCAATCCGGATCGAGTCAACGCTCTTATAGATGCTCAGATGATTGTAAATCAATACACTAGAAGCTTTTTTCTCACTCTTTGGACGGAGCCTGGTGCTGATCCTAATGTTCCTGGAGTGTTTGATTTCGTTTGGGGATTTCGCATTTTGACTTTGTTTGCGTTTACATCCATTGTTTATTTTTTTGTTAGAAAACACGAAAGTGGAAATGTAAAAAGAAAAGATCCTCTTCTTGCGGCAACGATCGTGATTTTTTTGGAACTATTGATCTTAGAACTTACAACCGGGAATAAACAGCCTAGGCATGTTCTACAATTTATACCTGCCTTCGGGTTTTTATCTTTTACTTGGGCGTTGCGATTCGTGCAATATGCCGAGTCTCAAAAGAATCGAATCGCAGCTTATGCGGGTCTTGCGACGGTGATAGGTTTAGTGGGTTGGAATCTATTTTATACCCAAGGGCTTTTGGCGGGATCCTTTTTTCAAACGAAACCGTTTTGTTATCGAGGAATGAATGCTTCCGATTTTCAGCCGGCAAGAGAAATTGCGGCGGAATTGGAGGATGATAAACGTTATATTCTAATCAATGCATTTCATGATTTGAAAAAATACGAAACCAAAGGGCGACTGCTCGCTTCCGATTTCGATTTGGCAATGAAATTGAAAACATATAAACAAGGCGCTGTTCGAAATGATCATGCTTATAAATGGAAAAGTTGGTCCGAATTCGACTCGATTCTACTTTTGAGCGATGTTTGCCCGGATCCTTTTGTGGAAGAAAAGTTCGAGTCCAGATCCAAAAAACTCTCTGTTGAATCTACCTTGGTGAAGACATTTCGAGAAAAAAGCGGGATTGCCTGCCTACAGGAATTCCGTATTCTCAAGCCAGAACTGACCAAATAGAACCAGTCCCTCCCGGTAAAAAATGGGCTTGCTCTCTTTCGTAAAAAGAGGTTAGTTGGGTTCCATGTCGCAAGAGAGAAGGGTATATAAACGCATTTCCGAAAAAATCCACCTGACTTATCGAGTGATTCAGGGGGGATCCAATCAGCTTTTTCTTCCTAAGGACAAGGGGGAAGGAGAAACCCAAGACATATCCGAGGGAGGGCTTTTGTTCCATACGAAAGAGCCGATGCCTTTGGGCACCCGATTGGAATTAGAACTGCATTTCCCCGACGTAAAGTACGTATTGTACCCCAAAGCTAGGGTAGTCCGCCTGGAGGAATTCAAGGACGGGGAATACTATGAGATTGGATTGGAATTCAATCAGATGTTCGAAGACGAAAAGAAGTTAATTTTAGAACATATTCATAGATTAGAGTAATTTATGTTAGGTGGCCGAGGGGCGCCCCGCCCGAGTTAGGGTGGAGGGGAGTGGCTCGTGGGCAGCGCACCTTTTTCCTTATCATGATCCCCCTTTTGCCACAACCTGTTTCCTGTTAGCTCGAAAAAAAATCTTTTTTTGTTCACCTTTTTGCACTTATTTTGGTAGGTTTCCGTAGTTCTACGGAATTTTCTCAAAAACTAAGTATTTATTCGTAGTTAGTTGGCAATATTTCTTTCTTCGCATTCATAATCTTAGTTTATCTCCGCAAATTATATGTTGTAAATATATTGTTCTTGTTTAAGATTTTTGTATATGTCTCTTTCGGGATATGGACATCGAGGTTGTATGAAAATCACCAAACTTATGCTAACGATCTTCCTTTTTCTCGTCGTTTTTTCGAATTGTAAAAAATCTAAAAGCGATGATACCACACCTACGTTTTTACTTTTGTATCTTTATCAGCAAAGTAATGCAGATTTTGCGGATTTTTATCCTGAGCTTGGTTTTCCTGGAACCAAAACTACCATAACAGGAAGTGATTTCATTGGTTCCGCTTCCGATTATACGATCACTGTGGGCGGAATTTCTGCCACAGGCATCACTCCTGTAAATGCAAGCACCATCCAGTTCACTATGCCCGAACTCTCCGGATACAATGACAATACGACTGTAAACATCACGGTCACTCGCTCGGGAACAGTTCTTCTTTCTAAAACGATCCGCTATCGTCCTGCGGTTGAGATCACTGTCAATCAACCGAATAGTATCGTTCGCGCTCTTTCTTCCAGGGATACTAGCAGCTTCTTCAAGGTAGTAGTGGGTTCTTCCGCAGATCACCTTTTCAACGCATACGGTTATGCAGGAGCTAATCTTGATTTTTATTATCTGACTTCACCGACTTCCTCTGTCACAACAGTTGCAACTTCCTCGGCAACCGATACTGAATTCAAAAGAGTGACTCCTTTGGCAGCAGGCACTTATTACTTCCAAGTGAAACATATTTCAGGAGGCAACGTGAGTTATAAAATGAGTATCGCAAACAGTGACGGAGTGGTTGCCACTTCTACGAATAATAACGTGAATTCAAACGGCGCCGGTTCGTATTTATGTTACGATTCTCTAGGAACAGGCAGTGCTAATGTCGCTGGCAGTTGCGATGTGATCAATGCGGCAGATGTGGCGAATCGAACTGGGAAATGCACTTATCCTTCCACAGGAGGGATCACTACCAGAACCTATTATGGAAACGGATTTCAAACTTCTTATGCACAATTCACTTGTTTAACCGCAGGTAATGGTTCCATGAACGAATCGGAATCCATATTCAAAGCATTCCCTTGAAAGAAGCAGGATTGGCCGATTTAGATCTTATTCGTATCGGCCATCAGCCTTTTGATTTCTTTTAGAACGGAAGATTTACCGTTCATAACCAGATCTTCCGAAGATTTGAGTTCTTCCGTCATTCCTTGTTTTTCGAAAAAACGATTTAACACCGCTTCTTGCAGTGTTTCGTCAAACCAAAGTTTGGTTTGTTGTTTTCTGTTGGATTCGAAATAACCGTTCTCTTGAGTGGTGTTTTTATAATCCGAAATCAAATTCCAAATTTCAGGCAGTCCTTTCCCTCCCAATCCGCTGCAGACGGTGGCTCTGGGAGTCCATTTGGATTCGGCAGGAGGGAAAAGATGAAGTGCGGATTCGTATTCGGATCTGGCTCTTGTCGCATAAGGCTCGTTCGGTCCATCCGCTTTATTGATGGCGATGAGATCCGCCATTTCCATAATCCCTCGTTTGATTCCTTGTAATTCGTCTCCCGCACCGGCAAGCATCAGAAGAAGAAAAAAATCAACCATGGAATGAACTTGGGTCTCCGATTGACCCACTCCTACCGTTTCTATAATGATGACGTCGAAACCCGCCGCTTCACAGAGATACATGGATTCTCTGGTTTTTCGGGCGACTCCTCCCAGGGAACCACTGCTAGGTGATGGGCGGATAAAGGCATTGGGAGATTTCGCCAGAACTTCCATTCTGGTTTTGTCCCCTAAGATGCTTCCTTTCGTTCTTTGGCTGCTGGGATCGATGGCAAGCACAGCAAGTTTGTATCCTTGGGAAAGTAGGAAAGAACCGAAACCTTCTATGAATGTGGATTTCCCCACTCCAGGAACGCCAGTGATTCCTATACGGATCGATTTTCCAGCATGAGGGAGGATTTTTTCCAAAATGGATTGAGCCAGATCATTGTGATCCTCTCGATTGCTTTCCACAAGAGTGATCGCTTTCGAAAGAAAGGTTCGATTGCCATCTAATACTCCTTTGGCGATTTCTTCTACCGAGTATTCTTTCCTTTTATAATTTTCCCTTTGTTTTAGGATATAAGGATTGATGGAAGGGGCGTCTTTCACCCCTGGCATCACATTGGGAGTCGTAGAGGGAGGAGGGTTTTTCTCCTCCTTGGGATTAAGCGGCTCTCCGCTCATTCAGCATAATCGTTAAGATTTGTTTTGCTGCCTCGGAAATAACCGTTCCCGGCCCGAAAATCGCAGTAGCCCCGGACTGATAGAGGAAGTCGTAATCTTGCGCGGGGATCACACCTCCGACAACAACTAACACGTCTTCTGCGCCCAGTTTCTTTAGTTCTTCGATGACTTGAGGAACAAGAGTCTTATGACCTGCCGCAAGAGAGGATACACCTAAAATATGAGCGTCATTCTCTACCACTTGTTTGGCGACTTCCGCAGGAGTTTGGAATAATGGCCCGATATCAACGTCGAACCCCATATCCGCAAAACTCGTGGAAATGACTTTGGCGCCTCGATCGTGTCCGTCCTGACCCATCTTAGCCACCATGATACGAGGTCTTCTTCCTTCCAGTTTGGAGAATTCGTCCGCTAGATTTCTAGCCTCCACAAAACCTTTGTCTTCCGAAATTTCAGAAGAATAAACACCTGAAATAGATCGAATCACTGCCTTGTATCTCCCGAAAACTTTTTCCATTGCGTAAGAAATTTCGCCCAAGGAAGCTCTTTTACGAGCCGCATCTACTGCCAGTTCCAGAAGATTTCCTTCTCCTGTTTCCGCACATTTCGTAATCGCTTCCAATGCGGCAGTGACCGCAGCAGAGTCTCTTTCTCTTTTCATTTGATTGAGACGGTTGATTTGCGCTTCTCTTACTGCAGTATTATCAATATCTAAAATATCGATCGGATCCTCTTTTTCGAGTCGATAGCGGTTCACGCCTACGATGACGTCTTTTCCCGAATCGATGCGAGCTTGTTTTCTGGCAGCCGCTTCTTCGATTCTCATTTTAGGAATTCCCGTTTCGATGGCGGCAGCCATACCGCCTAACTTTTCGACTTCTTGGATCAAATTCCAAGCTTTGTAAACCAAATCGTTCGTTAATTTTTCTACATAGAAGGATCCGCCCCAAGGATCGATCACTCGATTGATATTCGTTTCTTCTTGAAGATAGATCTGAGTGTTTCTTGCGATTCGAGCGGAAAAGTCGGTAGGAAGTGCGATCGCTTCATCCAATGCGTTCGTATGAAGCGATTGAGTGTGGCCGAGTGCCGCAGCCATCGCTTCGATACAAGTTCTTCCTACGTTATTGAAAGGATCTTGTTCCGTAAGGGACCAGCCCGAGGTTTGGCAGTGAGTTCGGAGTGCTAGGGATTTTGTGCTCTTGGGTTGGAACTGTTTTACGATTTTGGCCCAGAGCAGTCTTCCCGCTCTCATTTTGGCGATCTCCATAAAATGGTTCATTCCTATGGCCCAGAAGAAAGAAAGTCTAGGTGCGAATTCGTCAACTGACAGGCCTGATGCGATTCCTGTGCGAATGTATTCCCAGCCGTCCGCTAAAGTATAGGCGAGTTCCAAGTCGGCGGTAGCTCCCGCTTCCTGCATATGGTAGCCTGAGATGGAGATAGAGTTGAACTTAGGCATATATTTGGAAGTGTATCCGAATATATCTGCGATGATCTTCATGGAATGTTTAGGCGGATAAATATAAGTATTACGCACCATAAACTCTTTGAGGATATCGTTCTGAATCGTGCCGGATAACTTGTCTTTGCTGACTCCTTGTTCTTCTGCAGCTACGATATAAAAGGCAAGAACGGGGATGACCGCTCCGTTCATCGTCATGGAAACGGACATCTGGTCCAATGGGATTTGATCGAATAAGATCTTCATATCCAGAACCGAATCGATGGCAACTCCCGCTTTACCTACATCACCTACCACCCGTTCGTGGTCGGAGTCGTATCCTCTGTGAGTGGCTAGGTCGAAAGCGACGGAAAGTCCCTTTTGCCCTGCAGCTAAGTTTCTACGATAAAATGCATTGGATTCTTCTGCGGTTGAGAAACCGGCATACTGACGAACGGTCCAAGGTTTATTCACATACATTGTGGAATAGGGCCCTCTTAAAAAAGGAGCGATTCCAGCCGCATAATTTAAGTGTTCTAAACCTTCTAAATCCTCTTGGGAATATTGAGATTGGATGGGAATTCCTTCCGGAGTCTGCCAAAGAGATGTGGATTTCGAATTGGTAGATGATTTTTTGAATTGAAGTGGAATTTTTGTAAAATCAGGTCGCATACGGATCTTGTCTAATACAAGGATACAAAGACAAAACCAAAGAGAAAGCAGTTTTTCGATTGCAATTCTGCTTCTCAAGGCTAGGTTTCTTTTGCATTCCAACTCAAATACCTTTCTGTGCTGAACGATCCCTTATTCGCAAAAACCATCCTAGACACTGTCTCTTCTCTTGTTCTGGCACTGGATCCGGAAGGGCGCATTCTGGTATTCAACAAACAATGTCAGTCCAAAACCGGATACACTTGGGAAGAAGTCAAAGGCCAGTTTTTTTGGGACATTTTGATTCCTGAAAAAGAAAAATCCCTACTTCAATCTGAATTTCGAAAGATCCGTCCGGGAGGAGAGGGAGAGAAAGGGCATCGTTTCGAAAACATTTGGCTTACGAAAGCCGGAGAAGAAATCATCGTTCGCTGGGAAAATACCTACATAGCGGATGCAGAAGGGAACTTGGAATTGGTTCTGGGAACTGGGACTGACATAACGGATGAGATCACCGCTCGCGAAACTTTGGAAATCCAAACGTCTCTCGAATCTATTTTATATTCCTTTTCCAGAGATATAAACCAGTTCTCAGAGGAGAATTGGGAAATTCCGGTAAACAGAAGTTTAGCGAGTCTCTCTCAGTTTTTAGGTGCTCGATTGGGGATGATTTTCGACTTCCCCGGATTTCTGAATGAAGTCACTATGCTCCGTTCGAAATATAAATACAGAGAGGAAAATTTTTTCAAATCGAGCAGATCCGATTTTTTTCCCGATTTGAACTGGCGACTCATCGAAGATAAGTTATGCGAAAATCAGGTGGTGAAGATATCAGGGAGCCAAATCACTGAGATTCCTTTGGTCGATTACAAACCGAACTGGGTGCTCATTCCCATTCAGAAACATGGAAATACAACCCATGTTCTTTCCTTTTATTCAGACGACTTTCTTGTCCCTCTGCATCTTTATGTTTCTTATCTAGTATTATTTGCGGATTTATTCTCCAAGGTTTGGGATCGCATCTTATTCCAGAGAGAATTGAAAGAAGAAAGAGATTTCCTCACCAAAGTGATGGAAACTTCGGAAGAGGCGATCACCATTCTCAACCCTGATGGAGAAATCGTTTATGCAAATAAATCTGCGGAAGTGATTTTAGGATTCACTCAGGATGAAAAATACAAACTAAAATACAATTCCCCCAAGTTCATGCATAGAACCTTAGACGGAAGGATTTTTTCTCCCGACGATCAACCATTTGCTGTGGTTATACGAACGAAAAAACCGGTAAGAGAGATTCTTCAGACGATCAGTTGGGAGGGAAAAAAAGAGAAAGTGATCTCTATTTCGGGCGCTCCCAGCTTTAAGGATAAGGAAGGGGGAGAAATCGAATATGTGATTTTTTTCATATCCGATATCACTCATAAAATAGAACAGGAAAAACAATTAAGGGAATCGGAATCCAGATTCCAGGCATTTTACCAGCTTACTACGGAAGCCATTTGGATCACGGATGCCAACTTACATAGAATCTACGATGCAAACCGCGCATTTTTCGAAAAATTCGGATATACTTCTTCCGAAATTTCTTCTCTGCAAAATATCGATCTGTTTACGGAAGATTCTTGGAAACTTATTTTGGCAGGAAATCTAACCGATCAAATTCCGATAGATTTGATCGCAAAAAAGAGAGATGGAAACCTTTTTCCTATCAGCGCCAAATCCAAAATCATCCATGATAAGGGAGTGGTGCAGGTTGCGATCAGTATCCAGGACGTCAGTCATAGAAGGGAAATCAACGAACTCAGAACATACAATCGTGAGATGACCGCTAAAAACGAACTTATCGAAAAACAAAAGGAAGAACTTGTTTCTGCATTGGATCGTTTGCAGATCGCACAAGAGCAACTGGTTCTTTCCGAAAAAATGGCGGCTTTAGGGCAACTCATTGCGGGGATCGCCCACGAAATCAATAATCCAATCGGTGCCATTCAAGCAAGCAATCAGAACTTGAGAAGCGCTCAAATGGGTTTCCCTCAAAGAATGAGAGTATTGAAAGAAATTTATTCCCTAATCGACTACGATACATTAGACGAAATGATGGAGCTGATCCGGGAAAGTTACGATACGATGGAATTCATATCCGGATTGGAAGCGAGGCGGCAGAAAAAGATTCTCATCCAAAAATTGGAAGATGCATCCGTCAAAGATGCAGAAACCATCGCCGATTCCGCAATTGATCTGGGAATTCACGAGATCCTTCTCAAATACGGACGAATCTTAAATCATAGTTATGCGTCCGAAATTTTAGAAATCATATTCCGCCAAATCCAATCTTTGCACATGAGTAAAACCATTCAAGTTGCGGTGGATCGGGTTTCCAAAATCATATACGCCCTCAAAAATTATTCCCACTTCGATCAGTTAGGCAAGGCTATGCCGAGCAAAGTCACGGATGGAATCGATACGGTTCTTACCATCTATCAGGATAAAATCAAAAGGGGAGTGAATGTGATCCGCCTTTTCGAAGCGGAACCTACGATTTATTGTTATCCCGATGATTTAATTCATGTTTGGACGAACTTAATCTTTAACTCCTTGCAGGCGATGAACTTTAAAGGGGATCTTACGATCCGCACCTTTATCGACAAAGAATATCTAATCGTTTCCGTGATTGATTCCGGGCCTGGGATTCCTCTTGAGATTAGAGAAAAAATCTTTCAGCCCTTTTTTACTACGAAGGCCGCAGGGGAAGGGAGCGGGATGGGTCTAGGGATTGTGAAAAGAGTTGTGGAAAGACACCAAGGAAGAATTCATCTGGATTCGAAACCGGGTCGCACCGAATTTCAAGTGGCTCTCCCGATGAATCTTCTTGCTATGATGGGATTGGATTGGGAAACCGAGACTAAATAAGCCCCAGTTTCTTTTGCGCTTTCTCCATAAATTCGACCAGATTTCTTTTTAAGTGAATGAAATCTTCGATTCCTTTCTCTTCGGCAATCGAGATCAAATCTTTGGGGTATCCTGCAACGATTTTCCAAGCTTTAGGAAGGATGGTTTTCATAGAATCTGCAAACTGAGGGATAAATTCAGCATATTCTTCATCGGAAGAACATAATACAACGATATCCGCATTTGCTTTCTTCGCTGCCTGAACTCCTTCTTCTACGGAAGTGAATCCTAAATTGTCTATAATCTCATAACCTAGGCATCCGATATAATTGAGTCCGAATGCGGCTCTTGCCTTTCTCATTCCCAAATTTCCGATGGTAAGTAAAAACACTTTCGGTACGGATTTGTTTTTTTCAAAATAAACATCAGTCGCATTTCTCAATCGGTCGAAATCGTAGGAAACCCGAAGAGGGTTCAATCTTTTGTATTTACCTTCATTCGGAACTGAGATTTTTTTTTCTGTTTTGGAAATGGAATGTTTCAATTCGATTTGTCTTTCCGAAGAAAGAGGGTATTGGTTGGTTCCTAGGAGAGTTTGTTTCCTTGTGGAAACAGATTCTCTTTTTTTCTTTGCGGAAAGATCCACTTGTGACTGGATTGTTCCATTTAACAAAGATTTGTGGAACCCTCCTTCTTTCTCTATCTCTTGGAATTTGGCCCAAGCGACTTCGGAGAGCTTTTTAGTGAGAACTTCCAAATAGTAAGATCCGGAGGAAGGATCTTCCACTTTATCCAGATGGGATTCGTGTCTCAAAAGAAGTTGAGAATTACGGGCGATTCTGGATCCGAATTCGTTCCCATCTTTATAGACTTTATCGAAAGAATGAACGGAAACCGAATCGGCACCTCCCATCACTGCGGACATGGCTGCGGTAGTTCCTCTCAGCATATTCACATAGGGATCGTAAGCCGTAAAATTCCATTCTGTTGTGCTTGCGTGGATATGGATGGGATGTGCTTCGCCTAATCCGGGTTTGTAGGCATTCAAAATCTCAGCCCAAAGAATGCGAAGTGCTCTGAATTTAGCGATTTCAGTGAAATAGTCGGAACCGATTCCCGTCCAGAACCAGATAGATTCCGCAGCCGAATCCAGGTCTCTTCCCGATTCGATAAGAATGTTCAGGTATTCCAATCCCCAAGCAAGTGCATAAGCTAACTCTTGTGTAACGGTACTTCCCGATTCTCTTAAATAATAGGAATGCACGCAGATGAATTTTTCGTTCGAAGCACCGGAAACGAGAGAAGCTAAATTTGATTTCGTTTTTTCTTCCGTAGCTCCCAAGTCTCCGCAGAGAAGGGCGTTTCCAAAAGGATCGTAGTCGGCCAAAACTTGTTTTGCACCTTGAGCCAGGGAACGAATCTCTTTGGCAAAGTCGGGAGTGCGGCCGGATAGAGAAAATAAAACAGGAATTTCTTTTAGGTCTAGATCGGCAACGAGTCTGGAAAGATCGTTCGGTTGAGAAAGAGGAATTCCGTAGGTAGCTCCGTTTTCTTCATGAGAGAAAAATACGAAAGAGTCTACCCCTTTCTTTCGAAGAGCTTTCGCATCTTCGTTTGCAAGTGTTACCGAGGAAGAAACGATTCCTTCCGTGATTTTCCACCCTCTATCTTTGCGATGGATGCGAGGCAGAGTTTCAGAAGAGATATCTTCTTTTCGGTAAAAAGGTTCGATTAAAAAACCTTCTTCTGTTTCCCATTGGATTTTTTCATAAGGTAGACCTTTTAGGTCTTTGATGATTGTGTTTTTCCAGTCTTCTGTGCTGGTTTCCGGAAATTCCGCAAATAAAGATGATTCCAAATTAATCCTCTACGATTTCGTATTCTTCCATATAGCCGGGAAAGTCGCCTAACCCGCGTACAAATGTGAACTTGGCAGGATAAACCACCAAACGTTTCCCCGCTTGTTTCCATGTTCCGGAAAGAAGAGTGAAAGGAGTGGCTACGATAAAAGTTCCGATGCCTAGTACGGTTCCAGCGAGCCCCACCGGTCTTGCGATTGCCATATCTAACAACATTTCGCCTCCACTAGGTACTTCCCTTGCGGAAAGAGAGCTGAAGGAAAAAAAGAAGATTAAGAAAAGGATGGACAGGGGACGGTTTGCTTTCATATATTAATGACTCAAAGGTTCTCTCAATGATAAAATCGTTCGAGTCCCTATTGTAAAGTAAGAATTATGGCAAAAGAAATTGTTTTATTTGGTTTGTACTCGATCGTTCATCTTCTAGCAATCTTAACGATCACAAAAGAGAGTTACTTCTTCCTTCCTTCCAAAATCATCCCTATCTTGATTTTGATTGTATCCCTTGTCCGATTTTGGGGTGAACTCCAAAAAAGAGGGAAATTGGTCGTTTTGGCACTGATTTTTTCCGCTTTCGGTGATTCTTTCTTGGCTTTGCCAGGGGAGAAATTTTTCGTTCCGGGCTTGGGTTCTTTTCTATTGGCGCAATTGATTTATGCGTATGCTTTTTCCATCGGCTCTACATTGAAATTGAAATTGTCTCTGCCTTTCTTGGCATTCGGCGGGGTTTTCTTCGCACTTCTAGTTCCTAAGCTAGGGGTTCTTTTGATTCCTGTAGCGGTTTATATCGCAGCCATCTGTCTAATGGGTTGGAGAGCTGCTGCTCGCGTCTCTCAAGCGCATGCATACCGCTGTGGACTCATCGGAGCGATCACGTTTATGGCTTCCGATTCCATCATCGCCTATTCGATGTTTTTGAATCCTCATATGGACAGATTGCTCGCTTCCATGCTCATCATGATCACTTACTATCTTGCCCAGGCGCTTCTTTATGAATCCGTCAAGGTAGAGGAATTGATCCTGAAAGAAGATCCGAAAAGTACTTGAAGCTCGCATTGAATCCGCTAGAATATAAGCGCTTTCTTGAAGGAATATCTTGACAATGAAATCACTCAAAAAAACTACATTTCTCGAAGCCGTAGCCGCAGCCATCGATCATGAAGTAAAATGTTTTCAATTTTATCTCAAAACATCCGAAAGTTTGGCGGAAGGTCCCGTGAGGGAACTTTTCAGCCAACTTGCGTTAGATGGTGATGAACATATAAAATACATCCGCGAAGTTTATAAAAACGCGGAAGGGAAAGAACTTCCCAACCTCAAACAACTGAACGAAATCGAAAAGTTCCATTCTTCCACTATACAGAAGTTAATGGATAAGTTGGATCGAAACAAATCCGTAGAAGTCAACATGGACGAACGTAAGGCTTTGGAACTTGCGATTCGAGAAGGGGACGACGCCCGCGATTTTTACGAAAAAATCCGTAATAAGTTCCAAGATCCGAAAATCAATCTTCTCTTTCAAAAACTATCCAACTTCAGTGAGACAAACAACTCTTTGTTGGAAGCACAGGCAAGAGCGATGGAACAATCCAATCCTGAGCAAGTATTTTATTGGGAAGACGAAGAGCTTTTAGCGCAGGTGACTCCCACCGCTAAAAAAACGACTACCAAGTCCGAATCCACACCTAAGAAAAAGACAGTCGCTCCTCCCAAAAAGAAATCCGTTTCTTCCAAAACGAAAGCGCCTGCTAAGAAAAAAGCAAAGGTAGTCAAAAAGAAAGCGGTTCAAAAATCCGCGAAAAAGGCCGTAAAGAAACCGGTAAAAAAGGCAGTTAAGAAAAAAGCGAAACCTGCCCAAAAGAAAGGAAAGAAAAAATAGTGAAATACCAAGTGACTCATAACTTCCCGGTTCCTCTTGCTAAATTGCTTCATGCAAGGGAAGAGAGATACAAACATCTGGATCAGTTTCCTGATCTGAAAAATGTGACTCTTGTAGAAGAGAAAAAAGAAGGAAACATCATCACTCAAAAGAGAAAGGTAAGTTTGGATGGTTCTATGCCTGCCGTTTTATCGGCAGCATTGAACGATCTATCTCTTTTGGAAGAATCCACTTTTGATGTGACTACGAATACTCACGAATTCAAAATCGCTCCTCCTGGAAAAGACAATGTATTTGTGATTAAGGGCAAAAGCATCTATCGGGAAGCGACTGCCGGTTCGGAAAGAGTGTACGATGTAGAAGTTCACTCCAGCCTGCTTTTCGTTTCCCCCATCGTAGAAAAGGCGATTGAGGAAATTCACAAACATAGTTTGGAAAAGGACAGAAAATCCATAGCCAAATTTTTGGGAGTCGAAAGTTAAGGAAGAAGTGAATTCTTCTTCCCGTCTCAAAAGCATCTTAGAGTTGAATTTGTCCATCCTCATCATGGGGAATGTGACTCTTTTCGCAAAACTACTTCCTTTCCCTGCTTCGACCATCATATCGGGCAGGGCCATCTTCTCCGTCATCATTCTGGCCGCATTTTTACTTCTTCGAAAAAAAGAGATTCGGTTTCAAAAACCTTCTGACGCATTTAAAATCTTCGGGATAGGGATTTTATTCGGAGTCCATTGGGTGACTTATTTCCATTCCATACAGGTTTCTACCGTTGCGATCGGAATGCTTTCCCTTTTCACCTATCCTATGTTCACTGCTATTTTGGAACCTATGTTTACTGGTACCAAAGCGGATAGATATTCCATCTTTCTGATTCTATTTTCTTTTTGCGGACTTTTTTTCATCGTGCCAGAGTTCGATTGGAACAATTCCCAATTTCAGGGAGTGGTTTGGGGTTTGATCTCCGCCGTATTGTATTCTTTACGAAATATTCTCACCAAACAGATGCACACTCATTATTCGAGCTCTTCTCTTCTGTTCATCCAGTTGATCGCCACTTCTCTTATTTTACTTCCTTTTGCGGACGGACTCATTGATATGATTTCCGAACCCAAATACCTTCTTTATCAAGTGTTGCTAGCGGGTATATTTACTTCTTTAGCGCATACCATGTGGATTCGCAGTTTTTCCGCTTTATCCGTAACAACTGCGGGAGTTTTTTCCACCTTGAGTCCGCTGTATGGCAGTTTTGCGGCTTGGCTTATCTTAGGAGAACTTCCTCCGGAAAGGATTTGGCTGGGAGGAGGTATGATTCTATTCTCTGCGATTATGGAAGTGGTGCGGCAATCTTCCTGGAAACAGGCGGAAGAAGCATCTTAAAGAAACCTCTTTAATTCTTTTCCTGAGTCAAAAGTTTCAATTGATTCTCTGCTTTTTCTTTCCAATAGCCATCCGGTTGTTCTTGGAGGATTGTTTTCAAAAATCGAATCTCTGCAGAACGAAAACTGATTTCTTCTGTATTGTCCGAGATTTTGCGTTTGAATTCAGGGTCCCATCGAAATTTCGGATTGGCCAGCGCTTTGAATCCGTCTTCCAAAAAAGCGATCGATGGATCTTGTGAGGAAGACTTATTGTTTTTCGTATTTTTGTCAGTCACTTGAAAGACTCCCAAAAATACGATTTCTCCCGGCTTTCCTTTGAAATTCAAAACGGAATCGGCAGGATCCACTTTCAAATTACGCTTTAAAATGCATCTGTCCCCGCAGATTTCCGCCCATTCCAGTTGATGCAAAGAATATTCCTTGTTCGGTTGTAGAATAAGTACATTATAATGATCTAAAGAGTAGGGAGTGATCTCTTCCTTACCCGGCTTTGTTTCCAGGAGCACACTTCTTCCTTGGATGGGAACACCGTAATAAGCGGGTTCAGAGAAGGAATAATTGGTAGGACGAGGGGAATAGAGATAAAATCCTATGAAGGAAAGTTCCGATTTTTCCTGATCCGTATTCGGATTCGGGATTTTGGCGCTGCTCGCAAAACAATGGGAAACGAAAACCCAGGAACAAATCAAACTAAGAACCGGGAAAGAAACGTAACGAAGTGGAGAATAGAGCCGTGAAGTTTCCATAACTTTCAATATAACATTTCCCCGGGTTCTTTCTATTCGTTTTTCTATTTTGTTTTTCTTAGGGTTGTCATTTCCTCTACACTGGGAAGTTCTTTAGAGGAATGCCGGATCTCTCCTGTAGAATTCAATAAATAATATCTGGGAAGTTCTCCCTTTTTGATTTCCGCAAAACGATCATCTAAGATTAAACCTTGAAAATCAGTGTCCGCAGGATTCACATTCAATAAAACAAAGCTGGAAAGATCCGGTTTTCCTTCTCCACATTCCAATCCTTTCAAAAAATCGCAGCGTCTTTGAGTTACTGAGAGAAGTACTAATTTCCCTTCTCTGCCTGCTTGTGAAAACGCAAAAGAACGGTTATGCCCCCAGATGACGTCTTCACTCGCCAATTGGTTTAGATAGAGGTAGCCGTTGACGAGCATCAGAATGAAAAGCGGCATTGCCATAAAGCCGACTAGGTAAAAGATTTTTGAGTATTGTTTCATTTTTTTTGTTAAGCTTGCAACATTCCTCCCGAAAGATGAGTCATAAGGGAATGATTGGTGCAGTGTATTAATTTTTTAATATAAACAGAGAAAAATTTCTTTACCCTTGCGCCAATCTGAATTTATGGTCAAGTCTCATTCTTATTATGTACCGTAGGAGGTCTTAGACGAAGAAAAAATGAAAGCATTGGGACAACACGTTATAGCAGAACTTTATGAGTGCGATCCGGAAATGATCAACAACCATGAGCTTGTCGAAACCATCATGTTGGAAGCAGCAGATGTGTCGGGAGCAACAGTTGTGAACTCCACTTTCCACCAATTTAACCCGTACGGCGTCAGTGGTTGTGTTGTGATTAGTGAATCACATTTTACCATCCATACATGGCCAGAATACGGATATGCTGCTATCGATGTCTTTACCTGTGGTGATTTGATCGACAACAATAAAGCTCTTTTGTACATGAAAGAGAAATTTGCTGCGAAATCAATCTCTGTGGTCGAAATGAAGCGAGGATTGCTCAACCTTCCTGTTGAACAGATCCGAGTGAAACCAGTCGGCGCTTAATGACAGAACAGGTAACTTATGACGTCGAAGAGGAACCTCCAGGGCGATCCGCCTACGGAAAGAGTTCCAAACCACGTTCCCTTCCTCAAAACTTTATTAACCAGATCGTCTCTGGAAAAGGTAATGTTGCAGTCTCTGTAACTCTTTTCTCGGACACTTTCGTGGAGACCAACTCACTCGGTCTCTCTGGGGCTAATTCGCACTTTTACGTGCGAGAGAACATAGCATCCTCCAACCTAGAGGTTTTTCCTTCCTACGACCTCGCTGGATCTGTGAACTCAAAAACAAAAAATTTGCTGCTGGAGGTTTCACATCGTGAAACTTAAATCAAGAAACCAAGTCGTGAATCGGTTTTCCTATCTTCACAAAGATCTGGAAGTTTTAGAAGATGAGGCAGGAAAGGCTGTTGTCCATACCAACTCTAACATCAAAAAAGGCGAAACAGTCGCTGTATTCGGTGGAAAAGTTGTTCCTAGCTCAGGGCTTTCTAGTCTAGGCCAAGAAGTATTCGCACTTCCCATATCCGAGAATTTGTTTCTCGTAAATCCCATCCACGATGATGGTCCGGATGCGGTTCATTTGATCCGCCATAGCTCCGAGCCGAATTGCGGTTTCCAAGGTCAAATCGAACTTGTGGCTCTTCGAGACATCGCTTCCGGAGAAGAGATCACTTACGATTCTTATATGTTAAACGGCGCCGTTTTGAAATCCGGTGATGCGTTTGCAGAATCCATCCGTAAAAGATACAACGGAAATTTTGCAACTTTCATCCAACGTCAAATCGATTCCGATTCCAACCTAAGAGTATTCCCTATGTTTCAGGAAGGGGCTTGGGGACTTTTAACTTCTCTGGACGTAATCGACTGTAACGGTGAATTGATCCGCGATGCGGAAGCAATCAAACGTTATGTGGTTGAGCTTTGTGAACTCATCGATATGAAAAGATTCGGTGAGACTCATGTGGTTCATTTCGGAGAAGATGAAAGAGTTGCAGGATACTCCATGTTTCAATTGATCGAAACATCTTGTATCTCCGCTCACTTCGCAAATGAAACGAACATCGCTTATATCGATATCTTTTCTTGCAAAGGATACGAGCCTAAAGTAGCGGCAGAGTTCACTAGAAAATTCTTTGAAGGAAAAGGAATGCGAATCAACGTTTGCAACCGTTTCTAATCAGAATCTAAGTCGATTTTGCACGAAAGCCGTTCCTTGAATCAGGGAACGGCTTTTTTTATATTTGGGCTTTTTGTACAATCAATTTGAGAAAGAAATAGAAAATGAAAAAGGGCTTTCCTAAGTGAATTTATAAGTGAACGATATTTATATTTTGATCGTACTCTTTTTTCAAGAACTCTGCAGCAACTCTGCGGTGACAGAAATGAGGTTTTTCTTCACTGCATAATAGGCATGAATCTTCAAAATTATATTTTTGGGATTTGATCTCATTGAATCTTTTTTTGATCAAATTTAGATATAGTTTTTCATAATCCGCCCAACTACCTTTTTCTTTTTTATATTGATCCAGCATCTCTTGGGTAGGGGCAAACAACGTTAGGTGTTCATAGTCGATATTTCCGATTTTTTTGAGGAAATATTGAAGATCTTCTTTTTTGGAAAACCCCGCCAATTGAGATACATTATTCAATCTCACATCTAAGACTCTTTTTACTTTCGAAGCCACTAAGGTTTCAAAAAAGTCTTTCGCTTTTCTTTTCGTAAAACCGATTGTAAATAGTTTCATTCGCAATGATAGGTCGGATTTTCTTTCTTTAGTCTAGTAAATTTTTTTTCGACTTTCATAGAATGTTGCGAAAGTTGGAGGAAGGAAGAAGGCAGTAATAAATGCAATTGACTGGCAAAAAATTTTTCTTCAATATTGGATCGAAATTGATTTCATAAGGAACCTGGTTATGAGAAAGATCATCGTACTCGAATTTCTAACTCTTGATGGAGTGATCCAAGCAGGAGGAGGGCCGGAAGAAGATACTAGCGGAGGATTCGTGTATGGAGGGTGGCAGGTTCCTTATTCCGACGAGACGCTAGGGACAGTCATGCAGAAGCAGATGAGTTTGCCATTCGATCTGCTTTTAGGCCGCAAAACGTTTGAGATTTGGGAGCCTTATTGGCCGAAACATTCCGACTTTTGGCCTGGAGTCATGTCTGCAACTAAATATGTTGCTTCAAATACACTCACTTCCAGTGAATGGAAACCCTCCATGTTTTTAAGCGGAGATATTGTGGAGAAAATCAAAAAACTCAAACAAGAGGATGGTCCGGATCTACACGTTTATGGAAGTGCTAATTTAGTTCAGACACTTATGAAACATGATTTAGTCGATGAGTTTTGGTTAAAGATATATCCGTTGACGTTGGGAAGCGGCAAACGGTTGTTCACCTCCGGCACGATCCCCGCAGCTTTTCAAGTAACGGAAAGTCGGATCTCTCCCAACGGAATCATCATTGTAAATTACAAAAGAGCGGGTGGGGTAGAGACGGGAAGTTTTTGAATTGTGGATAAGAATTCATTTTGTAAAATCAAAATTTGGAATCAGCGGATCAAAAGTTCCATTATACTTGAAATTCAATTGACTTGTTTTTTTGATCTGGAAGTATTTTGCAGATAAATAAAGTTAGTCGAAAATAGAATAACTTAAAAATGAAGGAGAAATAAATGTCCATTCCTGCAATAACAATGGCGACTGCAAATTCGATTCAATTTTCTGAATTAGGTATTGTTTCCGCCTCTAGTAATAGTTCCAATACAAAAATGGCTTTCAGGCAAAAAGCAATAGATAAAAGGAATACAGAACTCTGCCAGGACGCATTGGATAGGTTGAGAGAAAATACTCTAGAATATTATCCAGGTGCAGATGCTGTTATTATTTTAAATATGATTCAAAATCAAGGTGTTGCCTTTAATGCTATAGGCATTGCAATCAAATATAAATAAATTAGCCTAAAGCTAGATTTGAAACGCAAAGACAAAAATTATCATTTGAGCTTCCTCTATGGATTCCGGGGAATTAGAATTTATTTCTGATTTTCGGCAATAAATGTTAGTTTCTCGGAAATATATGAGGAAAGGACTTAATTTTGAAAACAAGTAATCTAGAAAAATCTCTCTTCTCTGCAACCAGAGTTTTCACAACTGTTGGAATTCTATTTTTCTTAATCGTTACAATCATCGCTACTGTCGTATTTTTTACTTCAGGAAAAGATACTTATGTTTCTTACGAAGAAGTGAAACAATCCTTGGCTCCCGCTACTTCAGATGCGCAACCGAAAATTGAAGATACTCTTCCAGGCATCAACATTCCTGATAACATTAAGGAAACTTTTACAGGAGACAATTTATCCATTCTTTACGGATGGTTAAACCCGCTGGATGATGAGAAAAAACAAGATTTTTTGAACAATCTTTCTAAAGTCATTACGAAAGCTAAAGATAATAATGAAGATCCAACGGACATCATCAATCGATACAAGGAGCTGAAATATCCGAAGTTTGCTTCAAGCGAATTTGAGAAATACTTTGAGAAAGTTCTCAAAGCAGTTTATATCTCATTGGCCGTTTTTTCCTTTATCATTGCGATTCTTTTATGTTTGATTTTAGTTTTATTGGCTATCGAAAGAAACACTCGAAACGAATCAGAATAATCTTTCCTATAACTTGGCTTATTGTATCTGAACCGTGTCGGTAAGCCAAATCCTGCATCCTTATCTTAAACGATATTTTTCCTAAATCTTCCAAAACCGCTCTCAATCCAACCTTCACTCTGAGAACTAAACACTCTGAAAGTTTTAAATTGATTCTCCTTCCGCCAATTTTCTAATTGACTTATCCCCTACCGGGGGATAGGGATATTGTATGGACCAATCGACGATCGCATCCAAAAAAATACAGGACCGCCTCGCACGCTTGGAAGGGCATTTGAAATCTGTTAGAAATATGGTGGCGGAGGGGAAACCTTGCAACGACGTCATCCACCAAATTGCGGCAGTGCAGGCAGCTCTTTCCAAGGTAGCCAAACTTCTGATAGAGGATCATTTTTCCCATTGCATTCTGGCGCAAACGAAAGATCCGGAACTTACGGAGGATTTGAAAGAATTCATGTCTTCCATAGACAATTATTTTCGAACCATTCATTAGGAAAACACCATGCACGATCACTCTCATCATTCCCACGACCACAAAGATTCCGATCACCACCATCATCATTCTCATAAAACACCGGAAGGAACGAAAAATATCGCAATCGCATTCTGCATGAACGCAAGTTTCACCATTATAGAGTTAGTTGGTGGCCTCTGGACGAATAGCACCGCCATCGTTTCGGACGCTTTTCATGATTTGGGAGATTCTTTCGCATTGGGATTCGCCTATTTTTTGGAAAGGAAATCCAATAAAGGTAAAAACGAAAATTTGAGTTATGGTTACAAAAGATTTTCGCTTTTATCCGCGTTTTTGACTTCTTCCATATTGATCGTTAGCTCTGTAGCATTGATCTATCATTCCATTTTTAAGTTTTTGGAACCGGAACCTGTCAATGATCAAGGAGTGTTCTTTTTGGCATTATTCGGAATTTTGATCAACGGGATCGGGTTCATGCGTCTCAAATCGAATTCAGGTTGGAATGAAAGAGCAGTGAAACTTCATTTTCTGGAAGATGTATTGGGTTGGGTCGCGGTTCTAGTGATGAGCATTGTGCTTTATTTTAAGGACTGGTTTTGGTTGGATCCTCTTCTCTCCATAGGAATCAATCTTTTCGTGCTCAGTAGAGCTCTCCCAAATCTGTTTCAGATAGGAAAAATTTTTCTACAGTATGTTCCGCAAGGGCTTTCTCTTCATAAGATCGAAGAGGAGATCACATCTTTGAAAGGAGTGGAGTCCATATCCGACTCTCATTTGTGGTCGTTAGATGGAGAGATTCATGTATTTACAGCCCATATATCTTTCGATGGCCTCACAAAAGATGAATTTTCGGAAACAAAACAGAAAGTGAAATCTTTGTTAAATGATTATGGAATTCAAAAGATCACTTTGGAATGGGAAGAAAAGAGAGGGAAGTGACTCCCTTTCTTTTCCAGAGGTGCAGATGAAACTTAGGCGGTGGTTTTTGTTGTTTCTTCCGTCTCTTTCTCCAAAGTGAAATAAGCGACTGCAAGTGCGATTAGAGTGATGACTGCACTGAGCCACATAGGAGCTCCGGGAAGATAGATTCCCCCTCCTGTAGTAAAATAAGTGAATACGCTCGTCATCAGAAGCGGTCCGAAGATGGAGGTCACACTCATCAAACTAGTTAAAGTTCCTTGTAGTTCCCCTTGTTCGTTGGCTGGGACATGAGAAGAAACGATTCCCTGCAAAGCAGGCCCTGAAATCCCTCCCAAACAATAAGGGATGGAGAATGCGAACATCATCCAAGAAGCGTTTGCCATTGCGTATAACGCATAACCGATCGAAAAAAGTGCGGTACCCAGATACACACTGTTTTTCGCTCCTAACTTTTTCATAGAGATTCCCATCAAACCTCCTTGTACGATTGCGATCAATACTCCTACGACTGCTAGAGAAATTCCGATCATCTTCTCATCCCATTTGAATCTTTCGATCACATAAAAGGCCCAGTTGGATTGAACCGAGTGAGATCCTATGCTGACCAAAAAGAAAACAAACACAAGAGGCAAAATCAAAGGGTAACGTTTTAGATTATAGAGAGCTCCCAAAGGATTTGCATTTTTCCACTCGAAGGCTCTTCTATTTTCCTGGGATAAGGATTCGGGTAATATGAAAAACCCGAAGAGAAAGTTGACGAATGTAAGTATTGCGGCTGCTAGAAAAGGGATTCTGGATCCGAATTGTCCCAAGAGACCTCCCACTAACGGGCCGATGATAAAGCCCAAACCGAACGCGACTCCGATGAGCCCGAAACTCTCCGCCCTTTTTTCGGCAGGAGTGATGTCTGCGATATAGGCGCTTGCAGTCGTGAAACTGGCCCCCATAATCCCTGCGATGATTCTTCCTACGAAAAGGAAAAACAAAGTAGGGGCGAATGTGAGAAATAAATAGTCCAAGGTGAATCCGAAGAGTGCTGCCAAAAGAACCGGTCTTCTTCCGAAACGATCACTTAAGGCTCCTACAAAAGGAGCACATACGAACTGAACTAGGGAGTATGCGAACATCAAAAACCCTCCGTGAGAGGAGGCTTGGCCGATACTGTCTCCAGTGAGTTCTACGATAAGGTTGGGGAGGACGGGAATTACGATCCCAAACCCTATGGAATCGATCAGGATGGTGACGAAAATAAAACCTACGGCAGCAGTGCGCGTGTTTTTAGGATTCAGGAATTTCATTCTGTCAAAAATTTGTCATACATAACTTATGTATAGTAAAAAAGAAGGGACGAGAAAGGGACTTCCTGCTTAAGGTTTGTATTTTTTAGCGTCTTCCAAACACTCCGATTTGATCACGACTCTGCTCATGGTGGAAAAATAGGACTGTGCGAAATTATTTAAACTGGTTTTGCCTTCGATCTGGTGGTACATCGCACAGGTTGTGTTTGTACAATGTTTTCCGTTAGGGATGTCTTGGTGTTGGGAAGTGAGAGGGATTCCATTATTGACAAAACCCAAAGCATGTCCCAATTCATGAACGACTGTGACTTGTTCGGCGATAGGTCTCATGTTCGCTGCGAAATCTTTGACTACGTCTTTAAAGACCACTGTGACGGGAGTTCCTCCTATGTTCACTCCGACCACGCTCGTATTGGGAGAGCCGTTGTTGTCCAAATGACCGTTCACATAAACCAGAAAAAAACGAGCCGTTTGAAAGTCGGATCTTCTCGATTGATAACGACTTGCTAAATCCAAAATTTGAGATACCGTCCATGTGGATCTGTTCTGTTTGGGAATGTTTTTCATTTCGCTGGAGGAAGTGGGAATCACAACGTTTACCGTATAATCTCTGTCTGCGAAAATTGCTTTTAGATTATCTTCCGTAACGGACCAATACGGACTTCCGCCTAACGCAAAATTTCCGGCTTCCGGTTCTGCTCCCGTCTCGTAAGCGATTTCCAATTCCACCTGTCTGACTGTAGAGAAATAAACGGACGGTTTGTCCGGGTTATTGTAATCGGAGAGATAGAGAAGTGCGTAAAAGCCCAGTTCTTTGCGATTGTCCGTTTCTGCGACTGTACAATGAGAAATCGGAAATATAAGAAACGGTATCAGCAATAAAAAGAAAAGGAACTTGCTGGAAAAAAATTTCATAGTTCGGTCTTTTATAAGAGACAGAATTTTTTCCCAAAAGTTCCTCTTTTTTAGCGAAAAAGTATCTCTTTTTAGGGAGATACTTTTCGTTTTTTGTGTGGATTAATTTGTAACTGGAGGTTTGTTTCCGAACTTTCCTTTTTGATACATTAAGAAAGCGAAAGCGCCTCCGCCTAGAAGCAGTAAACCGATTCCTAGAAGCGGACGGAAGAAAATCCATGCAATCGCAATGGTTGTGAAAGAAAGAGAGAAGGAAAGAATTCCCGCAACCAAACTCACTCCCATTTCTAAAATACCACCTAAGATCGGGATCCATCCGCCTGCAGCAGCAATCGGTCCGAACAAAAGTTTGAATCCGAAGAACATAACTAGAAATCCCACCAATCGCAGAATCCAAGTAAGGAAAGTGTTCGCTTCTTGTTCTTCACGGAACATAGTCGCTGCATCTTTTTTACCGTAGCTGAAAACTAAGATTGTAGTATCTCTTTTCGTTTGGTATCCGTTTAAGCTGTTCCCGTCCAATAGTCCGATTACGGAAGCAGTTCCTTCCGGAGCGATTTTATGAGACACACGAATGTCACCGATTTCCGGTTCAGCAGGATCTTTTCCTAAATAGATTTGGCCGTCATGAATCTTCGCTTTCGCACCGAATTTAGCTTTCAATCGATTGATAGTTGCTTGGTCGTAAGTAAGTTCATCGTTTGTTGGAATGCTTTGAATGAGAGGAGTCGAAAAATCGATATTTCCCAAAGTTACGGAATCCGCATAAAAAGTTTCCGCTTCGTACGGAAAGTTCGGATTTGAGTGCCCTGACTTCTCTTTGAATTTGCTGGAATCGATTTTGAAAGAAGACCACTCTTCATGATAAGTATATTCTTTTTTTGATTTTTTCTCTGAATCTTCGGTAACTTCCTCTTTCCATTGGTACATCTCAACTGTACGGAAGAGTCCTAGTCCTGCTTCATCGATTGCGAAATCAGAGTCTTTTATTTTAGCACCGGCTTTTGCTTCTCCAGATGCATGAATTAGTTTTCCATCGTATTTTCCTAAGTCTTGGGTAGGATTGATGCTCACTACTAGAGCCGCCCCTTCTTCCAAACCTTTTGCAACATCTACAGATCGACCTTCGTTCAAAAACAAAATGGGAAAAGAAACGATGATAAGCACCACTCCGCCCAATGTTCCTTTTAAACTTTCAGTAAAATTTCCGAGCATAGAATCTCCCTTTTCTAATCAAAATTGGCTGAAAGCCAAGGTTTTATTCCTGGCTGAGAATCTGGAAAGAACTTTTTCAATGGGTAAAAAAAACTACACTTCCCATCCATAACCCTAAATCTGGCAAAAAACGAAATGAATTCGTACAAAAACTAAGGAGCAGAGGAATGGAGATTTGGTATACGGAAAAGTTGGAATTAGAAAAAGGAAGAGCGGTCAGTTACAGAGTGACTAAAACCTTAGATAGTATCCAAACTCCTTTTCAAAAGATCGATATTTTTGAGACCCAATCCTTCGGGCGTATGTTTACTTTGGACGGAGTGACTATGGTCACGAACAAAGATGAACATTCTTATCATGAAATGATTGCCCATATTCCCATGATGAGTCACCCGAACCCTGAATCCGTTCTTGTGATCGGAGGAGGAGACGGAGGAACCGTAAGAGAAGTTCTGAAACACCCTTCCGTGAAAGAAGTGGTTCTCTGCGAAATCGACAAAGCGGTCGTAGATATCAGTTATCAATATTTTCCGGAATGTGCGGATGCCATGAAGGATAAAAAAGTAATCCATCATTACGATGACGGAGCTAAATTTGCCAGAGAAAACAAAGGCAGATTCGATGTGATCCTTGTAGACTCCAGCGATCCCGTTGGTCCTGCGGAAGTTCTTTTCAAGGAACCATTTTACAGAGATATGGCGAGTGCCTTGAAGCCTACGGGAATCATTGCGACTCAAGCGGAATCTTTTTGGTACCATGGAGATGTGATTTCTTCTCTCTTCGAGTTTATTCCTAAAATTTTCCCGGAATACGGATATTATTATACGACTATCCCTACGTATCCTTCCGGGATCATAGGGTTCACTTTCCTTTCCAATGCGATTGATCCTTACAAAGTAACGCCGGATATCAGTCGTTTACCGAAAGGTTTAAAATACTACAGCCCTGAGATTCACAAGGCAGCTTTTGTCTTGCCAGAATTCGCCAAATCCTTTATCAAAAGAAAAGGGTAGATCCGCTTGAAATTGAAGCCGTCCTTTTTTTTTACATTTATGAAGAAATGGTACGGTTTCTTTTTAATCTTTATCCTGTTCTCGGGCGGGTCTTTGTTCGCCCAAGAATCTGAGGCCGTAAAACTTGAGTTAGAAGCCGAATATTACGAGTCCAACGGTTACCCGAATGCGGCGGAAGAAAAAAGAATCAAAGCCGCCCAAATCAGAAGAAAAGATTTTCAATTCAGAAAAGACTACGAAACTCCCGTTTCGGACGTTCATAAAACCAGACCTTTCGATTCGGGAAATGTTTCATTTTGGGGAGGGTTTTGGGAAATAGGAATCCGAGGAAACAGAAGTTTTGCCGCATTCGGTGGCGGGGAAGATTGGCAGGATAAAAACGCAAGACTTTGGTTCCAATCCGGCTCTCCTTTTTTTCCCAGAAGTTCCATTCCTTATCAGAATGAATCCGTTCTTCCTCTCACTGACGAACCTAAGTCTTTCTCTTCCAGACAAATAGTTCCCTCTATCACTTTATCCTACAGAAGAGAAAATCAAAAATGGGGAATCGAATACAGCAATCTTCCTTTCCAAACTTCTTATACTCATAATACTTTCGGTTTGATTAATGGTTTCCAAACCGCTCAGTACGAAACCAGATTCAGAATGTTGGACCATCGACTCGTATTGAAGATTTATGAAGAGTTTCGAAAAGACAAATGGTTCAGTTGGGATTTCGGAATTAGAACCGGAGGATGGAGAACCGATTCCGCTTATTATTCCTCCACTTTGAACCAAGCGGGTGCGATTCGGGAAAATGTTTCTTTCGTGGCACCTAGCGCCGGAATGCGTTACTACCAGTCTTTTCCTTTGGGGATGAGACTAGAGTTAGGTGCCGACATCTTTCTGACTCCGTTCGGAACTTTGGATTACAAAAGAACCGTCTTAAAAGATCCGATGTACGGTGCAGAGGGAGCGATTTCCGGTTTAAACCAATATTATTCCATCGAATCCGGCAGACCTTTGCAGATGAATCTCAGCGGATTCGACTTTCACTTCGTATACTCCTTTCTTTTTTTGAAACAACATAGATTAAATTTCGGATTTCAATCCACCAGTTATACCTGGAAAGCTAACGAAAGTCAGATGCCGAGATTCACAGCAGTGAATGTCGATTCTTTGGGAGCGGGCGTTATGGATTGGTACAAATCGTCCGCAATTTACGAAGCGGACGGAACCGGGAAAAGAACCTCTCGTTATTTCAGTGTGCTGAATCTTTATTTTGGGTACAGTTATGCGTTTTGAAAGAAAAATCACCTCCGCCATCGTATCTTGTCTGCTACTGATACAGTGCGGTGTTTCTTTAAGAGTCTATCGTCCTTTCCCTGAAGAGATTCTTTTCGAACGAGTGCGTCCGATTCCCAATGTCACAGTAACTGTTCCAGCAGGATACGAAACAAAACTGGGAATCTATGACGGTTATTTTTTCAATCCGGACGACTTGGTGAATGAATACGGTCATCTTTCTTATCTGATCCGAAAAGATCTTTCCATTCGCGGCGAAAGATTCCCTCGTTTGATTCGGGAAGGGGGAAAAATCCAAGTGACCGATTTTTTATTGGAATCGAAAGACGATTGTTCTTCCAACCTGGTGCAAGTTAGGCTGCGTGCTTCCGTACAAATCGGTAAAGAAAAACCGGAAGTATTCGACTATAAGGATAGAATCGAATCCCATGTTACGAATTGTTTTCATGTTTTTTCAACGGTTACTCTCGTTCCTTTGCTTTGGTATGTTCCTTATATGGGCTACAGGGGAAACAGAGAAGATCAAATCAATCAATTGGGCAGAAATGTGATGGAAGAATTTTTTCTGTTTTTGGAAAACCAAAGCGGATTTAATTCGAGCCCTAAACTTCTGAAAAGGCAGCACAACCAAGAGCCTGTAAACGATCCCAAACTGAAGGAAATCCTGGATAGTCTATGAAATATTCGTTCCTTCTTTTTATTTCTGTTCTATTTTCGATAATCAACTGTTATTCGATTGAAAAAAAATACAATTATGGGAATCCTTATCTTCCTTCGCCCGCTTTTGAAGAGGAAGATCCTCAATTCGAAGAAGGAGAGCCTGTTTGGCTTTTGGATCAAATCGGTAACATACTTTCTTTCCCTTCCAAACTCATTCTTTGGAACCGAAAGGCTGACAATCATGATATTTCTCCTGAAACGAAACAATATCTGATCAATTATATCAAAGAGAATAACCTAAGAGATGTTAAGGTTAGATTCAATCAATATGCTCCGCTTTCCGAATGGAGAAGGTTGAGTAAAAACGAAAACATCAACCCAATTGTGAAATATTTTTTCGGATCCATCTCTCTTATCTCCTACACTCTGTTGCCTGATCGTCTTTTTGCGGGATTGATAGGAGGAGATCACTACAATTCTTTCACAAACACGATCAATATCTATTCCGACCTTCCTGCCGTGGTCATCCATGAAGGAGCCCATGCGAAGGATTTTTCCCAAAGAAAATACAGAACTTTATACGCCAGCATGTATGCGATTCCGGTAGTGGGTGCTTTGTACCATGAAGCTCGCGCTTCCGACGATGCTTTTAATTATTTTGCGGAAAAAGAAGATAGAAAACAATTGGAAGAATCTTACGAACTTCTTGTCCCGGCTTACTCCACTTATGTGGGGGGCGCTGTAGGAGACATCAAAGCGAATCCCGTGACGGTTCTTACTGTGATCCCCGGTCATATCTACGGATGGTACAAAAAGGGAAGCATCGACGAACAATGGGAAGCCAGAAAAAAAAGAGGCAAATGATTTGGGAACATCTTCTTTCTTAAAAAAATTCACCAAAAGAAGAGAGGAACTTTCTTCTCTTCTTTCTGTCGGGTTGGATCCTGAATGGGAAAAACTCCCTTCCGTTTGTCTTTCTTCCGAAACTCCTTTGTTTTCTTTTTCCAAATCCATCGTGGAAAAAACGCATCCTTATGCTACGGCTTGGAAACCGAACCTTGCCTTCTTCGAAAGATTCGGAGCAAAAGGTTTCCGTGAATTCGAGATGTATGTGGATCTATGCCGCGCAATCTGTCCTGAAGTTCCGATCATCGCCGATGCGAAGAGGGGAGATCTTGCCAACACTGCCAAAGAATACGCTAAATACTATTTCGAAACCTTGCAAGTGGAAGCGCTTACCGTAAATCCTTATATGGGAAGAGACACTTTGCTTCCTTATTTGGATGTGGGAGGTTTTATTTTCATTTTGGGTCTTACATCCAATCCTTCCTCCTCCGACTTACAAAAGTTAGTTATCCAAGGGAAAGGAGAATTTTTGTACGAAGAAGTTTCCGATTTTACGGCCAGGCTTGAGTCCGAATACCCCGGGCAAGTGGGGATCGTAGTAGGGGGCACTCATCCTGCAGAACTGAAAAAAATCAGAGACAGGCACCCGTCTCTTATCTTTCTGATTCCCGGATTCGGAGCGCAAGGGGGAAGTTTGGAGGAGATTTATGCGGCAGCAGGTAAGAACTCCGTCATCAATTCTTCGAGAGGGATCACTCTTCTCACCAAGGAAGATAACTTTGCGGATCTTGCGGAGAAAAAAGCCTTGGAAATTCATACGCAGATGAGCCGCCTTTTCGGCTGAAATTTTCGTCCTATATTTTTTAAGTCCGAGATTCTTCGGGCTTTTGTCTAAGAAAAGACCAGAGGAATAAGTGAAACAAAAACTCGCTGTAATCGGGACAGGCATTGCAGGATTAGGAAGTGCCTATTTTTTATCCAGAGACTACGATCTCACAGTATTTGAAAAGGCGGATTATATCGGGGGACACACTCATACTGTGGATGTTCCCGAAGATGGGAAACAAATCCCCATCGATACCGGCTTCATCGTATTCAATCATGTGACCTATCCCAACTTACTCAGATTATTTCAAGTTCTGAATGTACCTACCAAAAAGTCGGATATGTCTTTCAGTGTTCAATTTGATCCCACAAAACTAGAGTTCTGCGGTTCAGGTTTGAACGGACTTTTTGCGCAAAGAAGCAATTTTTTCAAACCTAAATTCATTAAGATGCTTTTGGAAATCGATCGTTTCAACAAAACCGCTCCTTCCATTTTGGAAGATCCCGAATACGATGATTGGGACTTGGGAAAGTACATGAAAGAAAACAAATACGGAGAAGATATCCTCAATTATTATTTGATTCCCATGAGTTCCGCAGTTTGGACCACTCCTCCTGATTTGATGTTGTCTTTCCCTGCAAAGTCTCTCATTCGATTTTTTTATAATCACGGTTTTTTAGGTCTCAATACTCAACATCAATGGTGGACTGTGGACGGAGGGTCGAGAGAATACGTGAAACGAATCACTGCAGGTTATTCTGATCGAATCCGCCTGAACTCTTCCGTTAAACAAGTGCTTCGTGAAGATGGAAAAGTCAGGGTCGTTTTGGAAGACGGAAGTTCCGAAGTTTTTGATAAGGCGGTTCTTGCGACTCACGGACACATTTCTGCAAAACTTTTGGGAAATCCAGAGCCTTTGGAACGGGAGCTTCTCCCTCTCTTCGCCTATCAGAAAAATACGGCCACTTTGCATACGGATGCATCCGATATGCCTCGCAAAAAACTTTGTTGGTCTAGCTGGAATTATAAAATCATTCGGAACGATTCCGGCAAAGATCTTCCTTATACCATCTATTGGATGAACCGCCTACAAAGAGTTTCCGATAAAAAAAATTATTTCGTTACCATCAACGATCCTGGCAGAGTCCGAAAAGAACATATTCTCAAAGAAATCGAATACGAACACCCTTTGTTTTCCGTTCCTTCCTCATTGGCTCAAAGCAGACTGCCTCTCTTAAACGAAACAGGTCCCATTTATTATGCAGGAGCCTATTTTAGATACGGATTCCATGAGGACGGTTTTTTATCTGCAGTGAATGTCTCTAGATCCATATTAAAAAGAGATCCTTGGTCATGAACTCCCGCATCTACGATGCGGTTGTATCCCATACGAGAACCTCACCGCATAAGAACAGCTTTAGATACAATGTTTGTACCTTTCTGCTCGACTTGGAGGAGTTGGACGAACTGGACAAGGAACATCTTTTTTTTGCTAGAAATTCTTTTTCACTTTTTTCCTTTTATGATAAAGATCACATCCGATTCGGAGAAAAAGACACTCTTAGTAACCTGAAAGCTTTTTTATCCGCATCGGGGGTATCTGAAACGATAGGAAAGGTGTATCTTCTCACCAATCTACGAGTTTTAGGTTATGTCTTTAATCCGGTCAGTTTTTATTTTTGTTTCTCTGAAAAAGGAAATTTATTGTGTTCTGTTC
This sequence comes from Leptospira idonii, assembly GCF_004770995.1. Lineage (GTDB taxonomy): Bacteria > Spirochaetota > Leptospiria > Leptospirales > Leptospiraceae > Leptospira_A > Leptospira_A idonii. Next base: position 101,240 of record NZ_RQHW01000028.1, on the reverse strand, counting down.
AGGAAGTAGGAAATACTTTCGGGGAAATTAAACCTTATGTCGGTTTAGTGATACCGAATAACAAAGGAACGATTGCAAATCCTCAATTTCATATCAGAGTGAAAAAAGATTTTTACGTATCTCCTTTTATTTCTCTCGATTCCGAATTCGAATTTCGACTGAATTTTCCGGAAGAAGATTTGAAAATCGGAGTGGATTCCTGGGAGAACGGAAAACGAATTTTAACCACATCCTTTTTTGGAAAAAAAATTCCATTTCGTAATAAAAACCTTGGCTTTCTATTTGCCCGTTTTCCTTTCGTAACAGTCAAAATAATAGTTTTGATCCATTGGCAGGCACTAAAGCTTTGGCTCAAACAAATCCCTTACATAAATAAAAAAGATAATTTAAATAAACAAACAGGAGTCTCCCTTGGACAAGTCAGTAAACCAGTCTCTATTGCAAAATTCGACTGAACCGACCCTTTTTACAGAACAAAAACGAAATACAAAATCACTTCCCATCTACGAGAAAATCTTTTTCCAAGCGATGAAATCCATGAAAAAAGGTTCTTTGCGGATGATCCTTCCTGACGGATCGCAAACGTTTTTAGGGAATCCCGACTCGGGACAAGAATCTAGGTTTCATTCCGCTCTGGTTCATGTGAAGGCAAATTCTTTTTTCAAAAAATCAGTGTTATATGGTGATATCGGATTTGCCGAATCTTACATAGACGGAGACTGGCAGACCGATTCGATCGAAAATGTGATTTCCTGGTTCATTTTGAACGTGGACGATTCTCCCAGTCTTTCCGGCTCGAACAAAAAGAAGTTTCATCTCGATCTATTCAGCATCGGAAATAAAATTCTTCATTTTCTACGCAGAAACAGCCTGAAAGGCAGCCGAAAAAACATTGTGGAACATTACGATTTGGGAAATCGGTTCTATAAATTATTTTTGGATCCTTCCATGACCTACAGTTCCGCTTATTTTACTGATCTGGATCAAACTTTGGAAGAGGCGCAAGAGAAAAAGGTAGATCTTCTCTGCAAAAAATTGAAGTTAAACGAAACAGACCATCTTTTGGAGATCGGAAGCGGCTGGGGTTATCTTTCCATCTATGCTGCGAAAAAATACGGATGCAAAGTGACTACTGTTACTCTTTCCGATGAACAATTTCGATATGCAAAGGAAAGGATCGAGAAGGAAGGTTTGTCCGATCGAATTGAGATCCGAATCCAAGACTATCGTAATCTTTCCGGTTCTTTTTCTAAAATCGTCTCCGTGGAAATGTTGGAAGCGGTAGGAGAAAGATACTACGAAACTTTTTTCCAGAAATGCCAAGAACTTCTTCCTCAGGACGGGATTCTCGCCTTACAAGTGATCACATCTCCCGATTCCCGCTTCGAATCTTTCCGCAAAGGAATCGATTTCATTCAGAAACATATTTTCCCAGGTTCACTTCTTCCTTCCATAGGAAGAATGAACGAGGCGATCAATAAAACGGGAAATATGCATTTGTTTCATCTGGAAGATATGGGACTCAGTTATGTGAAAACTCTACGGCTTTGGCTTAAGGCTTTCGAAGAGAATCTATCCGAAGTGAGAAACCAAGGTTACGATGAGACATTCATCCGTAAATGGAGATACTATTTGGCGTATTGCGCCGCTGCGTTTCAAATGAGAAACATCAGTGTTGTGCAAGCGGTTTATGTGAGACCGAACAATCTAAATATATAGCTTTAATTAGGTGGTATTCATCCTTTCTTCCGCTTGGAGCATATAAACCAAATCTATCTCGGGTGAAGAGTAACCCATTGCAGTGATGGCAGCTATGATTTGTCCTCTGTGATGGGTTCCGTGGTTGAATACATGTGCCAAAGTCAAAACATAGGGCAGATTTGCCTGAAACCCTCTCATTGTACTGTATTCCAGTTTATCGGGAATCTCTTTCAGGGATTTGATGAAAGTTTCCCATTTTCCAGATTCTTTGATGGCGACTTCCTTCAAACGGGATCTATCCGGTTCCACTTCACTGTCCAAGGAAACAACGGGAGAAAAATTTTCTGCGAACCGATTGTACCAAAGTCTTTCGGCAACTAACAAGTGATTGAGAGTTCCGTGAATCGATTTAAAAAATAGACCGAAATCTTTTTTGTAATCCTCATCCGGAATTCCTTGGATGTGCAGAAATAAATGACCTGTCGCCCATTGGTGATAACGAGCCAGAGTGAGTAAATGTTCTTTAGCGTCCATGTCTTGTTTTCAGCCTGAAAAACAGCCGATCTATTGCAACGATAAATATTCCAAGAATGTAATATGCAAGGCTTAGAAATAGAAAATTTCGAAGAGAAACCGCATACCCTAATTTTAGAACGTCCGTAAAAGGATAAGGGTAAATATGTATGATTTCCCCTCTGATAAATATATAAATTGCATAAATCATCGGATATAAAAGCCAGAAAAAAGCGTTCTTATAAACTTGATTTCCCTTCTCTATATACATCAGCCAGTAAACGATATAAAGCAGGGGCACCGTGGAATGAAGATTGATGTCTACGATGTATTGTAGACCTTGAGGATTCCAGACTCCGGAAAGAAGAAGATGATACACGATCCCCACAATTAGAATATATACTAATATTCCTGTCTCTACCGTGGATCTGTGAAGGAATTCGTTTAACTTAGATTTAGGGAAGGTGAGAGGCAGGAAAAAGTAGGCAGCAATTAATATATTGGTCCATATCGTCATATAACTGAAATAATTTATGACCGCTAAACCGTAAGAACTCCCTCTGTCTTCCGCAACCGTGAGAGACAAGGCCAATTGCGCCCCTAAAGTGAAAATACAAATGACGGAGGAAATAAATTGAAAAATAAAAAGGGAACGCATGTATCCGTCCTATGTTGTCAGAATCTAAATAACGAGGATAAGAGTTTCATCTTCTTCTGTCCATCTGTCTTTATGAAAAACGGGTTGCCAAAGGATCGTAGAGGCCCCAACCTTTGACGTATGAGGGAAACTCGATCCGTTTTTGATTTCAACGAACCAATTGAAAGACTTTGGTCTGCCATTACCGTTTATGAAGTGTTAACTCACTGGCTTGCGGACGAGGTTCGTGGCAGGCCGAAAGAAGGAGGAGATTTCTCCTGGACTTGGAAATTGGGAATCGAAGGGGATTTTACCACTCACGGAACCTATAAAAAAATCGTTCCCGGCAAAGAGTTGATTATGGAATGGAAAGACCATCCTGCGGGAGATATTTTTTTGCAGTTGTTATTCGAATCTGCTGCTCCCGGGAAATCCAGGCTAACTGTGGTTAATGGGGGATATCCCAATTCGGATGCCTTCGATGTTTGGATGAACGGTGCCAAAGAGGGCTGGGAAGAACAAGTGACTCATCTTGTTTCCTTTCTAAAAGAAAATCCGGACTTCACAAAATTTGCAAAAAAAACTTGATCTCTCGACTCCTTCTAAAATCCTGGTAAAAGTAAGGGTTATAAGGAGGGGTCATTTGGAATTTCCTGCACTAGAAACCTATTTTCAAAAACTGACAGACATCACTGATAGAGTTGCCATGATGAATAATCACTTCGATGCGACTCCGGAAGCCGACATTCCTATGTTATATGAGTTTTTTGAAGACATTCAAAAATACTCTTGGGAAACGACGGAAAGAGAATATTATGATCTGTTTACCAGTTACTTCACATTCCACGTAAAGACGGTAGAAGAAATCATTCAAGAGGCGAGAGAAATCTTAAATCCTGAAAATCGGGAATATGTCAAAAAATTGGTCAGCCATACGCGCCAAGCAGACGACTGGTTCCTCAATCTAAAAAAACGCCGCAAGATACTTAGAACACAAGTAGCTTAAATTTTACTCTCTGGGAAAATCCCAGAGAGGTTCCTCATGCCGATCAATTGGCTTTACTTTTAATCCCCGTTTTTGTTCCTTTTACCTTATGCGAGGGAAACCCTTTTTATTTTATCCGGTCATTCTTTTTGGATTTTTACTTTTAGTCGATTCCATCTTTCGTATCCCTTTCGTTCAGCTTCTCACAAAACTCGATCTAACTGCTGTTAATTATTCTGCAAAAAGAACCTTATTGGAGAATTTAATCTCCGAAAAGAAAACAAAGTCTGATAAAAAACTGATGTTGATCTTAGGATCTTCCAGACTTCTTTATTTCGATGCGGAAGATTTGAAGTCTTTTTATCCTGACTGGGAAATTTATAATCTTTCTTCTGCGGTCACGACCCCCGCTTATTACGATTACCAACTCACTCGCATTCTGGATGCAGGCATTCGTCCCGATTTGGTTTTAATGGAGACAGATCCCAATCAATTCAATCAAAACTCCATCTTTAAAATCTCCAACCTAACTTATAGTTTCGATCTTCCTTATGTTTTATCCAATGCTTGGCTGTTTGGGAAAGACAATGTGAGTTTTTTCTTAGGTAGAAAGATATTCGCAGTGGGAACATACAAACCCTATCTGGATCAGATGTGGAGAAATTATAAAAATCCGAATTTGGAAAGTTTCGTTTCCATGAACCAAACTACGTTCGATTTTATCGTCCAAAACAACGGGCACGGTCTTTCGCCTATTGATAATTATGTGGAGAAAGATGCGAATCTTCTGGATTTGACGAGTCACAGGACTTTAGATTGGCTGTTTGCTTCTTATGTTCCCAGTGAAATGCAATACGGGTTCTATGAAAAAATCCTAACTCGATTGAAGTCGGACAATATCCGTGCCATCATCGTTTGGCCGACATCTTCACCTAACTTTGAAGATTTGATTAGCAAAGAAAAGGCTGTTTCCGCTTGGGAAGAAAAAATCGGATCCGTCTCGGGGAAGTTCGATCAGTCGATTTTGAAATTAAAGGAAGATCCTAATTATTCTTGTAATGCTTTCGCAGACGGAGGCCATATCGCTAAGGAGTGTTATCATTCTTTGATGCGGGCGGTTCAACTGGAATACTTCCGACGTTATGAAACTCATCGTTTATAAATCCTGTTCCGCAAAGGGGTAAAGCCCCTTTCTCCGATCTTTCTCCTTCCGTAATCAAACTTTTATATCTGCTTTCCGCGCTTTCTTTCGTTGCGGTAAGTTCCCTGATGGAAGAAGTAGAACTTGCGGAGTAGGCACCCCAAGCAAGAACAGTTCTAGTATTCCCCGAATTTTTGACAGTTGCGATGTTCATATATGGCAAGGTAGAGAAATTGGAAAAATTAATTGCATAGCTATTTGCTGAACCTGTGGTAAGAACAGAATTTGCGACAGGAACTGGAACGATCGGTGTGGTGGCAAGATCTGCCAAGTTGCTTCCCAAAGGATACATTGTATATGCTCCCGATAGGTCCACGATGCTGGTTGTTATCGGGCTGGTAGCAGTAACTCTTTCCACATTAGAAAAGTTAGTCGCTGCACTTGTCTGTCCCATAAGAAGAATGAAGGTTCTGAAAAAAGCTTCCGTATCCGTTGCGCCAAGTAAACCCGAGTTATAAGCGGGCATATCTCGCAAAACTGTCATAAGCTGGCCTGCATACCCCGCCCTGATTCCTATGCTGTTTCCTTGTACCGTTTTTTTGAAAAAGGAATTTCGTTCCGCATCCGTGCTTCCCGAGATATCGTAAATATATCTCATATAGACATAGGCCAGTGCGTATTGTTTGAGTATTGTGCTGGAATTGGTTTGATTGGACCAATTGAGTAAGGATACCCCGTTCGCTCCGTTCGGACAACGTGCGGAATCGGTTCCTCTATAACATTCGATCCTGTATTTCTGCGGCCCGAAACCTGCGATATCACTTGCGACTTCGCTGGTTCCTTCGTTGATCCAAAGATCATCGGTGGCTCTCGTTTCCACCATAAAAGGATAACGGATCAAATGTTGAAATTCGTGCGCAGCTGTGGATGAAAATGCTGTAGGATCCCTGACCAAGCTGTCGATGAGTTCCTTACCGTCTAAGTAAAGAACTTCCGCATAATTGGAACGTAACGAAGATTGTTTTTGATCCGGAAAATAATTGATAGGATCATAAAAACCTGCCACATAAGAAGTGTTTGCTTTCGCTCCGTCGATGATATCCAATACTAAGATTTTAATTTTACCGTTTTTGTCCACATCGGAAGGCGCTCCGAATGCGGAAACTAACTTAGGATAGGTTTGGTCGTTGAATTCGACTGCGAAAGCCTGTAGATCATAGTTAACCGATAGATTTTTTTGTCTGTACACTTCCACATTGGGTTGGGATGCCACAAGTTCGACAGGAACACAATAGCTTGTTTGTGTTTGAATGTTCCTGGCCCAAATGTCTCCTCCCGTTTCGCAGTTGCCTGAAGTGAGATAGGTATAGGCGGCTAATCCAAGAAGAAGATTGTTATGATTCGATTCCTGCTTTTGTAGGCCAGGGATGATATTACAGAAGGAAAAAGGCAAGAGGAAACAGATAGACAAAAACCAACCTGAGATCCAAGTTTTAGGAATTCGATCACGAACCATTCTATGAAAAACCTTCTCTTTCTTATCTGGGGAATTCAATTTCTTTTTTCCACTATTAGTATCAACGCTAATCCTTCTTCCGGAATTTATCTTTCTTCCAAAATGAAAACGGAACATGGATTTTTGATCTTAGGTTTGGATTTGATTTCCAATCAAAAAGAATCCTCTTTTTTAGCCCAGGAATTGAGATACCATTCCGAGAGAGGTTGGGAAGAGGTATTGTTTTCCGGAAGAGCGGAAAAGAAGGAAGAGATCTGGAATTTATTTCCTAAATCCTGCCAAGTCCGTTCCAGCTTATTATTTGAGACGAAAAAAGGGCTGCTCCGTCGGTTCGATTGTGAACATCTTTCGTTTCAAATTCATGGAAAGGGAGAAAATCGGAATCTTTCCTCCAGTTTGTTCGGAACATTTACGAATGTTCCCCTTCCTTATTTTTTAGAGGGGGTTTCCGGGGAGCCGATCGGAATTTCTTTCCCGCTGCCGAGCGGAGAAGAGGGAATTTGGGGGTTCCATTTGAACGGTTTAGGGAACAAAAACCCGATCCAAATTTGGGACCACAAGAAGCAAAATTGGGCGATTTGGAGCCGGTTTATGGCACCGGAACCGGATTTTGATTACTCTATCTATAGGTGGAGAAGAACCTTTTCTAATTGACCGAGAACCTAGTTGCCGAGACCTTCGATTTACATTGAAAAAGATCAGAATCGGGGTCATCGCCGCTGCCGGAAAAGGCACCCGCGCTTATCCGCGAACTAGTTTCATCCCCAAACCTCTATTTGTCATCGAAGGAAAAAGCATCCTACATAGAAATGTGGAGTTATTGTACAAAACCTTCGGAGTGGAAAAAGTATACATTCTGGTAGGTCACCTCAAGGAACAAATCTTAGAGGAGATTGCGGTCATCCGTCAGGCATTGCCTAAAATCGTCATCGAACCTGCGCACTGGACGGAAAAAGGTTTGGCTTCCGATATCGCCAGTTTGGAAAAATTCATCAATGAACCTTTTTTAACCATACTCGGTGATGAATTCTATTATAAAACCGATCACGAATTATTTCTAAAAACTCTAAAAACGCATCCTAAACTTTGCGCCTCCATCGGGATCGTGAAAACCTCTCTTCTTTCCCGCATCAGAAAGAATTATTCAGTGGAATTAAAAGAGGATAAAATCCTCAATCTTGTGGAAAAACCGGAAGATCCGCCTAACGAACTATTGGGATTGGGATCCTATCTTTTCACTCCTCGTTATTTTGAATATTTCAAACAAACTCCTCCTGCCGCCAAATCGGGAGTGATCGAAATCACGGACGTCATCGACAAGATGGCAAAAGAATCGGAAGGCGGAGTTTACGCAACTCACCTAACATGCGAATATTTCAACATCAACTCCATGCAAGATTACTATCATGCGGTGTATGAAGTAAGAAACGATCTTTTTTCCAAGTTTAAATGTTCTCTAGTGATTCCTACCAATAACAACGAAAGATCGATCACGGATGTGATTGTCGATTTTAAGGATAAATTCCATGAAATCGTTGTGATCGACAATGAGTCAACGGACGCTACTGTCGCTTTGAGTAAAAAGGAAAAGGTAAAAGTTTATACTTTTCCGGGAGACGGAGATGCGAGTCGTTTGGGAGAGCAGGTTCGCCGAGGCATTGAACAAGCAACAGGTGATATCATCGTTGTTGTTTCTCCGGACGGGTCTTTCCGTTCGAAAGATTTCCCGAAACTTTTGGAATACATGAAAGATTCCGATATGGTGATCGGTACCAGAACCACAAGACAGATGATCGAACAAGGCTCCAACCTAAGTCCTTTGTATAGATTGGTGAATCTGTTTATGGGTAAAATGGTGGAGATATTCTGGTGGGGGCAAGAGCCTAGATTCACGGATGCGGATTGTCACTTTTTTTCGATCTGGAAAGAGTCTTATGCTCAAACCAAACAACAATTAAGAGCTCAGGACAGAAAGTACGTGGTGGAACTGATGATCGAGATCGTTCGTTCCCATATGCGATGCATTGAAATTCCTGTTTCTTATTTCAAACCTGTTTCCGGCAAAAAATACAGTTTTGCAGATATGGTTCGGGACGCTTTCAGCATTTATAAATTAATTATTACAAAGAAGTTTTTTCTAGGAGAAGAGCGTAATGGCTAATAAGGTTTTAGTAACTGGTGGTTGTGGGTTTTTGGGATCTCATGTTTGTGAGTTATTCAGAAAAGAAGGTTGGGACGTGGTTAGTTATGACAGCATGACTAAATACGAACTGAAAAGAACCGGTTACGGAACGGATGCAACTAGAGACTATAACTGGAATTATCTGAAGTCACTTGGTGTGACTATGGTGAAGGGAGATATCCGTAATTTGGAACATCTTACCGATAGAACCGAAGGATGCGACTATATCGTTCATACTGCGGCTCAACCTGCGATGACCATCTCTTGGGAAGATCCTGAACTCGATTATTCCACAAATGTGCTCGGGACTTTCAATGTTTTGGAAGTTGCCAGAAAAAGAAAGATCCCTGTAGTTAATACTTCTTCCATTCACGTTTACGGAAACTCGATCAACGACAGTTTGAAAGAAGGCACTTCCGCATACGAAAGATCTCCCGTAGAGATTCCCGAAACACAACCTACGATGGTGGGTCAGATTTCCCCTCTCCATGCTTCTAAAATGAGTGCGGAACATTATGTAAGAGCTTATACGGATATGTATGGAATCAAGGCTGCAAGTTTTCGATTCACTGGAATTTACGGAGAACGTCAGTTTGGTGGAGAAGATCACGGTTGGGTGGCGAATTTCGCAATTCGTTCTCATTTCGGCCTTCCTCTTCGTATCTTCGGTACGGGAAAACAAACAAGAGACATCTTACATGCGCAAGACGGAGCACAATCCTATCTGGCTTATTTCAAAAATCCGATTCCTGGAGTTTACAATATCGGAGGAGCTAGCCCTCATAAAATCTCCCTTTTGGAATGTATCCAATTGATCGGAGAGATCTTAGGTAAAAAACAAGAGATATTGTTCGAAGTGGAAAGACCTGGAGATATGAGATATTTCATCTGCGATATTACGGAAGCTAAAAAATTCGGCTTCGCTCCTACCATCAAACCGAAAGAAGGCGTTACTCGACTTCTGAAGTGGATTGAGGCGAACCAAGAAGTATTCAACATCGCCGGCAAATAATATGGCAGCCAAAACTCTAGTTGTAATTCCTGCATATAACGAAGAATCTACGATTGAGGAAGTCGTAAGAGGAGCCATCCAATATGCGGATGTTTCCGTTACGGACGATGCATCGAAGGATCAAACTCCTCAAATTTTGAAGAAATTGCAATCGGAGTTCGGCAAAAGACTGAACGTCATCCGCCATGAAAAGAACACTCATATCCCCGGAGGGATTCAGGACGGTATGAAATATGCCGTCGCCTCCAAATACGATTGGGTCATCACTATGGATGCCGGTCTTTCTCATGATGCCAATCGTTTGAAAGACTTCATCGCCTTTCCTGATTGCGATTTGGTGATCGGAAGCAGAACATCCACCGTGAACGTGCCGTTTTATCGTAAAGTGGTTTCCTTTTTGGCGGCAAGAGCAATGAATTATTGTTTGTCGAAAGGTCTTTTTAATATCATCGGGCCTAATATCAAAGATTGTACTTCCGGGTACAGAAGATATTCAAAATGGGCTTTTGAGAAAATCGCATCTTATCCTTTGGAATCCGTAGCATTCGACTTTCATATGGAAGCTCTTTCCATCGTGTCTCTGCAAGGCGGAACCATTAAGGAGCTTCCGATCACTTATGTGTTCTCTAACAGTTCTTTTAATTCTAAAGTTTTGAAACTCGCGATCGACTTCGCTAAAAAATTACTCTATCGTAAACTGAAATTCATTCCTAAATACCCGTGAATCTTTTCCGCACTTCACTCAAAGCAAGAGCTTTCGCTCTATTCGTGTTGTTATTCGGTGCAACACTCGTTTTGGATTATTTGGTTTTTAATCAGCTTTATTTTTATCTCCCGAATGAGATGGAGTGGGATACCTCTCCTTGGTACAATTTCGAGAAAAAAAGAAAAGATCTGAAAGCCGATTCTTCGCCGAACAAAGTCATTGTGACAGGAAGCTCCGTTGCTCTTTATTCCGTTCTGCCGGATGTATTGAATCGAAGAGCGAACGGCTCGTACAATGTTGATTTTTATTCCCATGTGGCAATGGCTCCTTCCGATTTGTACTACTATAAGGAAGATATCGTCAAAACGAATCCTAAAATGGTGATGTATGTTTTGAATCTTGCCGACTTCCAATGGGAATATGTGTTTATCGAAAATGGAAAATTCCGTTTTGAGAAAAAACTTTGGATCGATGAGTTCGCAGATAGATATCCTGCAAAATTGTTTTATCCTCTTGAGTTTCTAAAAGATTATTTTTTCGATATTGGCCGCAAAAAAATCTCTAAATTGGCCGCAAAATCTTTGTTTTATGCCAGTAGATACAGAGTGTTCTTCTGGGATCCCATCGATACTTATATAGAAAATCATTTCAGAAGCGGAAGAAGTTATAATAAATACCAGGGGTCTCTTCCTAAAGAAGGGATTTGGTCCAAAGGTTGGACAAAACTTTCCGCATCTATGCAGTGTGATATTTCTAAAAAGGAAGAAGACTCTATCTTCTTCTCACGCAATCATTCTAAAATTAAGTTTTCCTTTTATCAAACCGAAGAGGATGCATTCAAAAAACTTCCTCTCGTTCATTCGGAAGAACGCATTTTTTCCAAATCTGGTTGGGTGGGAATCGCTTGGAAAAGTTTTTCTCTTCCTTCTTCTCAATCTTATTTTTTGAAATTAGAAGTTCTGGAAGGGGATACTACCGCCAAAGCTGCCGACCTTTTTAGAACGGGAAAAGATTATCCTGTAGGGGTTCGGTTGTCCCATTATTTCTGCAAAGAACCTAGTTATGCGGATCGTTCTTATCTGAGAGAACCTTACTATGATGAGGTACGGTTTACGGAAATGACCTCCGAGGAATACGATGAAGATTATTTCCAAAGGATGTTGGAATCAGCGGATCAAAGGAACGAATTGTATCGTTTGAATGTACTAAGGCAAAATAAAAAGAAAATCGGTACCACCAAATTCGAAGCATGGATGGAATACACAAGAGTTCTTGAAATCTCCGATTACTTTAAGGAAAAAAATATTCCTTTCGTTTTGGTGCTTGCTCCCGAAAACCCCGTAGAATCCGTTTTATATACGAAAAGTGAATGGTTTCAGGGCATGACGACTCATTTACGCACTCATATAGAATCCAACGGTCAGAATTTCCACAATGAAGTGGATTTTTCTTCCGTAAAACAAATGTTCTTCGATCCTCATCATATGACGTATGACGGTGCGTACGCTTTTCAACCTACACTCGAACAAATCATTTCATCTTCTCTGAATCGTTAGGAGTTTCTTTATGCAAAAACTGTACAGCCAGGTCGAGTTCGGTTTTAAGTTCCTAGATAAAAACTTAAAAGTTTTGATGATCGTTTTTGCAGTCATTTGGGGTGTGACTACCCTCAGTTATTGGAAAAAATACGAATGGAACCCGACGTCCATGGTGAATTTCGGAAAAGAGTTCGCTCTTCAAAATCAGGGAGAAACTCCTTCTTCCGCAATTCTATTCAAAGGAGAAGAAGGAGATTTGGGTGCGGGTTATGACGGGCAAATCTTCTATTATTTTTCTCGTTCTCTTTCCAACCTAACATTGAATTGGCCGAAAGGATTCGACGAATCCTACAGAGCTCCTCGTATCGGTTATCCTTTTTTGATTTCCTTATTCGGATTTTTCGGTAAATACTTTTCGATTTTAGGGATGTATTTTTGGAATTTGTTTTTGATTCTTCTCTCTTTTTTTGCGCTTAGAAATTTGCTTTCGGAGGATTCAAAACATCTATCCGTATTGTACTTGTTAAGTCCGTTCGCTTTGGGAAGTTATTATGTTTTGGTAAGCGATTCCGTTATGGTATCTCTTGTGATTTTAGCCTATTACTGTCTTAAAAAAGAGAAAAATCTTTTTTTCGTTCTGCTTTCCAGTTTGGCGATCCTAACGAAAGAACCTGCGCTTTTCTTTTTATTCCCTTTAGGCCTAAAAGCCGTTTGGGAGAAAGACATTAAAAAAGCGGCATTGATTGCGGCTACTTTAGTCATTCCTGTTGCCTGGCATTTGTATTTATCTTATCGTTTCCCCAATTGGAGAGCCGCTCGTTTAACCGAGTTTATTCTCCCTTTTGAAGGAATGATTCGTTATTTCGAATCCATTTTTACAAGTTTTTCCGCACAAATTTCTTGGAAGGAATCGGCAAGACTTTTGTCCAGATTTCCTTTGGTCGTATTATTCATGTTAGGGAGTTTTCTTCCTTTTACCGGAAAGATCAAAAAAGGCTGGGAGTTTAGGATTTCTTTTTTACTGGTTATGTTTATGATCGGAACGGCAGGGTTTTATCATTTTTGGTCCGTGTATGAAAACGTTTCCAGAATGTTCACTCTTTCTCTGCCTGCGTTGATTTTACTGGCAGATGAAGATAGATCTCTTATCAAAAAAGAATATATTCTTCTTACAATCGCCTTACTTGGGTTATTTCTGATCAAGGCTTTGTTTATTACAAAGCCTATGCTCTATCAGATCGGACTCGGTTAGTTTATAGATTCGTAGACTTAGCGATTCGGAAAATTTTCATTGCCTCTTCATTGAGTTTTCCGAGTTCTTCCTTGCCGAATACGATTTGGGTTCCATCTTCCGTTTCCAAAACCAGAAAGTCTTTCTGGTTTGCGGAAACGATTCTTTGAAGATCCGCTAAATTTTTCACCTTCTCGGAATTTACCGATTTAAGAATCAATTGACGTAAGGAATGATAAGCCTGATTTCCCGGAATAGGAAATACATGAGACAATAAAAGAACTTTCTCTTCGGATTCTTCTTTCTGAATTCTATGGTAGTCGTTTAAATATAGTAGCTCTTTATTGCTTCTTGCTCTCCATTGATTTCCCTGCTCCATAAGAAAATGTTCTGTCAGTTCCTGAAAAACAATTCCACCTAACATAATATAATTCGGAATTCTGTATCTGGTATTCCCGTAAGGAATTTTAACTGCGGATTCGGGGAAGGGGGCAAGTTCCATTTGGACTTGTACCATTTTTTTGGCTCGGATGATTTTAAGAGGAATCTTTTTCCCTGATTTAAAACCTAAATCATCTCCTGAGTGAAATAGATAAGCCAAAGATATCTTTCCGTATTTTGGATGGTCGAAGTATCCTTTCGGATCGATTTTGTATCCACCCGCTTCCACGATTACGTCTTCCAACTTCAGTAGTTTAGATGCGGGAGTGCCAGGATAAATTTCTGCGACAATGATCCCTTGGTCTTCTTTTTTCACTCCGTAAAATTCTCTGGAGGTTTTATCGACTAATGAGCGATAACGAAATCCCTTGTAGGAGAATGCGTTTTTTTCAGTCGATTCAATGAATCGTTTGATGGTGAAGCTGGGTATCAATTTGCCCGAATGACTGGAATCTTTGAATTGGATGAGTATTCCTTGAGGGATGCGGGATGCTTCCTCTACGACCAATTCTCCGATTCCGTCCATCTTTTCGTCGGATTGAACTTCCAGATAAGGAAGTTCCACATAACCGTTCGTATATTGGTCTATGTCCAGTTTGATGCTTCTGATCTTTTTTTCGGATAGGTTTCGGTATTCCTGGTATTCGATGACAAGTCCGGAAGAGGGAAGAAATACTTCCGAAGGAAAACTGACTGCTTTGAGCCCTGAGGAGAATTCGGAATCCCCCACCTTTAGAATGGCCAAACCCAGATCCGGATCCAACTTAACTATGTTTGCTGAAAAGTTTTTTAAAGATCCGAATTTTTGAATCTCTATATTTGTTTGGTAATAGACTGTTTGAGCGGTAGTGAGAACTAGATTTTCTCCGATCACGACTCCATAAGAGGTTCTTGTTTCCGGATGTTTGTATCTCCAAGGTTCTGCAAAATTGGGGTATTGCACTGTGGATTTGATTTGTACGATGGAGTTGTCTTCTTTCTCTACTGCGGATGTTTTTCCGAATATAGGTAAAGAAACGAAACAAAGAAAGAGAGTGATAAGGGATATGGAAGAATTACGATTCATTATTCTTTACCTACAAGATGATAACCGTTTGCAATTTCTTGATTGGCTGCCAAAACTTCTTCTCTATTTAAAACCAGAGGAAGGTTCAAGTCTTTGAATCGGATTGTGATGAATTTGGATTTAGAATTTGTGAGTTCTTGTTTGAGATCGTTCAAACTGTTTATCTTTTTGAAATTCACCGAATCTACGGTCATATTCAGAAAATAGTCCAAGGAAGAATTGATCGGATGAGAAAGTTTCCTATACAAAACCACATCTTCTATTTCTGTTTCCCTGATCTCAGGAAAGTATTGAAACCGGTATAGAAATTGACTGTTCCCTGTCGCTTGTCCCGTGCGAACCCAGGATTCCAATACATCTCGGTTCATCGGTTGAAATACTAATCCTGCGAAAACGAAGTAGGGGAAGGGTTCATCGTATTTGGAACGCATAAAATCCATGGAGGTCATTCTTTTGGCGGGGAAAGTCACTGTGATTTCCTTTCCATCTCGGATCACTTCGAATTTGATCTCTTCTCCTGCGAACTTATTGTCCACAATCTCTACGAAATCGATCCTGGATTCGGAATCATAACTCACCGTTCCGTTTTTACCTATGGAAAGACCGTCGATGGAAGCCAAAAAATCTCCAGGACGCAGAAAACCTTCCGCAGATCCTCCTCGGATCACACTAGTTACAAAAACTCCCTCTAAATCCTTGGGGATTTTTTTGAACTTTCTCTGCGTATTGGAATAAGAAGGCTGAACATGGACTCCCAGTTCCACATAACCGTCATAATGCCCGTCTTCCACGTCCTTGATGAAATGTTGTATTACCTTTGTGGGAATGATATAACCTATGTTTTCTCCTTTGGTGGCTGCCTGAAAAGCGACTCCTACAACTTCTCCGTTTTGTAAGGCAGGACCTCCAGAGTTTCCCGGATTGATCGCCGCATCAACCTGGATCACCAAATGGCTGTCAACCTGTGAGTGGGCGTATGTGGATTGTTCGATTCTGGAAACGATTCCCCTACTGATCGAAATTTTACTTCCTCCGATGGGATAACCGATGATGTCGATAGGGGATCCTAATTCGGGGATGGAGCCGATCGTAAAATCATAACTGTCCTGATAAAAGCTCGAAGAGTCCGCTTCCAAAATGGCCAGGTCGCAGTCATGGGCGACAAAGACCGTTTTTAGCTGAAACCATTCGGTTTGGTTGTGCCTTTGCCCTTCTATGAATTTGGCATTGGAAACAACATGAGCGTTTGTTAATATTCTGTTTTTACCGATTAAAAAACCGGTTCCTGTGGAGCCGGAAATATTGGAAGAAAGCCAGGGAGAGTAGGGATCGTTCGCTTGGGAAAAAACTCTGATTTGTACGACTCCTTTTCTGACAGTATCCATACTCGGTTGTTTTGTCGTTTCGGAACCCAAGTCGTTCGGAAAAACAAAAACGGAAGTTTGAAAAATAATGCTGGCAATGGCAAATCTAATTAGGAAGCTTTTGTATTGAATCTTTATGAGTTTCTTTGAGTCGTGCATTGTTGTTTTGACCACACTGATTTCTGCCATCGCAGGGATTGTATCTTTCAGCAAAAACCCGCGCACACCGATGAAGACTAGTTTTTCGATCCTGGCAGGGTTCTTTTTTCTAGGGAATCTCGGCTTTCTCGTGGATTCTACTTTTTTTCATTTCCATTCTCTGGAAAACCCTCACACAGTACCAACCTTTCTTGTATTCTTCACCTATTCTTTGCTTTTTTTCGGACTTCAATTCCCCACTTATTTCAGAAATTATCCCCTATTGTCCATTTTTGTAGCGGTTGTTTTCGGGGCCGGTTCGATGCTTCTTCTCATCGACTGGGGTCTTTCCAACGAAATGAATCCTCTTGCGAGTAAAATTCTTTTGGAATATTTTTATCCCGTCTTTTATACTGTTTCGTTCATCATTTTAATTTCAGTAATCTCCATCAAACTCAAGTTTAGTTTTCCCGCCATCCAAGATTTTATGTACAGTGTTTACGGATGCATCCTGCTAACATTGTTTATATCTATCTTCTTATTTCAGTCGGACACATGGGTTCCCAACTTCAAACGTTATTATCTGCATTTTCTAGTATTCAGTGATTTGTATTTCCTGCTTTGTTTTTTCGCTTTTCTGATTCATTTTTCTTTTGCAAGTGAATATCTGACACATCCATTTTCCTATATCTTCGAATCGAGTCAGAAAATTTTCGAATCGAGTAATGTCGCCACCATGCAGGGTTCGAGAGAGTTGAAGGAAAAACTTTGGAAGTTGTACGACCAGAGGGATTGGAAACAACTTATGGATTCGTTTTGGTTTCAAATCTTAGTGGATGAAACCTTAGACAATGCGCTGGAGCACGGAGGGAAAAGAGGCGATGATACCATCACGGTACATGTGTTCGAATCTTCCCGTTATATAGATGTTTATGTGATCGATAGAGGGAAAGGTTTTAATCCTAGAGCAGTTCCTAGTCCCTTAGAGATGGATCGCAAACTCATTCCTACTGGAAGAGGAATTCACATCTTAAAGAAACTATTTACGGTTCGTTGGAATTTTTTGGGAAATGAAGTGAGTATCCGAGTGGATAAGACGAAAGGGGAAAACTGGAAAAGTTTCCCCTAACTTTGTCTTAGTGAGTGAATCTTAATGGCCTTCGAATTGGCAAATGGAGTAAACATTCACTCCGAATTGTTCTTTGATTCTTTTGGCTCCGCCTAGATCCGGTAAGTCGATGATTGTTGCGCATTCATGAACCACCCCTTTCAAACTTTGCACCAGTTTGATGGAAGCTTCCAAAGTCCCTCCGGTCGCCACTAAATCGTCCATAATCAAAACCTTTTCTCCTGGAGCGATCGCATCTACGTGGATCTCCACATGGTCGACTCCGTATTCCAAAGAGTAAGATTGAGAGATTGTAGTGCCTGGAAGTTTTCCTTTTTTACGGATGGGAACGAATCCAACTCCCAATTGAAAAGCAAGTGCGGCTCCTGTGATGAACCCTCTCGCATCAATTGCTGCGATTTTTTGAATGTTTTCTTTTTGGTATCTTTCTACGAACATTCCAATGGTAAGTCGAAAGCCTTCCGGATCGATAAGAAGGGAAGTGATGTCTCTGAAGAGAATGCCTGGTTTCGGGTAATCGGGAATGGTTCGGATCTTGGATTTTACAATCGACATAAGAGAATGGAATCTGATTTCGCTGGGATATGACAAGCAAAAAGGCCGGAAGAATCCGGCCTTTTCATTCAGGAATCTGGAAATTTGAGGTTTATCTTGCCGCTTTTAGGGCTGCAATTCGTTCTTCCAGAGGAGGGTGGGTTGCAAATAAAGAGAAGAATCCTCCTTTATGAGAGGAGATTTTGAAGGAAGCGATCGCCGCTCCTCTTTCATCTTCAGGTTGTCCCGACAAACCTCGCAAACTCTCCAAAGCACGAATCATGGATTCTCTTCCTGCAAGTTTTGCACTTCCTGCATCCGCACGGAACTCTCTTTGTCTTGAGAAATAAGCGACAACGATTGATCCCAAGATAGAGAACACAATGTCCAGAACGATGGTCACGACGAACTGTACGATGGCAGCCGTCCCATGATTGCCTTCTCTATCATCACTTCCTCCGCGCACCGCATTGGCGGCCAACATGGCAATGATACGAGCAATAAACATTGTGAAGGCGTTGATCACACCTTGAATGAGAGTCAATGTCACCATATCTCCGTTGGCAATATGAGATAGTTCGTGAGCTAACACTCCTTCCAATTCCTGAGAGTTCATTCTGTTCAAAAGGCCGCTGGAAACCGCTACTAGAGCGCTCGATTTGCTAGGTCCTGTTGCGAATGCGTTTACTTCTTCTGAATGATAAATCCCTACTTCTGGCATCGGTAAGTGGGCTCTTTGTGCAAGAGATTCAACTTTACGATATACTTCCATTTCCGCTGCGGAAGCTTTTTTAGGATCGATGATTTGTACACCCATCATCCATTTTGCCATGAACTTGGATAAGAATAGGGAAATAAGAGACCCTAACATACCCCATGTAAAACAGAAGATCAGAAGTCTACCTAAGTCTAATCCGAATGCATGTAAGCTGAATCCAAAGTAACCGGCAATGTTCGTTACTATGGAAAAGGTGGCCATCACCAATATATTTGTGAGTAGGAAAAAACCGATACGTTTGATCCAAGTCATAGAAACTACGTTCTCCTTGAGAAACCGGGTTTTATCGATTTCTCTTTTCTATTTAGACCTGTTACGGTGCCTATTTTCTTAAATATTACAACCCTTTTTAAGAAGGATTGGCCCGGTTCTGCGGTTTCTGCAGAAAATGAGTGAGAAAAAACAATGCTGCTAAACTTGCATAAGCGACAGGGAAGTGCCAAGAGGCGATGGAAGTGAATTGATTTAAAATCGCATTGCCTGCCAATTCATACGCATGAATCCATCCGAATAAAGAAAGAGCCGCACCGATAAGCGCCCAAATTCCCGCCTTTGCAAACTCTCGATCCAATAGAAAAACCACCATAGAAGCCCAAACCATGGAAGAGAGTAAAAATCCTTGGGAAAGAGAGAGAATCCCTCCCAGTGCATAGGGCAAAAAAGGAAGATGAGGAGAAAGATCGGAAAGATAAAAATGGAACGATTTTGCGGCACCTAATTCTTGTAAGATACCTTGCAGTTTTCCGTCCAGAAACATAAATACGTTTTGGATGATGAGCACCGCCCAGCCTGCAAAAGCAGGAAGAAGCCCGATGACAACAGCAGGAGAGTGATGTTTCGGTGTCGTTTGGAAGGCCTGCGCCGCAATGATGATACCGATCCAAAGTACGATCGCCATTCCCGCTTCAATCGGAATCAAAGCCTGTAAAATTCCCATCAGTCCGAACAAACTGATGAATGTGATAAAAATTCCGTTTAACACAGAATATCCGTGTTTGGCCCCCAGTCCTTTCCATCCAGGATGACCGATATAGATCGTAGTAGGGAAAGGGGATCCGAATAAACACCCTGCCAAGGTTCCCAGTCCGTTGACAAGAAGGGAGGATTTCGTATCGAAACTGTCTCCGGAAGCTTCCGCAGATTCTATATTTTGTAGGGAACCGATCACATTGAAGACTCCCATAGGTAGGATGACTGCGAAATATGCTTTTATATTGGTGAGAGTTAAAACATCGATAAGATCACCTAATGCTAGATAGGGAAGATAAAAACCGATCGTGGAAACTCCTCTTTCCAAACCCCCTTCCTGGTAAATGGGACTTCCCAAAAGACCGGATAAATAAGATAAACCGATTCCTAAAAGAATGGAAACGAGTCCTCCTGGAATTCCGAAAGGGAATTTTACCTTTCCGAAATACTGTAAAAGAATGATTCCTAAAGGAAGAAAAGCAACTAATGGATGTTCAAAGGTTTTCAATAGAAAATCCATGGAGATGAAAGTGACAGCGATTCCCGCAAGTGCGGAAAGAAGTGCCGCTCTAGGAGTGGACTTTCTGATTTTTTCGGCAAAAAAAGAACCTAAAACTTCGATCAAACCGGATGCGAAAGAAGCAAGTAGACCGGCTTTCCAAGCGGATTTATAATCTCCGGTGGATTGGTACACCGGCAGCATAATGAAAAACAAAAAAGCGAATAGGGAAACAGTATTGATTCCGTAAGGAAGAGCCGTAACATCTGTTCGTTGGAATCGAATTCCTAATTTATAAGCCTGCCAGGAGTAAAATAAATTTCCTACCAAAAGGGAAATGGCAGCTCCGGGAAGCACTACGGAAGTGATGAAATCGAGAGGGAAGCCGCATAAACCGATGCATAAACCTGTAAGAACAAGAAGCTGAATGAGATTGTCCACCATTAGCCCGAAAAAGCCGTCAATATCTCCGCGAGTGACTGAAAAATAGTTCATTCTTGTTTTTTACCTCCGAAATCGACCCGTATTACATTTCCTTCTTCAGAATAATCTAATTTAGAATGTTCTTGTTTTTCCTTAGGTTTCGCAGGATCTTTGCCCGCTGCCACATCAAGTCCCGAATCCAATTGTAAAAATCTCAATTGGGAAGCGGAGTTTTGGTATTTATCGTAGATGCGAAACACCGCATCCCAAGGAATGATGGTAGGTTCCCAAGCGGAACCGAATTGAAGTTCGGCGAATAGGTAATCGGGCTGGCTGTCTAAAACCTTTACAGCTTTGTCTCCGAATACCAAAACGATTCCAGATTCTTTTTCCGCATTGATGAGACCTCTTTTTCCGATTTCCAATTTGGGATGAGGCATCACATGGATATAAAACACCCCGAATTTTTCCCAATATAAATTGAAAAGATCCCTTTTAAATTCTCTCAGTGTGGTAATTTCTTCCGGGCTTAAAGACTGACTCATAAATTCCTTTTTCCTGCATTGGTTTCCCATTCCAAATATTCGTCGTGAATTTTGTATTCGGGAATGATCTCTTTGATGGCAGGGAATATTTCTCTATTTTTATTCGCTTTCGCTAATGAGAACAACTTATTGATTTTGTTTTGGAAAAGAAGCAAATTATAATTTTCCAAAGGAGCTGCGATTCTGATTTTAGGATGATGGGTTTTTTTGATCCCTTCTTCGTTTAATAGAAGTTCTTCGAAGAGTTTTTCTCCGGGACGAAGACCTGAAAATTCGATTTTAATATCTTTGTGAGGAGTGTATCCCGACAGCCGGATCATTTCTTCCGCCAAAGAGAGAATTTTCACAGGTTCTCCCATATCCAAAATAAAAATTTCTCCGTGTTCTCCCATAGAGGCAGCTTGCAACACCAACTGGGTCGCTTCAGGGATGGTCATAAAGTAACGAATGACTTCGGGATGGGTTACAGTAATCGGACCGCCTCTTTTGATTTGTTCCCTGAATCTGGGAATGACGGATCCGTTCGATCCTAAAACGTTTCCGAACCGAACCGTAATGAATTTGGTTCTTGAATTTTGAGAGATATGTTGTAAATAAATTTCAGCGGCTCTTTTGGTAGCCCCCATTACGTTCACTGGATTCACCGCTTTGTCCGTGGAAATGAGTACAAAACGTTCTACTCCGATCAATCGACAAACGTCTGCTACGTTTTTTGTTCCCATTACGTTATTGAGGATGGCCTCGGAAGGATTGATCTCCATCATAGGAACATGTTTGTATGCTGCGGAGTGGAAGACTACGGAAGGTCTGTGTTCTTCGAACACTGCGGAAATGCGGGATAGATTTTTTACGTCCGCAATGACAGGTTTGAATTCTATGCCTAGATTGGAAAAATTTTTCCTAAGTTCGTAATCGATTTCATAGAGAGGAGTTTCTGCGGCATCCAAAAGAGTTAAACTTTTGGGACGAAAGAGCGCCACTTGTCTGCAAATTTCGGATCCGATAGATCCGCCTGCACCTGTGACTAAAATATCTTTTCCTTCCAAGTAGGATCGAATGGATTCTATTTCCAAATCCACAGTGGGTCTTCCCAATAAATCCTCTACCTGCACTTCTCTCAATTGGGTGATTTTCGGTTTTTCCAAAAGATATTCCCCGAAGGAAGGAAGAATCTTGAATTCGATCCCCGCAGTTTCACAGACTTTCATCAGTTTGCTCACCACACGCCCGTCAGGCTGGGAAGCGGTCATAATGACTTTTTTCACACCGTATTTGTATATGATTTCTTCCGCTTCCGTAGATACGGCAAGGATAGGAATCCCTTGGATGTATCCTCCTACTTTGGAATCGTTGTCATCCAAAAAGCCGATCGGATTTAAATCCAATTCATTGTGCCTTCTGATTTCTGAAAGAAAGGTAGCACCTAACTTCCCTGCACCGACCAGCAGGATAGGGGTTCCGTCTTTGGTTCTGGATTGAAAGATTTGGTCCCGGATCATTCTCCAGCTTAAACTTCTCAAACAAAGAAAACCTAACAAAATTAAGGTGTCCAAAATAGGAACCATACGGGACAACTGAGAGAAACGATTGTAGAATAAAATGGCTATGGTAGCGACTAAGGAAGAAAGAAGGGTCGCTTTGATGATTTCCAAAAGATCATGTAAGGAAGCGTAAGACCAAAGAGAGCGGTAGATTCCAGAATAATAGAAAACGACTGTTCTACTGAGCACAACGATAGCGGTGCAAGTCCAGAATTCCTCCCGATTGTCTAAAAATCGAAAGTCTTCAAAACGTACCACATGTGCTAGAAAATAGGACAGCACCATAAAGCTGATGTCTACAGGAAAAACCCAGTAACGTTTCGGGATAAAATTCATACCTAAGAAATAATGTAATTTCTGCAAAATTCCTTGTAAATACAGAATCTCTACCGAAGATCAGAAAAGAGGAAAAAGCTCATTGAAGTCTCTTTTGATTCGTCTTTCAGGTCATCTTTCTGCGGAAATGGGTTCCGATTTATACTTAAACATCAAAGAGACCAGTTCCGAACCTAGTTTATTCTGTTTGGATTTTTCCGAGCTTGCTTCCATTGATGAAGTAGGGGTAGAATACCTCAAAAAAATCTCCAACCGTGCCAAAGCCACAGGTTCTAAAGTGGCTCTTTCCGGAATTTCACCCGAATGGAAACAAATTTTAGAAAGCCACCAAATGGCAGACACCTTTTCTCTTTTTTCCGATATTTTGGAAGCCAAACTGGCCTTGGAAACTCATCTTAGCACGGAAAATCCTGCCAATGAAATGAGAGATGTTTCCATCGAAGGGGAAAAAAGGATCGGATGTCCGGAATGCGGACAGACTCTTCGTTGGCAAAGCAAAGGAGACCACTCTTGCCCAAGCTGCCAAGCTAAGTTCGCAGTCAATTACAAGGGATGGATCTCCACATACGAACGATTACTTTAATTGTTGTTTTTTGGTTCCCTTACTTGCCACAGCTTCCCAAGGGGAGTCCGGCCAAGGATGTTTCGGATATCTTCCTTTCAGTTCCTTTTTGACTTCATGGTACGTACTGTCCCAAAAATTCTTTAAATCCTTAGTTACCTGCACGGGGCGTTTGGCAGGAGATAATAAATGTAATGTGATTGCCACGTTTTTTCCTGCAATCTTAGGAACCTCTTTCATCCCGAAAACTTCCTGAAGTTTCACTGCCAAAACAGGACCCGAATCTTCGTACGAAATCGGAATGGAAGATCCACTGGGTACAATGAGTAAGGAAGGAGCTTCTTTGTTTAAGATCTCTCTTTCCGAATGGTTGAGACGGGAAAGCAGCGCTTCTTTGAAATCGATTCCGAAAAGATCCAATTTCCCTGAGTTAAAGGAATAAAATGGAAGAAGCCATTCTTTCAAACCGGCAATCAAAACATCTTCTTCCAAAGAAGGGAGAGCAAAACCGTTTTGAATCAAAAGCTCCATTCGATGCACCAGTTGTTTCAAAGAATCGTTCTCTTTCAGATAACGCGAAATTCCGTAAGATTTCCAAAAATTTAAAATCGCATTTTCTTTTTCCGAATCGGAAGGGGAAGAGATTCTATTTTTTTGAATGGAAATTTCTCCCCAAGTTTCCTCTTCGAAGTATTGCAGAACCTTTTGATTTTTTTCTTTTTCTTCTAAAACAGCTACGGTTCGTTTGGTTCTTTTTTCGGAATGAAGCATTAGAAGTTCTTTTTCCGATACGGCAAGATAAGAGTAAATCTTCGCATCTACAGGATGTCCGTCCGAATCCAATATTACAATGTATTCGGGATAATCGTTTAGGACTCCTTCTTTTAAGAACCCTCCTTTGCCGTTGAACAATTTGTATCTGCCTGATCCGCTGATTCTTTGTTTGGCGATTCTATCGGGATAAGCGAGAGAAAGAACGCCTGCAATCCCGATCTTAAAACCGGACAATTTGTTCGATAGATCGAAAATGGAAGGTATATCTTTGAGGAGTAAATCCAATTGTCGGGAAGACTGCTCCATTTTGGAAACTAAGGAAGAGGGGAGGCTTCTTTTTTCTTTCCATTTCTCCCATCTCAATAAAAAATCGGGGTTTTCTGAACCGGATCCGAGTATGTCTTTTTCGGAAATCAAAGTAGCAAGTTCGGAGACGGAAAATTCAGAATTTGTTCCTTTCATAAGAAGGCACATTCCCGCCAAACGAACATGCAATGGCAGTTTCAGTGCATATTTTCCCAGTTCGGTGATTTTATTTTTTTCATCTAGTAATCCCAAGAGAGTCAGAAGTTTTTCCGTCTCTTTGATTGCACCTAAAGAAGGTTTGCTGACTAAGGGAAGGTCGTAGATTTCTTCTCCCCATTGTTTGGACATAAGAACCGCTTTGGAAATGTCTCCTTCCAGGATTTCGGGAGGGTGGGAAGTGATGAAATTTTTTTCCTCCTCTTCAGACCACATCCGAATGGAAATTCCTGGCGCTTCTCTCCCTGCCCTTCCTGACCTTTGTTTGGCGGATGCAAGGCTGATCCTTTTTCTTTCCAAGCGAGTCAGTCCCGATCCTGGATCGAACACGGCTCTTTTACAAAATCCTGAATCTACCACGACTCTGACATTCGGAATGGTTACCGAAGATTCTGCGATATTTGTGGAGAGTATGATTCTTCTTTCCGGAGAGCGAATGAAAATCTCTTTCTGCGTTTCGAAATTCATTTCTCCGTACAATTTGAGAACTTTGATTTCTTTAGAGAGTTTACTTCTTTCTCCGAACAATAGGTTTTCCGCTTCCAAAATCTCTCCCACGCCGGAGAGAAATACAAGGATGTTGCCTTCCGTTTGGTCGGCCACTTTGGGAAGAATGTCCGCCAATCTTTCACTGAGCCTTTTGGAAGAATCTCCCAGATAACGTATGTCCACTGGAAACATCTTTCCTTCAGACTTTACTTGGGAATGTTCCTGATTTTGGGTTGGGAGGGAAAATCCGTCCAAGGTTGCGGACATGATCATCAATTTCAAGTCCTGTCGAAATAATTCCTGAGTTCTTCTGCAGAGTGCGAAACAAAAATCAGAATCCAAATTTCGTTCGTGAAATTCATCGAACAAAACCAAACCGTAATCTTTCAACTCAGGATCATCTAATAACATTTTGGAAAAAATCCCGTCCGTGATGACTTCGATACGAGTATTTTTGCTGATTTTTGTTTCGAAACGAATTCGGTATCCAACCTTTTGGCCGACTTCTTCGCCGAGAGAACCGCTCATACGTAAGGCAGCGTTTCTTGCAGCCATCCGCCTCGGTTCTAAAATGAGTATTTTCTTTTCTCCCAATAATTCAGTGTTTAGAATTTCCAAAGGCAACACGGTGGTTTTTCCGGACCCGGGAGGAGCTTCCAGAATGGTAAGAGAATGATTTTGAAGAGAGGATAAAATTTCAGGAAGAGACGAATGGATCGGATAGTTTTCTTTTACGAAAGAACTCACAAAGGAAATATTCTTAAATCATTTGTATTTCACTACAAATAAATCAGGTCTTATCTGTGAATCTTGCAATGTGCCTACAAGGATGCAATGGGGCTATGGTTTCGAATACTTTTCCTTTTGAAGCTTTATTTTGATTTCAGATACTATCTATTATGAGGCAATATGCTACTTCCCATAATTCACATTATGTCGCATTGCGAATTTATCGTTTTGTATGGCAAGTCACATAGGTAACACTACATTCCATTCCACTATTTGAGGTTCCGTCCGCTTATGGCGGGACTTTATCTACCTCTTATGAAGAAGCAATTTTATATGCGATCATTTGCAATAAATTAAATCTAGGATTTGCTGTTCTGTTAATCCTAAATCATTGATTAAGTGAGCTTCGAAAACAATTTCTAGTTCTGTAATTACACCTTGACTAATATCATCTACGATAAAAAGGGCAAATTGATCCATCACTCCAGAAGGAATAGAGATTGGGAGTGATTACGGATTTGGCGAACAGGAATTTTGAACCGTATAAACGGGATTTTTGCCCATTGCATTGAGATCCGCCTGGTTTATAATTTTAGAACTGTAATAGAAGAAGGAGATTTTGGGTACGATGCAGCCCAAGCAGTAAGGATTTATTTAAATATTTTAAAATTTATTTCAAAACGAAACATTTATTGTTTTTCCAAATCCACAACGTAATAGAACTCTTTGTCCCATATCATATAGAGGATTCTTGCGGGAATTCCATACGCTTCCCGAACATAGTCTCCTTGAGATGCATGGATTTCCCAACCTTTCAGTTTGGAGTCCGTTTCGCTTCCTAAAGAATGAGTTGGATCCGGCTGGTTTTCAGCAACGAACTTTCCGATTTCTCCGCCTAACGTAAGAAATGCTTTTCTGGGGGTAATCACATAAGCGATGTATCTGGGCCCCGGATAACTTCTGTTTTTGGAATTAAATTTCCATTCTTTTGCGACTTCAGTGGCAACAAGTCCCATTCTTCTGTGGTCTTTGTGCCCTGTAGCACCGCTTTCCGGCCAGAAAGTAACTAGAATTTCCGGACGATAGGCTTCGAAGGAAGCCTTCACTTTTTCTTTCAGTTCTTGGATAGGAACTTCCGGAACACCGCTGTCCGGATAGTCCCAAACTTCCTGCTCATCGATTCCCATCGCAAAACCATTTTTAAGCGCTTCCGCTTTGCGGATGATTCCTAATTCCTTTTGTCTGGCGACTACCGGAACCTGCTCTCCCGCTTCTCCTTTCGTTGCGGTCACTAAGGCAGTGAATGTGTTCGGATCGGATTTTTTGGCCCGTACGAAAACACTGTTTACCAATTGTTCGTCGTCCGGATGAGCAAATACTCCTAAAATTCTTCGAGAAGATAGAGATTCGTTCAAAGAGAACACTTCCGATGCGCTCTGTTCTTGAAACAGAGAACGAAGCCAGAAAAAACCGACTGCAAGTCCGCCGATAAGAAGAATAGAAAAGACGATCAAAAATCTTTTTAAGAGTTTCATAAATTTAGAATTTTCAGAGATAATGATGCCTTGCACGAAGAAGATGTGCAAGGCTTTAAAAAGGAGGGTTTTTAAAAAAAGTTATTTTTTGTCGTTCGCTTCTTTTCCCACCAAAGCCATTCTTTTTTGAATCACTTCATTGAGAACTTCCACCAATTCCTGAAATTCATCGTCTTTGCGGATGCGGATTTTTTCGATCGGATCTCCGGAAGCAAGCCTTTGAAGAGAACGTTTGATGCTGTATATAGGTCCCGCCATTTTATGGGATTTAAAGATGGAAAAGATAGTGATGAGAGCTAAATAAAGGACGGATAAAGTAACGACCGCATCGAATTGAATCGTATACATATTCAACTGATGATCGTAATTCGGCAGATAAATTTCTCTAGGAACAAATTTGAATTTTTCTTCTTCCGTAGTGGCTTCGTCGTTTTCTACTTTCCAATAGACTGTTTGTGCATCTTGGCGCAGACGGAAAACGGCACCTCCGTCAAACTTCGATTTATTGAGCCAATACAGAAATCCCAGAGTCACCACCACGCCGGAGATGAAAAGAAGTGAATAATGCAGTAAAAATTTAAATTGGAACTCTTTATCGATAATGTATCGAAACCGAAATGCTTTTTTATAGTCGTTCGACATGTATGGAGCGTTCTCCTGGAATTTCTCTTCAGGAAAGACTGTCATACAAGACAGAAATGTCAAAAAACTTCTTATTTTTATCTAATTTTTTCTGTTTCTAATACTTCAGAGATAGGAATTTCGATGATTCCCTCTTCCGCCGTTTGTAATTGAATATGAGAATCGGTTTGTCCTAAGATGACTCCTCTTAATTCCTTTCCATTCTCTAATCGAACCAGCTCCAATCGGGAAAATTCTTGATAAAGAAGGTTCTCCAAATTGCGAGTGATTTGTATTTGCATTGATTCTAATTCTTTAAATGTCTTTTTCTCCAAAGGAAGAATTTGGGGATTTCCCTCTATTTTCGTTTGAGGAACTGTCAATTGATGATCTGCATTTATTATGGATGTTTCTGCCGCAGTTTCCATTCTTTTGACTTCAACTTCCCCTTCTTTCACCGCAACGATACTTTGGGATCCGTCATAACTTACGCTGAAAGTGGTCCCTCTAACTGTTGTTTCAACATCGCCGGAAGCGATTTGGAAGAGGGAATCTTTTTTTAATTTGCCTATCATAGCAAGTAACTTGCCTTTGGCGACTTTCAGGATTTGTCGGGAGGAGGAATTTGATTTTTTAATTTCTCCTATCTCGATTTCGGAACCGCCTGCGATTCGAATCCATGTTTTGTTTTCAAAATCAATATCAACGCTTCCGTTGGATGCAGTCAGGATTTGATCCCCTTCTGCGATGGATTGGCCTTTTTGCAGAGGTTTTTTGTCCGTCCCACCTACTGGAAGAACGAAGTTGTTTCCCTGGACGGCAAGTACGGTTCCTTTTAAAATATCGTAAATAGGTGCGGGAAGATTTCCTTTTTTCCCCGCCACTTCTTCCCCGGAAGGCATCTCTTTTTGGGCAGGAAGAAATACGAAAAACAGAGACGCCGCCGCTAAAACTGCCGCCCCCACTGCTACAGGAATGCGATAAGGAAAAGAAATGACTTTTGGCTTTGCAGAAGGAGGAGGTACATCCTCATACTTCATTTGTTTTTTGGAAATTTCTTCCCAAGAAGGAAACGACTGTTGAAGAGTGGCTTTTGCCGGTTTGGCCAACCTTTCTTCTAAAGACCGGAGTTTTTCTGAATCAAAATTTTCGTTCATGTGTTAGTCCGGAATCAAGTTCTCTCTTTGGGCGATCGAAAGGATTTTCTCCGTTCCGCGTATCACCAAACGCGAAGCAGTCGAGACGGAAATATCCAAAATTTCCGCAATTTGAGAAAGTTGGAACCCTTCCACATTCTTCAAAAGGAGTGCAGATCGTTCGTCTTCTTTCAATTCTCCTAAAAAACCGTAAAGACGGTCTTCCAAATCTTGGTATTCCGCCTGTTTTTCCAATTTAGGATTGTGGCTGTGTAGATCTATATCTTCCGAATAAATCTCCTTGGTTGTAGAAAACTTTTTAGCATAGTTGATAGAAAGATTGCGTGCAATTGTGTACAGAACCATCACTGACTTTTCTTCCGAAAGTCCGGAGTTGCTATAATGTTTGTGAAAGCTAAGAAAACTATCTTGCATCAAATCCATTGCCGTATCCGCGTTCTGGGTGTATTTATAGAGAAAGTCATAAATCCTTTTATGACTTTTTTCATAAATTTGGCTCATAGAGATTTGATTCTCTGACACAAGGTAAGTGTGTTTCAGGAATCGATGCTCTGACAAGTAAAATCTATTTTCTTCTCTATGAATGATGACAAATTAGAAGAGAGCTTTTCTCACAAAAATGCTATTTTTCTTTATGAAGTGCATCAAATGCCGCATTTTTGTACGCTCCGATCATCGTCGGATAATTGAAAATATGTTCGGTAAAATACTCAATCGGACCTTTTAGGTTGACGATGCACTGCCCTAGAGCAATGAGTTCCGTGGCTTTGTCGGAAATAATATGCACTCCTAGCACTCTTCTGGTAGGTTTATCGTATAGAATTTTCACCATTCCGTCGGAATCTCCGCTGATTTGCGCCCGAGTGATTGTATCGAATTTGGCAATCCCCACACCGTAATCGATTCCTCTTTCTTTCAGTACTTCTTCGGAAGGACCGATGGTTGCGATTTCAGGCAGTGTGTAAATTCCGATAGGGAAATCATCGGAGTCCACAGGATGAGGAGCTCCACCAAATATATGTTTGGCTACATAAGTTCCTTGGTACATGGACACAGAGGCTAAGGAAGGAAATCCGATGACGTCTCCGCAAGCATAGATATTGGGAACATTCGTTTGGTAATTTTCATTCACCACGATTTGTTTGCGGTCATTGACAGAGATTCCCACCGTTTCTAATCCTAGATTGTCCACATTCCCCACTCTTCCTCTGGAAATTAGAACCTGATTCACTGTGATCTGTTCCCCTTTGTTGGTTGTGAGTTCGATTCCTTTCCCGTCAGGAAGCTTATTGTAGTTTTGGATGGATCTTCCCGTATAGATTAGAATTCCGGCATGTTTCATATAACCGGTCATAGCTTCCGAAATCTCTCTGTCCAAAAATCCCAAAATGCGGTCTGCGGAATCGAAAAGATGAACTTTGATTCCTATATGAGAAAAGATAGTCGCATATTCGGAACCGATGATCCCCGCTCCGATCACTGCAATGGAAGATGGCATATTTTTAATGGAAAAAAGACCGTCACTGTCGTAGATCAATCCATCTTCGAAGGGAATATTCTCGTTAGCCGGTCGTCTAGGGGAACTTCCTGTTGCGACCAAAATGTAGTCTGTTTCGTAGATTTTTTTTCTCCCACCGGAGTCAGTAACCTCTACTTTATGAGGGTCTAAAATTTTTCCCCAGCCAGTAAGAGTCGTCACCCGGTTTTGGATCATCTGTTCTCTAGTTACATCTTCTTCTTTTTCGATGACTGTAGAAGCTCTATGCATTAACTCGGATAAGGTGAGCTGGTCAATATGAGGGGTTTGAAGTCCATGCACAGTGGAAAGATTCAGATTTCGATAGAACCTGCTCGTCTCTTGCAGAGCTTTGGAAGGTATGGTTCCGTAGTGGACACACCCTCCTCCCAAATAAGGGTCTTTTTCGATGAGGGCTACTTTTTTCCCCATTTTTGTTGCCTGGATGGCACATTTTTGTGCGGCTGGACCGCCGCCGATGGCAATGATATCGAATCGATTGATGGACATAGGTGTGAGAAATCTTTGTTACTACGTTATCCCAAACAAAAGAAGGAAAGACAAGCAATTCAGTAAAATTCCCCGTTCTTTTGTTTTTGCGAAGGAAAAATGAGGGAGCTCCGATTTAAAAAAGGGAGATTATCCTTTCTCTAATTCATCCAAAATGGGACATTCCGGTCGTTTGTCTCCCTGACAGCATTTTGCCAAATGCCTGAGAGTGGATGCCATACTTTCCAATTCCTGGATTTTGGATTCCAGCCTCTTCAGATGGTTTTTTGCAAGAGACTTCACCTGTTCACTGGATCTGTTTTTGTTTCTCCAAAGGCTTATTAATTGTTTGATTTCGCCCAAAGAAAACCCCAACCCTCTTGCGCTTTTGATGAATTTCAATACGTTTGCATCCGTGTCCGTATAAACTCTGTAACCCGAATCCTTTCGGGAGGCTTTGGGAATCAAACCTATGGATTCGTAATGTCGAACCAGCCTGGCGTTGATCCCTGAAACTTTTGCGATTTCTCCGATATTCATCTTTTTCAACCTTAACATGATGAGAAGGTTATGGAAATATTTTTTTTATTCTTTCGCTTTTTTCGGAATCGGGTATTGACCTTCCAATCGTTGGAAGGTTTAGAATAGAAGTATGAAAGTACCGATCGATATGTATGCAAAAGATAAAATACTGATTTTGGGAGGGAATGGACAGGTAGGAAAAGTTGTCATTGAAAGACTGTATCCCGAATTCAAAAACCAATTGATGATTGCCAGCAGATCCTCCGGAAGTATTGAGAAAAAAGAAAGTTTTTATCCCGACTTAAAAAGAATCTCCCTAAACATAAAAAATAAGCAGGATTGGAACAAAATTCCTTCCGACACTCGCCTTGTCGTTGTTTGCCTGGACCAAAACGATACTGATTTTTTAAATTATTGTATGGAAAACCAAATCCGTTATTTGGATATTTCCGCCTCTTCTTCCTTTATCTCTCTTGCCGAAAAATATAGAACGGAAAAGAAAACTCCAGGTTCTATTGCCGTATTAGGAGTGGGGCTTGCCCCAGGTCTTACGAATTTACTTACAAAACATTTAATACGACCCTCTACCGGCAAAATCGACTCCGTAGATATTTCCGTTTTACTTGGATTAGGTGAAAATCACGGGAAAGCCGCCATCGAATGGACGATAGATAATTTGAATAAAGACTATTTCGTATTAGAAAAAGGAATTCCCAAAAAGGTTTCCAGTTTCACTGACCCGAAAAAAGCGGACTTCGGAGCAAAATTAGGAACAAAAACCGCTTACAGATTTGATTTCTGCGACCAACATATACTTCCTAAAACTTTGCGTTTGGATTCCGTTTCCACAAGATTGAGTTTTGATTCTGGATTCATCACAAATTCCATCGCAGTGCTGAAGAAATTAGGAGTTTTTTCGATTCTTAGAATCAATTGGATTCGTAATCTTTTCGTATTCCTATTCCAAAACATTCATATAGGCTCGGAAGACTACGCCTTACATGTAAAGATCAACGTCCAAAAAGAA
Organism: Leptospira idonii; assembly: GCF_004770995.1. GTDB lineage: Bacteria > Spirochaetota > Leptospiria > Leptospirales > Leptospiraceae > Leptospira_A > Leptospira_A idonii. The sequence continues at coordinate 68,372 of NZ_RQHW01000028.1, read as the reverse complement.
GAAGGTACCGAAACAAAAGAAGCCATCGTTGCAGGAACCAAAGAAGGAGAAATGACAGGAAAAATCACTGCTTTGGCTGCAAAAGAAGTGTTCTTTAGAGACGATACTGGAATTTTTTATATGGAAGAGGTTTTGGATTTCGAAACAATCACAAACGATGCATCTATTCGTTTCGATTTCATCAAGATTCCTTAAGGAGATGTATATATGACTTCATACAAATTAGATGGGATGACTTGCGGACATTGTGTCCTCACAGTGCAAAAAATTTTCGCAAACGAAGGGATCTCCGCCAAAGCAGATCTCAGCTCCCAATCTGTGGAACTGGAAGTTCCGTTAGACGAGGAAAAATGGAACCGATTCCGAGATCTTCTTTCGGAAGAAGGTTACTCATTACAGAAATAGTTCAGAAACTAGGAATGGTTCTATGGAAAGTTCACATACGGATACAGCTACCTTAAATTTATTCGGAATGACTTGTGCCAATTGTGCACTGAGGATCGAAAGAGGATTAAATAAAGTTCCAGGTGTGAAGGAAGCGAGAGTGAACTTTGCGAGGGAAACTGCGTATGTAGAATACGAACCTTCCGTAGATATGAATCAACTTCTGGATCGAGTAGAATCCTTAGGATACAAAGCTACGGAACAAACTTCTTCCAATGCGGAAGAAACAACAAAGGAACACGAACGGGAAAATAGAAACTTAAAGATCCGATTTTTAATCTCTTCACTACTTTCGTTTCCACTTTTGTATGCGATGGTTTCTCACTTCCAATTTCTTTCCTTTTTACCTCTTCCCGATTTATTGATGCATCCTATTTGGCAATTCGTTTTGGCGGCACCGATCCAATTCGGAATCGGTTTCCCTTTTTACAAAGGCGCTTACAGAGCTTTGAAAAATGGAGCCGCGAACATGGACGTGCTTGTGGCCTTAGGAACCTCAGCTGCGTTTGGTTATAGTTTGGCGGTAAGCATCCGATGGTGGACGGAAACTTCCTCCGGTTCAGTGATTCATTCCTCTCATACGCACTTCCCTCCTCTTTATTACGAAACCTCTGCGGTTTTACTTACTTTTCTTTTAGGTGGGAAATGGCTGGAAACCATTGCAAAAGGAAAAAGTTCCCAATCCATCAGAGCTCTTCTTCAATTGAAACCCAATTTGGCAACAGTAAAAAGAGGAGACGATTGGGTTGAAGTTCCCAGTGAATACCTGAAACCGGGAGAAATCGTCAGAGTTCGTCCGGGAGAAAAAATTCCTACGGACGGAATCGTAACGGAAGGTTTCAGTTCTGTCGATGAATCTATGTTAACCGGAGAAAGTATCCCCGTAGACAAACAAAAAGGAAGTTCTCTTTTGGGAGGCACCGTCAACGGAAACGGAATCCTCATTATGCAGGCGGAAAAAACAGGTTCCGATACGGTATTATCCTCCATCATCCGCACTGTGGAGGAAGCGCAAAGCACGAAAGCGCCGATTCAAAAAATTGCGGACAAAGTGTCCTCTATTTTTGTGCCTACAGTCGTTGCCATTTCTTTTTTCGATTTTTTACTTTGGTATTTTATTTTAGAGCCAGGGAACACAAACTCCTCTTTGGAAAAAGCAATCGCCATTTTAGTGATTGCCTGTCCTTGTGCGTTGGGACTTGCCACTCCCGTTTCCCTTTTGGTAGGTACCGGAAAAGCGGCAGCCAAAGGAATTTTATTTAGAAATATCACAAGTTTAGAGTTAACCGCATCCTTGGATACAATCGCCTTCGACAAAACCGGAACTCTTACGGAAGGAAAACCTTTCGTTACCGAGATTAAAGTGTTAGGCGGAGAAGCGGAAACAATCCTGCAAAAGGCGGCAAGTGCAGAGTCGGGTTCGGAACATCCTTTGGCAAAAGCGATCGTGAAAGAAGCTGAATCCCAAAAATTATCACTTCTTCCTTTAAAGAATCTGCAAGCGGAACCGGGAGGGGGAATCCGCGCTCATGTAGGAGAGGAATTGATCCTCTTGGGAAATTCAGAATTTTTAAAATCAAGCGGAGCGATTCTACCGGAAGAACTCTCTCTGCTTTCCCAAACATGGGAAGAAACAAAAACCGTTGTTTGGGGAAGAATGGAAGGGGAAACCGTATCTTGGATCCTGATTGCTTTAGAAGACAGACTAAAATCCACCACAAAACAAGCGATTGATGAATTAAAATCCATGAACTTGGAAACGGTTCTGCTCACGGGTGATAAAAGCAAAACTGCAGAGAAAATAGGAAAAGAATTAGGAATCACTGAAATCTTATCCGGCCTACTCCCCGAAGATAAATTCAAAAAACTGACATCGATGCAGAATGAAGGTAAAAAAGTAGGAATGGCGGGAGACGGAATCAACGACGCTCCTGCATTAGCTCAAGCTGACGTCGGTTTTGCGATGGGAAACGGCACGGACATCGCTATGGAAACTGCGGGAGTTGTACTCGTAAAAGGAGATCTTCTCCGTTTGGCGGAAGCGATCCACATTGGAAAGGCGACAGTTCGAAACATTCGAGAAAATTTATTTTGGGCCTTTGCCTACAATATCATAGGAATTCCGGTCGCCGCCTCAGGATTTTTAGCTCCCTGGGTGGCAGGAACCGCCATGGCATTGAGTTCTGTGACAGTAGTTCTCAATGCTCTGCGGCTGCGAAAAGATTGACCATTTTGCACAATTCCTTCGGCATATATTCGTTAAGATAAACTACTTGTCCAATAAATTGAAATAATTGTTGAAATGATAATAGGGATTCTAAAAGATTGACCTAATCAACCATTGGAGAAAGAACATGGCACTACGACTTGGCGATGAAGCGCCCAATTTTCAAGCCGAAACCTCAGAAGGCAAAATCGACTTCCATCAATACCTAGGCAACGGATGGGGAATCCTTTTCTCTCACCCTAAAGATTATACTCCGGTTTGCACAACTGAACTTGGTTATGTATCCAAAATTAAGCCGGAATTCGAAAAAAGAAATGTGAAAGTGATCGCACTTTCTGTTGATCCGGTCGATTCCCATAAAGGTTGGATCTCCGATATCAACGAAACACAAAACACAACTGTCAACTATCCTATCATTGCGGATGCTGATAAAAAAGTTTCCAATCTCTATGATATGATCCACCCGAACGCAAGCGAAACAACTACAGTTCGTTCCGTTTTCGTGATCGGTCCGGATAAAAAAGTAAAATTAACTCTTACTTACCCTGCTTCTACAGGAAGAAACTTCGACGAACTTCTTAGAGTGATCGATTCTCTCCAACTTACTTCCAATTTCAGCGTGGCAACTCCTGCAAACTGGAAAGACGGAGAAGATACAATCATCGTTCCTTCCGTTTCCGATGAAGATGCAAAGAAAAAATTTCCAAAAGGTTTCCGCACAATTAAACCTTATTTGCGTTACACTCCACAACCGAATAAGTAATTTGATTCTGTGAATCGGGCGGGAAATTTCCCGCCTTTCCTTTTTTTATTCCCCTAAATTTTAAGTGCAGGCCTGAATGAAGATCAAACTCAAACGAGTCACTCCTCCTTTCGTATTGGAAACGGAAAACGAATCCGGAAATAAAATCATTATCGACGCCTCACCGGAGATAGGTGGAGCTAATTCTGGACCTAGACCTATGGAACTTTTGATTATGGGTCTTGCAGGATGCAGCAGCATCGATGTGATTATGATCCTTCAGAAACAAAAAATCGAAATTTTGGACTATTCCGTGGAAGTCGATGCGGAAAGAGAAAAGGTGGATCAGGTTTCTCTATTTAAAAACATCCATCTGAAGTTCAAAGTGAAGGGAGGTTTTGAGAAGGATCAGGTAAAAAGAGCGATCGATTTAAGCTTGGAAAAATATTGTTCCGTTGCCAAAACCCTGGAAAAAACAGCGACCATCACTTACGAGTTCGAGTTAATCGCCTAGTTTTTGTTAATTCGTTTTTAGTTCGTTCAGTTTCCAACTGTAATCGCTGTATTCGATGAGGGCATCCGGGCGGACTTTTTCAGAAAACCCTTCCTGGATAAATTCAATCAATGTGGTTTTTTTCGTGAAATCTTCTTGGAACCACTGGAAGATGGGACTTAACCTCAAAAGATTTTTCTCTTTGTCATAGGAATTTTTAGAAGGGTTTTTTAAAAAACCCAGTTTTGCGGATTGTAATTGTTGCTCCAATTTAGAAGGAATGTATGCTCCCGAAATCAAAGTAGGACAACCTATAGATGCACATACAATCGCAAAATGAATTCTAGGTTCTGAAAAATCTTTCCTTAATTTTTCGTGTTCGATCCAGTCCAATGTTCTCGTTTTTCCCAGTAAGCTGAAGAATTCTTTTTTCCAAGGATGACCCCGAAGAAGGTTCAATTTGGAAAAAGGACCACCTATATCGGTAATGCTCTTCAAAGGATAATGATCCAAAATCAACTGCACAGTGAACGCATTGTAGGCATTGATCAAAAAGGCTAATTTTTCTTCTTTTGTAAATTTAGAGTATTCTGTTTCGGAAACTTGGGAGAGAGAATCTAAATACGATTTAAGAACCGATTGGTCGGAAGAAGCAATCCCCTTGTAGGAAACAAGCCCGTTCACAACATATTTATGGGACAAACTGTCCCAGGTCTTATGAGAATGGTCGAACCCTTGCGCCAAAACGCTTCCGGTCACGAAAGAAAAAAAGACGGAAATCAATAGGGATCGTTTCATAAGAATTCAATCCCATAACATACATTCGAAAAATAAAACAGGCAAGCATTTTACCCGCCTATCTTTTTGTTTTCGGAAAGATTTATGACAGACTATTCAGATATCTGCTCATTCCCTGCAGCACTATATGAGGGATCTCATGCCCGCCCGGGAATCCGATGAATTCCCCCAGCAACCCCGAATCACGAAGCAGCTTTTCCAATTTTTTGGCATTCGCATAACCTAGAATAGGGTCTTGTTCTCCGTGAGATTGGAAGAAACGCAGATTGGATTTTTGGGGAGCGAGAGTGCTCCATAAGGCTTCATTCACCAAAGAACCGGAAAGTATGATTTGCCCTTTGGGAGTCTTTTCATTTCTTAAAGTAATGTCAGTAGATAACATAGCCCCTTGAGAGAAACCTCCCAAAATCAACTGGTCCCAAGGGACTCCCAAAGCCTGAAGCATAAGAAGAGATGCTTCCCTTGCTACATCCAGTCCTTCCGGATCCCTGTTTGCGAAATTACGGAAGTCGTTGTTACGAATCGCTTCCTGCAAGGCAACCATGTCGATGGGAAACCAAGCCCTTCCCGTATAACCTGGCATAATCGGAACTTGAAGATGTCCGTGCGGGAAGATCCAGTTGAATTTTTGATCCGTAACTAAAACGTCGTGGATGGGAAATAAATCGAAGGCACTAGCTCCATATCCGTGAAAAAGAACGATGGTAGGAGCATCGGGATCTCCCTTCACACGCAGAACCTGCAGAGGTCCTAAAGTTTCTAACTGATCTTCAGCGTCATCTAACATATATAATTCCTATTCGGCAAATAAACTCAATTGGTTGTCGTCCTCTTTTTTGGAAAGATCCAGATTGGAAACGGAGATGCCTATGAGTCTTACTTTTTTGACGGGGTTGATGTTCTCTTTCCAAACACCTGTCAATAAAATCGAAGATTGTTCCAATAAATCTGAAGCCAAGAATAAAAATTTTTCTACTGTAACGCTTCTGGACTTCGCAGTGAAATCGGCGAATTTGATTTTAAGAGTGATCGTTTTTCCTTTTTTATTTTTGCGACCAAGCCTTTCTTCCACCTCTTCCGCAATGGATTCTAAAACGGAAGTGAGATGATTCAAATCCATGCTGTCTTTTTCGAAGGTGGTCTCTACTCCGATGGATTTAGGATCTCTAAAAGAAACCACAGGTCTTTCATCAAGACCTCTCACCATTTGAAAGTAATACCTTCCCATTTTACCGAATTGTTTGGTGAGTTCTTCTTCCTTGGATTGTTTTAGATCTCTTCCCGTTTTCCAACCCAAAGCCAACATCTTTTCATAAGTCTTTTTTCCGATTCCGTGAAACTTATCCAAACTTAGATTTTCCAAAAAGGCGGCACCTTCCTCAGGAAGAATGACAAAAAGCCCGTTCGGCTTGTTTTTTTCGGATGCCATTTTTGCCAAAAATTTATTTTCTGCAACCCCCGCAGAACAAGTAACTCCTGTTTTGCGAAATACTTTTTCTCTGATTTCTCTGGCGATCACACTTGCATGCGGGATTCCTTTTTTGTTTTCAGTGACATCCAAATAAGCTTCATCCAGGGACAGAGGTTCCACCAAATCGGTGTATTCGTGAAAGATGGCTCTGATCTCGGAGGATACCATTCGATAGGCATCGAAACGAGGAGGAGTGAAAATCGCTTCCGGGCAAAGTTGAAACGCCTGATAACAAGACATAGCGGATCTCACTCCGAACTTTCTCGCTTCGTAGCTGGCAGCACAGACCACTCCTCTGGAATTCGGAGGACCACCTACTACAACGGGTTTTCCTCTCATCTCAGGGTGGTCTCTTTGTTCCACGGAAGCATAAAAAGCGTCCATGTCGATGTGGATGATTTTTCTCAAAAAAAATTCCCTCGGCCTCTTCCATAAACGTTCTTAAAAATATCTTGCCAAATGTTTTTTCGGAATTAACCTACTCAGAGGTGAAACAAGTTGCCTCGAAAATATTAGTAGTCGATGACAATGAAACCAACGTAGAAATCATCACTCATATTCTTTTGAAACAAGGTTACGAAGTCGCAGTCGCATACGACGGAGAATATGCACTGGAACTTGCGGAGGCACTCGATCTAGATCTCATCCTTTTGGACATCCTTCTTCCTGGCATCAGCGGCTTGGATGTTGCCAAAAAACTTCTGAACCAAGATAAAACGAAGAACATTCCCATCCTTTTTTTATCCGCTTTGAACGAAACAAGAGACATCGTTACCGGTTTGGAAACAGGAGCAGTCGACTATATCACCAAACCTTTCCAAGAAGCTGAAATTCTAGCAAGAATCCGAACTCATATCACGATCAAACAATTGGAAAGGGAAAGAGTCAATCTTCTGCATTCGATCCAAAAAGACCTTGAATTGGCGAGAGCCAATCAACAAAACCTTGTTAGTTTCCACTTCCCCCCTTCTCCCGAATATAAAATTTATTCCTCTTATAAACCTATGGATCTGGTGGGAGGAGACCTCATCACTTTCGATCTGCTCCCTTCAGGTGATTTGGACATATTGTTCGGAGACGTAACAGGGCACGGAATTGCCGCAGCGATGGTTTCCTTGATGGCGATCATTACGTTCAAAACGATGAACAAATCGTTTCTAACACCTAGCGAGTGCTTGTATTGGATTCACAACACTCTTAGTCCCATGATCTCCACTCATTTCATCAGCGGCATTTATATGAGATACAATGCTCAGAACAAACTGCTTTCCTTCTCCATGGCGGGACATCATTGTATGATTCTTTTGAGAGGCAAAGAATTGATTCGCCTCGGCACGAAAGGTTTTTGTTTAATGATGTTTCCACAATTGATGACGGAGAACCAGGAAGTATTTCTTCAAAAAGGAGATCGTTTGTTTTTGTTTTCGGACGGAATGTTCGAAGTTCCGGATGAGGAAGAGAACTATCTGGGAGAAAATACTTTTTATGAACTTACTAAGGAGTTTTCCGATTTGAAAGGAAGGGAATTTCTGGATCAAATTCAAACGAAGGTATTGGAACATTCTAAAGGCAAAATTGCGGACGATATGACCATGTTGCTTTTAGAAATAGAATCATGAATTTTTTATATTTAGTTTTTTGTTTCGTCTGCGGCCTTTTCTCCATCGCTTGGTATTTCCTCTACAAAAAGGAAAAAAAACTAAGGCTCATTCTATTTTCCAAAAACCTGCAAAAATCGACCGAAATCGAAAGAATTCTCATCGAAAAAGAGAAACAATACCAAGACATCTACGATACTGCAAACTCGATCATCATACGATGGAGCCCCAACTTCGTCATCCATTCCATCAATCCTTATGCGGAAGAATTTTTCAGAGTCAATCGATTCGAATTGGAAGGTAAAGACTTAGTCATCGATTTATTCCATCTGCAAGGAGACGAGATCAATGTGATGAAGTCTCAGTTGTGGAATATATTCCACAGACCGGAACAATTCATCCGGCAAGAGTACGATGTGTTCCTTTCCAATCAGGAAAGAAGAACCATCAGCTGGTCGAATCGAATCCTAAAAGACGACTACGGATATCCTTTCGAAGTGCTTTCCATAGGGAACGATATCACAATCCGAAAAGTAGCGGAAGAAAATCTACTGAAGTCTTACGAAAGAATTTTAGATTTGTACAATAACGCTCCTTGCGGTTACCATTCGCAGGATAAAGACGGAATCATCGTTTCCATGAACGATACCGAATTGTCTTGGTTAGGTTATGAAAGAGACGAAGTGATCGGAAGAATGAAATTCGAAACTCTTCTTACTGGGGAAAGCAAAAAAACCTATCACTCCTTATATGAAAATTTCAAAAGGGACGGTTCTGTCAGTGGAATCGAATACGAATACATACGCAAAGACGGTTCCGTTTTTATCATCAGTTTGAACTCGACCGCATCCTACGATAAGGAAGGAAACTTCACAGTCAGCAGAGCTACCATTTTCGACATCACGGAAAGAAAAGCCGCCGAATCTCAATTAAGCGACTATTCTCAAAAAATAGAACAGCAAAACAAAAAGTTACAGAAAGCGGTGGAAGAAGCGAAGTCAGCAAACAGATCCAAATCCATATTCTTTTCCAAAATCACTCATGAATTGAGAACCCCGCTGCACGCAGTCATAGGATTCTCTCAAATTCTGGAAAAAGATCCTCATCTTCCCGGTCACTTGAAAGGTTATGTGAATTCACTCCACCAAAACGGAGTGCATCTACTCAGTATGATCAACGACATATTGGATCTTTCCAAAATTGAAGCGGGAAAAATGACGGAAAGCAAAGAGACGTTTTCTCTCGTTCAATTGTGGGACAATCTGTTCTCTATGTTCGCCTATAGATTTTTGGGTAAAGGACTAACCTTCCATCTTGCCAATCCGAAAGCGATTTTGGGAAAGTACTACCAGGGAGACATTCAAAAGATCCGGCAAGTGTTGGTGAACCTTTTGGCAAATTCATTGAAATTCACGGAGAAAGGGGAAGTGTCTTTCGAAGTGATCATTGAATCGAATCCTTACTCCTCTCTTCCTTTCGATTTGGTGGAATTCACTGTGTCCGATTCAGGAATAGGAATCCCTAAAGACCAATTGGATATCATCTTTGAAGCGTTTCAACAAACGGAACAAGGTTCCTCATACCAGGAAGGAACTGGACTTGGTCTTGCTATCTCCCATCAATTGGTGGAATTTATGGGAGGAAATATTTCCGTACGAAGTGAACTACAAAAAGGTTCCACATTCTCATTTAAGATTCCACTAGCAGTCGTTAAAATGAACGAGGATTCTCCTTCTCAAATTCATACATTGGGACCTGTCAGTTCCAAAGAACTGGTAGGAATGGAACAGTCGGATCAAAACGAAGAAAAAAAGATATCGGATTACATTCATTCGCTTCCGGAAGACAGAAGATTGGAAATACTTCGATTGATTCGAATCCAAAATTTCCAAAAGTTAATCTCCACGCTGGAATTAAACGAATCGGAGTTGGAAGGAAGAAATATACTTTTACAAAAAGCGCAGGATAAAAAATTCAAATTCCTGATAGATTTCATCCAAGGAACTTAAACTTAACGTTTTAGTTTCGTGGCAATCTCCACCTGATTGATCTTCTTTTCCTTTAGTTTTTCAGTGATCAGAAAAAAATGTCCGAACTCCGATTTTTTATCCAGATCCAATATAATCTTTGTTTGTTTTTCCTTTTCGGAAAAAGATTCGATTTTAGAAAGAACCGAATCTTTCGATTCAGGTTTACCGTTCCAGTACCAAATCCCTTGAGAGTCCGAAGAAATTGTAACGACCGATTCGAAATCCCCTACTTGGCTGAGACGGGAATCGGGAAGATCCAATTCCAGATAGGATCTAGTCTCCGTAAAACGCACGGAAAGCATCAGGAAAATAAGAAGAATGAATAAGATATCGATGAGACTGCTGATCTCTATCTGTTTATTTTTTCTGCGTCTTCTAACTTTCATTTAGCGATTCAGATTTTTTTCCACGAAAGTTTCTGATAATTTTTGAACCGCATTTTCCACAATCTGATGAAAAAATTGGGAAGGAATGGCAACGGACAATCCCACGATGGTAGTGACAAGAGCATCCTTAATCCCTCCCGCTAAAACTTCGATCGTTGCCTTCCCTGAACTTTGCATTTCTCCGAATGAGGAATAAATTCCCATAACGGTTCCCAAAAGACCGAGTAACATAGATAAGGAGGCGGAAGTAGGAAGCCAATTGGACCATCGTTCGATCCCGGAAAGATACAGATCCAATTTTTCTTCCGTCAAAGGGACATCGGTTTTTTTAGAAAGCGCCTTCAGCTCTTTCAGGCAAAATAAAAAAATGGCAAGGGAAGATACCGAAAAAGTGAATAAAATAATTAAAATGAAATTTGCCGAAACGGAAAATGTCCAATTCATGGATGTAACAACCTTTTATGAACCAATACAAGTTACCCTCTCAAGAAAAGAAACCTGAATATGTGAAGTCCAATTTCGATCACATTGCCAAAGCTTACGACAATTTCAACGATTGGAACAGTTTCTTTCTGCACAGAGCTTGGAAAAACTGGGTTGTTTCCAAAGCGATCGAGGAAGTTCCTCATGCAACGACCGCTTTGGACTTGTGCTGTGGAACTGGAGACATCACAGCCAGACTTTCCGAACAGCCGAACTTAACCTCGGTCACAGGACTAGACTTTTCGGAAAACATGCTTTCTTTCGCAAAAAAGAAGTTAGATGGTAATTCCAAAGTAAAACTCATCACAGGAGATGCGATGAATCTGAATCAGTTTGCTGATCATTCCATCGACATCATCACAATGGGCTTCGGTTTGAGAAATGTTTCCGATCTGAAAAAATGCCTTTTGGAGATCAAAAGAGTTCTTAAACCGGAGGGAATCTACATCAATCTGGATGTAGGAAGAGTTCGCCCCAAAATTCTGAAACCTTTTGCCGATTTTTATTTTTTCAGGATCGTTCCTATGTTCGGATATCTTCTTTACGGAAGAAAACACGAGATGTTCGACTACCTTCCTCACTCTTCCAAAGCCTACCCGGACCAGGAAACTCTGCAGAAAATTCTGGAAGAATTGGGATTTAGAGAAGTAAAATTTAAAAATTTTGTCTTCGGGAATGCGGTAGCACACGTTTCTAAAAAATAAATTTTAAATTTTTTATGTATCATATCTTCGTTTACGGTTCCTTACGAGTGGGAGAAGAAGCTCATTTTCGAATGAAAGAATCGACACTCGTTCGACAAAATTGCCATATTTATGGCTACTCAATGTTTATACAAGGAGACTATCCTGCCGTCATTGCCGATGAAGGAGGGTCTATTTGGGGGGACATACTAAAGGTCGATGACAAAATCTTAGCAGAACTAGACGTATACGAAGAAGTTGATCAAAACGAATACTTACGCGTGTTCGATGATCGTTATCAATTTTTTATTTATATCTCCGCGAAAAATCGTCTACCAATAGAGAATCGCGTTCTTTCGGGAGATTGGAAAAATCGGTCATTTTTTTTCGATTCCCCTTGATTTTTAATTAAAAATCTGCGATGCTGTAGTAAGCGCATAAAATTTGCTACAAATTTTATGTCTCGTCCTTTAAGCGAGGTTATACTATGTTGAAAAAAATACTACTGATCGTCCTTATGATCGGGTTACAAGCGTCATGTTCTTCCAAGAAGAAGGGCCTTCCTCTGTTCTTTTTATTATTAGGTGGTGGATCCGGCTCTACCGCATCCGTGGCAGCGTCCTCCGACACTCTGACAAATGCCACTTCGGGAGACAGCTTCACTGTTGTCCCTCTTGACAGCAACGATTCCGGAAACGGAAACAACAACGGAGGAGGAAACGGAGGCGGTTCCGGGGATGGAGTTTTTACCAATCCTACAGGTCCCACTCAAATCATTTCCAACATCGTTTTCAAAGTGATGAACGATACCTTCCTTTGGGACAATACGATCAGCACTGAAATTACAATCCGAGTTTCCAATGAAGACGGAGTTTTATCCGGAATCAATGTAAAAGCGGCGGAAGACCAATCCACACCCGGAGTGGTTCAATTCCTATCTCAAGGTACAACAGCTGCGGACGGACTTGTTACGATCCGAGTGACAGTTCATCCTTCTGTGAGCGAAATCATCGTCACTATTTACGGAATCAATCCTAAGACAGGGCAAGCCCAAGAAATCACTGGTCGCATCCCAATCCAAGTTCCTGACGGCTTTCTAAGCGGTGGAGGAAATGGTGGATCCGGCAACAGTGGTGGTGGAAATAACAACGGCGGCTCCGGCAACGGTGGAGGCGGCGGCACTGTAGTTGTTGCTCCTGAAATCGACCTCAGCACTGTAAATTTCGGAGCAGTTGCAGGATGTTTGCAAGAGCTAGATGCGGACTGTGACGGAGTTTTGGATGCAGACGATGAATTCCCAAATAACGCAGAGTTAGGTTGGACTTCCCGCACAGGAAGACACACTCTTGCTTGGGAAGATTATTACCAATCCTCTTATATCCTCAACGGAACAGTGAATCCTAGCAATGATATGGATTTGAACGACCACGTATCTGTCTTCTCAACAGAAATCGATTATACTCCCCAAGGAAAAGCAAAAGAAATCAGAGGGATTTTCACTCATGTAGGAAAAGGAGCAGGTTTCAATCATGACTTGCGTCTTTCTTTGGATGTCCCTACTTCTGCGCAACTTTCCATTTCCTTCACTGGAAACAATGGGCAAACGATTTCTTCCATGAATTGCGGATTGGCACTTTCTTCCGCATCGAATGCAGGAGATTGTGTGGGAGGAAACCTAACTTCCGCTCAATTGAAGAAAGGGATTTTAATTTTCCCTAATTCACAAAACACATTGTATAATTCTAAAAACGCACCCAATGTCGGGGGAGCATTGAACTTCGTATTGGGAATGACTTCTCAATTCACGATCACATTTGCAGAACCTATAAACTTAGAAGAAGCGGGAAAAAATATTTCCGGTGGTCACCTCAACTACTTCTTAGCAGTGAACGGCACGGGAGAAAAAATCTATCGTCCTGGATTTGTGAAATCCGCTTCCGAAGGATACGATCTTTATATCGATCGAGTGAGTGGATTCCCATTCGGAGTGATCGTTCCAGGGGTGTTCAATTATCCAAGAGAATCTACGAACATTTTGGATCCGAACAACCAAGGAAAAACAGGCTACCCTGCTTTCAAAGAATGGGCGACTTCCAAAGGAACAAAATCCAGAAATTGGTTTGAACAAATTCAAACTACGGAGCAAGCAAAATACGTAATCGATATCAAATCGAACTATTTGCCACAACCGTTCACTGCGAATCTAATCCATTCCGTGAAAGTTTATATTTGGGAAATCTCTTTCCTATTGATTTTGATCGGAGCCGGTCTGGGATATTACTTTAGAAGGGTTCTACTTTCCAGACTAGCCGCTTAATATTGATTTAACGATCGTCTTTCTGACATAATGAGAGGGGAATTTATAAAAAATTTCCTCTCTCATAGTACTTACCACAGTAAACCCTCTCCATTTCCCTAAAATTTTAAAAATCAAAATTGCTTTTTTTCGGAATTTGTCGTCATAATACCTATAAAAGGTAGGAACTTTGATCATGAAAAAGTGGATTATTTTACTAGCCATCCCTCTTCTTGTCCTCGATTGTTCGAACAAAAAGAAAGGCTTACTTCTCCCGCTATTTGCCGCATTGGGCGGTGACAATAGCGCAGCAACACAAACCCCGGCGGCCGGACAAACGGACACAGGAACTAGTTCGTTCACTGTTGTCAGTTTAGATGCAACCGACCAAAACCAAGTTGGGGCAGGAAACAGCTCTACTAACTCAGGAAATACAAATACATCTGCCCCTACAGACAGCGGTAACTCAAACTCTTCTAACGGAAGCGGCACATCAACCGGCAGCTCCGATTCCAGTGCAAATAACGGATCACCTTCTTCCGGTTCCGGCTCTTCTTCTGATTCCTCCGGTTCGGGAACAGGAACAAGCAGTGGAGATAATTCCTCTACAGCAGGAAACGACAATTCTTCCAATGGAAGCGGAGACTCCTCCTCTACCACGAACCCTCCTGCAACTACAACTCCTGAAGTGGTAACTCCTGCACCAGTTGTGGCAGATACCACAGTTTCTACTAATACAACAACCACTGTAGTAAACCAAACAAATGCGAACGGAGGGTTTAACTTCGAAACCAACGTAACCGTTCCTGTCACTGTCCATTTGGTGAATGAATCCGGTCCTGTAGCGAATGCTCCAGTGACAGTTACGGAAAATCAATCCAATGGAGAGACGAACATTTTAGGACAAGGAACTACAGATACCAACGGAACAGCGGTGATCCCGATCTCCGTACCTCCTACTGTGACTCAAGTCAACGTAAGCATTGTGGGTGTGAATCCTACGAACGGAGAAGTGCAAGAAGTAACAGGAAGTGTTCCTGTACAAATTCCTGCTCCTACAGGTACCACAGGAACTGTTGTGGTAGCTCCTACAACGAACTTAAATGCAAATAACTTCCAACCAGTAAACGGTTGTGTGACTGCTGTGGATTCCGACTGTGACGGAGTAGCCAACCAATACGATGAATTCCCGGAGAATCCTGCATTGGCCTTCATTGCTAGATCGGGAAGATACACTATCGCTTTCGAAGACTTATTCCCGGATGCGGGTGATGCGGACTTAAACGACCATACTACTGTATTCAGCACTGAGATGGATAAAACTCCTACAAACAAAGTGAAGGTGCTCCGAGGAGTTTTCACTCACGTAGGTAAAGGTGCAGGTTACAATCACGAACTCAGACTTTCTCTTGACGTTCCTGTAACAGCGAAATTCGAAATCTCCTATGTGGACGGTTCCGGAAAAGCTTGGACAGGTTGTGCGGGAGCCACCAAATACGTAGCAGGTGCTACAGGAGACTGTACAGGTGGAAACATCACAGCAGCAGGATTAAAAAGAGGACTTCTCATTCTTCCTAGCTCCGACAAAACTCTTTTTGGAAAACAAAACTCCCCTGCTCCAGGCACTGCGTTCACTGCAAAAGATTTCGTAAGAGGAGTGACTGCACACGTCACAATCACTTTCGATGAAGCTGTGGATCTAAGCACTGCCAAAAACATGGTGGGTGGTCACCTCAACTGGTTCCTTGCATTCAACCAAAAGACAAACGGAGTCTATAGACAAATCTACAGACCTGGTTATGTGTTCGGATCCAACGGTAAAGACACTTACATCGATTCTAAAGGATTCCCTTGGGCAATCATCGTTCCGGGAGTGTTCAACCATCCTACTGCAGGTTCCGACATAAGAAAAGCATCCACTACAGGTTATGCTTATTTCAATACTTGGGCGGAATCCAACGGATCTCAACACAAAGACTGGTACACACAAATCACAAATCCGGTTTACATTGTGCGAATCAAAGACTTCTATACTGACAACGGTTTCTCTGCTTACCTCATCAAAGCGGTTAGCAAGAATATCTTCGAAGTATCTGCAAGTTTGATGGTAATCGGAGCCGCCTTAGGATTCTTAATGAAAAAAAGAATCGGAAAAAAAGCGGTTAACTAAGCCTTTTCACTTCAGCCTACCGAAAGAAAACCCTTCCCGAAATCAAACGGGGAGGGTTTTTTTGTTCTATGAGCAGTTTACGATATGCAGATGAAGATTATTTCCGAAAGGGACAATTCCAAAAAGATCTGTCGGAAGGAAGCGAACCTGTTCTGATCGATCCTGCTTGGCAGAATACGATCCTATCCGAAATACTTTCCCGTAAAAAAGAATCCATCCAAATCAAAAAACCCAATCTCTTCTGGGTCGCCACTTCCGGAAGCACAGGCAAACCGAAATTGGTTCAAAAATCCTGGGAACAAATGTCCGAAGAAGTGTATTTTTGGAAGTCTCATTTTCATTCCTCATTCGGATGGGATCTTCCTAAAAACCCTAAATGGATCGTAACAGTGCCTCTCTGCCATCTCTACGGACTCATTTGGGGATTTCTTTTCCCTTTGCAAATGGGATGGAATCCTATCTCTGTGAAACGACTCTCCGAACTGACTTCGGATGAAATAGAAGATTCATATTTAATCAGCACTCCGAATCAAATTCGAAACTTTCATTCCCAAAAAAAGATCCTTCCAAAACATATATTCTCTTCAGGAGCCAAGTTCCCCTCTGAACTCGCAAGAGTCTTGCGGGAAGAAGGCAAAACAAATGTTAGAGAGATCTACGGCTCCACGGAAACGGGAGCGATGGGAGTCAGAGATCCTTTTTGGAAATCCAGATTCACCATCCTCCCTTTCGTAGAAACCAGATTGAGTCAGGAAGAAGGAGGACACAGTTTGGAAGTGAAAAGCAAACTCGTTTCCGAAACTGCGATGGAATTTGTAGAAGAAAGATGGGATACCATCCGACTCACGGATGAAGACGGATATTTTCCCACAAGAGACTGGGGGGATTTTTCGACATTAGGATGGAATCAAATAGGCAGAGTGGACAGGATCGCCAAAATCAAAGGCAAACGAATTGCTATGGATTTGGTAGAGTCTTTGTTTCTTTCCTTGCATTCCGTCTCAGAAGCGGCAGTAGTTTGTTTCGAAGAAAATCAAAATTCGATTTTAGGCTGTTATGTGGTATTAAAAGAAGGAAAAACCGAAGAAGAAGTCAAATCGGAAATGGTCAAAAGTTTTCCTCACAGCCATATCCCGGATACGATCCGTTTTTCTAACTCTCTGCCAAAACTGGCCAACCAAAAAACGGATTATATACGAATCAAAAAAGATTTGGAAAATCCTATCTAACCAAACGAAATCGATTTTCTCTGTCAAACTGGGATTGGGATATAGTCAGTTCCGAACGGGAACTTGTCACCAAACGAACATACTGTGCCCCATCAGGAATGGAACCGTTCCATTCGTAAACACTCCCTTTCCAAGGAACTAAAACCTTGGAGATAGGAAGTCTTCTGTCATTGAACCAAAGCAGCTCCGTTTGTAATTTCTCGTTTTTCGAATCTGCACGGAATTTTCCCGTTTTGGAAAAAGATTCACTCGTGATTTTCCATTCCCAAACCTTTCCGTGGAATTCGTGTGAATTTGTACCGTTTACAAAAGGAACGGATGCCTGAAGTTGATAGTTTCCGAAAACCTCTTTTCTGAA
Source organism: Leptospira idonii (assembly GCF_004770995.1). Lineage (GTDB taxonomy): Bacteria > Spirochaetota > Leptospiria > Leptospirales > Leptospiraceae > Leptospira_A > Leptospira_A idonii. Next base: position 50,964 of record NZ_RQHW01000028.1, on the reverse strand, counting down.
TTCAGAACCGATCCCTGTTCCCATCATCCTCTGTGAAAATAAAATCATATAATGGAGAGGAAGACCTATGCTTAGAATGAGTATCGTATAACGAAACCAATTCGAATTTCTTTTGGTCTTATCCCCGAAGTTCATAGGAAGAACCGGATACAATAAAAGTAAAACGACTAAGAATGCTCCGTCCGAATGCTGCATCTGCATTCCGAATAAAAAAGGAATCGCACAGAGAAATAATCCTGCATATGTCCCTCTTTCCCAAACCAAAAGCCCTACTAACAGAAACAGAAGAAGAGAACCGAAAATTCCTAAATCGTACAAAACACCCAGATAAAAATTCGGAGCCAGATCGATCAGCTTCTGATTGGAAAGTTTCGTTCCTTTTTTATCCGCATCCTTCAGAGCAACAGGTAGACTGGCAAACCCGTTTCCCAGCCATATATTTTCCCGAAACCCTTCCCAGGTGATGAGAGTGAGTTCGTATCTATTTTCATCTATGGCTCGTAAGGAGCTTAAACTTTTTGTTTTGAAAAACTCCGACTGAAATTCGGAATATTTTTTTCCCAAAGTCACCAAAGAAGAATGAGAATCCATCTTGGAAACTCCCCAAAGGAAAGAACCACATAACAAAGGAATGAGAACGAAAAGACCAGCTCTTGCCGTCCAAAGTTTTTTATTATCGGAAATCCAGTGGGAAGTGACCGCAATGACAATCCAAACGGACAAAAATCCCAACCAAACGAACCAGAATGTTTTTCCTTGTCTGGCTCCTAACATGGAGACCAAAAAGATTAAAAATAAAATCCATAAGAAAGTGAATCTTTCTTTCGTCTGTTTGTATCTTTGATGACTCACCAAAATCCAAACCGCGGACAAAGAAGGTAAAATCCAAGAAGAAGACCCTGAGTCTATAAAAAGTCCCGGGTTTCTACCGGTTAACAAGGAGTCTCCGGTTCCTGCGGCAAAAAAACCAGGAAGCAGAAAAAACTGAATCAGAATCACTACGATTTGTACGAATAAACCCACAAACACACCGAAGAACAAATGGCTGAGGATCGCCTCTTTCGAAAAAACAGGGGAAGACCTTTCCTCGGAAAAAAAATAAAGGATCGGCAAACAAATGCTCACTGCAAATCCTACAGGGAAGGCGAATGCCTCTCTGGAAGAAAGGCCGGGAAGATACATAAACTCCGGAATTTTGAGACCGTAAAACGTAGAAAAGCCGAAAAGGGAAATAAAAGCGGTCAAAAGCAGAATCAAACACCAGAACAAAAGATAAAACGGCGTCTGAAAGAAAATGCTTCCTTGGGACATAGCACTGGGATTACGAATCATCCACTGTGTCAAAAAACGATCCGACTGTTTGGGAAGAATGGTTTCACTTCTTCCTAGCACCACCATTAAGATCTCTCTCATCCAAATCCCGGAGATAGAACCTAAAAACAAACCTACGTTATTTGCTAAATGGTAAGGCAAAGATGGTTCCGCAATCCAAGAGACTCTGGCAAGAAGAATGGCGCCTAATGCGGTAAAGATCCTCCCCCATTTTCTGGCATACAATTGAGCAAAGAAGGTAAGTGAAAATTGAATCAAAAAACCGGGATAAAACCAATCTTTAGGAACGGGATAAACGAAGCGGTAGAGTTCGAAAAATAGATAAGATAAAAAGAGGAAAAAGAGTAAGCTCTCGAAAGGAAGGTTTTTAAGCCGCTTGAGAAATTTCACGATTCCTTAGGAAATCGCAAACTGCCAAGGACTGCAAATGAAATTTATTGCGATAGAAGCTGTAAAAAAGGGAAAGATGGAAATGGAAACTAGAAAAAGATCGAAAGGATTTTAGTCGAGGGAATCCATATCCATAGAGGCATTCGGGTAAGAGGAAAGAGTGTCCATCCTTCCGTAAGCACCTGCTCTGGATCTATTTTTAGCCATTTGTTCTGCAAACTCTACAGTGAAGCGAGTCCAAGGGATCGCTTTCAAACGAGCCACTGGAATTTTCTTCTTCGTGCCTTCACAGATTCCGTAGGTTCCGTTATCGATCTTTTCCAAAGCGAGTTCGATCTCTTTCAGAGTTTCGATCTCATTCTCGGTCAGAACAGAGCTAAGAGCCTCAGAGTTCAGTTCGGAAGCGATGTCTGCAATATCTCCCATTTCTTTCAAACCGGACGGAGAACTAGTGTCTTCCCATTGGTTGAGTTTGATCAGAAGCGACTGTTTCTTCTCTTGAAGAAGTTCTTTTACTTCCTCAATGAATTTTTTATCAACGCCCTTCTCGGCAGATTTTGCAGCTGGTTTTGCCATTCTAATTTGTTAGACTTTAGCTTCCTTATGATCTGTGTGCGTTTTACAGAATTTGCAGTATTTTTTTGTGAGCAATTTTTCTGTTTTTGTCTTCTTATTTTTAGTTAAGAAGTAGTTGGAACGCCCTGGAACAACGCAAGGAACGCATGTAAGTTTTATGATTTCTCTCATAATTTATGCCATTACGTAGCAGCCACCCCAATCGTCAAGGATCAATATGGAAGTTTTCTTTCGATTTTCGAAAGGCTCCTGCCAAAAAACTTCCGATCAGGGAGTGCATCAGACTGGAAAGGGCGCAAGGGATGGCTGTGTTCGGGTCAGGGAAATGGGTTCTGGCTAGTACTGCTCCTAATCCAGAGTTTTGCATCCCGACCTCGATAGAGATGGTTCTGGCAACCACCAAATCCTTGTACAACCCTCTGGACAGAACGTACCCTAAGAAGAATCCCCCTGCATGGAGGAAAAAGACGGCAAAGAAGATCCGAAAATCCGATTTTAGGATTTCTTCCCTTCCTGCAGCAATAATGGCAGATACGATCATGGCGATAAGGAGGACGGAAACAATGGGAGAGTATTGATTCGTTTTCGCTGCGAACTTAGGAAAGAAAGACTGAAGCACTACTCCCAAAAATACGGGAAGCAGGATCACCTTAAAAGTAGTCCAGAGAAGAGATGTGGTATCTACCTCCAAACGACTTCCTATCAGAAAGGAAGACAACAAAGGGGTAACCACCACGGCAAGAAGTGTGGATACGGAAGTCAATGTTACGCTCAATGGCAGGTTCCCTTTTGCCAAATAAGTGATTACATTGGAAGCGGTTCCTCCCGGACAACAAGACACTAAAATCAAACCGACAGCATATACATCCGGAAGCTGGAACAGAATTCCGATCGACCAACCTAAAAAAGGCATAATGGTAAACTGAAGAAATGTTCCCACAAAGATCTGACCGGGAAGGCGAAGGACTCTTATAAAATCTTCCGCCTTCAAAGTGAGTCCCATGCCGAGCATGATCAGTCCCAAACTGTAGGTGATCCAAGAGCCTTGGAACCATAAAAAGTATTTAGGGACTAGAAGCGCCACTCCCGTAAATGCAAGAAGGATCCAAGGGAACGAATTGACCGCTTTTTCTAAGAAGGACTTCACTTACTTTAGATACTCTTTCAGAACTGATTCCAAACGGCTGATATGCGACTCTGTTACAGGGATATGAGGAGCAAGCCTCAATCTTCCCAAACGTACCGCCGCATAGATATTTTTGGATCTTAAAAATGCCTGGATGGCTTCCGGATTGAATTCTTTCCCGGATTGAAATCCGTTCACTGCGATGATCCCCGTTTTCACATCGGGAAATACATCCCGATCCAATCGAAATCCCAAACCTCGCAACATATCAGACATTAGATTGGAAACTTCGTAGATCCTTTCTCTGGTTTTGGTAAAACCGATTGTGGAAAGCATTCGCAAGGATGCGAAAAAATAAATCCAGTCATTAAAATTGGAAGTGCTTTGTTCGAACTGATCTGCGGGAGGTTTCCATTCGTCCCTGTAAGGGAAATAAGAACCGTCATTTTTTACGCTCGCCTGTCCCTTAAAAAGAATTCTGAAATCTTTAGGAACTTCAGGAGAAAGATAAATCACTCCCAAACCCAAGGGACCTAAAAGCCATTTCCATGCGGCGAATGCGGCGAACTCCACCTTTACTTCGTTTAGCGGAACAGGAATATGCCCTACCGCCTGACTTCCGTCTAAGATCAATTTGATGGAATACTTTTCGCAGATGGATGAAATCTTTTTCAGATCCAGAGGCATTCCAGTGCACCAATGGACGGGAGACAAACTGAGAAGAGACACGTCTCCTTTTTTAGCTTCGTCTTCCAAATTTCGGAGGAACTCATCCGGAGTGTCTCCTACGGAAACAAACCCCAATCCGACTCCCTTTTCTTTCCAGTGTTCCCAAGGATATACATTGGAAGGATATTCGTTTTCGATGACCAAAATTCTGGTTCCTTTCGGAAGGGAGATACTGTGCGAATAAAGATTCATCCCTTCGGAAGTGTTGTGAACCAGTCCGATGGAATCGGGAGAGCAGGATAAGATCTCCGCCAAATAATTTCTCAAAATCACCTTGATTTTAGGCTCGGAATAACGAGGGGCAAAAATCCCATAACGGGAATATTCGTCGAAATAATCCGCCATTACGGAAGAAGCAAAACTGGAAATAGGAGTGGTTCCGCAGTAATTCAGCCAAATGGATTCTTTTTGTACGGGGAAAAGTTCGGAAATTCCCTGCCAATCTGCGGGAAGCCTGAATTCTGGTAGATTTTGTTCGGATAGAGACATGCAAAGAAAGAAATATCTGTAGCGACAGATGAGAAAAGTAAAAAATTATGGAAGAGTATGTTATCTGCCGAGGTAACCCTATCCCGATCCGCTTTCGCACACAATATTGCGCTCTACCGCAAGTTGTTGGGTGGGAAAACGAAATTCACCGCAGTGGTGAAGTCCAATGCTTACGGGCATGGTCTTTTAGAAACTGCGTCCATCGCTCTTTCCGCAGGTGCGGATCTTTTGGCAGTCAATGCTCTGGAGGAAGCCCTCGCCTTACGAAAAGCGTTCCCCTCCGTTTCCATCTTAATTATGGGAAGCATTCCCCAACTGGAATCAAGAAAACATTTGTTAGCCGACGAAGATTTTTGGGTGATGGTTTCCCGATTCGAAGAAATGCAGATGTTGTCTCGTCTGAATCCGGCTCCTAAAATCCATCTGAAATTGAATACCGGGATGGCAAGGCTCGGGCAATCCCGTCCTGAATGGGACGCTCTTGCTAAAAAAATCAAAGAAGAAAAAATTCCTTTGGCAGGACTTTGTACTCATTTCGCAAGTACGGAAGATTTTACGGAACATTCCTACTCGATGATGCAGCTCAGCCTGTTCCAGGAAGCGATCGAAATTTTTTATTCCTACGGGTTTTTGGATATTCTCTGCCATTGTGCTTCTTCCGCCTCAGCTATGTTATTTGCAGAAGCAAGGATGGATTTGGTAAGAGTGGGAATTTCCCTCTACGGACTTTGGCCCAGTTTGGAAACGAAACTTTCCCTTTCTTTGATGAAGAAGGATGTGGGAATGTTGAAACCTGCCCTTTCCTGGAAAACAAGAATCCAACACATCCAAAATCTGGATGCAGGCGCTTTTATCGGTTACGGTTCCACTTTCAAAACCACATATCCTACCAGACTCGCAGTCGTTCCAGTAGGTTACTACGAAGGCTTGGACAGAAAACTTTCAAACCACGGTTATATGCTCATTCACGGAGAAAGAGCCAAAATCCTGGGAAGGATCTGTATGAATATGACCATGTTGGAAATCACTCATATCCCCAAAGCAAAATTAGGCGATGAAGTGGTGATACTGGGATCCTCCGAAGGAGAAACAGTCAGCGCGGACGACCATGCTATGTGGACGAACACGATCAATTACGAAATCGTTACCAACATCCTAGATAAATTTCCCAGAACCATCGTTGATTAGAGGAAAAAATGACCGCTGTAAGACAAAGTTTCACTTGGAAAAATCATAGAATCACTTATGTAAAACATCCTGCTGCTTCTCCCAAATTAAAGGAAAAAATCGTTCTGATCGGCGGCTGGTGTTCCGTTGCTGGGTATTGGAAATTGAATATTCCCTTTTTTCAGGAATTCGGAGAAGTGATCGAATTGGATTTAATCGGTCATTATCCTGCGGAAATACTAGACCATCAAAAGAAACTCACCTTACAAGAGTTTTTGGAAGCGCAAGCGAATGCGATTTGGGAATGTGCCGGAACGGGAGACATCACTTTAGTGGGTCACTCTACTGGCGGCATGGCGACTCTTGCCATCGCGGCACTTTTTCCCGGAAAAATCAAACAGGTGATTTCCATCGCTCCTTATGTACACGGCCCGGTAAGAGGACCTTTAAAATTAGGTGTGATGGGACTTCGTGCCAATGTGGGAATTTTTTTCGATATGGGTTTCAAACTGGGAAGAAACATCCCCAAGGCGCTCAATTTGGGATTTTCCTTCGGAGTTTATAACTCGAAAGAATTTCATTCCAAACCGGAGATTCAGGAATTCATCGCAGACTACTATCCTCAGTTCGATCATTTGAATCCTAGAAACGCTCTAATGATTTTGGAAATGTTGGACCGCGCGGACATTCGTCCGATAGTATTCGGGAACGAAGTTCCCACTCTCATTATGAGAGGAGAAGACGATCCCGTGATTCCCGGAAAGGATGTGGCGGAAATCGAAAGAACCACTCCGAACGTAAAAGCGGTTCGATTCGCAGAATGCGGACATTTCGTACACTTGGAAAAAAGAGAAGCTGCGGAGAAAGTAATGAGAGACTTTTTAACCGCGAAAAAAGCGACTAAGAAAAAAAGTTTTTTCTAAGAAAACAATCTGTGTTTGAGGCTGGGTAATTTCGCTCTGATCTCGTGCAGTTTCGTCAGATCGATTTCGCATACCGCATAACCAGGATCAGTTCCTACATCCGCCAGCACTTCTCCCCAAGGAGATACGATGAGAGAATGACCGTAGGTTTTTCTTGTTCCATGAGGATCATGAATTCCTGTCTGTCCGGGAGCGATCACATACATAAAATTTTCTATGGCCCTGGCACGTAAAAGCACTTCCCAATGAGCTTCTCCCGTCGGTGTGGTAAATGCTGCAGGAAGAAAACAAATCTCGCATCCGTTTTTGGACAAATCTCGAAATAGTTCAGGAAAACGTATGTCGTAACAGATGGCGGAAGAGATTTGTCCGAGTGTGGTAGATACTACATCGGGGATCTTACCTCCGCTTTCCGTGGAATTGGATTCGCTGTAACTGAAACCGTCCCCCACTTCCGCATTGAAAAGATGAGCCTTGTAATACCGAAAAATTTCCTTTCCTTCCGGATCAAAAAGAAGAGCGGTATTATAGACTTTCCCGTTCCCTGCATTCGTGGGGAATCCTCCTCCCAAAAGATAAATTCCCAAATCCCTGGAAGTTTCAGAAAGGAACGAAATGGTTTCCTCTTCAATTTGTCCGATCAGATTTCTTTTTTCCTGCTCATTCCCCATAAAGGAAAAATTCTCAGGCAGACCGACTAATTTTGCGCCTTCTTTTGCGGCAGCTTCGATAAATTGTCTACACTGAGTTAGGTTGTTTGTTACACGAGCGTTACTAGAAACTTGCACTACTGCTGCTTTAAATATATCCATCATAAAAAAACGATCCTTTTCCAAACCCAGTGCGGATTCCATGTCCATAATAGAGGAAATTCATGCCGAACCAAGCTGAAAAAATCAATCATATCCTGGAAGCTCTTCCCTATCTAATCAAATATTCCGGCAAAACCATCGTCATCAAATACGGCGGAGCTGCCATGATCGAGGAGGACTTAAAAGCTTCCTTTGCTGAAGACATCGTTTTATTAAAATACTTAGGAATCAATCCGGTTGTAGTACACGGAGGGGGACCTGAGATCAATCAATTGATCAAATCGCTCAATCTAAACACCCAATTCGTTCGAGGTCATAGAGTCACGGACGAAGCCACCATGGAAGTGGTGGAGATGGTGCTTACCGGAAAGGTAAACAAACAAATCGTTTCCCTCATCCAAGAGAAAGGAGGCAAAACGGTGGGACTCTCCGGTAAAGACGGAGGACTTGCCATTGCCGAAAAATATCTCATGGAATTCGAAGATGAAAAAGGAGAAAGACAAAGTTTGGATTTGGGCCTTGTAGGAAAGATCACATCCGTCAATCCTACCTTGATCTACACTCTGCAAGCGGAAGGTTTCATACCGATCATTTCTCCTGTAGCAGTTTCTCAGGAAGGAAAAACATTGAACATCAATGCGGACACAATGGCCGGAGCGATCGCTGCAGCACTTTCCGCAGAAAAATTGATTCTACTTACAGACACCCCGGGAATTCTGATCGACGGAAAATTAGTGACCGGTCTCAACAAACAAATGATTGACGGTCATATACGATCCGGTCAAATCTCAGGCGGAATGATCCCGAAAGTGGAATGCTGCCTGGATGCCATCCATGGCGGAGTCAAACGCGCCCATATCATCGACGGTCGAGTTCCTCATTCCGTATTAATTGAGGTCTTGACAAACCAAGGAATCGGAAGTCTCATCGAATAAGGACATAATAAATATGCCGACAAAACAACTTACACTGAACCTGATTTCAGACATCACTAGCAGAATCAACTCAACGGAAGATTTAGAAAGCCTCCTCAGTGAAATCATGGGAATCACAAGAGATGTTTTGCAGACGGAAGGTTCTTCCCTACTTCTTTACGATAAAGAAAAAGACGTTCTCGTTTTCAATACGACGAGCGGCTTAAAAGAAGAATCATTGGCAGATCTCACCGTTCCGAGAGGAAAAGGGATCGCAGGTATGGTTCTGGAAACTTTGAAGCCTGAAATCGTAAACGATGCGGCCAACGATCCTAGAATCTTCAAAGACATCGACCAAACAGTAGGTTATGTAACAAGGAACCTAATTTGCGTTCCGATGATCGCTCAAGACGAAGTACAAGGTGTACTGGAAGCGGTCAATTCCGTGGACGGAAGAGAATTCAATCAATCCGACATTAAAATATTAAGATACTTATCCAATTTGGCGGCCATTGCCGTCAGAAACAGAATCCTAATCGATCGTTTGAACATGCGTGCGAACGAATTGAACTGTCTCTATCAAATCTCCCAAGCTCTTTCGAACATTCAAAACTCGGAAGAGTTTATGGATCTTGCAGTCAAAACCATTTCCGACGTTTTGCAGGTAGATCGAATCGCATTAAAATTCGAAAAAATCGATCAGAAAGGTCTGCCCAGATCCAAATCGAAAGGTTTCTCCGATCAGTTCCATGATGAAGATGTACAAACTCTTCTATTTGCGGACAAAGCGGATTGGATGTACAAAGGTTATAAAATCATTCCTGCCGACTCCCCTCAAGGACTCATACTCACTCAAAAAAGTCTTTTCCAACACAGCTTAATGCTCCTCCCCATTCTAAAAAACAAACAATGGCTAGGTGCTCTTACGGTATCGGACAAAACGTCCAGGACACGATTCGACGAGATGGACATCAAAATTCTCCGAACTCTTTCCAATCAGGTAGGAGAGGCTTATACCGCTTTACAAGTAAAGATCCAAAGCGAAAGACTCAAAAACATAGACAGAGACATGCAAGTGGCGGCGATGATACAAAAACACTCGTTACCTGTCATTCCGAAACAATACTCTCTTCTTGAATTCGACACTTACTACCAAGCCTCCAGAGAGATCGGGGGAGACTTCTACGATATGGTCATCCACGGTAAGGACGAAGTGTCCGTAATCATTGCGGACGTTTCCGGGAAAGGAACTCCTGCCGCTTTGTTTATGGAACTTTCCAAAACGGTGCTTCAGCAGGAAGTCGCAAAAACTCCTTCCACAAGAGAAGCTTTGATGCGCGCCAATGAAATCATTCAGGACAAGTCCGGATTTTTGATGTTCGTGACCGCGATGCTCGTTCGCATCAACATGACTCGCAAAGACATCACATTCTCTTCTGCCGGTCACAATATGCAGTTGATCTACCGTAAAAAGGCACATAAGATCCAACATCTTTCCGGAAAAGGACAACCGATGGGGATCAGCAAATGCGAATTTGCGGAACATGTGGTTTCCTACGAACCTGGAGATTTGATCGTGCTTTACACGGACGGAGTCACAGAGGCGATGAACTCGAAAGAAGAACTTTTTTCCGAAGAAAGATTGGAATCAGTCGTACTTTCCCATATCAACGATCCTCCTGAAATCATCCGTCAGGCAATTTTGCAAAAAGTAAGCGAATTTATCGGTGATGCGGAGCCGCATGATGACATTTCCTTGTTCATCATCCGTCTAAATTAACAGAGGGAAAAAAACATGACCCGATTATTACACTCTCTAGCGGTAGCTTTACGCCTGGATAAACTCAATAAAGCTATGTTAGATGCAGTCATCGAGACAAGAATCAAACAGGCGTTTGCACAAGCTGATAAACTGAGAAAAGAACAAGACAAACTCAAAGATAAAGAATTCAAAAAGAAGATAGAAAACCTTCAAAAGTCCCACGATACCAGTTTCGAACATTATAAAATGGAAACGGAAAACCTGATCCACAGTTTTAAGAATCAGATCCTGATGGAAAAAAAAGAAGTTTTAAAAGAAAGAGAAGTGGTGAAGGAAATGCAAAGACAAGCGATGATTCGCGAAAATCGTTTTCAACATTACATACTTCGTTTTAAGGAAATCCTTTTCATCAATAAGAAGGTTGTCGAATCCATTCAAAACCTTGTAAAAGTAGAATCCAATATAGAAGACCTTCTTTATGAAATAGATCATTATGATGAAAGCAAGTTTATCAAAAAACCTGCCGTCATCATCGATTCCGAATTTTTACAAGAATTGAATCAGAAAGAGGAAGAGATTAGGGACAATATCCTCAAATTCCAGAAAAAAGTGGAAAACGCTTAGTCTTCCGCCTTCATAGAATTAGGCTGCCCGGTCGAGGAAAGTAAGGCTCTCCAAAGAGTGCTTCTTTCCGGCCTTAGAATTTTTCTTTCCGCAATCGCAAGAGAGATGGGCATCACAGTAAACACATTGTTCCAAATTCCCACAACGCATCCCGTTTTTCCTGCGAAGGCCGCATGTACTGCGTTCTGTGCTAAAAATCCACAGAAAACGGAATCTTCCGCATTGGCAGGAACCGATCGAATGATGTAACTTGGATCGATGTATTTCAAGTTCACGGACATCTTCTCTTTTTTGAAGTAATCCGAAATTTGATCTTTGATGAATAGACCTATATCGGAGAGTTTCTTGTTTCCGGACGGATCTCTTTCTCCCTTATCCTCGAAGAACTTCTGCCCTGCTCCTTCCGCCAAAATGATAACGGCATGCCCCCTCTTTTGGATTCGATCTTTCAGAGTGGGAAAAAAAGCACCCTTCCCTTCCAAATCAAAATCCGATTCGGGGATGAGAACAAAGTTTACGTTTTTAGAAGCAAGTGCCGCATTCACCGCGATGAATCCAGAGTGACGTCCCATCAGTTTGACCAAACCGATTCCATTCGGTGCTCCCTTAGCTTCTTCGTGAGCGCAGTTCACCGCTTCTACCGCCTTACTGAAAGCAGTCGAGAATCCGAATGTTTTTTGGACATAATTGATGTCGTTGTCGATCGTTTTGGGAATGCCTATGATGGAGATGTCTTCTTTTCGTTTTTTGACTTCTTCTTGGATCGCCTGAGCGCCTCGAAGAGTTCCGTCTCCTCCGATGCAAAACAACATCTTTACACCGTACAGACATAAGGTGTCTACCATATCGTTGATGGATTGGTTCCCTCGAGAGGAACCCAAAATGGATCCCCCGAAATTCATAATATGAGCCACCTTATCTGGCGTCAGCTCCACCGGTCGATGTCCCGATTTTTTGACCAATCCTTCGTATCCGAAAGGAAAACCCAAGATTCTAGGCACTTTGTATCTGTAATGAAGTTCCATCACGAGGGCACGAATGACATCGTTGATCCCGGGGCAAAGCCCTCCGCAAGTCACGATGCCGGCAGTCACTTCCTGAGGTTGGAAATAAATCTTTTCCCTAGGGCCTGCTTGTTCGAAAAAAACGGGGCTGTTGGAGACAGTATCCAAAGCCTCTTTTTGACCTGAAAAAATAGTTTGGAAAAGGACGACGGAACTTTCTTCCGTCCAGTAATCGTAACCGGCAGGGTTCGGATAAATACATTCCCCGAATTGTTCTACTTTCGTGTCGTTTTGGTTCATTCAGGATTTTTATAGCAAAAAAACGGGAACAAGAAAGCAAATTTCATTGCAATTATAGGAATTTTAAGTGTGATTCCCTATAGATGGTAAATAAATTCATAATTGCTCTGGTGCTCTTGCCTGGAATGACGATTGCCATCTTTTCTCAGGGCCTTCCTTTTTTTTCCAGCTATTCCTTTACGGATCCCAGACCCAGTTTGTTCGAAGTGAACTCGGCACCTAACCGAAATGATTTGAAAGTTCTTTCGATCCCCTTCGCTTTCCCTGCCGAATTGGAATTGGGACGCCCTTCTCCTCAACCTACTCCTCATTTATTTACCGATCCTCTTTCTAAAGTGCAGGTTTTTTCCCCGATCATTCCATTTTCGACTGCTTATCCGAACAGAAACCCCGAAGGGAATTTTGATTTCGCCCATTCTCGTCCGAATGCGGCTCTTCTTTCTTACCAACCTAACGTAACTTATGTCAGCTATAGACGGGGATTCAGTTTCGATATGGGATTGAGTTTCGGAATGTCCCTCGGTCAGGGTGGACTTGCCTATGTAGATGTTGCGGAAACCAAAATGAGATTGAAGTACCGCCTAAATCGAAATATTTTTTCTTATTTGAAGAACTCAAGATGGGAATTGTTTTTACAATTGTCCGAAATACATAGGTTTGATGCAGATTCTTTTTCCAAACAGTTCAACACAGCCCTCAAAGTACAAGATCCTGCTAAAACCAATTTCGTAGGCCGTCAAATCTATGTGACTCCCGGAATCAGTGTTTCTAACAGCAATTTGGTGTTCGAAGGTATGGTCAAAGTGCCTATCAATTCAAGAGAAGCAAACCGCACCTTGGACGAGCTTTGGTCTCCGGAAGTGCAAGGGAACTTGGGTCTAAAATACTTTATCCCTGTTAAATCTTCGAATTAAGGGAACTGGATTTACCCCACGCAAAACCATATAAGAAGTTCGGCTTATTTATTTGTTTCAAGAAAATCCACCTGAAACTCGCGAATCATATTCTCTTGTGACTGCTTGAGAGAATCTTTATAATTAGTGTTATAGTTTTCACCAAAAGTGAGAAGAATCGACCACCAACTGGCAATAGCAGTCATATCCTTATCATACTTGACAGTTTTAATCAAATTAAGCTTAGAATCATAAATCATAAAAATAGAATATGCTTCGCATTTTTCAAATATAGGAAAAGTAAAAGCTGTAGATACCGATAGTAGCAAATTAAAAAGTAATCGGATTCCAGTTCTATTATTGCGAAAAGAAGGACCGTTTATTCCTACAATATAATAGTCTACATCTCTCTTTTTAACTAAACATTTCGTTTTATCCAACTCTTCTTTGTCCGAAGTTATGTCAAAATCAACCACTTTATTTAACTCAGTGATACCTGTCTTCTTCACAAGTTCTAGATAATTCGAAACAAAAAGATAACATCTAGCGGCTGGTATCGTTGAATCAATGGAACTAGTAGGAATTTGTTCCACAGGTTGACCTATGGGAAATGCATCTTTCATCGGATGATCATAATCAAGACTTGCAGTAGAAATGAAATATCTTCCCTCGTATCGATAAGATACGGTAACAGGATAAAAACCAACGAGAGCTATTTTTAGCTTTGTGTTAGAGTCGGAAAGTTTACCGATTTTATCTTCAGGAACTTTTATCGTCTGAAAGATAGTACAGCTAAAACAAAACAGCAGAATTAAATAAATAGAATATCTCATAAGAAAATTGACTCGTTTTTAAGTTTAGAATCAGAATACGCAAAAAGCCTTATTTTAGAAAATTAAAATATTCCAATTATCATTGGAAAATGAATAAATCACTTGCCGAAGTCAAGTAATTTATTCATTATTATTTTCAATAAGCGAAAAGATTCTAAAATAGAGAAGATTAAGAACTAAATTTTTTCCAAGACAAATCCATATCCATTTTGGAAATTTTTTCTTTTTTGCGTGAGATCCGAAATTCCCTTCTGCCGAATCCGCTTTCTTCCCAAACGAATAAAGTCTCTTCCGTGGGACAACTTGCCTCTCCACAGCTCACTTCTAACACTTCTATTTCCGTGGAAGCGGGGATTTTGCTGTAGTCACTGAACCAAGAAGAAAGTTTGGGATGAAAAGGGAATCCGTCGCTTAACTTAATTTTAGCGACAGAATTCCATCCATGCTGATGTGCCTTTATCGTATGATCTTCGCCCATACCGAATCAAACTCCACCATCAAGGAAAATCATTTCATTTAACCTGCATTCACCGGTCTTTTGGAAGGATCATAATTCAAATAAGGAGAGAGCCATCTTTCGATTTCCGATTTAGGCATTTGTTTTCTCTCCACATAATCGTTGATTTGATCCTCATTCATCTTTCCGATCGCAAAGTATTTGGATTCCGGATGAGAAAAATAATAACCGCTTACGGAACTCGCAGGCCACATAGCGCAGCTTTCCGTCAAGATGATGCCCGTATTTTTTTCCACTTGGAGCAGATCCCAAATCTTCGGTTTTTCCGTATGATCCGGGCAGGCAGGATATCCCGGAGCAGGACGAATCCCTTGGTATTTCTCTCGGATCAAATCTTCGTTGGAAAGATTTTCCGTTTTTCCGAAACCCCATTCTACTCTCATCCAATGGTGCATGTATTCCGCAAACGCCTCTGCAAAACGATCCGCCAGAGCTTTAACCAAGATCGAATTGTAATCGTCTTGTTTTGCTTCGTAAGCTTTCGCGATTTCATCGATTCCATGTCCGGTCGTTACGGCGAAAAAGCCTAGATAATCTTCTTTGGAAAATTCTTCCGGAGAGATAAAATCCACTAAACTATAATTAGGTTGTCCTGGAAGTTTTGTGGTTTGCTGACGAAGCATAGGGAATTTCTGTAAAAGTTTCGTTTTCGCCTCATCCTCGTACACTTCCACAGTCTCTCCCACTGCCTTCGCAGGGAAAACACCTACAACTGCCTTAGGAGCCAGTCGTTTGTCGGAAAGCATATTCTGAAGCATCGCAGTCGCATCGTTGTAAAGCTGAGTGGCTTCTTTACCAACCACAGGATCTTTCAAAATCTGAGGGAAACGTCCCTTCAATTCCCAAGCTAAAAAGAAAGGAGACCAATCGATGTAAGGAACCAATTGTTCCAAAGTCACATCCGTAATTGTTTTCACTCCCGTAAAAGAAGGTTTAGGCGGAGAATAATTCGGCCAATCGATTTTGGTTTTATTCGCAATCGCATCGGAGAAGGTCAAAAGATTTCTTTCACTTTCTCTGGAGTAAAACTCTTCTCGAATCCTCGCTTGGTCTTCTCTGACATTCGCCATATAGACTTCCGTAGTGGCAGGATTCAAAACCCCGTTCATTACGTTCACTACTCTAGAGGCGTCCAAAACATGAAGGACAGGATGAGAATATTGTTCCGCTATTTTAACTGCGGTATGCGCAGGAGAAGTAGTCGCCCCTCCGATCAAAAGAGGAACTTGGAAACCTTGTCTTTCCATCTCTTTGGCAACATGCACCATCTCATCCAAAGAAGGAGTGATAAGTCCGGACAATCCGATCGCTTTTACCTTTTCCTTCTTCGCAGTTTCCAAAATCTTTTCCGCAGGAACCATCACTCCTAAATCGATCACTTCATAATTATTACATGCAAGCACGACACCCACGATGTTTTTACCGATATCGTGTACGTCTCCCTTCACAGTGGCGATGAGGAACTTGGATTGAGCGGATTCGTCTTTTTGATTTTTCTTTTCTTCCTCCATAAAAGGAAGAAGATAGGCCACAGCTTTTTTCATTACACGAGCACTCTTCACTACCTGAGGAAGAAACATCTTTCCTGCACCGAAAAGTTCTCCCACGACTTTCATTCCGTTCATGAGAGGACCTTCGATCACCTCTAGAGGTTTCGCAAAACTTTTACGAGCCTCTTCCGTGTCTTGCGTAACGAATTCATCGATTCCTTTTACTAGAGCATATGTTAAACGTTCTTCTACGGTTTGAGATCTCCAAGCATCGTCTTTCTTTTGGACTTTAGCTTCTCCATGAAAGGAAGCTGCCGCATCGATCAGTCTTTCCGTAGCATCAGATCTTCTGTTGAGAAGCACATCTTCTATGAGTTCCAGAAGATCTTTAGGGATCTCTTCGTACACTTCCAACATCCCTGCATTCACGATGGCCATATCCATTCCCGCTTGGATGGCATGGTATAAAAATGCGGAGTGCATCGCTTCTCTCACAGGATTGTTCCCTCTGAAAGAGAATGAGATATTGCTCAAACCGCCGGAAACTTTCGCACCTGGACAAACCTTTTTGATTTCTCTAGTCGCTTCGATAAAATCGACGGCATAGTTGTTATGTTCTTCGATCCCTGTAGCAACGGTCAAAATGTTCGGATCGAAAATGATATCGTTAGGATCGAAATCCAATTTGGAAATAAGAAGATCGTATGCTCTTTTACAGATGCGAACTTTATCCTCTTTTGTCGCAGCTTGTCCTTGTTCATCGAAAGCCATCACGATGGCGGAAGCACCGAATCTTTGTATGGTTCTCGCATGTTTCAGAAACACCTCTTCTCCTTCTTTCAAAGAGATAGAGTTTACGATGGGTTTACCCTGAACACATTTCAAACCGGCTTCCAATACGGACCATTTGGAAGAGTCGATCATAAAAGGAACTTTTGCGATTTCCGGTTCTCCTGCGATCAAGTTGAGGAACTTGGTCATGGAGCCTTCCCCGTCGAGAAGGGCTTCATCGAAATTGATATCAATTACGTTCGCACCCGCCTGTACTTGCTGCAAAGCCACTTGCACTGCCTCTTCGAAATTGCCTTCTAAAATCAGTTTTTTGAATTTAGGAGATCCGGTAACGTTTGTTCTCTCTCCTACATTGATGAAACCTTGCTCTTTCGTAAGAATCAAAGGTTCCAAACCGGAAAGTCTTCCTAACGCAGGTTGCACGATGAGTTGTCTGGGAGGAAGTTTCGATACCGCATTTGCAGCCGCTTTGATATGGTCCGGAGTGGTTCCGCAGCACCCACCCACGATATTGAGAAAACCTGCTTCCCCGAAATTCTCCATCCAAGAGCCGAATTCCGCAGGAGTTTGGTCGTAACCTCCGAAAGCATTCGGAAGACCGGCATTCGGATAACAAGAAACATAACAATCCGCCACTCTCGCAAGTTCTGCGATATAGGGTCTCATCTCTCCTGCACCTAACGCACAATTGATTCCCACTGCGAGAGGTTTTGCATGTTTTACGGAAATATAAAAAGCTTCTCCCGTTTGCCCGGAAAGAGTTCTTCCGGAAGCATCCGTAATGGTTACGGATAAAATAACGGGAATGCGGATGTTTCTTTCTTCGAAGATCTTGTCGATCGCAAAGATACATGCCTTTAAGTTCAAAGTATCGATATTGGTTTCAGGAAGAAGTAAGTCGACTCCCCCGTCTATCAATGCGGAAATTTGTTCGTAAAAACTATCAACTAACTCGTCAAATGTGACAGCGCGAAATGCAGGATTATTCACATCCGGCGAAAGGGACGCAGTTTTGACCGTAGGTCCGATCGAACCTGCGATGAAAACATCTTGTTTGCCCGTTTTGTCTTTGAATTTTTGAACCGCTTTTTTGGCACATTCCACTGCGGCAAGATTCAAATCCCTTACGACGGATTCCATTTTATAATCCGCTTGGGAAACGGAATTGGAACTAAAGGTATTCGTTTCGATGATATCCGCACCTGCTTCCAAATACTCCAGATGCACCCCTTCGATGATGTCCGGTCTTGTCATCGCCAGCATATCATTGTTTCCTTTTACGGAAAGAGACCAATCCTTAAACCTCTCCCCTCTGAAGTCCTCTTCCTGAAGGGAATGTCTTTGGATCATGGTTCCCATCGCACCGTCCAAAACCAAAATTTTTTCTTTCAAAAGTTGGACGATTCGATTGCCGGCAGGGTTGGTATATTCAAATTTCATAATGTTTACTTATATATTAGATAATTATTTCAAGGAAAAAGTTCACGAGAGAGAAAGTCTCTCGTGAAATAAGATGGTTACTTGCTTGGATCAGAACATTTAGGTCCCTTGAGAGGGGGTTTTGTATTCACAATCACTGGATACTTGGTTGCTTCTTTCTGATTGATGGCGATCGACTCTTTAAATTTTTCAGGAACGTCATAATCGGGGAAAATAGCATCGATAGGACATTCGTATTGACATGCATTACAGTCAATACACGTATCCGGATCGATATAGAGAGTGTCCGGTGCCTCATGGAAAGCTTCCACAGGGCAAACAGCGGCACAGCTGGTGTATTTGCAATCGACACAAGCTTCTGTAACTACGTAGGCCATGAATTTCTCCTTAAAAGATAGGTGTCCCCGCCTGACATTTACCAGACGGGATTTATTTTTTAGTAACGATAGTGTTCCGGTTTGTATGGACCTTCGATCGGTACTGCAATGTATTCTGCTTGTTTCGCATTGAGTTTCGTCAGTCTTACACCTAACTGTTCCAAGTGAAGAGCAGCAACTTTCTCATCCAATTTTTTAGGAAGTCTGTAGACACCTATTTCGTATTTGTTGGTCCAAAGTTCGATTTGAGCCAATACTTGGTTTGTGAAAGAAGTTGACATTACGAAAGAAGGGTGACCTGTAGCACAACCTAAGTTTACCAATCTACCTTCTGCAAGAACGATGATCGATCTTCCGTTAGGGAAAGTATATTTGTCTACTTGAGGTTTGATTTCTTTTTTAGTTACGCCTTTTTCGGAGTTCAAACGAGACATTTGGATTTCAGTATCGAAGTGACCGATGTTACAAAGAATCGCTCCGTCTTTCATGCTCTTCATGTGTTCCAAAGTGATGATGTCGTCGTTTCCTGTTGCAGTCACAACTAAATCGGCATTTTCGATGATGTCTTCTACTCTAAGAACTTGATAACCTTCCATCACAGCCTGCAAAGCGCAGATAGGATCGATTTCAGTTACGATCACTCTAGCACCGAAGTTACGCAAAGAAGCGGCAGAGCCTTTTCCTACGTCTCCGTATCCGCAAACAAGAGCAACTTTACCGGCCAACATAACATCAGTTGCTCTTTTGATACCGTCTGCAAGAGACTCACGGCATCCGTAAAGGTTGTCGAATTTGGATTTTGTAACGGAATCGTTTACGTTGATGGCAGGAAGTTTCAATTCTCCCGTTTTCAATTTTTTATAAAGAGCGTTTACGCCTGTAGTTGTTTCTTCGGAAACACCTTTGATTTCTGCAAGAAATTGCGGGTATTTATCGTGAACGTAGTGAGTCAAATCTCCTCCGTCA
Source organism: Leptospira idonii (assembly GCF_004770995.1). Classification (GTDB taxonomy): domain Bacteria; phylum Spirochaetota; class Leptospiria; order Leptospirales; family Leptospiraceae; genus Leptospira_A; species Leptospira_A idonii. The sequence continues at coordinate 31,508 of NZ_RQHW01000028.1, read as the reverse complement.
TCAAGGATCATGTTAGGTCCTTTATCTCCGAAGAAAACGGTTTGTTCTATACACCACCAGTATTCTTCTTCCGTTTCGCCTTTCCAAGCGAACACAGGAATTCCTGCTTTAGCGATCGCAGCCGCTGCATGATCTTGTGTTGAGAAGATATTGCAAGAAGACCAACGAATTTCGGCACCTAACTCGATCAATGTTTCGATAAGAACCGCAGTTTGGATGGTCATGTGCAATGAACCTGCGATACGTGCACCTTTCAAAGGTTTAGTTTTTCCGAATTCTTCACGAAGAGCCATTAGACCTGGCATTTCTTTTTCTGCCAAAATGATTTCTTCTCTTCCCCAATCCGCGAGAGAGATATCTTTCACTTTGTAAGGGAGATTTTGTGTGCTAGTTGCTGTGGACATTCAGTCCTCCTTTTTTCCTTGCTTTGATTGTTAAAATTTTGAAAACTGATTCGGTTTGAATTTCGCTTTGAGATTCGATCACAAAACCCGAGTTCGTCATCCAAGACTCGAGCAGATCGGGATCGAACCCCAACCATAAATCCGCAAAATTATCTCGCATCATTTCATGATTATGTTTTAATAAATCCACAAAACAGAAGACTCCGTTCGGTTTTAAAACCCGATGGATCTCTTCCAAAACTGCAGGTGGATGAGAAATATGATGCATCACCATAGACCCTACCACCGCTTCGCAGGCTTCATTTTCGATCGGGAGTGATTCCAATTGAGCCTGAATCAATTGAACACTCGGATTATTTCCGTAAACGGCCAAAGCGGTATCGATCATATTCGTAGAAGAATCGACACCTATCACTCGTTTGGCCTTCGGTAGGATGTAGGGAATTAATCCTCCCGGACCGCAGCCCAGATCCATAATCTGTTGACTATTAGATGGAAGTTGATCCAAAATCCAAGAGCGGTACAATTTAGGATTCAGAATCTCTTCCTGAAGGGATTCCCAATTCTCCGCCACTCTATCGAAAAAGCCCTTGGACTTTCTCTCCCGATTCTCCAAAATATAACTGACCATTTTCTGATCTTTTTCCCTTTCCGGTAGTTCTTCCTTATAAGAAAGAATGAGAGAAGTGAGTTCCGAAGGGAATGCCAAATTTTGAGATTCGTCAGAGAAGGAAACGGATTGAGGAAGATAGGAATAAACCAAAGAACCTTCTCTTCGGGAAGAAATCAAACCGGCATCGGTTAAAATCTTAAGATGTCTGGAAATACGAGATTGCCCCATCTCCAGAATATCCACCACTTCATTGACGGAGAAGGCTCCGAAACTCAGAATATGGAGGATACGCACCCTGGTTTCGTCTGAAACTGCCTTCAAAGCAGTCAAAACCTGCCTGGAATCGGCAAAATGGGGAGGACGAAGGGTGCTGAGGTTCATAAAAGAGATATCTAGATATCAAGAAATCTTGATATCTCTTTTCGGGCAACCGTTTTCTGAATTATTCTTCTGCGACTGCCTTCAATTTGGAGAGGCCTTTTTCGTAATCCGGCCCTAAAAGTGCATCGATCACTAGACCGAAATAACGATCAAAATAACTTTCCGCCTTTCCTCTGTAGTCCCAAGTAACTGCAACTCCACCTTTTCCGTCAGGTTTCAGATAAAATCCTGATTCCGCCTGCCCCATCTCCCCAAAATCCAGGTGTGCCTGAATTTCACTGAAAGGCAAGGATTTGGTGATGGTCATGGAACCCGCTTCTAATGTTTCACTTTCCCAATGATAAACAGCGCCTAATCCTGCTTTTTTCTCCCCGAAAGTAATTTTCATATCAGGATCTTGCGATCTCCAAGGAGACCAGAGCTGGGCTTTTTCCAAATCATTGATAAGGTCAAAAATTTTATCCTGAGGAGCGATGACTACGATTGTGCGGGAAAGAGTCATTTCTGTAGGCAGAAAAATACCGGCAGACAAGCATAAGACGATCAAGGCGGTCAGTCCGATCAGAAAGTATTTTAAGAACTTCATAAGCAGATTAGTGTTCTTCTTTTTTACGGACAGTCAAGAAATTATTTCTCAAGCTTTGACTTTGATTTTAAAGAAATTGATCTTCTTTTTCAAAGTCTCGGCTAGGTTGGCAATCCCGTTCGACGTGGCGGTCATCTCTTCCAGTCCGGCTGCGGTGGATTGAGTCAAATCGTTGATGCTGAAAATCGCCTGTGCCACCTCTCCGATCGCATTCTTCTGTTCTTCCATCGAAAGTTTGATCCCTTTACTGATCTGATTGACCTTCTCCACCTCATCACTCACTTTATTATTGATCACCAATTGTTCTTTCGTATTCGTTTCGATGGATTCCGTCATCTGATGGAAACTGTTCACTCCCTGGATGATTCTTTGAATCAAGGAGATAGTAGTTTCTATCGTTTCGGTTCCATTATTGATTTCTTTTTCGTTGGCCTGGATGAGTTCGTCTATGTCTTTGATCGATGTTGCCGTTTTATCCGCCAGCTTTCCGATTTCGTCGGCAACCACTGCAAAACCTCTTCCGTAAGTACCTGCTCTCGCAGCTTCTATGGCGGCATTTAACGCAAGCAAGTTGATTTGCTCGGAGATATTATTGATGATCTCGATCACGCTTCCTATCTCTTGGGAACTGTTGCTGATTTTGCTGATGCTGTTTCTCATGGAATCGAGTGAAGTTTGCCCTGATTTCGCTTCATCCGTGATATGTTTCACTTCGGATGAAGCTTTACCTACTTGAGCGTTCATTGATTCTATGATGCGGGACAATTCGGACATTTGTTTTTTCAGAAATTCCACTTTCTGGAATTGATTCTCCGCTTGACCGTCTACGTTCTGTACTGCGGCTGAGATTTCTTCGATGGATGCGGAAATTTCTTCCGCTGCCGCAGCTTGTGTTTGAGCATTGGAAGACAAATTATTCAAAGCGATGGACATCTCTTCTGCGGAAGCTGCCATATCGTCAGAAATCGCCTGATTGACGGAAACGACTTCCGCCACATGCCCGATCGTACGATTGAGCCCTTGGACCAGTTTTCCGAATTCGTCTGCGGATTCTAAAAACGCCTTTTCCCTTAAGTCTCCTTGATCCATTTTCCCTAACGCAAGTTCTATGGCACGGATGGGCTTAAAACGGATATAGAATAGAAAATACATAAAAAAAGCGATGACCAAAGCTCCCGTAATACTTAAGTACATCAGGTCATCCAAAGCATCGTAACATTCCTGTTCGATTTCATTCAAATCGATTGTGGAATAGAATTGAAATCCGTGTTTCTGGTTTGTTTTTTTACGGATGAGGAAAATGGAACCTTCCCAGTCGTTTTCTATAGAACCGTTCTCCCCCGCCTCATCGGCTCTTTTTTCAAAATCGGAATCGGATAAATCCATCATCAGATATTTAGGATTCGGATGCCAAACCATACGATTCGCTCGATCCATCATAAACGAATAACCAGTGTTACCGATTTTTACGCTTTTTAGAAGAGACTGCATCGCCTCTCCGATCAGAAAAGGGAACCCTACAATTCCTATGGTTTTTCCTTTCTCATCCAAAACGGGTGTGGAAATAAAGATCACTATCTTTTTGGTGACAGGAGAAATTTCGGCGACTCCGAAATGTGTTTTGCCTGCGAGGGCACTGGCCAAATTTTCTTTCAAAACAGGATTCGTAGACAATTTAAATCCCAATCCGTCCCGATTGACAGAGCCGGAAGCTACAATGGGATACCCCTCTTCCATACTCGCCACATAAGTGTTTTCCAAAAAACTGGAGGGGACTTCCAAAATCTTTCTTAAAGCAGGCGTCAGGCGGTCATATTTACCGGAAAGAATTGCTTCTTTGACCTCAGGCCTGGATGCGAATTCCTGAATATTAGATTCCACCGCATTGAACATAACGTCCATGGCCGCTTCGTTGCTGGAATTGAAGTTTCCTAATTGGTTCGAATATGCCTTCTCCAATGCGTTGGCATTGATCTTAAAAGATACCATCATATATACATCGCTTAACAATATGATAGCGATAGAAAACATGATCGGAATCGTTGTTCCCAATCTTCTGTAAAAAGGATCTTCCTTAGGTGTGAATTCCTTATCGAAGGCGCCTTCTCTCAATAAAAAATGTGAAGCGTTTTCCAAAAATACGTAGGAGGAAATCACATTCAAAAGTGCTAAAAAGATAAGTATGTTTTCCAAATAAAATGACTGGGTTTTTGTCGTATCTTCCAGCATATAAAAAGGAACTAATATGATGGCAGATGCCAAAATCCATTGCAAAGCCCCGGCAAAGGCGGAAATGAAAGGAAGTTTCGTCACTGTATTCCAAGCGAAAAGATAATCTTCGGGAGAAATGACTTCTCCCGATTCCTTTCTCACCAAATAGTTTTTGATCTGTTTGATTCTCTTGGGAACGATTAGAAAATTAATGATTTGGCTGGCTACGCTGGCAACCAATACGGAAATCAAAAAAGAGCTGAGTTGTTTGGGCCTAAGTTCCAATAAGAGATAAGTGATCGCAACACCAATGGGAACGATGAGTCCCAAAGAAAGCCCTTGCGAGGCAAAAAGAAGCTGCCGATTGTATCGTTTGAATAATTTCATGTCCAATGACCTGAGGTCAAATTGAACGATTCTGATTCGGCAGGCAACATTTAAAACCGAAAGAGAACCCCCGGAGTGAGAAGAGATTTCCCTGCTCCGGACGGACCCGGTTTATCTTTTAGGCAGAGAGACAGTATGATTCAATTTAAAGAAATTGATTTTTTTCTTCAAGGTCTCGGCTAGGTTGGCAATCCCGTTCGATGTGGCGGTCATCTCTTCCAGTCCGGCTGCGGTGGATTGAGTCAAATCGTTGATGCTGAAAATCGCCTGTGCCACCTCTCCGATCGCATTCTTTTGTTCTTCCATCGATAACTTAATTCCTCGACTGATCTGATTGACCTTCTCCACCTCATCACTCACTTTATTATTGATCACCAATTGTTCTTTCGTATTCGTTTCGATGGATTCCGTCATCTGATGGAAGCTGTTCACTCCCTGGATGATTCTTTGAATCAAGGAGATAGTAGTTTCTATCGTTTCGGTTCCATTATTGATTTCTTTTTCGTTGGCCTGGATGAGTTCGTCTATGTCTTTGATCGATGTTGCCGTTTTATCCGCCAGCTTTCCGATTTCGTCGGCAACCACTGCAAAACCTCTTCCGTAAGTACCTGCTCTTGCAGCTTCGATGGCGGCATTTAACGCAAGCAAGTTGATTTGCTCGGAGATATTATTGATGATCTCGATCACGCTTCCTATCTCTTGGGAACTGTTGCTGATTTTGCTGATGCTGTTTCTCATGGAATCGAGCGAAGTTTGCCCTGCTTTCGCTTCATCCGTAATATCTTTCACATCGGAAGAAGCTCGAACCGCTTGTTTGTTCATCGACTCTATGATATGAGAGAGTTCGGACATCTGTTTTTTCAGAAATTCCACTTTCTGGAATTGATTCTCCGCTTGACCGTCTACGTTCTGTACTGCGGCTGAGATTTCTTCGATGGATGCGGAAATTTCTTCCGCCGCCGCAGCTTGTGTTTGAGCATTTGCAGAAAGACTTCCCAAGGAAATGGACATTTCTTCTGCGGAAGAAGCAAGATCTTCCGAGAACAATTGATTGGAACCTACTACGTCTGAAATCTGATCAATGGTATCGTTCAGACCTTCCTGCATCTTTCCGAATTCATCCATCGCATCGATGTTCGCTTTGGTAGTAAGATCTCCTTTTTGCAGCCTACCGAGTATGGCTCCTACGGAATCCAAACCGGCCAACCTGGATCTCAAAATGAAAATAACGAATAAATTGATCAGTATGGAGCTGACCATAGAGATGATGCTTAGATTGATCAAAGAGCGGACAGCTACCTTTTCAATATCATCGACCCCTAGAGTTGTGGCGAAATAAAATTGGTAGTCTTCATTGTAACGAACTAACATACCTTTTGCGGCACCATCCCATTGGTAACGAATCAAAGTTTCAGGCTCTTTTTTGGCGATTTCTCCGCCTATGTCCACTTTGGAAAAATCAAACAAAGTGTATTTAGGGTTCGGATGCCAGATAGAAACCATATTGCGATCCAAAATAAAGGAATAACCGTTCACTCCCAATTTCAATTCGCCTACGGATTGTTTTACGTAGTCCCCAACTAAAAAAGGAAACCCTGCGATTGCGATGATTTTCCCGGACTCGGAAAAAATAGGAGCAGTCACCAAAACTACCGAACTTCCGTCCAAAGGAGAGGGAAAAGTAGGACTGAAATGGAGTTTTCCGCTTAATGCTTGTTTCACATTCTCATGAGAATCTTCGCGATCCAATCGAATCCCCAAACTCTGTCCGCTGGCAATTCCAGTCGCCACAACAGGATAAGGAGCTTCTGCGGAAGCAACAAATGCATTCTCATAAAACCCGGAAGGATCCGTATACACTCTCTCTAATTCGGAAGACATTTCTTTCCAATTTTTGGACTCGGCAAGTTTTTTGATTTTCGGGTTCTTCGTAAAATTCAAGATAGAGTCTTCTCTTGCTTTGAAAAAACGAGACACATGTACGGAATTGTTTAAGTTAATATTATAAAGTTGGTTTTTATAAGAAACATCGATTGCGGACTTCATGGAGTTGAAGCTGATAAGCACAAGACCGATCAACAACAATTGAAACAAAGAAGAAATCACGATAGGAAGGGAAGTTTTTAAACTTTGGTAGGAATGTTCCCCCTTATAGTCGTAAGGTGTATGAAAAACTCCTTCTTGAAAGAGGAATCGAGTATTGATGGTTGCGGAAATAAAAGAAATGAGAATGCTGAGTATCGCAACAAATAGAACGATCCCTGCGAAATTCAAAGTTTGAGAGACGGAAGTTTCTGAAGAAAGATAAAAAGGAATGGATGCAACGGATGAGGAAACAGTCCATCGGATAAATCCTATGAGAGCGACTCGTTTCGGAAGAGATGCCAGACGGTTTCTTGCGGCGCCATAAACTTCATGAGAGAAAGGTTCTTTTTTATCTCTCAAATCCAAATACAATTGAATCGGTTTTAATTGGATAGAAACTAAAATTTGAAGGATCTGAGCGACAATAAACGATGCAATCGCCCCTCCTATGATCGCCTTAAGTTGATTAGGTGTAGGATCGATAAAAGAAACCACAAACCAAAATGCAAAAGGAATCAGAAAGACTAAATTGATGATTTCGGTAGAGATGAAAAAACGTCTGGAAAAGGTTTTAAACATGGTGGTGATTCCACTTTCCGATCATTCCTAGTTCTCGGAAAGGGAATTTTGAGAAAACGAATTACGAATCCGTTTGATTTTTGTTTAGAATGTTTAAAAAGAGAGTTTTACTCCTACATTCCCTGAGTACAAGTCCTTACCACCGTAGATCACTTCTGTAACGACTTTTACTAGATAAATGTCCAATTCCAATCCTACGACTCCATAGCCGATTTTTCTTTTGGAACTTGCATTGCCGCTTACCGTCAGTCCCAAGACTCCCGATTGGGATTGGGAAAGAAGTGCAGGATCGATTTGGCTTTGGTATTCTCTGGGAATATCCACTATGTTTGCCAAACTTGTATTCACAAGCAGAGGCCCTGTTCTACTGAGCGAAATTTCACTGTCTCCAGAGTTCCAACTGTACCCACCACCTACGATTAGATTGGCGACCCAGAAAAGACCGATCCCTGTTCGAACGTCCACATTCGTGGTTCTCACTTTCGTATTATAATGGAAGTTAGTATCCCCGCCCCATTTCCCGGAAACACCTTTCATTTCGATCGTGGCGGCTTTTCCTTCCAGGTAACTGAGTGAGAATCTTTCATCCATAACATGGTGTCCCGCACCTATGTTGATCCCTTCCCAAGTGAAAAGGTTTTGTAAGAATCCCGTTTTTTCCACCAATTGGTAACGAAGCATCCCTCCGTAACTTTTAACAGTGATCCTTCCCTCATAATTCTTGTTATTCGAGAGAGATTCCAATTGGTTTTTGCTGACTGCAACATTCATTCCGTGCAAAAAGATTCCGAATCTTCTGGACCAATGTCTGTCGTCAAAACCAAGCAGCCAACCGGGATTGATATCCAAGGTGATGGAAGGAACGACGGATCCTCCCACGTTGGGAAGTTTGGGGAGTGTTAAATCCGTACCTGTGATTTGAATGTCGTCTTTTTTATAACCCGCTGCAGAAAGGCTGGCTCCGATTTGAATGCGTCTTACGGTTCCGGTTCCTATATTGCTGGCTCCGATGTTGGCAAGGAAGCCCGCTTCCGTATTTGTCTTCATCACTTCATTCAAATATTGAGTTTGAAATTTCGCATAAGTATCGTTGAAAGGACTAGTGATATTGGAAGGAAGATAGGAACAAACTCTACCTTCACAAGTAAATTGAGCAGAAAGCTCTTGGTTCGAAATGATAAACCCGAAAACAAAAAAGAGTGAAATGACAATCCGTTTCATATTTTCCACTACAGTATCCTCTACATTCGATCAACAATTGAAAGAATAATTTCTTTCCTAAACATCCTGGAGTTTTTCTTTTTTTCGAGAACTGATCCAAAATACACCGATTAGGACGAAAATCGTGCCAATTGTGTGGAATAATGTGATCTTTTCGTCCAAAAACCAGTAAGCAAGGAACAAAGTTGACATAGGTCCGACTGATCCGATGATCGCAGCTGCTTTAGAGCCAACTCTTTTGATTCCTTCCGAAACAAAAATCGCAGGTAGAACCGTGTTCACTGTCCCCATAAAAAAAGCTAAAAAATAAAAACCTAGCGGTTGTACTAATTCTTCCCAGTTTCCTAAAATCAAAAAATGAAGGAAGACCGCTACGGAAGAAATGGCCAAAGCCCAAGCAGTGTATCTTTTAGCACCTAACTTAGGAATGAGGGAACCGCTTCCCATCAAATAAATCGCATAGGTCAAAGCAGAGAGCAAAATATAAAACCCTCCTAAAGCCACATTTTCAGTGTTAGATGATTTCATATCCTGACTGAAGGCGATTCCCACGCCAGTATAAGTCAGAAGAAGAGAAAACACTTCCGTTGCATAAATTTTCTTTTTCAAAAAGAGGAAGGAAAGAATTACCACAAGGGTAGGATAAATAAACAGGATGATCCTTTCTAATCCTGCGGAGATGTATTGCAGACCCACGAAATCGAAAAGGCTCGCCAGATAATAACCCACCACTCCCATCAAAATGACGGAAAACCATTCCTTACGAGACAAAGAAGAAGGGCCCTCTTTTTTCCCTTCGGAATAGGCCATCCAAACCAAAAAAGGAAAGGCGAAAAGCATTCGGAAGAAAAGAGAAGTGAGCGCCCCCAAAGGGTATTGGTAGGTCAATTTAACCACCACCGCTTTTGCGGAAAAAAGAAGAGCTCCCACCAAAACCAAAGCTGCCCCGGTCCATTCTTTTTCACTTCCTTGGAAGAATCGTTTCATTCTTCCATCCTGGAAATGCGCAAATTCCCCGATACTTAATTTGAATGAAAGCTGCACTTCTGTTTTCGGTTTTGTTGTTTCTAAACGGTTCGATCCTGATCGCAACGGAAAAAGAAATTTCCAAACCTCTTCTTAGAGTTTGGCCTGCATTTCGTCCGGAAGAATGTGAAGATTGGGCGATTTTACCTTTCCTATGCAAAAGATGTTTGGCACAGGGAAAACAATATGCACAGAAGATCTTCTTTTACGAAGACGGTCCGTATCGATTGCATGGATGTTATTTGGAACCGGAAGGATTTATGTTGGAAGAGGAAGGATGGGAGAAAAAGTGACCTAGCTTCCTAGGCCACTTTCGGCAAAGATCGGATTATTTGCGAACGCAACCCATAATGCCTGTTAGACCAGGAGCATTTTTAATGCAATTCGGGTCAAATTTACCTTCCATGCACTGCTCCACCATTTTTACTTTTCCTTGTTGCAAACCTGCGATAAGAGGTGCTGCTTGAGGGTTCTTTTTTGCTTCTTCTTCGATTGCAACGAAAGCGGAAGAAAGAGCTGCATCGCATTCTTCTTGGGTATAAACCTTGGATTTACAGTTGGTAAGAGACAAGCCCAAAAAGAGAGCGAGAACGAGTAATTTTTTCATGAAAAACTCCGAGGGATGGTATTTTCTTGATACAATCTCCCGAAGAAAGGGATTTGAAAACAAAAAAATGATACATCATATTGCCATCGGCACCGATTCGGTCCGTTTCGTTTCCCAATTCTACCTCCAAATCCCCGGTTGCCGCCTGGAAAGAGAAAATAAGGAGGAAACAGGAGAATCTCTTCGCTCCGTTTGGATCCGGTCGGAAGATATTTTACTTATGATCGAATCGGGAGAAAAAGAAGCCCCGAAGGCGCTTGTGTTCACCTTTCAGGAAAAAGATCGTCCCGATTGGGAAGTTTTTTTCCAAACGGTAAGAATCGAACGAAGGACCGATTATACTCTTTACTTCAGAGATCCGGACGGAAATTTACTGGGATTGAGTCATTTCCCTGATCGAATTTTCTGGAAGGAAGTATAGAAATTTCTTGAGATTTTCGAGAAAAAATTTATTCTATTCTGACTTTTCCCTTTAGTTTATATATTTATGACCATTAAACAGAAGTTAGCCTTAGGCACATCTATTTTCACTCTGCTGACCCTCGGCATCATCCTAACTACGATTTCTTTCGTCATTTACCGCAATGCCAAATCGGAAGCGATAGAAACTCTCACAATCATCTCAGAAAAGATGAGTTTGGAAGCGGGCGCCTATCTTTCCGGTCCTTTGAACGAAGCCTATATCATGAAAAAACTTTTGGAAGAAGGAAGCATTTTGGATCGGTCTGAAGTTCTTAAAGTTCTCAACGTGCTCACCGCTTCCAATGATTCCATTCTGGGAACTTACGTAATCTTCGAGCCGAACGCATTTGACGGACAAGATGCACGCTTCAAGAACACTCTCTATCACGACAGGACGGGAAGACTTATTCCCTATTCCGTCAAATCGGGAGATAAAATCATCATAGAACCTGTGGTCGGTTACGAGGAAGAAAGTGCTGAATTTTATTTCCTTCCTAAAAAAAGTCAAAGCCTGGAGCTTCTTCCTCCTTTTAGCTATAAAATAGACGGAAAAGATGTGATGATGGTTTCTTTAGTTTATCCTGTGTTAAAGGGAAATAAATTCATAGGGATTTCAGGAGCTGACATCTCTCTGGAAACCATTCAGGCTTATTTCAAAACCATTCGTCTGTTCGAAGGACAGGGAAAAATCACATTCGTTGCCAGCAACGGAATCGTTCTTTTCGACGGATTTCATCCGGAAGAAGGAGCGGTGGAATGGAAAAACGAATTAGATCCTAACGTAAATCAGGCGATGTTAGAGGATCAAAAACGAATCTATATCGAAGGAGATTATCTCCACATCAGCACTCCCATTCGTTTGGTTGCGGGAGTCAAACCTTGGACCATCCGCATTTCTTATCCTTTAGGTCTCATCACAAAAGAGATCGAATTCATTTTCTGGCTTTCCTTGTTCTTAGGTTCCGCAGGGATTTTTATCTGCGTTGTCGCCAATTATATGATCTTCCACAGATTTGTGGACATCCGTCTCCAAGACCTTCTTCGTTTCGCAGATAAAGCAAGTAAAGGAGACCTCACGACTCACCTAACGGAAAATAGAAACGATGAGATGGGAAGACTCGTCCGATCCGTAGGTATCATGACGGATAATATCCGACAAATCCTCACTGTAGCGCAAACTTCCGGAGGAGATCTTTCCGGAACCACGAAACAAATGGAAAATTCGATTCTGGAACTTTCCGATTTGGCTCAATCCCAAGCAGCTTCTTCGGAAGAGGCCAGCGCCACAGTAGAAGAATTAAACGCTTCCAGCGAAACCATCAACGGAAACGTAAAACAGGCCGTGGAAAATACGAAATCGATTCATATCTCTCTTGTCAAAATCCAAGATTTAGTGCAAAACATCACAGGAGAAGTTGAGGCGTTCGGAAACATTGCGGTTGGTGCCAACCAAAAGGCGGAGGAAGGAAAAAACATGGCTTCTCTCACTTCCCAAGCCATCGAGGAAATCCAGGAAAAATCGCAAACAATTACTGAATTTTCCGAAGTCATTTCCAGCATATCCGAAAAAACCAGCTTACTTGCATTAAATGCTGCCATCGAAGCGGCAAGAGCGGGAGAATCAGGAAGAGGATTCGCAGTCGTTGCGGAAGAAATTTCCAAATTGGCTTCTCAAGCGGCAGAATCGGTCTCGCAGATCAACCATCTTTCCGCAGGTGCTCTCGAATCCATCGATAGAGGGGGCGCTCAAGTTCAGAAATTAATTTCAGTATTAAGAGAGATCACTCAGGAAGTTTCGGTGATTTTCGAAAAGGCGAAAAACATCATTCCTATGATCCAAGATCAAAAATCCAAAACGAATCAGATCTATTCTGAGATCGAAGAAATTTCCGCTTTAGTCCAAGCAATACAACAATCTACGGAAGAACAGAAAAGAGCTACGGATGAATTGGCGAATATGACTGTGAACATCTCGAACGGTTCTCAGATTTTGTCCGATCAAGCGGCGATGATGACTGAAAATTCAAATCGCATGACAGGCATTAGCTCGAAGCTGGGGAATGTTCTCCAGAAGTTCAAACTTTAGAAGAAGGAGAAATCTTTCCAAGCGACTGCGATTTGCCCGAAAGAGACCAACTTTCGGAACTTGGAAAGATTGTGACTGGTCGGTTTTGCAACGAATGCTGTTAGGCTTTTATTGCCCAGCCACCTCGCGGGTCAAAATTCCTTTGTTGTAACAACTACTATCCAAATGGACCACCTCCTTTGCTTATACCTTAGCTAACCTTTTCTAGTACTCTGAGAAATCCATGTCAAGAAAACATTTGGCAAATTGGGAAAAATAAACAAAACTAGTGAATTGATGGGTAAGGAAAAAGAAACAAACAGAATTCCAACGGAAGAAAAAAAACAGTCTATACCGACTTGCTCCTTTACGGTTGGAATTCAAGATCTCAATAAACATTATTTCAAAGTCAGACTGCAAATGGAGACGGATGCGGAAGAAACTGTTTTAGCACTTCCCGCTTGGACTCCCGGCTCTTATATGATTCGGGACTACTCCACTCATCTACATAAATTTATTTCCTATAACCCGCTCACTCAAGAGGAAGTCAAATCGGAACAAATCGATCTGAACCGATGGAAAGTCAAAAACAATAAACAGGCATTTGTTGCCGAATATATTATTTATGCTTTCGAGGATTATTCCGTTCGAACCAATTATTTGGACTCCGAATTCGGTTTTATCAATCCTTCCGCACTGTTTTTGTATCCGGAAGGAAATCTGCAAACCGCCGTTTCCGTTCGATTTGAAACGGAAAATACTTTCGCAAATACATTCACTTCTTTGAGAAAGGAAGGTCCCCATCATTATCTGGCGGAAGATTTCGACGAATTGTACGATTCCCCGTTTCATTTGACAAACCAAACATCGATTCGATTCCGCTCCGATCAATGCGAACATGAACTTTTGATCGAAGGCAATGTCCCCTATTCTTTTAAGGAAAAACTCGCTTCCGATCTGCAGAAGATCACTTCCAAACAAATCGAATGGATGGAATCCTGCCCGAATTCTTATTATCTTTTTGTATTGAATTTGAGCCAACCCGCCTACGGCGGGTTGGAACACAAAGCGTCCAGCATCAACTTTTTCAGTCCCGATCAGATTCATGAAGATGAAGATTACAAAAGACTTTTGGAACTTTTATCACACGAATATTTTCATCTTTGGAATGTAAAAAGAATCCGTCCTGTCGCACTCGGCCCCTTCGACTATCAATCTCCCAACCTAACAAAAGAACTATGGATTGCGGAAGGAGTGACCAGTTTTTACGATATCCATTTCTTATATCTTGCGGGTTTTCTCACAAAAGAAGAATACCTCTCCCGCATTCAGAACGACGTATTGTCCTTGGATGATACGAATGCGGAAGATTGGATGAGTTTGGAAGAATCTTCCTTTACCGCTTGGACTAAATATTACAAAAGAAACGGGAACAGCCACAATATTAATGTGTCTTATTATACGAAAGGAGCCGCTTTGGTTTTGTGTATGGTGATCTTCCTTCTCAAGGAAACGAACGGAACCAAATCCTTCCGAGACATCATGCTTCTATTGTACAAAAGATATTATCTGGAGAAACAAAGAGGGTTCACAAAACAAGAGTTCTTCGATACTGCAAAAGAAGCCACAGGGGTCGATTTAAAAAAGGAATTCGACGGCCTTTTAACGACCGCAAAACGAATCCCTATAGAAGAATATCTGAAATGGATCGGGCTGCAAAAGATAGAATCGGAATGGGTGGCGGATCTAAGATTCAAAACCAAAGATAAAAACGGAAATCTGTTCGTCCAAAAAATCTCCCACAAAGACGATGGGATCGTCCCCGATCTCCAATTGGAAGATGAAATCGTAGCCATCAACGGAAAGAGAATGAATTCCTCCCTTCTCCAAAAGCTGGAAAAACAACTTCAGCCTAAGGAAAAAATCCATGTTTTGTTGTCCAGATACGGCAGGATGAAAGAAATTATTTTGGAAGTTGCAGGAGCTTATAAGAACAGAAAATTGGGATATATAGAAATCATCCCTCAGGAAGTAAAAGAAATCCAAAATCAATTTTTCAAAAAAGACTGAAAGAAAATGGCAAGTATATTCAATTACATACTCACTCCCAATTCGAAAGAAGAGATCGTTTGCGATAAACCATTGCCTACTTCGAAGCAGGGGAAACAATGGATTCATATAACGGCCGAAAACGAAGAGCAACTTACTTTTTTACTTCAAAAACACAATGTGCATCCGTTGACCATCGAAGACATACTGAATCCCAACGGAAGGATCAAATTGGAAAAGTTTCCCAATTATATATTCTTCACTTTCAAAGGATACCAATTCGATAAAAACCAATTACTCTCCCGCAATTTTAATTTCATCCTCACTACAAATCAGATTATTTCCATCACCTTGGATTACAGGGAAACCATTGCGGATCTCATCGAACAATGGAAAATACATAACAAACTTCTTGCCAGAGGATACGAATTCATCGTTCATAAAATTCTGGACGTAGAGACCGATCACACCCTAGCCATTGCACAAAAACTGGAAGAACGAATCGAACATTTCGAGAATCAAATCTTCAATCATGCGAATCGCTTAGATATAACGAATGTTTATAACCTAAGAGGTTATCTCCAAAATATGAAAAAAGGGATCAATCAGAATAAAGAGGTTTTGGAGGATGTGGAAAAAATCAAAAGTTCCTTTTTCAGCGACGATGCGGATGCTTTTTTTCGAGACGTTCGAGACCATTCCATTCGCATCTTGGAACTTGTAGACAGCAATATCGAATCGATCTCTTCCGCACTAGAAGCTCACGTTGCCTTATCCAGCAGAAAAACAAATGAAATCATGAAGATACTCACAATTATGACGGCTATTATGCTGCCAATGTCCTTGATTGCAGGTATATTCGGGATGAATTTCAAACATATCCCCACTCTGGATTGGGAATATGGGTATCATTTCACATTAGGAGTCATGTTCGCCACAGGAGTGATCATGATGTTGTATTTCAGATTGAAAAGATGGTTTTAACGCTGAACACTAATTAGTGTTTAATGGAATCGCAAAGAGTCTGCTTTTGGGATGGCCCCTGCTCCGCCAAAAGACAGACTTAGTTAAATCTTCGAATGAATTGTATTTCTGATCTCTAGCAATCTAGGGACAAGATTCTCTGCGATCGGATCTTCTCCCCGAATCCATCTGTTCAAAGAATCTTTGAGTCGCTTGTTTTTGAACTCGAACTCGGGAGCATCGGGAAAAGAAAGTATCGAGTCATCCGCCAAAGGTTTATTAGGAAATTTGTGGAACGCGAAATCGGGAATCATCTTTTCTAAAACTTCCAGAGTAAAAATAGGATAATTGGCTTGGATCCATTCCACGGTAGGAACGGTTCCTTTGATAAAAAAAGCCTCTTCCAATGCCTGTACGAGCACCCTTTTATTTTGGATTTTTTTATCTTTTTCTATCTTTTCCTCTTTCTCTTTGATTTTTTTACGAATCGCATTTTCTTTTCTTTTTTCGTATAAGAACTGTCGATCCATTTGAGAATAAACAAGGATCGATTTTGCCTTCGCATAACCGCTATTTACCAGAGGAGTGATCCCTAAAAAGTAGAAAAGTTTATAAAACCAAGGGATATATTTGAAATAAACTGCTTGTAGGTTTCTACCGTAAAGTTTCAGAAACTCTTCGTCTTTGAATACGGATTTAATTTCTGATTCATTCGCTTCGACGATTGCTTTTAAATAAAGAATGTGTTCGGTGGTAAATCTATAATTCTCATAGATCAAAGAATTGATTTCCTTGATGCTGGAAACCAGTTTCAAAGTGAAAATCGCCATCTTTGCATCCGCATCATGCCACTCAGCAGAAAGCACTTTTGGATTTTTACGAAGTTGGTCGATGATCACCATATCGTTTTTGCTGTCTTTTTCCAGGTTGATCCTAAGAAGTCTGGAGTCGAAGTCGAACGAACTTTCCAACATCGTCAAATAAACACGCAGAAGTTTATCTAATTCCACCTTCTTATCAGATTCGTAAGTTTTAAAAGCGACATCACATAACTTACGTATTACTTTTACGATACGATAATAACCTTTTTCCTTCAGAATGGGTTCGTATGCGAGATAGATATCCATTCTTTTTCGGATGAGCTCGATTTCGTTTATATCGGAAGAAGACAAAGTTTCCTTTATTTCAAGGTTCATCTCTTCGATCCGATCTCTCAATCCCATATCGAAAGACTTAGCCAAAGGTTCGATTTTTGCTACGAACAATTCGTATGCGATGTTAAGGAAATTCTGAGCCTGATTGTCAAGTAACGAATAAATTCCAATATGGGGAATCACTACCAATTTGACTTCGGAGTCTAACTCTTCTATGATGAGTTCTTTGCCTTTGCGAAGCATGGTTAAAGACGGAGGATAAGGAAACGATTTAGGATCGAGTAAGGAATCGATTTCGTCCCCTTCCGTAAAATTTTCCATAAAATGAGGGTCGGATATCTTAAGAAGGATCGATCTCCACGCTTCATCATTTAATGTTCGTTTGTCTGTTGCGAATTTTTTGACCGCATCGGAAGACCTCTTCAAAAGTCTATGGAATGCGTCTTCCATCGTAGGGATGCCTTCCGGTACGGAGACAACGAAAGGGATGAAATCCAACTGGCTCGTAGTTAGGTTGTATCTGATCTCGAAGAGTTGGGTGGCGATTCCGTAATCGATGATCTGCCAAAGATGCTCCAAGGCGACTTCCATGGAAATTTTTAATTTCTCGAACGCACTTTCCGTAGGCTGAAACAATCCTCCGTGTTCGAAATTCTCCCTGGTACTGTGGGCTTCGACCGCCTTCATGATGGACAAAGCTTCCTTTTGCAGGATGATTCCGGAGGCGCGTCCGATCATCTCCTTAGTCGTAATTGTGAGAAAGGCATCTTTAGGAGGATGTAATCTCATAAATGTTTAGATTGCAGTGAGACCGCCGTCCACGGTCCAATTCGCACCAGTGATGTATCCTGATTCTTTCTGCATCAGAAAGTTCACAACTCTGGAAATTTCGGAAGGTTCCGCGATCCGACGAACGGGTGTTTTAGAGATGATTTGCTGTTTGTGTCCGCTCACTTGATCTTCTTGGATGCCCATGGAAGTATCCACATATCCGGGACTTACGCAATTGGCGGTAATTCCATATTCACCCCATTCGTCCGCTACGGATCTCACAAATCCAACTAATGCATGTTTCGAGGAAGAATAAGCGACTGATAAGGACGAACCGACTACGGAAAGAGAAGAAGCGATGGATACGATTCTTCCGAATCCGCTTTCCTTAAATTTAGGAAGTAGAAGTTTTGATAAAAGATACATAGCATCGACGTTGATCCTGAAAATGGACTGCCATTCTTCCAAAGAGACATCTGTGATCTTATGATATGGCCCGCCGTAACCGGCGCAATGGACGAATCCGTAGATCTCGCCGCTTTGTCTAGCCTCTGAAATGATTTTAGTAAGAGATCTTTCTAATACAAACAAAGGTTCGGCGAGATCGATCTCACGATAGGTCTCCTGAAGCACGGGGGTCTCCGGTCTGACTTTATCCAAGTTCCAAACGGAAAAACCGGAAAGAACGAGAGATCTTACGATTTCTCTTCCGATCCCTCCACTACCACCTGTTAGGATTACAATCGATTCGGGGACTTCCACTTACAAAACCCCCTTTTTAGGAGTGATGTATACTTCATCTAGATAAACAGAGTCGGGTAGATCGGAAAGTTCGGCTAAAAAACGAGAGGCATCTTCCAGTGTCACCATATCGGATTTGGAGAATTCAGGACGATCGTCCCAGATAGGAGTAGCGATAGCACCTAAATATGCATTGATGACTTTGACTCCCCAAAGTTTCCATTCTTCCCTAAGGGATTTGGCAAGCCCGGATACTGCATGTTTGGAAGCACAATATGCAGTAGAATTGGGAAAGCCGAATTTAGCTGCGGTAGAAGACAAAAACACGACCGAAGAAGAACTCATTTGTTTCAATCCGTCACTCATGATTTGTAAAACTCTCATAGAAGAGAATAGATTCAAACTAAAATGTTTCTGAATTTCAAGAAGATTTAGTTCTTCCAAGGGGGAAAAAAGTCCGTCACCTTGCGCAAAATATACGATGATTTGCGTATGCTCCCAGCCGGGATTTTGTTTCCATTCGGAACATTGCGTTTCCCACGATTTTCGAAACGATTCAATTTCATCCTCCAAAGTCAGATCAAATCGATGATTGGTTCCCGATTGCCAGTTTGAAATAGAGCCTTTTCCGGATCTAGAGAACCCATAAACATCGACTACCGCAACGGAGGAATCTTTCGGATCTATATGGTTTCGTTGTTGGAATTCCAGTAAAAGTCCCTCACCTAGCCCCGAACCGGCTCCGAAAATAAAAATCTTACGATGTTTCATTTGGATCTGGTCATAACTTGAAATAAGAATGAAACCGCTTCCAAGTGACGGTTGGCATCTTGGATTGAATTTCCCCAAACCGTAGGGCCATGTTCTTCTACCAATACAAAAGGAAGAGGATAGTCAGGATGTGTTTCAAAGAATCGCTCGATAGATTCCGCAATTTGTTTCACATTCCCGAAATTATAAAAAACAGCCATTTGTAAATTGGGTCTTTCCTCCCAAATTCCAAATGCTTTAATGATTTCGATGGGAGGGATAGGAACCAGTTTGAATCTTTCTGTTTGAGTGGTATGAAAAGACAGTAAGTTGGAATCTAATGTATGTACGTGCAGTGCTGCATTTGCTTTCTTTTGAAATCGGTAGATACTCGCATGAATGGAAGTTTCCGCAGATGCTTTGTTTCCTTGGGAGGATTCAAGCAATTCTAAGCCAAAGATGGAAGTTCTGACAAAATCATCTTCAGTCAAATGCCCTTTGTGTTTTCCGGATGCAGTGATCCAGAAAGAATTTTCTAAATTTGATTTTACGGAAAGATTTCCGGCAGTAGCAAACATCCACTGCCGGTCATAATAAATTTTCGAAAGTCGAACTAACTCTCGAATCGATGACTGATCCTTCTCATCCAATCCTATTTATTGACTCTCTCTACGTAAGTCAGATCTCGCAAGTCGATCTTTACAAAGTCGCCTTGTTTGATAAAGATAGGAACATTCACTTCTCCGCCTGTCTCAACAGTGACTCTTTTCAATGCAAGACCTGTTGTGTCTCCTTTGAGACCGTCTTCCGCATAAGTAACTTCTAAAACTGCGAAGTTAGGAGGAGTTACTCCGATCGGTCTTTCTTCATAGAAGGATACTTCTACTTGAGTTTCCTCTTTCATAAACGGAAGGATGTCTTCCACATAATCTTTGGAGACAGGGATTTGTTCGTAATCGTTTACATCCATGAAGATGATTTGATCCCCGTCTGAGTAACAGAATTGCATTTTTCTTTTTTCAAGATCTACGCTTTCCAATTTCTCTGCCGCTTTGAAGGTGCGTTCAATGGAAGAATCTCTGATGATGTTTTTTAATTTCGTGCGGATGAAGGCGGAACCTTTTCCTGGGTTGACGAACTCGGATTTGACTACGGAATAAAGCTCATTTTCGATCTTGAGGATCATTCCTTTTTTAACTTCGGTGATGCCTAATGTCATAATTTCAATGCTCGTAAACAAAATCCGAGGGACTTGCCTAAGTGTCAACCGAAGTATGGTCATTAGCGCATGAGTTGGGACGATTGGAAATGGCAGTTGCAGAATCGAATTACGGAACTTGCCACAGTTCAGAAATCGATTGAGTTAACCCCGGAAGAAGAAGCTAGTTTTACAGCGGCCCAGGATCGATTTTCCTTTTCAGTCACCCCGTATTATTTTCAATTGATCGATCCTAAGAATCCTTTTTGCCCGATTCGTAAACAAGTGATTCCGCGAGCGGGGGAATTGATACAACAGCCGAACGAAAAAGAAGACCCGCTCGCAGAACAAAAATTTATGCCAGTGAAAGGAGTCACACATAGATATCCTGATCGGGCGATTTGGTATATCTCTCATGTGTGCGCCGTCTATTGTAGATTCTGTACAAGAAAAAGAAAAGTATCCAGCCCGGAAGAGACTCCTAATCGTAAGGAATGGGAAGAGGCATTAAATTATTTCAAGACCCATAAGGAAATAAAAGAAGTCATTTTATCCGGTGGAGATCCATTCACACTCTCGGATGCAAACATCGATTATCTTTTAGGAAAGCTCAAATCCATCGAGCATATCAATCATGTCAGGATTCACACAAGGCATCCGGTCACTCTACCGATGCGGATTACGGAATCTCTCTGCGAAATTTTAGGAAAATACTTTCCGATGTATTTAGTTACACACTTTAATCATCCGAAGGAGCTGACGGAAGAGGCTCGATTAGCGGTGGAACGACTTGTCAAAATAGGTCACGTATCCGTTCACAATCAAACAGTTCTTTTACGAGGAGTGAACGACGATTTAAATGTTCTCTCCGAACTCAATTACAAATTGATAAAATTCGGGATCAAACCTTATTATCTGCATCAATGTGATGAAGTTTTCGGTAGTTCCGAATTCGTAGTTCCCATTGAAGAAGGGATTCGACTGATGTTTGCTCTACGAGGGAGACATTCAGGACTAACTATCCCCAATTATGTAAAAGACCTAACAGGAGGAGGAGGCAAAGTTTTATTGAGCCCGGACTACCTATTAGAAAAAAAAGGAACAAGTTATATATTTCAAAACTACAATGGAGATAGATATGAAGTCAGACATTGATTGGGCTTGCGCTGCAAAAAAAGCTGCATTAATTTACAAAATCCTGATATTCTTATTTCTTTTATTTCCTTATAACTGTAGCTCTACGGGAGACTCTAAGAGTAAACTCAAGAGTTCAGAAGAAACATCTACTCAAATTGCCCCGACTAAACAAATTCCAGAGGAACCAAAAAAGCTTCGAATTACATACGACGCAGTCTGGTCACCCAAAGATCCATTTGTCATCATCGAGTCAGGAAATTTACATGAAAGCGGAGTCACGTATCTGATTAGATACACTGAAAAAACAGGAATCAATCAAAGCATTCAAAATTCAGAAGATCCGCTTTGGGTTAGAATCTCATCAACGAACCAAGACAACCAAAGAGTATTCCCTTATCTTCAAAATACGAGCACCGGAGAAGTAAAAATAACTTATTTCCAATGGAAAGGACGCCGAAGCGCCGTACAAACAAAAATCTTGCCCAAAGGCAATGTGTATTGCCGCTGGGAAGGAATCTATAATGGATTTCTACTAGTCGTAGAAACTGAATTCTTACTCAAAGAAGGCGATGGAGAGAATTCTATCCCACCAGCAATGCATAAGCATGTAACCCAGAACTTGGAGCTATTTTAGGATGAATTTGCATCCTGAGATACGATAAAACGGACGTTAGGACTCGGCCGGGATACGAATTCTTGGTTGAAGGTGAGTCTTTTGATTGTTGTAGTACCTCTTACAATACCAAACTCGCGCACCATATCCAACCAACCCATGTCCCGCCATCGCAACATCATGGCTAAAAAATGACTTCTTGAAACTCCCAAAGCCCCTGCAAGAAAATCCATTTCCACCAAAGTCTTATTCTCAACCCGACAACTAATCTTTCTCAAAGAAAATCCTGGCCTTACTTTCTGATACGATTTAGCTAACTTCATTCTCTTAGCAGGAATGCAACCATGATATAGAAAATAAGCGCATTCTTCCAATAAATTACGCAAAATAGTAGTACCGGAAATACGCTGATTTTCTTCTTTCCAATCAAATTCGTCCGACACTAAAAAGGATGTGATTGTAATCTCAGCCTTTAAAGGTGAATACATTTCATATTTCGACTCAGCCGGAAATTCCTCAGAAATTCGCTTACGAATGTATTCATAATTCTTAAATTCACTGGCATCAATTATTTCCATACAAATCTGTTTAGGTAAATAAAAAGGTAGTTTATCCCCATCCAGACTGAAATTTTTCTCATTCCGAAGGAGAATTGAACCCAAAAAAAAGATTGGTCAAATCCGGCTGACCCGTGAAACTTAGAATAGTTTCCCCAAACAAATCGATATGTGGTTAAAATTAGGTGAGTCAGAAGTAATCAACTTGGATTACATTGCATCAATCAAAAAAAATGCCTCCCAACCTACGATCGAAATCATCTACCAAGACCTCAATAACGTAAAATCACTACCTTTCCCCGGCCAAGAGGAACGGGATCGCGCCTTCAAAGCCATCCTAGAAAACCTTTCCCGAATGAAATTATTTTTTGAATGAGCCGCAGCAACCGCATGATAGAATACGAAGCCTTAAATCCATCTCTCTACGCTCAGGTTTTAGATGATTTAGAATTAGTGAATTCTCATAAGCCCTTTCAAGTCCTTTTTTACGGATCGAGAGAGCGGGGAGATTTCAACGAAGACTCCGATTTAAATTTTTATCTGCTCGCTCACTCTACCGATCAAATGAAAGCAAGCTTCGTTGATTCCATTGCAAAGGCTCTCAGCAAACTGGAAGTAGTTGCTCCTGTCAATATGATCGCTGGTGATTCGGATTCTCTCAAGCACAGATTCAAAATCCACGAACCAGGATCGATCCAACTTCTAGAAAATGCTTCCGTTTTTTTCGGAGAAGGAATTTGGGAAGATCTGCAAACCGAATGGAAACGATTTCGTAACCAAATAATTTCCAAAAAAGATCTTTCTCATTATCTGGATAAAAGAATTCGGTTCTTCAAACAACAAACATCCAAATCAATCAAAGATGAAATCTCCCAATTAGAAAGAATCTGTACGTTAACATTGCATATATGGGCTATCAAAAATATAGACGATCTTTCTTTGCCTGAGCTATTGATGATGGACATCCCAAGCCAGATCTATCCCCTTTTCACTCAGCTCTATTCTTCTGAAATCGATGAAACGGTCTTGGAACTTTTACTGGTACAAGCTCAGTTGCAAAAACTAAAGAAAGATGCTCGTTGGAAAAGAGAAATCAACCGGGAAGAAATCCACGAACTCAAATATAAATTGATTTCCCTTAGAAAAGATGAAGAGTTTCTACTCAATCTTTGGGCTTAAAGAATAAATAAGAAAACTCTTCGTATCCTTCTTTTTCCAAATCCGACTTAGAGATGAACTTCAAAGCGGCTGAATTAATACAATACCGCAGCCCTGTAGGCTGCGGCCCGTCCGAAAATACATGGCCCAAATGAGAATCCCCGACTAAACTTCTGACTTCTTCCCTAACCATTCCATAAGAACGATCCGTCCGAACCACAATATATTGTTTGTTCGCAGCAATCGGCCTTGAAAAACTCGGCCAGCCCGTACCTGAATCGAATTTATCCTTAGAACTAAACAAAGGTTCGCCGGTCACTCGATCCACATAAATCCCTTCCCTATGATGATCCCAATATTCGTTATCGAAAGCAGGCTCTGTTCCTTCCTCTTGGGTCACTTGGAACTGCAACGTAGTCAATTTTTTTCGTATCTCCTGCAAAGAAGGCTTTTGATAAGAAACGTTTTTTTCTTTTCCCCAAACTGATTCGATGAACTGATCTCTACCCGAACCTGATCGATAACGCTTGTATTGTGAAGGATCTTTTTTATAAAAATCCTGATGGTAATCTTCCGCTGGATAAAACTCGCTTAAAGGAAGAATCTCCGTAACTATCTTCTTCTTAAATTTTTTCGATTTTTCCAATTCTGCCTTAGAGGCCTCGGCGATCTTTCTTTGTTCTGCCGAATGATAAAAAATCCCCGTCCTATACTGACTGCCCCTATCCACGAACTGGCCATCCGGATCGGTAGGATCAATATTCCTCCAAAAAATAAAAACCAATCGGTCGTAAGAGATTTGTTTAGGGTCGAAATGGACTTGTATCGCTTCCGCATGACCGGTAAATCCGCTGGATACTTCTTCATAACTGGGATTTTTCTCTTTGCCTCCCGTATAACCGGAAACGACACTCACCACCCCCGGTAAATTTTCAAAGGGAGGCTCCATACACCAAAAACACCCTCCTGCGAATGTGGCTGTTTCGGTCTTTCCCACGGCAATGATTCCGCAAGAGAGTCCAAAAGACAGAATAAGGAACAAAATTGCGAGAAACGAGCGGGCTTTGGTCTTCTGAGGAGGTAAATATTCCATTTCTCATTAGACACCCGGCCGCTTCTTTTTTGGTTTTTTCCCTTTCTTTTAAAAGGCCTTTTTTTATCGTATCCTATTTCCATGACTACAAACCACACCGAGCCAGGAAACGATTTCCAATCTTTTGGATTCCGTCCGGAGCTCCTTTCGGGGATTGCTGAAGCTGGCTTTCAGACTCCAAGTCCCATCCAAAGGCAAGCAATGCCTCTCGTCCTAGAAGGAAAAGACCTTATCGCACAAGCACAGACAGGCACGGGAAAAACTGCTGCCTATGGACTCCCCTGCCTCAATCGCATCGAAATCAAAGAGGGGATGCAAGTTCTAGTATTGACTCCTACCAGAGAGTTAGCCTTGCAAGTATCAGATGAACTCTACCGATTAGGTAAAAATCTCGGAATCAAAACAACAACCATCTACGGTGGAGCCTCCTACTCCAAACAGATCTCCCAAGTGACAAAAGGTGCACAAGTTGCAGTAGCCACTCCAGGCAGACTCCTTGATCTACTCAAAGGAAAAGAACTTAAAAATTTCAAACCGACCATGGTCGTCCTGGATGAAGCAGATGAAATGTTGGATATGGGATTTTTAGAAGATATCGAATCCATATTCGGATTTCTACCGGAAGAAAGACAAACCCTTCTCTTTTCTGCAACTATGCCGGATGCGATCAAAAAACTGGCGAGTCGCTATTTAGATCATCCTGCTCACGTAAAAATTGCAGCAACGGAAAAATCTTCCAAAAACATCGAACAGGTTTATTACGTAATCGACGAACAAGAAAGAGACAACGCCGTAGTACGAGTATTAGATTACGAAAATCCTTTCAAAGCGATCATCTTCACCAAAACAAAAAAAGAAGCGGACGATTTAAAAACGAATCTAGGATTTAAAGGTTATGCGGTGGAAGCCCTTCACGGGGATTTGAGCCAAAAACAAAGAGAATCCGTTCTAAAAAGTCTTCATGACGGAAGGATTAAAATCTTAGTCGCTACAGATGTGGCAGCAAGAGGATTGGATGTGAAAGATCTTTCCTTAGTGATCAACTTCCATCTTCCTTTCGACAGCGAAAGTTACACTCATAGAATCGGAAGAACAGGTCGTGCGGGAAAATCCGGGAAAGCAGTAACTTTTGTTACTACAAGAGAATCCAGAGCCCTCCTTCGTTTGAAAGGAACTTCAGGAACGGAACTTACTTTTGCCGCTCTTCCTACGAAAAAAGAAGTTCAGGCAAGAAGACATCAAGATTTTCTTACAAAAATTTTAGAAACGGAAATCCACGCGGATGCGGAAGCTTTATTCCAAACACTTTGTGAAAAAGAAGGTAAGGAAGCCGTTTCTTTAAAGATACTTTCTCAAATCTTGGATAAAGTAAAAATCAGCGGACCTGAAAAGATAGGAAAACATCCTTCTGAATGGAACGAAACCCCTCCTCCTAGCAAAAAAAGAGGAAGCGGTGGCGGAGACAGAAGAAGAGGAGGAGGAAGATCCAATAGTTCCAATTCTTCTTCCTCATCCTCCTACAGAGGAGAAGGAAGAAGAGAATCCTCTTCCGGATCAGGCCGCAGCGGCAAAGATGGCGGATCCGGCTCTAAAGGCGGAACAAAACCTCATCGTTTTCGAAACAAATAGTGGCTCACAAGCCACTCTTCCCCGTTTCGATACGCCCATAATTCTGCACAGGCGAGAAAGAAAACTTTCCAATACACAAACCATTTGGTTTTCTCTTTCTCGCCGTAAGTATCTTTCAAAATCTCCAATACCTTATCTTTATGTTTCAAAAGATTCTCGTACCAAGCTTCACTCGTACGAGCATAATGTGTCCCGTTGACGATCCAGTGATTCTCGATTAGAAAGTCTTTTTGGAAATATAAAAACAAATCGTCGGAAGGCATCTGTCCTCCCGTGAAAAAATATTTCGCCATCCAGTCCGTATCATCCACCACTTCGAAAGGATATGCGAATTTTTTATGAGTGAATATGTGTACGAAAAATTTTCCATCCTCTTTCAAAAACTTCGCAAGCTTCTCGAATAACTTCTCGTAGTTTTTCATATGCTCCAGCATCTCCACGGAAATGATGCGGTCGAATTTTTCCCGGATGGTAAACTCATTCATATCCTGAGTGAGGATTGTTATGTTTTTCAGACCTCTTTCTTTAGCTCTGGCTTCGATAAATAGCTTTTGAGTTTTGGAATTGGAAACTCCAGTCACTTTACATTTGGGAAATTTTTCGGCCACATACAAGGAAATGGATCCCCATCCGCACCCTAAATCCAAAACCGTCATTCCATCCTGCAGCTCTGCTCTCTCCAAACTCAATCGCAACATTGCCTCTTCTGACTCGGCAAAGTTCGTCTGATCCCCCAGTGGCCAATAACCGGAAGAATACTTCATTCTCGGTCCCATCACATAAGTGAAAAATTCACTGGGGACCTCATAATGCTGCTCATTAGCAGCCTTCGTATGAACGGCGATTGGAGACTGTTTTAGCTCGTTCACATAATCAATCTTATGTGCAAGTTGAAGTTCTTCGTTTTCTTTTGTCTCTTGCTTCAATCGCAGATCCAATAACTGTCTGATGCGGATTCGAATGAGCCAATCGGGGAATATATCTTTCTCCAAAAGAGAGTTCAAAGAAAAAGAACTTTCTCCCGATCCACGAAACCAAGGGAAAAATGCGTTCGTCTTTTTTTGATATTCCCGAAAAGAATCTCCTTTTGACAAAAGAGAAGATCTTTCCGCAAAAGGAACTCCGGAAACAAACCGAAGTAATACGAACATAAATAAAGGAGTGATCATAGAAACCCATCCTAAGGAAGCAAGTCCGAAGAACCCCAAAGGAAGAATACCTATCCCCAGCCAAATCACCCATTCGAAAAAATAGTTCGGGTGGCGGGTGTATTTCCAAAGGCCAACTTCACATACCTTTCCTCGCTGGCTCGGATCCGACAAAAAGGAATGAAGTTGTTTGTCCGCAATAGTCTCTCCTGCCAAACCGACCAGAAATAAAATCCATCCTGCAAACAAGGAAATAGGAATCTCTGAATCTAAGGAAAGTTCCCCGGCCGAAGCCACCCAAGCAGGAAAAGAAAGAAAAAGCGCTAAAAAACCCTGGAGTAAAAAAACGTTGGTAAAGAACTTTCTATGCACATTGTTTCCGTAGCTCTTACGAAAGTTTGCATATCTTTTGTCCTCCGGATGGCCGGTTCGAATGCGAGTCCAATAGAGAAACCCGGAAAGGCGAATGGCCCAAATCCAAATGGGAATCAAAACGGCAAGCTTAGCAAACAGGTTTCCCTTCCCATACCAAGAGAAGATTGTGGAAATTCCCGCAATCACGAGTCCCCATCCCACATCAATCACTGCGTAATTATTCCTGGATTTTCCCCAGAACCAAACCAATGTCATAAACGAAAATACAAATAAAATAACCGTTAGATACGAACTTTCAGGGATGTGCAAAGGAACCTCTTTTCCGACTTAGACGCAATGAATCAGTTTTTAAAATCGTGGTATAGCTTTTTATGTAGAATTTTCTCCAAAAGGCCGGGAGCTAAATTTCTCATCCATTTTACAAACCTTCCGGATCTATCAAAAGTCACAAGCCTTGCCTCCCGATCCATTGCCGTTTTCATAAGCAGCAACGCCACTTCTTCAGGAGTTTTGAGTTTCGCCTTCGCCTGTCCCTCATCCAATATTTGTCCACTTGCATCTAATCCTGATTTACGAAGGGCTGTTTCCGTATAAGGTACGCATACAAGAGAAGATCCCACTCCCTCTTCTCTCAGTTCGATCCGCATCGCCTCCAAAGCTGCGTGCAGTGCGGATTTGGAAGATGAATAAGCGGCCCTACCTGGAATTCCGTACAATGCAGAAACTGTGGAAGTAGTCACTACTCTTCCTTTCTTTTTCTTCAATTGAGGAAGTAAACCTTGGATGAGTTGGATGGGTCCGAAAAAATTAGTAGCGAATGTTTTTCTGTATACTTCCATCGATAATTCATCGAAGCGGCCGTGAGCAGTGATCCCCGCATTATTAAAAAGCACATCGATCCCTTCCGTTTCTCTATGAAGAATTTCTAATGCATCGGAAACGGAACATGAATCCTGCAAATCCACTGCAATAGGTATAATTTTACATTCCTTATGTTTGGAAGAAGGTTCTTCTATTTCGTTTGCTCTTCTTGCCAAAACAAATACCGTACAAACAAACCTACTTGTTTCTTTTAAAAGAGCTTCCCCTATCCCGCTGGAAGCACCGGTGATCACAACCACCTTATCGTTCCAAAAATCTTTCATAATAGATCCCTCCTGACTAGAAACTCTCTCGACAAAGTATCATCGATATAAAATCTTTTGACCAGTTTATTATACCCGGGATCAAAACAATGGCAATTAGAAATAGAGTTTGGGAAATCAAAGATAGTTTCGGTTTGGAAAACTTAAAACAAAACGAACGAACCGTTCCCGAAATGATCGGGGACAATGAAGTTCTTGTTCGCCTAACAGCGACTTCTCTTAATTATCGGGATTATCTTATGGTCATCGGGAAGTACAATCCCAGACAAAAGCTGCCTTTGGTTCCCTGCTCCGATGGAGCAGGGATTGTGGAGTCTGTCGGTAAAAATGTTCAAAAATGGAGAAAGGGAGACAGAGTCCTCCCTATATTCGCACAAGGATGGATGGACGGAAGCCCCGATCTGGAATCTTTAAGAACTACCCTAGGAGGGCCAAATGACGGTTGTTTATCGGAATACGGAGTTTTTGCGGAATCAGGTCTTGTCAAAACTCCTGACCATCTAACAGATGCACAAGCTGCGACTTTGGGCTGTGCAGGACTCACCGCATACAATGCAGTCGTACGCTTCGGAGGGATCGAGCCGGGAAGTTCCGTTTTATGTTTAGGAACCGGAGGAGTTTCGTTATTTGCTCTTCAATTTGCCAAAACAATGGGGGCCAAAGTGATTATTACCTCCTCAAGCGAGGAGAAATTAGAAAGAGCGAAACAATTAGGTGCGGATGAAACGATCAATTATTCAACAAAATCCAATTGGGAAAGAGAGGTAAGAAAATATACGGATAAAAAAGGAGCCGACCTCATCGTAGAGGTGGGAGGAGCTGGAACACTTTCCAAATCCATGATGTGCGTGCGTCCTTACGGAACCATCGCACTGATCGGTGTTTTGGCAGGAGGAGAATCGAATCTTTCCCTTTATCCCATACTGATGCAGGGAGTGAAAGTGCAAGGAGTCATCGTAGGAAGCAAAAACGATTTCGAAAAAATGAACCAAGCGATTTCACATAACAAAATCATTCCGGTCGTAGACCGCAGTTTCTCATGGGAAGAAGTACCTCAAGCATTCGAATACCTGCAAAGCGGAAAACATTTCGGAAAAGTCGCGATCCAATGGGCTTAACCCTTCATTGGAAGTTCGATCGTAAAACAAACTTCCAATCGGTTTTCATCCGTTATGTTTGTCTTCACTAGATTCATATAAACCTCCCCTTTCATATCTTCGACTAACTTTTTAACAATGGGGAGGCCGAGACCTAAACCGAATTCTTCCATTTCATACCCTTCTTCCACTGCTTTAATCAGCCGAAAGAAAGGCTGGAAAAGAATTTCCTCTTCGGAATGCAGAAAATTCAAATGTTCCACTTCCGGATATGAGGAAGGATTGATGAACTTCACCGCAATTTTCCCTTGGACAGGAATGAAAAGAACGATAATATCCTGAAACGAAGGAGTGTATTTCATCGCATTGATGAAGATTTCTCGTACCACCGTTCGCATGGCTTCTTTGTGAATCTCTAAGGAAAAGGATTTTGTAGAAGGAATCGAAGAAAGAATGATCTTCTGATTTTTAATCTGAAGCATCGCACTCAATTCTTCCGTCGCTGAGACCACCATATCATAAAGTTCTTGCAGACTCACAGTCTCCAAAGAAGCAATTGAATCTTCCAAAATTCTTTGTGCCTTGGCAAGAGTGGAAACCAACTTCTTTGTGGAATGATAAGACTCTTTCAATAAATTCAAATGGGAAAGTGAAATGACCACTTTTTCTTCCTGAACATCCGCACGACGCAGTAAGGAATTGATCGTGGAGATCAAAGCACCTAACCCTGAACCCTGCATCAAAGAAGTGTTCAAATTAGGAAGGGCTCGATCCATCCATAAACTTTGTTTCGTCTTCGATTTGATTTCTTCTCTCCAATCGAAAATTTCTCTAATTTCACGAAACAACTGCTCTTCGTATCGAATGACATTGTTCTGAGTTTGTGTTTGGACGATCGGCTTACAAGTAATCTCTTTCCTTTTACATACGGTAAGAACCGCCCATCGTTCCCCTTTCTCCTTATTTTCGAAGGGAAAAAATTTCAAATGAAAGGTTTGGTTTTTAATCTGAATCTCTCTTTCGTATGTTTCCCCGGAATAGGCCTTCCTGATTTTCTCAGAGATGCCTCTGCTTTTCAGAACAGAAAGTTTTTCTTTAGGTTGGCCTAAATGTTCCTCGGGACGGACTCCCCAATCAGACAGATCCTCCCCTCCTAAGGCGCGAATTCGCTTTTCCTGATCCAAAGCAACATAATTCAAATAGGAAAAATGGGACAATACGTATGTAAGAGAATTCATATTCCCCCACATGATACGAAGCAGGTGGTCGGATCAACACTTAATGCTTGATAGGCGTACGGGGG
>NZ_RQHW01000083.1 GCF_004770995.1 Leptospira idonii | reverse complement strand
TTTAGTTTATTGTTTATTGTGTTATTGCCTTTGGCAATAACATGTAAGGAATTAGGAGAAGAGAAGAAGCAACCTGGACAAAGATTTGGGAAAGAATGGCTAAAAGGTCCTGATGAGGAATTATTAGAACGTAATATTTATTTTGTAAGACATTATAAAGATACAATTAGTGAACAACTTTTTGATAAATATAATGTAGATCCAAGAGAAGTTGCGAAGCTCGTTGTAGTTAAATATGCGAAGGATATGGCAAAGGTATTTGAGCAAAAGAATTATGAAGACTTTGTTTGGGAATTTGATCGTGATATAACAACTCCTTTGGCGGAGAAATTAAAGATAAAAAATGAAAATGGAGCCGTTCAAAATCTATGGATTAAAAAATTAAGCAAAAACGACAATGCATATTGTAATTCTCAAAGCTTTTTCACTGACCCAATAAAGAAGATAGAAATTCGTGCATATCGAGTATTTGATCCAAGTGTAAGAGAAGATGGGCCAACTCGTTATGTTTTTACTTATAGAATTGATTTTGTTCATACATTAGAACCGATAGAAGTAAAGGAAGGAGAAGAACCTAAGTCTAGAAGTAATGCTATAACAGTCTATATCGGTACGGATTTTGTTAAAGAACCAAATATCTTAATTACCCGCATTATAGATCATTGTCCAATTCCAGAACTTAAGAGTGAGGATGATTATGAGCAGTAAACCTCCCTGCGCCACGGATCGACCGAGCGTTGTCGTCGAGGGAGAGCCGGGTCGGTTAAAGAAATAAAATTGTTATAATAAAAAGATTGCGAGGCGCCCTTAAGAAAGTATAAAATGTATATATAATGAATCTTAAAAGGGAGAGGCAGTTTCTAGCGGTGGCGAAGGCCAGGAAGGCCGAAGCTCGTGAGTCATGACAGGAAGTCATGCGAACGAGAGCTAGGAACGAACTCGACTTATGGCAACAAGCGCGATCAACTTTGCCAGCAGTGCACAAAATGTAGCAGCAACAGCCTTCTTCGGTCAATCCGCAACGACAGTTACAATGGGAGCGACAAGTGCAGTGGGAAGAACCGTGCTGGGAGATAAAGCCTACGAAAAGCAGATGGAGCGAATGACCGGTCCGCAGGATAGAATCGCAGCAGCGAATGCAAACACAGAATCGTTAGTCAAAAAATATTCCACTCAAGTGATTGCGGATTCAACAGGACTACCTCCTGAAGTGGTAGGAAATTTCGTAACGGATTTAGTAGGATCCCAAAAAGCCGCAAATGCAAGAGCGGCAGCGAATTCGAATCCGTTTGCAAATATAGGAAGTCAGGTGGCGGGAGCCGTAGGCGGAATTATAAAGACGGCCATCGTAGCGACAGGAGTACCGGAGAGAGACATCCAAAGAGCCCTGAACGATGGAAACAGAATGACCTATGCGAACGTAAACGATAGAAATTTAATTACCCAAGCAAACGCCTACGCCAATCAATCGTTAGGAATGAAATCAGGAGAGTTGTCATATACATCGGCGACTCCGACGCTCAAAAACAAAGAGGGACTAGTAGATGAATTGGGCCAACGCATAGTAGTAGAAGAACTTGTTAAATCAACCGGAATGGACAAAGACTTAGTCGATGCAGTGTTCCGCAAAGAGTATGGAGCCATCAAACAAAAGAAGGCGGATAAAGCCGCGCAGAGCGAAGCGATCCGCTCAACAGCAGTGACTGTAGCAACAACAGCGTTGACCTTGGGAGCGGCAGGAGCCTTAGGAACAACATTAAAAGGTTTTATGACGGGACTAGGAACTGCGTTAGGAGCGACAGCGAATGCTGCGAATGTAGGAGCAGCTGCCCTGAGTGGGGTAGTACAGATGGTAGACGGAAGCCGAAACGGAACAGACGGAATATTAGCCGGAGCCGCAAACGGAGTTCTTGGAATGCTCGTTGCCGGAGGAAAACTGGATTTAAATGGAAAGGCAGCAGAGCTATTAGGTAAAGGTGCATTAGGATTAGGAGTATCCTACGACAAACAAGCTGGCTGGGGGGGTATGATAGGAGTAGGAGGAGCTAAAGGTAATGTAAGTGTAAGTTTCTCCCAGAGAGGGGATACAACGATCTCAGGATCAATGCAAACAGGAGTTAAAGGCTTACAGGTTACAGGTTCAACAACTACAAATGGAGCGACCACAGTCGGAGCGAACTATAACCCAAGTGACAAAGGACCAAGACAGGGCTGGAACCTGGGAGCGAATTATGACATCAACGGAGGAGGATTGTCTGGTTCAATTGGCTATACAGATCCAGATAGTAAACTAGGAGTCACCTCAACTATCGACCGTAATGGCCTCTCTACTTCGACCCAATATGCGGGAATCAATATAACGACGAATGGACCGGATGGATTTCGTTTGGATGATATAAACTGGGCAGAGCAGAATATCAATTTAGCACAAGATAGAACAGATACTATAGCAGAGAATGAGATCTTGAAAGCGAATGGAGTAGAAGATCCAGATAGTTTACCGAAGGGAGAAAGAGATAAGTTATTAAATGACATTAATAAGAAGAATGAGGATCAGCAGTTAAAAGATAAGGGTTATGATCCAAATAAGTTGGATGATGTTCAGAGAGAAGCGATTCTGGACAAATTGAACGGAGTAGTTACGCTTGGTGACGTTGCTATGGGAGCGTTAGGCACATTGGGGGGTGGACTAATGACAGGGTTGGCACTGTTTGGCTATGGTAGTGGTGTAAATGGAAGAAGACGTTTAGATGAATACATAGTTGATGGAGCGTCTTATGTGGGAGGTAAACTAGTAGATTTCGCGGATTATATGTTGCCAGGTGTAGAGGTTAATCTATCTGCGCTTACAAGTAAGATACCATTTATAGGTTCCAATAGTATATTTGATATCGGAGCGCAGGCGAATGGCACTAAACCTGCGGGCGGAAGTGGAGAGTTACTTAAAATAACGACACCAGGCTTTATAGATAAGCTTAGTCGTCTATTTTCTTCGAACGGCGAAGATGTAAAGGTTCGATCAAAAGATGCATTGATTTCTAATGAAAATACGGAAATTAAACAAAAAGTAATAGAATCAGAAAAAATCATAAGTGATTTAAAAAAGCAATTAGCTTTAGCAAATGATGTCTCTATAAAAAATGAATTACAAGTAAAGATAAAAGATGCAGAAACTGTATTACGGCAAGCAAAGATAGCTGCATTAGATCCTGTGATCTTAGTGAAAGATGTAATTACCGATAAAAAAATGGGGGTAGTTGAATCATCGAATTTAATCAGTCAAACCGAAGAACTAAAAAAAATAGGTAAAACTATAAAAGATGAATTGATTGCGCAGCGTGATGCTATTAAAGATATAGATCCTAAATATGCTAGCGACCCTGTATTGTTAGAGAGATATAAGAAAATTCAGGTAGAAATAGCAGCAATAGACAAAGCCGTTCGCTTAAAAGAGGTTGAAATTAGAAGAAATGAAGTAAAGACTCCTCTCTCAAAGGAACAGCAATATCTTGATTTTAAAGAAGGTAAAACGATATTAAAGAGCTATGTGCAGAGTGAAACAGAATTAGCAGAGCATAATAAGCTTAAAGCAAAGCTTCAAGGAAATATTTTATCTGAAGAAATCATTAGAAATTTGAATTCAGAGAAGACTGCAAATCCTGAATATAAGGCATATGCAAATTTAATTGAGAGTAGAGATAAATTTCAAAGCGATTTCATTAAGAAAAATGACTCTAATGTAATTTATGATTCTAGCGGAAAGCCGGATTTTTCCAAAGTAAATAAGGATGTTTATCAGAATTATTTACAAACATTTAATTCGCTTCAATCTCAAATAGATAATTTAAGTAAGACTGATAAAATCAGATCTATTGAGGCGGAATTTGCAATTAAAATTAAAGTTGAGAAATACAAGGCATTGGGCTTTAATATTACGTATGATTCTAAGGATTCTAATCTAAAATATAAATTAGAGCAACTTGATAGAGCTTTTACTATACCAAATAACTCTCAATATGACAGGATAATTGCATTAAATAACTTGGCTGAAAAAGGAGTAACTAATCAGATTAGTTTATATAATATATCTAAATCATCTGTAGAAGGCCGTGTAACTATACCAGGATCAGCACAGGGATATTTGACCATATTGAATGTAGATGGTATTGAGGTGAGAAGGCCTGCGCCTTTAGAGTCTCCTGATAATTTGACTTCTCAGCAATATGATAAGAGATTTAACCCTGTTAAGAAAATTGTCTCAGATCATGATGGAACTGATTATAGTATGTCGATTGGAAAGCCTCTTGGTTCGATGATGGAAGGTAGAGTGAGCAAGATTGTTGGCACGGATCGTGATTTCTTGCACAGTTCTGATGGTGGTAATGATTCATATGGGGCGCATATCCAGGTTGAATCTAATGGTGAGCCTAAGGTTCGAGTGACGTATGCTCACTTGAGTATGATTAATGTAATTGAAGGGCAACCTGTTCATATGGGTGATCTTGTAGGAAAATCAGGAAATTCAGGGAATTCAGGGGGGCCACATGTGCATGTAATTGTAGAGAAAAAAATAAATGGCAGATGGGTTCGTCAAGATAATGAGAAATTCGACTGGAAGGGGATACCATAGTGAAGATGAAGTTTGTTTTTCTTTCCTTCTTGCTTTTTTTTATTTTTTGTAAAGATTCTATATTTTTTGGAAAGGACTATAAGGTTTCAGAAAAAAATGCTGAGGTTATTGATTTAACCTTTTTTTGTGACCCATCTGGAAAAAGGAGGTATGTAAGTTATTTCTCTAAAAAAACCAAAGTACCTTTAGAAGAGTTAAAAACTGTATTTTATTGTGATCGATATGTTAGTAATAGCATAATGTATCAGTTGGGAATCATATCTCAAAAATCTAATAATAATGTCGTCATTGTAATCGGTGAGTTTAGTTGCAAAAATGATATTTGTATGTTGCTTGAAAAACCAAGAGAGCATGTTGATAATGAGCCAGATGGAAAACTAGTATTTAAAGTAATAAATAATGATGTAATTAAACTTGTATCATCAAATATAAAGGAAATGGCTTTTCAAGATAATGAAAATTATTCCATTTCTTATAAAGAT
Organism: Leptospira idonii; assembly: GCF_004770995.1. Lineage (GTDB taxonomy): Bacteria > Spirochaetota > Leptospiria > Leptospirales > Leptospiraceae > Leptospira_A > Leptospira_A idonii. The sequence continues at coordinate 1,185 of NZ_RQHW01000083.1, read as the reverse complement.
GCAGAGCCATTCTTTAGTTCTGATGAAGAGCATTACTTTTACAGGGAGCGAGAAAATCTGATTACTGATTGTTTATTGGAGCAAATTCGGGTGGATATTGTTGGCGAAAAGGGCGTTTATTGTCTTGATAAAATTAAAAAATAATAATCCTTGCTCTGCGCCATCGGATCGCAGCGTAAATCCTTTCCTGAAAGGAAAGATTGAAGCGAAGAGCCGGGTCGGTTGTTTAAATAAATTATCCATTATAAAAATCCTTGCGAGGCGCCCTTAAGAAAGTATAGAATGTTCATATAGTGGGTCTTAATTGGGAGAGAAAGCTTCTAGCGGTGACGAAGGCCAAGGAAGGCCGAAGTTCGTTTGTCATGACAGGAGGTCATGCAAACGAGAGCAGGAAGCGCATCTCGACTGGCTGGGGGGGTATGATAGGAGTAGGAGGAGCTAAAGGTAATGTAAGTGTAAGTTTCTCCCAGAGAGGGGATACAACGATCTCAGGATCAATGCAAACAGGAGTTAAAGGCTTACAGGTTACAGGTTCAACAACTACAAATGGAGCGACCACAGTCGGAGCGAACTATAACCCAAGTGACAAAGGACCAAGACAGGGCTGGAACCTGGGAGCGAATTATGACATCAACGGAGGAGGATTGTCTGGTTCAATTGGCTATACAGATCCAGATAGTAAACTAGGAGTCACCTCAACTATCGACCGTAATGGATTATCTACTTCTACACAATATGCGGGAATCAATATAACGACGAATGGACCGGATGGATTTCGTTTGGATGATATAAACTGGGCAGAGCAGAATATCAATTTAGCACAAGATAGAACAGATACTATAGCAGAGAATGAGATCTTGAAAGCGAATGGAGTAGAAGATCCGGATAGTTTACCGAAGGGAGAAAGAGATAAGTTATTAAATGACATTAATAAGAAGAATGAGGATCAGCAGTTAAAAGATAAGGGTTATGATCCAAATAAGTTGGATGATGTTCAGAGAGAAGCGATTCTGGACAAATTGAACGGAGTAGTTACCTTAGAAGATGTAGCTATGGGAGCGTTAGGGACGTTGGGTGGTGGGTTGATGGGTTGATGGCAGGGTTGGCATTGTTTGGTGTAGGACGGAGAGAGGAAGACAATCTGTTAGCTAGTGTGAAGCCAAAAGATGCTCCTGAAATGCCGAA
>NZ_RQHW01000055.1 GCF_004770995.1 Leptospira idonii | reverse complement strand
AGCTCTGTGCCAGTCCCTAACGTCCCTTTGGGACTCAGGGTCAGGGGACTTCGGTAAGCCTAGTTCGTTATGCGAAAGCATTTACATTGAAGGAATAAAAAATGACTAAAAAATTAAAAAGAACCTTGATTATGTTGGTTTTTGCGTTAATCGGTTTTGCAATGTATACAATGTCATTGATAATTGATCAAAATACAATATTAAAAAACATTAATATCAACCAAGTATTATCTAATATAGGTGTTTTTCTAATAATTGTACCAACTATGCAGTTCTTTTTTGATTCAATTTTTCAAGATTTATTTTTTGAAAAAATATTTATTGGTGTTCTTGGGTCTTTAAAGATAAAAGAATCTGGAATTATAAGTGCAACAAATGATTCTAAAGAGATTAACTCAGAAGATTTTTTAAAATCAGAAGTACTCATAATTGGCTTCCATTATTCTACAAGATTTATAGAAACACATCACTCTACAATTATAGAAAGGAGTAGGAATAAATTGCACACTACTATTCTTTATTTAGATCCAACTTCAGAGGCTTCAATTTTTCTTCAAAATAACGAATCAACTAACTCAAACCCTAATGATCAAATTCAGAAATTAAAAAATCTCTTCGAAAAAGCCACCGAATTAAATAGAGAATATCTAAAATTAATACCTCATAAATCAATATTAAAATACTCTTTTATTTTAACTGATAATTACGTCTGGATTAAATTCTATACTAACCAGAAAGGAGTATTTACGAAAATACCCGCAATTAAAGTCACCTTAGAATCTCCCATGTATAATTTCTTCAAAAAAGATATAAACGGGTTCTTAAATGCATAATTTACAAATCTTAAACGATTATATAAATATTTTCGGTGAAAATAAATTAGTAGAGTTATTAACTGAAAAAATTAAAGAAAATGAAGGAGAAATTTTGACAATTATTGCAAATAAAACTCATCACTTTACCCCGACAGAATACCTACATGGAGATATATTTATAGCTTCCGAAGGAAATTTAGATTTTAGCAGCAAAGATTCTATAATTTTAACCTATAAAACTATTCTCAAAGGAGTATTGAATAAATTAAAAGAGAAATCCTGGAAAAAAATATATTTAATTCCGTCCGGTCATTCAACACTATCTCTTCAAATTAAAGCACTGGTATATCATACAGTAAGACTGGAAACAATTGATCTTTTCTATTCAAAAGGTATTTACCATGAAATCGATATTTATTATAGAGATATTTAATAAAAATGCCTTCGCATAACAGCGACTAACCGCTTCACTTCGGGACTGGCGCCCTCGTTCGGTCTACGACACATAGGCTTTTGGCACTCCTCTTGCTTGCGCAAGCGTCGTGCCAATCCCTAACGTCCCCTTCAGGGACTCAGGGCCAGCCTACGTCGGTTAGTCTAGTTCGTTAGCCGAAAGTCAGCAATTTATATTGCTCAAGAATATTGTGAAATAAAGACGGACAGAAGGTAGTAAAAAAAAGTAAATTGCCAGGATTTCCAAATTCTTTTAGCTAAATCAGAATGAAAAAGTCTGACTTTTTTTATTCCGTAGCTTGACATAATAATATATACTATATAATATATATTATTATGAATAGAGCAAAATTATTCAAAAACGGTGATAGCCAAGCCATCAGACTTCCTAAAGAATTCAGATTTAGCGGCAAGGAAGTCTATATCAGAAAAGACGGAGCAAATGTCATTTTATCTCCTATCAATGATGCTGTTGATAGGCTCTGGAGCATCTTAGGGCAGTTTCCTGACAACATCGAAATTGAAAGAAATCAGCCTAATGACTTCGATAAACGTGAAAACTTATGAGCCAATATTTATTAGATACAAATATTTGTATCTATATCATTAATAAAAAACCCGAAACTGTTCTAAAAAAATTTAAGAAAATTAGCCTAGATAATATCTTTATCTCCTCAATTACGGAATTCGAATTACGATATGGAGTTGAAAAGAGCCAAAGGCATGAACAAAATTTGAGACTATTAGAAGATTTCCTTGGGTATCTTAATATCATTTCTTTTGATGGAAGTGATAGCAATGTAGCTGCTAATATTCGAACTAGGTTGGAGAAGAAAGGCGAAGTCATCGGACCATATGACTTACTAATTGCATCTCAAGCAATTGCAAGAGAACTCATTCTTGTTACTAATAATGAAAAAGAATTCAAGAGAATCAAAGAAATCCAATTAGAAAATTGGATTCATTAACCTTGCTGACCATCGGCTAACAACGGCTTACCGCTTCGCTACGGGATTTGCTTCGCAAACCCTTGCTCGGGCTGAAGCCACATTGGCTTTCCGTCACGCTTCTCGCTGAGCAAGAAGACGTGCCGTCTGCCAACGTCGGTAAGCCTAGTTCGTTATACGAAATGGCGAAATTCTGATTAATTAAGAAAAAATCTTTATTGACTAAGAATATATCACGGTATATACTTTTCCAGTAAGGTTCTAGGTCTATGCAAACTGCCAAAATATTTCTAAATGGGAGAAGTCAAGCTGTCCGACTTCCAAAAGAATTTCAATTTAAAGGCGAAGAGGTCTTTATACAAAAGCTTGGAGATGCTGTCATTCTTGTTCCAAAAAACAAGGCTTGGAATGCTTTTCTCGATGGTCTGAATGGATTTACAGACGATTTTTTAAAAGAAGGAAGGAGCGAATTACCTGAATCAGAAAGAGACACTTTTTAATGTTTCTTTTAGATACAAATATTTGTATTTTTCTTATAAAAAAGAAAAATCAAGCTCTACTTAACAAGATAAAGAATAACTATAACAAAGGAATTTTCATTTCTTCGTTAACTCTAGCTGAGCTCGAATTTGGTGTAGAAAATAGTGAACAAAAGGAAAAAAATAGACTCTCTTTAATCGAATTTCTATCCATATTCGAAATATTACCATTCGAACAGAAAGACACGCAAGCTTTTGGATTAATTAAAGCTGATCTAAAAAAATCAGGTAATTTGATTGGCTCTGTCGATGCTTTACTAGCTGCTCAAGCTATTTCAAGAAATCTAACTTTTATTACTAATAATACAAAAGAGTTTAAGAGAGTTAAAAATCTGAAAATTGAAGATTGGTCTTTATAACAATCGCCACTTCGTATAACTACGGCTTACCGCTTCGCTGCGAGACTCGCACAGCTCGCTCTTGCTCGGGTTTCACCACATTGGCTACTGTCACTCCTCTTGCAAGCGCAAGCTTCGCGCCAGCTTAGCCAACGTCGGTAAGCCTAGTTCGTTATGCGTCATTTCCTAAACTTACATTATGAATGAAAATTCCGAAGATATACTTACAGATTTTATTGAAAAATTAAATTCATTAATTATATTATTGAGATTCTCAAGAGAAGAAATATACACAAAGCTTCCTCATCACTTCCTTCTTTGGGGGGAAGGTGATGAAGGAGAAATTAATTATCTAAAATACAAAGAGCAAATTCTCGATTCTACAACTATCTTGGGTTGCTCTTACTTCGAAAACTTCCTACAAGATTTCTTCCGCACATTATACAGACAAAATCCCGCTTCATTACCAAATAATAGAAAAATAGAAATAGATTTTATAAAGACAACTAGCACATACGAGGAAATACTAAATTATATTATAGATAACGAAATCCACGATCTTTTTTACAAAAGTATTACTGAAGTAATGGAAACTCTGATCCAAAAATTTGGATTCTCTATCTCAAAAGAGAATATTTCCAAAATACAAACAGGATTTTTAATTCGTAATTGCCTGATTCATAATAAGAGGCGATATGATCATAAACTTTCAGAAAAATTACAAAAACCAGTGTCTACTCAAATAGATTTTAATGAAAATGAAATTCATGATCTTGGATTAATTTTTAGAGCTTTTTCAAGAGACATATATGAACAAGCCATTGAGAAAAATATAATTCAACCGCATTAATGAAATCTCTAAAAGCTCTATCATTTCGTGATCAACTTTTAAAAAATAATTAATAAAAGCTTTGCTTGGCATAAACGACCATATCTGGATCGTCTTACCATTTCCACTTTCTTCTCTTTGAAAAAAAGGAAACGACGCATAACTACGGCTTACCGCTTCGCTGCGAGACTCGCACAGCTCGCTCTCGCTTGGTCTACGACACATTGGCTACTGTCACTCCTCTTGCAAATGCAAGTGTCGTGCCAGCTTAGCCAACGTCGGTAAGCCTAGTTCGTTATGCGTCAGTTTTTATAATCTGTCTCACAAACCAAAAATAACAATAAAAAGCTTTAAGTATGTGATATACGAAAGCTCAAAAAATCATAAAGCTCTTATCAATAATCAATCAATATGAGGAAAAAATGCCAATACCTGTAAAAGTTCAAGAAAGACTAACAAACTCTATTAAAAAATTTCAACCAGTCCTTAGTTCTGCTAAAACCAGAGATGTTAATGAATCTGATACTGTCGTAATTATTACAGATATCCTTTCTGAAGTCTTCGGATACGATAAATATTCGGAAATCACTACTGAACATGTTATAAAAAAGACATTCTGTGACTTAGCCATCAAAATTGATGGCAAAATTAAATTACTGCTCGAAGTAAAAGCAATCGGTCTTGACCTGAAAGATGATCATATCAAGCAAGCTGTTGATTATGGTGCTAATTCTGGTATCGAATGGGTTATTCTTTCTAATGGCATTATTTGGCAAATTTATAAAATCACTTTCGCTAAGCCTATTGATAAAGAATTAGTCTATGAAATCAATTTTCTCAATATCAATCCAAAGAATGAAGATCAACTGGAGCCAATCTACTATCTTTGCAAAGAAGCATTAGGAAAATCTCTACTAGATGAATATCATTCACAAAAACAAGCTCTAAGTAAATATTATATTGGTCAAATGTTGCTTACGGAAACAATTCTTGATGTTATAAAAAGAGAATTAAAAAGAGTCACTCCTGGAGTTAAGATCGAAAATGAAGAAATTGAAGCTGTTTTAAAAGCGGATGTCATAAAAAGAGATCTTCTCGAGGGAGATAAAGCTCTTGAAGCAAAGAAGAAAATTCAGAAGGCTGCAAACAATTACATTAGGAACGTAAATACATCATCAAAGAAAGAATCTAAGGAAAGTAGTCCTACACCTACGGCGACACCTCCAATAGAAGTACCTGCTCCCCAATCAGAGCAAACTACTACAGAAACACCAAAAACCGACGCATAACTACGGCTTACCGCTTCACTTCGGGACGGCACAGCCGCCCTCGTTCGGGTTACACCACATTGGCTACTGTCACTCCCCTTGCAAAAGGCAAGTGTCGCGCCAGTTTAGCCAACGTCGGTAAGCCTAGTTCGTTATGCGTCAGTTTTTAAGACTTAGAGAGTGAAAAATTATCTTATAAAAGTTTGAAGGGAAAATATTGCCTGTATTAGAGATTCAATTAAAAATTCCAATTGAGGTAGATCATCTAGTAGGAGCTCCCGCTTTAACTTTCTCTCATTGGCTGCCAATAGGAAAAGAAAATGGAATAAATGCGATTAAAGAGGAGATGGAAATTAATCTTTGGTTTGAAATTGAATCAACATGGTGGGCATCCAGGCCAACAAAAGAAGATATTCCTAAACGAGTAAACGTTCTAGCTCACTATATTAATGCAACTATCATCATCAATAATTTACCTAAGGATTTTGTCCAGTTTATCGAAAGTCAATCACTACCAAATCCTAAAGAGAATCCAAGCGATGAAAGATATGAACGTATGGAAACTTTAGGATCAAAAATCATCATCAATACAATCAATCTTTACAATCGTTTAATATCGTATATCAGAAATAACAAAGGCCAATACTGGCTACGAAACTTTGAACTCAACTTGAACTTAATTTCACAAGTTTACATTAGAACCCAAGCTAAAGCAAAAATAGACAATAGTAACTGGTTCCGATTTCAGCCTAATCGTAAAAATGTCATAAAAGTAACAACGCCTGATCAGAAAGCATATATCAAAGAAGATGAATGGAACAATATTAAAAACTTTGTTCTAAGTGATCAAAAAACTTCACTCGTTGGGGAGCTATTTTCAACAGCTCAACAATTAGCTGGAAATGGATATCTAAGAAATTCAATTATTGATGCAGTAACGGCTCTAGAAATAGTAATATCAGAATTCAAAAATTCTGATAAAGCTAATGCTCTTTTAGCTAAAAAATTTAACGAAAGACTCAATACAAAAAATTTAAAAAACCAGATCGAACACTGCGGATTTAGTGCAACAATTGGCTATTTGTTACCACTACTATTAGAGGAAAATGAGCTACCAACAGAGCTAATAAGACAATGCCAGAATGCAATTATGCTTAGGCAAAATATAATACATAATGGACAACGTAATGTAGAAGAAGCATCCGTAAACCAGCATATCGCAAATATTAAAACAATATGCAACATTCTAAGAGTCTATATTTAGCAAAACAAAAAAAACCGACGCATAACTACGGCTTACCGCGTCGCTGCGGGATTCGCTCCGCTCACCCTTGCTTGGGTTACACCACATTGGCTACTGTCACTCCTCTTGCAAAAGCAAGCGTCATGCCAGTCTAGCCAACGTCGGTAAGCCTAGTTCGTTATACGAAATCGCAAAAATCTTTTTGACATTAATGTGTAAAAAAAAGATATTGACAAATATCTCATTTTGAGATATTCTACCCTTGGTGCACATTATCAGCTGGAAGCAATTGGATGATTTCATTAGAAAATATCCAAACTCCGGGTCTTCCCTAAAAAGCTGGTTTAAAATCGTTAAAAACACTAATTTTAATGACTTCAATGATTTAAGGAAAGTTTTCA
>NZ_RQHW01000009.1 GCF_004770995.1 Leptospira idonii | reverse complement strand
ATCTGCGAGAGTTTCTTTTTCTTTTATAGTCATAGAATTATTAGGGTTTTGAGAATTTCGCATAACGAACTAGGCTTGCCGACGTTGGCTAAACTGGCGCGTAGTTTGCGTATGCAAACGAGTGACAGTAGCCAATGTGGCTTTAGCCCGAACGAGAGCGAGCTGTGCGAGTCTCGAAGTGAAGCGGTAAGCTGTAGTTATGCGTGGTGCCGGAAAGTTATTACTTACTCTTTTTCTTTCCTCCTACATAATGACTCCCTTTTCCTTTGCTATTTGTTCCGCCAACACGTTTACTTCCTTTTCGTCCAGCTGCATCGATTGCCAAAGTTATTAACATAATGCTAATAATGAGAATAGAAATTAATTTGATTATTTTCATGTTTATTTACCTTTTAAATTTCATAAATGAAATTTGTTTTTATAATTCTGATTTGCGACTTTTGGAAATGTAGGAAGAAACAAGTAACCTATGGTAATTGCAATAGATTCTATAAATGAATATCTCTTATTCGAATTTTGTTCTTAGAGAGAACGACAAATTTTCCATATAGTCCTTCAGGATTTTTCTTAAGTAGAGTATTTAGTGAATTGAATATATCCTTATAATCGATTGGGTTGTATCTAAGAAAGATGATACCATTTGAATATTCTTTATGAGAGAAAACCCATTCTCCAAAATCTTTATCTAAAGTTAAAATGATTGCATTAAGTTTTTTTGCTAAATTGATAACTTCTATGTCAGGAATACCTTTGTATTGTTCTAATATAGAAAAAACTTTTTGACCCGAATTTCTGAGAAGTTTTACAAGTCGAAAATCAACGTTTTCATCAGCTAAAAGGCTAACTTGCAAGGAGGCTTTCTCGACTGATTACATCACTAGAATATGAAATGCAAGCAAGAATATCTTCTCTTTCGATGCTAGGAGTAGCCTCTAAAATGTCCTCGATGGACATGCCGTTACCTAGTCTTTCGAGGATAAGATCGACAGCGATTCTTGTATTTTTTATAACCGGTTTTCCAAGCAATATATCTGGGGAAGAGGTAAGTCGAGTCTTGTAATCCATAATAAAATCTTAGTCTTACGTTTATGAGAAAGTCAAGTTTAGAAAGAAGAGAAAATGGAGATTTTCGTATTTTGGCTCCTCCCATTCTTACAAAAAACAGAATCTTTTTATCAAATAAGTGGATTTTCCCGGCATTACGCATAACGAACTAGGCTACCCGACGTTCCCCGACCATGAGCCTCATAGAGGCGTTATGGACTGGCACAGAGCTTGCTTTTTTGCAAGCGAGTGACAGAAGGGGAATGTGGTGAAACCCGAGCAAGGGTTTGCTGTGCAAATCCCGCAGCGAAGCGGTAAGCCGTAGTTATGCGTCGTGCTTTATTCTTTTATAGTCCTTAATTCTAACATAAGTTTTTTACCTGCATTGGTAAGTGTCCAAAACCAAGCCATGCCCCCTGCAACGGTTTTCTCATAAGTTGATTCTATAAGCCCTAGAGAAATAAATTGAATTTTTATTGTTTGAAACATTTGGTTCGTAATGTTGCCCGAAACACCGGCTAATTTCGATAGTTCACGATCAATAATGATCTTAATCATATCTTCGTTTGGCATATTTAAAATAAAAGGGGATATAAGAGAGAAGATATTTTTCCATGTAGTAGATGTTTCCCACTTATTTAAAAATCTTCTTTGATTAGTCGTTTTATAATATTCTCCATTTATGTTTATAACTTTATCTAGACTAGCCAATTCAATTTTTGGTCTTAGATCATTTTCATATTTTTTGATTTTATATTTAAGTTGTTCATTTTCTTTTCTTAATTCATTTAATTCTGTAAGAAGTTTTTCATTTGCTTCATTTGTGCCTCTAGACCATCCTAAAGCTGGATACATTTTAATAGTTTTATTCAAACTTAAGGCTACATTTCCTGGTAGATCCTCTGGCTTATTCCACATTTTTACAAGACGACCTGTGGAGACTCTTTCTCTGAATCTTTGTAGCCGTAATTTTAAATCTTCCTCTTGCTCGCTTTTGCTTTCTGGCAAAAGATCAGGATTCTCATGAATAAGAGCGACTATTTTAAGCCCAATTTCACATGCATATTCATATTCTTTTTCTGTATAACTTATTCCTTCATTAGTAGTTGTACCATAGCGACCCCCAATAATTAAGAGATAATAATCACAGTCGTTTATTACTTTTTTTATAAATTCCCATTGTTCTTCATCTGCTGCAGGAAATAGTTCCATTCCTGCAGGAATACAATCCATTTCCATTAAAGTCTGAATAACTCGAGACCGTTCTTCCTTTAAATCAGCAAAAGTAGAGCTTACAAATATTTGATATCGTTTTTCCAAATTTTATTTCCTGGTCTATTTCATTGGTGTAAAGCATGACGCATAACGAACTAGGCTACCCGACGTTCCCCGACCATGAGCCTCAGAGAGGCGTTATGGACTGGCACAGAGCTTGCTTTTGCAAGCGAGTGACAGAAGGGGAATGTGCCTTTAGGCCGAGCAAGAGCGAGCTGTGCGAGTCTCGAAGCGAAGCGGTAAGCCGTAGTTATGCGTTGTCCATTCAGTTTTTTACAGTGGCGTAACTTTTAGATCAAGTTTAAAAGTTACTTCGTTTCCTTCGATCGTTGTGGTTCCTAAAGTTTGATATTCTTTTCTGATCTTAGATCTTTCTTGTTCCATTTTTCCTGGTTCTGTACTCAGATAATAATCTGAAACTTCGGTCGGTATTTTTTTTGTAAATGCTCCGACTATATCCCAGGAAACAGTACCAGTTGTTTGAATTAGGACATAACCATTATCCATTTTTTCGAAAACAATTCCATTTGCCCAAATTGATTTTTCCTTTGTTTGATATGCTAGCTTCCCGATGAAACCATTATCGTTTACCCAAGAGCCAATTTCGGCCGCTTCACATTTAAGAATATTATAGGAAGCATTGCCTTCTTTATTCATTTTATAGAATTTAATTAAGTATGGCTCGATTGATTGTAGCTTATTATTGGCTTTCTCTAGCAATTCAAGTCTTGGGATATTATTAGCATTATTTGCAAGATCAGCTTTCATTTTTTCCGTTTTTAGATAATTCGATGTATAATACATAGAGGTATAATGTCTTAAAATAGGATATAGAAAGAACCAAAAGATAGAAATTAATAGAGGTATTCCAAAATGATTTAGATATGAGCAAAAATTAAGAAAATAGATATTCTCGATATAATTAAGCCTTTCAATGATTGGCTTTGAATCGAGTATTAGAATTAAAATTAATTTCCAGTTATAAAGTGCTGTTGAAATTATGATAATTCCAATTAAAGGGTCTAGCAATCTTTGTTTAATTTGTTCTTTCAAACTTTCTTCTATTTCATTTGTCATATAATATTCTAATGGATGACGCATAACGAACTAGGGGGACGACGTTCCTCGAAGCTGAGCCTCAGAATGAGGCGTTAGCGTCGGCGCGAATCTTGCGTAAGCAAGAATCGTGACGGAGAGGAATGTGGCGCAGCCCAAGCAAGGCCGTGAGTGCCGCAGCGCAGCGTTTCCCCGTTGTTATGTGCAGTGCCTTCCATTACTTGAAATTGTTAAATCAAATATTTAAGAATTCTTCGCTAAGGGTAAACTTTGATTTTTTGTGAAATTGGTTGAGATCTTTTACTGTAAGCTTCTTCTATATATTTTTCCGGATCCTTCTTGAAATCATCCCATTTAACTAAGACGCAATATCGGTCATCTTCTGAGTGGGAACACTTTTCGTTCGGAATATAATAGTTATAAGAAAACTCCTTAATTACGGTCGAATCGTTAATCGCAATCGAATTATGATTTTTATTGCACTGAGAACAGATAATTGAACCGCGATATACTTTCGAATACATTTTTGGGAGAACAATTCCTAGTATACCATTTCGTGTATTTTCCTTTCCATTATATAAGGATGCTTGTAATTCTCGCTTTATAAAGGTTTGTTCTTCCTTTCCTAAATTCTCAGCGCTTTTTTCGCCGATTAGAAAAATAGTTACACTTGAATCAGCCAAATAATCACTACGAATCTTTTGAAGTATATAATCTTGATCATCAGATTTTATTGGTTCCTTCAAAGATTTATCAATGAAGTCGATTTTATGATTGTCTGTGATTTCTTTTTTGTATTCAAAATCTTCTGTTTTGAACGAAATAAAACATTTATGACCCATTTTATTGCTCTTTATTTCTTGCTTAAGTAAATTTTTAAGTTTTCGATTTGATGATTTGTTGAATCAAGTTGCCACTCACCTTCAAGAAATTTTGAAGCTTGTTGCTTATAATTTTCGGATTGCGGTAGATTCCCCAAGGCAAAGTAACCTTCCTGTAATGTTGCGTAGACCCAGTATTTATCATTTCTTTCTTCGAAATTCGATTTTATAAGGTCAAGGCAAATATCTATTACTTTAAGTCTAATTCTTCCTGCAATAGTATTATCTGCTGTTCTTTCATTTTTGTCTGTGCTTAAATACGCGCGTTGATTATATAAATAGGCGAGATTAATTCCGTTATAATAATCATTTTTTAAGTAAAAACCTTTTTCGTAATACATTAAAGATTTGTTAAGCATTTCTATGTCCCTTGATAAGGAAAATTTTCTTTTCCAAATAGCTCCCATTAGTCCAATTGTTTCAGGGTCTGTTGTTGTCGAAGGATTTAGTTTATCTAGTAGATTTAAGGCTTCCTCAAGTGATTCAGTTTCTGTTGGTATTTTTGATTTATAAGTAGCTAAAGTAAGTTTCTGAATGAGATAGGTATTGTTCATATCGATTTCTAGTGCTTTTGCAAATTGTTCTTTCGCTTTTATAAAATCTTTCTTTTCATTTAATAGCAGTAATCCTTTGTCGATAATCTCTCTTAAAGTTTCTCCTTTTTGGTCATTGTCTATGTCTAATGGTCTTATTAGCTCTGGTGGTTTAAGTGACTGGAGGAAAGTATATACTGGGCTATCAACATCGCTTTTATTGGAAATTTCCAAAATGGTTTGCCTTAATTCGTCTCGAAAACGCATAACTTCATCGAAACCTATGTCTTTGCCTAAATGTTCGTATTGTCTTATTACTGTGTGATTTAAGTCGAATGGATATTTTAGATCTTTTTCCGCTATTGCGATTGTTGTATATGGTTTTAATCCATGCCGAACTCCTAGCTCATACATTGCATTAGGATTTGATGTTGATAAGTCAGCTATTACAATATCAGCTTCAAAAAGTAGTTTATACATATGTAAATCGATCGTTCCTGAATGTCTAATTTCGTCTGCCCTTATACACTTGTATCCGCATTCTTCTACGACGTGTTTAATTATATTTTTGTATGTTTTGTCGAGATCTAATTCGCGACCTGTAGAATAGTCAATTTTGATTCCGTAACCCATTATTACAAAGCATGTTTTCATCTAAAATCTCCTTACTCAAATTTTATTAAATTGATTATATCGGTTTAATTGAGGCATTGCACATAACGACTAAGCTTGCCGACGTCCCTCGTAGCTGAGCCTGTGAAGGAGGCGTTAGCGTCGGCGCATCTCCTTGCATTTGCAAGGAGTGTGACGGAGAGGGATGTGTCGCAGACCGAGCGAGGGTGAGCCGTGCGAATCCCGAAGCGATGCGGTAAGCGGTAGTTAATTGCAGTTGGTATCTTATTGAATTAAATAAAAATACGAAGTGTAGTGAAAGCAAGCGCGCAAATTGTCTTTTTCTTTTCTTGATTTAGCGCGTAAATCGTTATCATCGCTTGAAAATCAGTATAAGCATTCGAGTTAGTAACTATTAAAGGTTTTCGTTCTTTCCTTTTTTTTTGTTTCTCAATTTGCGCGCTTTCTTATTTAATTTCTACCAATTGCAATTAACGAACTAGGCTTACCGACGTTGGCTAAACTGGCACGAGGCTTGCATTTGCAAGAGGAGTGACAGTAGCCAATGTGGTGAAATCCGAGCAAGGGCGAGCTGTGCGAGTTCCGCAGCGAAGCGGTAAGCCGTAGTTATACGCAGTCGCAAATGACTAGACTTTTATAAAAATGATAAAGCATTTTCCGAATTTAAGTATATTTGTTGAAAATGTGATTTGATAATATATCTGTTAAATTTTTGTATTATCGTTGGATTTTCAATATCAATGAATTCGTTATAATGTAAATCAGTTGTAATTATTACTGCACTAATTGGGGTAATTGGATAAAAAATTTCCATATCCACTGGCGGTTCGTTCGTTTCGAAATTTGCTTTAGTATTCACTACCGGTGAATCACATGTTATGAAAGGAAATTTAGTTTTATTGCGTAATAAACTTAGTTTATATGAATTTCTTTCGAGAAATAAAGAGCCAGCCGAATTTGTTGCAGAACAAATTGCTATGATATTAAAGAGATTTTCAAAGTTTATATTTGGAATATTCAAAGGTATATTTTTAAGACCATTTTTTATCTTTTCAGTTCTAAATAATTGAACCATGATGAATAGATTAAAATTCATATTATCTTCAGAATTTGAATAAAAATCTATACTTTCATTGTAAAGATAATCAAGATACTTTTTGCCTTTATTTTCAATACTAGATTGCAATTCTTCTCCAAGATTATGAATAATTACATCAAATTCTTTTTTAATCTCCTCAGTAGGTTGATTTAATTCCAATAGATACTTTAACTCAAAAATAATTGTAAAAAATTTTATCCAATCTTCGTTTAATTTTTTTAAATAATCAGGACTCTTGTTAATAAACAAATGCCGAAGAAGATTTATTTCATCGGAATTTAGTTTGTGGGGCTTATAGAAATCTCTAATATTACCTACATTCTCCAGTGAAGCTTTGAAAACATCTTTTCTATTCCTTGAACAAAATATTTGACCATCACGATCAGTCCAAGGTTTAAGATAGTGCTTCCAAACGGTATGCTGCCTTCTTTTTTTGTAAGGAATATTCATTGAATTATTTTGCGATTGCGTATAACGAACTAGGCTTACCGACGTTGGCTAGACTGGCACGACGCTTGCTTTTGCAAGGAGAGTGACAGTAGCCAATGT
>NZ_RQHW01000037.1 GCF_004770995.1 Leptospira idonii | reverse complement strand
AGCCGAAGTTATCTGCTGTGCCGCGCCCCGAATGTCTAACCGAGCGAAGCCACGGAAGGCGTAGCCGGTTAGGGAATGCCAATAGGATTGCTATTTAAGATTTGAAAGATTACTTCTTTTTTGCAAACTCAGAAGCTACATCAGCAATGATCTTTCTCTGATCAGGTGAAATTTGTAAGAGCGTCTTTACGATTTCTTTCACACCTTTTGTGCTTTTGATTTTGCTGAATAAAACTTTATCCTCATCCATCTGAAAAACCTGTCCTTCATCGGAAGAAGAATACAGAACAGGTTTAATAGATTTGGAATCATCTAAAAGCCAATCGAGATTTACCTTATATCTTTCTTTAAAAGTAGTTAGAAATGCTTGAGAGAGCGATTCTACTCTACCTTGGATAATATTGTTCAATCCTGCTGGAGAAATATTAAGCTCAGGAGCTGCTTCTTTCTGGCTTTCACCATGATCTTCTATAACTGCTTGTACCTTCTTTCCAATTAGTTTTTCAGTTTTCTTTGAGGTCATTAAAAATACACTAATAATTTATTTTTCATTGACATTAATTCACCTATGGTGTATTAATGTATTTACCGATACACGGGCGCAGAATTAGTTTCTATGGCATCACCTCATACGAAAAGCAGAAAAAGACCGATTCTAAGACCTTCGAATGCCCAAAAGGTAGCAAATTCTGAGGTCACAATGTTTGCTAGTGCGCTTCCACAATGGAAAGTCTCAAAGAAAGACAAAAAATTCTTTTATCGAGCTTTGAAAACCGCAAGAAAGGAAGCTGGCTTTACTCAAGCTGAGGTAGCTAAGAAATTAAAACGAAGCCGAAGTCATATTTCGAAGATTGAGTTAGGACAAAGACGGTTATTTATGGATGAGTTTCTCATTTTATATAAGCTTTATGGCAAACCAACTATCTATTTCTATTCAGCCTTTATTAAAAGTGATCTTGTTGAACAGATAGATTAAGCCCGAGTAAAATCTGCGAAGCAGTTTTAACGAGGGCTATTAGAACAATTTAAGTGAAAATTCTGCGACCCGATCGCGTAGCGTTCGGGTAGATTATCATTTATATTTGCAACAAATCATGCGATATGCTAAGTTAGTTTAGAGTTCGAAGATGATCTCTGATATAGACTGCTTGAGCTTTCGCAAATTCAGGCGGAAGAGCCTCTCCTATCATTGAAGATAATTTTAAAATACCGGAATCTATCGGAAATTTATATGATGGAGGAAATGATTGTAACAATGCCGCCTCAAAAATTGTTAGAGCTCTATTCTGTTCAGGATGAAGAAATCTTCCTTTGGAAGGATTCGTACAAAATCTAGTTATTGTTGATGCTTCCTTGTCCCACCAAAGTCTTCCATAAACATCGTTGAAGCCTCCATTTTTTAATTTTTTATGGCATTCTAATTGATTGGCTTCCCCTAACGCTTTTCGGCTGCCACCATCTATTGGTATAAGACTAATTCTTTGATGAATTTCTTTTGAATGAACGCTATATAAATTATGCAATGGATTATTCGACTTGCTAGGAAGAGGTAAATTTCCGATGGCCTCTCGAACAGTTTTTTTCGCTTTCTTAGTTATTATACTTGGGAATTCTATTTCACCGATATTTGAAGCAATTAATATCATCCTTTTCCGGCGTTGTGGAACCCCGAAGTCTGAAGCATTTAAAATTCCAACTTTAGAATGATAGCCCATGCGAGTAAGAGACTTCCGAGCTTTGGTCATACGGGCATCGTCCATTAAAGCTGGGACATTTTCCAGCAATATTGTTTTAGGCCTCAGGTCGTTAACCAATCTAATAAAATCAAATATTAACTCATTTCTCTCATCTTTTACTGGCGTTTTTCTATTTTTTCTACGAAGGGAAGAGAAACCCTGGCAAGGCGGACAGCCGGCAAGAAGATCTAAATCCCCTTTCTTAAGATCAAGTTTCTTTATAAAAGTAGTCCCTCGGACTTTCCGAACGTCTTCAAAAAGGATGACTTCAGGATGATTTAAGTTATATGTATTTCTGGCATCCGATAATATCTCAATCCCCGCTATTACATTAAAACCCGCTTTCTTTAACCCTAAGGTCATTCCGCCGCATCCACAAAATACATCAATAGCTGTAAATTCTGATTTCTTAGTTTTCATGTCTTACTACTCTAACAATTTCCAGAATGTCGATTCCGACTCTAGTACGCATAACCCAAACTCTATGAAGGACTCGATTAAATATATCCTCTCTTAAGCATCCAACATACTTGTAATCTTTTAATTCAGTAGCATCTAGTTTTGGATAACCTACATGATCTCCTGAAGCTTCAATTTGAAATAAATTGTATGCATCGAATATTAAATTAATTTGCCGATCTTCCGAAATCACAGAGACTTGAATATATCTATCTTCCGCCGACTTTTCTATCTTAGATTCCTCTCCTACTAAAAACGAAATCTTACCTCCTGTCGCTAATCTATATAGATCACACAAAGGAGTAATACTGAGATAATATTTGTCTTCTTTTTGTAAAATAACGCCTTGGATTAGGCGATCCAAGGATTTTGATAGAGCGTAAGATTCAATAAAAGCATTCAAATGAAGAAGTGTATCCGGTTTCAAGCCAGTCTTCGTCTTAGCACTTTCTTTTTTAGTTTCATCGTTACCAAATAGTGCTTTACCTGCTTTTTTCATTTCACCAAGAAAGCCAGCCTTATCATTTTTAATACGCTCATTATCTTCTTTCGATATGATTGATAACAGTGTTTCGTCTTGCAATATTGAAACGGGGGCCAAAAGTAGAGATTTTTTAACTTCGTCTAAAATAAGGTTAGAAATTTGATAAGATAACTCATTTGGAATTGACTTGAATAAGGCTTGGATTGCTATTTCTTTGTCTACTTTTACAGGTAGTTTTGGGAGAATTTTAGGAAATAATTCCTTAACTCTATAGCTCAACTCAAAACCTGCCCAGTGTAGCAAATCCGGATATGATGAATAAAGCATCGAATAAATTTTGTCAATAAGTGTGCTACTATCCATTTCGGCTTTATCAAAAAAAGACAGGAAGATTTTATTATCTTTCACAAATATGGGGAGATCCCCTTCATTGACTTGACCCGCTATTTCAGGTTCTTCAGATTCGGATGCTGACGGTCTTTCCACTCTTATAGAATTTTCCTTCTTTTTAAAACCGATTTCAAGAAGTCTTCCTTCAACATTCGGCGAATGGCCAGTATATACTAAAATGAAGCGAATGGAATCGCTTTCGGATAATTGATTTAATAATTTAAGCGAATATTCAGGGCGATCATTTAAACCGAGATACCAATCAAGGATAACGACATCGGCTTTTTTTGCCACAGCTAAGGCAGCTGCAATTGCTTTGTCGGAAGAACTTTGTTCAGAGGTTACTGTTGCTTCTTTCGGGAATGAGTGAAGATGGCAGAGAATTGAATCTTCGCTGCATTTTTCAATTAAACTCCTAAATGCTTCGCCGACTTTTAAAGAAGAATCTTCCTTGTCCTCAATGAGAACATCGTCATCTATGATTGCAATACTGCCACAATAATGACTGGCTATATTTCTTTTTAATTCATTAATCATCATTATCTTCCTTATTTACGATTTTTTCTACAAAGAGAATCGCAGCGCCGCCTAAGGCTCCTTTTAAGGGTTCTTCCGGCATTCGCAGATCCATATTATTTCCGCGTAAAGCACTACGAGAAAGATAAAGACCTAATCCTCTTCCGTACGGTTTTCTAGTAAAGAATGGATCAAATACACGCTCTTTATCTCGGTTGGAAATACCGGGTCCCGAATCTGAAATTACGAATCCTTCTGGATCGATTCCGAATCTTATTTTCCCGCTACCGTACTTCTTACTTACCCAATATACAGCGTTATTTATAACGTTGAGAATTGCCCCATAGATAACCGACTTCTTGGCGTTTTTCCAATGGAGATTAAGAAAATTTTTTGTGAACTCAAACTCTATATTTTTTAATGATTCCGTCGGATAACGGCTAATAACGAAATTGCGAATATCATTTCCTGATAATTCTGAATAAGTAGTCTTGTCCGACCTAAATAATGGAGAAAGGAATTTTAAACGTTCATCAATTGCTTGGAACGTTTCTCGTAAATGGCCCAATCTTTCAACGATTTTCGAATCGGAACTGGCCTTTTCTATATATTTAAGATCATGTTTCGCACTATTAAATAGAGTTTTATATTCGTGATCAATGCCTTCTACAATTAAACCAATCTGTGCAAGTTCTGCATAAATGCTTTCTTTCTCTTCAGTGGCTTCTTTCTCTCGAACCAATTCTCCTATAAACTTTTCCAAACTCTTCGCTTGATGGATCCGTTGAATTTCTCTAATTAAGGTTTCCCAATGAGGAATAAATTCGTCCCTAGAAATTTTTCTCTGAAGATTAAGAGCTTCTTCGAAGCTCGATAAGGAATCTTCTCCTCCATCAACTACTTCTTCTAATGGATTTTCCCCTAGCAGTTTAATAGGTATATTTTTAATTACTCCGACTTGTTCTTTTAGCCAATTATCACTTCGTTTTTCCGATATTTCCTTCGCATAACTAGAAAAAGCATTTTTTTTATCTTGAAGAGAGTTAATAATTCCGTCCTCATTTTTCCTTAGCCTACCTTCAAATTTTTTAATTCGATCTAAGCGTTCTGAAAATTTAGATCTTAATTTTTCAAAGCGAGCTCTTAATTTTGTTGTTTGCTTATTCCATTCATTCTCAAGCTGTTGTTTATCGGTCAAATAGGAATCCCAGGAGGCCAAATTCTTCGTATTCGGTTCTGCAAAAGGATGAATTTCCGTTATTAAACGATTTAGATAGTTTTCTTTGATTTCGTCCAGTTGATCGAACAAACTCTCAGTTTTCAGGATATTCGTACGGTCCCCTTGAGAAGAATTGCTGACGCTTTCACTTAATGAATCTATCAATTGATCGACATGGCGACTCGCCTGGGGGAGTAATTTTCTGGATTCTTTAAACCTTTCCAGGAAGCTATTAGTTGCTTCTTTTATTTCATTTAATCTTTCTTCATCTTGGTTTTTCTTTTTCTGAGTTGAAAAATCTGATTCCCTTCCGTAATATCTCTTAGCTAAATCAACAAATATTTCCGTACAAATACTAACTAAGCCGCGATAACTTCCATTTTTTATGAATCCTTCGCGACCAGCTTTATCGATAAGATTCGAATTGTCTTTGTGCGTAATGTATATCGCTCCAAACATTCTTCGATGCGAGAAAAAATGCGTTCCCGCATTGAATGTCCGCCGTTCTTCAAAACCCAGAAAATCTTGGTCGTATCGGCCATAAGGCATTACCCGAATCCCGTCTCTATAAATATATAAAGCACCATATGCTCGTAATTTTTCGGTATAGCTCGCGAATAAATCGGGGGGAACAATTGATTCATTCTGTCTGCCTTGAACGTAGCCTAACAGTATTCTAAATCGTCCAGGATGGTATGATCTATATGGTAATTCTTTTAGATTATTTTCATATGGAAAAGTTTCATTATAACGTCTTATTTTTCCTTTCGCTATTCCATTCTCCGAAACAGTTATATCTATAAAATGATCTACTTTTTCAAAGTCGGAAAATTTCCAAAAATCCTGCTCTCCTCCATAAGCAACTTTACCATTATGCAATGCTTCGATTCGAATGCGGGGATTTTCTTTAGCGAATGGATCGCAAAACGCATAAATTGTTTTAAGTCCTTCTGAAGGAATATAATCTTCTCCACGATTTGCCTGTTCTTTCGTCTCTTGAAAGACTTCGGTTACTTCTTCCGTTGATCCCAATATTGCAAAGTACGTTCCCGGTACATGATCTTTAGGAGAAATGGAATTAAGTCCACTTGCTATTTCGTTGTCTAAATTATTTAAAATGCTTTTGGCGAGATCTTTTGTTCGACTATCAGTTTCCCAATTCTTATGGTTTTGTTTTATCCAAGTTTTTAACTGCTCTAAGAGTAGAAGAGAATATTCTTTCGGATCGTCATCAGCATTCAGTTCTATGTATGGAACTTCAATATCTTCTAAATTTAATTTTGGAAATTGAAATAGCTCCCAATGAATCAATGCAAGGGAGCGCGTGTTTTCTTTATTCTTTCCCCATCTAGTCCAGATTAGTACTGCTTTTCCCAAAGCCGCAACTGCAAGCCGCCCAATTCCTTTTTCACCAAATGGTTTTTCTGTTTTAGCCCTTTGTACTTTAGTTTTGTCGGCATATTTTAACCATCCTTCATCCGGTTTTTCCGATCTTTTAGATTCGGTCGCAATAACTAACCACCGATTTAATAAATCAGTAGGTCTCATTCCTAATCCATCATCTTCAATTTCTAAAAGCTTCTTTTCATCATGAAAATGTATCCATACGTTATCGGCCTGAGCATCGACAGAATTTTTTAAAAGCTCAGTTATAGCAGTAGGTGCATCCGCAATTTGTTCCCTACCTAAAAGATCTACGACTCTTGCTCTTGTTCTAAAACTTGTTTTCTTCATTGAAGTGAGTTTGCCTTAATAGAATTAAGAAGGTTTTTGGGAATTTTACCTTTTCTAATTTGGCATTCCCATATCCGATAAACTGACCATCCCATTCTTCTTAAACGGCTAGTCTGTTTTCGATCTCTATGTTTATTATCGGAAATTTTCCGCTCCCAGAACGCCTTATTTGTCTTAGATATGGTGTTTCGGCAGTTGTGCCCGTGCCAAAAACAGCCATCTGCAAAAATTATTATTTTTTGTTTCGGAAAGACAAAATCCGGCTTTCCTAATATTTTTTGATTTCGTCTCCAACCAGTAATTTTATGTTTTTTGAATAGTTCTATAAGTGCAATTTCTGTAGTTCTATTTCCTTTCCCTTTTATTCGGGACATAATTTCTGATCTTTTTTCTTGGGTGAAAATATCCAATTTTTTACCTTACATAAAAGTAAAAATAATAAATCATTTAGCTACTGCGAAGTCAAGCCTGCCACGGACGGCAGGCGCTATAAATGAAGGGGCGCGGCATGGCAGATAACGAACTAGGCTTGCCGACGTTGGCTAAACTGGCACAACGCTTGCGTATGCAAGAGGAGTGACAGTAGCCAATGTGGTGAAACCCGAACGAGAGCGAGCAGCGCGAGTCTCGAAGTGAAGCGGTAAGCCGTAGTTATACGTCGTTTTGTCCGAGATGATTAGCTAATTTAATTGCTAGATCTTTGGAAATACGATCTATAAATTTATTTAGATCTTTGTCTTTTTCAAAATCTTCCATGGCTGCATCCATAATCGGATTTACTGTGCTAGTATAGTATTCACCTGACAGTTTCGTAAAGAAGCAGTGGTCAGACCTCTTCTAATTGGGAAAATGATTTT
>NZ_RQHW01000035.1 GCF_004770995.1 Leptospira idonii | reverse complement strand
ATCCAGGGAAGAGATGAGCATATATAATAACGATTGTTCCTCTCTCAAAGATTGACTGCATTCAAAGGGAATGTAAAGCAAGAAATATAAGAATCATCTGAAATGCATTTTTGACTCTAATAGTGTGCACCGACAGAGACCAATCCCAATATCATACGAAAGGAAGCCAGTATCCTTCCGCAAATATCGGTTTTGTTATGTTGACATTGATTTTATCGATTGAACACGATTCAGAGGCAGGAAACTACAGACGGATTTTTATCTCCGTCTGTACAAATTGTACGTTTTTTGTTTATTTAGGAGGAGCCATTCCTACACAGAGAGAACTGAATTCTTTCACTCTCCAAGCTCCGTCACTTTCTTTGGATACTGTGACTGGACGAAAACTGGAAGCTCCTTTGTTTCCTACGAAAAGTTTGATTGTTCCGCTGGATTCTTCTCCCGAATAAGGGTTCGTATAAGTTTCTACAGTCAAAGGCTGAATAGGAGTATAACTGTTAGCCGGTTCTGCGCCTTTAAAGTAGGCATTGGCTAACATTTTGTACTTCTCCAATTGAGAAACAAGAAAGCGGTCTCCGTTTCCCAGATCTTCTCCTTGATAGGCGGTCGGCTTATTCGACTTTTGTCTGTTTTTAATGAGAACGGAAGAAACCAAAGCTTGGTTTCCTAAAGTTTGGTCTTTGCCGTACAAATGAATGGCTAAAACCAAAAGACCCACCGCCCCTTCCGGAGTTTTCGAAAGTTGGGACTGCAAAGCAGAGAATTCTTGCATATTCGCAGGAACCGAGGAAAGAATCACTCCCGGTCTAGGTGTTAGATTTTGTGCGGAAAGCCCGAAAGAGAAAGATAAAATGGAAACTACGTAAGCTATGTTTTTCATGGGAGAAAAACATAACATAGACCGATTTTACTTCAAGCCAAAATTCCTTGGGAGATGATGTGCAAAATCTTTTTCAATTCAGCATCGTCATCCACAGGAAGATCAGGAACGATCACGAAACGATAGAGCAAATAGGATATATTGATGCTGTATGAGGTTCTTACATACGTTTCCACATCCACATCGGAACGAATTTCTCCCGTAGATTGATAGTAACGAATGGCATCCAAAGCTGGTTCGTAGAGATTTTCTTTCCATACCTTCCCGAAAAATTCGGCAAAATCGGCATCCTGCAAAATGGCGGTGACTAGGATTCGAATTTTATGCCTGTTTTCCCGAGCCATTGCGACTCTATCTTTCATCATAAAAAGATACCAATCGGCAAACTTCGTTTTTCTGGCTTCCAACATCTCTCTTAATTTTACCATCTGCACGGCGAAAGCCACTTCATATACGATTCCGGATAGAATTCTAGAATAAAGCTCTTGTTTGGTGGCAAAATATTTGAACAGAGTTCTTTCCGTTACTTTGGCCTTCGCGGCCAGTTCTTTGGTAGTCGTTCCGTCGAAACCTTTTTCTCCGAACAGGATCTCCCCTGCTTTTAAGATATCCGCTTCTTTTTCCGAGGCAGGATTCTTGTACTTTTGGTATTCGTTTTGAAGATTTTTTTTTGTGAGCCGCAAATGAGTCCTAAGCCTCTTCCTCTCATGGTTTCGGATCCCTTCAAAAACTCAAAAAAAAAATAATTTAGGAAGGAAAAAAGTATAGTAAACGCTATACCTAAAACCATTCCTGGTATAGTGAATACTATACCAGGAATAAAACTTATGAAAAAAGTCAATACACACTTAAGGGAAGTCTTGCCGATTCGTTGGAACAAAAAGACTCTTTCTTCCGCCAAATGGGGGGAGAAATTTCTCCCGGACGGAAGGATTCAATATTGGATCGAACATGATCTGATCCGAGGGGTCACGCCCAAGATGCTTGTCTGGTGGTTTTCCCACTTGGAAGGAGACATGGAATTCCAAGGAAAACTATTTAACCGTTATTTAGTATGGCACCCGGAAGACCATGTACACAATAGTTATGCGAAACGTCTTCCCGATGGAACTGTCGGTCCGGGAGCTACCATTCGACTTGTGGAATATTTAAACCGAAATCCCAAATACAAAATCAATGTGGAAACCGATATAGAAAAGTTGGATGAAGAAGGTTTTATCCACAACCCTCGATTGGAAGGAATTCTGCCAATGGCAAGGATGGAATATAAATTCAAACAGGTAGGAGGAGATACTTTTTATGAAAACTCTCTCATCATCGGTTGGAGAAATTGGAGTTGGAAGATCTTTCGACCTTTCATTCGATTCTTTCTGTTTCCTACCGCCAGAGGGATCGCATGGATCCAGCATAATATCGAAGAAGTGGGACAATTCGAAGCGTTTTTACCGGAGTTATATGCGAAGGAAACAAAACGGGGAAATTGAAACATTAAAATTCGTAATAGGGACTGATTTGTTTCAGTCCTTCCGCTCCTGCCAGTTTCATTAGGATTCGATCCAATCCCAAAGAGATTCCTGAGGAACCGGGAAACATCCCCGATTCCAAAACGGAAAGAAAGTCTTCGTCAATCGAGAATACTTCTTTGCCCAATTTTTCCCTTAACTTCTGTTCTTCGACAAACCTCTTTCTTTGTTCGGAAGCGTCCGTCAATTCCCAAAATGCGTTAGCCAGTTCGATTCCATCCCAGTAGATTTCGAAGCGTTTCGCCTTACCTGATTCTATTCGGGCGAGTGCGGCGCATTCGGGAGGATAATCGTATAAAAAAACGATCTCTTCGCCTAATTTCGGTTCCACTAAGTTCAAAAATACCAAAAAGAATAAATCTTCATATTGCCAAAGATTCAATTCGGAGGGAGGAGTGTTCGTAAGTTTCGACTCTGAGATGGTCAGAAGCAGATCTTCCTTTCCATACCCTCTTCCTGTGTTTTGCAAAAACGATTCTTCCACGGATACTTCTCTGTAAAACCCATCCTGCAAAAGTTTTTCCGCGATCTTTATCGCATTCGCAGAAGTATCTAGTTTCGATTTCGAGAACGTTTCCCCTAAATTTTGGAAATAAGTTTTGATGAATTTCCTTAGGTCCCCGTCGTTCCAACCCTTGGCATACAATTCCAACATCAAAAATTCTTTGGAATGATAGGGACTTCCCTTCTCTCCCGAACGGAATGTATGGGTGATTTCGTAGATCCGTTCCAATCCTGTTGCCAAAGATTGTTTTAAGGAATATTCGGGAGAAGTAATGAGATAACCCTTCTCCTCTTTGTTAGGCGAATGTACGAGAAAAGGATCCAGATAAGGTTCCATTCCCACGATCGGTTTAAAAATGGGAGTGTCCACTTCCCAGAATCCTGATGTTTCCAAAAAGGCTCTGGTCGATTTTAAGAATAAAGACCGTAAAATTTGAATTTGGTAGGGAATGGATTTCATGGAAATGTCAAAGAAGAATTCGTTTTTTCATTTCCCAATAAAAGCGTTAGGAACATCTTTTCACCATGGCAAGGAAAACCAAATATTTGTCCATCAGAGAGATAGAAAACGCTTATGAAATTCAAGTTCATAGCAAAGAATATACTCCCGAAGTGGAAGATGAAATCACTTCCGTAATCGCCATGTTATTTTTTCAGACAAGATCCCATATCCAATTGGACGTCACCAGTTTGAATTCCATTCCGCAAGCGTTTCTCACCCAAATCTTACGTCTGGCAAAAGATCTGAGAATGAAAAAAAGGGTTCTGGTTCTTTTGGGAGTTCCCTATTCCGTATATTTCGTACTACAACGCTTTCAACTGCTTTCTTTATTTTTTCAGACCAAAGAGGGTATGATCAGGAAAAAGTTCCATAATCCTCTGCTTGCCAAGGAAGAATCTCAAGGTTAATCCCCAATTCACCTAACAACAACATCACTCTTTTTTCCAGTCGAATCCCTTTCGTTTCCGGGGAAGAAAATTCTACGGAAGCGTAAAAACAAGCTTCATGCAGAGAAGCGACATCTTTCAGTTCCCTTCGAACGGGAGCCAGTCGTTTTAAAATCTCCCAAAGATGATCGTTTAAGGAAGATTCCGGACTCAGCTTGGAATTAATCTGCCAATGAGGGGTAAGAGGGTTATTTTGTATGTCTTTTGTGTCAGAGTCGTGGAAGTAATCGGGATCTATCGACAATTTCTCGGAAATGTCCACCGGACGAAGTTTGGGGCCGAAGATGGCAAGCATCGCCCATGATTTTGGTTCCCTTTGTGTTTCCATTGAATTTTTTACTTTTTTTTTCTCCTAGAAGAACCAAATTACGATAGAACTCAAGGGAAAAACATGAAAAATATTTTGGTAATTGAGGACGATCCGGACATTGGGAACCTAATCCGTAAATCCCTCGATTCTGCTCACTACACTACTTCCGTTTTTGAAAACGGAGAAGAAGGGTTGAAATTTTATAAATCCAACCACCCCGATCTTGTTATTTTAGATCTTTCTTTGCCTGACATTGACGGTATGGAAATTTGCAGAAGCATCCGCAAATCGGACGAAAGCACTCCTATCTTTATCCTTTCTGCACGTACGGAAGAAATCGACCGCATCATGGGTCTTGAGTTAGGTGCAGATGACTACATCACCAAACCTTTCTCCGTAAGAGAACTCAAAACAAGAGTGGATGTTTTCTTCAGACGCTGGGACAAAAAAATAGGAATCAAACCGAACGTCGGCCAAGCAGGAGAAATCATGCGTGGCGCTTTGAAAATCGATTCCATTCGAAGAAGAGTCACCCTCAACGAAAACATCATCAACATTTCTCGAAAAGAATTCGATATCTTACAACTATTAGCCGGTTCTCCTGGGAAAGTTTTTTCCAGAGAGATGATTTTAGAATCCGTTTGGGGAGTGGAATGGGACGGTTTCGAAAGAATGATCGACAGCCATATCAAACGAATTCGATCCAAACTGGAAAAAAATTCGGCACAACCGGAATGGATTGAAACTATTTGGGGAATCGGTTATCGTTTTACCGATAATTATGAAAATATAGTCGTTCCAGATTGATGAATTATGGAAGAATCCAAACAACAAAAGACTTTAATCGACGAAATTAAGTTATACGAGAAGAAGGCGAAGGAAATCGAACGAAGGGCCAAGGAGAAATATATGGAACAAGTATCTGACATCAAACAAAAACTGGGCAAAGCCAGCGAAGACGCTTCCATCAAAGCGAAGGAAGTCATCGACAAAGTAGGAACTTACGTAAAAGAAAATCCTCAGAAAGCGGCAGTGATCGGCTTCGGAGTCGGTTTGGGACTGGGCGTTGCTCTCGGTTGGATCTTCAGAAAAAAATAAACATTGGCCTCTCAGAACAATCATCAAGACGCAGCCTCCCGTAAAAAGGGAGGCTTAAGAGGTGCATTCCAAGACTTAATCAACAAGCTAATGGCTTATTGGGAAGTGATGGTGCTTTATATCGAAAAAAACCTGGGGCTGTTCATTCGAAACCTGGTCATCTCTTCCATCTGGGTTTTTTCTTCCCTCTTTTTCATTTTCATCGCACTCCTTTATTTTTCCTACGGCATCTTTCTCAGCTTACAGAAGTTTGTTGCAGGAGGAGATCCGATTCTTTCCAGTTTCGCTACGGGAGGGATCTGCCTCATCATTGCGGTTCTTCTGGTAGAAGTGGTTTTAAAGAAAAAATAAATGTTCAACCCTCTCAAAGACCACGAACGATACAGCGAAAAAGACCCGAAAGACATGAGTCTGGACGAACTCAGAATGCTTTTGAAAATCAGGCGTTTGGATTTGGAATTGGAATGGAAAGAGTTCCAAGGGAAAATTCATTTTTGGCAGAGATTGGGCAGAGCCGTCAAACAATCCGGTTTTTTGGAAAAAGTACAAGAAACCGTAAGCTCCTACTTCTCCAAGGATGAAAATACCGGAGGTAATTGATTTTTTTCTTTGCAATCCCCCCTTTCTTTGATAAAAAGAGACCCCTGGCCACATCAGTGCACTTGATTCTTCCTTTTTTAATATTACTTATGCTCACCGATTCTGAACTTTCTCCGGAAACAAAAATTACACCCACTTCGATTGTATGGCAGGAAACTTCCGGACCGGTCGCTCCCGAATTCCGTTATTCGGTGATTGTACGAATCCAAGCGGATGCAAAAGGATTTTTTTTTGCTAAAAAGGAAACGAAAGGCAATCATCCGGCCACGGAAGTCAAAAAAAAGATTTCGAAAGATTCCTATTCGAAATTTATTACCCAACTGATCCAATCGGGAGCGTTAGAACATCCTTATGAAAATCTTCCTACGGAAAAAATCACAGGGATCAGTTATAACTCTTTCTCCATACAAAGAGGGTCTAAGAAATCACGTTTCTTTTACGTGCTGAAAGATTTGGAAAAAGCGGAATTTAAGAAGAAAAAACGAATTATCGATCAAATTAAGGGGATTCGATTATGAAACAATCGGCAAAGCCATTTCTATCCGTGAATTTGAAGTTCACTGTTTTTAGTTTTTTTATCAGCGCTCTATTATGGGCCCCTCTCTTCGCACAAGAATTCGATCCGAATTCCGTTCGTTCCAGTGACTGCAGACCGGGCAAATACCAATGCGGTTATCTTCCGGCTTCTAAAGAAATCCAAGATACAATCCCTCTCAAAAGAGATTTCAATAGTTTCGATGAAATTCCTTCCAGTGTGGATCTTTCTTCCAAAATGCCTCCCGTAGGAAACCAAGGGCAACAAAGCAGCTGTGTGGCGTGGGCTACCGGTTATGCGATCAAATCTTATCTTGCAGCAGACCAAGGAAAATCAGCGAACTATGATCCTCCTTTCAAAAACGGAGGACAAGGGAAAAACGTATTCTCCCCCGCTTTCATCTACAACCAACAGAACGGAGGAAAAGACGAAGGATTATATTATTATAAAACCATGGACTTCCTCGTAAAAAGCGGTGTGGCTCCTTGGAGCAGCATGCCCTATTCCGAAAAGGATTACAGAACACAACCGAAGGATGCAGTCAAAAAAGAAGCACTTCAATACAGAATCAAATCTTATACTCGATTGAATTTCAAAAAACCGGACGAGATCAAAAGAGTTTTGGCACAGGGAAATGTGGTTTTGATCGGAATGACGATCGATGACGGTTTTTATAATCTCAAAGGCTCTCAAGTGTACGATGCGAACAGCGGACAAGATTACGGTGGTCATGCGATGACGATCGTAGGTTATGATGATAATAAAACTTCCAAGTCCGGCAAAAAAGGAGCTTTCAAACTGCAAAACTCCTGGGGAACTTCTTGGGGAGACAAAGGATTCGGATGGGTTTCTTATGCGATCCTTGCCAAAACCGGTCAGGAATCTTATGCGTTAGTCGATCCTCCTAAAACAACCACTGTAGACCCTGCGGTCACTACAACTACCGTGACTCCTACTCTTCCTCTACTTCCTCCTGCGGACATCAAAGCTTCCCGAGGAGAATTCGATTCGAAAATCGTATTGACTTGGTCCGCAAGCCAAGGAGCGGTTTCTTATCTGATCCAAAGAAGAGCTACGAATACCAGCAAATACGATAATTTAGCTTATGCGAATTTGCCTACTTATACGGATTCTGCCGTATCTCCTGATTCCGCTTACATCTACAGAGTGGTTTCCTATTCGACTACGGAAAGCTCCTTCCCTTCCAAAGATATCGAAGGTTACACGAGTGAGTCTTCCACTACTTCCGGGCAATTAGGGCAAGTGGTCGGTCTGCAAGCACAGACTTTTTTATCCGGCAATTCTCCCAGAGTTTCCTTAACTTGGTCCGAAATCGACGGCGCCACTGCATATTCCATTGCAAGAATCGAAAATACGAAAGCTTGGAAAATCATAGGAAGTTCGAAATCGGGAAGTTTTACCGATGCTTCACCTGTGGTAGGAAAAGCCAATTCGTACAAAGTAGTCGCTACTAGAAGCGGTTCCAATGCGGGAGAATGGAGCGATTCGGTGGCCGTAGAAGTTGCTAATAAAGAAGTAGCTCCGGACAAAATAGCAAGTGTTACAGTGAGCAACGGTGAATTTGCGGATAAAATCATTCTAGCTTGGGCCCCTGCTCCTGGAGCCACAATCTACTATATCTATCGTTTCAATAATGCCCGCGAACAATTCGGGCCTTTCAAAACAACCGGCACTTCTTTCGAAGACACGGATGCAGGACTCAAAGACGGAGGTTATCATGCATATACCATCTTTGCAGGAAATAGCGCCGGTTATTCGAAACAAAGCGATTATGTATACGGTTACGTAAACCAAGGAACGACCAAAAGAGCGGCAGGAGTCACTCTCTCTCCTCC
Source organism: Leptospira idonii (assembly GCF_004770995.1). Lineage (GTDB taxonomy): Bacteria > Spirochaetota > Leptospiria > Leptospirales > Leptospiraceae > Leptospira_A > Leptospira_A idonii. The sequence continues at coordinate 300 of NZ_RQHW01000035.1, read as the reverse complement.
TCAAAATTTGACAGGGTCGGTAAGTTCTAAGGACAACAAAGTCAACCTTAAATGGAACGCAGTGAAAGATACTTACGAGTATTATGTGTACAGAAAAAAAGTGACTGCTGACGACAAAGGAAAACACGCAGACTTCAAATTTTTAACTCAGGTGCCTGCGAAATCGACTCAATTCTCGGAAAACTTTCCTGGAGAGCCGGGAGAACTATTTTTATATTCCATTCGATCCAAAGCAGAGTTAGGTTCCGAGTCCGCTGACTCCAATGTGGTTTCCGTGTTCCTAAATAAAGCCCCTAGTCC
>NZ_RQHW01000070.1 GCF_004770995.1 Leptospira idonii | reverse complement strand
TCTCACCTTCTGTCTTTATATAAAAACGAATAGACTTGCGACTTCGTATAACTACGGCTTACCGCTTCGCTACGGGACTCGCACAGCTCGCCCTTGCTCGGGTTTCACCACATTGGCTACTGTCACTCCTCTTGCAAGGCAAGCGTCGTGCCAGTTTAGCCAACGTCGGCAAGCCTAGTTCGTTATCTGCCATGTCGCGCCCCTTCATTTATAGCGCCTGCCGTCCGTGGCAGGCTTAGAATTCAGGTCAATTTAAGCTCGAGGCAGAATCTGTTTTAGAGCATTTTATAGTGTTTAAAAGACTTTTGTCCGAAGGGCAAATATACTCGTATTATAGCCTACTTTCTACAATTTGGATAATTATTTACCTTGCATTGAGAAAAGGCTAATTTCGAAAGTTGTAAAAATTCGAAATTTGATTTATACCTCTATTTTGCAATCATACCGAGAATATACATAGCACCGGAGAATTATTATGCCAACGGCAAAACATTTACGATCGATGTTTCAGTCAGCTTCAAATGGAGATACAGAATCCTTCAAGCGAGTAGCCGAAGAAATAATCAAAGAAGAGCGTGCTAAACAACATCATCTTCTTGCGAATGACTTAGAGCGAATTTTGTATGGAAAGCAAACTGATGTAAATAACTTAAAAATATTAAATCATAATGTACCTCTTGATAAGGAGAGAGGACTGCCTTTATTATCAGTCATGATGCCCTCGCGTTCAATTGATGACATTATTCTTTCAGATGAAAACCGTTCATTAATTGATGAAATACTGTTAGAACAAAATCGCAAAGATGTTCTTGTAACATACGGGCTTAAACCTGTAGATAAAATTCTTTTCTATGGCCCTCCAGGTTGTGGGAAAACGATAACTGCAGAAGCATTAGCATATGAACTTGAACTTCCTCTGGCTATATTGAGAATTGATTCCATTGTTTCCTCATATCTTGGAGAGACTTCATCGAATTTACGCAGCATCTTCGATTATATAAAGAATAATAGATTCGTTGTTCTTTTTGACGAATTTGACGCATTAGGAAGAGAAAGAGCGGATATCTCAGAACATGGCGAAATAAAGCGGGTTGTTAATGCATTACTCCAGATGTTTGACGGTTATAGAGGTGATAGCATCTTGATAGCTGCAACAAATCACGAATCAAATCTAGATACTGCAGTTTGGCGCCGTTTCGAGGAGGTTTTATCTTTTACTCTTCCAAATTTAGAGCAAATAAAGAAATTGTTAGAATTAAAATTAAAAGGTGTTCGACGGAATTTATTAGTTGAGATAGGGGAACTAGCAAATCGATTAAAGGGATTAAGTCACGCTGATATTGAAAGAATAATCAGAAGAGCAATAAAAGATATGATTCTTCAAGGAAAAGAATTCTTGGAGGATCGTCAAATCGAAAGTTCCCTTTCTCGGGAAGAGGCCAGAAAGAGACGACTACAGGAGAATACTTAAATGCCTGGAGTATATGAACACATTAGATTTCAAAAAGAAACTTTAATCAAAGAACGACGTGGACGATCATTCCCGCCACCTAAATTTGACACAAATCCGAAAGAACATGCAACTTTACTCACAAGTCAAATCAAATCGGCTAAAGATCGATTTCGAGACGATGAATTCCCCGGATTTGATGATAGATTATTACTAAAACTTAAAGTAAGAGACCGTTATGATGCTTCTGAATTTGAAACAATTCCAGGATTTCAATTTATTAGTCAGGAAGACAATGAAATCGTACTTCTGTTTGCAGCAGAAGAAGCATTGGATGAATTCGAAAAACGATTAGCAACCTTTGGCGCAACGGGAAATGTTACGCGCAAGGATCTTATTGAGGCGTCGAGGGCAATTGATTTGTGGACCCCGGAGGATAGAAAAGGCGAAATACTTAGAAAAGAAGGAATTCCTAAGTCTGAAAATTTTCTCCTAGATGTTGAGCTATGGCCGATTGATCAATCTGCAACTCGATCCAAGATGCTCGCTTCCTTCAAGGATTGGTTAGAAAAGAAAGAGATTATTTTTCTTGATTCGATATCGAACGATTACGTAACGATCATACGAGTTCGGTGTAATAAAAAAAATTGTGAATCATTGTTTCACTACCGAGATGTGAGGACAATTGATATTCCTCCAAGATACACCTTAGAATATTCTCTTTTACAAACAGACCTAACAGAATTACCTTCACCTGCTGTTCTTCCTGATACTGCAACAAGAGTAGCAGTGTTGGATAGTGGAATCAATTCCAATCATCCTTTATTGAAAGGCGTGGTTGGCGATAATCGATCGTATATACATTCAGAAAGCCCGACGGACGCTACCGGTCATGGAACTGCTGTTGCAGGTATTGCCACTTACGGTAATATTGAAAATTCTATAAATAGCAAAACCTTTATCCCACATGTTTGGATTTTAAGCGGCAGGATTTTGGATGAAAATAATGATTTTAATGAAGAATTTATTGAAAATCAGATAGAGAGAGCGGTAAAAGAATTCCATTCTGAATATAGTTGTAAGGTATTTAATTTATCAATAGGAGATGAAAAGAGACCTTACAAAGGAGGGAAGGCCGGAGTCTTATCAATGATGCTAGATAATCTATCGCACGAATTGGATATCTTATTTGTTGTTTCGAGTGGTAATTTGAATAAATCTGTCATTCAAGATAAATTGAAAAGGGGACTCAAATACCCTAATTATCTTCTTCTTGATTCAGAAATATTAGAGCCAAGTAACGCAATTAATGTATTAACGATAGGCGGTATTTCTAGATATGATAAATCAAGAACAGCGGGAAGATATCCTAATGATCCTTCATATCAGCCTATCGCTCATATTGAATCAGTTTCTCCATTTTCAAGATCCGGACCTGGAGTTGCAGGCTGCATAAAACCTGATTTAGTTGCTTATGCAGGCAATTTAGCTTTCGATCATAGATCTAAAATGATTTTAGAACATGGACTCGGCGAAATTAGCTTAAATAACCAATTTAGTTCTAGTAATTTGTTCTCTGAATTTTGGGGGACTAGTTTTTCGGCTCCGTATATTACTCATTTAATTGGTCGAGCATTTTCATCGATCAGCAACGCTTCGGCTCTACTTGTTCGAGCCTTGCTGATCAGCAATGCTCGGAGTGAATTTTTGAATTTGCCAAATCAATTAAAGGAAGATGAAAAACTTCGTCTTGTAGGATACGGAAAAGTCGATGAGGAATTTTTATATCGTTCATCTGAAGACGTTGTGGTTTTATATGCTACAGACACAATTCAAAATGATAAAAATCATTTTTACGAACTTCCTTTCCCTCCAGAGTATTTTTCTGGGAAAAGAAAAAGAGAGATTACCATTACGTTGTCGTATTATTCTTTTGTCAGAAATACGAGAGTAAGCTATAAAGCGACGCGTCTTTTCTTTAAATTTGTTAAAGGCGACTCCTTGGATAAAGTAGTTACTATGTTTGACAAAGAGACTCCAAAAGATTCATATAAGAATATTCCAGAATACACAAATAATAGAAATATAACTTCTGAAGCCCGTAGTAATGGAACAATCCAATCATCTACATGGACTTTAAAACAGCCTAAAGGCAACTCTCGTTATTTTGTTGTGGTAACAAGAAATGATTTTCCTTGGGGCGAAAAAATTGCCAAAGAGAATGAAGAATACTCATTAGTAATTGCGCTTAAAGACAGAGAACAACAAGAACCTAAATTATACACAAGAATAACTAATTTGATTAAGCAAAGGTTTAGAGGCCGATTATAGACGAAATATAAATTTAAGCTTGTCCCGGTTCTCACGAACCGGTTCACCCGAACGCTTCGCGATCGGAACGCAGAATTTACACTTAACTCGTTCTAATTGCCCTCGTTAAAACTGCTTCGCAGATTTGACTCGGACTTTCTTCTGTGCTTTAATGACCGCACTAGTAGTAAATACAGAGTAAAAGAAAAAGGGAGATTTTTTATAGAGCTTCATGAACTTTAAAAACTCGTCCATATACAACCTACATTTACCGGATTCTATCTTTGAAATCTGACTTCTGCTTTTTTTAATAATCTTACCGACCTGTGCTTGAGTAAGGTTAGCTTCTTTTCTCGCAACTTTTAGCTGCTGATAGAAAGCTTTCTTTTCTTCCTCGGAAATTCTTCTTATGATCTCCGATTTAGGTCGTTTTCGAACAATACCTTGAGACTTGTTTTTAGATTTTTCCGTCATAAAGAGACCTTTTTGAGCAGAGATTCGTAAAGAATACATGCCCCGCGGTATACTGCGTTCACTTTTTGTCAACTATGCCGCAATATACCGTGTGTGGATTTCGAAGAATTTTTAATAAAAGTCGGAAAGAATATTCAGAAAGTTCGAAAGGAAAAGGGACTTACTCAAGAAAATATGGATGAAGGCGATTATGCTGTTCCTGTAAGGACTTTACAGGATATTGAAGCGGGCAGGGCTAATTTTACTGCTAATTCAATTTTCAAGCTCTCTAAACGATTAAAGGTTAAACCCAAAGACCTTTTGGATATTTAAACACCATTACGTTAAATCTTAAATAGCAATTCTATTGGTGTTCCCTAACCGGCTCAGCCTTCCGTGGCTTCGCTCGGTTAGACATTCGGGGCGCGCACAGCAGATAACTAAAAATTGTCGCAGCGCTGCGGGATTGCTTCGCAACCCTTGCTTGGGCTTCGCCAAATTCCGCTTTGTCACTCGTCTTGCATACGCAAGTCTCGCGCCAAGTCCTTCGGACGCGCGGAACTTCGACAATCATGCGTCGTTATACGCAATGGGCAAAAGCTAATTCCAAATAAGAAAAAAGATAAATTCTTTTCTTGACAACTTGTCAACTTAAGTTAAGTTTAAAATATTATGAAATCTTTTCCTGTTGGTGAGCTAAAGTCCCATTTCTCTGAAGTACTTGAATATGTTAAGAATGGTGAAAGGGTCGGTATTCTTTTTGGTAAAAATAAGAAAACAATCGCCATGATTGTTCCGGTTAATCAAAAGACCAATGTAAAGAGAAAAATTGGGATACTTGACGGAAAGGTCAAAATATCATTTGAAAAAAATTTCTCCATTACTGAGGAGGAATTTCTAAATATTTAAATGGCATACCTTTTAGATACACATGCCTTACTTTGGGTCATTGGTGACTCAAAACAATTAAGTAAAAAAGTTACTATGATTATTCAGGATCAAGATAATCAAATTTCAGTAAGTTCTATATCTTTGTGGGAAATTTCTTTAAAATATAAACTCGGTAAACTTAAACTCTCTGGTTTTAAACCAGAGGATATTCCTAAGCTTCTTGAAAAATTAAATATTAATATCATTGAATTAAATCAAGAGGAAGCCTCATCTTATCATAATCTCAAGGAAGATTTCCATAGAGATCCTTTTGATCGAATGCTCATATGGCAATGTATCTCGAGAAAACTTACATTCATTTCTAAAGATTCAGAAATGAAGAAATATAAAGTTTCTGGATTAAAAACTATTTGGTCTTAATTACCCACTGCGTATAACTACGGCTTATCGCTTCGCTGCGGGATTGCTACGCAACCCTTGCTCGGGTTTCACCACATTGTCCTCCGTCACGCTTCTTGCTTAGCAAGAAGTCGCGCCGACGCTAACGCCTCCCCAGAGGCTCTGCTACGGACAACGTCGGTAAGCCTAGTTCGTTAATTGCAATTGGTAAAAATTAAGTAAGAAAGCGCGCAAATTGAGAAACAAAGAAATGGAAAGAACGAAAGTCTTTAAGAGTTACTAACTCGAATGCTGATACTGATTTTCAAGCGATGCTAACTATTTACACTAATTAAGAAAATAAGAAGACAATTTGCGCGCTTGCTTTCACTACACTTCGTATTTTTATCTAATCTAATACGATACCAACTGCAATTAACTACCGCTTACCGCATCGCTTCGGGATTCGCACTGCTCACCCTCGCTCGGTCTGCGACACATCCCTCTCCGTCACACTCCTTGCATTTGCAAGGAGATGCGCCGACGCTAACGCCTCCTCCGGAGGCTCAGCTACGAGGGACGTCGGCAAGCTTAGTCGTTATGCGTCATCACTAAATAATTATTATGTTTGAAGGAAAATTTGTAGGCTTTTTTACCAATCCTCCATTTTGGGCAGGGCCAATGCCAAATTTAACAAAAGAACTTAGTGAAAACGAATTTCAAGGTAAAATGACGCAATGGAAGGCTAAATATGGAGATAAAAACTATAAGATATTAATAATGCGCGATGGAATGATTTATTTAAGGCATGAGTTAATTGAAAAATTATACGAAGAACATATAAATAAAGAAATATCTTTTTTCGAAAAACTCGATACAAGAACACAATTAAATCTATTATATTTTGATTTTATTAATTGCGTCAAAGTACTGATAGATTCAGCAGTAGTAAAAAAAAGAAAATTTGATTATTTTAAACCAAGACCGACTGCACAAAGAGAGCTACTGCGGTCAACAATCTATCAAGGGCTTCCCTACGATGAAACAGGTCTAGATGGAGAATCAGGAAAATATTATTATGGCAGGATTCTTCAATTATACTCCAAACCTCTAATTGATGATCGAAGAATCTATAGTAGACAAGAAATTCGATTAGAATATCTTTATCAAGCTTTCAAAGATATAGCACTTATAGCAGATAGCCTTCCAAAAATTCGTGTATTAAGTTTATACTCTTCGTCTTTATATCATTATCTTAGCCTAGATTTTCCTAGTTCAATCATCCTGGGGTGGTTTATAATTGAATACTTTATAAATAGCATTTATAATGCAAAGATTAAAGAGAAAAACTCTGATAGAAACCCCATTGCAAAAAAGATTGAATCAATTAGAAAAACTAATCTTATCGACATAGATATTTTAGATAATATTGATCATCTCAGACTTCTACGAAACGACTTAATTCACTGGTCTGAAAAGAAAGTTAGTAAAGATAATAACCTCTTACTAAATCCATACACTCCGCCCATATCCTTAGATGATTGCGAGCTTATGTTCAAAACCATTGCCTTTCTTATATTAAGAGAATTTAAGATTGAGTTAGGATTGAGATTTGGCTTTGCTTACTCTCTTATTTAACGGGACGACGCATAACTACGGCTTACCGCTTCGCTACGGGACTCGCACAGCTCGCCCTTGCTCGGGTTTCACCACATTGGCTACTGTCACTGCGCTTGCTGAGCAATCTCGTGCCAGTCTAGCCAACGTCGGCAAGCCTAGTTCGTTATGCGTAATGGCTGGAAAATTATTACAAAAACGAAGCTTGACAATTATATCAAATATGATATAATTTAATCGTGAAGTTCAAAATTCAGCTCCTAGAGCCTGCAGAAGATTTTCTTCTAAAACTAGAAAATAAACTCAAGGCAAAAGCTTTTAAAACAATTGAACTACTGGCTGAATTCGGTCCTGAACTCAGAGAGCCGTTTTCAAAGAAAATCCAAGGCTATACAGGATTATTTGAACTAAGAATTAAGCAAGGATCTAATATTTGCAGATTATTCTACTTTTTTCAGAAACGAAAAGTCATTATAATCACTTCTGGTTTTATTAAGAAAGATCAAAAAACAGATAAAGATGAATTAGATAAAGCATATAAACTTATGAATACATTCAAAGGAGAATTAATATGAAATTGAAAATTAAAGACTTTGATTCACTTTTAAATAAAGAGCTTAAAAATAAAAATTTCAAAAAAGAATACGATGCTCTTTCAAATGAATTTACACTCGCTAAAGAAATCATTAAACTCCGAAAAAAGAGAAATTTAACCCAGAAAGATTTAGCTGAGAAAATAGGGACTTCGCAACCTGCGATTGCAAGACTTGAATCTGGAAATTACACTAATTTATCACTTTCCTTTATCAATCGTCTTGCGAAAGCTTTAGATGCAGAACCAATAATCCATTTGAAAAGTAAAAGCGCATAGCAAAAACACAGCCACTACGCATAACTACGGCTTACCGCTTCACTTCGAGACTCGCAATGCTCGCTCTCGTTCGGGCTGAAGCCACATTGGCTTTCCGTCACGCTTCTCGCTGAGCAAGAAGACGTGCCGTCTGCCAACGTCGGTAAGCCTAGTTCGTTAATTGCAATTGGTAAAAATTAAATAAGAAAGCGCGCAAATTGAAAAACAAAGAAATGAAAAAGACGAAAGCCTTTAAGAGTTACTAACTCGAATGCTGATACTGATTTTCAAGCGATGCTAACGATTTACGCACTAAATTAAGAAAAGAATAAGACAATTTGCGCGCTTGACTTCACTACACTTCGTATTTTTATCTAATCTAATAAAATACCAACTGCAATTAACTACCGCTTACCACATCGCTTCGGGATTCGCACTGCTCACCCTCGCTCGGTCTGCGACACATCCCTCTCCGTCACACTCCTTGCAAATGCAAGGAGATGCGCCGACGCTAACGCCTCCTTCACAGGCTCAGCTACGAGGGACGTCGGCAAGCTTAGTCGTTATGCGTCATTGACCAAAGAAAAATATTATGTATAGAAAACTCGTTATTACTACCTTAATTTTCATGTTATGTATGAAAATTTTTTCACAAGATCAATCAACTATGAAATTTCAATATTTAGCAGGAGACTCAATAAAGATACCTGCTCCAGTTGGAATTACAAATAGACTTCTAGGAAGTACTTTCGATACAAACTTCAAAAATCAGAACGATAAAGCCTTTGAAAAAGGAGAGATTGAAATCATAAATGAAGAGCAATATATTTCTGAAATCAATATTTTAGATAATGAAGCTTCCTTGATAGCAAACGCAAATTTCTTGGGTTTCATTAATGGCAATTTTTCAAATTTAAAAGATGATCGTTATGCTCTACTTTCAGTATATCATATTTCAAAGACCGCAACATATTTACCTGAAGGAAAGCCCATTGATTCTGCAGATGTTTTCTTAAAAAGAATATATTACGGTTGGTCAATACATTATGTTATTAGCGGTAATAAATCATCTTTTTCTAGCGAAGCAAAAATGAAACTGCTATCTCTCTCTAATATTTTACCAACTGCCGATATTTCTTATACTCTTGGCGAATTTAAACTTGAAAGTCGTATTAAACTAGTTGGACTTTCAAACAACCAAAAAGTTCCAACTATAATATCAGATCCTCATGAGGTTAATAAATATTTTCAAGCCTCTCAAAAAGAAGTTCCAATATTTGTTGAATACGAAACAATAAAACCCTTAAATACCACAAGAATAGATTTTGAATCTACAAAATTCAAGCAAGGTGATTATATTATTAAATATATAAAAGCTGAAATTTCAAATTTAAAACCCTCAAACAACAAATCATGGGATATTTTCCAAGAGTTACCTGATCCATTTTTGCAAATCTTCGAGAATGGAAAAATTGTCTTCACTTCTGATAAAATCTCAAACAAACTCAATCCCACTTTCAATATTGAGCGGAAGTATTCTTTGAAAGAAGGTGACTTGCTTCAAATTGGCTTATATGATCACGATATGCAAAATCATGACTATATTGGGGACGCCTGGATCACTTACGATGAACTAATACAACATGAAATTAATAAAGAGATAGAATTAAATGTTAGAGACGGTTCTGGCATTAAAAACATAAAAATTAGACTTACGCCTAAGGATAAATAAGGTCAACGACGCATAACTACGGCTTACCCGCTACGCTTCGGGATTCGCATTGCTCACCCTCGCTCGGCCTAAAGGCACATTGGCTACTGTCACTCCTCTTGCATACGCAAGTGTCGCGCCAGCTTAGCCAACGTCGGGTAGCCTAGTTCGTTATGCGAAATAGTGTAAATTTTAATTAAATTATTTATGAATTTATCAGAAAAAATAACAGTATTTCAGCAATTCTATAATCTTTCCGAATACAGATTTAAAAGCATAGAGAGAAAATTTGGAGAAGAAACCCTAAAAAACATATATCTTTACGAAGTTTGCCCAGGAGGAAGTCGAGGTGGACTTGATAATTACTATGTTGAAGTCTTTTATGGGTATCGTACATTTAATCGTCATCGAAGGTTAAACATAAACCATCAAATAGTTAATGAAACTGAAATTGAGTATGGAGCTCGCCTTAACTTCAATCAAATAGCAAACGGTGATATATTTGTTTCTTTAACTCCATGCTGGAGTAAAAAATTAATGCCAATTGAAGAAGAAATCTTTTTAGATTTTGTTAAAAATCCAAACAAATTACTAAAAAAGAAAATACAAATAAAATATTGGAAATACTTTTCATCTTATACTAAAGTAACATCTCTAATTGGAGAACCAGATTTATTAGATCGATTTAGGGTATGGAAATTACGAACTTTCAAAACACTAATTATTGATAAAAAACAGATTAAACCTAAAATCCAAAAATTCTTAGCCAAGTCCGTTGAATATGCACTTACAGTAGGATTTAGTGGTTCTCTCTTAGCTCTTTTACAGTTTTTCTGTAAAGGTGAAGATCATTCTAAAACGATGATAGAAAAAATGGAAATAATTATTAATGAACAAAGTAACATATCCAAAACAATAAAAGATTTAAATCATAAGAATATCTTAGAAGAGCAATTGAAAGAATTAAATAAAATAAATAAAAATATTGTAAAATAAACTACACTACTTCGCATAACAGCATGGAAACGCTGCGCTTCGGCACTGCTGGCCTCGCTTGGGCTGCGCCACATTCCCTTTCTGTCACTCGCTCGCATACGCAAGCTACGTGCCAGTCCCTAACGTCCCGTTCGGGACTCAGGGTCAGGGAACGTCGTCTCCACTAGTTCGTTAGCCGCCATAAAAGGAAATCTATGGAAAAACCAGGTAATATACTATTCATTAAGTTAGGAAACAGCGGTTCTTTTGAAAAGGAATCAATAGAAATAAATTCTTCAATAAAATTGGGTTATGAAGCAATTGATTTTATAAAATGCAAAAATGGGCAATGGGAAGATGTTTTAGTTGAAATTAAAGAAAAATACAAAACGGAAAAGTCCTCTACGACTAGCCATAGAAATCAAATAAGAAAATTTTTTGAAGAGCCAAAAACTACAATGTGGGTAACATTCTATCAATCTAAATTGTGGTATTGTTATGCAGACGAAGAAATCTTGCTAAATCCTGATGGAACTAAAGAAAGAAAAACAATAAAAGGTTGGAAGGATATAGACTTACACAACAACACTCTTTTCATCCAAAATCTAAGCGGTAGATTAACTAAAGTTCAGGGATTTAGAGGCACTATTTGCGATATAAAAGAAAAAGAATATCTACTCAATAAAATTAATGGACTTCAAAGTGCTGAGCATAAATCAGTTGAACTAAATTTAGCAGAATTAAGAAAATCATTGATTAGTTTAATTAAAAAGTTAAATCCTAATGATTTTGAAAATTTTGTTGATCTACTATTCCGATCTTCAGGATGGTCAAGAATTGGAGTATTAGGCAAAACAACAAAAAACATAGACATAGAACTTATCTCACCTATCACTAATGAAAGAGCGATAGTTCAAGTCAAGGCACAGAGTAATCTAAGCATATATAAAGACTATTTAGAAAGGCTCGACGGTTTTGAACAAGATTACGAAAAGGTTTTCTTTGTAACACACTCACCCACACAAGATCTAGAAAAATATATAAAAGAATCTACCTTGGAAAATTTCATTTTTTACGATGCAAATAAACTCTCCGAACTCAGTGTAAATGCCGGATTAATAGAGTGGCTGATAAATGTTGCCAACTAGTCCTTTTACTGCGGCTAACTACGCCTTACCGCTACGCTGCGGGATTCGCTTCGCTCACCCTTGCTCGGGCTAAAGCCACATTGTCCTCCGTCACGTTTCTTGCTTAGCAAGAAATCGTGCCGACGCTAACGTCTCTTCGAGACTCAGCTACGGACAACGTCGGTAAGCCTAGTTCGTTATACGTCATTTTGCCAAAAACATGAACAACAATTGCTATTTGCCAGTATCTGATCATACGCATAAAAGTTCTAATGAACATATTTTTCCGAAATCTATTGGAGGAAAACTTAAAGCAAAAAACTTATTATGCCAAAAACACAATAGCCTATTCGGACACTCAATCGATGCAACTTTAGAAAAAGCTTTCCTTCCTTATTGCATTATGCTAGGTGTAAATCAAATATCTAACAGAAACGAAAAACATTTTATCGCCAATATAGGTAATCGCAAGATTAAAGTCTATGCAAATGGCCGTACAGAGTTAGCCAAACCAAGTCTAAATTCAACAATTGATGAAACAACGGGAATAGAACAAATTCAAATAGAGGCACCTAATGAAAAATATTTGAACCAACTTTTGTCACAATTGAAAAAAGATCGACCAAATCTGAAATCGCAAGTTAAAACTGAAAACAAATATAATGTTAGAATAGATACAATTGATTATCAGCCAAGCTTTAAGATTCCATTTTTCGACAAAGATATCCATCGATCAATTTGCAAAACCCTAGCAAATTATTGGATCTATAGTGGGAAACCGAAAGACAGCATAAAACCACTTATTCAATATATACTTGATCAAAACTTGCTGCCAATCGTTCCATTTTACAATACAGAAATTATACTAACCAAACCAAACAAAGCAATATTAAATTCATTAGTAATAGTCGGATGCTCTCATCTCAAAAAACTTGTTGGATACGTTGAACTTCTTGATGCTTATCGTGTTATAATACAAATCGATTCAAATTATTCCGACCTAGACTTTTGTTTACATTTTTCTGAAAATGTATTTACAAATGAAAATTTTAATAACCTTCAGATTAATCACCAAGCATTGTTAGACTTTAATGATTACCATCTTAAAGCTGAATTATTGGAAGAAACGAAAATAAGTAAAGGCTTCGCTCGATTTGCTTATTTTGCTAAACAAAAAGCAGATTTTTATCAATTAGTAAATCTGTACAAATATAGTATTCGCCAGTCACACTCTTCTAACTTTTATTAGGTTAAATGATTTCTTCCTGATCTAATTTTG
>NZ_RQHW01000049.1 GCF_004770995.1 Leptospira idonii | reverse complement strand
GATGAACGCTCTCAGAGATTTTTTGCATCGCTTCTCTGCTGGAAGCTTGAGAAGTAGCAATACCAGCCTTCCAATCCACCATAGCCCCAAAGCCGTTAGAAGTAACTCCATCGTTACCAGAGAATCCATCTACAGAGCTATAAGTCAGACTTCTTCCAGCATATCCTCCGGTTACATTATAACTTCCATCATTGAAGTTATAACCCGCACTCCCGGATACTAACCCATCACTGCTCGCATAAGATGCGTTCAAGCCTCCCTTCTGAGTCATGGACACAGTTCCTGACCCACCGGCAAATTGGTTATCCGTGTATTCTACGCCTATGCCATCTCTCTGTGTAAATGTCAAAGAGCCGGATGTTGCCACCTTACCTTGATCATTAAATGTATTCTGTGTTATATAAGCTCCAAACCCTTCACTCTTGTTATAGCTAATTCCAGAAGCGAGCCCTCCCTTAGTGGCTATCCCTACACTTGCCTCTATGCCTCCAGATTCACTCCATGCTAGACCGGCAGCTAATCCATTCGAATTCTTGAACCCTACGGCAGCTCCGAACCCACCTTGTTGTGAATAAGTTACTCCTACTTGCAACGGTCCTAACTCCACACTTGCGCTGGCACCAAATCCGGCTTGATCAGAATAGCTTACCCCTACAGTAGCAACTCCTCCAATGCCAACACCCACGCTTCCCGCAAAACCATTTGCATACGAATAGGTTGCATCTACTGTCACACCCACCATTTGGGTGAATCCGTTTGCGACCCCACTCAATGCTCCAGTAATCGCTCCAGCAACTCCACCGTTATAAGCGCCTTGGATCCCTTTATAAGCAGCAAGTGCCAGTAAGGAAGCACCACCTGTAAACGGAGCAGCGATGACGGCAGCAACAGACACGATCGTATCAATTACATCACCATTCTCATGCATGAACTTAGCGGTCTGCTTCGCATTGAGTAATCCACCAGTGGCAACAGACAACACCCCGCCCACAGCATTGGCGAATCCATCGCCCTTAAGAGCTTCCCCTTCCGCCTTCTGCTCGTTATAGAGCTCCTTCATCTTAAGGATAGGATAGAACTGGTTGAAGTGATGCGTTCCGAAGGACCCACCTACGGTCGGACCTACCAAGTAACCTGAGTTCTTGGCAGACTCAATCATCGCCTCTCTGCCCTCATCATCCGCCTGAGAATAACTTAGGGCTTGCTGTGGATCGGAAAATATTCTCTGAAGTCCCTGCTGTGCCGCCTTCGCCACACGCGCCATCGCCTTAGGATCAAGTAACGTAAGCCCTATCTCGCGATTCTCCGGCTTCTCAGGATCAAAGGTATTCTTGAAGTCATACTCCAACTGGTTCCGTGCCAATCGTACCATCGTGGAAAGTTCCACGCTCGTAGGTCCGTATTTACCCTGAAGCGCAGAGAAGTTCGTTAGATCCCACTCCTTACCACTAGAATCCTTCACCGTTGGTAACTTATCCGGTTTCTTGTAATCATAACCCGCATACGCAGGTAAGATCTGGTAAGTAGGATTCCCCATCTTATCCACAGCAGATCTCATATACACAGATCCTACCTTTAGGAAGTTGTCTTGTATGAGCTGACTGGATAACTGTTCGTCTAACGCCTTATTCTGTTCCTTGATCGTATCTTCAAATGTAAGCGGCAACGACCACAATGAATCCAACGTCTGAAGCACTGCCATCTGCTTGCTTCTATCTTCCATCTCGGAAGTGAGAGCCGCCATCTTCTTGATGTTCGTATCGTCATAAGTCGCTTTGCTGAGTTCATCTACAAAGAACTGAACATCCGCATACAACCCTTGCTCAAGCAGTCTGTTGTCCAATACTTGAGGTTTGCTTGCCAATATATTATTAAGTATTTTGTTCGCATTGTTCTGAACGGAAATGGATGTAGGAACATTCCCTAAGCTGGCAAGTGTTCTCTGGATCTCACTATAGATCTCATCCACACTCATCCCGTTGCCGTTTCTTGCTTGGTTGAGTAAATTAACTTCCCACTCTGTCTTTTCTTTTAAGGCGGCCTCTATCCTTGCCATATGCGCCGCTTGACCGTCAGCCGTTTCTTTCTTGAAGTCCCTTCTCCATGCTTCCCAAGATTGGTTGAAGGCAGTCATCATATCGTTGAAGCGAGCCGTACCCGTATTCTGAAGATATTCCACATTCGCAAGCCACTCAGACTTCTTGGCTTGGAAATCTTTCTCCTTACCTTCCCATACCTTTAACTGAAGGTCTCTCTGTTGAGATTCATTGATCGCATAAATCTGATCTACTACGTTCCCTGCTCCGTAATAATCATTCACAAGAACCTTATACATATCGTATTCGATTCTTTGCCCCGTATTTCCCAATGTTACAGTATTTAACAAAGAAGAGAAAAACGCATCTCTATCATCTAATATATCTTTTTTGTCCGCTTTCACTCCACGAACAATGGCAGCTTCCTGTGCTGCATAATACTCATCTCTTTCCACTTCATACTGTGACTTCGCAAGAGAGGCAAGGGATCCCACAAACTCATCCGCAGATGTCATTAAGTTTACAAGTCTTCCGTCGGAAGAGTAACCTTGATTAGAGTATGTGGACGGCGCCCCCACAGGAGCCGCTCCCGATCGAATGTATAGCCCGAATGAATCCTTAATCGCCCTCTTTTGGATCAAAGGGTCTCCATCTTTACCTGCAAGTTTATCGATAGACAAAGCATCTTTACCGCCTGTCCATTTCAAAGTACCGTTGGCAAGCTGTCCCCCGCTACCAACTAACAAATTCACATCGGATGCGTTGAGTCCTGTTGCCACATAACCATTAGCTCCTAGAAGCATATCACGCAGCTGCTCTTCCGTAGATATATCCGTATAACGGTTCAGTCTCTCTTGTAAGCTCTTTAACGTTTGCGTTTGAGATTTTGCAGTGTTAACTAGATTATCTAATTTTGCCTTTTCGCTATTCCAGGTATTGATTCGATTCATCGCTTCCAGTCCTACCATCGGGTTGAACCAAGACATAAGACCGATGATGAGGGCTCCAGTACCCATCACCTCTGCTAATCGATACTCCATCGCTCCTGCAAACTCGGCATAAGAATTTGTAACTCTACGAATATGAGCGGATTCCCCTCCCGCATTCAGGTTAAAAATCCAAACTCCATCAAATGCCTTCTGGGCGCTCGTCACGTCACCCATAGAAGTGCCGCCCATATACCTTCTTACAAAACCCCCGATATCCAAATCAGGATATCTCTTCGTAAGACCTCCCGAGAAAGTGACAAGCTCTCCTCCCGGGTGATTCGGATCAACTCCCCCTCTCGTAGAATGAATAAAATCCCAAGCACCTATTTTATTATCCAATATACCGTTAGCGATATTATAATAAGACCTTAACTTCTGTTCTTGCTCCGTATACCAGCCGGATTGGAAATCCAATCTTCCTTCCAATACAGAGGTATTCACACTGCCGACGAGTCTTCCCATTGTACCGCTCAATGCGCTTCTAGCTGCAAGAATCTGTTCTTGCAAACTCTGCATCTCGTTTTTAATGCGAGTTTCCGCCTCACTGTAACGCATTGCACGTTCCGCCCATTCCTGCGTCTGTGCTTTGTTTGCCGCTACGGCAGTATCCGCCTGAAGTTCGCTGAGCTTCATTCGATCGTCCGCTTTTTTCTGTAAGGCGGTGATCTCTTGTAGTTTCGCTGTCACTTCTTTCTGAGCATCTTCATATCTCTTGCGAATCAACTCAATAGGCGTCGTAAGAGAAGCAAGCGACTCTCCGGAAAGAGACTGATGGTTCGAATAATCTTTAATCGTTACAAAATCATAAACGGAGGAAAGCAGACTCATTTCTTTCGAAGCCTGCTGCAGAAGATCATAAGCAATACTCACCTGCTCTTGCTTTGCAGAATACTCCGCCTGGATTCCCGCAATATTTGTCTGTTCCGCTTGGAAAGCAGCGTGAGCCGCATCAAACTCTGTTAATCTTGTATTGTACTGATCCTTATATGCCTGAAGAGCCGTATGGTAACTACCATTGCCATACGTATTCTTTATATTATAAATGACTCCGATCTCTTCCCCCGCAAGGAGGATGCTGGAAGCGCTGGAACTCATCGAACCTTTCGCTTGGCTTGTCTTCTCATACGGATCTTCCAATGCAAATCTGCCGGGAAGGTTGTTCTTTACATAATTATCCGTAACCGCTTTAGCGTTATCAAAACCGCCGAGAAATTCATACTCAAGGCTTGCATTTTTGGAATATACCTCATCTCTTACCGTATAACCTGCGTTCCTCATTTCTCCTAGCAATACACGTAAAGAAGGGTTCTGTGCTTCCTTACTCGGATCGTAACTATAACTATTGTATTCCTCTATAATGGAAAGAAAATTGCCCAGCCTATGTTCCGCCTGATACTCCAATTCTCTCAATCGGTTCGTAACTTGAGTATCCTCACTCGGTGCCGCTTGACCTGCAGGTGCGATTTTGGTATAACTCAAATAAGACTCGATCTTAATCACCTTATTCGACACGTCCCAAGCAAACTTCTTCTCTTTCTCCTCAGCCACAGCTCGAAGACCCGCCACAGCAAGTTTGCTTGTTTCCTCTCCCAATGCATCCGCAAACGAAGCGAACCCTGTTTGGTAAGTAAATGATCTTAAGTAAGTTCCTGCCTGAATTTGGAAATAAGGATCTGTTCCACCAGGTCGAGTCGGATTGTACAAACCTACCCTGCTGAGTAAAATCGCTTCCTTCTCTTGATCCGTTACCGGTGAAGACAAACGATTGTTTGCGGAAGTGATATACTCGTTCATATCCTCTCCCGAATAAGAACGTACCAACAAATCCATTCTTGCCGCTTGCTGCAAAGAACCCATTAAACTCGCATCATAACCTTTCGTATTCAGCCAACTTGCAAGATCCGCACTGTCTTCGGGATCCATATCCCCTGTCCAATTCGCATAATAAGTATCTAATAAATGATATTCCTTCAAGGAATCAGGTAAATAAGTAGAAGGGTTTTTCGAGTCTCGGTTCGCTATATAGTTCCCAAGCATCGAACGGTCGCTATCCCCCAAATTCATCTGTAAATAATAATTGCTCGTAAGAGTCGGTACATCCACACTCAAATTGCTTTTTGCATACGCCTCAAACGAAGACGCTAATATATAATTTTTTAACTCTGCCGGATATAAACTAGGATTCGGAACCACTCCATTGGCAATCGATTGTTGGATGCGGTTATAGCTCTCTCTGAGCGCCTCTTCCTTAACGGTTGCATGTAAACTAGAATCGTATTTGGAGAGTAATGTATCTACCTGGGACAGGTTTTGTGACTGGAGGATTCTGACTTGGAAGTCGTATCCTGTAAGTAATGTTTGAAGTTCCGCTACCTCTGTTTCCGTCAGCGCAGCTCCTAAAAAATTCGCATTCTTTTCTATGTTCCCGCTCGGTCCAGGTAACACGAATTTGCCGCTTCTTATATCCGCTAAAAACTTTTCTATCGTTCCGTTGTTTGCAACCGTATTCACATACGCTTTGGCTAACTGATCCTTATGGTTCTGCCATGCAAATGCTTTGAGCGCAGAGAAACCCTCCTCGATTCGAGGATCCGCAGTGTAACCGCCTGCGGTAAATTTTTCCTTCAATGCTTCGTATTTACCGATTGCAGCTCCGATCTCTCCCAAAGACTGATCCAATGGAAGTCCGTTCGCTTCCAAACCATCTATCGTTCTCTTTAATTCGGCAAACAACTGACCTGCGGAATCTAACGCTTCCCTTGCCGTTTTCACTGTTTCATATTCGGTCTTTAACGTATTCTTATCTGCCTTCTCAGACGCAGATAAAGACTGGTAGTATTGCAATCCTGCAATTTCATTCGTATACGCTTCTACATTCCCCAATGCTTCCCATAAAGAAGCATTGATCTCTTCCCCGTTCTGCATCTTTACAGTCAAAAATTCTTTGATGTTTCTGGTATACTGCACCAAATCGGACTGACTGATCTGGTTCATCGAACTTTGGGATGCATATACAACGATCCTATCTTCTAACGAATCCACAAATGCATTCGCTGCATCCGTCGCAACACTTCGATTCGCATATAAATCCGAATACTCATTCGACATCGTACTCCCGAACATCATCGCTTCTCCAAATACGCTCAAACCCGTAAGAGAATCGTTCATACTCAAAGCTGTCGTTTTTTGTAAAACATAAGTGTATTCTAATTCGGCAACCATTTCCATGTGTTCGGGGTTAAACGCCCCCGCCCCATCTATAGGATAATAATAAAACTTATCCCTTTGTGCCGGATCATCAAATACGTTTGCAAGGCCTGGTAAACTCCCTCGTATTTGTGTTAAGCTGGAATCGGTAACCAAAATCTGATTTTGGGAAACGCCTAGTGCCCCTTTGAACTCTGCTATAAATACTTTTGCCTGGTCACTTGCCTCATCTAACTGTAAAGATAACTCTCTTAGATAGTCTGTTGATGCCGCTTGTTTCTCGGACAAATCCCTCAACTTATTGGAGACAGTCGCTGCCAAATCCGCATACTCCTCCGTTCCGGGAGTTGCACTTCTCCAATTCGACAATGCTTCTTGGTATGCTGTGAATGCATCACCTAATTCAGATTCCATTGTATCCCATTCGTTCAAAAGGTCGCTCAAGGATTCCTTAGAACTCAATAGCGCAGATGCATCCACCCCGCTAAAAAGTTTTTCATATCCGGTAAGCACAGGAGGATCCTCGCTCGTATCATAAATCGGTTGCGTAAGATCCTCATATTCGGAAATCGCCAAATATTTGTTTATCTTTTGGATTTCCACAGCATAGGAATATCTGTTTGTCCCCGAGAAAAAGGACGCATAACTAGGATACGCAGCTTCTACAGAAGCAAAACCAGGCTCCAGTCTCTGAGAAGATAAATACAATCTCTCTACCGAACCATCCATAGCTCCCATCTTCGTATAAATCTCGTTATAGATCCTTACCCCTTCCGTCTCACCGAACACTTCGATTAACTTACCATAATCCAAAATCGCATTCAGTTTCTCCGTAGCTGTCGTCGCTCCGGATAAATAACCGGCTAGAATATTGCTTAGCCTTGCCTCTTCACCCAAGTCGCGGTCTCCCGCAGAACCAATCACAAACGAATCATTATATAATTTCGATGCGGTAATTGCATCCAATCCGGATACTGCCGTATGAAGTTCCTTCAAAAGCCCTGTCGCCTTATTCTCTTGATTGCGGAAGTATTCTTCTTTCAGGACACTTAATACCTCTCCCGATTTCACTTGATCCGCAAAAACTCCAACCCTACGCGAAATTTCTACCTCTCTACCTATCTGCGACAACGATCCCTGGAAAAAGAATGTGCTTCCATATCCGTAACTTTCCGATAAAAGTTTCTTTGCCTCCGGACTTCCGTTCCAACGAATGTCTTCCCTCTCCGCTGCAGTAAACTCTATCCCTGATTCATAATAATTTAATACTTCTTCACTATATGCCTTCTGTCTTTCCAACTCGGTAATAAAATCCGAGTAGTTCTCTCCTTCCAAATAACTCCCCAAAGCACTTTTACCTTGTCGGAAATAATCAAGAAGTGTCGCCATCGCTCTGCGATTCAAAATAGAAGCAGCATCCGTTTTGGAATCTCGGTTCACTACCTCAGAATCCTTCAAAATACGAAGATAAATCGATTCGACTCCCCTCTCCCCTTCTCTAAGATCCTTTACATAACTAAGAAGAAACTCCAAAGCTTTCGCATTCACTTCCGCTCCGGCAACCTTTTGGCTCAATTCCGCAGCTTTCTGAATATCAGCTAACTTTGATTCATTTCCGTTCTCATCCAATAAAAACTTAAGTTGGATTTCCTTATTTCTGTATTCCAACTCGAATCCGTCGAACAAAGACATAAGTCCGTCAGATACTTGTTTGGTTGTGGAATTTCTCCCCTCAAGCGCATTTCTAAATCCCAAACTTGCCTGTCCGTAACTTGCCAATCCCTCCGATAAAGAAGAAAGAATCGAACCGGTTCCCCCCAAAGATACAAATAAATTCTGTGTCGCACTCGTCTCACTTGTTCTAAGACTCGCAAATCTAGTCTTAGCAGCTTGTCTCTCCGTTCCTGTAAGTGTAGCATCCACAAGCACATCCGTCTTAGACAAAGCATCCAACACATTCGCATTCAAATACCTAACTGTCTGATCCACTTCCGACAGATATTTGTTATATACATCCACTAAACTGACGGCATATCCCAAATTCTTCTCTAGTTCGGCGATCTTCGATGCATACTCCAAACTACCACGATTCCCCGTGTTCGCATCCGCATATGTCTTATACTCAAGAAGAATCTCTTTCACCAAAGAAATCCCTTCCTTTCCATAAGCCAAAACATCGCTTCTGTTATCGGATAAGTATGTCAAATGCTCGTATGCTGGTAAAACAGCTTCCGCATTCAAATAACCGGCATCCAATCTACTGTCCGAATACAATCCGTTCAATATGTTCCCATACTGACTTGTATACTGACCGATAGATGCGGAAGCCGCATCCAAACTCGCAAGATTCAATCCGTTCGCACGATCCAGCAATGCAGCGATGCTACTGTCATGCGATCCTATAGAAGTCACAACCGACGTATCCAAACCGGATAAACTGCTCTTCCATGACTCTAAATTCTTTCTTACCTCCGCAGACACCTGATTCCCATACAACTGAACCAAAGTATCTCCACTCAGCAAACTATCGATCTTCTCTTCCAGACTTCCATCCCCATTCAAAACGGATGTAAGTGCTAAACGATTTTCTTTCAGTCTCTCGAACTCAAGAACTCGTAAGTTCATCTCTCCATAAAATCTCTGAGAGCGGAACGCATTCTCTCTTTCATACTGAAGCTCATACATCTTCTTCTCTTGTTGACGCAAAACCTCTCTCTGTGCATCTATTTCCGCTTGCGCTTGGAGAATCTCTCCCCTAAGACCGCTGTTCCCTTTAATTTTGCTCGAATCCGTTGTTAAGTCCCCGATCTCACCTAACATCCCTGGGTTTTGGATCAATACCTGGATCTTAAGAGCACTCTCATACCCGAGCATCGCTTCCCCCATCGCTGCCTTTGCAAGCTCCATCGCCTGGCGTTTCGTTTCCAATACCTGACTTGCTGCTTCTAATCTCGCAAGAATAGTATCAGGATCCCCTGACACATCCTCCGTCTCTATACTAGAGTTCCCATCCAAACCGGGAGTTCCGAATACACTGCTACCGCCTCCGTTTAACTCTGCAAGAAGGCTCAAATACGCCGCTTCCTTATTCTTGAAGTTCACTCGTATCGCATCAAGCTCTGCCGTGATCTGCTCGGTTGTCTTCTGTGCGACATTCCCCACCGCATAATCATAAACTGCCTTCGCTCTATCTCGTTTCTCTTCCAATACTTTGAGTTCTTCTCTAGCTAACTTTAACTCGAACTCCTGTACCGTTAACACATAAGGATCGCTACCTCCGGCATTGTACAACAATCCCTGCCCTACTCCCGTCCCTCTTATGTCTTGGTCATGAATTTGACTTTGAGATGCCGCTACTAAATTTCTATATCGACTTTCCAGTCCCAGCCAATAGGTGTATTGGTTACTATATTCAGTGATTACCTCTTGTGAATACCCACTGTTCGGTGCACTTGCCCTCCCAAGTGCTTCACGATACCATTCCTTATTAGATGCAATCGTGGCAAGAGTGTCCGCCCCCACGATCAAAACATCCGTAATCCCTCTTACATGAGATTCCCACTTGGTACGATTCGTCTCTAAGGTCCGATCCAGCTCCTCAATCGCCTTAGTCTTGTTTGCCACCATGGTCGATTCACTCGCTTCCCACTTAGACAATCCTTCCTGGATCTGCTTTTTAACGGTGGTTAACCACTCTTCTCTCGCTTTCACTAGCTCCGTATAGGCACTCGTCCAGTCCGATTCCCCCGAACGCCACTGCATCTCTACATCCCTGTCATACTGGAGCTTACCCAATATCATCTCATCTATCGCTTTCTGCCAAACTTCCTGACCCTTCTCGAGCGCTGTCAATACCTGCTTCTGGTAATCCTCATCTCCATTTTGGAAATTCAATGCTACCTGGGTCGGTATAGAGTTCTCATTAGAAACAAAAACCCCTCCGTTCTGTGCCAATTGTTGTTTTGTTCTCTCTACAAGAAGGCGCGCAAGTTCCGACGGATTCGTCTCCTGCGCAATTCGGCTCGCCATCTCCTCGTTACGGTTCTCAGAAGACACAAAATACATCCTCTTTGCCGATAACAACGACGACTCTTCATACTCATATTCAGATATATAATATTCTCTTATTCTACTTAACTCAAATTCAAAAGCAGCCTGTTCCTCGCCAGAACGGAATCCAACCCCGCCCCTAGCCTCCAAAATAAAACTATCTAACGCCGCTTCCCAGTTCGCCTGCAATCCCGCACGAACCGATCCCACAGTCGTATCCCAAATCTGAACACGATCTGTCGCCGTCGAACCTTGCTTTGATGCTAAATCCGCCTGCTGGATTCCCAATATAAGTCCTGCACGGTCCACCAAATCCCATACCCGATCCAAACTAGCACTCTGGATATGCGCCTTCCAAAATCCCTTCCTCTGGTCGATCTCCTCTTGAACTTCCGATTCCCACTCGCTATAAGCTAATGCCTTCTCCTCGATTAACTTATTTCTCTCCTGGTTCGCAGCATCTCCCGTTGCACCGAAATTTCTTAATTCTTTCTCTAACTCTTGTTCTGCCCTTGTTTCCCAATCACTACGGAGTATCCCTAGTCCGCGACCCACCGCTTTTTCAAATTCGGCTTCCGTCGTCGCTTGGCTTGCCTGCTCGAACTGACGTTCCATTCGCCCGTCCGTCCCCTTTCTCCACAAATCCCGGAAACGATTCTCCTGACCCAGAACATCTACCACCAATGCTCCAAAAGACATTTCGAATATTAGAACAATCAATATTACGGATTTTAAAAAACTAGGAAGTTGCTTTTTCAGGCGGCGGATCTGGCGGAGATAAGTTTTTTTCATGTTTTTTGCTTCCGTTTAACTTGCGCAAAGGGAATCGCTACAAAAACTAATTATTTACTCATAAAAGTCTATTCGTTTTCTAAATTTATTTACCTCTCTTCTCATTATTTTAACAAAAATTAAACTAAGTGCGAATATTCGATTTTTTTCATGTGACATAATCTATTTTGTCACACAATTCACTATCACATCCGAGATATCCTTGCTCACAATCCGCCCAAATCCATTGCTCACACTGCATTCTTGACCAGACGGATGCACGGATACAGAAATCGCATAATTCCCACCATCCGGATAACTTTGCGGAAACGTAAATCTTCCACTAATATTAAACGGCGCCTGCTCCGCAGCATTATTTTGCAAGTAAATAATGCCGCTTAACCCTGCTATATTTCCGCCTAATCTATAGTAGTTTACCCCATCCCCGCCTGCTCTACTGCTCGAACGTGTAGACATTGCCATCTCAGACACCAGTGCCTGGACGTATTCACGGCCATCCCCTCCCTTATCTTTCAATGTGCAATTTGCACAAATATATACCAAAATAAACACATTTAACTTTTTCCACGAGAACATAACATTAACTAATGTCGTCAGAAAAAATTTTTTTCTCCAACAAAAACACCCTCCCTTCCGATATAACTAACAAAAGGTTCTTCTTTAAATAACATGCCCTCTCTTTACACAACAACATCTTATCTTAATTTACTAACAACGCTTATTCTAATTTCCTTGACCACTCAATGCTCCACCGTCAGAAAAATATACAGATCCAATCGCACCGATGTCGCTTTCTCCGATTTCAGCAACGGAAAATATTCCAAACAACAAAAAATAGTACTTAGAAAGATAACAACTAAACCCTCCACTTTTCTCTCAGCCACAAAAGATAATTTCACAGAAAATCTCAGATTCTCACTTCTCTACCAAGGATTCCAAGTGGAAATCGCCGACGAGGAATCCTTTGACAAAGCTAAAAAAACAGAACCCTCTGTCTTTCAAAAAGACACTCCCCTAGAATCACCCAAAGACATTGTTAAGGAAATCATCGCAAAAACAAATGCGAACATCTTTATCGACGGTTATATCTACGAAAAAGATCTAGGAAACGTGTTAGACCAAGACTTCTCCACCGGTATCATTTTACGTATCTATAATAATGACGCCTCCCTCATCGGAGAAACCATCCTCAGCTCCTTTTACTCCTCTGCCGATTTCGAAGTCAATCAAATGTATGCAAACCTCCTTGCAGAAAAACTCGCTCTAGCCTACTCCTCTGCACCAAAAAGTACATGGAAACCCTTTCTCTCTAAATAACAATTAACTACTCTCATATGAGACCCTTTATTATATTTTCTTTCATCTTACTCTACTCGGTTTCTCTACAAACCCAGTCTTCTGAGAAGCTGTTTCTGGATCTCAAAAACGCAGAAGACATCTCTATAGAAAATTCACCCGAACTAAGGCTACTCAACAGCCAGCAGAAAATTAAAGGTCTCATCGTTACGGAAAATTGGAGAAACTATTTTCCGACTGCCTCTGTCACTTGGTTTAGGAACTCCAATGTCATTGAGAATGAAGCGGATAGCAGATCACAAAGAGTCTCCCTCAATCTAGACCAAGTCATCTATGACGGCGGAAGAAGAAAATTAGCTCTGCAAGCCGCCATGTATGATCTGGACCTCTCTAAATATGATCTCCTGCTTTCCATCAATGATCTTAGATTCAAAGTCAGAAATGCCTACTACGGCATACTCAGTAATTTGGCTCAGACAGAACTACAAGCAAGATCCATTGAACGTCAAAAAGAACAGCTCAAATTTGCTAACCGCGAACTTTCATTAGGCGAAACTACGGAAGTCCAAGTCTTACAGATCTCCAATAGGCTCAATGAGATTCAGCTACAGCTAAAAAAAACAGAAATCGCTCTCAATACAGGCATCGAAGAGTTTAAGATCTTAATGAGACTACCAAGTGCCACTCAACTCGCTCTCAAAGACAGGATTGAAGACGGCTATGATTTCTCCTTTAAAGTCATCCCGGAACAAGATCTTATTGATCTTGCCTTTAGGTCCAGGGTAGAGTTTGACAGAACAAAAGCTGCCGAGTTACAATCCGCTTCCGAATTTGAGATCGCCAAAGCGTATTATATACCTACTCTTTCCATTGGAAGTTATCTTGCTTCCTCCGGCGACAGGTATGAACCTAGGCAACGTGAATATGGATTTAACTTTAAAATGAGTATGGCGATTGGACCTAATTCCATTCAGGATTCTTCCAATTATATTTCCAGGGCGGAGGATACAAATAGAGCTCTTACTTCTTCCACCACAATCGGCATTTATGACAACTTACAATACAAGAGGAAGATTGCTCAATCTGCCATCGCTGCAGAACAGGCGAAAATTACTAGAAAACAGCTTGACGATATCATTAGGATCGAAGTACATAAAGCTTTACAAAACTATAATGTTAGCTGGCAGGCCCTTATACTTGCTGATGAAAATGCCGATTCCTTCGAAAAAAGACTCAAAATCAAACAACGACAAGTCGATATCGGAGAAACAAGGAGAGTCGATCTCGCAGAAACCGAAATCTTCTATCTTGAAGCTCAAAAAGCTAAAATCAACGCACGTGTGCAGTTCCTACTTTCCGTCTCCCAGCTCGAACTCGCTGTCGGTGCTTCTCTCGACTCTTTACGTATCATCAATCTTAAATCTTCTTAATCGGGTTTGCTA
>NZ_RQHW01000080.1 GCF_004770995.1 Leptospira idonii | reverse complement strand
AAAATCATTTTCCCAATTAGAAGAGGTCTGACCACTGCTTCTTTACGAAACTGTCAGGTGAATACTATACTAGCACAAAATAGGCTCTGCGCCACGGATCGACCGAGCGTAGCCGTCGAGGGAGAGCCGGGTCGGTTGTTTAAATAAATTATTCATTATAAAAATCCTTGCGAGGCGCCCTTAAGATAAAATAGAATGTTCATATAATGACTCTTAATTGGGAGAGAAAGCTTCTAGCGGTGACGAAGGCCAAGGATGGCCGAAGTTCGTTTGTCATGACAGGAGGTCCTGGACAAACGAGAGCAGGAAGCGCATCTCGACTGATGGATTCCGATTGGATGATGTTAGCTGGGTAGAGCTGAATATCAACCAAACACAGGATAGAATAGGCACCGTAGCAGAGAATGAGATACTCAAAGAGAATGAAGTAGAAGACCCTGGTTCTTCCGTACAGGACGTACTAATAAGACTAGGTTAAAACCAATAGACAATGGTCGCTTTGAGTTTCGGCTGAAAAAACTCTGATTGGTTTTATTCTGAAAAACATCCGATTGAATTTTTTTCCAAATTCCTTCAAAAAAGGGCAAATAGGAAATATTTTTTCCATAATATGCAATTATAAAATAGATCATAGCTTGCTCTTTCGGAATTGAAGTAGATTTGATTTCCCGTTGATGACATAATATTTCCGCATTTTCTGACAATTTATGGGAGTATTTGTTTTTTTATGTTCGTCGTATAATCGATCTAAAAAAACATTAAAGTTAATATATTATTTATGTTTCTTTCTTCGCCTTGAGTTAATTTAATTATGTTATTTTTGATTCGGTTGTTTTTTGTCACATGTGTCACAGTTTTACTATCTCTCACTGCGATTTATCCGGAAGTGGGTGAATCTAATCTGCTATCTGTTAATCTGCAAGAGGCAGAAGTGATCGGAATCACAAATAGCGTGATCCTTCAAAGTTTGAAGGATCGCAGAGAAGTGTTTAAAATGGTCGCAACCGAAAAATGGAGAAACTACCTTCCTCGGGTGGGCGTGAGTTATTTCGGTTTAAAAAACAATAACGTCAATCAAACGGATACTCAATATAATGATATTCGACTTCAGCTCAATCAATTGATTTATGACGGAGGAGAAAATAGTTTAGAGATAGAATCTGCTAAGCTACAGGAACTCTTAAATCAAGAAGATTGGAAAATCACGAAGGAGAAAATCGCTTTAGACATAAGAAAAGCTTATTTGAAAGTTCTTACGAATGATTTGAAGCTTATGATTGTGAAAAAGGCATTCGATCGTACTGTTGCTCAGGTAAGCGACTCGCAGAAAGAAAATGAATACGGATTTGCAACCGAGCTGCAGAAATTGGATTCTGAATCCAAGATCAGAGAAATAGAGCTTCTTTATCTTCGGGCAAATTCCAGCAAAAGACAAAGTGAGATTGACCTTAAAAAAAACCTAAACCTTCCTTTGGAAATCCCTCTGGAATTAAAAGAATCTCTTCTACTTGATTTTATGATTCTTCCTCCTGCCTTTAAGGATAAGGACATTGCTTCTGCAGTGGATAATAAACCGGAAATGAAAAAGTCGAATATTGCGATCGAGAATTTACGAACTAGAAAAGAGATCACTGAAAATTACTGGAAGCCTAAGGTTTATTTAGGCAGTTATTACGGACAGAACATAAACGGGGCGTTACCTGTAAAAAACGATGTATATGGATTTAGTTTAAGTTTCCAAACTCAGATAGGCAGTACTACCAATCAATCGTCTGCCAATTACGGTATGCAGACGGATGGAACGGGAATTCAAAGAATTCCCGGCTTCGGTCCTCAATTCGTAGGAAGAGGGGAGAATGCATTTAATAGCAGTACATTGAATTTATTTGATGACCTTTCTTATTCTAGAAAAATATATGAAGGGAAAATCGCACTTTCCGATGCCATTCGCAATAAACAATTGTTAGAAACTACGATTCAGGCGGAAGCATTCAAATCCAGAGAGAAGGTTTTGGAAGCATGGCAGATTCTTCGTATCTCAAACTCCAAATTCTATATTTCATACGAAACTTGGAAAACCATCCAGGCAAAATCCAAAACCGGATTCGTCAGACCTTCCGATTTGCTGGCTGCGGAATTGGAATTATTGAAATCTGTGGAAGAAATATCCAACTCAATCAGTGGTTATGTGGAGTCGGTAATGGAATTGTCTTTTGCTACGGGAATCGATGTGGATCGTTGGCGTTTTTATGAAATGAAAAAAGGAGAAGGGAATTCCGTTCTCACAGAACTTCTTTTCAACGAACAATTTTTTCCTAAAAAGAAAATTAAGGACGAGGGAATCAAAAAGCAAGATGCCCTACAAAAAAAAGATAAGGTGTCCGACCCCAAGAAACCAGCTTACGAGTATTATTTGGAAAAGAGTAAATGAAATCAATTGTAAACAAAAATTATTCTCATTTTTTAAGTCTGCTTTTATGGAAAGCCTTCTGGGTTTTATTTATCTTTTCCTGCAAAAATACAAACTCGGATGCATCTAAGATGCTGACTTTTTTGGGCAATAATGATTCCCCAAAGATTATTTCCGGTGTTCCTGGAATGGGGGACAAGAACCTTCCTCGAAATCAGAAAGTAGTGATTCTTTTTGATCGTCCGATGAACATTAGTTCTTGCATTCAAAGTTTTTCTATTTCCCCTGCTATTCAAGGATTTTATGAGTTTAACGATTATTCCATAACCTTCTCTCCCAGTACTTTACTGAGTTATGGAACTTATTCTTATACGCTAACAAAGAATTGTGAATCGAAAGAAGGTCGGGATTTAAAAGATGTATTTACTGCCAGTTTCACCGTTGGAGAAGCGACAACTGCAGGCACTACCCCTGAAGTATCAAGTATGAGTGTTTATGCCGGAACTTCCGCCGAATGTAATGCTTCCACTGCAATCTTTAAGAACTTTTTGGGACAAACTGTTTCAGATGCTTGTATGGGTAATTCTGCCAGGAACAAAATCAGCATTCAATTCAATAAACCTATGGATAAGGCTGCAACAGTAGCCGCGATTGCATTTGCTCCTACTATGAGTGCAAATTATTTATGGGTCTCCGATACGAATTTATTGATTGAACCGGACTTTCCGTTCGGAAATCAAACTAGAATTACTACGACCATTTCCACAGGTGCGCAGGATTATCAAGGCGTTCGTATGTTGATTCCTGTTTCTGCCAATTTTCAAGTAGGTACTCCCAATTTAGTTCCTGCGGTCACTAGTCTCCTTTTATCAGTAGGAACTTTGGCTGATTGTTTGGCCGGGACCGCAACTCAACAAGATCTATTAACTACTTCTGTCACTACCGGATGTTTGGGGAACAGTGCTTCCAATCCGATCACTTACAATTTCTCAAGACCCATGAATCCGATCCAAACCCAGGCAAGTATTTCTATCTCTCCTTCATTGACAGGGAGTTATGTGTGGTCGAATAACAATCAGACATTGGTATTCACTCCGGATGCGAAGTTGACCTATGGAATACGATACACAATCACAATCGGTCAGTCTGCATCATCTTCCGATTTCATTCCTGTTTCTTCTTCCAGTATTTATAGTTTTACAGCAGGAGGGCCGGTAACTTCTGCTCCTTCCGTTCAAGCTTTTGGAGTGGAATCGCAAGGTTGTTCCAATTCTTTTCCTGGGACGGGGAGTGTGACCGGCGGGAATTGGTCGATCGGTTCTTGTTATTGGGACAGCACCTTGCCTGTATTAACTCCAAGTTCTTATACGTTCCGGGCAGGAGATACGGGGAACGGTGCTCTAGGATCTTCTACAGATTGTGCTGATGTAAATACAGATAATTTTAGAATTATTTTTTCCAATTATATGGAGCCGAATAGCACAGTGAATGCGACTCGATTGAGGCGATTGTCTCCTCCTTCCACAGTGGTTCAGCTTGCTTCTTGGTCCTGGAGTGACTGTCAAGCGGTCACTCCGTTCGGATGCAGGGCTTTGACTGTGATATTTTCCGAAATGGAAGCCTCCTGTAATGGAAGTCAGTTCGGTTCTCTCGGTGATTTTAACTTGTTACGCTCAGATAATGCACCTGCCGGGTTTCCATACTATTTAATTTCCGTAGATACCTCGGCCAGAGATGTAAATAATTTGCCATTGAGCAGCACTTTTAATTTTAGCATGGAGGCAAAGTAGTTGAAACTTTCTTCTCGGAAATCGTTTTCACTTATATTCTTCGTTCTGTTTTTATTCGGATACTCGTGTAAATCGAATCCTTATAACATAAGATCCGCAACAGCTTCCGTATCATCTCAGAAAAAAATTGTGATTGGTCCAATAGAAAATAGAGATATTAAATCTTTAAGGTCTATTGCATCTGACTTTCAGGATCTTTTGAAATTTGAACTGATGAAGAACAATTTCGTTCTTGTTCCTATTCAGAAAAGAAAAAATAAAAAAGACTTCGATGAAAGCAAAGACATGTTAGGTTCTCTACCGATTCAGTTGCGTAAAGCCGCAGGGGAAAACTGGAATGAGGTTTATTCTGGGGATCGATTACTCGACAGAGAAGAGATTAAGAATCTTTATTTGGAAGATCCTTTCGATTTATATCTGCAAGGTTCTATTTCCATACAAAACAATGACAGAGTCTTGGATAAAAAAGAATATAATTATATATTTTTGCATATCTATGATGCGAACGGGAACTCTGTAGGAATGATCACTTCTACTTTTGATAATGAAATTATGTATGAGTCCGAATTATTGAAAAAAGTGGCGGATGGAATCATTCTGGAATTTCAAAAAAAGATAGCTCTTAAGGAATTGAGCTCTCGGCAATAAATGTTTTTCAGAAAAAATCGAATCTTAATATCTGTTATTTGGTTATGGAGTTTTGCCGCTTGCGGTAGTAAGGATCCATCTCTTCAAAAAGAATACTTTTTGGCAAAAGGAGAGTATGCGGGAGGACGACTGGACTCCGCCTATAATCATTTTATGAAAATCCAAAAGCAGGATGATGATTTTGAGGATGTTCCTTTGTATTTGGCCAAAATAGAATTTTATAGAGGCAAGTTCGAACATTCCAGTGAAATTTTAGAAAAGGCAGTTACTCATAAGCAATATGGTTACCAAGCGAAACTGCTAAAGATAAAAACCGATTATGTTTCCGGCAAAGATAGAAAACGTCTGCTGGAGGATGTGAATGAAATTTTACTTTGGGACAGCGGGAATTTGGATATTTTACTGATTGCCGCAATGGTAAATCTTGAATTAGAAAAAGTTCCGGAAGCGATATTGAATTATGAAAGAATTTTAAATGAAAGTTCTAAAATCGGTTATGCCCATCAAAGTCTGTCAAAAATTTTCGAAAAAGCAGGTATCTCGGAAAGGGCAGCCCATCATAGACAGCAAGAGAAACATTTTATAACGGATGTGAGAAAAGAAACATCCGAGACAGCTACAGTTATAACAAAAACTAAAAAAAGCAGAAGGAACAAATAGGTGAGTTCAATGTTACAAATATTTTCAAAAGATTTTCATAAAAGGTTTATAAGAGATCTTTTTAAACCAGATTTTACTGTCATCTATGGATCGGAACAAAGTAGTGTTGATATTCTTCGGAAAGGTGCTTCTTTCTTCGGTTACGTATCTATAACCTATGTTATCTTTTATTTCCTTGCCTTTCTTGTGGGTTATCCTTATTACTCCAGAATGAATGAGGCAATGCTTGCTGATTTCCAAATGAAAGGTCATTCCAATTTTACCTATATTATGAACTCTTACCCGTTCAATGTCGTTTACATCTTTTCCGCTTTGATCTTATTCGTTTTTTTTGTTTCTGCATTGGGTTATTTTTTCGCTAAATTTTTTGAAGAGGATAAAAGAGAGTTTCGAGCTCATTTGGGGATTTGCCTTCATGCAACTTCTCTGTTAATCTTTATTTTATTCTTTGTCTTTATTGCAAATACGATCTTTCCTTTCCGTCAGCCTGTAGGAATCGTTCTTTTTAGTTCTTTGATCGCTTTGTGGATCATATTCTTTGGATTGGGACTTTATCTTTCCTCAAAGATCTTTGTGGGAGCTTCTTACTCCTATTTTTCCCAGAATAAAAGAAGGGCGGCACTTACTTGGCTCTTTCCTTTGCTATTGTTTATTTATATGGTATTGGGAATCATCACTAGTTAAGAAATATGTTGAAAGAAAAACTCGGTTTCTTAGGTAAAATTCCTTTTTTTTCCAAAGTAGTCATCAGCGGTCTCATCTATTTGGGGATATCTCTTGCCTACAGCAATCTTACTTGGGGAAACTTGAGAGCCAAGCTGCCTTTTTTTAATAGAATGTTTTATTCAAAACATCTATCTGCTGCACATTATTATGAAACTTTCACTGAGCCTAAATCGGATGAAAACAATTCTGAAACGACAGACGGTGCTCTTTCTATACAAGCTCTGAAAGTCCATAAAGAAATGAACACTCCTGTTCTGTCCTATTCCGCCGTATTGGAACCTGTGGAAAAAGTGGAGATATACTCTAAGGTTAGCGGTAGATTGGAAACTTTATTCGTAAAGGAAGGGGATCGAGTCACAAAAGGCCAAAAGCTTGCAAAACTAGACAGTATGACTTTTGAATTAGACTTAGCAAAGCAAAGAGCCGCTTTGGGTTCTTCTCAAGCTTTGTATCAATTATCTAAAGACAAGCTGGAGATTGCCCGGAGAAACGTTGAAATTAAGTTAGGTGAAGCTGACAAACGAATCAGTCTTTATAATAAGGCGGAAGCGGAGTGGGAGCGTTTTTCCGAGATCCTAAGAAAAAAAGAAATCCTTCATGAAAGTAAAGCGATTACGGACGAAGAGATGGAAAATCTACGTTTAGAGCTGAACTCTCGCGAAATCAATGTTAGTAATGCAAAAAGAGATTTAGAAATGATTCTTGTCGGGATTCGAGATGAAGATATCGTTGCTTCCGGTTATTCTATTCCTTCAGATAAAAAGGAAAAAATTGAAGTTCTAAAAACCATCAATACTAAGATCGAAAAATCGGAACTGGAAGTTGCTTTAAAGAATCTCAAATCGAGTGAAGTGAATCTGCAAACAACAGAAATGCTGATTAAGGAATCGGTTTTAAATTCTCCTATGGATGGAGTGATTGCGAAAGTCAATAGAACTTCAGGAGAACTCATCAATGCGGGAAGCGGGGGAGCTTTGCCTATTCTCACCGTCATTTCCGTAAACTCAGTGTATGTCGCTTTCTCCGTGAATGAAGGAGACCTTTCTAAGATGAAGGAAGGTTTGAAAGCGGATGTCAAAGCAGATGTATTGCCGAACAAAACCTTTCGAGGAATTGTAAAAAAGATAAGCCCCATGATCGACCAAAAAACGCATACTGCTGATGTGAAAATTGAACTTACCAATCAATCTTCCGAGTTGCGGCCAGGTATGTTCGTGAGATCCGATGTGATTATCGGAAAGGAAACAGAGTCTATTCTGATTCCGATCAATGCTTTGGTGACTTCCAGTGAAGAAGAAGGCTTTGTTTTTATCATCAGAGAGAAACGTGCCTATAAAACGAAAGTGTCCCTAGGATCTAAAAAAGAGGAAAGGGTTGAGGTAATTAACGGGCTTGAGGAAGGGGATACCATCGCTTTAAGTCCCATCAACAGGCTTCATGACGGAATTTTAGTATTTCCTAATTTTAGCTCAAAATAATGCTCTTTGTCTTAAAGAGAATCCTTCACAGAAAGATTGCCGCAACAATGGTCTATTCTGGCCTTGTTTTGTTCGGTCTTCTTTCTATAAGAGATATTCCTATCGCCTTACTCCCCAATATCGAACTACCTAAACTCTCCATCATCACTACTTATGCGAACTCCGCTCCGACCGAAATCGAAAATTTGATCACTAAACCTATTTCTGAAATCGTAGGAACGATTCCTGGTGTGGAGAAGGTTGAATCCGAATCTATAGAAGGTTATTCTTTTGTTCATCTCCGATTTAAAAACGGGACGGATATGCATTATGCATTGCTTGAGGTTCGTGAGAAACTGGATTTGATCCGGGACTTTCTTCCTCAGGATGCTAGTAAACCTTTAATCTCTCGGTTTGACCCGAACCAATCCGCCTTTATGGAAGTGGTGTTTTTTTCCCAAGGCTTATCTGATGATAGAAAACTTAGGCAATATATAGAAGATAATATTAAAGTCTATTTGGATCGAATCGATGGTGTTGCAGCCGTACAACTCAGCGGTGGTTTTCAGAAGGAAGTTCTGGTCGAGATAGATCCGGAAAGAATGAATGCTTATCGGGTGCTTCCACAGGACTTAAAGTTACTGCTATCGACAAATAACAAAAATTATCCGGCAGGACAACTTCCTTTCGGGAAAAAGGATCTTTTAGTAAGAGCGATCGGTGAATTCGATACTCTAGGAGACGTTCAGAATACCATTGTTAGCTTTAACGATGCAAGCGGCCCAGTTTATCTTTCCGATTTCAGCCAGGTAAAGGAACGTTATAAGAATAGAAACGGACTCACTCGTTTTAACGGAAAAGAATGTGTTGTAGTATATATCTTCAAAGAGCCTGGAAAAAATACCGTTTCCGTTTCCGAAGAGGTGACCAAGGTTTTAAGCGGCATTGAGGATCAATTCAAACAAGACATTGCATTAAATATAGTATATGATGAGTCCGACTTTATTAGGCAATCGATCTCGAATTTATTTATGAATCTTTTGATCGGTTCAATCCTTGCCTTTATTGCGTTATTTCTTATCCTAAAGAATTTTCAAAGCCCTAGTTTACTTCTTCTTGCAATTCCTGTCACATTATTCCCGAGCTTCCTTATATTCAAATTTTTAGGTATTAGTTTTAATATGATGAGTTTGGGCGGGCTTGCTTTAGGAATCGGTATGTTGTTCGATTCCAGTAATGTTGTGCTTTCCGCAATCGAACGTAATCTGATATTGGGAAAAAAAATCGAAGATGCCGTTCTAAAAGGAACAGGAGAAGTGACTAGTTCTATTTTCTCTGCAACATCGACTACTGTCATCGTGTTTTTGCCGATTGCCTTTTTGAAAAGCACTCTAGGAATCGTTTTTTCCGAAATGGCGATTGCAATCGTAATCACATTGCTTATGAGTTTGATCGTAGCGATTACTTTCATTCCGTTGGCGGCATCCGTTTTGTATCGATTGAGAGATATTTCCAAGGAAGGTTTTGAACGTTTTTCACTTTATAATGAGAAAAAATTAATCGGTCGTTACCATGATCTTCTTTTGCATTTGATAGAGAGGCCGAAACAATATCTGTTTCTAGTCTTGTCTCTTTTTGTTTTTAGTTTCTCCTTAATCCCAATGATCCAAAAGGAATTTTTGCCTAAAGTAGATACTGGGGAATTCAATATAAACGTTTCTCTGCCAAAAGGAACCGATTTGGACACAATGTCCGATTATATGTCTTTTTTGGAAGAAGAGCTTTTGAAGGATAAACGCATTCAATCCGTGATCGTAAATATCGGCGGGGAAGAAGAAAATTTAAAAATCAATCCTAAGGCGGTCACACTCCCTAGTAAAGCGGTTGTTAAAGTGATTTTAAAAGAAGAGGAGAGTACCTCAACTTCCGAAGTGATTCAAGAATTGAGAAAGAAAATTCAAATTGCGGAAGGAACCGAACTCAGCTTCGATACTAGGGATAATGTTTTAGGGGCCATTTTAGAGCAAAAACAGGGATCTATAGAATATCTGATTGTAGGAAGTGATTTGGATTCTCTCCAGGACATCGGCTTGAATATCAAACGAAAGCTACTCAGTAGAATGGATGTCTTAGATGTAAGAACCGGGATGGAGGAAAAAAACTCAGAATACCATATCGACTTCGATCAAGTAAAAATGGCAAAATTCGGTTTAACGAATGCTAATGTTTCTAATTTCGTCAAAATCGCTCTAAAAGGTATGGTTTCTTCTTCCATGAAGATCAGCGGTATGGATACTTCCATTCGCATCGGTATGGATAAAAAATATGCTGATTCCTTGGAGAAAGTGAAGAGGCTGAAAATCAGAACTCCTTTCGGAGAGAATATAAGTCTGGAACAATTTGTTCAGTTGAGAGAAGAAAAAAATTTAACATCAGTAATGCGTATCGGAAATTTTAGAGTCAACACCGTAGCCATTACCGTAGATCCGAGGTTTTCTAATGCTGCCTCGGATATTAAATCCGTTTTAGGCGATGTGAAGCTTCCTCAAGGTTTTAAAATTCAAGTGTCTGGGGAAGAGGAGAATCTAGCTAAATCTTGGCAGGAAGTTCTTCTTTCTTTTTCACTGGCACTGCTTTTGATATATATGCTTCTTTCTGCTCAGTTCGAATCATACTCCTCTTCATTTCTTATGATTTTTTCCATTCCACTGATTTTTATAGGAACATTTCCCGCTCTCTTTATTTCAGGAAAGTCGTTAAATATAAGTTCGTTTATGGGCTTCATTTTGCTTATGGGGGTGGTGGTCGATAATGCTTCCCTTTATTATGAATACTATCAGTTGTTTTTGGAGGAGACGGGAGACTCTTTGTTGTCAGTAATGAAAAGCTCTGAAGCCGTATTTAAGCCTGTGATGATGAACAACACAACTACAATTTTGGGAATGATGCCAGTTGTTCTTGAATTGGGTAAAGGCTCCGAGTTTCAGGCACCTTTAGGAGTAGTGGTGGTAAGCGGGCTTTTGACATCTACCTTACTGTCCTTATTAATTATTCCTTTAGTATTTTATAAATTCAGAAAACATTCATAAAGTTTTGATCGAATGATAAATCTGGATAAAATCAAAAAACGCCCTATCCTTTTTCTAATGTTAGCATTGGGTCTTTCTATGTTCGGATTTTTCGTTCGTGGTGACATTCGTTATTCTTTAATTAAAAAGAACATTTATCCTGGAATTGCCATTCGTGTGGATGCAGCAGGCTTAGATGCATTTAAGATGGAAGAGGAGATCACGTCGCCTATAGAGAAGATTATCTCTACTGTTGGCGGTGTCAGTGAAATCCGTTCCATTTCGGAATCAGGGAAGACTATGATTCATATTCAGATGAATCATAACACAGATCTAAAAATTAAGTCGTTGGAGTTCAGGGAAAAAATAGATCTGATTTCTTCCGGATTTCCCAGAGACGTCCATAAACCTATGATTTTTAGATATGACCCGACAAACTCTCCTTTGATGGTCGCTACTTTTTCAAGTCAGTCGATGAGTCAGGATGAACTCCGCGAGATTATAGAAAAAACATATAAAGCGGAGTTGGAAAACATAGAGGGCGTCAGCCAAGTGATCGTGGCAGGAGGGAGAGTCAGAGAGATCATTGTCGCCTGTGATGCGAAACAATTGGAAG
The DNA here is from genome assembly GCF_004770995.1 of Leptospira idonii. Lineage (GTDB taxonomy): Bacteria > Spirochaetota > Leptospiria > Leptospirales > Leptospiraceae > Leptospira_A > Leptospira_A idonii. Next base: position 2,580 of record NZ_RQHW01000080.1, on the reverse strand, counting down.
CATACTCACTCAATCTCAGGGATATAGTAAATAAAATCCAAGATATAAATGTAAATCAATCCTTGGGACAGATACATTCTGTCCGAAACGCAAATTCTGTTTATGTAAAAGGTAAGTTCTCTGATACTTTTGATATTGGCAATATGCCTGTGACTGTAGATGCTTTCGGAAGAGTTCTTTATTTGAAGGATGTAGCGAAGGTTTCCTTATCTCCTAGAGATGACGATGTAGGATCTAGATTGAATGCGGAAGAAAGAGTTTCTATTTTTATTTATAATAATCATTCTGCTGACATTTTGAAGATTTCTAAATTAGCAAGATCAACTTTGTTTTCGAATCAAAAATACAATTTGGAAATTCAAATCAGTCAGGATGAATCTCTTTTTCTTTCTAACTTATTGGAATCTATATTTAAAGTTTCTTGTATCCTGTTGTTTTTTTTCACTGTCTATTTTTATCCTAACAAGAATTTTCGAAAAATTATTCCTTTCTATTCCCTTGCCATCCCTCTTGTTTATTTTTTCTTTCTGCTGATCTTAAGGCTGTTCCGTTTAGAAATGAGCCTTGCCTTTTTATATGGAATGATTTTGGGAAATATTTTCTGGGTAATATTTTGGTTGGGGAAAATTCATTTTTCAGGAAATGAACTTTATATCAAAAAATATAATCTATTTTATTTGGTTCCGGTTGTTCTTCTTGGTATTTCTCTTCCTATATTGATCGTTTCAGAGGAGTTATTTCGTTTTTTTATAGAAATATCAGCTTCTGTTTGTTTTGTGTTTGTTGCAAATTCAGTTTATTATTCAATTCTTTATATCAATTTAAGTGGATGGAAAATCTTTCTTTGGGTTAAGAAAGAGCATATTCCAAATCGTAAGTATCATTCAAAGGTGTACGATTTTATTATAGGTAAAGCTTTGGATTGGAGGAAGAAGACAGAGGAATCTATACTGAGTCATGAATACTTACTTCCTGTTAGTATTTTATTTTTAACAATCATCGGTCTTTATTCTTTTTTTAAGTCGGACTTTAAATTTACCATTCAATCGGACAAAAGGGATGCAGTCGCTTTTCTTGAATTTCCTTCCGGGACTTCTTTTTCGCATACAAGTCAGATCACTCTTGCTGCGGAAAAAAAGTTATTGGAGATACCTGGAATTAAAGAAGTGGTGAGTAAAATCGATCCGGCCCATTCTCTTCTTCTCATTCAATTAGAAGATGGCTATTTACCGGATCGGGACTTTTTAGCCACTTTGAAAACAGGAATCGGATCTACAGATGACGGCTTTCTTTATTTCGCTTCCGATGATGACTCTAAATTCTTTAAAGAAATGAGCTTTGATGTGATAGGGTATGACATCTCTGATTTGGAAAAATATTCGAATCAATTAGCTGAAAAAGCAAAAGGAATGGACGGAGTGAGTGAGTCTGTTCTTCGTTACAAACCGTCCAGGGAAGAAATGCAGCTTTATTATAGACCTTATAAATTCGCTTTATCCGATATGGCACTTCCCGATTTCGGAGATAATCTACGTTTGGCGATACAGGGAGGCGTTGCCACGAAGTATATGGATGGGGAAAAGGAAGTGGATATTCGGGTTCGATATGCGGAAGAATACAGAAGTTCGGCCGATCATTTGAGTCAGATAAGAATCAAAAATAGAAAAGATCGGTTTGTTCCTATCTCGGAACTGGTAGATACGGAAGAAAACATGGTGCCTCAGAAAATTTATCATAAAAATAGAGTTAGGTGTCTTAGTTTTTCCGTAAAGTTGGATGCAGGCCCAGGTTCCAATCGGAATGAACTGATTCAATTTATGAAGAGCTATTCCTTGCCGGAAGGTTATCGTGTGGAAATGGGAGAAAGAGCGGAAGAAAATTTCCTGAAAGAAGGGGTGTTTCAAAAACTCGTATTTTCCATGAGTTTATTCGTCGTTTGTTTGTCTTATTTTGCAGTTACTGGAAATGGAAGACGAACCTGGAAACTTTTCACAGTTATTTTTCCCGTTTTTTTCTTCTCCGTCTTTTTGATTCAGTTTTTCTTTTTTGGAGCCTTCTATCTACCTTTTCAGATAGGTTTGTTGGTTGGGATTGCTCTTTGTCCTCTCTTTCTTTTTCACAAGTATCACTTAACTCAGTTCTTATTTTTTCTGCCTACTTTTTTGATGGTGCCTGTCCTCATGCTTTCTGATGTTTCTATTATCAGCTTTGTTCATATATATAGCTCTTTATTGATTGTAGTCTTGATTACAGGAATCAAGCTGAGGATGGAGAGAGAATGGGAAAAGAAATATGGTGAGCTTGATATGATTCTTATGGGAAGGAAACTTTGGGAAAAGATTTTACTTCTTCCGATAGTGGAGGAGTGGAAGAAACGGTTGAGGAGGAGAGGGTAGGGTTAAATCCCTGTTGTGATTTTTTTCTAGGCAATGTTCGCTATGCAGAAGGCTTGCAGAAATTGATTTTTGGAGTGAGGGGAAAAGGTGATAAGAGCTCCCTTACCGGCACTTATTTACAACTCCCCGCACGAACACGCCTAACCCGAAATTCGAGCTACTCTCGAACTTCGGACCAAACATC
>NZ_RQHW01000081.1 GCF_004770995.1 Leptospira idonii | reverse complement strand
TAATTCTCTTTCCACTTCAGATAATACGGTCTAAATTCTAACTTTATGCCAATTGTAGAAAATATTCCAGATACTACTGGAAAGAAATGTGAATGTGGTTCTTGGCTCAATCACTGGAAAAATGAAGCAGGCCAAGATGCTGAGTATTGTGCTGTTGTAGGATGTAATGAGACTAACCATCTAGTTGGTGCGCATGTTTACAAAATAGAACCATACAGTCCATATCACTTCATCATTCCTTTATGTAAAAAACACAATAATATACCGCCAGGCGAGCGCTTTGAAGTGAAGAACGTCTTTTTCGCCTGGGCAAATGTATTCGAAACTTGCGGAGCTTATTTCGATGAGGATGATTGATAAATTTACTTAATATTTTCAGATTTTGTCAGGTAGATAAACTGGATATTTAAGAATTCTCCAGCATAACTACCGTTCAAAAATATTTTACACAATTTTCCCACCAACCGACGCAAATTCTATGATCTTGGGTTCCCCATCCCCATAAGTTAGAACATGCACGACCAATATCGTTTATATTTCTAGGAAATGCTATTGACGGAGTTTTTTCTGCTAAATTATAACAAAATTTCTTTTCTTTCTCCTCTCTTTCTGCACGTTGCTTTCTTTCTTGCTCCTCTCTTTCAACTCTTCGTTTTGCAAGATAATTTTCATATGCGATAGTATAAGAAAAAGCACCATTTTGCACCTCAAAGGCAGTTAACGATTTTTCTATAGGATGTTGGACTTTTCCATTTAATGGCCATAATCCATTGAAACTACCAGTAAAAACCCCTTTTACTTCGATTCTTTCATCTTCGATAGATAATTCAGCAGTACCTTCTCCATTGATACAGTTACCTTTCTGGCATTCGATTCTTTTTAATACATAGCCCTCTTCGACCTTTATAAAATAAGGATACTTTGTTACATCTTTTGTATTAACCGAAAGTTTAAATATGCCATCTTCATTTGCAGATACTAAAAATTCTTTTTTATCTTTGGTGCGATATGTTCCTAATACACCAGGAAGTAATATCCCATCCTTTTCTATGCACTTACCCGTATATTGGTCACCTATTCTAAAATCAATAGAACAAGTATCTTCTGTCATTCGTGTCACAGAATAGTTGGGCAAAGACGAATTGAAAATCAAACAACCTATCTGTGACATTGATATAATAAAAACTAATGAATTTGCTATTCGCATTTTATAGTGTAACCTCTTTCATTGTATATTAAAGGGAGTGTAAATAGAGATAACAAGTTAAGCATCACAGGAGGCCAACCCGCTGAATGTCGAATCTTTGCATGGCCTAAACCACAAAATTCATGCAAGTTTATTGTTTGATATCCCAACGGAATAATCATAAATAACTTTCCAGAATAAATTTTAAAATCTGGCTTTCCTTTATGTTCATATTCTTCCGTTACAACTAAATTTCGCAATTTAGGAGCATATTCATCTGCGTTTACGGAACTCATTTGTGATAAATCTCCTTCTGCAACTATTCCACTAACATTTCCGTAAACAAGAGTTTGTGTCGCACATTGATTAAAAAGAAATAGTAAAGACGCAAATACCAAGAGACCAACTAAATTATTCTTCATCATTTCCTCTATAGCTTGAGTTAAATTTCTCAGCTGAAAACTGTTTGATAATATAATTTTGAAATCTGAAATATTCAGGAAAATCTTCTAGCGCATGATATCTGGCATCTTCATGCTCAATTAACTTTTCATCAGATTCGAATTTTATCTTTTCATATTCTTTCATTTGTTCTTTATAAGTTGACTCAGCCTCTTCCAAGCTTTTCTCATATTCATCTTTTAACTCTTGGTTTTCTTTCTCAATCTGATCTTTGGGCTTATAGTTTCGGTATCTCACAAATGCAAAATAGCCAGGCAAAATGATGGTAGGATTAATACCATAGACAAACTCAATAAACAAAAATTTAGAATCCCACTGCTCGATGGGAGTGAGAATATACTGCGATGTCTTTACTATTGTCATTATTGCAGCAATGACAGCAGGAATACCGTATTTCCTTTTATACTTTTTATAAACGACCTTTGGCACTTGAGCCTTTTCTGGCAGAGGAAGTTCATCTTGTTCGGAAAAATTCTCAGCTAATTTTCTAAACTTACATAGGCTTGAATTCTGATAATCTTTCTCATATTTTTTAATGAGGTCTTGATTCTCTTTTAAAATCTTTAACTGATTTCTGGCAGAGCGTTTATCATCAAGATTATCAAGTTTCTCCACCGCATCCTCGACAAAGCCAACAACAGGCAATATATCGAAATTCAAGAATACGTATTTTGCAATATCATCAGATAATTGAAGGGCTTCTTCTATCGCAGTCTCAAAAGTAAATACGAACTTTCTCAAAAACTTTTGCTCTTGCTTTGCTACAGCCTCTTTAAGTTGTAAATCAAGTTGCTTTGCCGCAAACCTATTAGCTTGCTCCTGAGCGACATGCAATTGCTGTCTCAGCTCTAGGATTTGCTGGTTCTGTTCAATTGCTGCATTTAGCAAAGCCTCAGTGTTTCTTTTTGTCGCAGATGAGTTAGCAGTTTGATAAATATCTAATATTGTGTTAAATTTACTGTTTGGCACAGAACCTTCTCCTTTCCGCTCCCTTATCTGACTATAGCGAAGATTTAGAAAATTTTACCAACTTATGCCATAACCTCAAAAATGGTCAACAACATTAATGCGAACATTTATTCGTGTATATTCAATCGTGGCTAATTAATCGGAAATTGCCTATTCTAAATGAATGGATTATGATCCAATTCTAAAGAGTATTATTCAGAAAATTCGAAATCTTAGAGAATCAAGAGATATGAGCCAGGAAAGCGTTGCTGGCCTAGAAGTTAGTCTCCGCATTTATCAGAAAATTGAAGCTGGCAAAGGGATGCCAAGCCTAAAGACATTATTAATAATCGCAGATTCATTAGGCATTCATCCTAAAGAACTTCTCGATGTTCCATTACTTCGGGACAGACCACTGAAAAAAGAGTTTCCCAAAAGAAAGCGACAAAGGGTTCTTGAGAAGAAACCAGAGCTTCCTTTAAAAAAGAAGACTACCAAAAAATAGTCAAAATTACTTGTTTGAGATCAGATAAAAAATCGGGGGCATACAGCCCCGATAAATGAATAAGGTAATCTTATTATCGGTAATAAAAACTAAAACCTAACAGAAATTCAGGTGATTTGCTCAAGAATCTACGAATTTTTAGGCTTTCGATATACAAAACTATGAATAAAAATCGTTTTCCATTACAAAATCAGATTTTATTGTTATGCCCCAACATGAACACTAATCCGCAATTAGATGGATTATTTAAAAAAGTAGCAAACGAAAATAAATTTAGGTCTAGTGTCAAAAGCCATTCATTGTCAATTGGCTTTCACGTTTCAATAAACGTGAATTTATTCCCTTAGAACGAGAACCCAAGAGACTTTATTAGAGATCCCACTTTTCCTCATAGCTTACCATTATTCTTTTTCCAACCAATAGTAAAATACAGGGAGCAACACAAGAGTTAAAATCGTTGATGTGAATATCCCTCCAATCACCACAGTTGCAAGAGGCTTTTGCACTTCAGAACCAAGCCCTGTGCCAAAGGCCATTGGTAAAAATCCGAAAGAAGCAACAAGAGCGGTCATGATTACGGGTCGAATCCGACTCACTGCCCCTTCCAAAACTGCTTCACGTGCAGAAAGTCCTTTCACTTCTCTCAGCCGATCAATAGTAGCTAATTTCACAAGACCGTTCAATACGGCGATTCCAGATAAAGCGATACATCCCACAAATGCGGATACACTAAGATCCATCCCTCTTAGATAAAGAAACCAAACACCTCCGGTAAGCGCAAAAGGGACACAGAAAAATACGAGCAACGCTTGTTTCACAGATCTTAATCCTAAATACAAAACGGTGAAAATCATGAACAAAGTAAAAGGAATAATAATAGCTAACTTTTGTTTTGCTAAAGACAAGTTTTCTATTTGTCCTCCCCAAAAAATGGAATACCCTTTCGGAATTTGCAATTGGGAAACCTTTTGAGTGGCTTCCTTATAGAAACCTTCCAAATCCCTCCCCCTTAAATTTACAGAGACGGCAACAAATCTTCTAGACTTATTACGGGAAATAGTCATTACCTTCTCACTTTTCTGTATCGAAGCAAGAAGTTTGATCGGAATGGTTCCCCCATCATCTGTTCCTACATTGATTTCCCCTATTTCAGACTCCTTATCCCTGAACTCCTCCGCCAAGCGAATCTTAATTGGGAAACGAACTTCCTCTTCGTAATAGCCTCCCAGCTCGAAACCGCTCATAGAACTTTCTACAACGGTATTGAAGGTAGAAAGAGAAATATTATAATAATTCAATTTAGTGGTATCAGGAACAACATCAATCACATTCGATTTTCTGAGTGCCATAATGGGATCTAAGGCAACCTCAGCGGCACCTGGGATCTGTTCCAAAGTATTCTTTAATTCTTCCTGTAATCGAAGAAGAACATCCAAATCTTTTCCCAATATTCGAACGCTGACATCTGCTCTACTTCCTTCTAAAAGTTCGTTGAATCGTGCTTCCAATGGCTGGCTCAATGTCAGCTCTGAATCTGGATATTTTTCTTGAACTGAATTTTTGATCTTATCTAAAAACTGATCCCATGTTTCAGGCTGCAATAGATCAGAAAGTTTGTCTTTCTTTAAGATAATGAAAGTGTCTGCATTAAAGGCACCCATAGGGTCGTTTGCAACGGAGCTAGTTCCAATCCGCGAGAAAACACTTTCTACTTCAGGCATTTGTTTTAGGAAAATTTCCACTTCCTTTTGTTCCCGAAGACTTTCCTCCAAACTTGTATTTCCTTCCCTAGAAATGATGAGCATCAAATCCCCTTCAACCAGTTTGGGGAGAAATACAGTTCCCATTCGGAAATAAATAAGAATAGTAACGATAAAAAAAACGAAAGAGAAAACTATAATCTTGCGAGGTTGTTCCAATAACTTTGGAAGTTTTTGCGCATACCAATTTACAATTTTAGATGGCTTGCCCTTCTCATGAGATACTTTATTTTTCGGTGAAAGGAAAAAGTAAAGTAGAGGAGGAAGTAAAAATACAGCCAAAACCATACTAAAGCCTAATGCGAGTAATACTGTTTCCGCCATAGGTCGGAACATTCTTCCAGGAATTCCGTCCAAGGATAAAATAGGAACATACACTAACATAATAACAAGGATTCCGAACGAAACAGGCTTCAATACTTCCAAGGAAGAATCCAAGATCATTTTTTTCTTTTCTTCCTTATTAGAATAGTTCCCTGTCTCGAATTTCGCTAGAACGTTTTCAGTAATGACAATGGACGCATCCACGAGTAATCCGAAATCGATAGCACCAAGACTCATCAGATTTGCAGAAATCCCGAACATCCTCATACAAATAGAAGCAAGTAACATAGAACCCGGAATGATTAATGCAACAATCAAAGATGCTCGTATGTTATACAATATTAGAAACAGAGTGAGTATAACAAGGATCGCTCCTTCTCCCAAATTTCGCAAAACCGTTTTGATGGTAGATTGAATGAGAAAAGATCTTTCCAAAAGTACTCTGACTTTTACATCTTCGGGAAGACTCAATTGAGAAACAGCTCGGTTTAAATCTTCGTTTACTCTATAACTATTCTCGCCCTTTAACATCAGAGCAGTGCCAAGTACAATTTCTTTCCCGTTCGAACTGGCACCACCTACTCTCTGTAATCCGTGTTCGTTTACTTTTCCAATATCGGATACTAGAACGGAACCGCCAGTTACAGTTCTTCGAACGACAATTTTAGAAATCTCGTTCAAATTCTTTTTCAAACCATAGGCTCTTACAATTGAGATTTTACCCTGGGTTTCAATAAATCCTCCACCGAAACTTTCCCCGATGGTAGAAATATCCTGCATAATTTGGTCTATGGAAAGTCCCCAAGCTTTCATACGATTCGGATCGACGTCGATATGAATTTCCTTCTCATATCCACCGTTAGAATCCACTTCGACAATTCCGGGAACCATCCCTTTTAACTGAGGACGAACTACATAATCTTGCACCGTTCTCAAATAGATAAGTTTTTCTTCTTCGGGACGCTGATCCAATTTGGAATTTGGAACTGCTTCCACCGAATAAAAAAATATTTCACCTAACCCTGTCGTATTGGGCACGATTGTGGGAGAAGTGCCATCTGGTAGCTTTGCCTTCACACTGGAAATCCGCTCCGCAACCATCGCTCTTGCCTGATAGATGTCCGTATTTTCACGAAAGATTAGGGATATATTAGATAAACCAAATTTGGATACGGAACGAACATCAATTAGATTTGGTAGCCCCAAAAGTTCTGTTTCCAAAGGAAAAGTAATCACTTTTTCCACTTGCTCTGGATCTAATGAACCTGTGTCTGTTGTAACGATTACTTGAACATTCGTTATATCAGGAACAGCATCAACAGGGACCTCATTTAAGGAATAAAATGAAAATAAAAATAGGAAAGATACCAATCCTACAGATAAAAAAGGGTTATTTAGACTGGTATTCAAAAGTCTGGCTAGCATTATCTAATACTCCGAGAATTTCTTTTTCGTTAGTGATATATAGCAGGTTCAACAACGCTTCCAAATGCGCTAATTGAACATTTAAGATAGCATGATCTGCTTCGTGAAGTTGACTTTCCAATTCGATATAACTTACCAATTGGATTCTTCCTTTTTTGAATTCCTGATCGGCAAAGTTTAGATCTCTCTCTATCCTGTTAAATTGTTTCAAGTCGTATATTTGCAAATCCGCTTTTGATTGCTCATACTCCAGATAAGCCTGCTTAAAGGATTTCTGTATAAGATTTTCATGATAGACCAACCTTTCTTGTTTGGCTTTCAGATTCATTTCGGCAGAAGCAACTTTATTTTGATATTGATCCCAGACAGGAAGACGGAACTTGAGTCCGAAATCAAAGAAGCGGTTGGCGACACCCGATTTATCTTCACCAACCTGTCCTGTTACAGAATAATCCGAATACTTTTCCAAGTTCGCCAATTTAAGTTCCGTTTTTGATTTTTCTAATTCTCCTTTTGCAGCAAGAACGGAAGGATTACCAGAAATTGCTTTTTCTTCCAGCTCTTTCAAATTGAACTGTATTCCGGCAGTAAAGTAAGGAATTTTTAAATTTGGAATGCTTTCTTGGCGAAGGTATAAGTTTAAGGATTCATAATCTCTAGCTGCATCCAGTTCCAAATCATTGAAATATTTTTTCAAAGCCAATATTTTTGCTTCGATAATGAATAAATCGGTTTTAGCTTGAGGAGTGACAAAGGGGCGAGATTTAATATAACTTTCCACTAAAGAAAGTCTTCTAAGTCGTTCTTTGATATGATTTTTTTTCTCAGTAGCAATTAAAAATCTATAAGCAAACTTAATCGAATTCAAACGAATAGAATTAAATGCCTCCATTCGCTGGATTTCCAATATCCTGGACTCATTATCAACTAAGAGCTGTTTTAATTCTTTTCTTCCAGGGAAATAAATTGGCTGTTCTACTGATAAAGCATATTCCGCACCTGCTTCGTTAGCTGCTGATCTTTGACCATAATCAATGTATACGGAAGGGTTTTGCGTTTTTCCTTCTTGCTTTCTTTTATAGAAAAGACTTTCCAAATCGGAATGTATGGCAGTCAAAAGAGGAGAATTTTTCTCCGCAGTCTCTACTATGGAACTTAGAGTAAACTCTTTCGAGTTTTCTAACGCACGAATAGGGCGATCTATTAAAATACAGAAAACGAGAGTGATAAGGATTGAAATTGCCTTCACGAATAGCCTCTTTATATTTACGCAGAAATGAAAAACCGAAGTCTCCTAAACGCCCCCAAACATTTTATATGAAAGGGAGCGTCTTGGAAATTCGAACAATGTTTTATTGCCTTATCGATTTTTCAGAATGGATCAATCCTTCAAATTCTTGAACACACCGGTGAAATTCGCATCGTAGATATCGCCGCTTGCAGAGATAAGAAGAAACAAAGACTTGGCAAGTTTTGCATTCGTAAACTTCACAATATAGTAACCTTCACCTTCTTTTTCAATTGCATCGGAAGTAACGGACTTATCTTCCCAGCTAACATCAAGCCGAGAGCCGTCTACTTTTTCCTTTTTTGCGATCAGTGCGGATACTCCCTTGCTTGCAGAAGCGAGAATTTCACTCTTACTCAATTTTTTATGACTGGAATGATCGTGAGCAAATGTTCCCGATCCGAAAACCGATCCCATCAGAGCCAAGGTAAGTAACCATTTTGTTAAGTTGTTTTTCATAATTTTTCCTTAAATATTAAATATATTCTAATGCGCGTGCGGCTTATCGCTTCCATGCTGGTGCGTATTTTCTTCGTTCAAAATATTCTTTTTATAGTTTCTCAGAGGATCAGGCGATTCTGCTTCATTATGTGCATGGTAATGATCGTCCCTATTCAACGGAAAATCATCAGGAAAGGCTGTATGAGAAAACCCATGCAATTGCATTAAGAATAACAATGAACCCAAAAGTATGAGGCCGAAATTCATAGCATTACTAAAACGTTGAAACGATTTAGTTTTTCTCCAGCCAGCCAAAATAAGAAGCATTGCGGTTAAGGCGAACACTTGCCCTACTTCCACGCCTACATTGAAAGATAAAATTTTTAAAATCAGTCCCTCTTTAGGAAGAGGCAATTGTTGTAAACGAGTAGAAAGTCCGAATCCGTGAATCAATCCGAATGTGAACACCATTAAAAGCAAGTTTGGCGATACAGTGTTTAGGTATTTTTTGAATCCATCCAAATTATCAAAACCCTTATAAATGACTGTCAATGCGATGACTGCATCGATCAAAAAGTAATTTGCCTGGATCGTATAAACTGTTGCGAACACCAGCGTAATCGAATGCCCAAGAGTAAACGCTGTTATAAACTTAACGATGTCCTTAAATTTAGTAAGAAAAAAAATCACCCCGAAAAGAAAAAGCAAATGGTCATATCCGCTGAGCATATGAGAAGCGCCTAACTCAAAATACTGTAAGTGTCCCGCATCTAAGATTTTCTGTTTATCAGCGTCGGACATTCCGTGAGCAAACACGCCGGAACTTAATAAAAAACCCGCAATAATGTATATAAAATATTTCATTTTCTTTCCTATAGATATTTAGTTATTTCTTTTAATTCCCGCATTTTTCTCTTCAGATCGGAAGGTTTTTCATGATCAGAAGTCTCAATGCAACCCTCTATGTGATCATAAACAAACGTATGTTTTGCATTACCAATAGCACTGTATACGGATTGGAATTGCTGTGCCACTTCGAGGCACGGCCGCCCTTCTTCAATCATTGCAATCACCTTCAAAAGATGTCCGCTAGCACGTTTCAATCTTTTTATGATTTCAGGGTGAGTTGTGTGAATATGATCAGAATGGTCATGTGAATGATGGTGATTATGTTCTTTCATAAACGTTTTTTACATCCTATGGGGGAGGATAGGTTCTGTAAATCTTTTTTTGATTGCAAAGAATGAGTGTCAACAATTCAAATGAACTTGTTCGGTTGAAATAAGCTTACGAACAATCTAACAATGACCGCGAAAGCACTAATGCAATTTATAGTAGAACCCCTCAAACCTCTGCGAAATTTCACATTTACCAAACTTTACTTCTCGCAAATCGCAAGTTTATTAGGGGATTCTTTCACCTGGCTAGGCTTGGCGCTTCTTACTTATGAAATCAACCCGAAGAATTCAGCAGCAGTACTTGCATCAGCATTGACATTGAGAGTTTCCGCTTATATCTTCTTTTCTCCTTTTGCAGGAGTCATGTCGGAGAAGATAGAACGTAAAAAAATTTTGATAACTACTCAATGCGCAAGAATGATCATTGTATGTATGTTGCCCTTTATTACGAAAGAATGGCAAATATATGGACTCATATTTGCTTTAAACGTGTTTGCTGCATTTTTCACCCCTACATACAGAGCGATCATACCACAAATTGTAGAGAAAACTATATATAGAGAAGCAAACGGTCTATCAATGGCTACGTTTCAACTGCTGAGTGTTTTTGGTCCAGCAATCGCAGGAATAGCAGCAGTTTGGTTAGGAGCAAAGCAGATCTTTCTTGTAAACGGATGCCTACTGCTTATCGCCATTATTCCACTACTTCTCATTCCAGCGGCATCCTTACAAAAAGGAATGATAATGAGCAACAAGTCTTCAAAAACAACAGGAAGTGAAATAATAAAAAGCATCAAATTATTATTCGGCAATAGAATCATAAGATTCGCTCTAAGTATAGAATTTATATCAGCTATCGCAGGTGCGATGGTATTAGTCAATTCCGTCGGGTTAGTAAAAACTTCTCTCAAATTGGATGATACACATTACGGATGGATCATGTCTGCCTTCGGATTGGGAGCTGCTCTATCTGCGTTTTTATTAGGCAGCTTGGATAAATCGAAAACACGCAGCATATCATTGATATCCGGTGCATTGATCATAGGTCTATCGATTAGTATTGCAAATTTTGTTCCTTATCAAGGACTCATCTTACTATGGATACTTGCGGGAATTGGACAAACACTTGCCGACATGCCTTCCGAAACGTTAATAGGAGAAAACATTCACCCGGAAGACCAAGGCAAGGTATATGGAGCCCATTTTGCTTTTTCACATTTGTGGTGGGCGATTGCTTATCCGATTGTAGGCATGATTGGCATTCATTTCCCGGAAAGAGATTTTTTATACGGCGGTCTACTCACATTAGGAGTAGCCTTAGTTACAATTATCATTTTTCAATCATTTGGGAAGAAAAACTATCAAAGTTGATAAATATTCTAGTTCAATGAGCAGCTTGATTACATTTTCTTTCTGCTAATAAACAAAATCCAATACATAGTTCCTCTATTTTTTTATTCCAAAAATAAAACTTTCTTGCATTTGCGGCAAAGTTGCAAATGATGACGCTTGGAAAATGAAACATGAACTTCTCTAAATTTTTTTTATCAAACGAAATAGTATTAAAAAAGTTAAAACTTCACTCGCTTCGAAAGATAATACCTGTTGTTCTTTTCCTTTTCGGAACATCTATCTATGCACTGGACTTTAATATTAAAGGAGATGTTTTGTCTGCGAATGGAAAGCCGATTGAAAATGCAAAATTATTTTTACAAGAAACGAAACAAACTTCTTCCGTAGATAAGCAAGGTAGTTTTGAATACCAACATTTACCACCTGGAACATATACGCTTTTTGTTTCAGCAGGTGGATTCCAACCAGAAACGACAACAATAGATTTAAAAGACAAAGACGAGAAGATCACGATCATTCTATTGCCTTCCAATTTGGAATTTCAATCCATCAATGTTACAGCAAAATCCAATCTTGCGGATTTTCTAAATTCTCCCCAATCGACTACGGTAGTCAAAGGACGCCAATTGCAAAGACAAAGAGGAGAAAATATCGCCACTACACTGCAAAATACACCAGGTGTTTCTGCTCTAACAACAGGAGCAGGAAGCGCCAAACCGGTGATTCGTGGACTTTCGGGACAGAGAGTGCTCGTAATGAGTGATGGAGTAAGACAGGAAGACCAACAATTCGGTGATGATCACACAGTAGATTTGGATGCGTTCGGAATCAGCCAAGTCGAAGTGGTAAAAGGCCCTGGAAGCGTATTGTACGGTTCTGATGCGCTTGGAGGGGTAGTCAATGTGATCAGAAATAAAGCCCCTACAAAAAAAGATGGAGCCCCTACGTTAGCCGGAACGATGAGCTATAACGGATTTTCTAACAACAAACAAGATGCAGGTGATTTATCCTTATATGGTTACAATCACAATTCGAATATAGGATATCGAGTTCAAGCAAACGATAGAAAAGCAGGTAGAATTTCAACCCCTAACGGAATAATTCCAAATACAGGTTTTACGGAATCGAATAAATCCGTTTCTGTAGGAACAGATGGAGCCTGGGGAAACATTTATTTAGACAGCTTCAGGAGAGAGTTCAAACAAGATCTATACGACAATCCGAATGAAAACCCTGGGGCACAAGTTTCCCAATCCGTTATCCATGATAAAAATCATTTACATTCCTTTTTCATCTTTGCTTTGGGAAATTTGGAAGTAGATGCGGGATACCAACGAAACAACAGACGAGAAATTCCTGACAAAAATATTTACGTTCCTATTCAGAAGACCCTCCTAGACAGCACTATCTCAGACTTCACAAAGGCATATAACATATACCAAGTGAATCAATTCAGAACAGAACAAGGTTTAAATCTGTCTTTAGACACAGGCACATTGGATGTTAAATTTCATCACAAACCTATTCTTGGATGGAAAGGTACCATAGGAGTTTCCGGCATGAACCAAAAAAATGCTACGAGAGGAACCGAACCTTTGATTCCCGGATATTTATTAATTAATTTAGCGGGTTTTCTTTTAGAAGAATATAAACTAGGTGATTTTACGTTTTCCGGCGGGCTCAGGGCGGACAAAAGAAGCGTGGATATCAAAGCCAATACGGATTTGGGGGTAAGTGAGGAAACAAAAAATTTTTCCGCCACTACAGGAACGTTAGGCAGTGTTTGGCGGTTTTCAAAACCTCTTTCACTTATCCTAAACGTTGGCAAGGGATTCAGATCACCCACTCCTTTTGAATTATATTCCAATGGAGTTCACGAAGGCACTGGTCGCTTTGAGACAGGAAAAAATCAACTAAAACCTGAGACTTCCGTGAATTACGATACAGCTCTCCGATATGCGTCTTCAAAAATTCAAGCAGAAGTTACTTTCTTTCAAAACACTATACAAGATTATATTTATTCTGTAAGCCAAGGAAAATATGACGAGGAGTCTCGGCTTCCAGTGTATCAATATAGACAAGATAGAGCAGTATTAACCGGTGGAGAATTTTTCATTCAAGCTGAATTGACGAAAAATATTTCAATGAATGGAGGGATTGATCTTTTAAAAGGATCAGTGTATAAAAAAGTCGATCCTTCTACTTTTTTAACGATAGAGGATACTGATCTCAGTTTAATCTATAATGATTTGCAAACCAAAGCACTTCCTAGAATGGCTCCAAATCGATCCAGATTGGGATTTAGATTTTCCAAAGAGGAATTATTCTCACTACAAAAACCTTACTTATCTGTTAGCGGTCGTTTTATTAGCTCTCAATACAGAGTGGATAAATTGGAAACGACTACAGCAGGGTATAATTTATACGACATAGGTTTTGGCTTCGAAATCCCTTCTTTAAACAACGAAGCTGAGCCAGCTACATTTGATTTTGCGGTTATGAATGTTTTTAATAAGGCATACGTAGATCATATGAGTAGGTATAAAGATTATGCGCTGAACCCTGGAATCAATGCAACTTTCAAACTTACAATTCCCCTCACTATCATCAATTAAAGGAAATTTATATGCAAACTTATCTCTCTTCCCTAATCCGCAAATTGCGATCCTCGATATTTATGCTGACTCTCATTCATCTAATAATATTTTATTCCTGCTCGACAGAAAACGAAGCAAAAAAGAAGGAAGAGGCAAATAAGAAAAATCAAATCTTTCTTGGTATCGTAAATTCGGCTAATTTATCGGACTGTGTTTATTGCACAAATACACAAGCGTTTCAAGGATCATGTACTTGTTATTCGAATATACCGATAGGAACCTGTTCAGGTTTATCTTCGGGACCGGCAAAATCAAATTCATATAAAATTTCCTGCACAGAACTTACTTCATCTGGTGTTTGGTTTATTAGTGATGACGGTAAGAGTCATACATGCCTTTATACTACTTGTCCACCAGAAGCATATAGAGCGGCATTTACTGCCAATGGGATATGAAGAGATTTTTCTATTTTTTATTTCCCTTGGTAAGGTGCTTTTCAAAACAACATACTAAAATCAAGCAAGAGATAAGTGGTAATCATCAAATTCCACTTTACAAATATTGAAAATATCATAAGAAATTTGCCATCTCCATCTTTCATTTTTAGGCGGGAATTATTAGAATAATAAGGAGTCACAAAAAAAATACTTCAGGATTATCCCTCCGTAACAAAACGACGAACTTCTATTTTGCATCAATCACCCTCAGAGATAATTGAGACACCTGATAGAATACAGCAATGCAACTCTAATGGACAAATATGGATTGCAACCAATTCTATTCCCTTGTTAGCACATTTTGATCCTTATTTAATTTGGTATGTTGAGGGCAATAAAATTAGTCATGCAGGGAAAATCACTGAAAAGGTCTGAGATAGTTTATTTGGTGATGGTGGCGAAGTTGCAAAGCTTGAAAATTTTATCGCCATAGCCATATGTCTTAGTATAATCAAATTCATCATACCGGATTCTAATTATATCACTCACT
This sequence comes from Leptospira idonii, assembly GCF_004770995.1. Classification (GTDB taxonomy): domain Bacteria; phylum Spirochaetota; class Leptospiria; order Leptospirales; family Leptospiraceae; genus Leptospira_A; species Leptospira_A idonii. The sequence goes on along the minus strand of NZ_RQHW01000081.1, from coordinate 453 downwards.
TTTTAAACTCTTACAAGTCTCGAAATAATATAACAAAAAGTAAGTTTGTCAATTACCTTTTACAGGACATAACGAGGCATATTCAATATTCTGGGAAGCTATTCGATTTTCTCAACATCGTATTTCTTACGACTCAACCAAGCAGAATCATCACTCATTAAATTATCAATATCCTTAATCAATCTTTTATATAGCTCTGAAATTGCTTTTAACTCCTGCCTTGGCACCTTGGAATGCTTCTGCACGTACTCACATAATTCAGAAAAGCCTTGGGTAGTAATTTTTTTATCAACAACGAAAAAAGGAGATATAATCATTGAGTCTGAAGTATAAGATCTCATGTCCTGGCTCATTAAATATAAATAAGGCGGCAAAATTTCCACCTCTAACAAAGAGTATTCTTCTGAAAATTTTGAAAACCAAACACGTGCATTACTATATGAATAGGAAAGG
>NZ_RQHW01000036.1 GCF_004770995.1 Leptospira idonii | reverse complement strand
AAAATCATCTCACCAAATGCCTCACCTAATACGTGTGGCTTTTTTGTTTTATTTCCCTTTATTTTATTCTACTACTGAGTTCCTTCTACACAACTTACCTTTACATCAATTGCTTTGACTTTCCTTAATACTCTTAAGATCTATTTTTTCATACGCAATGTTTCTATTGTATTGTGCGAAAATTTTTATTGCAGGATATGAAATTTTTTTTAGAAAAATGAAACAGAATGTCTGCGTTTTTAAAGATTAAGATTATTCGAAAATCATAAAATACTTGTTAAATTGGGTCTTTCTATGATCCATATTATTCGAATTGATTTTTTCTAAAAAGCGAAACGTGAATTTTTTGTTTCAACTCATTTTATTCCTAAGCCTTTGTCTCTCTTTCTCGAATCACCTTTTTGCAGAAGACTTCAGTGATTTAGAAGAGACTCGTGTCAAAGTGTACGGATCTGAAAAAGATAAAAAATACCGTCTAGATGGTTTTTTTATCGAATGGGAAAATTGGCCAAGAGGGAACCCTACCCACAATCATTTTCATTTATTTTGGTTCGCTAATACTACGGAGTATCCTAAATTCAAAAAAAGCCAAATTTTTCCATTCTTCTCTTCCATTGAGAGCAAGATAGATGCAAGAAAATCTACAAATTATCTTTTACTATACAATTCTAGTGTAAATCGGGAGGGGTATGAATCCACGATTCTATTTCCTTTCTATTTTTCTGGCAATGGGCCAAATGATTCCAATAGTTTAACTATATTTCCTGTCTTTCATAAGAGTAGTGTTCATTCCAAAACGAATTCCAGTTCTAAATTATTTTTTCCTGGATACTATCAGTTTGAGTCAAAAGAGGTTCTCTCTGATGTTTCTACCCGCCTTTCTATTTCTCCCTTTCATTATTTATATTCCAAAAATGATAAGAACAATGAGAATGTAACTGCTTGGTTCCCTTTATTGCCCTTATTTTATCATAGTGAAGACAAAACGGAAAAACATAATAATTATTTTATGTTAGTTGACACAAATCAAAATAAGGACACGAAAGAAATCGATCGGTTTTGGTTTTTACCATTTTTGTTTTGGGAGAGAAACTCTTACTTAACAATTTTCCCTGCTTTCTTTTCTGGCCAGTATGGTAAAAGTGAATCTTATTCAATGGTTCCTATTTTGTATTTTCATGAAAATCAAAATGGCAATACATCTCATACGAACGTTTTGCTTTTGTACGACCAGGCCTTGCACCAAGATGGAGGTTTGGATCGTTTGTGGGTAATGCCCTTTTATTTTTATAAAAAAGACAATTATCATTATGTTCTCCCTTTCTTTTTTCAAAACACGAAAAAGCAAAAAGAAGCTAGCAAAAATGAGTCCGCGGTCACTCATTCCTGGTTTGGACTGGCTCCTCCCATTTATAGAAGTTATTCGGAAAATCATTCCACCTTCTATTTGATTAATTTTTACACAAATACCGCTGCTCTCGCAAATAGAGAGGAATCTACTACTGCTTTTTTTCCCTTTTACTTTCATTCTGAAAATTCTTTAAATGAATCCAAAACCTTTATTCCTTTCCTATATTTTTATAAGAAAGAAACAAACTTAGAATCTCATACGAACTCTCTACTGATTTATGATCAGTCTTTGAATGCAGAAGGGAACTTGGAACGACTGTTTGTATTTCCTTTTTATTTTTATAAGAAAAACTCCTACAATTATATAGTTCCATTCTATTTTAGTAATGAAAAAGAGAAGAAGCAGGGAGATTCTATCGTTTGGGGACCTTTTTATTATTCGCTCGAATCGGAACGACTAAGTAGAAAATATGCTTTGTTTTACTATAACTCTTTTGAAGAATCAAATTTGACGCTTCGTAAGAGGAGACATGTTTTCCCTTTTTTCTATTCTTGGGAAACTTCCGATAAAAATTTAAAAGAAGGAAATGATGATAACCAGGCGAATGGTTTTTTATTATTTCCCTTTTTCTATAGAAACAAAAACAAATCGGAAGAAACATACTCCAATCTCTTGGGATTCTTTAGTTGGACCAAAGATAAGGAAGATATATTGGTGCAAAAAACGATTTTCCCGATTCGTTTTTATCAAAAAAATTCCCATTCCATTTGGTTTCCTTTTAGTTTTCAATTTGGTCAGACGGAAGAACGTTCTCCCACAGGTAGCAGATGGGGGGCTTTCTTCTATTCCAGTTGGTCCCCTGAAAGAGAAAAACTTTGGATCATCAATTATTACTCCGATGTTGAACTTAAGCAAGATCAGCATTCGAGAACTTTCTTTCCGTTTTATCATTCTTGGAAGGGGGAAACTTCCAAAGGAACACTTGTAATTCCTTTGTATATAGATGCAGATTTTTTAGATGAAAAGGAAAAGGATAAATATAATAATTTTAACGTAAATGTTTTAGGGATTGCTTCTCAAACTAGCAAAGGGATCTTTCAGCCTAGTTTTTCTGTGGATGGAGGAAAAAAAGAGAAATATTATTATCTCGATACGGATGTTTCTTGGTTGTATTATGCGTTTCGATTGTCCAATCGAACCAGTACAAAGTTGATTCAAGATTTACTCCCTTATGGTAAGCAAGAGTTAGCTGATATTAGTAGTCCGGAGAAAAGACAAAGTCCTCAGTTTCCCAAAGTAGAGCAGAAAAGAAGTTTTACTAGAGCCGATTCTTTTAATTTTTTCGGAGTGAATTTACTTTTTGGAGTATTTGGATATGAGGCGGCGGATTCAAAACGTCACGTTCGTCTACTTCCTCTTGCCTGGTTTACCTACGATACGGAAGTGGATGAAAATATCTATGCAGGTCCTTTGCCCCTTCCATTTGTTTGGTACTCTTCTTCAAACTTAAAGTATCGAGTGATTTTTCCTATCTACGGATACCAGAGCTCAGAAGATGCGGAACGCCATTCTTACGGATTGTTCCTTTTTTTAAAGGAAAATGTAAAAGAGAAAAATACTCAAGAAACTTCTGTTTTGTGGCCTTTCGTAAATTGGCATCAATCCGATGTCAAATCTGGTTCCAGAATCCTTCCTTTTTATTGGCAAAGAACGGTCTTCGGTGAAAGGCAGACTTCTGATTCCTTGATCCTGCCCCTTACACTGTCTTATTTGAATACGATTACGAACGATAAAAACCAGGAGAAAAAAACTTGGATTTCTCCTTTTCTCATTAGGTTAGATGAATTTCTAACAAATGGTAAGGAATCGAAGATTTTTCCTACTGTTCCCTTTTTCTATTGGAATCGAACGGAAGCGACAAACAGAAAGAAAACATTATTTATTTCTCCCGTTTATTTCTATTGGAATTCGGAGCAAAAGATAAAAGATGAATCACAACAGTCTGATTTTTGGCTCATTCCGATTGTAGGATTTGAATCCAGGACTAACGATGAACATTGGTTGAATTATTTTTTGCTGTATAATAAAAGCAAAACGAAGAAAAAAGATTTTTTCTCTGTATTTCCTTTTTACAGTCAAGATAAAAGTGTTTCTGATGGCGAGTTGGTTCATCAAACAGATTTTTATTTTCCTTTCGTTCCTATCTTACATACTCATCGGCCGATCAGCACCAAGTCTCCGATTGAATCTAATCATGTTTTCTCTCCATTTTTATTTTCTACCTCAGAGAGAACGGAAACAGAGGAAATTTATAAACAACAATTTTTTCCTATCCCTGTTTTATATACTCAGTATGACAAAAAAAAGGAAACCAATTTCCTCAGCTTACTACTGTTATTTCAATACGATTCCGATCCTTATAAAACGACGTATCGATTTTTACCATTTGTACAGTTTTCCCTTCTAAATCAAAATCCGAAGGGAAAAGCAAACCATATAAATTGGGTGTTCCCTTTCTTTTGGAAGTCATCCGGTCAATACTACGATCGAGATAAGAATTTACAGACTTCTAAACTATTTCTTTCTCTTGTCTATTCTTCCTTTTCGACTCAGGAAGAAGAAATTGAATTTTACCCTATGTTTTTGTATTATTCGAGTCAAAGCAGGAAAGAATCTTTTCGCAATTTTTTACTGGTTGCGAATCATTCTTTGCGAGAAGATTCTGAATCTTATCATATTTTTCCTTTCTTTCATCGTTCCGTTTCAACCAAACAGGATGTAAACGTAACAAGGGATTGGTTTTTTCCTTTTTACTATATTTCAACTCAAACCCATATAAAGAAAGATGAAGGAGAAAGTTTAACCATTTTGCCTGCTTTGTTCTATTTTTCTAAAATTGAAAAAGACAAAAAATACAGGAATTGGTTCTTTTTATTCCAGCAAGAAGAAACCCCCAAATTTGCATCTGTTGGTTTTTTCCCGTTCTTTCATTTTTATTCTGATGCACCCGATACAACTTCGAATCAGGTAAATAAAAGTTGGATCTTCCCTTTTTACTTTAGTAAATCCATTACCCATCCCAAAGGAAGGCTCTTGCTTTCTAATTTTGTAAGCTTATTTTATGTATTTGAAGAAGAGTATTCTAAAGAAGGTAAATTGACTTTGTCAAAGAAAGTAATTCCCCCGCTTTTGTATTCTTATGAAGCAGGGGAATCTTTTTCGGAATGGAATTTGTTTTTCTTTATGCAGTCTAGGGTAGAAACTAATAAAAATAGTTTTGATTTGTTCCCCATCTATCACTCTTCGAAATCAGAAAAAGACAAAATGGCCGAGTCAAAAAATTGGCTGTTTCCTATTTATTATTCCGAAGCATCTCAAAATTTGTCACCATCCACTTTGGCTGCTTCAAGGACGGAAACAAATTCGAAAAGATCTTTGCCAACTGCCTTACAAAATAAAGATTCTTTTCACTTTATAACATTCTTATTTAGATATTCTTATCAAATTCTGCCTTCGGGAGAGAACGATTATGAAACTACATTTTCTTTTCCCGTTATCCCTGTAATATATCGAAAATCAAGTGAGAGTTTCTCACATACGAATCTATTTTATGTATTCGATCGAAGAGTGGAAAAAAAACAACTAAAACGATTCTTCTTGTTCCCGTTTTATTATAGCAACGAAGAGCCTCTAAAAGAAAGTTCTGTATCTTATTATCATTTTTTTCCGTTTTATTTTTCAGGAGTAGATGATCAAGAATACACTGCTTTCGTATCTGGGTTGTATTTGAATTCAAATGAATTCAGCAGTTATAAGAATTTTCTATTTCTTATGGAACAAGAGTCTGTGAAAAAAGACAAAAGTTCTGAATTCGATTTACTTTTTCGATCGATCCATTATAAAACGGCAGCGAATTCTACGAATTTCAGATTCCTCTATGGGGTTGGAGAAGTTGATTTAAGACCGAAACAAACTCAGATGAATCTTGTGTGGTTGGGATACGAACATACACAGGAAAAAAAATATATCAATTTACTTCCGTTCTTTTACGAAGAGAAAATAAAATCGGATTCCACTCAGTGGATCACTCCTGCTTTGTATTATTCTCATAAAACGGACAAAACGAATTTGGAACATTCCGCCTTAGGGCTTGTTTATTTTAATTCCGAGAATCTTGAAACGAAAGAATCTTTGGAAAATATACTTCTCGGAATCATTTATTACAAAACAGTCAAACCCAAAGAGAGAGGATATACAGGCAGAGGATCTTTTTGGGGTGCTTTATGGGAATACAATACGGAAGAAGAAACTAATTATTCAAAATTTTCTATCTTGAAGATCATTTATTCTAGAAGAGAGGACAGTGAAGGGGTTCGTCATAGAATTTTATTCTTTGAATTTTAAGGAAGAGTCTCTCGTTGCTTTATAGATATTTTTTATGCAATTCTAAGAGTTAAGAGCTTCTGCTTTTTTATCAGGGAGCAATTATAAATTCCGAATGGAGATACTAAACTGAATCCGAAGGAAAAAATTCCCATCCAAATTTAATTTCGGAATAATGGATTCTGATTCGTTTGATAAAACAGGATTCCTCTCCAAACACAAAAAATAGGCCAGACAATCGTTAACTGTGTAGAATTGCGAAAAAAGGTGCAACGCCGTATCGAAAAGTCAGCAAAAAGACAAAAGGTTTAACTCATTCCGAAAAAGATCCCATCAGTTCCGGCTGGCGTATTCAATTGAAATTGTATTGAAGATGGGTGATTTAGTCTTTGCTTGAATTTTATAAAAGGGACATAGTTTTATAGAAAGGAAAACTTCGGTACAAATTCGGTTTGAGTGTTTTCTTTCTCTTTGTGAAGAAAGAAATTGATTTTTTGTTTTTTTAGGAGTGAATCAATTCTCATTTGGTTCACCGGAAATCCATGAGATCCATTCAAAGAAGCATTAAATCAAGAATCCTTATCGAGATGGCGTTACTCATCCTGCTGTATGCCGTTTTTCTCATTACTTTCAGCATTTGGAAGCAACGAACTTTGTTTTTGGATCGTTTCCTCACCTTGGGAGATTCCCACACTCAATTCTTTCGGGAAGAATTGAAATTTCTTCCTACTATGTTTGGACGGATTATAAATTCGCCTAAGGAAGTTTTGGAGTCGGATCCGAAATTTTTAGAATACCAAAGGCATATGGAGTTGCTTCCCGATTCCGTTTCTGATGTGGCACAGACATATCTGATGGATGGAGTGAATCTTTCTCAAAACGGTAAGAATCGTTATCATATTTATTTAGGCAATCAAAGGATGTATGGCTTGGGAATCACTCCCGGAATCGAATATGACGCAGAATCAGTGTTTGCTGATACAGTAACAAGAGCCAGATTAGGTCAAATCAGTGTATCCGATACATATACGGATGAATTCGGAGATTGGGTATCTATTTTGTATCCTATCTTGAATGAAAAACAAGAGGTGGTTGCGATTTTCGGAATCGATATTAAGCTACAGTCGATGCAGTCTGCAATCACTCAATTTATTGTTTCCAATATGGTGATCGGACTCGTCGGAGTCACTTTGATTCTTTTTATACTATGGCTTAGATTGAAGAGTACGTTCCGACCTTTGGATCATCTTAAGGAAAAAGCGGATAAAATCGCCAAAGGAAACTTAAACGAAACATTCGAGGTAGCCCATTCTGACGAAATTGGTAATATCATTATTTCCATTTCAGGAATGGTTAAAAAATTAACTGCCATCTTAAATGAAACTTTTATTTCTTCCGGAAAGGTCTCGGACATTGGAGGATTGGTTAAGGAGTCTTCTCAGAAAACGGTAAAGTTCTCCGAAGAGTTTTTAGCATCTTTCTCCGGTTTGGTTTCCGTTGTAGAAGATCAAAATCAAGGACTTTTGGAATGCAAAAAAGCAATGCAGGAGGTGGCTCTTGCGCTTCATAAAATCAGTGACGCCACATTCAAGGTAAATGAAAGTTCTTCTCAAAGTTTTATCACTGCGGAAACGGGAGAAAAACAATTACAGCAGGTCATCCAATCTATTTCAAAAATTAGAAGCGATTTATTAGAGACCACTTCTATCGCCCAAAGTTTGGAAGAAAATTCTTCCGAGATCAGTAAAGTGATCGAAAATATAACACAAATCGCATCTCAAACCAACTTGCTTGCATTAAATGCTTCTATTGAGGCCGCAAGGGCAGGGGAACAGGGAAGGGGATTTTCCGTAGTTGCGGACGAAGTGTCCAAACTCGCAGATCGATCTAATGTTTCCGGAAAAATGATCCAAGGAAAAATCGCTTCTATCATGCAGATGATCAGAGATCTCAATGTAAGCATCCAAAATACGATGGCTGCTATGGATGACGAATTAAAAGAAGTCTATCGGGCCGAAATTAATTTTCATTCCATTGTGACTAAGACTCAGATTGTTTCGGAACAAATCATCGATGTTTCCGCTTCTGTGGAAGAAATTTCCGCAAGTAGCGATGAAGTGATCGCCAGTATGGAAGAGGCTGTGGGAATTTCCAGCAGATCCGTCGAGCAAACAAAAACTCTAGCTTCTGAATATTCTGAAAACCTTTCCAATTTGAGAAGTTTGGAAAAAGGAGCTGTCGATTTATTAGAGACTGCGGATAAACTCAGCGAAGTGACCAAATTCGACTGATAGTCTATTGTATGTGAATGTTATAGAAATAACGATTAACGGTTATAAAACTTTCTCTAGTATATCTCTATGTTAAGAGGTAGATCATTATGAAAAAAATTAGCATTCTCTTGGGAATTTTGTTTGTGACTGCAGGTAATGCAACATTGTTTGCGAAGTGTTACGGGTTTAGAGATACTGATATTAAAGTATGTGTGGAAGGCGATGGTTTTGCTGAACGCAAAAAAGCGGGAGAAATCTGCAAATTTGTTAAATAGTAGCCAGAACCCTGCTGATTCGTTTTTTCCGATTGAATGAGTAGAGTTATTTGATCAAAACCAAACGTTCGGATATTTTCTATGATGCACAAAATTATTGATCAGAAGCGCATTGAGTAGAAGAATTAGGGCACCGGTTAACACTGGAAAAATGATGAAATCTGGACCAGCCTGTCCCATCACACCGATGATCGCAGTCGCTCCTCCAGGGGGGTGAATTGTGTGAGTCAAATACATGAGTAAAATTGAAATTCCCACGGCCAAACCGATCATTAAAAAAGAAGATCCGAATGCGGCATAGATGACGACGGCGGTTATGGCTGATATCAAATGGCCGCCTACTAGGTTTCTTGGCTGCGCTAGGGCAGAATCGGGAGCGGAAAAAAGAAGAACGACTGAGGCTCCGAAAGAACCGATCAGAAGCTGGTGGCCGAATAATTCAGTGATGGCAAGGATCGACCAGATGGAAATACAGCTGCCGATCAAACTCCAGATCGCAAATTTGACGGAAATTTTATTCTTAGGAGTTTTTGTCGGCGCTTTCCATTTCCTGGGTATTGCCTTAAAGCGGTCTTTCATATTTTTGCCTATACGGACAAATTTTTTTGAAAGGAACGGTAGATAAACTATTTAATGGAATGAAATCCGGAAACTTTGTATTTTCGTAGAGGGGGAAGGTAGTATGGAGTGACCGGATATTGAATGGTGTGCCATATATGTTAGTAAATCATAATATAATATATTGTTTTGAGGCTTTATCTTTGCGCCACGGATCGACCGAGCGTTGCCGTCGAGGGAGAGCCGGATCGCGTATGGGAATATAATTATAATTGTCAAAAAATTGCGAGGCGCCCCCAAATATCGAATTCATTCGTTTTATTTATTCAAATTTATGATTCGATTGCATCGGAAACTGCAAATGTGATGCCTAAATGTTTTAGGCATGAGTGATTTATGAACAAAATTTCGAAGGAGAATCAGGGAAGGGCTTTTTTCAAAGCGACCAAGATGTTCTTCTCTATTGCTTTATTTTGTTCCCTATCTATTAATGTGTTTACCGAACTCGCCTCCTTTTCTACGGAACAGGAGATTCGGTTATCGGAAAGTTATTCTTTTTCCCTGCGGATGGTCGTGGAAATCGTCATCGATTTGAAGATTATTATCGCGGAAAAGTGGTTGAAGAGAAGTCGGAAGATCCCTGTTTACCATCCTTTCATTTTTATCTTAGCTGCTTAACAAAAAAAATTATACTTAGATTCGATTTATCCGAAAGATCCGGCTCCGTTTTTATACTTCTTTCTCTTCTTACTTCTTTATTTCTGGAAATAAGGCTGGTTGAGTTGTTAATTTAGAAAAAAAAGGTTCGTCCTTGTACATAAATTATCCTCAAATGACAGCAAGGTAATTCCGCTTAGGTGAATATGAAAGAGATTGAAGATCAACCAAGATCGAAGGGTTCGGTAGGGATTTTTAAGTACAGTAGAACTACTAAGTTTCAGGCGTTTTTGGGACTGATTTCCTTTCTTGTAAATTTACTGATTTTTAGCAGCCTTTATTCTCAACCAACGGTTCCTCAGTTGCAACTGGAAGAATACAGTTCCAATTTGATGAATCAGGTTTACGGACAGAGTTACTTTTTAAATACTCTGTCCGCATGGTCGGAACAGGTAGGTTATTACAAAGGACTCATCCGAGCGTATTGGGAACAGGAAGCGGACGTTGCCATTTATGACTATGTCTCTCAGGTATCCACAAGTGATTCCTTCAATGACGTGGATGCCTATAAGGATTATCTGCAAAGAGAATTGGAATCCCAAAAAATCGCCGCACTGAATGATTGGGAACAGAAAGCTAACTTAGATTTACTTAAGAATAGAAACGAATTCGTATCTAAGTTGAACAGCAATCGTGTGGATGAAATTTATTTAAGCCGAATCGGCCAAGAGGATTTATACAAACAATATCAATACAATACTTCCCAGGCGGGAATATTACAAAACCAAGTGGCACAAGCAGCGGCAAGCTGGAATGCTAATTTTGCTCAGAACTATCAGTCCGGTTTAAATGATTTTTCCAATTCCTTGGCAGACATTCAAGGAAAGTATTCCAGTTTTCTTGCCTCGATGGATGAATCAGAACTTGCATTCCAAAGTAATTTAGATGCGATCAATTCATACAAGACTGCAGTGAAAGCGGGGATTCAATCCATGATCAGCGGATTTGAATCTGATCTGGCACCTATTTGCAATAAGTCGGACGGATGCGCTTATAAAAAGCCGAACTCGAACGAATATAACACTGCAGGAGAAACCCTCGTTGCATTGGTAAATAGCGTAAAGGCGGAATTGAGTAAAACGGAAATAGATGTTACTAATATTCTTTCCACTTTATCGAATCAGATCACATCCTTTTTAAATACTCAGAAAACTTCAGCAAGCCAGAACTATTCCTATTTCGAAAACAGAATTTTCACATACCAGGATTCTCTAAATATAAACTACGATCATACTAGAAATCAAACCGGTTCTGCCGCCGTTGGTGCTTGGGGAAACAATGTCAATTACGGCTTGAGTTATGTCGATATCAGAAACAATCGCCCGAGTCAATCGGCGATTTGGGGGATCGAACCCGGTCCTTTTTACGACTTCAATAATATTCCTGCGGGGCAAATGAGGGATATGTTGAAGGCGATTTATAGCAGGGATGATGGATTGATGAAGACGACGATCCAGAACTATATCGGCAGCGGTAAGGTTGTGACGAATGTTCTTGCATCGAATTTGTATACGGACAATGAAAACTATCTAAACAAAACGGATCCTTGGGGATGGGCAGGAGTAGAAAGACCTACCGGAAGTTTGTTAATAGACGGACCTGTCGGATTTGCTTATTGGGGGGCGAATCGTGTTGCCTTAACCGACTGGTTCCAGATGGGAGGGATCGCCTATAGCGTATTATATGAAGTGAAAGACTTGAACGCAGAAGATATGGCAAATTATTGGTCTTCCAATAGTAATTCCTTGGGAGGACAGTTTAGCTTTTATCAGAACGATATCAATCCTGCTATTTCAAGCTGGGAAAACAAAACAGCAAATTACAATCAGTTTTATACACAATGGAAAGCTCAAGCGGAAATCCTTAAAGCTCAGGCAAAAGCTGACTATGAAAAATCGCTTACCGATTTGGAAATCAAAAAATCCGAATGGATGAGTAAGATGGAGGATGAAAGGCAAAACGGCCTCACCAAATGGCTGGATTTGTACAATCAGGCCGAGTCAGTGGAAAGCAGGGCTGATTTGGCTGGCTTTAATGTAAATGCGCAGGCAGTAGTGACGAACTTAACCGATGGAACCGGGATCGCTACAGGGGCGGGTTTAATATCATCTAATTATAATAATACGTTAAACGATCTTACGAAAAAAGAATTCACGTTTACAGAGACTGAAATCACATATTCCAGAATACCTGCTTCTACTGAAACTGTGTTTCAACAATATTTCCCAACGGGAGGAGACACTCTTGTAGGGCTTAAAAATATGATGATCAATGAAAAAGTGACCACCATTGCCAAAGACGTATTGGGAGTTGCCGGGCTTTCCGGCATATCGGATAAATTATTTCCATCTTCAACAAGCACATCATCAACTACTAGTTATACAATTTTCGGAGCGGCCAGCGAAAAGAAGATAGATACCTCTCTTTCCGTAAATGGAAAAGATATGGGGCAAGTTTTCCAAACAACAGCGAACGGAGTATATCAATATTCCCAAGTTCTTTCCATTAATGAAAACAATACATTCATCCAGGCAAGAGAACAGGAAAAAGCGTTAAATCAAATGACCTATGCGGTTGATTGGAATAACAGAGCCGTTGCCAAATACGACGATGCAGGAAACGTCATTGCGCAAACAGTCGATTTGCATATCAAACTGGAAGAATTATCGAACGGACAAAGAGCGAAAGATTGGGGCTGTAGAAAAGATTCGGCGGATTACCAGGACTGCTTTAATAAAGCGCAAGCACCTGAACTAGCCTGGTTAGAAGAAAGAGGATTACAATATCTAAACGGTATGATCGTAACGTCTCTGACAAGGGAAGAGAAAATCATAACAAGTCAGTTAGATGATAAGATTAAATTGACGGAAGCGGAGCAGGCAAGAGTTGGATCTTGTTATGTGAATCCTGCCAGCTGTGCCGGGCTGATTAAAAAAGAATACGAATACAGCATAGATAAAGTTAATAATACCGCAACCATCAGTAAAATCATCAGCAACGGCCAAATCTCAGGAAAAAACGGTGAAGGGCAGTACATATCCGGAACGCAGAACGAAGTGAGACAAGTCTCGCTGGCACAAATTAAACAGGTAACCGCACCCAAAGGGAAAGATCTGTTTGATGTATGGGAGAATGCAGATTGGTCGGATGTAGAAACGCAAGCATCCGCAGTGGTAAACGAATACTACAGCAAAGGACTTTCACAAGACTTCCAAAATCTAGGGAAGGCGACAGCATCCATCCAAGCAACAGAAAGCAACAACCAGAACCGATTCGAGAAATCCAAACAAGATGCGATGGCCAACGACTCTCTCATCAAAGATCTGTTACTTGCCTACCTCACAGGAGGAGCCGCAGGTGTGCAAGCCTCTATCAAAGGAAAAATAGAAGATAAGATCAATTCAAGTATGGCGGCAGCCTTCGTAAGAGCAACCGGAGGAAACGATGACCAAGTACAGCTGATCAGCGATGCGATCAGTTACATGAGAGGCCAAGCATCTAAGAGAGCCGCAAAGAAGACGATGAACGCAAATAGTATCGTAAATACGGGAATGGCAGTGATGTCAGCAACAATGGCTACAATGACGGGGGGGATGAGTTTAGGATTTACGGCGAATCTAACTGCAATGGTGACGACGAATGTAGCCGCAGCCTCGACGGCAATGACGAATATGGCAACAAGCGCGATCAACTTTGCCAGCAGTGCACAAAATGTAGCGTCAGCGGCCTTCTTCAGCCAGTCCGCAACGACAGTAACAATGGGAGCGACAAGTGCAGTGGGAAGAACCGTGCTGGGAGATAAAGCCTACGAAAAGCAGATGGAGCGAATGACCGGTCCGCAGGATAGAATCGCAGCAGCAGATGCAAATACAGAGTCCTTAGTCAAAAAATATTCAACGCAAGTGATCGCAGATTCAACAGGACTACCTCCTGAAGTGGTAGGAAATTTCGTAACGGATTTAGTAGGATCCCAAAAAGCCGCAAATGCAAGAGCGGCAGCGAATTCGAATCCGTTTGCAAATATAGGAAGTCAGGTGGCGGGAGCCGTAGGCGGGATTATCAAAACAGCCATTGTAGCGACAGGGGTACCGGAGAGAGACATCCAAAGAGCCCTGAACGATGGAAACAGAATGACCTATGCGAACGTAAACGATAGAAATTTAATTACCCAAGCAAACGCCTACGCCAATCAATCGTTAGGAATGAAATCAGGAGAGTTGTCTTACTCATCAGCGACCCCTACCTTCAAAAACAAAGAGGGACTAGTAGATGAGCTGGGTCAACGTATAGTCGTAGAAGAACTTGTCAAAGCAACCGGAATGGACAAAGACTTAGTGGATGCAGTGTTCCGCAAAGAGTATGGAGCCATCAAACAAAAGAAGGCGGATAAAGCTGCACAGAGCGAAGCGATCCGCTCGACAGCAGTGACTGTAGCGACAACAGCGTTGACATTGGGAGCTGCAGGTGCCTTAGGAACAAGCTTGAAAGGCTTTATGACAGGATTGGGACAGGCGTTAGGTGCGACAGCGAATGCTGCGAATGTAGGAGCAGCTGCCCTGAGTGGAGTAGTGCAGATGGTAGACGGAAGCAGAAATGGAACGGACGGAATATTAGCTGGAGCCGCAAACGGAGTACTTGGGATGCTCGTTGCCGGAGGAAAACTTGATTTAAATGGCAAGGCAGCAGAGCTATTAGGTAAAGGCGCTCTAGGATTAGGAGTATCATACGACAAACAAGCAGGCTGGGGGGGAATGATAGGAGTAGGGGGAGCTAAGGGAAATGTAAGCATAAGCTTCTCTCAGAGAGGGGATACAACAATTTCTGGTTCAATGCAAACGGGAGTTAAGGGCTTACAGGTTACAGGTTCAACAACTACAAATGGAGCGACCACAGTGGGAGCAAACTACAACCCAAGTGACAAAGGACCGAGACAGGGCTGGAACCTGGGAGCGAATTATGACATCAACGGAGGAGGACTGTCTGGTTCAATCGGATATACAGATCCGGATAGTAAACTAGGGGTAACATCAACCATCGACCGTAATGGATTATCTACTTCTACACAATACGCGGGAATCAACATAACGACGAATGGACCAGATGGATTTCGTTTGGATGATATAAACTGGGCAGAGCAGAATATCAATTTAGCACAGGATAGAACGGATACTATAGCAGAGAATGATATCCTTAAAGCAAATGGAATAGAAGATCCAGATAGTTTACCTAAGAAAGAGAGAGACAAGCTATTAGATGCAATTAACAAAAAACAAGAAGATCAGCAGTTAAAAGATAAGGGTTATGATCCAAGTAAGTTGGATGATGTTCAGAGAGAGGCGATCCTGGACAAACTGAACGGAGTCGTTACATTAGGTGATGTAGCTATGGGAGCCTTAGGCACATTGGGGGGTGGACTGATGGCAGGGTTGGCGTTGTTTGGTGTAGGACGGAGAGAGGAAGACAATCTGTTAGCTAGTGTGAAGCCAAAAGATGCTCCTGAAATGCCGAA
>NZ_RQHW01000042.1 GCF_004770995.1 Leptospira idonii | reverse complement strand
ATAATATTTGATTTTCTTCGACATTTTTGTCTCCTAAAAAGGAGCTTTTTAATGTCCGTTTTTTGGTAGGAACTCCAAACTCCTTCCACAGGGGATTATGTCTCTTCAGCCTGGGACTGCCAAATACATTCCCAACAATAACAAAAGTAGCCATTTCCCGATCTCATATCGCCAAACATCAAATTGATGATCGAGTCCTTTTCCTAAAGAATAAAAAGAAAATACCAACACATAACTAAACGTAAATATTTCCGCAACGCTCCACTGCGCATAGGTTTTAATGAAAGCTAAAGACAGAGATGCTGATAAAACGAATTGAACCAGAAAATACGCAAGGTAACCGTTGTTTCTTTTAGAATCCGGGTTGTATTTCTGAAAACTATAAGGGCTGACATACTTCGGCTTGGGATAAGGTTCCAAATCGGAAGGTCGATATCCTGGAGGTTTAAAAAATCCCAAGAACCCCTCCCATTTATTCTTTGTAAGACGGAAGTCTCTAATCAGATCGGAAAAAACATGAACCTCGGCCCAAATCGGTTGGAAGGTCCGAAGAGGCTTCACCACTCCGTACACCGGCTCCTCCGATTCAAGTTCGAAGGTTCCAAACAATCTGTCCCAAAAGATAAACACTCCTCCGTAGTTTTTATCGATATAACGAGGATTCATCGCATGATGAACCCTATGATGCGAAGGAGTTACGAATATAAATTCAAACCAAGAAGGAAATCTGTCAATAGTTCGAGTGTGCACCCAAAATTGATAGGTTCGATTCAATGCATCCGTGATGAGATATGCCTCCACGGAAAACCCGAATAAAGCTAGCGGTAAATAAAATATTCCGATGAATAGATTTCGAACAAAGGATTGTCGGAGAGCTACGGAAAGATTGAACTCTTCACTGGAATGATGCACTACATGGGAAGCCCAAAACAAATTGATTTCATGGGAAAACCTATGCGCCCAATAAAACAAAAAATCGATCAGAAAAAAGAGTAATATCCAACTGATAAACGAGCTTTCTCTCCAGAGAAAAGAAGGGAGATACTCAGAAAAAGAAAGATGGGTTGCTAGAAAATGATAGACCAGAACCATTCCGATCAGAATGAAACCGTCTGCGATTCTACTGAGGGTTCCCAAGCTGAGATCCGCAATCGAATCTCTCAGCCGATAAAAGGAAAGCCGATTGCGGTAGCAATAAACAAGTTCTACCAAAATCAAAACGAAGAAAATGGGAGCGATGGTTTCGATGAGCCGCATCGCTAAATTGTCATTTTTATCGAAAAAGAGTCAAGAATTTCAAACCGAATTTAGAATCTCTTTCGGGTCTGCTTCCATATAATAATGATTAGGTACCCTGCCCTCAATCCCCTGAAAAGACCTAGCCTCAACCGTCTTAAAACCCAGTTTTTGGTACAATCCGATCGCATTCGGATTCACTTGAGATACGTCCAAGGAAACTTTTCCATATTTCGGGAATTGATTTACAACATGACGAATCAAATCCTTACCGATTCCCTTTCCTCGGTGTTTTTCGGAAACGGCGATATGCCCCAAATACAAACATCCTGATTTAGGTGCCTGGATCATCTTTTCCATAGTGAGCCCCCTTCCGATCACTGAAAAACTCTTAGCACCGTATAAGGAAAGAATTCGAAAGGCAGTACCTCCATTTAACAGAAGAAAACTGGAGGAATGATAAGCAAGGATTGTTCCGACCACTTCTTTCCCGATCGTTGCCACATAATGATTCGTATAAGAGATCGTATTTCCTCTTCTTACGAAAGAAGAAGCAAGAAAATCGAAAGGGCTATATTTTCCCTCTTCGAAAACATAAGACCAGGCGGCAGGCCCTGAGGAATAAATCAAAGGAATAGCTGCTTCATGATCTTCAGGAGAAGCAGGTCGGATTTCGATGGAAGTTGGGTTCATATCATAACCTCGAAGAAAAATTGTTTATATTTTTTTCAAAGGGAGAGAAATCTTTTTCTTTTTCTCTTCCGGGAAAAATTCCGTATAAATTGCGGACTTGGGCTTCGATCTTTTCGGATCGTATTGAAAACTAACATCTACCAACTGAGTAGGAACCATCTTGGGATATAAATTTCCCAGTTTCGATTCTCCTGTCAGATCGTAAACGGGGAGTTCTTGAGAAGTAATGGAATGATAAGGAAGATAAGAAGAAACTCCAATCAAATTTCCAGCACTGTCATATTCATAATCGTTATAACCTAACACGATCTCTTCGCTAGACACGGAAAATTCTTCATAAAGATCTCCTGTCAGCTCATACGTTCCCTTGCCTAATCCTACAACGAAACCTCCGACCGTTCCCACAACAAATACACCTGCAACCACGATCAATACTCCCGCATTAGCGGCATATCTTCCTCCGTAAAAAGAACGGGTATTATGATTATAGTTCGGATAACCGCCGCTAGGATGTCTCAGGTTGAATAATTCGAGAGAACCTTTGCCTGCCATAAAGGTATATGCGAAAGGATAATATAGATATTGTTTAGGACTGAAGTCGTGGTTTTTGCCAGAGATTTCGATACAGACGGAACGAAGAACGGATTGAGTGGACCGATCCCGGAAGAGCACAAAATACCTTTCTCCTTCCTTCGTTGGTCGTTGGATTTGTTTGCCAAACTTAGGCTGGACCCAAGAATCCCAAGTCAAACCATCTACGAATTCGGGGTGACTCACATTTTCAGTCAAATGTTTGCGAGGCAGAGGAGATCGTTCCGTGGAGCAACCGAACAAAAAGAAAACGAAAGAGAAAGGAAAAATAAGGAAACGAACTAGAATCATTTAGTTTACTTTAGAAGAAAGTTCCGCTCCTAACTCGTTTAAGATTTGAGTCAATGCATCATTCCAACCTAGAACCAAAGCTTCCGGTTCTTTTTTTTGGATGGAGACTGTCTTCGTAAATGTTTTTCTAAGTAGTATTTGAGTATTGCCGTCCTTTTCGGAATAGAACAAAAATTCGATCTCCATTACGGCCGCAGGCTGATTGGACCTAAAATCACCATATAACTGTTGTACGTTGACTTCCGCAAAATGAGTGGGATCCACTCTTGTCTGTGCGGCTCCGTCCCATTCGAAATTTTTCTGTTTGATGAGACCTTTGACGATCTCTTCTTTTAGATTCGAAGAAGGAGGGATGAAAAAGGAATGATAAAAATCGGATTCGTAATTCACGTTATCCTTTCGATAAACGAATTCTTTCCCTTCGAATTTTTGAGAAATAGCGAACCTTCTGAGTTTTAAAGAAGAACCTTTAGGAGGATGATACGTTGCGGAAAAGGGACCTGCTTCGATCAGGAAATATCTTTTTTCAGGAAAACTTTTAGTAACTCCGAAACAATTCCCTATAAAAAACATAGAGAACAAAACAATCAATGACGGTCGGATTGGCTTCATAAGAGAATATTTATATTTCATCCTTATTTCCATAATTTAGACTTATTAGGTGCTTCCCCGAACAAAAACTGAGAAGGATATTTTTTGGCATTCCCTGTCACTTCCTTCAAATCTTCGGAAGCGATCCTCAGGTTTTCGACCGCAACGGAAATATCCCCTTGGTTGGAAGCGAGAACATTATCCAATCGTTTAATGGCAGTTTGCATCTGTGTGATGGTTTGATCCAGTTTTTTAGGAGTGTTTTGTAGTTCCGGCTGAGAAAGAAGATTTTTAACTTCCTGGTTCGTTTTCCTCAGATCGGAAAGCAGACCGATCGCTTCCTTGGAAACATCACCTAATCTAGCTTCGGTCAATGTCTGATTCAGATTTGCGATCAAAGCATCGACTCCTGTCAAAATTTTATTCACATCCGCCTTATCCAAATTATCGAAAAATTTATCGACGGATGCGGTGAAGCGGGAGATCGTACTGGGAGCGGAAGGAATATAAATCGACTTAGGTTCCCATTTGATGTCCAAAGGTGGATTTTTCTCCGGATTTAAATAGTCTACTTCCAAGTAGGCGGTTCCTGTGAGTCCTTGAGAAGCAAGTCTCACCCTCAAACCGGTGGAGATCATTCTTTCGATCGTTTTTTTTAGGTTGTTGCCGCTTGTTCCTTTTACGAAATCGGGAACGGACATTTTGATCACCACATAACGACCGTAACGAATTGATTTTTCTTCATCCAATTTATCCGGATATTCGTTTTGCACGAAAGAAATCGCTTCAACGGATCCTACCTTCACACCTCTATGTTTTACGGGAGAACCGATATCCAAACCTTGCACAGATTCGTCGAAATAGGTTTCCAGTTTGATCGACCTTTGGAACAAAGTTCCCGCAGTGAAGGTGACCAAAAAAGCCAATAATACGAAGAAACTGATAAGGACGAACACTCCTACCTTAAAATAACTGGCGTTCATTGAATTCATTTTCCTACACCCTCCATCGGGATACGATTGAAAAATTTATGCACAAAGGAACCTTTCGCTTTTTCCTTCAGTTCTTTCGGCTTTCCTTCCGCAATGATTCCTTTGGTCTCTTTATCCAAAACGATCACACGATCTGCCATGGTAAAGATGGAAGGAAGTTCGTGAGTCACAATCACGAAAGTGACACCGAGGGATCTAGAAAGACGAATGATAAGATGATCCAATTCGACGCTTGTGATCGGATCCAGACCAGCGGAAGGTTCGTCTAAAAATAAGATCTCAGGATCCATCGCCATCGCTCTGGCAATGGCGGCCCTTTTTTTCATCCCTCCGGAAAGTTCGGAAGGCATAAGGTCTACGAAGGATTCCAATCCTACCATTTTTAATTTCATTTTGGCAATAGTATCCATCGCTTCCGGAGGAAGATTTGTGAATTCTTCCAAAGGAAGTTTTACGTTTTCCAAAAGAGTCATGGAACCGAAAAGGGCACTTTGTTGGTACATAACACCGATTTTGTTCCAAATGCGGATTCGATCTTTTCCTTGAGCGGAAATGATATCGTCCTCTTCGATCCAAATTTTACCGCTGAACGGAGAAGTCAGACCGATCATATTTTTTAAGACGGTGGACTTTCCGCAACCGGAACCGCCTAATATACCGAAGATTTCTCCCCTCTGCACTTCGAAGGAGATATCGTCCATGATTACTGTTTGTCCATAACCTGTGCGAAGATGTTCTACTCGGATGATCGGATCTGCCATCATATCCCCAGATAAAAATAGACGATGGAAAAAACACCGTCCAAAAGAGAAACCAATATGATCGATCCCACAACGGCAGCGGTAGTGGATTCTCCCACTGCTCCAGCCCCTGTAGTCGTTTTTAAACCTCTATAACAGCCGATAGCCGCAATGATCATCCCGAAGAAGTAGGATTTTAGCATTCCTCCTGCGATATCATTGAATCCGACCGCAATGTTTACCTGATTGACAAAGGTAACGAGAGGAAAGCCGAAACTCACCAAAACTACGGCTCCACCGATTAACCCGAATAAGTTGAATATGACTGTAAGAAGAGGAGTCACAATCAAAGATGCCACCAAACGAGGAACGATCAAAAACTGAACGGGAGGAAGCCCCATCGTCGTCAAAGCATCTATTTCTTCGGAGACCTTCATGGTTCCTAATTCTGCGGCGAATGCGGAGCCGGATCGCCCGGAAAGAATGAATGCTGTCATAAGAGGACCTAATTCCCGGAACAAAGAAAGACCGACAAGGTTTGCGACAAAAATCTCCGCACCGAACCTTCTCATGGGAATGGCGGATTGAAACGACATGATGAGTCCCAAAAGAAAACCGATCATAGCGATGATGGGAAATGCATTCACTCCCATGGATTCGGCGACTCTCAGAACGTCTTTCCATCGAATGCGGGAAGGATGAAAAACGGATTTCCAAAAGGAAACGGTCAACTCTCCCGTAAAAGAAATCAGGAACGAAAGTTCGGTGACGTAATCGATCGTGATCTTTCCGATTTTCTCGGACTTCCCCAATTTGGCTATCGGGGGACGGAAAGATTGTTTGTTTTCTTCCGTGGCGATTTTATAAGAATACTGGAATTTTTCGTTTAATCCGTGTAATTCGAAACGGGCGTTTCGTTTTTCCTGAAAAGATTTCAAAAAGTAAAGAAAGGAGATTCCGGAAGAATCCGTCTCGGAAAGATCTTTCGCATGAACTTTGATGAGGCTGGGAGATTGGTTTTTTAACTGGAGCCTGGCTTGTTCCCACAATTCACTTGTTTGGCGGGAGGTAAGAGAGAGGGGCAGATAAATTTCCAAACTGCTTCCTTCCCAAAGAAATCTTGTTGTTCTAGCGTTTTCAGCCACGAGACTAAACCTAAGATATCACTCGCTTCCCTAATCTGGCAAGTGATTTTATTTTGATTTTATAAGAGTCGAATTTTATAAATGCTTAGATGGATTTTTTCAATCTCATTCATTTTCTAATAGGTTTCAGCGGCGGGCTGGCATTCCTATTCTGCGGCGGAGAACTTGTCTCAAAAGAAAAATCCACTCAAACGCGTATCCAAGCAGGACTATTTTTTCTAGCAGGCATCTTTCAAACACATTCTTTTTTAGTCGGCATAGGGGGATTCCACCTATTCCCTCATCTCTATCTCATCCATCTGCCTTTCTCCGCATTCTTTGGTGCACTGTTTAAAAGGTATTTCGATTGTTTGTGGTCGGAAGAGAACGGCCAAGCCGGATGGGGAGTTCTGGAATTTCTTCCCGCAGTCATCGTTCTCTCTCTTTTATCTTCATATTACACGAGTTCTGCGGAAGAAAAAATGCTACTTTTCCGATTGTATCCTCAAAATGGGGTACCCGTCGTTTTTAAACTGGCTATATTAACCGTAGTGCTCCCTGTTTTCGGTTCCGCCTACTACGTATCCCGTAAAATTATGGAATCCCTTCGTTTCGAGACCATCAAAAACTCTCCACAATTGAGACTGGTGATTCTGGTTTTGGGACTTTCTTCTCTGGCTTCTCTTGTGGGAATTGTAACTCTGTTTTTCAATGCACGCCACGGATTGGATTTTGTCTCCTGCATCGTGGCTTTCCTTTTGGTCTTAGTATATCTACTGAGACTGAGAGAACCGGAGTTATTCACGGAAGTAAAACGAATCGTTCAAGAGGAGAAAAAATATCAAATCTCCCAATTGAAATCGGTAGATATACATTCATTAGGTGAAAGTCTGGAAAAACTCGTTTCCGAGGAAAAGATCTATAGAAACGACGAGCTGAGTTTGGCCGAGTTATCCGGCAGACTGTCCGTTTCTCCCCACCAGCTTTCCGAATACCTCAATCAGCATTTGGGAAAAAACTTTTTTCAGTATATAAATTATTTCCGAATCCAAGAAGCGAAGGAATTGTGCAGAAAGAATCCCGAGAAAACGATTCTTTCCATCGCATTCGAAGTGGGATTCCCTTCCAAATCGACTTTCTATGATGCGTTTCGAAGGGAAACGGGAATGAGCCCCACCGAATTCAGAAAAAACAAAAAATAAACTTCCAATTGGATCGATCCGGACTTTATTTTTCTTCCGAATTGATCCATCCGGTCGATTTGTTTCGTTACCCGGAGTATATTAAAAACAGAGGCAAGGGGGAATTCGATGTTCAACGGACCGATTCAATGCGAACTAGTGGTAGACTGCGTCACCAAAATCACATCTGCACAGTTATTTTTAAATTTTCTCAGATACTATCCGATTGCGGGAGCCGCATTTTTGATCTTTTATCTTTGGAAAAAAGATTTTTTCGAAACGTTCCGCATCCAAAAAGCATATCCTAAGATGGAAAAAGTCTGGCAGGAGTTCCGCCAATCCGCAGTTACACTTGTGGTCTTTACCTTGATTGCAGCGACCAATATCATTCTTGCCAAAATGAAATTGATCCCTAGCCAAGTTTACTTCGGGCCTGTGGAAGGGTTCTCCGGATGGGGTTATATTTTCCTCAGTTTCGCCATCCTAACCGCTTGGCACGAAACCTGGTTCTATTGGATGCACAGAACCGCACATCATAAAAAGATCTATCCTTATGTGCATATGGAACATCATCTTTCCGTGAATCCTTCTCCATTGGCCGCTTACCGTTTCCAAGCTACGGAAGCTTTTTTGGAAGGAATCTATTTGGTTCCTTTTATCATGTTTGTCCCGATCCACTTCCATGTGATTTTATTCCATACATTCTATGCGATGGTTCTGAATATTTGGTGGCATCTAGGGTATGAATTTTTTCCCAAATTCTGGGCCAAAAACCCGATCACAAAATGGATCAATACATCCACCCACCACAACCTCCACCATCAGAAGTTTTTAGGAAACTATAGCCTCTATTTCAACGTCTGGGACAGGATCATGGGGACCAATTTCCCTTATTATGAGGATTATTTCGAAGAAACAGTAGAAAGAAGGGCAAAAAAACGAGAGGAAAAGCGACATAAAATGCTTATCCCGGTAGGAGAAACTGCCGAAGGATAAACCAGAGGCCAAGATATGTTTGCATCCACTCATTTTATGAAGACACAAGATCTATTGGAAAGAGGTTTAAACGCCGCAATGACCAAAAGAAAGGTGCTGTCGGATAATATCTCGAATGCGGATGTACCACATTTCAAAAGATCGGAGGTTGTTTTCGAGTCCATGCTGAAAAGAGCCTTCGAATCGGAAAAGATCGAAAAGGAAAAAGCGGTTCCTACCAAGATTACGAACGACAAACATATCGATTTTTTCAAACCCTTGGATTATAGGGACGTAAGGCCGAAAACGAACATCGATTATCTGACTACGATGCGTCCCGACGGAAACAATGTGGATGTGGAAAAGGAAGTAGTAGAGGCGAACCAAAACCTTATGACCTACAACCTGATGATCGAAAGACTCAACCAAAACAACCGCCTTCTCAATATCGTAATGAGAACGACTTAATAGGATCTAAAGGGAACAGGTAAACTTTATGGGCATGTTTGATTCGATTAATATTTCCGCTACCGGACTTTCCGCACAAAGATTGAGAATGGATGTTATCTCAAACAACATCGCAAACTCCACTACCACAAGAAATACCAACGGAGACGGTCCTTTCCGAAGAGACAGAGTCATTTTAACTCCCGTTAATTTAAGAACCAAGTGGAAAAGTCCCGTTTATCCTTTCGGAGTCGCTCCAGGAGAAGGAAAAGGAGTAAAGGTGATGAGAATCGAAAAAGATATGAGTCCTCTTAGATTGACTTACGATCCGACTCATCCGGATGCGATTCAAACAGGACCTAAAAAAGGTTATGTGGAATTCCCGAACATCAATATCGTTACGGAAATGACGGATATGATCTCCGCTTCCCGTTCCTATGAAGCGAATGTGCAGATGATCAACGGAACCAAAGCGATGTTCAATAAAGCGATGGAGATAGGCAGAGCGTAAAACTCTGCCGTTTTACTCTCCCAAAAACCCAAGTAAATACTTACTGTCGTCTTCCTCGTTTTCCCAAAGCAAATCTCCAGATTCTATATCGTAAGGATTGAGTAAATTCTTATGACTTCCTGAAATTCGATTCTCATCCGAGTGAGATCGATTTCCGTACAACCAAATTCCCGTTCCGAAAGCGAAAAGAAAACAAGCGGCGACTAATTTTAAATATACGGGACTTCTCTCGTTGTTTGCGGGAAGAATCGTTTCCTGAAATTCGGATTGGGAGGAAAAAACTCTTTCCGCCATTCTTTTTTCCCAATTCGGATCGTTTAACCTTTGATCAATCTCTTTGTTGAATTTGGAATTTTTCATATATAAACCTCTTAGCACGAAATAATCTGGATTTTACCGTTCCGGGAGCGATGTGCAGTTGTGCCGCAATTTGATCTCCCGTTTTACCTTCTCCTAAAAGAACCAGAACATCCTTATATTGGGAAGGGATCTCTTGTAGCAGTTTTTCATATTCCAATCGATCGAGCAGACTTCCCTCAAAGGAGGTTTCTTCTTCTCGGAAAGGATCATCAAAAACTTTTTGCGCTTTGACTCTTTCTTTGTTTTGTTTCTGGGTGAAACGCAAGGATTCGTTTTTTGCGATCGTATAGGCCCAGTTTCCCAAGGAAACAATCTTGTCCGCATCCCATCCGTTTTTTTGAAGATATCTGTACATACGAATGTAGGTTTCCTGTGCCACATCATCGATGTTATCCGCTAGCCTTGCGTCCAGGTATTTGCGGATAGCGCTCAGCACCGCCCATTTGGTGGTGCTGATTACTTTTTCGAATTCGAGATTAGTCACGTTTTTTGTCCCGTTTCTCTTTTTCGGGGCGGTCTTTTTTATGTTCCTTATTTCCATGTTCTTCATGGTGTTTTTTGAATATTTCTTTCTGCTTTGCTCTTTGCTCGGGAGTAAGGATTTCGTTGATCTTGATTCGATCGTCGATCCACAACATCTTAGAGTCGATCTTCACTTTGGAGACTTCTTCCATTTTAGAACGGATAGCCGACTTATCCAGGTTATCTGCCGATAGCAGAGCGTGAAGTTCTTTGCGAAGAGCATCCTGCTTGTTTTCATAATCTTCTTTCGCTTGTTTGGAATCGGAATGGACTTTCTCGATTCTCTTCTTTTGATCAGCGGTCAATCCCAGGTCTTTTGCCATTTTCTCTAAAAATTTCCCGTGGTCTTTCGGATGTTTTCTGTCTCCATGTTCTCTGTCATGGGCAACGATTCCCGAAGCTACTGCGAAACTGAGCGTGGTGATTAGAATCTTGAGAGTTGTTTTCATTTGATCTCCTCTTTTGACTAGTTTACCCCGGAGAACCGGGAAAGGTTCCCTAGGAAGATTTTTTTTTGAAAAGCTTTCCGAACCCGGTGTCTGAGGCATTTCCCGGTAAGATCGGTTGTACAAAGCCCCGCTATGGATGAAAATGGGAAGAGATTTAAGAAGAAAGGGGGTAGGTACCACAAAATTTCCCCTTTTTTCGCCCCATTTTGTAGGAACTCCTACAAACTTTCCCGTAAATCCGACATAATTTTTTACTCAAGTAAATCGGAAATCCATCGATAATTCCTATGAGGGCATTCCTATGGGCATCGAATCTATTTCTTCTTTTTCATCAAATCATATATCAGGTGCAAAACCTTATTCTTTGCTTCCGAACGGAGACAAAGTGGCAGTGAACCGAACCGATTCCCGCCATTACGGAAAAACAAACGAAGCAAAGTCACCGGATGAAGTGGCAGGAACTTTCGCAGATGCTCTCAAAAAAGCGTTCGAACAAGTAAACGACCAACAAGTGGAAGCGGATGAACTCACCCAAAAGATCGTATTCGATCCGAATTCAGTGGAACTTCATGAAGTGATGATCGCAGCGGAAAAGGCGAGAATCTCCCTTACTTTCGCAAAAACGATGTCAGACGGCTTTATCAGAGCTTACAGAGAACTGAGTCAGTTAAGATAAAATTTAATTCGCATTTTCGGAAGGTTGTCCGAAGATGCGTTCCACCTTCTCCAGTTTAATTTCGATCCTATCTTCTTTTCCTACCCGAACACCTAACTTCAAATCTACAGGAGAGATTTTTTCTCCATTCACATAGATCACCCAACCCTCTTTCCAGGAATTGCTGGCTCCGTTGATGGTCATGATCTCTTCCGTTCTGTTCGTAGAGATAAACCTCATGGAAGGATTTTCTTTCTGGGAAAGTTCCGCAAACACTTGAAGCAGATCTTTTTTTTCGGAAAAAGGAGTAGGATAATAAAAACTTTCCTCAAACTCGCTACAACTTACATGGATATGAATCCCTTCTTGGTCGTAAGAGTTTCGTTTCCTTTGCAGGCCGCTGGTGCAATTGACAAACATAATAACACATAACAATAGTATGCGAAACAAAAATCCGTTCATTACATTCATGCGGCGGAATTCCTACGATAAGAATACAGCAATCCCTGCGCATTCAAATTCACATCGATCTCTAAAAGTTCCCAATCCTTGGAAGTTAAATCTGCTCCTTGTCGATCGGCTAAAGTTTGGATCATATCTTTCACCTTAGACTCGAAATAAGAAGTTAGTAGTGAAGGATCGGATACCGCACCTGCCCCTTCGATCGCTTCCTTACAAAGATCCAAACCTTGTTTCAAATAAATCGATTGCCCTTTTAGATCACCTAATCCATCGAAGTGGGTGAGATATGCGGTTTTAGCTCCGGTATTTACGATGATGTCTAGAGATCGAACCGCTTCTTCATAATGGAAATCCGTAGGAGTCGTGGTGGGGAATATAAACCTTTTTCCCAACTCCAAACCCGGATAAGAAATGCCGAAAGAATCTCCCGTAAAAATCGAATTCGATTTGGATTCATATATGCAGAAATGATGATTCGCATGCCCTCTCGTATAATGGAAGATAAATTTTCGATCTCCCCATTCCAAACTTTCTCCGTCTGCCATCACACGGATTCTGGATTCCTGAACCGGATCTATAGTGCCGTACAATTTACGAAACATTTCCTCTCCGTAAACGGAAGTGCTGCTTTCGATCAATCGGGAAGGATGGATCAAATGTTTGGCGGTCTTAGGATGTGCAAGTAAGATAGCATTCGGGCAAACCCGCAAAAGAGCGGAAGATCCTCCCGCATGATCCAAATGCACATGGGTCACAATCACATAATCCACGTCTTCCGGCTTAAGCCCTACTTCCTTCAGTTTTCCCAAAAGATGAGGGAGTGCATGTGTAGTGTTGACTTCTACGAATGTTCCTCGTCCGTTTTCCACTAAAAGATAAGCGCAAGCGACTTTTTCAAAGTCCGCATAATGACAATCGATCGTATATATAGAATCCACAACTCTAAGGTAACGGCAGGATTCGTAATCTTCAAGAGAAATTAGAAATTACCCAAGATTCTTAAAAATGAATTTGTATTTTTTTCCTGATTATTTTACTCTTTCGGAAGAAAAGGTTATATTTTCATGAGAATTGTTTTCTTCAATTTACTTCTGCTTTTTACATTGGCTCAATGTTCCGCAAATAAGAACTATCAGTTGAGAGAGTCCAATCCAGAACTGAAAAAATACGAAAATACCTCTCTTGATCCTCTACTGGTTTCCCCTTATTCTCACAGCATTTTTAAACTTCCCATTTACGATACATATCTGGAAGAAGCCTATAGAACCATCATCTCCGTAAGATTCTCCCAAACCGCCATTCAGGAAGCGGAAGAAAATTACCTTCTTAAAAAACAGATAGGAGAGAAAGGTGAAGCCTTTTTATTCGCCTATAGAGAACTGCCCCTCTTACAAGTTAGATTAGAAAAATTGCATGTAACAGGCTTGGAATATCTTGCCCTTCTCCCTCAAAACGAATCGATCTCTTCCGATTCCACCAGAAGCGCCGTGCGAAACGAACTTAATTTTACCGTTTCCGAAATTCAATATATGCAGAAACAAATTTCTACTTCCATTCGTAAGTCGAAAGAATTGTTTTCTCGTCTATATCCTGCGGAACCAAAACAAAAAAACACGATTACAGCTACGAAACTCAAGATCCATAATCCTCATGAAAATAAGCCTTTATTCCTAAGCTCGGCAGAAGATCAATGTTATGCGTCCAGAGCTTACAGACAATGGTTCATTCTCTACGGAAGCATTCGTATGGGAGACACTCCTCTGGAGGAACTTTTCCCCGACCCGAATCAGTCTTATCGTTTTGAAGAAAAGACAACGATCGTGGATTTCGCCTATACGATTTTCTTTGCTCCGTTGACTACGATCACAACGAAAACCATCCGAGTGGATGCTTGTGATTCTGCCAGCCTTGCGGATTACAGAAAACTGCAAGAGGAAAGAGATCTATACAAAACCCTTCTGGCCCAAAAGAAAGAAGAGGAAAATAAGACTGCTGTAGTGGAAGCCGAAACGAGAGAGGTTCCGGAGGAAGAATCCTTTTATATGAAAAGGGTGGCCATGATCCAATTGAATGACGGTACAGTGATCCAAGGGGACATCAAATCGTTCAGTTTGGAGACAATCACCCTGGAAATGGCAGGAGAAACCAGAAATATCGAAAAACAGCAGATCGATCGCATCCGATACACCCGAATCAAAGTGGATACTGAGGGAAAACCCATCTAAAGAGGGGAAATCTGTGGTACCTACCACAGAAAAATACTTGTACAAATTCCAATAGACCCTTCATTATGTCCCATAACAGGACGAGGCCCCTACTATGCCCGAAGCAGTACAGAAAATTCTAGATAATATCAAGGAACTTTTTAATAAATTAGACAATACCAAAAAATTGATCTTAGGCGGAGTGGCATTGGTCATCGTCGTCGCCATCGTCATCCTATCGAATGTCTCTTCCACAAAAAACAGGATCATCCTATTCAAAGATTTAGACCCTAAGGACTTTTCAGAGGTCACAAAAAAGTTAGATGCTCTAGGATACAGCTACGGTTCCAGCGATACCAGCCTCATCACTGTGGATCCTGACAAAAGACAAGAGATCGTCACCAAACTAGCGCAAGAGAATTTAATTCCTGCAGGCGTAAGTGGATGGGAACTTTTCGACATCGAAAAGTTTACGGAAACCCAATTCGACAAAGACATCAAAAAGTTCAGAGCGCTCAAAGGAGCGATTGAAAAATCATTAATGACTCTTCGTCCTATCGAAAAAGCGGACGTAAACATCGCCATCCCCGAGGCGGATTTATTCGAAGCGAATGCGTATCCTGTTAAAGCAAGTGTTATCCTTCATTTTCGTCCGGGAGTAGACGGACTCAGTAAAAAAGAAGTGAAAGGGATCGTAAACTTGGTGGCTCGCGCCGTACCTAAGTTAAAGCCTGAGAACGTAAGTGTGGCGGATCCTGACGGAAAGATCATCTCCGACTTCGAAGAAGATTTGGAAAAAGAAAGATTAGAACTCAGAATCGTACAAGAAAAACTCCGCATTGAAGAAGAAGAAAGAGTTAAAAGACTCATCGATATCAGAAACACATTGCGCTGGTATTTGGGCGGTGAAGACAGAGTAGATATCACACGTTTCGAATATATGTTCAACTGGGACCAAGAATCCCTTACGGAAAATGAAGTTCTTCCCGTGGTTGCGGAGTTGGATAATCCGGACACTCCTTACTCGGAAAGAAAATTGGTAGATGGTTACTCTTTAAAAGTATCTTCCAAAGAAACGAAAGAAGCTTTCAAAGGAAGAGGATTCACTCCTGACGGACCCGCAGGAACCGAACCGAATCTTCCTCCAGGATACAAAGACACTGACTATCAAAAAGCAGAATATTCTAAAGATGAAAATATCAATAACTATGAATTCAATAAACGGGTCAAAGACATCAAACGTCAGCCTTGGAAAATTGAAAAAGTAGGATTATCCGTCGTCGTAGACGGAGTTTGGGAAAAGAAGGAAAGAGAAGACGGATTAGGATATGAAAGAAAATACATCCCCGTTTCCGAATCCGATCTGAAACTCATCCGTAAAAACTTGGAAGCCGCTATCGGTTATACCAGATCTAGAGGAGACCAAATCAGCGTCATCACCATTCCTAAAGACAGAACGGAACAGTTCCGTTTGGAAGATGAAGAATTCCAAAAACAAAGAGCGATCCGTAACATGGTTATCGCATCCCTCATCATACTCATCCTTTTGATTCTAGCGGTTCTTGTCTACAGAGCGATCAAAAAAGAGATGGCGAGAAGAAGAAGACTTCGCGAAGAAGAGTTGGCGGCTCAACAACAGATGATGAGAGAAGCCGCTCTCAGGGTGATGGACGAAGGGGGGGCCGAAGTGGAGCTCTCCCTCGACGAAAAACTGCGTCGGGAACTTTTGGAAAATGCGATCAATCTTGCCAAAGAAAAACCGGAAGATGTCGCACAGTTACTCCGCACTTGGCTTGCGGAAGAAGAACAAGCTTAATTTATCCACCGAATCTCCTTTTACCATCTTACGCCGGATTTACGAATCCGGCAGATTTTTCCAACGAACCACAGCTCCTTCATGTAACTTAGAATAAACTTCTCGGAACACTTGGTTCGGTGCCTTACCATCCTCATCTTGCGAATAACGAGGTCTTAGGCGATGAACGAAATACATATCCAGATCGCCTTTGTTCTTTCCGTGGATTTTTCCCCTGTATTCGGTCACAAAAAAATATTTCACTAGTTCGTAGGTTTCTTTAGAGATATTGATTTTACCCGCTTCTCCTCCCGACTCCATTCGAGAAGCGGTATTCACCGTATCCCCCCAAATATCGTAAGCGAATTTGAACCGCCCTACGACTCCTGCGACGACAGGCCCGGTATGAATTCCCAATCTCAATTCCCAAAAAGGAAGATTCAAAGCAGACTTGATCTCCTTCAACTGATTCATAAAACTTTGCACTTCCAAAGCAGCAAGACAAGCATCGATCGCATTGGTTCTGTTAGATACGGGAAGACCTCCCGCACACATATAGGAATCCCCGATGGTTTTCAGTTTCTCCAAATTGTTCCGTAATATGATCTCATCGAATTGGGTGAAACAAGCATCCAGCTCTTCAACCAATGTTTGTTCTTCCATACCTTCTGCGACTTTGGTGAATCCTTTGAAATCAGTGAACAAAACGGTGACGTTCTCATACCTGGCAGGAGTAACGGAACCTTTGTCTTTCAATTCCTGGGCCACTTTCAAAGGAAGAATGTTTAACAAAAGTTTTTCGGATTCTTCCCTGGCTTCTTCCGCTTTATCTTGAGCAATCAAAGCCTTTTCTCTTTCTTCATCCGCTTTTTGTTTCTCCAGATCCAAAAGGAAATAACTGATATCCAATTCTTCCGCCAAAGGACGAGACATGATGTAGATCACAAGATAATTGAAGAGAATGAGAGGAAGAACGATCATCATCAAATGGAATGCGGACTCTCCGATCCCGTAATGATCTCGAATCAATGGGAAATAAAGAATGGCGGCGATTCCCATCGTTACAAGCCCCAAATTCGCCAGTTTCTGACTGAGCTGGATGGTCCTTCCTTCCAAAGAAAGAGCTCCGTGTTTTAAGACCGCATAACCTAAAATTGTCGCTGGAACGAATTGAAAATCGCTCAAAGGGAAAAGAGGAATTCCATGAGAAGGAAGAAGAGCGAACAAAAGCAACACGGCTGATAACATAAAGGAACCTATGATCCAACGAGAGGCTCCGTTGATATATTCCCTGTGTTTGAAAAATGTGATCAGAATAAGAACAAGTGCGATGAAACCGTTGAATCCGATAAGGGCTTCTGCAGGACCCCCATGATGCACTCTTGACCAGGGATATTCGTAAAAACCGACGAACAACCAAGGAGAAGGAGAAAGTAATGCAGCAATCACACAAAGAATGTCCACATACTTCAGCCAGCTTGGATTCTTTTTAGCAATTGCTTCGAAAACAAGACGCACCATAATGCTGGGTGCAAATGCGAACGCCAAAAAGGTCAGCTGAGAAATGCGAAGCTGCACCACATAAGATAGGTTCAACTTCAAAGGAACAGACTGCATCACATAAAAACCAGTAAGGATGAGTGCGAATGCACATAACTGGTTCAATCTTGCGGAAGGATTGGCCCCTGCTACGATGATGGAGAGAAAGACGGAAGCGAACACACTGATGACGGGAGGAATTCCCCAAGGATACCATTTGGACGCTTCATAAGAAAGAGGAGAAAGACCGAAAGAGACTCCGAAAGAAATGAAAATCAAAACGAAAGACAAAAGCCCGAACAGGAAGTAAAACATACCGTTCTTCTGAAACAAAAGCTGATTTACATCGAAGAAATCCGAACGGAACACTCCATAGGCGATAAGCAACATAGGAATGAATAAGAAGAACCCTCCAGGATAAACCTTCAGCCCCAAGATACTGGGAGCATTGGAAGTAGTCAGAAGAAAAAGAAGGTTCACACCGTGAAACAAAGAAAGGTGGTAATTGGATCGGATATGGGAATAATGTTTGATAAAGGAAGGAAGGATCAGGAAAAAATATCCCAAAGGTGCCAAGATCCCCCAAGGACGAATGAATGCGCTCCCTCTAGGATATTTTCCGAAAGTAAATTCGAATACATTCGTCTCAAAACCTTTTCCAAGTAAAATGCCCAAATACAAAACGAAAGACGCTGCCCAACATATATAAGAATAGTATAACAAAAGTTTGCTCTTTTTTCCCGTCATATGATAGGCCAGGTAAAAGGCGGAAGGAGCGAGAGGGGCTACGAAAAAATAAAGTATATCATTCCAAAAAACTAGTACTTCTACGTCCTGAATCCATGCTCTTAAACTGAGAACGAGACCCACAAAACCGAAACTGATAAAGGAAATGGTAAGGTTCGCATGGAAGAGACGATTTTCTTCGGAACCGCTTCTAAACTTTTGAAAGGAGAAATAACTGAGAAAAATCCCCACCAGAAAGGTAAGGATTCCGGGGGCTCCGTAAGGAATTTGGTACCAGAAATAGTCCCAATTGGAGACAGGTCCTTCCGGAATTGCGAAGAACTGCAACGGATAAGAAAGCATACATAGACTAAGAATCAAAAGGATGTGCAGGGCAAGAATTTCTTCTAGCCCTTCCCTTTTTTCAAAGTCAATAATTCAGCATTCGAGGTAATTTTTTAGCTTGGGCAATCCAATCTTCTACTTTAGAACCGGAGGGCAATTGACGAACTAGTTTTTTCTTTTCATTCACAGTCTTCAATGTTTCAAAGAGGTTTGCCGCCTTTCTTTGAGCCAATTCCACAACTGTGTCTACGCCTGCTTCTTCCAAAAGATCGGCATACTCTTCACCTACACCTTTGATTCGGAATAGATCCACATGATTGGCCCATTCCAAAATCAATTTGTCGGAAATGCCTGCACTCTTAGCAATTTCCTTTCTTCCTGCAGGGTTCGCCGCTTTTTTCAAGAAGTCACCTGTGGATCGAACACCCGCCTTTCTCAAGGCAGAAGCATACTTGGGACCGATTCCTTCCACGTCTTCCAATTTAGCCATATTAACACACCTTATCTGATTTATTTATTTGATCTTTAATGATAAAGATAAGTTTACTTTGTCAACTTTTTATCGATAGGAAATTCATTGACTTTATGTAAGTTTCAGTATAACTACTAATCTAATATGATAGATACATCGTTTTCAGCGAAAACAGCAACGGAATGGCTCGCCTCGGGAAAATTTTTTGACCACAATAAACAACAAATTTTTTACATTCAGGAAGGAAGGGGAAACAACTTACTTCTATTACATGGATTTCCCACTTCCTCCTGGGATTATTCCAGAATTTTCAGCGGACTCAGCCGCCACTTCAATACTTTCGCAGTTGATTTTTTAGGCTTCGGATATTCTTCCAAACCGCTGAAACATGAATACACTTTGATGGAACAAACAGATATTATAGAATCTTTCATCGAAAAAAACGCCCTCAAACGGGTGAAATTCGTTTTTCACGATTATGCGGTAAGCGTAGGCCAAGAACTTCTGGCAAGAAACTTGGAAAACAAAAAATACGAGATAGACGGAGCGGTCTTCTTAAACGGAGGATTGTTTCCCGCACTGCACAAACCCACATTCATTCAAAAACTAATTTCTAAACCTTTTTTAGGTGCGATCTTAGCTAAGCTGTTCAACGAGAAAAAATTCGGGAAGGCTCTCAGTGCAGTATTCGGACCGGACACAAAACCTTCCGAAAAAGAAATTGCGACACTTTGGAAACTGGCAACCTATCCTTCAGAGATCAAAATTCCCCATAAACTTCTCAAATACATTGCAGAAAGAAAAAAACATGGAAATCGATGGAAGAACGCTCTTCTGCAAACGGAAGTTCCTTTGTTGTTCATCAATGGAGAGAGTGACCCTGTCAGCGGGAAACATTTGATCGAAGAAGTAGAAAGACTCCCGATCAAAAACAAAAAGATCGTACGATGGGAAAGAATAGGACACTACCCTCAATGGGAAGCACCGAAAGAATCCTTTTTAGAAATTTATGATTTTCTTAAGACGAAGGATTAGTAGACCACTCTTCTAATCCACTTCCTTCTTCTCCCGGATCTACATTCTCACCGGGAGAAGGAGTTCCTTCCTTCACCTTATATCGAATTTCGATTTTCTCCGGATTGATCTGCAATACTTCGATTCCTTTCAAATCTTTGTTTTTAATGATTCTAACTTTTGCGATCTGAGGCTGCAGTTCAGGAATGATTTTATTTTTTACCGGGTCATAGATATAATTACAAGGCACTTGCGCTACGATTCCCGTCAAAATTTGTGCGGAACGGATGGGTTTAACGGAGAAATAACGAATGGCCGCCTGTTCTTCCGAAAGTTCCGCTTCCAGCCTCCCATCTAACCCGGAACATACGATAGGAATACCTGCGGCAGTCTGCTCTCCCGTTTTATAAGAAAGGGGAATGATATTCACATTAACTGTCACATCTCTGGAACCCAAAACACTGATCCCTTTGGGAAGATCAGGAATACGAACGGTTTTCGCAAAAGGTTCCCTTTTGTCCGTAAGAGAGATTTCAGGAAGAACGATTTTTGTGATCTTCTCCAACTCATACGGTTTGCCACTTACGGTAATTTTAGCAGGGCTGAGAATTTGAGTCAGCTTTTCGAAATTAGCGGGAGGATTTCCTTCGAAACTAGGTTCGATGGGAACCACTTTCAAACCTCTGGATTCAATCTCAACGGGAACCGTTTTTTTAAGTTTGGTGACCTTAACTCCGCTGGGAACCCCTACGATTTTTTTGATAGGAACCTCAGTGACTCCGATCTGTACATCTTCGGGATCAACAACGGCTTTCATAAACTGGGAATAATAATTTACCACATCCTTCAAACCTTCCACTCGAACGGGAATCGTTTTTTCAGGATTCTTATTATAAGAAAGGTTCCCGGTTAACTTAGGATATTCGACGGGGACGCTGATCGTTTTGATTAGGATTTTCGAATTTTGAAGATTGATATAAAAGAAAACAGCAACGAACAAAGAAATGAGTTTCGCCTTCCAATTGCGGGAGGCTTTAAACAGGATTTTACGGATCATAAACTCACACCTGCTTCTTTGTTTTTCTTCTTATCCTCTTCCCTATTGTTCTTTTTAGAACCTGTCATCAAGTTGTTCACAAGCGCTCTGAGTTCCAAAGGTTTGACAGGATGAAACATCTCTCCTTCATAACAAACGGAGATTCCTCCTGTTTCTTCGGATGTGACGATCACAATGGCATCCGATTCTTCGGAAAGACCGAGAGCGGATCTATGTCTGGCACCCAATGTGGAAATCTCCACGCTGGAACTCATAGGAAGATAAGATGCTGCGGAGATGATTCTATTTTGTTCGATGATGACTGCTCCATCATGCAAAGGAGAATTCTTAAAGAAGATGGTTTGTAAAAGTTCGGAGCTGACTGCGGAATCTATGCTGACGGCATTTTCGGAAATATCTTTCAAACTGATGTCTTTCACTAGAACGATCAGAGATCCTACTTTTTGAGATGCCATGGAACGAACCGCATCGACGATCGGATCCAAATCGAAAGTAGGCTTTAAAAAGAAAAAACGCAAGAGACGAATGCGGGCAAAGTCTCCCGTGATTCTTCGTAGTTCCGGCTGTAATAAAACGATAATTGCGAATACTAGAGCGGGACGGATGTTCGTAAGGATCCATTCCAAAAGTTCAAAACCGAAAAACTCGGCCAAACTGCCGGAGATCCAAATGATCCCTACTCCCAATAGAAGTTGAATCCCTCTTGTGCGGCGGAGAGTCGTATATGTTTTGTAGATAAGATACGAAACGATCAGTATATCCAAACTGATGGAGAGATAATTTTTACTCCAAGGAATGATATATAAGCCGCGAAGAAAGTCCAATCTCAGATTCCTAATACGTCGAACATATTATAAAGACCTTTCGTTTTGTCTTTGAGAAACTCTGCCGCCTTCACTGCACCGACTGCGAATGTTTTGCGATCTTGCGCTTTATGGGAAATTTCGATTCTCTCTTCAGGACTGAAGAAAAATACAGTGTGGTCTCCGATGACTTCTCCCGCACGCATCGTATGCATTGCGATTTCTTTCGGGTCTCTTTCGGGATACATCCCGTGCCTTCCGTAAATCACATTCTCTTCTTTTCTTTCCAAGGCCTTTAACAAAACTTCTTTTAGGTGTTGCGCCGTTCCGGAAGGGGAATCTTTTTTGTGACGATGATGGATATCCAATACTTCCACATCAAAACCGTCTTGCAGAACTTTGGCGGCGATTTCAGTAAGTTTAAAAAGAAGATTCACTCCCACGGACATATTGGGAGAAAAAACGATGGGGATGGAAATTGCGGCGGATTTGATTTGATTCTTTTCCGAATCGCTAAGTCCCGTAGTACCGATCACGATCGGCTTTTTGTTCGCAACTGCAATTTCCAGATTTTTAGCAAAACCTGTGTGAGCGCTGAAATCGATAAGAATATCAGAATTTTTGCATGCTTCTTCTAAATCGGAAGAAAAGATAATTCCTGTTTCCTTGATCCCTGAGTGAATTCCGGAATCGAATCCTGAATATACGGAATCTTCCTTGACCACTGCCGCACTCAATACGGATCTCTGGGAAGCGGCAAGCACCTGTATGATGGCCTTGCCCATTCTTCCGTTGGCTCCGATGAGTCCGACTTTGATCTTAGACAATTCCTTCCTCTCTCAAATCAAAAACGATTTTGCGGAAAGAATCCGCAGCGGTACCGGAAGACAATTGTGTCATTGGAAGTCTCAATTCATTTTCACAATAACCGAACCAGCTCATAGCAGCTTTGATAGGAATGGGATTGGTTTCGATGAAAGCATTGATGAACACAGGAAGAAGTTTATAATAGATTTTTTGGCTGGCGGCAAGATCCCCTCTCATATAAAGAGAGACCATATCCACGCAAGCTCTTGGGAAAAGATTGGATACTACGGATACGACTCCTTTTCCACCGATGGAAAGCACCGGCAATGTAAGGTTATCATCCCCGGATAACAGATGAAAGTTGGGATCCGTTATGGAAATCACTTTCGCCATTTGCCCCAAATCCCCTGTCGCTTCCTTGATGGAAGCAATGCGAGGCAACTTGGAAAGACGCAAAACCGTTTCGGGCAGAAGGTTCACTCCGGTTCTTCCGGGAATGTTGTACAACATGATGGGTTTATCCACTCTCTCCGCAATTTTAGCGAAGTGTTGGTAAAGACCTTCTTGTGTAGGTTTGTTGTAGTATGGATTTACGGAAAGAAGACCGTCCACTCCGTCCTTGCAAGCTCTTTCAGAAAGATCGATTGCCTCTTCCGTAGAATTGGCTCCGGTACCTGCAATGACTTGAATGCGTCGATTTACGAATTGAACCGTTTTTTGGACTAGTTCCTTATGTTCTTCGTAGGAAAGTGTGGGAGACTCGCCTGTGGTTCCACAAGGCACGACTCCGGCCACTCCGGAAGAAATCTGGTTTTCTAGGATTTTAAAATAACTTTCGTAATCGATTTTCCCGTTGCGAAAGGGGGTGATGACAGCGGTATATACGCCCTGAAACATAAATTTAAAACTGGAATGGGGACTGATTTTTGCAATAAAAAACTGCCAAAACCGCCCGAGTCTCAGATCTTAGCGGAAATGGATCCCTTTTTCCTACTAGTTTGCATCTCACCTGCCATTCTCAGTCTGATTTTCCACGGTTTTTATGTGCACTCCCGCATCGGAGTGAAGGATGTGCCGAACGAAAGAAGCCTGCATACGGAGGTGACTAAAAAATCGGGAGGGATGATCTTTCTCCCCCTATTTCTGGTCTTTCTTTTGGGAATCGCCTATTTGGGGGAAAACGGACGTTTCGGATTCGAAGCACATACTGCAAACCTGAGATACCTACTGCCCTATCTTCTTTCCGGAGTTTTGGCTTTCGGGTGCATCGGCTTTTTAGACGATCTATACTCACTTTCACCTAAGATACGTTTGTTTTTAGAGGCGGGATTTCTAGGGTTTTGGACTTTTTTCCTTTCACCTAACTTATCTTTGTTTGAGATTCAGATACCCTATCTCTGGGTTGCTGTGGTGTTACTCACTTTTTTGGGTGTATTCATGATCAATTTGGTCAATTTTATGGACGGATTGGATTTGTATCTGATCGGCACAGTGTTTTACTCTTCTTTGTTTTGGTGGACCATTTATTCAGGACAGTTTGCGTTCGGGGGAACCTTATTCTTTGTTACCGTTTGTCTGTTCCAAGCGGCGGCAGGTTTCGTTTATTATAATTTTCCAAAAGCAAAATTATTTATGGGAGACAGTGGATCTCTCGGGCTGGGATTTCTTTTGATTTCTCTTCCCGTTTTGGGGACAAAACCAGAAACAACTAACTTTGAATTAGCGAGCTTCTTTTACCTTTTCCCTATATTCTGGATCGACGGAATCATCACGATCCTCATCAGAAGTTACGA
Organism: Leptospira idonii; assembly: GCF_004770995.1. GTDB lineage: Bacteria > Spirochaetota > Leptospiria > Leptospirales > Leptospiraceae > Leptospira_A > Leptospira_A idonii. The sequence goes on along the minus strand of NZ_RQHW01000042.1, from coordinate 246,282 downwards.
AAAGAAACATATCTTTCAGGCACATAGGGAACATCTATACCAATATTTGACGGAAACAAAACTGGGGAAAAAATGGACCTGCTTTTGGATGACCTTAGCCAATCTTCCAGCGGGGATATGTTATTTTTATTTCATCGATTTGCCCGGAAAATCGACATTCCTTTCTAAAAACCAATTATTGATTCTTCTTATTTTAGGCTATACTGTCGTTTATATCGTCTTGCGCATCGTTGTCACAGCTAGAAGAAAAAATCTTGCCTAAGAAATCCGATCAGAAACTCTTTCGTCTATGCCATTGACAAAAAAAGAAATTCTCTTTTGCATCCTGAACGGCTTCCTGATCGGAATTGCCAACTTGATTCCGGGAGTCTCCGGAGGAACCTTCGCTTTGATTTTAGGTCTATACGATAGATTGATCGGAGCAATCACTTCCTTAAATCTAACAACTGTCAAAGTTTCTATCGGACTGATCACCGGACTTTTCGGCAAAGAAAGCCGCGCCGCATTTGCCGAAGAAATGAAGCGAATCGACTTCTGGTTTCTTCTTTTTTTAGGATTCGGACTTATGTTGTCCGTAGTGTCCGGAGCGAAACTCATCCAATACCTATTGCAAAATCATCCTGCACCCACCTTGGCTTTGTTTATCGGTCTTATCATTCCATCCCTTTCCGTTCCTTACAAATTGATGGATAGACACAGTGTTTTCATCTGGTTGTTTCTCATTCCGGGAATCGCACTCACAGTAGTCCCTAGTTTTTTTATGGGAAATACTGCAGGGTCAGAAAACCCTCTTATCGCATTCATAACGGGAGCAATTGCCATCTCTGCGATGATTCTTCCCGGTATTTCCGGCTCTTACATCATGTTAGTATTAGGCGAATACCAAATCGTAATCGCAAAACTTTCCAACATACTTGCCATAGATTCCATCGTTTTCCTTGCAGCATTCGGAATCGGATGTTTATTGGGACTTCTTCTATTCACCCACTTCGTAAAATGGTTATTTAAAAAATACAAATCCCATACGATGACCTTTCTTTTAGGTCTCATCTTAGGATCTTTCTTTATCCTTTGGCCTTTCAAAGACTACTCTAAAGGACAAACCATCGTTGGCAGATCCGGGGAAGTGAAAACGGACATTCAAATCGCAACAGCAAAAAACATTCTACCTACTTCCGCAGGAGAAACGGTAATTCCTGGGCTGGCTCTTGTTTTAGGTGTCGCTTTAGGATTCGGATTGAATCAATTGGAAAAATTAAAAGAGGAAAAACCTTCCGCTTAATTAGAAATATCCCGCCTGCGGATCGCAAGCGGGAAACTCTTTCTTTTCTTAGAGGAAGAAAATGAAAGTGATTAGAATGAAAGTAGGAATCAAAATTCCGAAAGAGTAAGCCAAATAACCACCGAAAGACGGCATTTTTACTTTGTTTTCTTCCGCAACGGATTTCACCATAAAGTTAGGTGCATTACCGATATAAGTATTCGCACCCATAAATACGGCACCCACAGAAATCGCCTTCAGAATCTCTTCCGCAGCAGGGTTTCCGATGAACTGACCCAATGTCAAAGGAGCCGCTCCATCAGGAGTGAGTAGTCCGGAAGCAAGAGACCCGAAAGTCAAATAGGTAGGCGCATTGTCCAATACGGATGAAAAAATTCCTGTTGCCCAGAAGAACTGCCATGTTGTTTGAATTCCCAAATCTTTTCCATGCGCTTCCAAAAGAACAAGTGCAGGAATCATAGTGATGAAAATTCCGATGAAAAGATAGGCTACTTCTTGGATCGGACCCAAAGTGAAGTTGTTCGCCTTTCTAAACTCAGGTTTAGAAGTGAATTTGGAAAGAGCGATCAAACCGATGAGAACCGCTTCTCGGATGAAACCCAAGAAAGGATTTTCTGCGATTGCAGGGATATAATTGCTGTTCAAAAAAGCGACAGAAAGAATCACACCGAGTAACCAGATGAAGTTGACTTGACCGTCGATGTCGATAGGAGTCGCAAGTTTATCATCTTTCTTAAGATCAGCTTTTGATTCTTTTTTATAAGCGATCGTATCCCAAACGAAGTAAACAACCAAAAGTATAACAGCCGCAAATACCATTTCAGGAAGAAGCCCGAAAGTCCAAGTGAACGGAACTCCTTTCAAATAACCAAGGAAAAGAGGAGGATCCCCAAGAGGAGTGAGGGAACCACCGATATTGGAAACCAAAAAGATAAAAAACACAACAGTGTGAACTACATGTTTTCTTTCACTGTTTGTTTTCAAAAGAGGTCTGATGAGAAGCATGGAAGCTCCTGTTGTTCCGATAAAGGAAGCAAGAGAAGCACCGATCAAAAGAAAAAGAGTATTGTTTAAAGGAGATGCGTGGATATCACCTTTGATTACGATACCGCCTGAAATGTAGAAAAGAGAAGCAAGTAAGATGATAAAAGGTATGTAATCGAATACTACCGTATGGAATATATCGTGTCCTCTTCCGTAAATAAGGAGAAGAACGAAAGAAATAGCACCTAATCCTAATGCGACAATCAACTTATTATTGTTATTTTCCCACCAATGCTCTGTCGCATGAGAAGCAATCGGAAGAACCGCAATCGCAAGCAAAATGGCAACGAAGGGAAGCACAGACCAATACGGGAGTTCTGCGTGCGCCTCGGCTGCATGAGAGGAATGACCTGTGTCTTCCTGAACCGTTGGCCCGACTGTCGGATTTACATCATCTGCAGAAACAGATACTGTAAACAAACCGATGCAGGCTAAAAATACAAACAATGTGAGAAGCTTTCGAAACATGCTCACCATCCTTTTTTTTGGTCAGCATGTTCGAAACCGAAAGGTTCTGGAACTAAAAAAACCGAGACTCACCTATTTTTAGGTCGATCAGTCTTTTCAAATCGATGTTTAGATCCCGAAAGGCCGACTTGGTCTCTGGAATCACAGAATCCAGTTTTTCATCCGACAAAACAAAGGTCCCGTAGTGGATGGGAATCATATATTTTGCGTTTAAGTCCGCAAAAGACTGAACGGATTGGGCAGGATCCACATGAACAGAAGACATAAACCAACGGGGCTCAAAGGCACCCACAGGCAGGATGGCTACATCGATGTCTTTGAATTTTGCTCCGATTTCCCGGAAGTGGGTGTAATAAGCGGTATCCCCCGCGAAATACACTTTTTCCTTTTTGCCAGAAACAACGAAACTTCCCCAAAGAGTTTGGAATTTATCGGTTAAACCTCTTCCGCTGAAGTGTTGTGTGGGAGTGAAAGCGATTTGAATCCCTGAAATCTTAGTTTCATCCCACCAATCCATTTCTTCCACATCCTTCAAACCTTCATTTAACAGGAATTCCTTGTTGCCCAGTCCCACTAAAAACTTAGGCTGAAATCTTTTTTCCAATTCTTGTAAACTGGAAAGATCCATATGATCGTAGTGGTTATGGGAAATCAAAACTAAGTGAATTTTAGGAAGGTTTTCCATTTTGATTCCAGGTGGAGTGTATCGTTTGGGACCTGCAAAGCTAACAGGCGAACAACGTTCGCTCCAAATCGGATCGGTTAAAATATTGACTCCATCGATTTGAATGAGAGCGGTAGCATGCCCGACCCAAGTTACCGAAAGTTTTGTCTGATTTTTACGAAGTTCTTCTCCTGAATTGTCCAATACAGGAAAAGCACCCGGGTAATCTTCCGGATCAATGCTGTGTTCATTTCTAAATCGCCCACTGACCCATTTGAGTAAGTCGGTGAAACCATGGTCCTTAAAGTCGGGATTCAAATTTTTATATCCCGATTTTGTATGATGAGGTTTTGTCATTGTATTGTCCGTTGAACACCCATTTGAGATACATAAAATTGAAAAAAGAAAGAGAAGGAAAATGATTCTCATGGCAATTAGACCGATTGTTTCTTCCTTTGAAATTTTATTCTTGCAAACATTGTGATTCCATTAAATTCTTATATGAGGTTCCCAAATGCACTGCCTGTACAAAGAAACTCAGCAATTACTTAATGCCTACTCAAATTGGAGAAGTTGTGTCGATTCTGCGGAAGGAAGTGAACATGTTTTAGGCACCAATTCGGACGATGCCATCCTTTTAAGAGACAAAAGAGAAGATGCTGAAATCGAGCTCAGAGTTCTTATTGCCGATCTTAAATCCGCCCGTCCGGAAGCCTTAAAAGAATGGGTGGAAATCAATAAATCCTTATTGGAAATTCCTTCGGATCCAAACCAAAATTCTATCTCCCAGGCTAGGAAACAAATTTCCAGAGACTGGAAGTTCTCCAGCAATTTCCTAGGAGTGAATGTCCGCTATCCTCATCCTTCCAAATACTGGGAAGCGGATATGGCGATTTAACCCTCTCTTGAGTCGCCCCCCTCTTCTTTATGGTTGAAAATCCCTAAAAGTCTCCCTCTAACCGGTATTTTATGAACGATTTATTCTTCACTTTATCCAAAATTTTGACCCTTTTCATTTTTCCGTTCCCTTTATTTTTCCTGCTCTCCTTTGTTTCCATTCTGTTTGTCCGAGGGTTTCGTCCGAAACTCATCCTCTCAATTCTCATTTTCTTTTTGGGGATCTTTTCCAATTTTTTTGTAGCCAATACTTTGATCCGAAGTTTGGAAAAACCATACCCTCCCGTCTCTATCGAAGCAGTCCCTCCTTCGGAAGCAGTCATCGTTTTGGGAGGTATGGTCCAAACCATATCTTCCATACCGGGAAGGCCTGAACTAAATGACTCTAGCGACCGTTTGGTGGATGCAGTCCGCATTTATAAAAAAGGGAAAGCCAAAAAGATTCTTTTCACGGGAGGATCGGGGGTTTTGTTTGCGGACAAATACAGAGAGGCTGATTTGGCATTACAAGTCATGACTGATTTGGGAGTTCCCAAAGAAGATATATTGATAGAGAGAGATTCCAAAAATACCTACGAAAACGCACTGTTTACTTCCCGCATCTTAGCCGCAGAGGGAATCAAAGAAACGATTTTGGTCACATCCGCCTTCCATTTCCGCAGGGCGGCAGCCTGCTTTCGCAAACAAAGAGTTCAATTTTACTCTTTCCCCACGGATTTCAAATCCCTTTCCACAGACTCAGCCGCATTCGATTTATGGATTCCCTCCCCCGGTTATTTGGAAATCTCCACAATGGCCATCAAGGAATGGATCGGAATCCTGGCCTATGAGTTCAAAGGCTACCTCTAACGGAAGAGACATAATCCGGCATGCGGATCGAACGCCCCCACCCGAGTTAGGGTGGAGGGGAGTGGCTCGTGGGCAGCGCGCCTTCCCGCCTAACACAGATCCGCAGATTGGGAAAGTGTTTTCACGATTTTCCGTTTTTTTCTTCCGAAATGTTCACCTTTTTGCCAATCTCCTCTGACCCTGATCGTCGGGTTCGACTTGACTCCCCTCTTCATTTCTGTGACCCTGAAAGTAGGCTAGAGTTTAGTCTAATGAATGGATATGAATCGTAAATTTATCACACTTTTGGGCCTTATCGCAGTCTCTCTCTTTGGAATCGCCTTTTTCTCCTCCAAAGAAACTTCTTACTTATTGCTAGATGCTTCCGAATTAGCGGCACACCAAGCCAATTATTCCGATCAAAATCTCAGAGTGAGAGGGTTCGTCAAAGCAGGCAGCCTGGTTCGTGAAGGTAAAAAAGCCAAATTCCATCTGGAATTAGACAATCAATCTGTCCCTGTTTATTTTACGGGAGCCACTCTACTTCCGGATGCCTTCAAAGAAGGTGCCAGAGCTCGAGTAGACGGGAAACTGGAAAAAGGAATTTTAGTAGCAAGCCATGTGGAAGCAAAATGCGCTTCTAAATACGAAGCAGGTTACGCAGAAGAAAAATGAATAATTTAGGGATCGTCCTTCTCATCTCATCGCTTGCACTTTGCATCTTCTCTCTCATCCAAACTTCTTTAGGAATCTATCACAAAAGCAGAAAGTCCATCGAATTGGGAAGACTGTCCTTGATGGCAAATCCTTGGATCATCATACTTAGCTTTTTCGTCTTGATGACCCAATTGGTTCGTTCTGACTATAGCAATTATTATGTGGTCATGCATTCCAGCGAACATCTGCCTTTATTTTATAAGGTAACATCGATTTGGTCCGGTTCTTCCGGATCGTTGTTATTTTGGAATTTAATTCTAAATCTTTTCACCTTTATCGTATTATGGCAAACTAGAAAGTCCATTCAGGATAGAATCCCCGTAATGAACTTAATCCTTGCCGGCTTGTCCGCATTCTTTTCTTTCCTTGCCGTATTTTATGCGGATGCACAACCTTTCCGCGAATTTATTCCGGAAGCCGCAGCGGGAAGAGGACTCAATCCTCTACTACAACATTGGGCGATGATCATCCATCCTCCCATACTTTACATCGGTTATGTGAGCATCTCCATCCCATTCGCAATCGCAATGTCCGCACTGGTTTCGGGACAACTCTCGGAAGACTGGATGAAATTCATCCGTAAATGGACTTTATTCTCCTGGTTCTTTTTAGGAACAGGAATCCTACTCGGTTCCAAATGGGCCTATGAAGAGTTAGGTTGGGGAGGATACTGGGCTTGGGATCCCGTAGAAAACGCATCTCTTATGCCTTGGCTTCTTACCAGCGCATTCGTTCACTCAGTAGTGATCCAAGAAAGAAGAGGAATGCTCAAATTCTGGAATATGATTTTGGTCATATTAGCATACCACTTCAGCCTTTTGGGAACATGGATCACAAGATCGGGAGTTTTGGAAGGACCGCATAGCTTCTCTAAGTCGACCATAGGAACTCCCTTTATCGTATATATTCTAGTCAGTTTCGTATTCTTTACAGGATTCGTCATCTATAGAAGAAAAGAACTCGCGCCTGAAAGAAATTTAGAAGCGGTCACATCCAAAGAAGGAAGTTTTTTACTCAATAACTTCCTACTTGTTCTGGCGACTGCCGCCATTCTTTTGGGAGTGTTTTCTCCACTCCTTTATGGAAAAGAATTCAAGGCTCCTTGGTTCAATTCATGGGGAGTGCCTGCGGGGATCTTCTTACTCTTGTTAATGGGTGCAGCCCCTCTACTCGCATGGAGAAAAGGGGCAAGTTCCGTATTTTTTGCAACCTTACTCAAACCTTTTCTAGCAGGAATCGCAGGAGCCGTTCTCTACGTTATCTTCTACTCGCAAAACTTCACTCGTGCCTCTTCCGAATACGGAGACATTCTTTCCGAAGTGTATTCAGTTCTTACTGTTGCTTTGGGAGTTTTCACCATTGCAGGAATCATTCAAGAATACTACAGAGGCATCGTCGCAAGAAAGGAACAAAATCCTGAAGAGTCCTACCCGATTGCCGCATACAATCTACTCGTAAAAAACAAAAGAAGATATGGCGGTTATCTGGTACATTTTTCACTGGTTCTCATTTTTATCGGTTATGCGGGCAATGCTTTCAAACAAAATACTTCCGTGAAATTTTTCTTCCAAAAGAATCCTCCTACATCGGAAGAAGTTTCCTATTCCTCTCTGGACAAAAGCGTCATAGGAGGATACCAGATCGAAGCGGTTACCTTAAAAATCAAACCTGTTTTGATCTCAGGAGCGGAAGGAGAACCGAACATACAGAATGTGATTGTTTCCCAAGAAGGAACTTTCACCATCCATAAAGGACTCAATAAGGCCGCAGATCTAGTCACGGAAAGAAGGTTCTATCCTCAAATCTCTCACCTAACAGGAGATTTCGAAACGCATATTCCTACAAGTGAACCAGCCATCCTTTCTATGCCGAAGGAAGACTTCTACATCCAGTTAGGTGCCATCGAAGAAGCGGACATGAGTTCCGAAAACCCTGACCTTCCCCTTCTGTTTATGAACTATTACTTCGGAGGGTCTTCCGAACAAGAAAAGCTGCGACTCTTTCTTCAATTCCCTCAGGAACTAGTAGCCAACTTGGAAATCTGGATCAACCCTCTCGTAAAACTCATCTGGATCGGATCACTTCTCTATTTCCTAACAGGACTATTCCTACTTCTCCCTTTTGGAGAGAAAAAATCTAAAAAACCCAAGGCGATCGTTTAACATGATTTTATCGATGTTCCGTTTGGGCGAATCCCCCTTCGGGGGCCGGGCTATCCACTCCAATCTTCCCCTGACCGGGGAAGGATTTCCGTTCCTATCCCTTTCGTCGTCCTAAGGAGAAATATCCATCCATGTCTTCCATAAAAATAAAACAAAAAATCGTCTTACTCTTGTTTGTAGTATTTTTTCTTCCTATAAACAATCTTCTTTCTCAAACCACCACCACTTCCTTAAAAGATCCTCAGCAAGTGCAAATCTTTCTGGAAGCAACAAGAAGAATACGTTGTATCTGCCTGCCAAGTCTTCCCATCCAAGCCTGTTCTTTCAATATGTGCACAGCTTCCAGTTACTTAAAAACCTTTATCGAAAATAGGATCAAAGAAGGAATGAGCGCAGATGATATCGTCTCCAAAATGGAACATGGATTTGGCGAAGAAATTCTAAACGATTCTGTAGTGAAACATTTTACGGAAGAAGGAAACCAAGGAATGGTGAACTCCATCGTCTACGGGTTCGGACCTAAAATTTTAGCCACTCCGGACAGCACCTGGATCAACGTCACCTTACTTGGAATTGGTGTCCTCGGACTGATATTAATCTATTTCTACTTTCAAAGATGGAAACCTAAAACAGAATCCTCACGGGCAGCCAATCAATCCTCAACCTCAGACACAAACGAGATCAAAGAAAAGATTCGCAAATGGGAGAACTCGGAAGAATAATTATGTCTCATAGGGTAAAGTCCCCCATCCCTAATTGGGCGGGGGGAGTGGCTCGTGGGTCCCTCACAATCCAATTAGCTCATAACACAACGAAGTGGAATTTGCCAGAGCGATTTTAAAAAAATTAATTTCTTTTCACCTTTTTGCCCTTCTTACCACAACCAAGGCTTCAATCAAACGAAGGACCTCTTTTTCCGTTAACAAAGCATTCAAACTCACCCGCAAACGAGGAGTCGGTACTGTAGGCGGACGGATCGCAATCACATCGAATCCTATCTTTCTCAATTCCGCAGAATAATAAAGAGCCTCTTCTTCCGTATCCATCAAAATAGGAACGATCTGTGAAACGGTAGAAGAAACGGAAAAACCTTCCCGAGCCAGGCCATCTCGCAAAATCGAAGCTATACGGAGAAGGTGTTCTCTTTCTTTCTCCATATCTCGAATCAGATCCAAGCTGTCCGAAGCAGTAGTAAAAATCATAGGCATGGGTGCGGTACTAAAAATAAAAGGACGCATTCGATTCACCAAATGTTCCCTGCCTAGTTCGGTAGTGGCGATGATCCCTCCTTCTAACCCGAGAGACTTTCCCAATGTGTACACTCTGTACTCGATGGAATCCATTTCTTCCCGGGAAAGATCTTCGAAACACATCCCCCTTCCCTCTTTTCCGAAAACTCCGAAAGAATGAGCTTCGTCCAAAATCAAAACACAATCGTATTTTTTCTTAATCTCGACTAATCGCCGTATATCGGGTTTGTCTCCGTCCATACTGAAAAGAGTTTCGCTGACTATGATTTTTTTTCTTTTGCCGGGGGAAGCAGGATCTCTATCCCATTTGGAAACTTGTTCCTCGAGATGATCCAGATCCAAATGATCATAGTATTTTTTAATCGCACCCGATATCCGAATGCCATCCAAAATGGAAGCATGGTTCAACCTATCCGTGAACACGGCCGTTCTGGAATCTGCGATCGTATCGATAAGACCCATATTGGCCACATATCCGTTCGCCAAACTCAGAGAAGCTCCCGCACCTACAAATTCTGAGAATTTCCTTTCCCAATCCTCCATAGACTGCCTGTGTCCCTTGATCAATCGGGCAGCAGTGGAACCAAGCGTATCTTGGGAAAGATTTTCCTTCATTTTTTCTTTTAATAGACCGCTTTTCGCCAGTCCTAAATAATCGTTAGAACAAAAATCGATCCCTGAGCTAACTTTACATTGGCGATAAAGATTCTTGGTTCGAATCTTTTCCAATTCGGCGCTGATTTCCTGCCAGTGACTTGTCATCTGATCCCAAAATGTCATTTAGATCTATTTTTCCGATTTCTTTTTCTGGCAAGTTCGGAAATCTTCCTTTTAGATGAACATTCCTTCTCTCCCTCCGGCGGCTTTGGAAAAGATCCGCAGTTCAAAAAACATCACTGCCATTACGGGCGCGGGGATTTCTCAAGAAAGCGGAATTCCTACCTTTCGAGGTGCCGGCGGTTTTTGGAAAAATTACAAAGCGGAGGAATTAGCAACCCCGGAAGCCTTTTCTAAAAACCCGAACTTGGTTTGGGAATGGTACGATTGGAGACGGGATCTATGTTTGAAAGCGGAGCCGAATCCCGGACACCTAACTCTTGCAAAATGGGAATCACATGCGACTTCTTTTCATCTCATCACTCAAAATGTAGACGGATTGCATGTTCGAGCAGGCTCGAAACAACTCAAACAAATACACGGAAATATTTTCACAACCAGATGCACTAAATGCGAAGATCTAAGACCGATTGAAACATCAGGGAGAGATTCTTTCTGCCGTAAATGCGATTCACCTCTTCGACCACATATACTCTGGTTTGGCGAAATGTATGACACTACTCTTCTGCAATCCTGTTACGAGATTGCATCCAGATCGGAAGTGATTTTAATCATAGGAACAAGTGCCAACGTTTCCGTCCCAGCCTCTATGGCTGAAGAAGCGATTCGAAGGGGCGCATTGAGCATTGAAATCAATCCTGAAACCACCTCTCTTTCCGGTTCCGTAGACTATTGTCTGCAAGGAAAATCAGGAGAGATACTACCGAAATTCTTCTACGATATTTACGAATCCAAATAAGGCAGCGAAATCATGCTCACAGTATTATTATTATTTTTATCCAATATTTTTATGACCTTCGCTTGGTACGGTCATCTAAAGTTCATAAAAACGAATAACGTTTTTTACATCATTCTCATATCATGGGGAATCGCTTTTTTCGAATATATGCTGATGGTACCAGCCAATCGAATCGGATACACTCAATATAAATTCGAAGGTTTTCAATTGAAGATCATTCAAGAGATCGTAACGATCATAGTGTTTATCTGTTTCGCTACATTAGTATTAGGTGAGAAGATCAAATGGAATTATATCGTAAGTTTCGGGTTGATCCTTCTGGCCGGTTATTTCGCATTTGCCTTCGGGGGCAAATCACAAGGACATTAAAAAAGAAACGATTTCTTCTGCGATTTTTTCCTTAGGAAGAGGTCCGATCTCTTTCGCAAGTCCTTCCGCATGGAAGATACGCACGCTTGAATCGATTTCACCGAATCCTTTTCCTTGCCCTACATAATTGCCTACGATCCATTGGATTCCTTTTTTCTCCAATTTCTCTTTCGCGTATTTTTCGAGTCCTTGCGTTTCCGCAGCGAAGCCGACTCGCAAAGAATTTTTGTATCCTTTCTCTTTCACATGAGAAGAAAGTTGGGCAAGCACATCCGGATTCTCTTCCAATTCCAAAAGAAGTCCCTTGGATGAACCTTCCGATTTATCTTTCTTTATTTTATGTTCGGCGGTCATGATAGGACGAAAGTCCGCAGGAGCCGCAGCCATGATAAGTATGGAATCCTCCGTCACCTCTTCCAAAACGGCATCTCTCAATTGGATGGTTGTTTCCACTGAAATATTTTTCGCCGCTCCCTTCACAAAAGAATATTTTTCCAATGTGTTCCCGTGAATATAAACCACTTCCAAAGGATACTTGAGCAGAGATTCTGCGATATGATACCCCATTTTCCCAGAGGAAGCGTTGGAAATATAACGAACCGGATCGATCCATTCCCTGGTAGGTCCGGATGTAACAATTGCTTTGCGATATTTTGAATTCATTAAAAAGATTAAGAGGAAACGATATTATTATGAAATCTGAGAATTTCCGTTTCTATTTGTTCCACGGAAGCGAGTTTGCCGTAACCTTCGTCCCCGCAAACGACCACTCCTCTGTCAGGAGATATGATATGAACCCCGTCTTTTTCCAGAAGATCCAAATTTCTTTGAACCGCTCGATGAGAATACATACCCGGGTTCATAGAAGGTGCGACTAAAACAGGACAGGTTGCCGCCAGATACGTGGAAGTGACCAAATCGTCTGCGATTCCGTTCGCCATTTTTCCGATGATATTGGCCGACGCAGGTACCACAGCGAAAACGGAAGCGATTGTTTTGATTTCGATATGCGCCATTCCCGTATCGAATTCTTCGATACGAACCGGTTTTCCCGTCAAAGCTTCGAATGTGATTTTGCCGACAAAGTTGGTGGCGTTTTTAGTCATAATCACCCGCACAGGATACCCTTGTTTGGTGAGAGATCTGACCAAATCACAGGATTTATAAGCTGCGATCGATCCGGAAACTGCGATTACGATCTCTTTCATCGATATTACCTGTCTTCTACGGAAACTTCCTTATCCGTTTCGGACTCGGAATCTTCAGAGGTGGATTCGCCTTTAGGAGTGAAAGAGATGGAAAGAATTTTATTTCCTTCCATCTTTTTGACTTTTAAAATTCCTTTTTTGATACGAACGACACTCCCCTCTTTGGGCATATCTTCGTTTTTTTCCAGGAAGTAACCTGCAATGGTTCGGACTTCGTCCAGATCTTCCTGCTCTTCTCCTTCGAGAATGTTTGTTAGGCTGTCAATTTCGGTTTCACCGTCCAAAAGAACTGTTTTGGATTTTCGATTCACGGAAGGAGTTTCATCCGTATCCGTCTCATCCCGAATCTCCCCGAAAAATTCCTCTATGATGTCTTCCAAAGTAAGAAGGCCGGCAACTCCACCGTATTCATCGATTACGATTCCCATGTGCTGCTTTTTTTCACGCAGCTTCGACATCACTCTTTCGATCGACATCGATTCGGGAACCACGACTAAATCCTTCTCCATGAGTGCAGTGATCTTTTCTTTTTTGCCTTTGCTGGAAGTATGATCCGCCTGCCACTTCAAGTATTTTTGAACGTGAACGATTCCAGTGATTTTATCCAAAGTTTGATCATAAACAGGGTAACGGGAAAAACTATGTTCTGCGATCAAAGGAAGCAGTTTATCGATCGTTGAATCTTGAGAGATTCCTATGATGGAAAGACGATGCGTCATTACATCCTTTGCGGAATGTTCGGAAAAATCGAAAGTTTTTTGGATGAGACGCATCTCTTCCTTATCGATCCGCCCTTGTTTTCTCTGCTCTTCGATGATGATCATTAACTCTTCGGGAGAATGAACATATTTATCGCCTGTTTGTTGGAGACGGAATAGAGTCAAAACTCCTCCCGCCAAACGGTTCATAATGAACGTAACAGGAAAAAACAAATAATAAAAAAGCCACATAGGAGCTGACACTCCTAAGGCGACCGTCTCCGTATTTTGAATGGCGATCGACTTAGGAACCAATTCCCCTAAGATCACATGAAACAAAGTGATGACGGTGAATGCGACTCCGATAGAGATGCTGTGCACAGTAAGGGCTTCTACATGAAGATCAAAGAGACGAAAGATTCCCGAGACGATACTTGCAAAGTATTCCTCTCCGATCCAACCGAGAAGTAGGCTCGCAATGGTGATTCCCACCTGACAGACAGACAACATGTCGTCTATCTTGCTGACCGCTTTTTTGGTCATAAGAGCCATGGATCTGTTTTCTTTTACCAACTCTTCCAAACGGGAAGGACGAATGGAAACCATAGCAAACTCTGCCGCAACAAAGAAGCCATTGATGAAAACTAAAATGAGAATGAGCAAAATTCCGATCAATTCCATGAAGCGGTTGTATCCAAAACAACGAAACAAGGAGGCGAAAGAACTGCGAAGGTCGCAATTGAGGGAATCAAATCGGTCGGATTGTTGTGAAAATAGAAATTACTATCAGGGTCCATTTCGGATGTTATCGATCTCTTTTACGGGAAAAGAGGAAACAGTGATAAGTATTTTCCCGCATCATGCCCTGTCGCCTATATTTTCATGAAAATACCCGTTTGTCACAAAGACAGACGGGCATTATGTCACATTTACCAAGGAGTTTGAGTGATCACCAAACCTTCTTCCTTATAAAAAGCGGGATCCACCAAACTTTGGCCGCTAGGAAGATCGGAGTAAGACCAATTAGGTTTGTAGTAAATGGATTTCACTCCGGACCGAAACCAGAACCGAATCCAAGAAGAATGAATTCCAAACCCATCCCCAAAAGAACGAGGCAGAGTTTTTTCAGAATAAACGATCGCTCTAGGCACCGTTCTATAATCGATTCTGCGAACCAAACGATTCAGGCTGATCTCTTCGAAATTACCGGAACTATTTTTGCACGACCAAGATAAATTTGCGAAAGAAGAATCTTTTTTGCTTTGAGTGGCAAAGTCCCATAGGTGAGCTCTTTCCTTATCTTTCAGAATGCGAGAGCCTTCGAAATAAGATGTCTCCACATTCTTTATATTCTTCATTCCCGAAGTGACGTTCTCCATCGGACAAGACCAACTGACAACCGATAACTGTTTCCCTGCATCTTGATTCGGCATCATCGAATAAAAAAGAGAGAACTCTCTGTCCTTAAAATCCTTTTTCAAATGTTTGATGTTTAAAAAACCCGCTTCATTCAGAAAGATCTGATGGGATTCAAAATCTTTAGTTAAATAATAAAAGTCTTTGATGGATTCTGTAATCTCAATCGAATCGAGGCGGGAGGTTCTCACTTCTTTCCAAGTCAATGCGCTCTTTCTCGGTTCTTTAGGATGATAAAAAAACAAAAATATGGAATCTTTATAAGGAAGCAGAAATATCGTAGGAACCTTTGCGGATTCGATGGACTTGATGGATTCCTCTTCCGTCTTCAATAGAAGAGCGGATTCCGTTTCTCTGCTGTCCATATATGTGGAATCGAAAAATTTTGCCTCTCTCTGCGTTTGAAAGCCGGATAAATACTTAAACTGAGAGTCCACAAACTGAACCTGAAACAGAGAATTGGGTTTGGACTTATCCGTTTGTTTTCTTTTGATCAACTCATATCTATAAAGTGCATCTAACAAACCCCAGCCGTCCGATTCATCTTTAAAGAATTGTACGGAATGATCCCAAAATTGATCCGTGGAAAAGGAAATGGGTCTATAGTTTCTGATGAGAAACAAATCCTCATACAACACGGATTGATAATAATCGGTGAGACCGTCTTTGATATGACCCGAAATGGGTCCTCTTTTGCCGGAAGCAGTATGAGCAAAAACGAATCCGAAATTGCGAATGAATTCTGAGGAGAAAAAAGCGTTTTCGGAGTCTAAAATCCCTCTACTCTTCGTGAATTCCACAGTGGACTTACGGAATTCTTTTCTATAAATTTGATTATAACCTTGCAGGATGGTAGCCGCATACTCCAATCTTCTCCATCCTTTCCCTTGCGCCATGTAAATGATTTCATCTGTGATTTTAGAGGAAAGTTCCGGATTTTGATCCATGATGATCTGAGCCAACCTAAGTTTAGGCCAAATATCGTCTTCCGTCAGCTTTTCAGGATCTTGAATCTTCTGCAAAGCTCTCACCGCATTATCCGAGTTTTGTCCTTTCCAGACACTGACAGCGATTAGATCTTTTACTCCCGTGATACTCAAAGGTTCGTTTAAAACGGGATGAAGTGTGTTCGAAGACCAATTGGAAAGATCCAACTTCAAGTAATAGTCGATGGATTTTTTATATTCCTTCTGGAGATAGGCAATCACACCTAACTTGAGATAAATTCGATTCGTAATGGAAGATTTTTTTCCTTTGGACAAACGCAAATACTGAAGGAGGGAATCTTCCGCAGAAGTATAATCCCCACTCAGTATCTGAAAAAAGGAAAGTCTCTCCATGGAGTTTTCGCTCACTTCTCCGTCGCTGACTCTTTCGAAGTCCATAATCATATTCTGGAAATAAAAAGCTTCGTTGATGAGTCCGAGAAATGCAAGTTTGGCGGGAAGATCTTCGTCGATTCTATCCAAAAGAGGAATCCATTCCAAGAGAGGATCCTCGAAAAAAGGAGAAGCGACTCTCATGATGTTCACATAATGTTTATGCATCTCCTTGTCTTTTCCGTTCGGGAGATCGATATAATACTGAAGTCGGAAAACCCTGCACAAGGAATAATAAGGTTTCGATTTGATGCAATCCATCCGAATCATCGCTTTTTTTTCGTCTTCTCCTCCTTGGAAAAGATTTGTCCGCATATTCTTTGCTAGATTACGAAAATAAGTGTTCGGTTCTTTTTGAATGTAAGCATCCATCACTTTGGAAGCTTGTGCATCATCACCTTGTGCCTGTTTCCACAAGGAAGTCAAAAGTGCGTCTGCAAAATTATAATCTCCTTTTTTGGTTCTCAGATCGTAAAGAACATTGGCGACTCCGATCTTATCCTTTCTTCGGAGATAAAGTTCACCTAATATTAAATAGTAGTCAATTTCTTGATTTACGGAAAGATTTTGAGGAGATTTAAAACGATAGTCGTCCCTGGAAGAAAGGGCTTCATTTCCCTGGATCATCAGCTTGGAGCCGTTAGAATGTATCGACCAGCCTTGGTTGCGCGCGCTTTGGGCGAAAATCGGTCCGTAGAAATAAGAAATACAGAGAAGAACTGCGACTTTCACGCATTTTCCGGCAAAACTCATATATATCCAGTATTCTTTCAAATTGCCGAAATTTGGTCAAGTGACATAAGTCGGAATTCCAAAATCTAAAAACTTTTACTTTTTCCGTCCATCCTGTTTGGATTTTAGAAAAATAACTCGTCTCAAGTGTAATTTTTTTTTCGTCCAATTCCACTAAAGCGGGTTTAAAGAACAGTGAATCGACTCAGAGATGAATTTTTTTCCCACCTCAAAAAGGATGAATCTCTGTTCTCCTTTTTACTCGATCATTCACTGGACGGAATTTGGTTCTGGAATCTGGAAAATAGGGAAGAAGGCTGGATGAATGGCACATTCTGGTCCGCCTTAGGGTACGATCCGAAGAATCCTCCTCATTGGAAAGAAGTTCTTTTTCCGGATGACCAAGGCGCCGTCAGAGAGGCATTTTATAAACATCTGGAAGATGGATCCGAATATTTCGAAACCGTTCTTAGATACAAACATGCATTAGGTACAACTTCCTGGTTTCGATGCAGAGGGAAATGCATACGTAACGACCAAGGAGTGCCCATCCGTCTTCTAGGAAGCAATATAGATATCACAAAAGTAAAAGAAAGAGAAACAGAGACAAACACTCTTCTTGCCAGGCTCTCATCCATCTTAATGAACGTGGGAGATATGGTCTTTCTTTTGGACAGACAGTATGTGTTTCAAGAGTTGAAACAATATGACTCCGCTGATCATATAGTAAAACAAGAGAATTACATCGGTAAGTCGATCTACGACATTCCGTTTGCGGAAGATACGAAACGGAAAATCGTCAAAGCGATCGAAAAAACGTTTCAGACTAGAGAAAAAACTTACGTGGATTATTCGATACCCTTCCCTGATGGGGAAAGATATTTCCATTTATTGATCTCTCCCATACTTTACGAAAATAAAGACGTCACGGAAGTGATCGCAGTAGCAAGAAATGTAACCGAAACATTACATTTACAGTCCGCAATAGAAGAAGGAAACAAAATATTCATAAACGGCCCGATGGTTGTCTTCCGCTGGAGTTTTTCCCCCGGCTGGCCGGTCCAATATGTATCACCTAATATAGATAATCTGAACGGATATTCCGCCAAAGAAATTCAATCAGGAAACATCAAACTGCTGGATTTAATTCATCCTGAAGACAGAGAAAGGATCGAATTGGAAATATCCGTTTATCTGAAACAAAAACTCCCTTTTTTCACTCAAGAATATCGAATCCTTAAAAAAGATTCCTCTTCCATTTTTGTGATCGACTATTCCACTCCGATCTATGATGAAAACGGTTTTCCCAAAACGGTTCTAGCCTATATCCAAGACAATTCGGAAAGGAAAAGTTTTGAAGAACAGATAGTCAGACAAAGAAATGAAATCCAAAGAGTGCACAAACGTTTGGAAGATACGAACCGAGTCGCTCAAGTAGGAGGATGGGATGTGGATCTCATCCATCGCACGATCTGGTGGTCCCAGGAAATGAGATTTTTGTATGAAACCTCTCCTTCTTACAGCCCTACTTTGGATATGGCGATGGAGTTGATCAAAGAAGGAGAAAACAAGGAATACTTTCTTAAAATATTCGAAGAATCGATTGCAACAGGAGTTCCTTACGATATAGAAATTCAAATTTTAACCGTCACAGGTAAACCGAAATGGGTGCGTGCCATAGGAAATCCAGAATATGTAAACGGACAATGTGTTCGAATTCACGGCTCCCTACAAGACATCAATCAAAGGAAGTTAGACAGCTTTGAGAAGGCTCTCAAAGAGGAACAATTCAAGAAAGCATTTCATTCTTCCGCATTTGGAATGGCGATTATATCTTTATCGGGTAAATTCGAGGAAGTAAACAAAAGTTTATGCGATATGTTAGGTTATTCGAAAGAAGAAATGTTGAGTCGACAGTTTCAATCCATCACACACCCGGAAGACCTCACTATAGATTTGAATTATAGGGAAGAATTGCTTGCAGGCAGGATAGAATCATTCAATAGAGAAAAACGTTATATCCGTAAAGACGGACAAATTGTTTATGTTTTGCTGAGTGTTTCCGTGATCAAAACGATAGAAGGGAAACCTCATCATTTCGTAGCACAAGTGGAAAACACTACGGAACGCGTAAGATCGAATCAAATCACAAAGGAAACCATCGCGAACCTACAAAGTATTTTGGACGCAAGCACTCAAGTTTCCATCATCAGTACGGATTGTAATGGTTTAATCACGAACTTTAACCGAGGCGCCGAAACATTATTAGGTTATTCTGCAAATGAAATGGTAGGAATCAAGTCCACAGTTTCCATCCATAAAGAAGAGGAAGTTTTAGCAAGAGGGCTAGAACTCTCTCGTGAATTCGGGCAAAAAATTTCAGGATTCGATACATTCGTGACCTATGCCAAACTGGGAAAATACGATGCCAGAGAATGGACTTTTGTCAGAAAGGACGGAACAGGTTTTCCCGTTCATTCCGTAACTACGGCGATCCGAGATTCGGAAAAAAACATCATCGGCTTTTTAGAGATCGCTACAGACATATCCGACCGAAAAAACCTGGAACGAAGCGTCATCGAAGCAAAACTAAAAGCGGAAGCAGCCAATCGTTCTAAGTCCGAATTTTTGGCAAATATGAGTCATGAAATCAGAACTCCTTTGAACGGAGTGATCGGCTTTACGGATCTGCTTCTCAGAACGGATTTAAACGAATTACAGAAAGAATACATGTCTACAGTTTACCAATCCGCCTCATCTCTTTTGGATCTTTTGAACGATATATTGGACTTCTCCAAAATTGAGGCGGGGAAGATGGAAATCTTCGCTGAGAAAGTCGATTTACGCGAGTTAATCGGCAAAATCATGGATATAATCAAATACAAAGCCTTCGAAAAACAACTGAAAATGTCTTTGAAGATGGACGAGGAAACTCCCAGATATATATGGGCAGACCCTATTCGCTTAAGACAAGTTATGTTAAACCTTCTCGGCAACGCGGTTAAGTTCACTCACGAAGGTGAGATAGAGATCAAAATCGAATGTTTAAACCCGTCCATCCGAGAAGCTAAAAAAGTTTTTCTCTTTATGGTCAAGGATACCGGAATAGGAATCTCTTCTGAAAATCGCAGAAAGATCTTTGAAGCTTTCGAACAAGAAGACGCTTCCACAACAAGACGTTACGGAGGAAGCGGCCTAGGATTATCCATATCCAACAAACTTTTGGGTTTGATGAATTCATATTTGGAAGTAGAGAGTGAAGTCGGCAAAGGAAGTGCCTTCTTTTTCAAACTGGAACTTCCTTCCGAATCCCATTCAGAGGAACAAAACTCCTATTTCAAATCAAACGATTCCCGCGACAAGATCCTATCCGAAAAACTGAACTTTCCTAAACAAAATAACAACGATGAGTCGAATGTATCAAAATTACCTTATGTAGTGATGATTGTGGAAGATAACAGCGTGAACATGCAACTCTCCAAAAAAATCATTCTTAAATGCATCCCTAGTGCGGAAATCATAGAAGCAGTCAACGGAAAAGAAGCTGTTGCAAAATTCAGTCAATATCTTCCGCAATTAATTTTTATGGACATCCAAATGCCGGAAATGAACGGATACGATGCGACTCGCAAAATCAGAGAAATGGAAAAAGGAAAGTCGGTTCCTATCATTGCCATCACTGCTGGAACTTTAAAAGGAGAAGAAGACCGTTGTTTGGAAGCGGGGATGAATGATTATATTTCCAAGCCTGTTGTTTTTCTCAGGATCAAAGATACGATCGACAAGTGGATCCGAAAAACCGCTTCTGTTTCTTAGATTTTTCCAATAGATTTTAATCAGGGTTTGGTTTCCATAGTCATTGGGCGCTAAATCGTGTTATTATCCATCTCCAAACTCTCCAAAACAATCGGCGAAAAAGTATTATTCAAAAACTTAGACTTCGGAATCTCCGAAGAAGAGAAAGTGGCAATCGTAGGGACCAACGGATCCGGCAAATCGACGCTTCTCAGAACCATTCTCGGCAAAGAGGAGTTAGATTCAGGAAGCGTCATCGCAAACAAACAGTTAAAGATTGCCGTATTGGAACAAAATCCTGTTTTTGATCCGGAAGAAAAAATCATCGATCATATCTACAGAGGCGGAGGGAAATTAGTAAATCTACTTCACGATTATGCGATCGCTTGTGCAGAACTGGAAACAGGAACAGAAGAATCGGAAGCAAACTACACTCGCCTTATGCAGGAGATGGACAGGCTCTCCGCTTGGGAATACGAATCTCAAATCACCTCCATATTACGAGAGCTAGGTGTCGATAGGCTGGAAAGAAAAATGTCTTCTCTTTCCGGAGGGATGCTGAAAAAAGTAGAACTTGCCAAAACGCTGATCGAAGAAAGTAATCTTCTTATTTTGGATGAGCCTACAAACCATTTGGATGTGAATTCGATCCTGTGGTTGGAAGAATATTTGATCCAATGTAAAAAAGCGCTTCTTCTCATCACGCACGATCGTTATTTCTTGGACAGAGTCGTCTCCAAAATTCTGGAGATCGATAGAGGTAGCCATTATACTTACGAAGGGAACTACTCCGAATTCCTTGAAAAAAAGGTAGAAAGAGAAGAAACGCTTCTGAAACAAGAAGATAAAAACAGACAATTTCTAAAACAGGAAATGAAATGGCTGAAACGTCAGCCAAAAGCGAGAACCACCAAACAAAAAGCCAGAATCGACAGAGCGGAGAATCTCAAGAATAGAGAAGTATTCGAACTACAAAAAGAACTGGAACTAAGCGTTGCCTCTAAACGACAAGGAAAAACGATTTTAGAAATTCATTCTCTTCATAAATCCTTTCCCGGCAGACCTATCGTAAAAAATTTCACATACTATTTCAAAGCCAAAGAAAGGTTAGGCGTCGTAGGTCCGAACGGAGTCGGAAAGTCGACTTTGCTGAACTTATTTGCAGGAGTTCTAGATCCCGATTCGGGATTCGTCAAACCAGGATTAAACACTAAGATCGGTTATTTCGATCAAATCAGCAGGGATCTCCCTCTCCAGATGAACGTTCTCGATTACATTAAGGAATATTCAGGGGAATACATTACCAACGAAGAAGGTGAAAAAATCACAGCCTCCAAAGTATTGGAAAGATTTTTATTCGACGGCAAACAACAATACACTCAAATTTCAAAGCTTTCCGGTGGAGAAAAAAGAAGATTGTATTTGGTTCAAATCCTTATGTGCGGCCCTAATTTTTTGATTTTGGACGAACCTACAAACGATTTGGACATACAAACATTATCCATCTTGGAAAATTTTCTAAACGAATTTCCTGGAACAGTCGTTACAGTATCGCACGATCGTTATTTTCTGGATAGAGTCGCCGAATCTTTGCTAGTTTTTCAAGAAAACGGGCAGATCGATACCTATATAGGAAGTTTCTCCTCTTATTTGGAGAAAGAATCGGCACCTAAAGAAAAACAGGAAGAACTCAAAGTTCAAGTGCAAGAGAAGCCGGTATCCGACTTTAAAAAGAATTCGAAAGAAGAAAAACAAAGAAAGAAGTTGGAAGAAGAGATCGAAAAACTGGAAAAGCAAAAGGAAACCCTTCATTTATCCTTAGAATCCTTCTCTCAAGACCATCTCAAATTGGCGGAAATTTCTAAAGAAATAGAAGGGTTAGACCTGCTCATCGAAGAGAAATATGCACAATGGGAAAAAGTCTGATTTTTCCATTTAGTAAATCTTTCCGCATGAAAATCCCACTGATTTTCGATTAGATTAGAGTTCGTTTCCAGTATAACGAATAGGAAACTTCCGATTCGAATCAATCTTTTGATCGAAAACTATCTTAAATTAGGTGAAAAGCAGTCAAAGCAGAAGTTTTTACCGATCCGCAAAACAGCTAACAATTCCTTCTGCTCAATATATTAGCCAAGCTGTTAATATATAATATTAATTGATTCAGTAAAAGAAGCGGAGTGCAAATCGAAGATTTTTTTCAATAGTCGTTTCCTACCGATGCCAACAAGTTTTCTCTACGTAACTATTTTTAGGAGATTCTTTCATGGCAGAGACCGTTCAGCATTCTTTAGGAGACCTTGCGGCAAGACAGCTCGCAAACACAACCAAAACCGCACCTCAATACGGTGCTATCACTCCTCGCTGGCTGGTTCGATTATTGGATTGGAAGCCTCTCGAATCAGGAACTTTAAGAGTCAATAAAGTTGCCAAAAACAGTCAAGTAGAAGTTCTCTGCGGACAAAAAGGGGAGCAACAACTTCCTGAAACTTTCGTTAACTACGAAGAAAAACCGAGAGAATATACCCTCAGTGCCATTTCTACGGTGTTAGATGTTCAAACAAGAGTCTCCGACCTATTCAGCTCTCCTCACGATCAAATCAAAGAACAACTCAGACTCACTATCGAAAGTGTAAAAGAAAAACAAGAATTGGAGCTCATCAATAACGAAGATTACGGTCTTTTAAAAAACGTTCCCAAAGAACAAAGAATTCAACCTAGAAAAAACGCTCCTACTCCAGACGATTTGGACGAACTCATCACCAAAGTTTGGAAAGAACCTTCCTTTTTTCTTGCCCATCCTCTTGCCATTGCGGCTTTCGGAAGAGAGTGTACCAGAAGAGGTGTTCCTCCTGCCACAGTATCTTTGTTCGGTGCTCAATTTCTTACTTGGAGAGGTTTGCCTCTGATTCCTACCGATAAACTTTTGGTAAACGGAGAAACGAATCCGAAATCCAATTCGGGAACTACGAATATCCTTCTACTCAGAGTGGGTGAAAAAAAACAAGGTGTCGTAGGATTATTCCAACCAGGCCTTCCTGGTGAACAAACTCCCGGACTATCCGTACGCTTTATGGGAATCAATCGATCTGCCATTCAATCTTATTTAGTTTCTCTCTATTGTTCTGCTGCGGTTCTCACTGACGATGCGATTGCCGCTTTGGAAAATGTCGATGTGGGAAATTATTATGATTACAAATGATAGTTTTTCGGGTGATTTCGGAAACATCCCTTTCCAACACAATGTAGAGGGGCTTTTCGATACAAAAGCTTTGGAGTCCATGGCGAAAGAGATCTTCGGATCTCTGCCATCATCCTCTGCCGCTCCTGCTTCTTTAGGAGTGGATGAACTTTTGTTACAGCAGGATCCGATCCTACCAACCACAAAACAAAGCATTCCACAAGAATTTCCCAATTTTCAAGACATTCCAGGGATTGCCCAAGTTCCGGGGTTCGGTTTTCTTGAAGGAATACGAAGAGACATTTCGGAATTTTCTTACGAAAAAACGGCAGACCCTTTTATATTCTCACCGTCTGTTGTGCCTTCCGTATCACTTTCTTCCGGAAATTTTGATATAGCAAGCGTTCGACGAGATTTTCCCATTTTAAGTGAGAAAGTAAACGGTAAAAATCTTGTTTGGCTGGACAATGCCGCAACCACTCACAAACCGCAAGCGGTGATTGACAGACTTTCCTATTTTTATCAGCACGAAAACTCCAACATTCATAGAGGCGCACATACTTTGGCTGCAAGAGCTACGGATGCCTATGAAGCGGCAAGAACCAAAGTAAAACAATTCTTAAATGCTCCAAGCGTGGAAGAGATTATTTTTGTCCGAGGAGCTACGGAAGCAATCAATCTCGTAGCGAACACTTGGGGAGAAAAAAACATTACCAAGGACGATGAGATCATCATCACTTGGTTGGAACATCATGCCAATATCGTTCCCTGGCAGATGTTATGTGCTAAAAAAGGCGCAAAACTAAGAGTAGTTCCTGTAGACGATTCCGGTCAGATCATCCTGAGCGAATACGAAAGACTATTAGGATCAAAAACTAAATTCGTTTCGCTCACGCAAGTTTCCAATGCATTGGGAACTGTGACTCCCGCCAAACAAATGGTAGATATGGCACATCGCTACGGAGCGAAGGTTCTTGTAGACGGTGCGCAGGCAGTTTCTCATCTACCCGTAGACGTTCAATTTTTAGATTGCGATTTTTATGTTTTCAGCGGTCACAAAGTTTTTGCACCTACGGGAATCGGAGTCGTTTTCGGTAAGGCGGAAGTTTTGGAATCCATGCCTCCTTGGCAAGGTGGAGGAAATATGATCGAGGACGTCACTTTCGAAAAAACGGTCTATCAAAAATCTCCTTTTCGTTTCGAAGCAGGAACAGGAAACATTGCCGATGCGGTAGGATTAGGTGCTGCGATCGACTATCTAAACCGCTACGGGATGGCAAACATCTCCGACTACGAACATTCTTTGTTGGAATATGCAACCAAACAATTATTAAATGTTCCTGGCCTACGTCTGATTGGTACCGCAGCCGACAAAGCGGGAGTTCTTTCCTTTGTTTTGGATGGTCATAAAACGGAAGAAATCGGAAAAGCTTTGAGCCAAGAAGGCATTGCAGTTCGATCCGGCCACCATTGTGCGCAGCCGATTTTGAGAAGATTCGGTCTAGAAGCAACGGTTCGACCTTCTTTGGCGTTTTACAATACGTGCGAGGATATCGATGCGCTGATCGAAGCGCTTTTTAAGATTACAAGCGGAAGAAGAATAGGCGGACCGGTCGCCTAACTAGGCAAAAAGGTGAAGTTTTCGGAAGAATTTTTTTTCACAACCGAAAGCTTCCTTTACGAAAGGAGGGATATCTGCTAGACGGAAAGGCGGATGGCCCACGAGCCACTCCCCTCCACCCTAACTCGGGTGGGGGTTCGAGTACCCTCCCGTCGGATTATGTCTCTTCCCTTTTATATCGTAAAATCGATTTGGTTATCCAATTCTTGAGAATTCCGAACTCTCACTTCGCTTTTTTGATAAACGATGGAATAAGGAGGTATGCTATGAGTCACCCAAGCGTTTCCTCCGATGATCGTATTTTTTCCGATCACTGTGTCTCCACCTAAGATCGTTGCACCTGAATAAATCACGACATTCTCTTCTATGGTAGGATGTCGTTTAACTTTAGCTAAATCTTTACTGACGGATAACGCTCCCAATGTTACCCCCTGATAGATTTTGACATTATCCGAAATCGTGGTAGTCCCTCCGATCACAATCCCTGTGCCATGATCCATAAAAAAGGAACCTCCGATCTTTGCACCGGGATGAATATCAATTCCCGTTTTTTCATGAGCATAACCGCTTAACATTCTTGGAAAGATAGGAACACCTAACTCGTACAAAACATGAGATACCCTATGAACTGCAATCGCATAAAATCCGGAGTATGCGAGAACAACTTCCTTAATACTTTCCGCAGCAGGATCCCCCGCATGAGCAGCGGCAGCATCTTCCCAAATCAATTCATAGATTCGAGGCAGACTTCTTTTTAGTTCATAAATTAGATCATTTGCATTTAATGATGGCTGAATGGACTTTTCTTCTCTCAAAGTCAGATACGGAGAAAGTTTTTTCTTAGCTCCTAGGAAAAAAAAAGATAAACTGTCTTCCACCTGAGCCAAATCACGGAAAGTCAATTCGGAGAAATAACCTGCAAAAAGAATACTGAATAATTCCTGTATGAAACTTTCCGCAACCTGCCTTCCCCCGTATCTATGCACATCGTCGTATTGTTTTCGATAGATGGACTCTACAAAATGACTGTATTCGTCCTTTTCCTCTTGGGTCAGACCCTGTGCAGAAGCACCTAAGGAAAGTAAGGAGCCCGTTCGATTCGAGTCCTGATTCTGAAAATGGCCATTTGATTTCGGAAGGGGTGCGCTCATAATAGTCCAATATCACGAAATAATATCCAAGATAACAAACACTAATAGAAGCTAGGTTTAATATATCACCCTATCCGCCCAGTTTATTGCACAATTTTAGGAAAATTATAGGGGAAGTCTTCCCGCTACAAGAGGATAAGCCGCCTAACTCTCTTGCGGAACAAATCCCTTGACGCTAGAAACTCTTTGAATCCATTCTAAAATGCGAGGGAAATTCTTTAGGTCATATTCCCCTTCCTCTGCTTTATGCGTATATGCAAATAAAGCAATATCTGCAATGGTAAATCGATTGCCGACAAACCAATCGTTGGTCTTCAAATGCGATTCCATGATTTGCAAAGCATGAACTCCCTTAGGATGATTTTCTGCGATCTTTTGTTTTTGCTCCTCTTTTTTACCAAGATATTTAATGATCCAACGGTTCGTTGCAATATAAGGTTCATGACTGTATTGTTCGAAGAACATCCATTCCAAAATCTTAGCCTTTTCCCAAAGATCTTTTGAAGAGTATTCGGATCCTTCAGCCAGATAAAATAGAATTGCATTAGATTCTTTTAATATTTCACCATTTTTAAGTTCGATGATGGGAACCTTCCCATTCGGATTTTTCTCTAAAAAAGCAGGGGTTTTAGTTTCTCCTTTTCTTCCGTCCGTTTCTATCCATTCGTAAGGAAGGTTTAAAAGATGGGAAAGCAACTGAATTTTATAACAGTTCCCAGAAGCTTTCATTCCGTATATTTTCATAATCATCATCCTTTCCCGGCACTCGATTTCACCGACGGGAAGCACCAAGCTTAGAACCAGTATAAACTTTCCACAAAGGCTGGGAAATATTTTATTTATTGGAGACAATACATTGAAGAAAGGCTAGACTGAATCGATTGGAAAGCTATTCTTTGATTTCCCTATGAAATCGATACGAATCTGGCAGTTGGCGATATGGACTCCCGTATTAACGATCGGTTATATTATCTGCTCGAAGATCGGCTTTCAATTGGCTTTTTTGAACAGCCAGGTTTCACCTGTTTGGCCGCCGGAAGGAATGGGTCTTACAGCCATTATGCTGATCGGAAAAACCTCGGTTCCTGGGATTTTCCTAGGTGCCTTTACGGCAAACTATCTCAACAATCCCCATATTCCCACAGCCCTTCTCATCGGGATAGGGAACACTCTCAGTTCGGTTTTAAACTTCTATCTTTTATTCCGACTTACAGGAAGAAGAGACCCTCTTTATTCGACAAAAGGTTTACTCTACTTTTTGACTCTTTGTACCGTTCCCGGTTCCGCACTAAGCACTGTTATAGGGGTATCCAGTCTTTACTTCTGGGGTTTTGTTCCTGCGGAAGCTTATTGGAACACTTTTTTCACATGGTTCTCCGGTGAACTGCAAGGGTTTATTATCGTCGCTCCATTACTTTATGTATGGCTCCATCCTTCAGAACGTTTCAAAACGAATTTATTCGCCAAAGTAGAGTTAATTTTTTGGTGCATCATTATTTACATTGCAGGGAGAATCGCATTTTCCGACGCATTGCCTTTATTATTCCTGCCGATTCCTTTTGTCATATTAACAAGTCTTAGGTTCAGTCAATACGGCGCAACGCTTGCCAGCGCAATTTTATCTTTCACCGCAGTCACTCAAACCGTCAGAGGAGAAGGTGTTTTTGCGATGAAGAATGCGGGAGATTTGTCTATCAACGATTCTCTTATTTATCTGGATGCGTTTTTATTCAGCATCAACGGAATTTCCTACTTTCTAGTCACTATCTCCAAAGAAAGAGAAAGAGCTCAGAAAGAAGCCGTTGAATCTTTAGAAGTCTTGAACCGACTGAAAGAGATTGCAAACGAAGTTCTGGAGAAAAAAGTCCAAGAAAGAACGAAAGTTATCGAACAACAAAAACAAGAAATCGATAAACAATTGGATGTCGCCAAACGAATTCAAGAATCATTATTTCCGAATAAAGTAATAGATGCGGATTCTATGGAGATCGCATTCAGAAACGTTCCGATGATGAAAGTCGGAGGGGATCTCTTCGATATACAATGGAGACCGGAAACCAAGGAATTGGGGGTTTTTATCTGCGACGTATCCGGTCATGGAATCCCCGCAGCCTTTCTGTCCGCTTTGGTGAAAATGTCCTTGGACCATTGGAGCAGAAAATTAGGTCATCTGACACAAAGTCTCGAACATATCCGCACTCAAATCACTCCCAACCTAAAAGACCATTTCGTAACGGCAAGTATGGTTCATATCGATACGAGCACAGGGAAACTTCAATTCGCAAGAGCAGGCCACTTTCCTTTGTTTATCATAAAAAAATCGGGAACACTTGTGAGCTTAAAACCTATGGGAAGAATCATAACTCCGTTCTTCTCTACCATGTCGGAGGAAGAAACTTATCCTCTACAACAAGACGATTTGATCGTATTAATCACGGACGGTTTGACGGAAGCAAGACAACCAGACTCCATACAAATGTTCGGCGAAGATAAATTATTGGAATTGATATCTTCCAATCGATCCAAAAAGTTAACAGACATCAGAGATGTGGTTTTCGATACGATCTTGGATTATTCAGGGGGCATGGAAATGATTCAAGACGATTTAACCTTGGTTCTGCTACGATACAAAGGAGAAGGAGTTCTCGCTTAGCCTTCCTTTGCCGGATCAACTTGCTACTTTCCGAAAGTTTAATAATAAAAGTGGAACTTTACATCCACTTTCACATGAGAAGGATCCAACGTTCTAGTTGCAAAAGGTGTTTCATCCGGTCTAAGACCGAAACTCATCCCTTGTCTGCTGGGTTCGGAACGTTTTTGATTATAACCGGAAATCACTATGTGGATTAGAGATGCGGTATAAACCAATCCCATCAGAGTTGCAGCAGAATTGACCTGCTTCGCTTTTTCATCCACACGATGCGCAAAATAATCATTGGAAAGGGTTCCCGCCAAATAAGGGAACACTTGCGCATTCAAATCCATCGCTCTTAAACTATTGGAATAATTCTCATGTGTTCTATAATCGGATAGGATCGATTGAAACTGTCTATGGCGCTCAAACGTATATAAAGTGGTCAAAACGAACGCCCCCATATAAGAATATCCTATATTGCTTTCTCCCATATACACATGCCCCCAACCAGGCAGAAGAGCCTGTCTCCAAAACAAAGGCCAAATCGCGATTTTTTTAGAGGACGGATCGTCCGTCTCTCCGGAAGAAGAAGTTTCTGTCGCAGTCGTTTCTGTAACGTTTGTATGTTGGGTATCTATCGAATTCGGATCGTTTGTTTGATTCTCCAGCTGAGCGACTTGTTTCGCTGAAATAGGAACTTCCGTCGGCTCGAAATTCGCATTCTCCAATACCAGTTTATAGTCTTTTGTTTGATCGACTTGATTATGATCAACGTAGATATTCGCTTTACCTTCTCTTGTCGTCTCCATCGGAACAGGGATTTTTTTCCCTTCCTGGACTACGAAAACTTTTGTGCCTTCGTAAATATTGTCGCCTTCCAAACTAACAATACTTTGATTCCCTTCCTTTTTAGGTTCGGTGGAAGCAGTGCGAACGGAAGGTTTGGCGACAGGACGCACTTCCAAGTCGTTCCAATACGACCATTTCGCCACCTTTTTGAACTTATTGATGACACCGATTCTGTATTTATATTTTCCATGGCTCAGGGTAAAACTCACATTCGCAATCTCTACTTCTTTCGTTTGAAGATTGCCGTAAGAATCTTTCAATTCGACAACATATCCGTAAGCACTGGGAATTTCTCTCCATCGGATCGTATGAGGGGCATCTGCAAAAATCGCATAATTGATGAATGCGAATAGAAAAATAAGAACCTTAATTTTTTTATTCGCCATACTGAACATCCGGAGAGAGAACTTCCACTTCTTCTTTGATCGCATCCAACTCAACCCTGAAGGTGCCGGACTTTTCGGAAGATGGAGTATCGCCGTCTAACGGAACCACTGTCCATCGGAACTCTTTAGAATCCAATACATCTAACTTGTTTAACACATATTCCGGTTTTCCTGTTTGAACGGATAAAATTTCCTTTTTACCGTCGGATAGGGAGAATTTATATTTTTTAATTCCTGGCAAAACAGCCCAACGGAATCGAATGGAACTGGAATGAGTTAGATTTACGATTTGTCCGTTGATCGGATAAATCAATTCCGCACCGATTCCCTCCACCAAACTTCCGCTTATGTTTCGTTCCGTACTTTCTCCGACGAAAAAGCGGGAAACAACAGATTTACTTTTTACTCCCCCTTCTCCTAAGGAAGTGACAGACCATTCGTATTCTCCGTTTTCCCAAGTCCCTGATTCAGGATAAGAATATTCGTTTTCATTGATATTCTTGGTAAGTATCTCTGTTTTTTTACCGTTCGATTTTTTGCTCAAACGAAATTCATATTGGAGCGCGCCCGTCCTAGACCACTGAAACAAAACGGATTTGGAAGTATCCGCAAGAACGATATTGTTTTTGGGAGAGTAAGGTTTAGGATCTTCGGGAAGATATCTAACAACAAACGATTGTTCTTTGGTAGAAAGCAAAGTTTCTCCAGACTCGTTCACGAAAAAAACTCTCCAATAATACAATCCTGCTGAAATATCTTTCCGAATGACTTTCGTATTCGCTCCGAAGCTAGGTTTTAATTGTTTGGTGAAGCCGGGATCTTCCGCAATCTGCAGTTGATAGTTCCCCAAAAAAGGAAGTTTTTCCCAAGAGAAACTCACTCCGTTCGCAGTCACTTCCGGCAAAGAATAATTCGCATCCGATTCAGGCGAAAAACTTCGGAAAGATTGGATATCTTTGATTTCGAAAGAATTTGCGGAAGAAGATTCCGACTCTATCCCTTCCTTCGATTTGCCGATCACCTTCCAATAGTAGATTCCTGGTTTTAATTTTTCTTTCAGTTCGAAGAAGTTTCCGGGAAGCGTTTTCTGAAGAAGGATAGAATCGAACTGAGATGAGTTCGAAAGAAAAAACTCGTAACTCAAAGAATAAGAATCCTTAGACCAATTGAACGGAAGTCCTTTCTTTTCCACTAGCGCCGTATAGGCGGAAGACTTATGAGCAGGATTAAAAAGTGTAGGAGGTTTTCTTTTGTCTTCTTCCGTGATTTCGAAAGAAGAAACAATAGAATTCAGGTAACTTCTGGTATTTACTTCTCCCTGTGGAACCGATGCTCCCACCCTCCAATAATACTTGCCCTTAGGAAGAGAAAGAGACAAAGAATGAGTCACAGAAGTAGTCGATTGTAAATTTGAGGAGAAATCGGAAGAACTGGATATATCCAACTTATAATTGGAAGCTAAATCGTTTTTCGTCCAGGAAAAAGAAACGTATGCATTCTCATTTGCGGACTTCAGCTTAACATTGTTACCTGGTGAAATCAGATTCACAGGAACATTACGAATCACACTGAATTTCCGAACGATGCTGACTTCCTTGCCGGACAAAACTCTCCAATAATAAATTCCTTCTTTCAAAGACAAAGAATATGGTTTGTCAGTGATTGCCTGCACTGCGACGGTCTGTTTGAATTGGCTGGAGTTGGAAACCTCCAATTTCAAATCGGAAAGGGAAGAATCTTTTTGGACTTCGAATTGAATCGGCACGGAAGCCGCCGTTGTAAAAAAGCGAGAATGATCGGAAGGAGAGACAAGCTTAAGTTCCGATTTTTTTATCTCTATCTTTTCCGATCCTGCACCTAACACTGCTTTTTCGTCAGAACCGATTTTTAAACTCTCTTTACCTGAGGACACAACTTGTGCTTCCCCTTTCTGAACCGCAATCGATAGCTCTTTGTTCTCTTCTTTGGATAATTTCACATCCCCGCTTCCGACAGTAACGGCAGTGTCTCCCGATTGAATGCTGATTTTTGAAGGAGATTGTGAGTCGGAACTGTTGGCTGATACGGAACCGTAAGCAAAATCGATGTTTGTTTTTTCATCGTCCAGATTCAATAAGATCATACTGTTTTCGCTCAGATTGATCTTCGTTCCGTCGTTTAACGTAATCTCTGCGTCTGCCGCATTTGCGGTTCGAATGGAATCCCTGTTGCGAAGAGGGAAACTTTGTTCCATATCCTCCCAAACGACTCTGCTGGAATATTTTCTTTGTACGGTTCTTTGTTTGAAAGTGATCGTGCCGATGATCTTTCCGTCACCTGCATCCAGTCTTTTATTCAAATCATAGTATAACAATCCTGAGAATACGAACAGCAGTGCGAGCTGTATTACGATCCAGAATTTTTCGTTGCGACTGTAATTCATCTTTATTTATGAGTTCTAGTGAACACTCCGTCCCAATTTTTTTCGGGAGGGGTTTGTTTGTATTCTTCGCAACGTTCGATCAGCATCAGCGCCGCTTTGTCTTTTCCGAACTTTTGGGATTTGATTTTTACCGCTTCGTTGAGTTTCGCGATTGCCTTGGAAAAATTTTTCTTCAAATAAAGTTCGAAACCTTTCTCATAAGCTTCCGCACTTTCTTTTAGAATCGGATCTATATCCGAATGGGAAGCGATCAATTCGTAAAGACGCACGGGCTCGTTTTTCCCTTTCACTCGCACAAGATCCAACTCTCTTGTAAATAATTCCTGATCGACCAAAGCCTTAGTGCTTTCGCTGATAAGAATGTTCACTCCGTAATCTTTTCCTGCTGCTTCCAATCTCGCAGCAAGATTCACAGTATCACCCATCATCGTATAGGAAGCGAGAGCATCCGTTCCCATAAAACCGACTTTAGCCGGTCCAGTATTCAAACCGATACGTGCATCCATCTCTCTGGCTTCTTGAGTATAGAGATCGTTTTTGATCCAATACTGCCGAAGGTCTTTCAGCTTTCTCACCATTTCGATAGACGCCTTTCCTGCCTTGAGCGGATGTTCGCTGACATCAACAGGAGCGTTAAAAATTCCTACGATGGCATCCCCGATGTATTTATCCAAAACTCCGTCATGTTCTTTCAAGATGATGGTCATTGCGGAGAGATATTCGTTCAATAAGGCCGCAAGATCTTGCGATTTCAACTGTTCACTGATGGTGGAAAACCCCGCCACATCGGAGAAAAAGGCAGTGATCGTTTTTTCACTTCCTCGTTTCAAAGCGGCAAGATCGATCATTGCTTCCTGCACCACGGTAGGATCGATCATCGACCCTAAAATGCTTTTTACTTTTTCCCTTTCTTCCAGACCGTGCGCCATCCCCTTGAAGGAATTGGTTAAGATCCCAACTTCATCCCTACTGGCTGGCTGAATTTCCACATGAAAGTCTCCGCTTTCGATTTGTTTTGTGGCACTCACCAAACGAATGATAGGAGAAGAAATCGTTCTTGAAAAAAAGAACACTATAATGACGGAAACGTTCAGAATGATAAGAAGTATATAGATGTTTCTTCTTTGAATGTTATAAACCTGCTCGAAAGCGTCATCTTCCTTGACCGTGGAAACGATTCCGAGTCCCGCCAGACTCATCTTTTTGAAAGAGCCTAAATGATAAAAACCATCCGTTCCTAAATATCTATTTTGTCCGTTGTCGATTTTACTTTCCAAAAGAGTTTTTACGATCGGAACATTGATGAAATTTTTAGATGCTAAAACAGAATCTCTATCGGGATGAGCCAAAAGATCTCCCGCATCATTCACAAGATAAGTAGTTGTGATTCCTGCGGATTGAAACGCTTTCATAAATTCCACAGCGTCCAGATACAAAATGACAAATTCGGAATTTTTCGGATCTCCAAAAGGAATGCTCATCCCCAAACAAGGACTCAAACAACTGGAACTTACATTGATGACGGAGGTCGCACCGCTTCCCGATCTCAGGAAATCGTTCGCATAAGCGATGTTCATCTGCTCGATCGTTTCCAATGTCAGATTGTTCTCGTTCAGATACTTTTCGTTATGAATGGTTTTGCGGACCAGTAACTTATCTCCATCCGCCTGCGCCACAGCCATATAGATGTAGTCATGATTGTTTCTAAAAAACAAATCCGTAAAAACGGAAGTTTGATCTTGTTTTAAGGATTGTTTCAATATGGTCGCCATATTGTTGATCTTATAGGCTATGGAGTAAAATTCGTTTTCCACCTTTTGCCCGATAATGTCCGCTAACTGAAGATTGTTTTCTTGGATTCTTTTTTCCGAATCATCTTTAAAATAGGCGGAAGCCAGAAAGATCATCGAGGAAAGGCCGAGTATGATGATGACAGAAATGATGGAAATCAATTTGAGCCGAATGGTCCAACGGGAAGGTTTGAAATTATGGTCGTTCATTTCTAGTTTTGAAATCCTTTTAATTGCAGATATTTCCCACGGGAATATTGTATTTAGAAGAAAGGTAACATCTTACGAGATTACGGTCAGCAGTACTTAACGCCGATTTAAAATACAACACTTCTGAAATATAACCGTCTACAAAATACTGTCCGCTGTGATTGAACCCGATCGTATAATTCAAAGGCGCGTTGAATGCCCCGACGGTAATCGGTCCACTGGAATTACTTCCTCCGTTCACTCCGTACCACAATGAACTGACAGTAGTCGCATCATACAAAGACTCTCCCATATATACCTGTCCCCCCGCAAGTCCATTCGAAGAAGAAGCGGAAGAAAAACATTTTCCGGTCGCAAAGGAAGAAGTGGAATCGTCTATGTATGCATATTGTGCGTCCGAACAACTGCTTGCTGTAGCTTGAAAAGTAGCGAGCGCCCCTAATGCCAAAGTGGCAGGAGTCTTGAACAGATAATATGCGGTCGCAACGGAAGAGCCTCCCGTAAACCCGTTCGTATTGCTTCCAAAATAACCACCGGAAGCAAATTGAATCCCTATCTTCCCGTTTA
The DNA here is from genome assembly GCF_004770995.1 of Leptospira idonii. Classification (GTDB taxonomy): domain Bacteria; phylum Spirochaetota; class Leptospiria; order Leptospirales; family Leptospiraceae; genus Leptospira_A; species Leptospira_A idonii. The sequence continues at coordinate 210,985 of NZ_RQHW01000042.1, read as the reverse complement.
CCGCTGTTAAATTATAAGAAAGAGTGCCTGTGGATGTGGAATGACCGTTGGCTCCAGGACTGGAATCTCTCCAAATTGTTCCAGCAGTGATGCTACCGGTAGCCGCAGTGTAACCGAAACGTTCCGCCTGTAGATGAAGGGATAAATTATGATTAGATGCCGCAGTATCAATGGCGCCAGTGGTTTGATGAGGATAATAACCAGCTAACATTTGTATTTGGGCATCAGAAAGAGCCGTTTCATAAAGACGCGCATCATCGATTTCTCCCGGAAAAGGTGCGGTATTGGGGGCATTGTTTCCGATCGCAAACACTCCCGGACTCGTAGGCAAAGAAGCATTCCCCGGGTTAGGATCGGTTTTGGCTTTGATCCCGTTGATAAAAACTTCCCATGTGTTGCCGGATCCTCTGATCGCAACATGACTCCAAACATTCAAAGGAAGGATAGCAGTGGAACAAGTAAGGGAGATAGAACCTCGGATGGCACAGACTGCCCCACCATCTAAATAAAGCGCATATCCGTTAAAGCTATTGTCTCCATTGATGATGACGTCCATCTCCGTTCCAGGATAAGAACTACCGACTGGTCGAATCCAAGCAGTCATGGTTACGTTAGAAAGGGACGTGGAAATTACGGAAGGATAGGAATACTTTCCCGAATTGAATAGATCAGCACCGTTGGTCACACCTAACCGATCCACTACACTTGTGACCGTTCCCGAGGAAGATAAATCGAAATCGTTTCCGCTCACATCTTGTCCGTTGCCGTTCAAATTGTATCTTGCTTTTAAATTTGCGGGAATCTGGGTAGAAAGATAACCGATTTGAACGTCAGGAAGAGAAGCTCCGAATAACTTTACCCCGTCGAGTCTTCCCGGAAAAAAATCGGAAGTACCGATTCTTTTTCCTATCTGCAAACCTCCTCCGAGCACGGTTCCCAAAGTGATCGCAGAAGGCATCGCGATATTCTTTCCATTCACATAAAAAGTAGCATTCGAGCCGTCGTATTTGACGCAGGTATGTACCCATGTATTTAAAGGAATCGTCACAGCTCTATCCAAATTAGGAGAACCGAATCCAGTCAAAGACAAAGAAAGAGTAGTTCCCGATATATTTGAATATACTAATTCACTTCCCTCGCCGGTGTTTTGGGTTCCGTAACTGATAATAGGAAATTTTTCCGATGCAAGGACAGGTTGTTTATCCAAATTCATCCAAGCACAAAGAGTTCTAGCAGATGCCCCCGCTGGAAGACCGGAATCGGAACCGGATAAATACTGAGAACTTCCATCGAAACGATACGCAGAACCGGAATCTCCGTCTACACCTCTTGTGGGAGGAGACCCACCTTGGTTGGCCAAACTTCCTCCAGCACTTCCTGCATTCGTCAAACTCCCTCCACTCATTTCATAAGAATGGAGCAGATAACCCGTATTAAATCCGTTCAAAGATAAATATCCATTGCTTGGTGATGCAGGGTAGGACATGGAAATACCGCCTGTATCCGCCACTGAATTCAATACCTTAGTCTTATAGGATCTTCCATACCAAAGAGTTCCTGCATTGATATTCAAAGTGATCGTGTTCGTTCCCCCTCCGGATATGGAGGCGATAGGAACACAACTGAGAAAATCATTCGCAGAGACCTGAAAGTTTCCGCTGCAAGTTTTGGTTCCTCCGTTGAAGGTCAAAGAACCGGCAGCGATCGCCTTATTAAAAATAACGACCACATTTACGTTCCCACCGGCATTCGTGGCTCCGTCCGCAGGTGTGACTCCTGCCACAATCGGACTGCAAGTGATTGTGACATTCGCAGATGTGGTTCCGATCATCGCAGAGGCGGAACCACTCGTATAAGTACAAGTTTGATCCACAGGAGTGCTCATAGTTAACGAATAAGTGCTGTTTTGCGGAATAACAAAAGAATACAATCCGTTCGCATTAACCGTCCTAGGACTGGAATTATTGAATGCCGTTTCTGTTAAGGTAAAGTTGGAATAATGACCTGCCACAGTTACGTGAACGCTAGGGAAATTACTGCAGTTGACCGTAACAGTGACCGCAGAGTTTTGAATGGTTCCGGTTCCGCCAACCACCGTGCAGGATTTGGAATTACCTGCCGCAGCAAAACTGATTCCTGTAATTACGACGCCGTATGTGGAACCGCTGGAAACGGCAGTGGGAAAGGAAACGATTCCCTGTGCAGATGTGCTATCCACAGCAGTTAACGTCTGTGATCCGGTCGCAAAACTGATGGTACCGGTATCTGTCGCACTGATTCCGGTGAATTGAAGGTTCACCAAATATTCATTATTCACACATTGGATATTGATCGCATTGGTCGCGGCGACATTTCCCGCATCGATCGTATAAGACGAAGAAGTTGCAGTGCCTGTCCCAGTAAAAGTGCAAGTCTGCCAATAAGTAGGCCCTTGCGGTTGAGAAGAAATCGTCAAAGTAAGACTTGTTCCGTGTGCGAGACTGAAGGCATAGGTGCTGCTTCCTGCCGTGATGGTTTGATTTTGTCCGCCTCCACCATTCGCAGTGATCACCAAACCTGTTCCCAAAAGGCCGGAGATACTTCCCCCGACACTAACGTTATTTGCGGCACAGTCGACCTGAACGATTACATCTCCTCCTCCTACTGTTCCTGTCGCTCCCACCACATTACAGTTGTGATAGGAAGGAGAACTGTTGATGCTTATATTATAGGAAGATCCGCTGAATAAAGTGGAGAGGGTTGCTGCAGTTGCGGAAGTGGTTATGGAAGTGATGTCTACCGCAGATCCTCCTCCTACGGATTCCTGAACCACCAAAGTTCCCGTAGGCGCAGGAGTCGTTACAAGATTGGTAACGTACGCTTTGACCGCGTATTGATTGGTCACACAAGTATATGCGATTGTGTATTTACGGGGGAAAGGAGGTGCCGCAGTTCCAGTATTTGATCCTGCACTGTCAAGAGTGCAAGTTTGCCATACATTCGAAGGCTGCGTTTGCATTGTGACGTTATAGGTTCCTTCGGTCATAGTTTGTGAAAAAGCGGCAGTGACATTTCCGCTCCCACTGACTGTCAAAGAATCTCCGCCGTTGTTAAGTAAGGTGAAACCGCTTCCGGCAAGACCTGTAACAGAAATTTCGATAAGAGCTGCATCCGAACAAGAGGCGACAACAGACATAATATCAGCATCTCCGAAAGTACTCTCATTCCCTCCAAGGAGACAAGACTGCCCTCCTACGCTTCCTCTGGGCTGCTGATAGACTCGAACTACAAATTGATCCCCTTTTTTAAATTCCTTTGTGAACCTAAATGTTCCGTTTGCATTGATAGTGACGATCTCTCCGGAGGTTTCCAATTGCAATCCGGACATAGAGGCGGACATCCCGGAAACAGTCCCTCCCAAATAGTAGGATTTAGAATTGGAAAATCCGAAGATCGAAGCGATGAAATCAAGGTCATTGGAAAGTTGGGCAGAAAAACCGCCTACACAGCCTGCATGCAAAAGGGAAATGACAAGAATCTGAATGGCACGCAACTTCATTGTTTCGCTCCAAACCCATTCTCTTTTTCGGGAATCGTTCGGTGCAACCACTATTCGGGAATTACCGGATTCAGAAAACTGCCTAAGAACTTGGCCTAATTCGTTCTTGTTTCCCACCCCTGTTTACAAAAAAATGGAAAAATCAGTAAAATCATTCCTTAGGAAGTGTGCCCCTCCATGGCAAATATCTATTACGACGACAGTTGCGACCTAAATATATTAAAAGGCAAAACCATCGCAGTCATTGGCTACGGAAGCCAGGGACATGCTCAAGCCCAAAACATGAAAGATACCGGCTTAAAAGTAATCATTGGTCTCAGAGACGGTTCCAAGTCGGTTGCAGAAGCGAAAGAAGCCGGTTTTGAAGTTTATTCCGTTGCAGAAGCGGCAAAAAAAGCGGATATCATCCAAATCCTTGCACCTGACACGATTCAGGCGGATATGTATAAAAACGAGATCGAACCTCATCTTGCGGAAGGAAAAGCTCTCGTATTCTCTCACGGATTCAACATTCATTACGATCTCATCACTCCTCCTAAAAACGTAGACGTTTATATGGTAGCACCTAAAGGTCCAGGACACTTAGTTCGCCGCGTATTTACAGAAGGTGGCGGGGTTCCTTGCCTCATCGCTATCTACCAAGATGCGACAGGTTCCGCTAAAAAACGCGCACTCGCTCATGCAGCAGGAGTAGGCGGAGGAAGAGCAGGAATTTTAGAAACATCTTTCCGTGAAGAAACGGAAACGGATCTATTTGGCGAACAAGTTGTACTGTGCGGTGGTATTTCCAACCTGATCATGAACGGTTTCGAAACTTTGACAGAAGCAGGATACGATCCTGAAATCGCTTATTTCGAATGCCTTCATGAAGCAAAACTCATCACCGACTTAATTTATGAAGGTGGTTTGGCACGTATGCGCTTCTCCATCTCTGACACTGCTGAATACGGAGACTACGTAAGCGGTCCTCGCATTATCGATGCAGGCGTAAAAGCCCGCATGAAAGAAGTGTTAAACGACATCCAAAAAGACAAAGGCGGAGCTTTTGCAAAACGTTGGATGGCAGATACGAAAGCAGGTTATCCTGAATACAAAAACTTAAGAGATAAGAATGCCGCTCACCCGATCGAAGACGTAGGTAAAAGACTACGTTCTATGATGAAGTGGTTGGCTAAATAATTTAGATTTTTTAACAAAAGGACAGAACATGAAAGTAACTCAAAAAGTCGTTATCGCAGCTCCTGCAAGAACTCCTTTTGCCCAAATCGGCAAGGCTCTTGCTCAATACCCTGGACACCATCTAGGAAAACTAGTAGGCGAAGAAGTGATGAAAAGAAGCGGCCTTAAGCCTTCCGACATCGACGGAGTGATCGTAGGAGAAGGTTTTTCTAATGCACCTAACTCTGCAAGAGTGATCGCAAACCTTCTCGGCCTTCCTATGGAAATTCCTTGCCTTACTGTTGCAAACAACTGCGTTTCCGGTTTGGAAGCGGTTGCAGAAGCTACAAGAAGAATAGCATTAGGCGAAGGAAAAGTTTTCCTAGTCATCGGGGAAGAATCCCAAACTTCTATGCCTTTCGTAGTTAGAAATGCTCGTTTGAACAAAAAGACAAACAGCATAGACTCTCTAGTAAAACTTCTTCCGAACGACCTTCCGGAAGGTGTAGAACTTCGTGATACACTTGAAGACGGATTAGGCGATGGAGAAACCAGTTTCGGTATGCAGGTAACTGCTGAGATCCTCGCTCAAAACTATGCACTTTCTCGTGAAACACAAGATAAAGTGGCTTACGAATCTTTCAAAAGAGCTTTCGAAGCAACGCAAGAAGGTCGCTACAAACCGTACATTATGGAAGTAAAAGACGACGAAGGAAATCCTTTGCAAGCGGACGAAGCTGTACTACTCAGAGAAGGTCTTGTAAAAAACCCTACTCGTATGGGTCGTGCGATGCTCCTCTTTGATAACCCTCAAATGAAATTTGACCAATTCAAAGAGAAATACGGCACTTACTTGAAAAAGTCTCACGGACCAACTCTTTCCATCTTCAATGCAAGCCCTCGTTCCGATGGAGCAGCAGGTCTGATCGTAGCTTCCGAAGAAGCTGCCAACAAACTAGGATTGAAAGCGAAAGCCTATGTAACCGGTTTTAAAATGCGCGGAGTGGATCCAAACCTTATGGGTCTTGGACAAGCGGAAGCGACTACATCTCTATTGGAAGAGATGGGTGAAAAAATCGAAAACATCGACATCATCGAAATCCACGAAGCTTTTGCTGCTACTGCAGTTGCGGCTCTCGAAGAAATCAAAACCAGAACAGGTTTGGATTGGGAGAAAAAATTCGATGAGAAAAAAATCAACCCGAACGGTGGATCCATTGCAATCGGTCACCCATTCGGAGCGACAGGTGTAAGACTTCTTCACAACGCGATCATGGACTTCGAAGAAAACAAAGACGCAAAGAAAGTTCTAGTGACTGCTTGCGCTCATGGTGGAATCGCAGGAACAATGATCGTAGAAAGAGCATAAACGACTCTTTCACAAACCGATCGATCCGAACTCAAACGAATCGATGCAAAACAAAAAGCCCGGGAAATCTCTCGGGCTTTTTTATAACCTATTTAAGTTTTATTTATAGCCCGCACCCAATCCTAACTCTAAAGATGAGAGGAATAAGGTAAATTCGAACATTATGAACCGACAAAAGCTCCTTCTATCGCTACTTAGTTTCCTAATATACATTCATTCGTTACACTCTCAAGCGACAGATTCTTTCAGCCAAGGAGTTTCTAAGTTAGATGAAGGAAATTATAAAGAAGCTATTCAAGAGTTCAACAAAGCGATCAAACTAGATCCGAAAAACCCGGACACTCATTCTGCGCGAGGAAGTGTAAAATTCGAAACCAAAGATTATGAAGGAGCTTTGGTTGATTACGACAAGGCGATCGCATTAGATCCAGAAAACGGAAATGCTTATCTATTACGTGGTATTTTGAAGTATGCTTTCAATCAAAACAAGGAAGCTATCGCCGATTTCGATCATGCGATTTTGTATGATCCAAAAACCGCAGAAACCTATGCATTCCGGGCCAAAGCAAAAGAGCGCTTAAGCGATTTTGCAGGTGCTCTCACAGATATAGATTTAGCAGTGCAACTAGACCCTGATGACGACAGTCATCTCGTCTTCCGATGCAGAACCAAAAACAACTTAGAAGATAATGAAGGAGCGATCGCAGATTATAGCAAAGTGATTCAATTAACCCCCGAAATTCCAGATGCATATCTTTTTTTAGGACTGTCTAAAATCTTTCTCGAGAAAAAAGAGACAGGCTGTTTGGATCTAAGCAAATCGGGGGAGCTGGGTTTTGAGAAGGCTTACGAGGCGATCAAAGAATTCTGCAACTAAATGGGCAAAAAGGTGAACATTTTCGAATAATTTTTTCCAAACCGAAAATCGGGATCGCCAAACAACACAAACCATGTTAGTAGAGACGCATTGGGTGGCGGGCGGTCAGCCCCACCCAATGTAGGGCGGGGATCGAAGATTCTCACCCAGGGAGCCCTGCATGCTGCACTTCGATCTCATCGTCATTGGGGCCGGCCCTGCCGGAGAAAAAGCCGCCGCCAAAGCCTCTTACTTCGGCAAAAAAGTGGCTCTCATCGAAATGGCACCTGCTCCAGGAGGAGCGGGAGTCCACACGGGAACCCTTCCTTCCAAAACTTTAAAAGAAACCGCCCTCTTCCTCTCTGGCAAAAACGACAAAGGCATCTTCGGGGTGGACAAAGATCTGCGTAGAAACGCCTCCATCGAAGATTTTTACTTCCGAAGAAATTACGTAACCCGATCGGAAGTGGATGCAATCAATCAAAACATCACCAAACATAAAATAACTCTTTTTTACGGACATGCCGAATTCGCAGGGAACCATAAAGTAAAAATCTCAGGAGAATCCAATACGGAAATAGAAGGAGACTTCATCCTAATCGCAACAGGTTCCTATCCGTTCCGTCCGTCTAACATACCTTTTGACGGGGAAAGAATCCACGACTCGGACACGATCCTCAATCTGAAACGTTTCCCAAAATCCTTATGCGTATTAGGTGCAGGAGTGATTGGATGCGAATACACCACCATCTTCGGAACGATAGGAATTCCGATCTATCTGGTAGACACGCGAGATGAAATTCTTCCCTTCCTAGACAGCGAAATCTCAGCAAGCCTTGTAGAACAAATGCGAAAGGACGGAATCCAAGTGATCTTCAATTCCGGACTAGAAAAAATAGATTCTCCGGCCGATCAGGAAGGGAACTTCGAAATCCACCTAACGTCAGGAGAAATCTTGGAAGTGGATATGTTCTTATTCGCAGCGGGAAGAAGCGGAAAAACTGCCGGGCTCAAATTGGAAGAGAACGGAGTCAAAGTAGGAAAAAGAGAAGCCGTGGAAGTCAACGAACATTACCAAACAAACATCGATTATATATATGCAGTAGGAGATGTGATCGGATTTCCTGCACTTGCCAGCACAAGTATGGACCAAGGAAGGATCGCAGTCACACATATGTTCTCAACGGACGGATTCGACAAACTTGCAGGAATTTTTCCTTATGGAATTTATACCATCCCCGAAGTTTCCATGGTGGGAGTTTCCGAAAAAGAAGCATCTTCTCAAGGGAAAGAAATTCTCACGGGAAAAGCCTTTTATGCGAATATGCCCCGAGGTAAAATCCTGGGAGCGAACGAAGGGTATCTAAAACTAGTTTTCGATAGAAAAACTCAAGTAGTATTAGGCGTTCATATCATAGGAATTCAGGCAACGGAGCTGATACACTTCGGATTGAGTCTTGTGGAATCCCAAAAAACCTTGAACGACATCATCTCCATTGCCTTCAATTTTCCGACTCTGCACGATCTATATAAATACGCCGCCTACGATGGATTAGGAAATGCAAGCGGACACAAACTGAAATAAAAACTAAACCGATTTTACGAAAGAGTCCTTCATAGGGAAGGACCCATCTTGTTGTTGTTTGGCGGTATCATAACCGGGATAAACCTTATAAACTCTGAGGAAAAATTGTTTTTCAAGAGAATGACTGCCGGATGGAGACACTCCATTCACATCCTTACTGAAAAAATGAAATTCAAAATAGCCTTTTATGAATCGATTTTCGGAATTCCATCTTTCCCCTAAACGAAATCGAATCGGATCTTTGCTCTCAATTCCGGAATAAGAAACAATCTCGTCCTCCGCAGGAAAATTCTGGACATATATCTTTTCTTTCGCATTCATCTCTCTCAACCCGGACTCACCTGGCAAAGAAATCAAAACCTTTCCCTCTCTGCGTAGCTCTATATGATACGATTCAGCGATTTCTTCGGAATCGGCCTCGAATTCACCCGTCTTTCTAATGACAATGGTTAAGTGGTAGTCTACAAGATCGGAAGAAAAAGTACGAATTGTACCTTCGTTTTTACCGATGGTGATGATCTTTTCGAAGGATTTACCGGGCAGAACGAATTTATAAACGAGTCCAGGCTCCAATAAATCTTGGATTTTAGGAAAATCAGTGCCCAAAGGAACCGTTTGAGTGATCGTATGAACGTCAGGAAGAGAAGTAATTTCAGGTAAACTGTTCGTTTTAGAATCGGTATTCTCGGGTGAAGAATGAGTTCTTTTTAACTTAGCAATTGTTAATCGCTGCATGATGGAAATAAGAGCAAGAACGGCGGAAAAAAATACTAGGACAAATACCCAGGTCTCGTAGGAACTAACCCTATCTTCCAAAACCTTGATCTGCTCGATTGAATAAGGATTCGCAAGTTGCGCTAAAATCATATTAAAACCATTCCATCAGAGAGATCCATACCTGGACGAAGATCACTCGATCTAGGTATCCATATTATTATTTTCGGATGAGAGAAGACGAAAAAAAACCTTCGTCAGGGAAAAGAAGTCGACGAAACATAGGAAAATCATCTTTTTTAGTGCTATGTCTTCCTTTCGTTTCGTTCTAGTTTGCGTATTTATTTCACTTCATTCTCTCACACCCATTTTTGCGGAAGGACACTGGGACAACATCCTTCCGGAAAAAAAAGAGAACACCGATTATTTCGTGTTTGGTGAAAATGTAAATATAAGAGAAAAAACGGATCTAAAATCAAAAGTCATCAAAAAGTTACAGCCAGGCGACAAAGTCAAAGTGCTGCAAAAAACAAAATCCCTTCTTACCCAAGATAAAATCAAAGAATACTGGTATAAAATAAAAACAGACAAAGAAGAAGGATACGTATGGGGCTCCTTACTTGCCGACTATCAATTCACAGTAGGCAAACATACGATCCTGGCAAGAAATCTAGGCCCCATCAGAGAAGGGATAGAACTTAAGTCCGTCAAAGATAGGAAAGTAATTTCCGAGCTCAAACTGGCACCTGGCCCGGTAGGCAATGAAGCATGGGGAGTCGTTTCCTATGAGTCCGTCGCATTCAAACCGAATCCGGGCACATTGTTCGGATTAAAACATTTCGTTTTTTCTGAAATAGAATACGGTTATACAAATGAAACCATCATCAGCATCGACCAGGAAGGAAAACTATCGGGCCATTTTTCTTGGTTAGCCGGTTCTTGCGATCCGCCTGCTTGTGCTGAATCCTGGCTCGTATTTCCCAATCAAACATTACCTGCAGATTCAAAAATCAAAAGAAAAACCTATAAAGGTCATCCGAACACCATACTGGAAGTATCAAGAAATTATGATATAGAAGACGAATCCGCCACCGAATATTATGAAAGGCATCATATTTGGAACGGAAGAACGTTTCAAGAAAAACGAGGAGATTAAACTCAATGAAAAAAAATATAACCATCGCTGCGTTTCTGCTGACATTCACCTTACCAATGTTTGCTTGGAGCAATCATGCAGGTCTCACTCACATTATCCTAAAGGATCACTGGAAAACTTCACCTCCGTCTAAAGTAAAAGCGGAAAGTCTGGCTTCTTTTTTAAGTAAGGAAAGTAAAGGAATTCAAGCGATATTGGATGAATCGGACGAATGGGCTGCGGAAAGACTTCCCCACTGCCCCAAGCCGGATCCGAAATTAAAATTCACACCTCCAACAGGAACTAAAAAAGAAAATCTTCCTTTTCTATTTTTCACCGCTCTTCGGGTGAACCCCCAGCACAAAGCGAGTTTGTACATACAGTCCGTCGAGAAGTCTCCCGTTTCCAAACCATCTAAAGAACTTCCTAATATAACTACACTGAATGACAAAGGGAAATTAGTTTATGAAGCATTTCTACCGCTCAGGGAAGGGGAATCCGTTTCCCCTCTGGACATTCTTGTCACTGCAGTAGACGAACCCGATTACGATTTAGATCTATATCTATTCAAGGACAATGAGTCAGAGTTCGGCCAAGTGTACGGGTTCGGCGAACAACCGTTTGGAAATCCTAAAATAGAATATTCTTCTCAGGCACCGTTTCACATGGGATTCTTTCATGAATCGAAAATGATATTCGCATTGGCGGGTTTCCTAAAAAGAACATATCCCGAATATAGAATCCATCAGTTCACCAAACTTTCACAATATGCATTTCAGACGGGCCATCCTTACTGGGGACATCGTTTTGCAGGATGGGCTCTCCATTATCTCCAAGACCTCACACAGCCATACCATTCCTCCGTATTGCCCAGAGTAGGATTCGGAAAACAAGTAGGGGTTCAATTTTTATCGATGATCGGATTCGATTCTGCGAAAGTAAACATGATCGAATACATAACGGAAAGACACACTTTGATCGAAGAATACCAATACTACTTAATCAAAGAAATCATAGGCAAAAAACAAAACAGCCATCCGGTATCTGTTGCACTAACAACCGCACCATCCAGAAGTCTGGACGAATGGAAGGATTTCGATTACGTACGAAATGTAATCACTAAAGAAGCATATTTAGCGGCGGAAGAGGCTGACAAGGAAATAGAAAACTTGGAAATCCAAAAGTATCGGGAGATATACCCGGTAGAACATCCTATTCACGGGATATTGGCGAGACTCCTCAGCAATACATCCTATATAACAAGGATGTATGCGAAAAATTTTATTAAAACTCAGTAAGATTCCGTCTCAGCAGCGAATCTTTCCAAAAGCTCCAATGGTATAATCTCTAACGCCCGTTTATGGGTGGATTCCAGAAATACCAAAGGAGCAACTCCGTTTCGATACGCTTCCAACCATCTGCTGGCACAGAGACACCATTTTTCACCAGGTCGGACTCCGGGAAAAGAATACTCCGGCCTAGGAGTCATCAAATCATTGCCAGAAGTTTTTTGAGAGACCAGAAACTCTTCCGTCGCTTGGATGCAAACCGTATGAGAACCCAAATCTTCATCCGAAGTATTGCAGCATCCGTCACGAAAGAAACCTGTCATAGGTTCGTGGGAACAAGGCTGCAAAGGGCCGCCTAAAACGTTGATTGATTTATCCATAAATTAATTACTTCCCTTCCGCCTTTAACTCTAAGAATTGAAGATGTTTTTTGATCTCATTTTGTCTCCCTAAAAAATCGGATTGGGATTTGTTTTCCCTCATTCCTTGAATGATATTGGAAAAACCTGCGGTAATGATCGTAGCAAATACATCGATTACATCGGGAGATCTTCTTCTGGATTCGTATTTTTCTTTGATAATTCTTTTCAAGCAGGGACGATTGCCAATGTCCTGGTAAGGAACTAAAGTTTCTGCAGCGACCAATCTTAACTCTTGCTCGGCTCCGAATCCCGCCAGTTCGCATAATTCTTTTCTAATCGCTTCGGATCTGATCTCTCCGAGCAAATGGATCGCATATTGTTTTTTAGATTCGTCTTTTTCTTCCGTCAGAGTTTTATAATATTCAGATTCTTGTTCCGAATACTTTCCCCATTTTTTGATAGCGCTGATAGCTATGGTGAACTCTCCCCATTCCGATTTTTTCTTTCTGAGAATCTCATACATCAAGGTTTTGTCGGAAGGAGAACCCGTTTCGTAAATATGCTGCAATACGAGCAAACGCAGCTTTTTATCTTCTAAAAAAGAGCGAATGAATCCCTCATCCTTAAAATTCTTTTTATCGGTCAAAAGAGAAAATGCAGTTTCTCTAAATTCGGAATTCAAATCCGAAGATTCCTTTTTCAAAAGAGAGATCACATCCGAAGCATCTGACTCGGCAAGCAGATAAAGAACTTTCGATCGATCTTCCTTTTTTCCTTTCCCATTCCAAATAGAATAAAGAAATTTCGAAAAACGCTTCGGCTGAGAAGCGATCAAATCTTTCGTTTCTCTTTCCACCATATGATCCGTTAAATGCAATTGAACCAATGCCGAGTCTATTGAGTCGGAAGAATAAACAGAAGCTGCGGAAACTCCCGCCAAACGATCCCAATAACTATCCGCTTTAAATAGTAAATGAATGTAAGCTTCCGCATCCTTTCCTATCCTACCCAGACTTACTCCTAAATTCTTTTTTTCCTCCAACCAAACATTAGGAGGAATCTTATCATAAATTTGTTTCGCCTTTTCCTTATTTGCATTTTGTGCGGAAAGCGAGAAAGAAAAGAAGATCAGAATATATAAAAACACGTTTCTATTCATTTTGAAATCAACCTAAACCCTCTTATAGTGGTAATCCGCAATTTCGGCAATCCCCTATGGAAATTTCCGAACAAACTGTTAAATTCAATCCATGTGCTTTTCATTGCCAACGAGGAAATATTTTATTTTCCTAAGCATTTTGATTCAAGGCTTTTCTTCAGGATGTATGTCCATACAATTCAATGATAGATGGATGAAAAAAGCCGATTGGCAGGATCAACAAATCAAAACATACATCGAAAACTCAAGGAAGAATTCGGGAATATATTATACGACGGAATGTTTACTTCCACCGGATGGATACTACACATTCCCCAGAATGGAGCCCTGTACGATTTTGAGAGATAGAACATTCAGAAATGCAGTCGCCAGTATGGATGCACAGGAAAGGGGAAAAATCGAATACGAAATTCGAATGGGAGAACAGGCAGATTACTACAATCATAGATATTCCAGAAGAGGATTTTATTCGCAAGGAAGTCGAGGAGGAGCCTGGGGATACCCTCAGGCCCACTCACGCTACAATAATTATTACTACGGAGGAAGAAGGTAGAAATCGATTCAATTGGATGGCAGGGAAATGTAAAAAAATAGGAGGGAGAAGCTCTTTTGAGAAAGTAAGCGAACCCAAAAGACACTCCCTCCGATCAAAATGGTTGGTTGGAAAGCCCATAGCCAATATACTAAACATAAATTTACTTGTCAAACGATTGTGCAAAAAATTTAGATTTTTTTTCTAACCTCTGTCACAAAAAGAAAACAGAAACGTCTTTACTGCAAACAGAGGAAATCACATGGAAAACCAAAAAACCATCATCATTGCAGGAGGAGGTTACGCAGGAATTCTTGCAGCCAACCGACTCGCTAGAAAAAAGTTGCCCCTCAAATTGATTCTCATTACGGACAAACCTAATTTTCAGGAAAGAATTCGCAACCATCAGTTGTTAGCTGGTAACCTAAAAAAAGAATACCCTATCTCCGATTTGCTACATAAAAAAATAACCCTCAAATTGGGAAAAATCGATAAAATCAACGGAGATAAAAAAGAAATTCTTTTAGAGAACAAAGAAACCCTCTCCTACGACTATCTGATTTATGCGTTAGGTGTTCAAAAACTACCGTCAAATCCCGATCTGCCTAATTATATTTCCATAGCGGAAGTGGAAGATTGCAGAAAAATGAACCAGGTATTGCGTCAAATTTCCAAACCGAAGATCACCATTATAGGTGCGGGACTCAGTGGAATCGAAACGGTGGCGGAACTTGCGGAAACATTTCCCCATTCGGAACTCTCTATCATAGAGAACGGAAAACTAGGAAGCGGGTTTTCGGATGCGGCACGAAATTGGATGATCGACCATCTAACAAAGAATCAAGTAAATATTTTGGAAGATACCAAAGTGACAAGTTTCAGCGAAGGAAGCATACATACAAGCGCAGGATTCCAACTCAAACACGATATATGCATATTCTCGAACGGATTGCAAGCCTCGCCTGTGGGTTCGGCATCTTCTCTCCCTGTCAATCCCAAAGGACAAATTCTGGTGAACGAATTTCTGGGATGTAAATCTCATCCTGAAATCATCGGGGCGGGAGACGGAATTCAAGTCGATTCTCCTAGCGGGAGCCATCTTAGAATGGCATGTGCTTCCGCCATGCCGATGGGAATCTATGCGGCAGAAAGACTCAGTTTTCTTCTAGGCGCAAAATCAAAATTAGGTGAAAAACCGTTTTCACTGGCATACCTGGGAAGAAACGTAAGTTTGGGAAGAAAAGACGGAGTCGTACAATCTTCTTTGCGGGACGACACTCCCATTGGAATCGTTTGGAAAGCAAAAGCTGCTGCGAGAATCAAAGAAACCATTTGCAAATTAACCATCTTCTCTATGAAAATGGAAAAATACTTTAACTTCTATCTATGGAAGGCCTAAAAGAATTTTTAGAACACAAAGGACTTATCTTCGGAATCGCCTACCGCATGACGGGAAGCATCAGCGATTCGGAAGATATTGTCCAAGAAACGTTCCTTAGGTGGCAAAAATCCCTTACGGGAAAAATCAAGTCTCCTAAGGCGTTTTTGTGTACGATCGCAACAAGACTCTCCATAGATTCGATCCGCAAGTCCAAAAGAAAAAAAGAAACCTATATAGGTCCTTGGCTTGCAGAACCGATCCCCGATCCTCAGGAAGAAGTGAATCCGGAAAGTTTGGATCTGGCTTTTCTGCATTTGATGGAAAAGTTAAATCCTGTGGAAAGAGCTGTTTTTCTTTTGAGAGAATCGTTCGGATTGGATTATTCCCTCATCGCAAAAGCGGTTTCCAAAAAGGAAGACGCTTGTCGCCAAACATTGACTAGAGCAAAAAAGACGTTAAAATCGTCTCAGAAAAAATTCGTAACCGGCCAAGAAGAAAGAAGAAGCCTGATGCATCGCTTCCTCATCGCCTCCTCGGAAGGGAATCCTGAAAAACTCATCCCTTACTTAAAAGAAGAAATCGCTATTTGGTCGGACGGAGGAGGCAAAGTGCATGCGGCAAGAATCCCTCTCTTCGGAAGACTCAGAGTGGCTGCTTACTTAATCAGAACGAACGAGCTGCAAAAAGGACGCAAACTAGAATACTATATGGTGCAAGCGAACGGCTCCGAATCCATCTTGGCTTATGAAAACGGCAGACCGATCGGATTTAGATCCTTTCAATGGAAAGATTCAGGATTAGTTTCCATGTATACTGTGGTAAATCCGGACAAACTATCCGCATTTACCGACAAACAAAAATTAATAGAAGAAAATAAACTTTATCCTTTGGAATTGTTCATTCTATTTCCCAAAAGACCTTTCTTCAAAAAACCGATCCCTGTCTGGAGCAAACCTCTGGTTTCTTTGGTTCGATGGACCTTATTATAAAACGACCAATGCAGATCGAACAAGCCTCGTATTTAGAACTTGACTCTTTCCAAAAGAGGAATAGGCTCATCTCTTGATGACGAAACCACTGCTATACATATTCCCGATTTCCCACTTCTCAGAAAAGGCCAGATGGGGTTTGGATCTTGCCTCTTACGACTACGAATTGAAACCTTTGATTCCCGGAACCCATGTCCAAATCTTAAAACCGATCGTATCGGAAGCTTATGTCCCGGTGTTACAAAACGGCGAGACCGTAATACAAGGATCAGGTGCAATTCTTGATTTAGTGGAACGACAAGCTTTTGCCGAACCGGCTACGGAAGAAGAAAAAGAATGGGAAAACAAAATCGATACACAAATCGGAAAAAGTCTGCAAACCATTCTCTATAGTTTTATCTTAGAACATCCTGAGATCATAGGCAAATTGTTTCAATTGACTCCCCTGCCTAAACCTGTGACTGTCGGCCCCCCGGAACATTTCGACCTCATATCACTTGTTCTCAGAAAAAGGTACAAAGTGACTCCTAAAAACACGGAAGCAGTGAAAGAGGTTTTTCGACAAAGCACAGACGAGTTGAAGAAAATTTATTCAGAACGCAAGTTCTTCAACGGTAAATCTTTCGGAAGAGTTGATTTAACAGTTGCTAGCCTTTTAGGAAATATGGTATTACCTAAGGAATGCCCTTGCACTCCTTGGTTGTCTTCCGTGGATATGCCCCAACCGTTTATCGATTGGAAAAATTCTTTAGGCGCAGAGTCTCTCTATCAAAAAGTTTCCGATTTTTATACTGAATTTCGAATCCAATCCAAATAAGCAGTGTTACCCGATTCGATCGGAAGACTGACCACACAAGGGACTTCATAAGAATGAAGTTCCTTGATCCTTTCCGTTAAAGATCCAACCGTAGCCTCTTTGGTTTTAAAAATCAAAACGATTTCGGAATCTTCCTGAAGTTCCCCCTTCCAAAAATAAAAAGAAGTCATAGGGTGCAAAATGTTCGCACAAGCAGCTTTTTTCTCAGAAACGATTGTTGTAGCGATTTTTTTGGCTTCTTCCAAACTGCCTACGGTAACATAGATTAATTTTAAATCGTTCATTTCCATTTCCCGTCCTTCCTAAAAACAAATAAAACCATCGCAAAAATTATGAACAAATTACATTCCCAAAGCCTGCCACTCTTCCGCTATCTTAGCGAAGAGAGAAGGTCCGTCCATCTGTTCGTTCGCCTCATAATACAACCCTACGTTTTGAAATAATTTTCCTCTTTCATCTCTGGCGGGAGTCACATAAAACAAAACAGAGTTCGTATCGTTTCTTAGTTTGGAAATCCATGCCCATTCCGACCAGGATCTGATTTTGGAAAGAGGTAAAAATAAAATCCCCGATTCGAATTCCTTTACCAATCTTCTTTTACGGATCTCGTATAAAATCCGTCCCATCGAATAACGAAAGTTAATTTCAGACATGGGCTGACAAACCGTTTTGCCTTCCTGGGAACGAAATAAAAAACCGTCCATTGCCGCAGGGCCTAAATGAGAAAATTCACTTGTTCGAGAAACAGTTTTGACGGTATGAAAACAAAGGTCCAGATAAGGCACCAAATTGATTTCCGTCTGAGGACTCATCTTGATACCTCGAAAGGTTCCATCTTCTTCCACGATCATTTCCGTGCTTCCCAAATAAACAGGCCCTGTATTCGAAAAATCCCAAAGAGTGGAAAAATCATAAAACCGTGACTCACCTACCCATTCTTCCGCTAAGATCGGATAACGGAACAAACGTTTTGTAATTTGTTGTAATTTCCAAGACTGGCTTTTACTTGTGATAGCGATCTGATTTCTTCCTGCCAGACCGAACTCACTCTTCAAAACGACCGGAGATTCCAGCTCATTGAGAAAATCGATGAGAGAATCTTCGGAAGAGATTCGTTTGGTCCAGAGAGGGGAAAGACCTGAATCCTCTTTCCAATCGTTTTGTATCAATTTAGAGTTGAGATATGAGGATTTTTCCAAAAGAGACCGGTCTATCACCAAACTTCCGTCAGTAAAATTATGAAGTTGCCCCCACTCCACTAAGGAGAGATCTTCCGGCAAAAGAAAACCTTCCTTTGTTTCCGTTCCCATCTCCCAACCTAACTCCTTCCAGTCGGCAAGCAGATTAGGATCAAGGCCATCCTTGACTAAAATCAAATCCTCCGGGCGGGAAAGAAAAAAGAAAAGTTTCTCCAAAGAGAAACTTCTTCGTAATAAGGCGGAATCGGGACGAAAATCTCCTCCTAAGAGGAGATACTCAAATAAAGGGTCGAGAGAGAATAAATGCGTGGCGTTTACCCGTCAGTAAATTCTGCGGATTGCCGTCGCAATTCTTTGCACATTATCCTTTGTTAGGTTAGGATAGACGGGAATACAATGGCCTCTTTGATAGAGTCTCTCCGCATTCGGATAATCCAGCTTATTTTCTTCCAGAATATTGTGTAAAGGTTCAGTGATCGTTCTTTGCGTTCCGATATGAATGGACTTGAAATATCTTTCCACTTCCTCATATCCTTGAGTGGAAACGACGATAGGGAAACGGTGAAATGTATCCTCATTCGGCTGAGCGAAATAAGTTTCTAGTCTTGAGTTTTGAACCGCTTGCAGATAAGCCTGTGCGATTTTTTTCTTTCTCTCAAGAATCACTCCCAATTTGGAAAGCTGTTCGATTCCCAAAGCGGCTTGATAGTCGATTAGGCTGTAATCAAACTTAGGTTCTCCTAAAACTCTTTTGGAAGAACGATCCGATTTCAAAGAACGTAAAGCGGTTGCCAAACTGGAATCGTTTGTGGTGATCATTGCACCGTTTCCGGTAGTGATCATATTTTCAGCAGTTAAACCGCAAATGGAAACTTTGCTTTGTCTTCCTACTGTGATTTTTTCGGAAGTAGCTCCGATCACTTCACTGTAATCTTCAATCGCAATCGTTTCACCTAATTCATAGTCGGCGATATTGATCAAGGAACCGAAACTGTGATCGAAAACCGCAACTTTAGGATTATGAGCTTCTCTTTTTTTACGGAACTCCTCCGCATCAGGGAAAAAAGAATTTTTTGCCAAATCCACAAGAACCGGCTTCGCTTTGATTAGAAAAATCGCATCCAAAGCGGCAACAGGTGCGAAGCTGGAAAGAATCACTGAATCGCCTTCTCCAACACCTAACCCAAGCAAGGTTAAATGATATGCAGAAGTCAAAGAGTTGCAGGAGATTGAATGTTTATATTTAAAAGTATGACAAAACGATTTTTCAAACCGCTCTACGATTTCACCTGTGGAGAGATGTTCGTCTACCAAACACTCCAAAACCCCTTTTAAATCCTCTCTTGAGAGAGTGGGTTTGTGAAATTCTATTTCTTTTTGTTTTTTTAACGGTCTTTGTATTGTATCCGTGCTCATCCAACATATTTCCTTTATTATGTCTCTTTCCTAAGGTTTCCTGGAATTATGTCACTTCCTTTTTCGTTATGAGAACATAATTTTTGCTTGTACCACAGATTAGGAAAGGAAAATAGGAGGTTTTAGCGCTCATTTTCCCCAGGAATCGGCCAAAAACCATGCTTCTTTCCCGAATTGCCCGCAAAATCACCGGTTCGAACGGAATCCAGAGCTTGATGGAAGACTTGGGCTCCGCTTTAGGGAAACCCAAAGGAACCACTTCCCTATTGGGAGGAGGAAATCCTGCCAGAATTCCGGAAGTGGAAAAGATCTACAAAGAGGCCCTTTTACAATTAATTTCCTCCGGCGAAATTGAATCGATGTTTGGTGAATACTCTTCTCCGATCGGAAACGACGACATCCGCAACGCCACAGCGGAATATTTGAAAGAACATCTAGGGGCGGAAATTCGAGGAGAAAACATCGCTTTTTTCAACGGGAGTCAAAACGCTTATTCCTACCTATTGAACTGTTTTTCGGGAACGATGGAGGACGGTAGTTTTAAAAAGATCATACTTCCCATTGTCCCGGAATACATCGGTTATGCGGATCAGACGTGGGAAGACAATGTATTCTCATCCGTAGTTCCTAAAGTATTGTCCACTGGGGCTCATAGATTTCGCTACGGCTTAGATAAAGAAAATTTGGATTTTGCTTCCGCAGGATGCGTGGTTCTTTCCCGACCGACCAATCCTACTGGCAATGTGCTTTCTAAAGAAGAGACCCTTTGGCTCTATGAAAAAACAAAGGAATATAAGATCCCTTTTTTGCTGGATTTGGCTTATGGCAACCCCTTCCCGAATCTGATCGGCGCTGCAGAACCGATCCATTGGATGCCTGGAATGATTTTGTCTCTGAGTTTTTCCAAAGTGGGTCTGCCGGGAGTGAGGACAGGGATCATCATTGCAGATGCGGAAATCATCTCCCTACTCTCCTCCTTCGGAGCGGTCGGCAATTTGGCAGTGGGGAATCTGGGACTTTCTCTTGCTAAGGTTTTCTGGAAAGAAAACACTTTGGTAAAAACGGCGAATACCATCTTACGGCCGTATTACGAAGAAAAATCCAAAATCGCAGTCCAAATTCTGGAAGAAGCTTTTTTGTCACAAAATTTAGCATACTCTTTCCATGAGCCGGACGGAGGTTTTTTCCTATGGATTCATTTTCCTCGGTTAAAAATCACAAATAAAGAACTGTACAGGCTTTGTAAGGAAAGGGATGTGTACATTGTCTCCGGACATTATTTCTTTCCCGGCCTAACCACTGATTTTTCACACACCAAACAGTGCATACGTTTGACATATTGCCGTGACAAGGAAGAAATAGCCCGTGGGGCGAAAATCATCGCAGAAATAGTAGCTCGCAACTCATCGGAAACATAATGCCAGACCAAGACGATATAGATTTAACGGACACTACCTCGGTTTCCCAGCAAGCCGGTGCGGAAGAAGTACGCAACACCAGTTCCCAGTCCTATATCCAATTGTCCGATGCGATCGGAACACTGACTCCCACCGCCAGATGTATATTAGACGAACTGAAAGACTGGCACAAACGAATCGAAAAACACGGTAGCAGGGAAAAACACGCATCTTACCTTCTCACTCTGGACAAAATCCCCGAGGCTTTGGGCAAATACAATAACCTAAGCGGACAAGCGAAGTCCGATCAAGCCATCTATCAAGCGTTAAGGCAAATTCTGGATATAGATCACAGAGGTCAGAACAGAGTCGCTTATGCATATCCTTATCTCATCAGATCCGGAAATAAAATCTCCAGTAAAATCGCTCTGATCGCTCCTCAAAAAGAAAACAAAACCGATACCATTCCTTACCGCCAGGCATGTTTTCATTTTTCACAAGAACTTGCAAAAATGCTCCTGGACAATCGGGGAAAAAAGGGACGGAACTGGGACGAACAAAATCCGGGAAGCATTCTTCTTCAAAAAAACAAGGAAGGCCAAACCTGGCTTTATCCCAAACTTGCGAGTCTGGAAGCGGAAGTATCTTCTCTCATCCGAAAAGGTTTCGGGAATGTTCCTTATATTCCCATGACGGACTTCCTGGAAGATTTCGTAAATTATGCAAAAAACAATAGTTCGGCGCTTCCCATTCTGAACGATTATCATATAGTCATCGATGAACTAGAGATTCATTCCGACGGAAGTTTCAAAAAACTTCCTGAAACCGTGAACCAAATCTTAGCTCAGTTAGACGGTTTGGAAACATTCGTAAAAGAAACTCTCGTCAAAGTGGCGAAAGAAAATAACTACGAAGGCTTTTTAGATCGTTTGAATCAATATTTCTCAGAGCCTAAATTCGCAAACAATGCGGAGAAGATGAACCCGGAAGAAAAAGTAAAAAAGTTCATCTCTATCATCGAAACATTCCCTTATCCTTCCGGCAAAGGAAATCAAATCCTGGTTCTGAAAGAAACGGTCGAATTAAGTTTAAAGATTCTAAAAAGACTTACGGAAGAAAAAGGTTCCGTCATTCATAGAAAAGACGACAACATTTATACTACCGTCAAACAAGCAGTGGTCGCAAAAATTCCAGAATTCACAAAAACGAATCATACCTTGTTTCGAATCGATTTCGAAGAAGAAGTAGCAAAAGCGGGAATCACTTCCAAAGAAAAAGCAACAGAATATGTAAAACGACTGAAAGACGACGTTTTTTCCGATTTTTCCTATTATGAAGAAAAACGCCCCGATGGTTCCAGCGCCTACTATGTGGTCGATCACGGTTATCTTGCGGCAGTCATTCACAAACTTGCCTTCGAGGGAAAATCAAACCCGGAATACAAAAAACAATTAGAATACGCTAAAATTATAAATCATAGACTTTCCAATCCTAAACATCCTGAACTGAACGGAAAACTCAAGCCGGACATCATCGCCAAAATGAATGCGGAAGTCCGCAATATGGAGCAGGAAGAAGAGGAAAAGGCGAAATCGGATGAAATCAGAAGCAGATTCAATGTCATCCCCGGAATTTTAACCTTTATCGTATCTACTTTAATCTTTGTTACTGCCGGCTATTATCTGAGATCTGCGGTTCCTATTTTCTTCGGAGTTCCTTTTTCTATAGCAGCAGGTTTTTTCGCCGCCATTTTCTTTCGAGAGAAAACCACTTCTGAGATCAGAGAAGACATCAAAAATTCGGGGAAGTTTCCCGGAGTTTCCGACTGGGGGAAACCTTCTTCTGCATCGGCAAACACATCTTTTTCTTCCTCAGACGAGGATTCTTCCGGAGGACAGAAAGAAGAAAAACTCGCTCACATCTTCAAAGCGGCGGACAATTTCGTATTCCCCAAACGATTCAATAAGATCACGGACAAAGTATTGGATCCTAAATCTTTGAAAAAAAGAATCTACGAAAACCTAGACAACATCAAACGGAACAACATGACTCTTGCGAAAGAGAAAGACGAAGATAAAATCGCATCCACTGTCGAGTATGCGGTTTTACAAGCTGTCTCTACCATCATCGTTCCTGATGACATTGCAATCAGAGATATGCCGAATACGATTCTCATCAATCGAAATGATATGAAGACGGCACTCTTTCGGAGTCAGTTGGCTGATTTTTATCGGGAAGAAATGAACAAAAAGAAATTCGATAAAAAATTAGTGAAGTATTATACTTTCCTAATCAATACACTGGAAATGGAATATTATAAATATCTACCAAAGAAAAGAGTTTAATCTCTCATTCCCATTCGATCATTCTCACAACATCTTTCAAACAATCTTCCCGCACCAAACCTTCTTTCTTCAATGCGGGAAGACCTGAATACCAAGCACCGTTTTCAAACTTGAGATCGATCCAATAAGTAAATAAATTTGCGGTTCCATTTTGATTTTGAATCACCAAATTCAAAAGTTTAAGATCGGAAAGTCCTGTTTCCTTATAAAACGTTTCTCCGGATCGAGTGCGAATGCGCACTTTTTTAGGAAGAGCTTCGTAACTGATTCCTTTTTTTTCTTCTTTCTTTTGTTTCAATTCCCAAGAATCGATGCGAACGG
The DNA here is from genome assembly GCF_004770995.1 of Leptospira idonii. Taxonomy (GTDB): domain Bacteria; phylum Spirochaetota; class Leptospiria; order Leptospirales; family Leptospiraceae; genus Leptospira_A; species Leptospira_A idonii. The sequence continues at coordinate 187,423 of NZ_RQHW01000042.1, read as the reverse complement.
ATTCCACCTCTTCCCATTTTAAAGTCTTCTTATATTCGATTCCGTCTCGAAGATGTTGGAAAGAAATTCCGGTTCCTAATCCTTCCGTTTCCCCCCTCACGGTTCTGCCGTCACAAAGAGTCAGTGTCTGAACCACGGAACGTTTCGTATCTCCTCTTGCATCCCGATCCTCCTTTTTTTCCTCTCCCGGAAAGCCGGGAGAAAGGGGTTCTTTCGGAAGTTTCGGATCCGCCCACAAAGGAAAAGAGAACGTGATAAGAAGAATAAGAAAGAGTCGATTTTGGTTTAGGCGGATCATAAATTGGCGTTTATCCATGGATGAATTCTTACAAGCCAGCTTTCAAGCCTTTCCTCTTCCCGTTTTAATTTTGGTGATCATCGCTTCCATCCTATTTCTAGGAAAAGCGGCCGATGTACTTGTAGACGAAGCAGTCTCCCTTTCCACAAGATGGGGAGTTCCCAAAATGATCATCGGTGCCACAATCGTCAGCTTAGGTACCACATTGCCGGAGGTTTCCGTCTCCGTACTTTCCGCTTTGGACGGTAATCCAGGGATCGCCCTGGGCAATGCAGTGGGTTCCATTATCTGTGACACAGGTTTGATTTTAGGAATCGCCATTCTGATCTCACCACCTGATATTGATAAACGATTGGTGAATCGACAAGGATGGATTCAAGTAGGTTCCGGTTTCCTTTTATTTTTTGCGGCACTTCCTTGGCTCGATGTAAAATCGGCATGGACAGAAGGCGGATTGGTTTCTAGAGAAACAGGTTTTCTCTTCTTAGCTTTGTTAGGTTTTTATATCTATCTTAGCATCAAATGGTCCCGTTCCAAACCGGGAGAGGCAGAAGCAGGATTAGATGATGTCACAGAAATGGACAGTTCTCCTCTCTGGCAAATCCTGATCAAACTTGCGGTTGCGATAGGAGTGGTGATTTTTTCTTCCAAAATTTTAATCCCTTCCGTGCAAGAAACTGCGATTAGACTATCAATTCCCGATTCCATTATCGGAGCCACCTTAGTCGCCTTCGGAACCTCTCTTCCCGAACTTGTGACAGCCATCCAAGCCTCCAGAAGAGGACATTCCGAACTGGCAGTGGGAAACATCATCGGTGCGGACATATTGAACGTTCTTTTTGTAACAGGAGCTGCGGCAGCGGTGACAAGCCCGGGATTACTTGCTCCGAAGAACTTCTTTCAATTTTATTTTCCTGCAATGCTCATCGTACTTGTTCTCTTCCGTTTGGGAATTTTCTTTTCCAAAGATAAAATCAAAAGACCTTTCGGCGTGTTCCTTCTCATCATTTACGTGATTGCGACCGTGGCTGGTTATTTTTTTAAGGGTTAAACATCCAATAGGTGCCTTTTCCCAAAGGCACCGCTCCTTTCTCATACATCCATTTTCTTCTTTTTCCTTCCTCCAATTTCCATTCTTTTGCGGATATCCTTCCGTCCTCCTCATTCCCGTGATAAAAATAACCTTTGTTTTGTGACAATGATTCCCAAGAGATAGAACCTGCTCCATCCTCCAAAAGTCTTTTTCCTCCTTCGTTATCGTACTGCAGGATATGATCGAAAACATGAATCTCTCTGTTTTCCGAAAGAGCACTCATAGCGGTGGAAAGTGTTCCCGATCTTTTGCCTGACTCCATGATATATACATGAGAGGAAAGACCGGCAATCAAACGATTGCGTTTCGGAAAAGTCCATTTCGCAGGATGAGTAGGAAATACGAATTCGGAAATCAAAGAAGAGTTAGGTTCTCTTTTTACTCTTTCATAAAGATCTCTGTTCCCTGGAGGATATTCCTGATCGAGGCAGGTTCCCAACACACCTAAGACGGGAATGTTCAAATCCAAAGCGGCAAGAAACGATTCTCTATCGATTCCCAAAGCCATTCCTGACACAATCGTCAGATTGGAAAATTCCTCGGACAAACGAGCGACTAAAAATCGAGTCGCCAAACGAGATATAGGAGAAGATTTTCTAGTTCCTACAATGGAAATCAATTTATTTTGAAATACGGAAATCGAACCTCTTACGGCAAGAATTAAGGGAGGGTCGAATGTTTCCTTCAAAAGGGAAGGATAAGCAGGATCGAATATGGAAATAAATTTTAATCCCTTCGCTTCCCTCGAATCCAAAAAACGAGAACATTCCTGCTCAAGAGAAAAGACCCATTTTCGATCCAAAAAAGGAATTAGCTTTTCATAAAGTTCGGAAAGAGAAAAGGATTTGCGCCAAATTCCGGTTTTGTGGCAGATACGGGAGATATTAGGATGAGAGAAAAAAACTTCAGAATGCACCCACACAAGGGGTCATGGGTTCGAATTCTGGTCCTTGAGCTTCTCTAAATTTTTGAGAACGTTTTTATAAGATGAATTTTCTTCCAAATTTTCCCGGATGACCCCATTCGCTTTCATCTCTTCCAGGTAAGATTTAATTTTGAAATATTCGGAACTTGCTTGAGAGGTTTTGCCTACTTGATAGAGAAAGTTTGCCTTTGCGAATCTGGCTGGAATATTATAAGGCTCCTTTTGCAAAATCATATCCAACAAAGTAAAAGCGGTTTCCACATCTTCATAACCGGAATTCATTTTGCCGGCCCAGGTTTCTCCCTTCAAAGAGGAATCGAAATAAATCAGTGCCAATTGAAAGGGGAAACGAGTGTCTTTTCCGTCCAATCGGGATAATTGTTTCAATAGTTGAACTGCTCTTTTGCGGCGATTCTCTTCCCAACCCATATCTTTGGAAGCATTTGCGAATGCAACAGCCGCTTCATATAATAATTGTTTATCTAACTTTCCGATTTGAATCGCTTTTTCGAAATAAGGAAGTGCGGATTCGAATTGATGAAGCTCGTAACCTGCCTGGTTCACTTGTTCGCCCAAAGCTTCTTCATAATATTTGGAACCCACATCGAAAGAACCGGCTCGCATATAACCTCTTGCGATTTTCCAGGAAAGTGCACCTGCTTGGTTCGATTTTTGAACCATCTTTCTGATCTTTTTATCTAACTCTTCTATCTCAGCTTCTTCCAAAGAAAGTTTTTCTTTCCAGTTCACCAGATCCGATTCGGAAGCTGGCTGTTCTTTGAATCTTTTTTTCCATTTGGATTCGGTTAAGCTGTTCCAAAAGTCGCAATGAGAGAAAAAAAGAAGGGAAAGGAAGAGTAAGGATAGGGTTTTTGTAGGAGGTACCACAAAAATCCCCTTCCCCCAGGAAGAACCGATCTCTTTTTTTCCACTCATTAGGTTCGAATTTAGTTTCTTTATTAAGGCTGGCTAGAAAAAAATGAGATTATGTCTCATGAAATCCGAGCCCTCTCGGAGGAAGATCTGCCGCTGCTTCAGGAAATGGAAACTTACTGTTTTCCTGGAGAGGAATGGACACAAAAAATGCTTCTCTCTCATTTGGAATACCACCAAGCATTTGTCCGACCGCAGGAGACACCGAAAACCTATGCACTGGTCTGCGAAACTCCCTGGGAAGTAGAAATTTTCCGAATCGCAACCCTTCCCGACTATCGCAAACAAGGCGAAGGGAAAAAATTATTGTTCTCACTTTTTCAAACCTATCCTACCAAAGATTTTTTTCTGGAAGTTAAGGAAAACAACATCCCTGCCATACAGTTGTATGAAACTTCAGGGTTTCAGATACTGGAAAAAAGAAAAAATTATTATCCTGACGGATCCACTGCAATCATAATGAAGAGGAATAAAGAACTATGAAAAATGCTTATGTAACTGGCGCATCACAAGGAATCGGCAAAGAATTCGTAAGAGCTTTGGCACACGATTACAACGTATTTCTCATCTCACGCTCGTTACCCGATTTAAACAAAGCGATCCAAGAGATCGAACCCAAAAGCAGAGGTATCCTCAAAGCGATTTCTCTCGATCTTACGAAAAAGAAAGACCAAGAGGAATTATCCGAAATTCTCTCCAAAGACAAAGAGTTCGAACTTCTAGTCAACAACGCAGGTTTCGGAACCACGGGAGAATTCGCTTCCTTAGACTTGTCCAAAGAATTGGATGAGATCAATTTGAACGTAAAGGCTTTGGTCGCATTGAGTCACACGGCTCTCAGTCAATTCAAAAAAAGTAAAAAAGGTTTTTTGATCAATGTAGCATCTGTAGCAGGTTATCTGCCTGCACCGGGTAGCGCCGTTTATGCGGCAACAAAAGCTTTCGTAAAATCATTCACCGAATCCATTCACGAAGAAGCAAAACCTTACGGGATTCATGTACAAGCACTTTGTCCCGGTCTCACTCATTCCGACTTCCACCAAAGAGCGGGAATCGAAAAATCAAAATATCCCGGTTTTATGTGGCAGACTGCAGAAGAAGTTGTGGAAGAATCTTTGCATTCTCTTCGTTACAACCAAGCAGTTTGCATTACTGGCACAGTGAACCAAGGTATGGTGGGACTTACAGAACTCATTCCTCGTTCTTGGGTCAGAAAAGGTGCCGGAAAATTAATGAACTTCGACGGAACATAAAATGGATGTAGCAAAATTAGACGCCTGGTATAGAAAAAGTTTGGTCGTATTTTCGATCATTGCGGGAGTATTTCAGTTTTACTGGGAAGGGAATATTTGGATTAATGCATGTTTTGTGGTATTGATGGCAGGTGTCGTAGGATACTTCACAAATTTCCTTGCCATCAAAATGTTATTTCAGCCGAAGCACGGGAAGGTGCTAGGATGGTCGGGACTTGTTCCCAAGAACAAACAAAAAATCGCAAAGTCCTTAGGAGAGAGCATCCAAAACAATCTACTCCACCCCGACATCATCTTATCTTATATTTACGAAAGAAATTTAGTCGAATCCGGCCTTCAAAAAATCGCAAAGGAAATCGATGAAGCGATTCATAACGATGAGATCAGAGAGATGCTCGTTACAAAGATCATCTCATTGATGAAAGAAAGAGGGCCCGAAATTCTAGAAGTCATATTCGATTTTTCGGAAGAGACCATCAAAAAAATGGCGCAGAGACCGGAAGAAGTACAAAAGCTTTGGGTTTATACCAGAAACAAACTGATGGAATATCTTACCGAAGAAACGAACAGGGAAGAAATCGGCCGTCAGCTTAGAGTGGTTTTGTTAGAAGAGATGCCTAAGTTAGCGAACATGTTGAACGAAGGTTTGGAAGAATATCTCAAAACAAGAAATACCTTGGGAAAAATCGGAATCGGAGTCAAAAAAATATTCTCCTTCAATGATGAAGCGATTCAAGAACTCTTGGAACGATTTATCAGAGATCCGGAAACATCCGATCAATTCATGAATATGATGGATGAAGTGATGGAACGTCTGCAAGACAGATTGAATTCCAAAGAAACCCAAGACTTCATCACTACAAAAATCTCGGACTGGCTGGAAGCTAGCGGGGATTATGCGCGCCAAAACCTTCTCCCTACGGGAATCGAACGGCTTCAATCCTATTTGGATGATCCGAACAATTGGGAAGAGATCGAAAAAAACTTCTTCAAAGCAGTCGATTGGCTGAAGCGCCGCTTGTTGGAATTCATGAACAGCGAAGAAGGAAAGGTTTATCTCAAGAAAAACATAGAAAAATTCGTTCACAAAATCAATGTTACTGCTCTCGTCGAGGAAAGAGTGATGGAACTAGACACGGACGATCTGGAAAAAATGATTTTGGACAATACTGGAGGAAACCTTGTCGTGATTCAGTTCTTAGGAGGAATTTTAGGAATGATTGCAGGACTCATTCAAGTCCATATCTATTTTGCAGTGCCTGTAGGCGCCTTAGTAGGAGTCACTTATATCGCACATTACAGGAATCAGAAGAAACATACGTAAACTTTAGTTAAGAGATTCACTATACCATCAAAAGGAGAGTTTACAATTCTTTTGATGGTATATAACGGAAAGAGAATCTATCCTTTACTTAAGATATTATTCTCCCCACACTTGAACACATTCTCTATAAAAAACAGGTCCTAGAATTGCAAGAGAGCTACGGTCAACTACTGCGATCCTGCTAATCCCCGCTTCCTTTGTAGCATCTTGAATGCTAGCTCCTCCACCGAAGTAGAAAAAAGTCATAAGAATCCAAGAAGAATAGCTGCAAGACTCTCCCATTTTTTCGACTTTTCCTGTCCCGAGGAGTGACCCTCTTTGTTTATCCAAAACGTGTTGTGAAGTATAAGTAACTAGCGCACCTGGATGCGGAGTAGAGATACAATAAGAAGCGGAAATTAAAATTATAACCAAAGCTATTAGTTTTTTCATTTAGATTCTCCTGTTACGACGGAACAAAATTTTGTGAATAAAGTGGTATATACAATTGTTGCTTTATAATCAACGGAAGCGATTCGAATGATTCCATTTTCTTTAGCAATTTTCCCTGCGCCAGAATCTCCAAAAGAGAATAAACTTAAAACGGTATAAGTGCAACCTTCCGCAGTTCTTTGCGACTTTACTTCGTTAGAAGGATTAAAATCACCTGGAAATTTTGTATGGCTGAACAAAGCACCATGAGTAGGTCCTTGCGTGATGTTACAAGCCTGAAACAAACAAATTGTCATTAAAATTAGTAATATAGTGATCATTTTTTTCATAATATTATTTCACTCCTTTAGCAGGAACAGCAGCGTTAGTCGCAGACTCTCCATAAACGGAAGTACAAAAACGATGGAAAACAATTCCTAATATTGAGAACTGATTGTATTCAGTGTATGCAATTCTTTCGATTTTAGCGGAAGTTTTTGCAGCTTCTAGGGAGGAATCACCGAAAGATACAAGTGCCAAAATACTGTATTGACAAGCATTTCCCGACAAAGTCGCACTTACAGGCTGACCGGAAGAAATAGCTCCAGGAACATCGTTGTTATGAACGAACAAACCGCCTTTAGTTAGTAACCCGAGGGGAGTGGAATACTCTGGAGTTGGGTTCGTATTCGTTCCCCCCAAAGTATTGTAAGTACTTAACGAAGTGCAGCCTACTACAGGTAGTAAAGAAGCAACAGCTATGAAAATAAATCCCAAAAGAATTTTGGCTCTCATTTTTAACCTCATTTAATTATAGTGAGGTTAAAATAACCGTTGAACCAAGGCAAGTAAATATACGTTCAAACTTTGAAAGATCTAAAAGCAAATCCAAAAACATAAGCAATCTATACCATTTCATTTTTATAGACGCAAAAGTGCCCCTTAACCAATTCGCCGAAATACGCATTATAAATTTCACAAGCATCATCTTTTATTGCATGGATCCTCCTTTTTTCAAAAAAAACATACTTTTTTTTCTTTCTTATCTTTTTTCGTTTTTTCAAGGAAATACAACCGTATTCGTATATTTGGAACTCTTCTAGGACATTATGTTCTCATTGTATAAAATACAAGTGTAAACCCTCATATAACAAATAGGATATCCGGAAATTAGAAGCTAACGACGTTTATTTATCGCAGAACAAAGGCAAAATCAAAAAAAGCTTGTCATTAAGTTCTTTCTTAAAACGATTAGCCCGTATATTAAAGTTTCAGAATTTTCAAGGAGAAAATCTATGTTTAAAAAAATCACATTGTCCTTAGTTATATTGATTGCAGCCGCTGCAACAAGTAACTGCGGAACATTACTAAACCAATTCTCTGCTACAAAAGGGCTTCATGGTTTCGATCATAACGGTTCCGTTTTTGCAAGCACAGTAAGATCGGAAGCGATATCCGATACAATCGGTTCAAAAAAAGGGACTGCTTGTCAAACTATGTTTCTTTTTACAGCTGTTGCATTCGGAGATGCATCTCTTCCTGAAGCAAGAAGAAACGGTGGAATTTCCAAAGTAAACCACATTGCTTATGAAAAAACCAGAATTCTAAGTTTGCTATATAACAGAGATTGCATTATCGTTTACGGAGAGTAATCATGAATGCTAATGTAAAAAAAATAATAGGGCGATTGTCGCTTCTTATATTGCCATTTCTATTCACTGCTTGTGTAACAAACCCGATTCCTTTGGCTCTTTACGGAAACTACAAAGGAACTTTGCATGTTTTCCCTGAGAAAATCGGAACGAAATCAGGAAGAACATGTTACACTCAGTTCGGAGCAGGCTATCTTCCTCTTTTCTTAGTAGGAGACGGTAGCGTGAAAACGGCTGCTGACAACGGAGGAATTACTAAAATTTCACTCGTTGAATACGAACAAGAGAATATTGTGACAGGCATCTATGCAAGAACCTGCATCATTGCTTACGGAGAATAAATTTGAATTGTTGTTAGGTTTGCAAAGGCCTAACAACATTTGAATGTTCCAGCTTTTTTTAAACACCGACCCTACATCGTAAGATCGGTGTTTTCATCGTATTAAAAGTAAAATCAATCCTCAATCACACTCATCGCATACTCGGAGATAGCTTCTCTTCTTTTATCCGCATAATCCTTGTGAAACCATAGATCTTGGATGTTTTTTGCGCTCTTTTTGTTCGTGATCGTGATTTTTGTCATACACTCTTCCACGGCGAACTTCATGGCTTCCTTACCGGTTTCTCCTAAACCCTTGTTTCTTTTCTTACGGGTAATTTCAGAACCGGTTTTGTTCACCTTCGCAACTAACTTATCATAATCGCTGTCATCGATGCAAAAAACCGTTTCTTTTTTAGCATCTTTCCATTTGACATCCACTTCGTAAAGAGGAGCGGAAGAAATATTGATAAAACCCAAATCGAAAAGTTCAGGCCAATATTCGTAAAAGAAAGACAACATCAAAGAGCGAATCGCATAACCGTCGAAATCGGCATCCGTGATGATGCTGATTTTATCATAATGAAGTTCATCGATAGATTTTACCTTTGTGTCCAAAGGTAAACCGCAAATCGCTACGATGTTCTTTAGCTCTTCGTTCTGCATGGCTTTTGCCAAAGACATCCCCTTACAATTCAAAGGTTTCCCTCGCAAAGGGAATAGTCCGTGCAATTTAGGGTTTCTGGCAGGACGCAAACCTGCGATCGCAGAATCCCCTTCCGCAACGAACAAAACACGGCCTGGATCGTTCGGTTTGCCAGTAGGAGGCATCAGCTTAGGGATATTGTTTCTGGAAGCCTTTCTGAGGCCTTTCTGAGCGTCCTCAAGCTGTTTTAGCTGGGTTCTACGCTCCATCACCATCTTGATTTCTTCGATCAAGCCGGTTTTCTTCAGAAGTTTATCCAAATGTTTATCCACGGCCTTTCGAATGTCCTCATTCAAATCGTTGATCAAATAAGATTTATCCTGAGATTTGAAACGAGGATTTAAGATACGTAAGTTGACATACATGTGAAAGCAGCTTCTCACATCGTTTCTAGTACACTGAGTGTTCAGCTTTTTTTCCAGAGAAACGATTTGGGATTTTTTGCGAACCTCATCGCAAAGTCTGTTTTCCAAATACTCTATAGCGGAACCGCCTTGAGGACAGAAAATGGAGTTCACCCAAGTAAGAGTTTTGTTTTGTCCCACAACCGCATACGTATCCATATTGATTTGGGAAGCGGACGATTTGTCCGCATAATCCATCTTATAATAGATCATATCGGAATTGCTGAAAATCTCATCAAAACCTTTTTTGAACTTATATTTTTCCTTGCCGGACTTATGGATGAATACTACTTCCAAACCGGGGTTGGACATGGCGATATCTTGCAGGTATTGTTTCACCAAATTAATATTAAATGAAGTATCCAGATTATTGAAATAAGCAGGATTCAATTCGAATTCCACGGTGGTTCCGTGGTCTTCTTTTTTGGCGTTCTCCACAACGGCAGTCATTCCCGTTTTATCGGAAGGGCCTTTTAATTGTTTGATTTGCTCAGGAGTCAATTCGGGACAATCGGTAAAATGACCGTGTTCATCGTAATACAAAAACACTCTTTCCTGATCGTCTTTGGAGAGTTTGAAACTGCGGATGACTTTTTTCACGTCTTCATGGATCGAAAACATTTTTTTATAAGCTTTGCCGCTGTTGATCGTTTTCACTTTAAAAAAGGAAGACACCATTCTTACTAGGGAGATACCCACACCGTTCTGACCGGCAACATGATCTTCTTTCACTTTATCATCGAAGTTTTCTCCGTACATTAAGTGAAGATAAACACCTTCCGCATTGTCCGCAGGAATTCCTCGACCATTGTCCTCGATAGTAACTCTTTTTCTGTCTGTGGAAAGTTGAACGATGAGTTTATTCATCTTATCCTTTTCAGGAATCGATTTATCATTCAAATTTTTACGATATTCATCGACGCAGTTCATACAAGCTTCGTCGAGACATTTGATCTTCGCAGGGATATCAGACAGCTCTTCGTGGGTGATGTCATATTTACCCGAACTGTCTTTTGTGAAAAAGTGCTGTTCGAATGTGGAAAGTGAATTCTGGCCGAGCCACATCCCTGTACGCATACGAACGTGTTCTACGTTCGAAAGTTTCTTAAAATTACGGCCGTTAGATGATTGATTTTTTTCCGGTTTTGCTGCTGCCATAAATTATTTTGGATCCCACTTTAATTTCAATTCGTCGAGTTCCTGAGTCATAAATCCTGTAAGTTTTTTATCATCTTTCTGAAGAGAAGTATATTCCGTATATTTTGTCTTAGCTTCTACGATCGCTTCTTCACATTTACGAACTTCTTCCAAAGTCATTCGGTAAACAGGAATCGTAGTGAGCCATTCAAAGTAGACGAATTTTGCTGCTTTTAGTTTTTCTTCGAATTCTTTTTTGGATTTGATTCCGGTTACTTTTTCGTTCCATTTTTCCTTGATGAAACGAATGAGTTCCGAGTTTCTATCGATCTTTTCTTTTTCGAGACCGGCAAGCCTCTTGAATCTACGAATAAGATGTGTTTTACGGAAATCGCAGAATCTTTTAATGATTTCTTCGGGAGTATGATTCTTCAGTTTCCCTTCGTGTGTGATGATGTTGATCGTAAGAACTTCGTTGTTTTCCTTGGAAATCAACTCTTTCAGTTCTTTTTCACTGGGTTCTTCACCCTTTTTGGCAACCAATTCGATCTTAAACGTTTGGCTGGAATGATCCACATAATCTTTCAGCCAATTGTCCTTTTTCTCGATCAAATCATCCAAATAATTCACTACCTTCTCTCGGTTCCAGTTCATAGGAGCGCCGATGAGGAAGTTTTTTCCGTCTTCTTTCTTGAATGCGAAGGTAGTAGACATAACGGTGGAACCGTTGTCGTTTTTGGATAACTTAACTTCTCCCTTGTAATCCTTATACCAAGGAGTGATCTTCTTCGCTTTTCCCGTCTTTAGATAGGAAACTTGAGAATCGATTACATCACTGAGCTTATGACCGGGGATAAAACAACGGAATCCTGTTGCGATTCCTTGAATATTATTGAGTAAAACGACAGGAACTTTTCCCACAAAATGAATCGGTTCGTCTTCCGTTTCATCGTAATTCTTCGCGTAATCGATATCGGGAAGGCTCTCGAAAAAACCTAAATCTTTTGCGAAATCGGAAAGTTTCACTTCCGTATAACGAGGAGAAGCGATCGCACCAGGATCCAAAACGTCTCCGAATGTTCCCTCTCCGCTCACTAAAGGATAATTATTTGCGAAAGTAAAATCTTGTGCCATCTGGGACAACGCATCTTGGATGGATTTGTCTCCATGAGGGTGATATCCCATGGCAAGACCGGCAACTTTTACCGTTTTGGTGTGCCTATTTCTTGCGTCCGAGTTCCACATAGCCCAGAGAATTCTTCGCTGAACAGGCTTTAGGCCATCAATTTCATGCGGGATTGCGCGAGAATCGCAAACATATCGGGAGTATTTTCTTTGGTCGTCGTGGACTTGTTCTTCAAAAGGACGTTTAGGATATTGATCTTCGTTCTTCATGATACCAAATGACACAGAGAAGGGGTGAATTGACTTGTCAAGCCGTTTTCCCTTTTTAGACTGGCGGAACGGCTCCAACAATGTCACCCAAAGCTCAAGGTAGACCCTATTTTTATTGGCTCATCTGCATCCTGATTTTTTTTCCAATCCTAGGTTGCTCTGTCCTAAAATCTTTCGGGAAAACACGAACTTTCGATGAGGAATTCGGACTCATCCTTTACAATAAATCTCCCAAAAAATTGAACCCTAGATTCTTCTCGGAAGGCTCAAATCATCATGTTTTGATCGAGAGAGAACTACTGGAAAAAGAGAAATTCATCACAAAATGGGAGCTGAGTTTCTTAGCTTTCGACAAGGAATTCCTTACTTCCGCCAAAGAAAAGTTCGGAAACGATTCCGTTTTCACATATAAACTTTCTTGGAGAAAAAAATCGGGCCAGTATTCGAATGCAAAAGAAAGTAAAAACTTCAAAACAACTTATAAATCCGTAGAACTAGGAGAAGTTTCCGCAAATTCCATCGAGGAACTTCTGCAAAAAGCGGCCGCCTTCAAACCTGTTCCATCCAAAATTCAGGAAACGGAAACCTTTCGAATGAGCTCCGATGTAGCGTTGTTAGTTGAAGAACAAATCAAAACAGAATTTTCTTCTTATATTTGGCAGCATGATTTGGGAGAAACGGATAAAGAATCGAGCACACTATTCCAATCCCTGTTACAAACGAACGGATCTCCCAAGCAGTCGCCTAATTACGAATATTCCCAGAACCGTTTCGAGATTCTTTCGTCGGAACCGAACAAATTGTTCTATAAACAAATTTATTCCGATTCTAAAACCAGCGTCTTTTTCGTTCCACCGCTTGCCAATGCACTCTCCGTCAAACCAGGGGAGCCTGTAGGATTGAGAAGAATCGGCAATTTTTTACTAAAAGAGGAAAAATAATGACTACGCCTTACACAGAAGTTCGCACACGTTTCGCGCCTTCTCCTTCCGGATTTTTACATGTGGGAGGAGCGAGAACCGCACTCTTCAATTACTTATACGCAAAAGCGAAAAAAGGAAAGTTTCTGCTCCGAGTGGAAGATACCGACCAAGACAGATCTACGGAAGCTTCTTTCAAAATCATTTTAGAATCTCTTAAATGGCTGGGAATGGAATGGGACGAAGGTCCCGGAGTCGGGGGCCCTCACGGACCGTACACTCAGTCCGAACGACTTCACATTTATAAAGAATACACTGCAAAATTAATTTCTGAGAAAAAAGCATACCGTTGTTTTTGTTCTTCCGAAGAATTGGAAGGCAAAAAGAAACAAGCGGAATCCATGGGAATTCCTTATCTTTACGACGGTAAATGTTCCGGACTTTCGGAATCAGAAATCAACGAACAAATCAACAAAGGAACTCCTTTTACGGTTCGATTCAAAACTCCTAACAAACTAGTGGTAGTGGATGATATGATCCAAGGAAAGGTGAAGTTCGAATCGAAACTGATCGGCGATTTCATCATCGTTAAATCGGACGGCTTCCCTTCTTATAATTATGCGGTTGTGATCGATGATGCTCTGATGAAAATCACTCATGTGATTCGAGGCGTGGGTCATCTTTCCAACACCCCTAGACAAATTTTGATTTTCGAAGCATTCGGTTTTCCTCTTCCTAGATTCGCTCACGCAAGTGAAATCGTAGGAACGGACGGTAAAAAACTTTCGAAAAGAGCGGGAGCAACATCGGTTCTCGCCTTCAGAGACTTAGGTTATCTTTCCGAAACTCTAAGAAATTATATGGCTCTACTGGGTTGGACTTCTCCCGACGGAAAAGAATACATGCCGGACGAAGAACTTTGCAGCATATTCGATATTGAAAGATGTTCCAAGTCCCCTGCGACCTTCGATGTATTTAAAAAATTGAAAGAAGAAGAAAAGGAAACTGTCGACTTTAACAAGTTAGATGCCATCGGATTATCTGAATACTTAAACCAGAAATCGAAACTGAACTGGATGTCCAATAAACTCATCCGGGAAGTTCCCATAGAAAGATTGGGTCAAGAAATGGTTCCTTTTTTGGTAAACTCGAACATACCTGCGGAATACAAATCGGGAACACACCCTACTCTTCTATCCATTTTGGATTCAGTAAGAGTGTACCTGGATAGACTCATCCAAGCACCACCTTACATCGAAGAGTTTTTTCAAGAAGACATTCAATTCGAAAACGAAGAAGCCAAAAATCTAATCTTAGAAGGAAACGGAAAGAAGGTGGCGAAAGAGTTTTACGACTCGATCACTGCTGCTGCTCCAAACAACCCGGACGATTACAAAAATCTGATGGCCTCCGTAGGGGAAAAAACGGGAGAAAAAGGCAGAACTTTGTTTATGCCGATCCGTTCCATCACCACTGGAAAATCCCACGGACTGGAACTACCGATTCTGTTCACCCTTCTAGGGCAGGAAAAATTAAAGAAGAGAATGGAGATCCTAGGTAAAATCGTAGGTCTGGCGCCCTAATCCAGGAAAGTTTTTCCCTGATTTTCCCCAAAATCAGGGGAGGATCCCCATTTTTGTGTTTTTTTCTGAAAAATTTCACGTATACTCGTATATAGGGATCGGTGGGAAATAGGATTGGGCGCAATTCAAGAAACAAGTCAGTTTGTTATGAGTCCTTCACCAGGCTCCTATGCCATGTTTCTCCCGCCTGACATGGCTTCCGTGAAAATTTTCCGCAGAGAGCTATGTAAGTCCCTGGAAGAAAATCATTTTTCGCCGGACAATATCATGCAGATTGAACTGGCGGCCGACGAAGCTCTTACGAATTCCATTGCTGCCAACGTCTGCAACTGCAGTGACGAGACAATCATCTGTCGCTGGCGCATAGACGGTTCCAAATTCACCCTTTATGTTTTGGATTACGGCTCCGGCTTTCGCGAAGAAAACCCTGTTCCCAACACCGATAAAGAATTACTCAAAACAAATCCTTCTCTCTGTCTTTCCACCTTCATAGGCCACATAAAAAACCACCAAACAAAAAAACCGGAAACACTTCCTTACAACGGCCAAAACCAGAAACACACGAATATGGGAAAAGGCTTGAAAATAATGAATGCCATGATGGACTCCGTAAAAGTAATGTTTCATGGAGAAGGCATGGTGGGAGAAGTTCCCCAAGGTTTCAAAGTCATGGGCTCTATCCTTGCACTTGAATACGACCGAGCAAAACATCTATAAGTGATTTTACATATTAATACTTCCCGTGAATGGCGGGGAGGTGAACAACAATTATTCTATCTCGTCCAAGGTTTGAACCAGGACAAAATCAATCAACTCGTAGTTGGACAACCAAATTCTCCTTTGGCGGAACGCTGCCAAGAAGCGGGCTTTCCTTTTTATCCGTTGGAAATGAAGGGAGAATGGGATAGAAAAGCGGTGAAAACCATACGAACTCTTTGTACGGAAAAAAACGTAAAACTCATCCACACTCATACCGCACACGCTCACACCCTGGCATTGTTTGCCAAAAGAAATCATTTGAACATTCCTCTAGTCGTTTCCAGAAGAGTGGACTTCAAACCCAAAAACAGTTTTTTCTCCAGATGGAAGTACGGACACTCGGCTAACGATTACTATCTTCCCGTTTCCAACCGAATCAAAGAAGTGATGATGGAAGCTGGGATCAGTCCAGAAAAACTAATCACTGTTTATTCGGGAATCGACTTGAAACGATTCGGAAAAACCCCTTCGTCCGATTATCTCAGAGAAGAATTTTCCATTCCTAAAAAAACGGTAATCATCGGAAATATTGCAGCGTTAGTCGACCATAAAGATCAGGAAACGTTGATTCGTTCCGTCGCCAAAATGAAAACCGATCATCCTTTCCGACTTCTGATCGTAGGAGAAGGGAAACTGGAAAAAAAGCTGAAAGCTCTTTCCAAAGAACTGAATACGGATGAAAAAATCACTTTTACCGGATACAGAAAAGACATCCCCGCCTTACTTGCTTTATTCGACATTTTTACTCTTACTTCCAAGGAAGAAGGCTTAGGCACTTCCATTCTGGATGCGATGGCTTCCGGGCTGCCGATTGCTGCAACCAAAGGAGGAGGCATCGGGGAAATGTTGCACCAAGCCAAGGGAGCGTTTCTCAGCGAAGTAGGAGATTCCGATTCCATAGCGAAATCTCTGGATACTTTGGTGGAATCGGAAACTCTCCGTTCCCAATTCGGGACATTCAATAAACAATCCGTAAAAAGATTTTCTTGCACTGCCACCTCGGATAAGACTAAATTAGTTTATTATTCCTTACTAGGTGATTCTCTTTACGAGAAGGGCTAATATCTATGAATCGACTTCTCATCATCGACGGGCATGCTCTTGCCTTCCGCGCTTATTTTGCGTTCGCTGCCTCCAATCTGACCAATTCGAAAACGGGAAAACCCAGCGGAGCCATCTTCGGTTTTTGGAGAATGTTGTTTAAGCTACTTCAGGATGAAAAAGTTTCCCATATCGCATTCACATTCGATCCGGGAACCAGACTTCATAGAAACGATTTGTACGAAGCATACAAAGCCCAGAGAAAACCGATGCCGGAAGATCTGAAACCGCAGATCAAACAAATCCAAGAGATGATCCAAGCTTTGGAATTTCCAATGTACAAAATGGACGGAATCGAAGCGGACGACATCATCGGCTCCCTTTCCAAAAAGTTCGCAAAAGACTTCGATGAGATCGTAATTCTTTCCAGTGATAAGGATTTATACCAAGTTCTTTCTTCCAACGTACACATGTTACGTGGGAAAAAAGGGGTTTCCGAATTCGAAAAAATAGATCCGAAATGGGTCGAAACGAATATAGGAATCACCAAAGAACAAGTCACCGATTATATGGGACTTGTGGGAGACACATCCGATAACATTCCTGGAGTCAAAGGGATCGGAGAAAAAGGTGCCTCCAAACTCATCCAGGAATACGGAAACCTGGAAGGGATCTATAAAAACATAGATAACCTGAAAAACAAGGGACTCATCGACAAACTGGTTGCGGACAAAGAGAACGCATTTTTATCCAGAAAATTGGCAACGATTGTCACCAATTTAAAGTTAGAGATTAAAAAATCGGATCTAAAGATCCCTAATTATCATGATCCTGCTAAAGTTCAATACTTCAAAGATGAAGGTTACAACGTACTTCACAGAGACCTCGCCAAACAAGCAGGCATCGAAGTAGAAGATTCCAAAACGCCTGCCGCAAAAAAAGCCAAAAAGAAAAAAGGTGAAGAAGAGGAAGCGCCAGTAGAAGAGATCGTCGAAACAAAAGACGGCAAAGAACTTTCTTCGGTAAAAGACAAAAAAGTAAAATATGTCCGCATCAAAACGATCGAAGAACTAAAAAAAGTATTAAACGGAATCGATATCAAAAAACCGATCTCTATCGATACGGAAACTACCTCTCAAGATCCGATGCTTGCCGAAATTTTGGGAGTATCTTTCACTCAAAAACAAAACGAAGCCTACTACATCGCTTTTTCCCATTCGGAATCCATCTATTCCCACACTCTTCCCAATGCGGAAGAATCTCTGAAGTTGTTCCGGCCTCTTTTGGAAAATTCGAAACTAGTTAAAATCGGCCAAAATATAAAGTATGATGTATTGGTTTTCAGAAACTACGGAATTCATGTAACCGGAGTTACATTCGATACGATGATCGCATCCTACATCCTCAGTCCGGGAGAAAGACGCCATAACATGGACGATATGGCTGTCGATTATTTAAGCTATAAAACGATCACTTTCGAAGAACTGGTAGGAAGCGGCAAAAAGAAACAAAATCTTTACGATATAGATCCGGACAAAGTGTCCGAATACGCCTGCGAAGATGCGGATGTCACATTCCAACTTTATAAAATTCTGGAAAAGAAAATCGATACGGAGCCGAACCGTTCCATCTTCCATGAAGTGGAAATCCCTCTTATGGACGTTCTGGCGGATATGGAATATACGGGAGTGTCCGTGGAGAAAGATTACTTCACCGCACTTTCAGGAAATTTCGAGAAGAAAATTGCGGAACACGAAAAGAACATTCATTTTTATGCGGGACGATCATTTAACGTAAATTCTACGAAAGAACTACAAGTGGTTCTTTTCGAAGACCTAAAACTTCCTGCGGAAAAAAAGACCCAAACAGGTTATTCCACGGATCATTCCGTTTTGGAATCTCTCCAAGGAACGCATCCGATCATCGATGATCTTTTGGCACTCCGTAAATTCTCCAAACTCAAATCAACTTATACGGACACTCTACCGACTCTGGTAAATCCCAAAACGAATCGAATCCATACAAGTTACAACCAAACCATCGCAGCAACGGGAAGACTTTCTTCCACAAATCCGAACCTGCAAAACATTCCCATCAAGGACGAAGAAGGCAAACTGCTCAGAAAAGGTTTTTTGCCAGGAAAAGGTTTCGAAATTTTATCTTTGGACTACAGCCAGATAGAACTCAGGATCATGGCTCATTTTTCTAACGACGAACAAATGATAGATGCTTATCGTTCGGGTGCGGACATCCACAGAAGAACCGCTGCGGGGATTTTCGGCGTCAAAGAAAAAGACGTAACTCCTGAAATGAGAAACAAAGCAAAAATCGTGAACTTCTCTGTAATTTACGGAGTCACTTCTTTCGGACTCTCGAATAATCTAAAGATCGCAAGAAAAGAAGCCAAGGAATTCATAGAAAGATATTTCGCACAATACAAAGGTGTGGAAAAATATATGGAATCCATCGTAGAGTTCTGCAAGGAAAAAGGTTATGTAGAAACCTTACTGGGCCGCAGACGTTATCTTACGGATATCAATTCATCTCATAGAATGGCAGCGGAAGCAGCAAAGAGAGTTGCTATCAACTCTCCTATCCAAGGAACTTCGGCAGATATGATCAAACTTGCCATGCTGAAGATTCACGAAAAGATCAAAAAGAAATCCTTTAAGTCCCGCATCATCTTACAAGTGCATGATGAATTGGTGTTCGAAGTAGATAAGAAAGAAAAGGATGAATTCTTTGCTATGGCGAAAAAAGAAATGGAAGAAGCTCTTCCTATCAAAGTTCCCGTCTTGGTGGAAGGAAGATTCGGAAAAGATTGGGGAGAGGCTCACTAAACGGAGTTCTCTTTTCCCGATTTGTCGTGCATATTACGATACACAAACAGTAAAAAAAATATTTACTTATTCCGATTTTGATCTCTAATGTTTTCCTCGAAGGCTTCGGAGAAAAACATTGAGTCGATTCTTTCTTTTCCTGGTTTATTTTGCGATTGTTAGCTTCTATTTTGTATCGTGCGCCCCTACTCCCTCTCTCAACAACAAGTTCGATCCTATTTCCGAAACTTATAGAGAACTTAGGTTGTTGGAATGCGCCCTTCAATTGGATTCAAACTGCCTTTCCACCTATCAACTGTCAGGAACAATTACAGGTCTGATCTCAGGGACCTCTTTGAAATTAAAATTAAACGGGGGACAAAATTCATCTCCTATTTCGAATAACGGATCTTTTTCGATCACTACCAAAGGAGGTTCTCTCTCCGCCGATTTGGAAATCGGAGAACACCCTGCGCAGTTGTATTGCACAGTGGAGCACCAAGGCACAAACAGCGAGTCAGGAAAAAACGATGTGATCGTTTCTTGCCCGATGGCGAGGTTAGAGACAGAGGGAAAACAAATCCTTTGGACCAGATGTGCTTACGGGCAAGTATGGAATCCGAACGGATCGAACGGTGCAGGTGACTGCAAAGGAACAGGAACATCTGCCACCGAATATGGATTAAACTATTCTCTGAATTTCTGTTCCAACCCGATAGGAGACTGCAACGGAGGAAGCGGCTTGGCAGGAGGTCCTTTACTTCCTCCTCCTTGGTTGAACTCTTCCACAAGCCAGGTCTATAGTGCGTGTGAAGGGCTCAATCTTTCCAAAAAATTCGGAAGATCCAATTGGAGAGTTCCTAACATTATGGAGCTGAAACAAATCGTTTACTGTTCCAACGGCCCGAATCCTCCTCTTGCGAATTTCATCCAATGTAACGGAGGTTCTACGATGCCCACCATCAATACCTCTCTTTTCCCGGACACTACCGTCACACAAGGAGGAGCTCCTTATGCAGGGTATTGGAGTGCTACATCCTATTCGGTAGATTATGCACAATCGTTTCAGGTGAGTTTTCGTACAGGAGAAACCACCACACCCGATCAGGATCAGTCTTTTTCCGTTCGTTGCGTTTCCACTTTATAGCTGTTATTTAGGTGTAAACCCCGGTCGATTCTTCCTAATTTTTACAAGTTTGTCACATAGACGTAACAAAGAAGGGCTACCTTGATCTCAGCTTAGAAAAAGGAAGCACCTAGATGAAAGCGAACACAATTAATAAAACAGAAAGAGTTTTGGAAGTCCGTCTTGCGGAAAACCAACTGGAAATCGAAAGAGCGTTAGCTCTTCGTTATGAAGTATTCAACTTGGAAATGGGAGAAGGTCTCCCTCAATCCTCCGCCACAAGAAAGGACAGAGATGAATACGATCTTTACTGCAACCACCTAATCGTTTTCGATAAAACAAACGAAAACAAAATCGTAGGAACTTATCGTATCCTAACAAGAAAAAACGCAAAAGAAGGAATCGGCTTCTACAGCGAAAACGAATTCGACATCACTGCTATTTATAACCTTCCTGACGAGATCGCAGAAGTAGGAAGAAGCTGCGTGCACCCTGACTACAGAGACGGTTCCGTAATTTCTCTTCTCTGGCAAGGTCTTGCGGAATTCATGATCAAACAAGACGTGCGTTATTTGATGGGCTGCGGATCCATCCACTCTACGGATGCAGCGGTTGCTTCCGAATCTTACGCCTTCTTGAAAGAAAAAGAAGCTCTTGCTCCTGAAGAATTCAGAGTATATCCGAACCCTGATTTCGTTCTTCCCGGATTCAACGAAAACCACAAAATCGAGGATTTGAAGTCGATTTCTAAAAATATTCCTCCTCTTTTGAAAGGATATATCAGAATCGGCGCTAAAATCTGTGGAATTCCTGCTCTAGATTCTGTTTTTGGTACTACAGACGTGTTTATTCTCTTTGATAGAAAAGAAATCACCGAGAGATATGCGAAACACTATATGAGTACATGAGCCGCAAAGAGGAAGTAGACTACCAACATCCCAGTAAAAAAGACCAATTTAGGTTCTTTTCCTTCACCTTCCTGCTTGTAGTGGGAATCTGTCTGGGATACTTCGCAGGACTTCCTCATTACTGGCTCGGCTGGTTTTCTTTTTCCATTGCCGCCTTTTCTGTCGCTGGAAACGATGCGGTGCAAACGATAGGGACTTTTTTCGAAAGCAAAAAATCAGTCCACTGGTTCCGAAAACTTTTGGTTCTCGGTGGGCTGCTTCTCATAGTCCATTTGTTTGCTTGGGTCATACATGACGGAGAAATCCACTTTCATAGATTGGATTCCTTTCCCGCAACGACCCATTTCAATTTATTCCAATTATTAGCTCCCGTTATTTTAGTCGTCATCACTCGATTGAGAGCCCCTGTCTCCACAACCTTTCTTGTATTAGGTTTATTCGGAGGAGGAAACATCGACAAGATGCTCACCAAATCATTCTTTGGTTACGGTTTGGCATTCATCGCTGCGATCATAATTTGGGCCGTTCTTGCCAAAGTAGACCCTCACGAATATCACGACGTACATACTCCTGATCCGGTTTCCGAAAGAAAATGGGCCAGACTGCAATGGGTATCTACACTCTATCTTTGGGTGGCATGGCTCTTTCAAGACACTGCCAATATTGCAGTTTTCCTTCCCCGCAAACTCAGCGCCTTCGAATTTTCAGGTGCGGTCTTTCTTTTGATTTTCGCTTTGTTTGTGATCATCCGTACGAACGGAGGAACCATCCAACAAGTTGTCTCCGAAAAATCGGACATCAAATGGTCCAAAGCGGCGACCATCGTGGATCTTGTTTATGGAACGATTCTATTTATATTTCAATACGTAAGCCAAATTCCTATGTCCACAACATGGGTGTTTTTGGGTCTTCTGGCAGGAAGAGAAATCATCTTAAATGTGTTAACTTATAGAGATCTTCCTTATTTGGACACTTTCCGTAAGGTAGGGAAAGATGTTCTCTTAGCGTTTTTAGGAATTATAGTCAGCATCTTGGTTTTTTTCGCATCCGCCTTTGTGTATCCGGAGGATCAGTCGGAAGGAATCGATTTTTGGAAAAAACCTTTGGTGGAAACAGAGACGGACTCTTAAAATTTCTTTACCTACCCTAGATTTGTCAGGGTATTGTCATATATGAGAATGCTTCTCACCATAGAGACTCAGACTCACCAAGGAGATACCATGTCAATCGCAATGATGCTGAGAGAAGGAACCGCAGACAAACACCAAGAAACGGAAAAAGTTCCTTACCTGCGCGCCATTTTCCGTGGCGGATTAGATACACAAACTTATACCTACCAA
The DNA here is from genome assembly GCF_004770995.1 of Leptospira idonii. Classification (GTDB taxonomy): domain Bacteria; phylum Spirochaetota; class Leptospiria; order Leptospirales; family Leptospiraceae; genus Leptospira_A; species Leptospira_A idonii. The sequence continues at coordinate 165,077 of NZ_RQHW01000042.1, read as the reverse complement.
TTGGAAAGCCTAAGAGACGTTTATAAAGAGATGGAAGAATTGTTCCGTACGAACTCTTCCGATCCGATTCTTTCCAAAGTTTATTTCCCTGAACTTTTCCGCACGAAAGCTTTGGAAGAAGATATCAAATTCTTTCAATCCAAGTTCAATGCGAAACTCAGAGGCAAAGTCACTGCAGCTACTCAAAACTACATCGACCACATCAAAAGAGTCGCAAAAGAAAATCCGTATCTTCTGGTAGCACAATCTTACGTGCGTTATTTGGGAGACCTTTCCGGAGGACAAGCGATCAAAAAAGTAATCGCAAAAACCTTCTCCTTGGAAGGAGCAGACGGAGTTGCTTTTTACGAGTTTCCTGAAATCCAAGACCACCAAGCTTTCAAAGGAATTTACAGAACTGCAATGGACACTCTTCCTCTTTCCGATGCACAAAAAACGGAACTAGTGGAAGAATCCAAAAAAGTATTCGATCTGAACAAAAACCTTTTTGTGGAACTTGAGTCCGACCTAAAAGAGAACATCGGAGCGGAGAGATTCGCAGCGTTGATTCCGGCAGGGTAGTTTGAGTTTTCCTTACACACTCATTACTCTAGTTTTTCTTTCCATGTTGCCGGTCACTATGATCGTCCCTGTAGTGAAGGACATCGTCAAAGACCGGTTACTTGGTTCCAACTGGGAAGTGGCTTATTTCACAAGCATTCCCATGCTTGGTTCTTTTTTATTCGCACCCGTAGCGGGAATCATTTCCGATCGTTTTCAAAACAGAAAGTATTTTATCGCCGCTTTTTGTTTCTTAGATGCGTTTTTATTTTATCTGCTCACTCAAGTGACCGACATGAACTTGTTTTTGGTCATTCGCTTTCTGGAAGGAGCTTCTCATATTTTCATCATAGGACTGCTTCTCAGTTCCGCAGCGGACAGAGAGAATGATCCAGCAAACAAACGTTATTACGGCAAGGGAATCCTTATGGGGATCACTGGAATGTTCCTCTCATTAGGAGGAGCCTTCGGAATGCCTTTGGGGATTCTGGGAAGAAAAAATCCATTGATCCCTTTTTATGTAGGTTCCGGGATCTTGATTTTCGTGGGTTTGTCGACACTCATCCTTCTAAAAGACAGAGGGATCCACAAACAAAAAGAATTCAAGTGGTCTCATCTCAAAAATGCGATCTTCGAGAATCCTTTTTTATATGTTCCGTTTTTATTCAATTTCATCGACCGTTTCACCGTAGGATTCATCATTTCTTCGTTTAATATCCATCTGAGAGAAACCTTGGGATTTCATCCGGGCGTTTTAGGAGTCTTTTTAGGACTCGTTTTATTTCCGATGAGTCTACTTTCTTATCCTTCTGCGGTTTTATCCCGCAAAACGGGAGTTCTACCTTTGGTCCTTGTAGGTTCTCTTGTTTATGGAATTTTCCTAGGACTTTCAGGAACCACGAATCATTTTTGGCTTTTGTTCACCTATCTTTCGATATGCGGAATCGGTGCGGGGGTCATGTTTGTTCCTTCCATGATGCTCGCAAGTAAAATGTCCAGACCGGGACTCACCGCAACGACTATGTCCGCCTTTACGGGAGTAGGTTCTTTGGGTTTTATGCTCGGACCGATCGTTTCCGTTCAAATGCAGCATGTATTCCAAGCGAATCTTCCTACGGAATACTCATTTCCTGCCTTATCTTTCTTTTTCGGATTTTTAGAAATAGGTCTTGTTTTACTCACGATTCCTTTCTTCAAAAAAATCCTGACCAAAATCGACGTTGCGGAAAAGGAAAGAGACGAGATAACACTTGCCAATTCCAGTCCTATTGTTTAAACTAAAGATAGAATTTACATAGTGAGGTGAACCTTGAAACGTTCTTTACTCTTTTTGTCCCTTTCTTTCGTTTTGTTCGGATTTGTTGCTTGTACTTCCAGCAATAAAGTAAGTCCGGGAAGCAATAAAATACATCCGCACACTGCTCTTCGTAAGTTGGAAATAGACATGATCAAAGTGGGAGACAATCTCGTGAGAACAGAGGCTGTCTTAGGAAAACCTACGGAAAAATCAATCGATCCTTCCGGTTCGGTAATGGTATGGTGGTTTGCAGAAGACAGAGAAGTTCCGGAACAATACTACACTTTGAAAGAAAAACCTACAGGCGCAGATGCGGATAAGTTCGTAAAACTTACGTTCGATCCTAAAAACAAAATCACTGCGAAAGATTTTAAACTTTAATCTTCCGACGTAGTGTCCGCCTTCTCCTCTTCCGGAGTGGGCGCGGGGAAAGGGAAACCGGGGAAGTTGGGTTTTTCTTTTCCTTCTATATCATCATCAAACAAATCTAATGTGGTAAACCCCAGAAGAAAATCCAAAGCTTCTCCGAAATTGAATCCGAGCCTTCCTCCTCCGTAAACCCCCGCAATGATCTCCACATTCCATAAAAAACTTTTAGGATAACCGAAAGGCTTCAAATCTTCCTTAGGAAGATAAGCTAAAAATTCGTCTTGTCCCGTTTGGCGGACCAAATCCATAGTGAGTTCCCTTTGAAAGGTTGCCTTTTTCCTTTTTTTGCGATCGGCAACAGGATCGTTGAAATAGGAATAATATCTCATCTTATAACTTTTGATATTCGCTCTTTCATCGTTTGTAAGAGGAATTCCTTTTGCATCCACGAGCCAATTCCCTTTTTCATCCAAAACGGGATCACCGGAATGAAAACTTTCTCCACCTAAGAATGTATATACGAGTTGTTGGGAATGATAGGAGCCTACTTCTCCTCCCCGAATCCCGATTCCTCTTCCTAAATCTTTTTTTCCCATCTCGGATTCGCCTCCCTGAAAGAGAAAACCGATGGGAAGCGGTCCGATTTTTAAGGCAACACCGTACATAGGTGTTTCGGCGCCGACTGTGACGATGTCCTTCATGTCACTACGACGATTCTTCCAGTAACTGGCACATTGGAGAAGAAATAAGGGCAATAAAAACAGGGAATAGAATCGCATTCTTTTCCAATTTTTAAGATTTTCTACTTTTCGGAATCAAAAAAAATAATCAGCCTGGAAAGAGTAAGCTATGACAGAAGAAGATTTTCCAATGATTGAAGTCAAAAAAATGAACGAGACAGAGGTGCGTCTATTTGCCCTTCTCCTCAATCTTTGGAAAGAATCGAAAGGAATTTCGTTTCAACGATTCCGCAAAATCATGTCCCGCTACTATCAAAACGAAGACATCGACTCTGACCGAAAAAAACTCTATCGAGACTTAAACCAATTGAAGGCGATGGGTTTCAACATCAAGGTGGCGAGTTTCGGTTATCAATCCGAAGATCATTTTCCTTATTATCTGGAAAAAGAATCCTTGGACAAAGTATTAAAATTCTCTCAGGAAGAATTGGAATACTTGGCACTTTCTCTTTGTTCGGCGGAAGACCAAGACAATCAAATCATCCTCTCTCTATCTCAGAAATTATTTTCTAAAAATCTGGACCTTTATCCGCAGGGAATAGGAACGAACAAAAGAAGAGGAACCGAGTCCGCGGATAAGGAAGAAACGGAACTTTCCAAAATCATCCAGGCAGTGAAAGACAAAAGAGCAATCGTTGTGAGTTATGGCAAGGATGGAAAAGAAAGAACCATTGAACCTTACAGACTTATTCGCAAAAACTCGGAAGATTTTTATCTTCTCGCCTACGACCGAAATAAAAAATCCTTAAGAAGATTCATCCTTCCCAGAATCGTCGTAAAACGAGAATTAAAAGAAGATTTTTTTTCCAATAAAAAAATCACGGAACAAGACACTAACTTTCATCCTTTAGGTTTCGATGTTCATGAAAAAAAGAATTTAAATCTTACTATCTCTTCTCAATTTTCCGATTCATTTTCTCTTTTTTTGGAAGGACATACGTTCGGGAAAGAAGACCTAAATTTTCATTTCGAAACCACGAATCAAAATGCGTTGTTTCCTTTTTTCCTAAAATATCCAGAATCTCTCATTCATTCCGACTCAGACGAATGGATTCGAGACTATCAAAACTATTTAAATCAATTGTCCGAGTCTTATTCGAGTGTCGCTTAATTCACCTTCTTATCCCGTAACAAAATCACAATATCTCAATTTTCTAAAATGCTCTAATTCTTTTTACATCCTCAACCAGGCCCTTGTCGCAAAAACCCAAACTCCTCACAGCGGAAGTTTGGAATGGAATGAGTTTTCGGATATATGCAGATCTCGTTTTAACGATTCAGTACATATCTCCAAACAAATCCCCAAGGAAGAATCCATGGAACAAACGAAGATCGCCGTAGAACGAAGAAAAACGATCTTCCATGGAAACTTTAAAAACGAACATTTCATTACAAATATAGAATGTTTGGAACCGGTTCGGGATGGTGAAGGTTGGATTCTTTGGGACTTTCGTCCCATCGGTTCCATGAAGCTGGAAATATTGAAATCCCTCTTCTTTCAGAAAAAGATTTTGGAATCCTTAGGGATGGAAGTTCACTCTTCGAAAGTGATCCGCATCCAAACTTCTTATGAATACCTGACGGGTGAAGAGATAGAAACGGATAAATATCTGTTCGTGGAAGACGTAACAGAACGTTTGGTACGGGAAAACGAAAGGTTCGAAGAGGAATGGAGCCGGTTTCAAAGTTTTTTAACGAATATGGAATTTCCCGTTTTTTCGGAATCCCATACAAGCTGCAATTCACCTAAAACCTGTTATCTCAAAGATACTTGTTTTTCCCATTTGGAAAACGGGGATGTCTTCGAATTGAGAGAAGGTTACGAAATCGCAAAAAAACACTATCTGGAGGGTAAAATCGACCTAGGTTCCCTCCCAGAGGAAGACCTAAGTCCGATCCAAAGAATCCAAAGAAACGCCCATCTGCATGGAACCGCTCATTACGATCTTCCTCAATTGACTCGTTATTTTGAAAGAACTACCGAGAAAGTCGCTTTTTTGGATTTCGAATCCGTCAATCCTCTCCTTCCTATGTTTACGCCATCTCGTCCCTTTCAACATATTCCTTTTTTGTTCTCTCTTCATATCTGGGATTCCCGAAAAGACGAATTGGAATATCACACCTACATTCATCCTCCTGAAAAAGGAGATCCCAGAGCCTTCATCTTAGAGGAATTGGCAAAACGATTGCCAGTAGACATAACAATCTTCTCCTTCAATGACTTTTTCGAAAAACTGATCATAGAAGAAGCAACACAAGTATATCCTAATTTTAAAGATTGGTGGGAGAACATCCGCCCTAATTTTATAGATCTTGCTCTTCCGTTCAAAAAGTTTTGGGTCTATCATCCGGAACAAAAAGGAAAAGCATCCTTAAAAGAAATCCTACCCACAATGAGTGATGTGAGTCACGGAAACCTTTCCATCAAGGAAGGACAGGATGCAAACTATCAATATTTACGCTTATTAAAAAAGCAAGTGACAGAAGAAGAAAAGTTCCGTGTTTTGGAAGATTTAGTAAACTACTGCAAAATGGATACGTACGGATTGTTTCTTATCTATAGAAAGCTGAAAAACCATTTATCGATTAGCCAATGTTAGGTATTAAACGCTCCATCGCAAAGTTCGCATTTTCCATTCCTGAAAACTGGATTCATTCCATTTTCGGAGAAAAAGAAGAAGACGGCACACAGAAGATCAATCCTCAATGTCTTCTCGCCTGCAATTTCGCCAAACTTCTCCCTAAACTAGAAACTCTTCCTCCTACAAAAGCCAGAAAACTCTACCAAGAAAACATCAAAGTATTCGACGAACCTGCCATCGCAGTTTCCCATATAGAAGACAAACTCATTCCTACTCCCAGCGCTTCTTTCATTCCGATCCGCTTGTACAATGCGCACCCTCAAAAAGGAAATCTTCCGATTGTCATTTATTTTCACGGAGGCGGTCTCACGATCGGATCTTTGGAAACCCACGATGCGGCATGCAGAAGGCTCGCCTATTATGCAAAAGTCATCGTCGTTTCGGTAGACTATCGTTTGGCTCCGGAACATCCTTATCCTGCCGCTTTGGATGATGCCTTTTTAGCATACCAATACGTAAGAAGCAGCGCTTATCTTTTCGGAGGTTCTCCCAATGCGATCGCTGTGGCGGGCGACAGTGCGGGAGGGCTTCTTGCCACTTCCGTATGCATCCGTGCCAAAAGGGAAAAACAACCTCTTCCCGTCTTTCAGGCTCTTCTTTATCCTGTAACAGATATTTCACGAGAATCCGAATCCTACAAAAACTTCGGAGAAAAATTCGTTTTAACCGCTGCCACACTCCGCTGGTTCATCCATAATTTCACTCCGAATGCATCGGATCGTAAATCGATCTTCAATTCTCCCCTACTTGCAGAGTCGAAAGAGTTAAAGGGACTTCCTCCCGCTTATGTCTCAACGGCAGGATTCGATCCTTTGCAGGAAGAAGGAGATCGTTATTCCCATCTTTTGGAAACCGCAGGGGTCAAAGTGCAGCACAGGCATTTTCCAGACCTCATTCACGGATACATCCAGATGACAGGGCTGATTCCAGCTGCCAAAGAAGCGGAATCGGACTTTCACAGAACCGTTTTGGCTTTTTTCAGCCAAAGAAAATTCTAAGTTTCTTCATTCAAGAATCGACAGGATAGAATTCGATACTATAAAGGACAGTAGACCCGAGGTACGTCATGATTCATCGTTTTGGTATTTCTTCCATTTCATCCGTTTTGCTTTTTGTCTGCAGCGTAGCGCTTTACGCAGAAAGACCTGCTTCTTTGACCTTAAAAGACAGAGAATCTCAAAAACAAATCGATGCAACTAGAGCAGCTGGTTTCGGAGACAATGAGATCGACACACTTCACGGCACCATTGCGGAACATCTCAAAAAGATGAAAAAGTTACAAGACTTAGGCGTAGATAAAACAGCCGCTCAGTATTTGGCACAAACTCCTCAAAAACTGGACGATCTTTATAAAACGGATAAGGACGGGAAACTGTATCTGGAAATCAAACTTCCTCAAGGACAATCTTATATCGATTGGCCGAAAGTTTATCTCTATGACGGAACTGCATTCATTTACCCGAACAAAGATTTCACGGATCTCGACAGAATCATTCTTGCTTTTAGAAGAGTGAATGCGGACGGAACCATCTATGTGAAAGAGATGAGAAGACTCATCAACCCTACTCCCAGACAACAAGGAGTGGACAAGGACGAAAAAGGAGAAGCTAAATTGGATACGAACTCGGACATCCAATTGGAGTATTTCCAAGCTTTGAGTTCCGATACCATTTGGCCGAACGAGCCGGTTCAAAAAGATGCGGCGAACATCACTATGGTGTTAAATGATGAGAAAGACCCTCTTCCTTACGACAAACAAAAACACATTATGTTGACTTATAAAAAGATGCTTCGTAAGGCGAGCAAACACACTGCATTCAAACTAAGAAATATGGAATTGGATCAAAAACAATTGATCACTAAGGTGTTGGATTACAACTAAACTAAAGACTTTGCTGCTGTCTCTTGATGAGTAATTGAGAGATGGTTTGTTCTTCCGTAACGTATTTACGCTTCAAATAAGAAATCGCATTATTGATAAAGCTGGGTACGTTTTTATCCGCATCCAGCAAATCCAATTTGGTCTGCATCAATTCATCAATCGTAGCCAAAGCCAGTTTTCTCTGGCTTTGGTGAAGTTCAAAATCGTCTTCTGTTTCGACAACCATTTCGGGTATTTACTCTTTGAAGTTCTTAGCGACTTCCACTCCTCTATCTTCATCCACAAAAAAATTAATCAACAAAGATATGAGATAAAACAAAGCGACTACTAAAAATGCGTTTCTCAAAGTAACCAAGGTTTGGATGTATCCGAAAAGGAACAGACCTAAACCTGCTGCAAACTTCCCTGAAAACCCCCACATTCCGAAGAACTCACCCGATTTGGATTCGGGAGAAAAAATTCCCACAAGAGCTCTGGAGGCGGATTGAGTGGAACCTAGTCCCATTCCCGCAAGAGAAGAGATACATACGAACACCCATTGCACGGTCCATTGGGTTCCCAAAGTGGAATTCAAAAAACCTGTCAGATCTTTTACGAAGTAGATGAGTCCGCAAACGACCAACCACAAAACGAGAGTTAAGTTGAAAGTCTTTTTAGCACCGATGATGTCCTGCAGAACCCCGAAAGCCAAAGCTCCTACGGCAGCGGAAACCTGAATGAAGATAAACATGGCAGTTCTATGTTCCTTACCTATGTTGACCTCTTGTGATCCGTAAATAAAAGCGAAGGAAATGACGATGGCAAGAGCCGCCATAGAGAAGAAAAGGGAAAACAAAAAGATAGCGAGGTCTCTAAACTTAAACGCATCTCTCAAGGTATTGACGACACGTTTCACACCTATTTCCAAATAATTGACTTTAGGAGGAACATTATCACCTAACTTAGGTTCTTTCAAAAACAGGAATGTGGGAATCCCCGCCACTAGGAAAAAAATCGCAGTATAAGGACCGACCAAACGAAGGGATTCGTAATTTTCAACTACTTGATCTCCTAATGTGTCCGCAAGAGCGACGGAAGCAATCCCTCCGATATAACCGATCCCCCAGGCATACCCTGAGATCTTACCTAAATCGTCTTTATCGCCCAAGGAAGGAAGGAAGCTGGACGCGAAGTTTTCTCCGGAAGCGAAGAAAAAATTGGAAATGGCGATGAGTGTGAATCCTACCCAAATCATTCCAGGAGATACATAATATAACGCAAATGTGGCGATGACACATCCGATATAACTCAAAAACAAAAATAGTTTTTTGGTAGCGGAGTAATCGGTAATGGCGCCGAAAAGGGGGCCGGTAATTACCACTGCAAAATAGGAAATGGCAAGCGACCAAGCCCAAAGCGAATTCCCGAATTGAAACGGATTCGATGAGTTCGGGTCGGAAGGAACGACTAATTTCGTAAAGATGTCACAATAAATGACACTGATGATTACGGTAGTGTACGAAGAGTTCGCAAAATCGAACATACACCAGCCGAAGAGCTCTCTCTTCCTAGCGATTTTCTTTTTAGGATTTAGATCATTTGCCATAAAGTTTTCGGAATTTTCCTTATCTAAAGTAATTAAAGAGTTTCCTTCCCTTTCCGAAATCTGTCAAATGATTAGTGCTAACACATGGAAGGATTCGATTTAAATTCTCTCATGCGGCCCAAAAGGGTCTGCCTTTGTAAAATGGTGACCGAAAAAGAATTGGTAGACGCCATCCGAGAGGGAGCGCATACCATTGAAGAGTTAAGGGAAAAAACAAGAGCCTCTACTGGGTGTGGTACCTGCGCAGTTCAAGTCTACCATATCCTCCAGCGGGAATTGCAAAATCTTGCCGAAAGGAAGGCACAATGAAGCTATCGATCAATATGGCCATGACCCTGGATGGAAAAGTGGTTCGCCCGGACGGCCGCTGGTATGGACTCACTTCGAAAGAAGACAAACAGCAAATGGATGTCTACAGATCCCAATCCGATGCGATCATTTTGGGGAAAAACTCGATTATCAACGACAACCCCATCGTAAAAATCCGAGCTTTTTCCAACGCACTCAATCCCAGACCGGTCATCCTCATCCGCAAAGGAACGATCCCGATCGACAAACATGTATTTGAAGAATCCGACCACATTCCCTTGGTCATCTGCACAAAAACAAATCTGAAAGAAATCAAAACCTCTCTCGAAAACAGAGCGGAAATCTTCGCATTGGATGCGGACGACATCGAACCCAAAAAAGTCACAGGGATCCTCAAAAGAAAAGGCTATCAAAACGTGCTTCTGGAAGGGGGACCGAAACTCAATTTTTCCTTTCTGGCAGGGGATTTGGTAGATCGAATCTACATCACAGTCGTTCCCTACATCATAGGCAAAAACGGACTTCCAGGAATCGCCAATCATACGGAAGAACTCCCCGAATTCGATAAAAACTCTTGGAAGCTGGTCAATTCCGTCACAAAAGGAAACGAAATCTTCCTCACTTACGAAAAGTAATTTCCTTTCGCACACCCTAAGTTTGAAGGATTGTTTCCTTTTTTCGAATTGACTCTTCGGTTCAAATTAATTTAATATCAAACTATTATACGTCTAATGATTAGAGGCCGATCGTTTGAAAAGAAAAGAGTTTTTAAAGCTGATGGCTCTTCTTTCTATCACAGGAGGATTTATGAATCAGGAAGAAACAGAAGCCCGTTCTCAAGGGGAAATAATGCCGGTATTTTTCTTCGGCCACGGAAGCCCAATGAACGCAATCGAAGAAAATCAATTCTCCAAAACTTGGCAATCCATAGGCAAGTCTCTACCCAAACCGACAGCAATCTTATGTATATCCGCGCATTGGGAAACAAGAGGAACATTCATCACTGCAATGCCCAAACCTCCCACCATACATGACTTTGGCGGTTTTCCAAAAGCATTGTTCGATGTGCAATATCCAGCGCCAGGAAACCCTTCTTTGGCGAAAGAAATCCAAAAAGGCTTCAAATACACACAACTTGGATTAGACGAAGATTGGGGACTTGATCACGGAACCTGGAGCGTATTGAAACATGTGTTTCCTAAAGCAGATGTTCCCGTTCTGCAGTTGAGCCTAAATCACAACCAAAAACCGGAATATCATTATGAACTGGCTAAAGAACTGAGAGCCTTACGAAAAAAAGGAGTATTGATCGTAGGAAGCGGGAACACCATCCATAACTTACGTTTGGTGGATTGGAACAAAGTGCACGAACCCAGCTACGGATTCGATTGGGCCATAGAAGCAAACACCAAAATCAAACAATGGGTGCAAAACGGACGCCATGACGAACTGATCAAATTCAAAAGCCAAGGAAAAGCATTCGATCTGGCTATCCCTACGCCGGAACATTATCTTCCACTGCTCTATACATTAGGCTTGCAGGAAGAAAAAGATCGGATAGAAATCTTCAATGACAAAGAAGTCATGGGGTCTTTGGCAATGACCTCGTTCCGATTCGGCTGATGAAAAAAATAGATTTTTTCATTGACCGATTCGGGGGTCTAAAATTAGTTTGATATTAAATTACTTAGCAATAAGAGGTTCAAAATGAATTTACTATATAAATTGATCGCTACCAACAAAGACATCACGCTCACAATCTTGAGAGTGACACTCGGCGTTGTGATCTTCCCACACGGAGCACAAAAAGTTCTAGGTTCGTTCGGCGGATACGGTTTCGACGGAACTATGGGTTTTATGACGGGAATGGGAATTCCGGCCGTATTCGCATTTTTAGCGATCGTTGCAGAATTTTTCGGAGCCATCGGACTCATCGTGGGACTCTTCACAAGAGTAGCAGCGTTCGGAGTGTTCGCAACTATGTTTGTAGCAGCGGTACTAGTTCACCTTCCTAACGGATTTTTCGCAGATAAAGGCGGATACGAATTCCACCTTCTTACATTCGGTTTAGCAATTCCTTTGATTCTAAAAGGAGCAGGTTCCTTCTCTCTTGATGATATCCTCGCAGGAAAATTGGAAAAATAAAACTTCCAGGAACTAGGAAGGCCGCAAGCCAATGCGGCTTTTCCTATCTCTTTTTCTCTCAAAAACATCATTTCCTCCCCTTTTCATATCTAATATTGTTAGTCAGAAAATTCACTATCCTTTTCCCTAGTAGAAATAAATAATTTTCACTACAGGAAAGTTCCATGAAGAGAACGAATCTTTCAACGATCCAATCCCTATTAGAAGGATCTAAACTATTAAATTGCCCTCACCCTGAAGCCGTAGAAATCGATAAAGTTCTCCCTCTCTCCTCAGATAACAAAGATTATCTTTCCTTCGTATCCTCCAAAGCTTTCGTGAACGAAGCAAATTCCAGCTCTGCGGCTGCGATCTTGGTTTCCGAAGAAATTTCCTCTTCCATAGCAGCAAACAAACCTCTGATTGTGGTACCTCATGTAGAACTCGCCTTCAGTAAAATGCTTCTTTATTTCAATCCTCCCAAAGAACCGAACGGCAAAATCTCACCTCATTCTGTGGTACATCCTACCGCCCAAATCGGAGAAAACACCGAAATCGGACATTTTGTCACAGTGGGAGCGAACTCCAAAATCGGAAAAAACTGCATCATCGAAGACGGAGTCAAAATCGAAAACGATGTCACCATAGGAGACGGAGCCAGAATCGGAATGAACTGCGTATTCTACCACGGCACGGTGATCGGAGAAAGATTCACAGTTTTCGGAAACTCCACCTTCGGGGGAGACGGATTCGGATTCGTATATGCGAACGGAAAACACAACAAACTGCCGCAAGTCGGTAAAGTTGTGATCGGAGACGATGTAGAAGTAGGATCCAACTGCACAGTCGACAGAGGCGCCATTACGGACACAAAAATCGGAAACGGATGTAAGTTCGATAACATGGTACACATTGCACACAACTGCGTCGTAGGAAATCATGTGATCATCGCAGGACAATCTGGACTGGCGGGAAGCGTAACGTTAGGAAACAACGTCATCATAGGAGGAGCCTGCGCCATCAGTGACCATCTAACTCTTGTAGACGGAACCATCATCGCAGGAGGAAGTTCCCTTCGCACATCTCCGAAAACGAAAGACGTTTATGTAGGATGGGATCTCGGACTCACATTCCCCGAATTTCAAAAATACAGAGTGAACATCAAAAACATAGTGAACCTCAATAAATGGATCAAAAGGATCAAAGAATTGGAGAAAAAAGCGGGAATCGAAGGAGAAGATATTTAACTAGAGTAACTCCTTCCTATAACGAACCGAACCCCTAAGGAAAAAACTTCTTTACCAAACTTCTCCTTAGGGGCGTCTTCCGGCTCTCAGTCGACGAGGGCGCTCCTTCGATCCGGCGCAGTAAAATCTCGCTTTCGACCCAGATCTCTTCAAAAAATCGAAAATCATTCTCCTTTCCCGAATCATAAAAGTCTAAATTCGTTTTAGCGAAGCTTAAGTGACGATAGGATGTCAGTTAAGTGCCAAATCCAACCTTACTTAATTTATTTTTTACTCTGATATTTTTTTTATTCTAGACATGGAATTTCTGCGTTCTTAGCATTGCGATCCTGATGAGTAGCTCATCAAGTTTAAGTTAAGTTATCTTCGATGCAAACAATCGAGAAATTAGGAGAAATACTATGGCGACAAGTTTTTTAGGAAGTGTGGGAAAAATCCAAATCGTAGCATTGACAGGAGTCACTGAGACTGAGTTCAATCGCGCACTCCAGATGTTCAGTGAACTAGGAGCAGGCGAACAACCGGGTACGATTCAATTATCAAAAGAAGGAACCGCAAACATCGTCCGCATTGCAACCGGGCAAAAAGAAACCGCGGACGGAATCGAAACTCTAAGAGGAATGTTCCAAGAACATGTGTTCGCAAACAAAACAACAATCTTAGAAGACTGGAACCACGACCCGGATGCTATCGCATTTCAAGGCGAAGAGGAAGAAGATGACGACGACGATGATTCCGAAGAAGAAGAAGAAGAAGAGGATGATGAAGAGGACGACGAGGAAGAAGAATAATCAATAGATCATTTCTTTTTTAAAAAGTCTGCGGTCAGATGTATGTCCGACCGCAGGCATCAAACATATTTTTTGTGTTATGTGCCGATCAAAGATCCCCTTCTTCCCACTGTAAATACAATCTAACCTTTTCCAAAACCAATTCTTCTCCTTCTTTCTCGAAAAAAGGAACGATATCGCCTTCCGGATCCAACCAACAAAATTGATCCCCTTCGAATTTTCCCAAACTCACATAAAAGATAGGAGGAGGATTTCTAGTGTAACGAGCGTGTTCTCCCAAACGCAGAGTGACAGAACCCATTTCGGAAACGATCCACTCGAATGAGTTTCCTAAAATCTCAGCTTTCCAATGGATCGGAAAAGGGATCGATTCCACAAGAACATCTAATCCTTGTTTATTTCCAAAAACACGAAGCAGATGAAGGACCGCTTTTTTAGACAACTCGGACAATTTGTCCCAATCTTCCACAGTCAGAGGAACTTGTTTCATAAGGACTTCCTGCCGGGAAGCCTACTAACAACGGTAATTCCCAAGGAACGATCCGTTTTTCCTCCCTCTTCCATGATATGATCCGATCTTAATTTGGGTCTGTCCAAAGCCAACCAAGCCTGGAAATTGGAAATAGGCTGAATGCAATAATGAAATCCGAAATCTGTGGAAATATCGGAACCTGGAGACCAAGGAAACAAATGTTTTTTTACGGAAAGAGTTCTGACTACGATCGAACTGTCCGTGATAGGAAAATTCTGAATCGATTCCTTAAACGTTTGAGGATAATAAAAATATTCCTCCGCATTGCTGAAGTAAATCACTCCCAATTTCTGTCCGTTCTTTCTCAAAGTATCGCCTATGCTCTTTAAGGTGACCTTTCCCAAAAGATTCCCCTTCACAGGATAAATCCGATCCGCCTTAGCCAAGTTATGAATGTATTCATATTGGGAATCGTCCGTCTGGAACATCTTATAATGATACAGTTCCGCTGTTTTTAGATTGGTTTTGTGTCTTTTGCGAATGTAACGAATGATTTTTTTATACACACCTACATAAGATTGAGGATTTGAAAAATTCTTTTCGATCAAAGAGATCGCTTCATTCTCCCTTTCCTTTTTGTACAAAGATAAAAACTTTTCCTTGGTGTCGGACTCTTTCAAAAAAAGAACCATTATCTCGTTCGCAGAAACAACGACTCTTGTGAAATCCATCAGATAAACAAATTCCGATTTGGCCCAGGCGGCAATGGTTAAGTTTTGTTCCGAACCCACACCTACATACACATTCCCCACATTTTGAACGTAAGGAATCAATACATCCAATCTGTCTTCGTTGGAAACGGTAGTGTTTCCTACATCCCATCGAGTAGGAACTAGAGTCTCTTGGTTGAGTTCCCGTAAGGATCGATAATCTTCCTTGCCGCTAAAGGAAGAACATCCGAAAAAAAGAAGGATCAGCAGAGAAGAAAAAATTTGTTTCATGATGATTTATAAACTCTTGGCGCATCGAAAACCGAAATGATGGTATTCAGGGAAGTTTTCAGGAACATGAGGTCTTCGATAAGAACCTCTCGCCATAGATCCGGGCCACCACCAAGAACCTCCCTTAACGATCTTCTGGGTGTGTCCCGAACAAACCTGACTTCCGTTACATGGTCCTTTCGGATCAGTTCCGGAACAAAACTCTCCGCATTTTTCGTAGGAAGGGGAATACCAGTCAGCAACCCATTCCCAAGAATTGCCCGCCATATCGTACAATCCGTAAGCACCCGCAGGACGTGAACCCACGCTCAAAGTAGTCATCGCCTGCGGTTTCTCCGTCTTGGTTGTGGCACATCCCTTCACACTGTCAATCTCAATCACCGCTAAATTACAATTTGCCGATTGGTTTCCCCATGGATAAAGATTTCCCTGACTTCCCCGGGCGGCTTTTTCCCATTCCGCTTCCGTTGGCAGCCTTTTTCCCGCCCATTCGCAAAACTCTTTGGCAGTGAACCAACTAACACCGACAACAGGCTGCAAAGGAGCCTTATAGGGGTTTCCATATTTGGGACCGATGTAATCGCATTGACCGGAACTCAAACAAGACATGCAGCTGCCTGCGTTCAGGCATTCTTCGAAAGCCTTATTCGTTACTTCGTAAACATCCATATAAAAGTCACTTACAGAAACGATGGATTCAGGCTTCTCGTTGGCTTCAAAGGAATTACTTCCCCGCACAAACTCTCCCCCAGGAATGCATTTCATCTCTGCGATTTCCACACCGTTGCAAGGGAGAGGGCTTCTAACCTCTGTTTTACATTGGGGGAAAAGAAAGATTGCAGCAAAAAAGAAAAAATTAGATAAGGAAGGAGTGAAATGCGTTTTCATTTTGTTGGTTCTTCAGATGTTCAGCTGCATCGGGTTCGTAAAAAGACAGACTCTGCCGCAAAGCCCTTTGGGAGATGTCTCACAATTTACGATCGCATCTTTCCCACACACTAGATTGAATGAATTCCAAATTTTAACCAATCATAAAATTCCCATTCGTTACTCAGAAGGCGGGAAACATTATGTTTCGTTTACGAAACAAGATTGGGACTTATCCTATAAAAATTACGATCTGTTTACGAAAGAACCCTCCGACCTAGGCTTCAAATACATTTCCGGGAACGAAGAAACACGGATTGAAAAAAAACATTTCGAACTCTCCGATATTTTGCAGGGCTACAAAGACAATACGTTGAACCAACGTTATCTGAAAAAAACAAACGAATCGTTTCCTCACTTCACACAGCTCTACGTTTTAGGAGAAACGAAAGGCAAACAGAAACTATTCGCATTTCGAATGACCGATTTATCCGTTGAACCTTCCAGTAAAATTCCTGTGTTATTTCATTGTTCCCTTCATGCAAACGAAACGATCACGACGGAACATTGTTACGACATCATCTATCAAATCTTAAGCTCGAAAGAATCAACGGCTAAATATCTTTCCAAATTGGACATTTGGATTCTTCCAATCGCAAATCCTGACGGAGCGGAGGCTTTTTGGAATCAATCCCATCTATTAGGGCGTAAAAACAATCGAGAGGACAACGGGAACGGAGTGGATCTGAATCGAAACTTTCCGTTCCATTGGGGAAAATCGGGAAGCAAATTCTCTTCCCAATACAAAACGAGTCCCTACTATCGGGGAAAAGAAGAAGCTTCCGAAGAAGAAACAAAAATGTTGATTCGTTTGGCCGACTCACATAGATTTGTTGCCTCTATCGGTTTTCATGCTTATGCAAACAGCCTTCTCATCCCCTATTCCATCGAATCTTATACGAACCCGAATCCCGATTTGGCGAAACTTATGGCGGATAAAATCGTAAAAAACGTAACATCCTATCACCCTGAAAAAGAATTCACCGCAAAGAAAAATTTATATCCTGTGGATGGAGTCGATCAGGACTTTTTGTACTTTCGTTATGGAACTCTTGCGTATGTATTGGAATCTTCTCATCTAAACCCTGATTATGCGCAAGTGCCTGGAATCATCTCAGGGTTTCGTCCTATCTGGCAAAACCTTTTGAATGAACTCATTGATTCCAAAAAAATATGGATACAAATCCAAGACGAAGAAAAAAATCCGGTTTCAGTCGAAGTGCGTTTGGAGAACTTACAGTTGTTTCATGGAGAAAATAGAACGAGCCATCCGAACACGGGAGTATTTTTTCTGCTTTGGGACGATTCTCTGAAAGGAAAAATCTTTTTGGAAAAGGATGGTTACGAAAGCTTACAATTGGATGCGGAATCCTGCTTAGGAAACGTTCCTAAAATTATAATCATGAAACGAAAAAAATAATCTACTTCTTCAACTGTTCTTTCGCTTGTAGCCAAAGAACATCCAACTCTTCCAAAGATTTTTCTTTCATCGTTTCTTTTCTGGTATTCAAAATCCCTTCCAAAACATTGAATCTTTTTTCGAACTTTTCGTTCGCCTTTCTCAAACAAGTCTCCGGATCGATGGACAAATGTCTGGATAGATTCACCATCAGGAAAAATAAATCCCCAAGCTCTTCCTCCACTCTCTCGTCATAAGGAATTTTTTTTTGCTTTAAGGAACCGGTTCGATCCATTTCTACCTTTAACTCAGAGATCTCTTCCTGAAATTTATCGAAAATCCCTTCCAATTCATTCCAATCGAATCCTTGTTTGGCGACTTTGCTCTGAATTTTTTCAGATCTTTGTATCGCAGGGAGAGAAAGAGGAATCCCATCGAGGATTCCAGGGTCTTCTGCGTGGTAGGTACCACGTTTTTTCTCCTTTTCCCTCTTTTTGATTTCATCCCACTGCCCCAACACCTCCTCTCCGGAAGAAAGAGCACCGGGAACCTCATAAACATGAGGATGGCGGCCCACTAATTTTTCCACCACCTCATTCACAACATCATCCCATCCGAAAGCGCCTCTCTCACTTGCCAATTGACAATGGAACACAACTTGAAAAAGAAGGTCACCCAACTCTTCCCTCAAATGAGGATCGTCTTTTCTTTCGATGGTATCTACCACTTCGTAAGATTCTTCCAAAAGGCAAGGTATGACGGAATGATGCGTTTGTTCTTTGTCCCAAGGACAGCCGTTTTCGCTTCTCAGATCGGAAGCCAGTTGGAGTAAATTTTGGATGGGAGTTCCCAGACGAGGAGGCAGCATTTCCTTTCATTTTTACAGAGCCTGGGGAGGGGCAAACTGAAATTTTCTCTTGCCCGTACCCGTGGCAGTTCCGACCCTATCCGTATATGTTCCAATCACGCATCTCGGTTGCTATCCTTATGATCCTTGTGGCTGTTGCCAGCCGCATTCTGCCGCATCCGCCCAATTTCAACCCTCTGATGGCAGTTTCTCTTTTTTCAGGGGCTTACCTTTTGGAAAAAAAATGGGCCTACTTCGTTCCTTTAGCAGCGATGTTGATTTCTGATCTTTATTTCGGACTCCACGATCTTCTTCCTGTAGTATATATCTGTATGGCTGGAATTGTGTTTTTGGGAACAAAACTTTCCCAGAACAAAACTTGGAAAAAAACTTTCGGTTACACTCTATTCAGTTCCGTTGTTTTCTTTTTAGTTACTAACTTTGCAGTATGGCTTACGTCTGGGATGTATCCTTTGAATGGGGAAGGTCTTGTGACATGTTTCACTCTTGCCGTTCCTTTCTTCCAAAATTCCGTAGCAGGGGACCTACTCTTTACAGGAATTCTTTTCGGATCTATGGCTTTCTTAGAAAGAACTCATTTCAAAGGAGAACTAGTTAAGGTAAAATCCAACTAGTCTACTCGTTTTATAAATCTTAGGCGGTGCTTATAGATGCCGCCTGGACATCTCTACCCTTTCTTCAATCGATCTCTTCACTCCAGAAGTCTCTTCCACCCAACGTAAAGCGCTCATCAGTCCTTTTTTGTTTGCGATTTGAATTCCGAGTCCCGGTCTCGCATTCATTTCCAAAAGCAAAGGCCCCCTTCTTTCATCCAAAACGATATCGACTCCCAGATAGTTCAAGCCGGACAATTCGTAACAAGAAGCGGCCAAATGCAAAATCTCCTTCCAAGAAGGTAAAATTCTTCCCTCCAATCGTTGTCCTGTATCTGGATGTTCCGGAATGATTTTGTTTTTATGAACCACGAAACTCAAAACCCCATCCTTTAAATCCACTCCTACTCCGATGGCGCCTTGGTGAAGGTTGGCTCTTCCTCCCGATTCCTTAGTGGGAAGACGAAGCATAGCCATAACAGGATAACCGCAAAAAACGATCACACGTATGTCGGCAATCCCCTGATAACTGATTTCTTTAAAAAAAGAATGAGCGGTAAGACGTTCTTGCAGGATGGCTCTGTCCGAATTTCCATCTAACGAATACAAACCGGACAAAATCCCCGAGATATGATGGACCAATTCCTTATAGATCATCTCTCTTCCGCCGACTCGATGATAGGTGGGAATTCCGTTTTCATCCCAAGTGGTTTTGTCTATGACCAAAATCCCGTTTCCCATGCCTCCGTTGGCAGGTTTAACGACAAAGGAAGATCTGTCTTTCAAAAGCAAAGGAACATCTTTGACCCTACCGAATTCATTCACCATGGCATAATGTTCCGGCATTGGAATTGCATTGGAGGCGGCAAGTTCCGCCGTGAGCCATTTATCATCCACAAGAGGGTAGTTTTCTCTGGGGTTATAAGGAAGAATGAACTCCCCGATTCTGCGATTGATTCCTAAGATTCCCGCCTCTTTGAATTTGCGGAGAAAGGAAATCATTTTCGAAAGATCTCCTGGAATCGAAATAACTCCGTCAATCTATACCCTTTGTACTGACCTAATAGAAGCTGGATGGCAATCACGATCAACAGAAGTTCCGGATGAGTGAAAAACAAAATCTGCAAGGAAGAAAACAAAAACAAAGTATATGTGATGAGTGCGATGAGAAAGGTCCCTCCCAAGGTGACCAAGGTATTGGCAACACCTTCCTCGATGATCATAATGGAGAACCTTTCGATAAAAATAGTAGTGATGACGATAGGAAACAAAGTAACACTTAAGTTACTGAAGAGAGAAAGGTTTTCGTTTAATATGGAGAATACGATCAAACTTAAAACAGTGATGGTAAGTAAAATGGAAAGTCTAGGCACCGCCAAAAGATAGAATCGATCCAAGGCATATCTTTCCAAAAATCCGAGCAGAATCATCGCAGTAAAAAACACCATCCCGAAAAGAAGGCTTGTTTCCCAAAAGAACATGGAAAGAAGTATGGGAGTGAAAATTCCGAAGGTAGGAACTCCGATCACGTTTCTCGCAAATGCAAGCACCAACGCACCGATAGGAATCAAAATCACCACTCGAAATAGATTTTGCAAAGGTGCGGGAAGCGTATAAAGAGAATAGTATTTAAGAAAGGAATGAGTACCTGCAACTTCCTCGCTGTATTCCTTAAAATTATAACGATTCACACTGGCGCGGGAAGCATAGGCCGTATAACGAAGAGTTTGTGATTCAAAACCTAACTCTCTTCTTTGTTCTACCGATTTCCAAAGGGGAATCAAGTTCTCCGCTCTGCCTGCGAAAATCTCCTTGGAAGTGGAAACATAATACCATTTCCCATTCAAAGAAATCTCATTCCAATAAGAGATTTTCACCTTATTGTCTTTCGATTTTTCGGCGACCTTTTGCAAATCGAATCCTGCCACGGTTCGAACAGGGATCTCTCTCATACGGCACAAAAGGGAAAACAACATGGATTTGGAATAGGAATTGCCCTGTCTTGTCAAAAGGGTATCCACAAGTTTCACTTCTTTCTGAGTGGTGGGAACCTCTTCCGAAACGAAGTAGAAGATTTGTTTGGCGGCACGCAGCTTATCTTTGTCGTAAGGATGGATGGATTGGAGAATTTTTTTGGCTTCTTCCAACTCCCTAGGAAGATACCCGTTTAAAGCGATATAATCGATTTGTTTTTCTGCTACTTTTTTGGAAGTGTCCGGTTCCGGATCGATATGCTGATAGGGAGAAATTTGAATTTTAGCGTAGTATCCGATAGGATTCGAAACTTCCCAATCCTCCCCTTCCCAACTTCCCAAATGACCGTATTTATTCTTTGTTAAGTGGAATTCTAAATCCTGGTTCTGGCTGTTCCACTTTTGAACCTTCGCTTGCTGGAAGTTTTTAGGAATGGGAAAACTCACTTCCGAATAGGCTACATTTTCCTTAGGATAAATCAAAACCTGGAGATTCCAGGTGTCTTCGATAGGTAAAGGAAGAAGAGATAAATCGGCGACCGCCAATTTATAAAATAAAGATAAAATGGGAACGATGACAAGAATGGAAAAGAAGATAAGGGTCTTTCGATCCATCTCAATCACCCAACGCATGGGACAAGGAAACGTCCACTAGAAACTTACCCATAAGAAAATTTCGACCGACTAAAAAAGGATAGGTGAGATTGGTTCGATCATTGAGAGTCAAATTGACTTCTTCCGAAACTTTTCCCAGTTTCAAAGTTTCCCGAATCACAATTCTAGTCTCCGCTTCTCCGCAAGTACCTACCACTTTGGTCTCGTTCAAGTATTTGCTTTTCACACGGAACAACTTCCCTTCATTATTAAAGGTATCGAAATAAACGTAAGTTTCCCCGTTTTCCACTTTCTTTTCTACATTCACTGCGTGGATAGAACAAGTCTTAGCTCCCGAATCGATGCGGGCACGAATCCTCAATTTCCAATTGGGAATTTCGATCCATTCCACTCTGCCGATGATGGGCTTCAAGTATTGGGGAGGAATGATAATGGGTTTGCTATGGGGATCGGGCTTTTTTTCTACTACGGTTTGTCTGGATAAGCAGGCGGAGAGGAAAAATAAAGAAGCCAAAAAAAGTAAAATTAATCTATGTCTCATCGCCTTCTTACAAGTTCTTTCAAGAACTGGATTCAATCCACCGCTTTTTTCTTTGATTTACTTCTTTCTGGAATAGAGACGAATCTCTTCCTGATAAGCGTTGAACAAATCGATATAACGAAGATAACCCAAACATTTCTTAGACTCATCTACCACGGCGACTTTATCGACATCGTATTGTAATAATATCCTAAGCCCCGTCCCCAAACTATCGGAAGGGGAAACGAAAGGAACATCTTGCACAATTTCATGGCAGGTGATCAAATTCTGAAGATGTTCTTCGAACTCCGGCAGGATCCGATTTTTTCGTAAAGAGACCATTCCTTTGTAAGTCTCCCCTTCTCCCACAAGAATGAAATCGCTGGCTTGAATTCCGGGAGCCTGGGACTGCAATTTTGTCAAAGGAAGATCCTCCGACACCATCGCATATTTACGGAACTCGGAAAAATGTTGGGAGATTTTGATTCGATCCATGATGTCTTGGTTCATATCCCAATGATGGGAAGGAGATTCGAAACGGTTCCTCACCTGATTGCGATAGATAGACATCTTATTGGAGAGAATGGCGGCAAGCACCGCAACGATCATCAAAGGAGGAAGAAGTTCATAACTTCCGATCATATCGCAGACCATCACCATTCCTGCGATGGGAGCTCTAGCCACTCCCGCAAAAAAAGATCCCATCCCCACAAGCATAAAAGGAAACACTAATATATTCCAATCGGGAAACAATATCTGAGACATGGAACCGGTAAAAGCACCTAACATTCCTCCTATGAAGAAAGAAGGACCTAGCAGCCCTCCGGAACTTCCGGAACCTACGGTGAAGGATGTGGATACGATTTTAAAAAGTGCGATGGAAAGAAGAAACATAGGACCGGAAATTCCGAAACGGAATGAACGAATGTCTTCCCCATCCACCATTTTTTGCAAAAGACCGAAGCCTGATCCCAAAACCTCAGGAAAAAAAAGAGCGATCATTCCCACCACCAAGCCACCGATTGCCGGTTTATAATAATTGGGAATGTTCATTCCTCCGAATAAATCTTGGACAAAATGATAGAATCGAACAAAAACATACCCTATGGCAAAACAAAGAATTCCCATCGCCAAATAGATGGGAATATGTCTGTAGTCGTTCAATGTATATTCTTGCACTTCAAAGATGGAACCTCTTCCTGCAAGACTCGTATAAGTAAGATAAGCGGTGACGGAAGATAAAATACAAGGAACCAAAGAATCGCTTTCTATATCTTCCTTATAAACCATCTCTACCGCAGTGATCGCACCACCTAACGGAGCACGAAAGATAGCTCCCAATCCTCCTGCAGTCCCGGCAAGCATCAAAGTGCGTCTGGCTCTGGCCCCCACTCCCAAAAGAGACCCCAAGCTGGATCCGAAACCGGCACCGATCTGTGCGGTAGGCCCTTCTTTTCCGCCGGATCCACCGGTACCCAAAGTAATGATGGTCACCAAAGCCTTGTAAAAGGGAACCTTTCCTCTGATTTTTCCTTCATTATAGTGAAAGGAATGAATGAGAGAATCTGTTCCTCCTCCCGCCGCTTCCGGGCAGAAAAAATAAGTGATGAGTCCCGCAAGAAGCCCACCTAATGCAGGTAAAATGAACAACCAAAGATTGCTCAAGGAAGAAGCAGGAAAATCGAAATGGAAGAAACGGTCTCCTGCTGGAACTCCAGGATCAAACCCGATCAAAGTCCCGAAAGTAAAACTTTCCGTATATGCTAAGATGAAGTTGAATCCATAAGCACCGAAACCGGAAATCAGTCCGATGAGAAGCGAGTAGACATAAATGGATCTTGGCCCCTGGACGGAAAACAGGGAACGAAGGTTGATTCCAAAAACCATATATAGCCATGGTTCCCAAAATCCTCTTTTTTTGCCAAAGAAAAACAAAAACCGATTCCTAGAATGCTCTTGACCGAAGATCAGGAAAAGCTGATACTTACCCCATGTCCTCTACTAAATTGCTATTTTTAGCCTGCCTTACTCTCACTTTCTTTTTCACAGGCTGTAGCACGAAAGATCAAAATAAAACAGAGCTGAACTTACTCACACAGCTTCTGGATGGATCACAATTTTTCACGGGAGAAATCGATACGGACGTAACCACGAGTTGTGGAACAGCGAGTCCTGCGACAAGTACAAGCACCACCGGCACAACAGGTACCACAACTTCTACGTCCTCTTCTACGACTCCAGGCACCAAATTTTCTATCGTATCGATCCTAACTTTCAAGACCAGAGAAACCCTCAGCATGAGATACACCTATGACTACATGCAGACAAAAGGTCCTCTCAATACACAGCAAGGGTTCATCCTAACAGGAGGGGCTTTCGGAAAAACGGCAACGGGAACTCTAGGTTCCGTAGGTTGGTCAACCAACGGAATCAATATCAACGTAAACCTGACAACCGGTCAGGAAATTCCCAGCTTCGATATAGAATTGAACCTCAACGGATACTATACTGAATCCAGCACAAGCACAACGACCAGCACATGTACAACTTTAGACAATGTCAACTGTACCGCTGCAACCAGCACAACGACAACCACTTGTTATACGATCAATAACCAAACTTGTTATGTCGCTGCCAGCGGAAGCGGAACTCCGATCCAAATCCAAGGCAAAGTAAAGTGTTATGCGAAAAACGTGATCGCACAATAACTTATAGGTAAGTTGAAGTACCTCACAACCTTACTTTTCTTTTTTCCTTTTTTTCTTTCCGCACAAACCATCAGTTTGGTCACCTCCCCTGTCAATGACAGGGAAGAGGTATCCCTAATCAAAAGTCTATCCGGGGCAATTCTTGAGCCGCATAACAACCCTGATTTTTATTTCGGCTTCACGGACAAACCCATTTGGTACAAAGTAAGCTTTCCTGAAACCTCAGAATCTCCTCGTTACTTACGTTTGGGAAATCCTTTGGCAGGAGAGATCGATTTTTACCAGCTAGAAGGTTCCAAAATAGTAAACCGTTCCATATCTGGAGTGTATCGTCCTTATCATAAAGAGGACATCTACATTGCCGGATTCATATATAATGTAAGTAAAAAAGGGGAGTATTACTTCAAAGTCAGGAACGAATCGATCCATAGACTTCATTTCGAAGTGATGAGTGCGGAAGAACTTCATACGTTCACAAGACAGACATTAAACTTACAAGGTTTTTATTTGGGAATCACATTGCTCGTGGTTCTGATCGCATTCACGCAATGGAGTTTCATCAAAGAGAAAATTTATCTTTATCTTGCATTCTCCGCAGTCACAATCAGCATCACAAACGCTTATCTATCCGGATTTTTATACGTTTCTTTTTTTCCGGAAAATCCGGAGTTCAGCAGACAAGCATCCCTGTTCATAACACTGAGTCCTATCGCGCTCATCCTATTCTTTAGAGAGTTTATGCAGACTAAGATTCTTTTCCCTTATGTGGATAAGATCCTAAAAGTTTATATCTATCTGATGCCTCTCACTTACTTGGTAAACCTATTCGGTCTTCAGATGTATATGAAGCTGATGTACACGAACAATTTGATGATGAGTTTGTTCGCGATCGGCTTCGGGATTTATTCCATCTTCATCAAAAACAAACAAGGGATTATACTTTTCTGCGGATTCATCCTCAGGCAGATAGGTTCCTCAATCGTAGTAGTGATGCATTTAGGAATCATTCCGAACAATCCGTTCACTTCGTCGGCAAACGAGATAGGAATCGCCTTACAAATGGTGATCTATATCGTCGCCATCTCAGAAATCAACGTTCGGGTTCGTCGTAAAAAAGAAGAAACCATCCGCAGGCAAAATCAAAACCTGGAAAACATCATCTTTCAAAGAACTAGAGAACTGAGAGATCAAAAAACACATTTGGAAACGACTCTCAACCATCTTCGTGCCACTCAGAACCAATTGATCTATTCCGAAAAAATGACCGAGTTGGGAAAACTCATCGCAGGTGTGGCGCACGAATTGAACAATCCTCTCAGCGCCATCAAAGCCTCTACGGAAACCCTGCTCGAATCGAATCAGAGTGGAACGGATGAATTAGATCGTTCCAGAAAAATACTCTCTGAACTTTCCGAATCGGAAATGCTCGCTCTCAAGGAACTCATTTCAAAAAACAACGATTTCGGATTGGTGGCAAGTTATACTGAGAGAAAAGAAAAAAAGAAAACTCTGAAAAAAAGCCTCAGCGAACATGAATTGGATTTAGATGAAAGCACGATAGAAAGATTTCTCGACGTGGGACTTGACTCTCCTACGGAAAAGGACCTGCGCCTCTTGCAGGATCACAAACACAATCTGATCGAATATATACTCAGTAAAAAAAACGAAAACCTTCATTTATCCATTGTTAGAATTGCAGTGGACAGAGCCTCGAAAATCATTTCCGCTCTTAAAAACTTTTCGCGTAATTCCAAATCGGAAGAAAGAAGAATCTTCACACTGGTAGACAGCATAGAAACGGTACTGACCATCTATCAGTACAAAATGAAAGGCAAGGTATCTTTAAAGAAGACGTTTTTATCGGACGCCACCATTTTAGGATGGCCCGAAGAGATCATTCAGGTTTGGACCAATATCATCCTCAATGCATTACAAGCGATGGAATACAAAGGCAATCTGATCATACTCACCCAAAAGAAAGATTACCATATAGAAACTAGAATCATAGACAATGGTCCGGGGATACCTCCAGAAATTCAGAAAAAAGTATTCGAACCTTTTTTCACAACAAAAGAGTTAGGTGAAGGAACGGGAATGGGACTCGACTTAACAAGATCCATCGTAAAAAAACACGAGGGAACCATTTTTTTTCAATCAGAAGTAGGAAGAACGGAATTCATCATCACTCTTCCCGCCATCGACTTCATAGAGATGAACACTTAAAGTAAAATAGGTAGAATCTAAGTCAGCTTGTCTAATTGTTCTTGGAAGAGTTTTTTCTCGGAAGATTCAGGGTATTTGGAAAGAAAGTTTTGGAAATATTGTTTTTCTTTTTTGAACTCATCCACAAGAATCGATTCTATCTTTTTATCATTTAACATAGACAAAACGAGAGATTCGTCCTGTTTGGATCTTTCTTCTTTGGAAAACAGGGAATTGATTTCTTTCACTTCTTTGGAATTCGATTTTTCTCTCAAAACCAAAATCGGATACGTGAAGAGTCCGTTTTTGAAATCTTTCAAAAATTCTTTTCCGCTGTCTTTGGAACTGTGGAAATAATCCAAACAATCGTCCTTCTTTTGAAAAAGTTTCCCCAACCTAACACCAAACTCGGACAAGGCGGAGCATTCTTTTTCGGAAAGACCGGCGAGTCTTCCCGCACTTTCCGTACAAGCACCGAATAACGATGCCGTTTTTCCATAAATAACAGAATCGTAGATTTTTGGAGTGATCTTAGGATTTTTTTCCCATTCCATCTGCAAAAGTTCACTGACAGAAAGATCTTTCAAGACTTGGGAAAACAAACCCATGATCTTAGGATTTCCCAAATCGTTTAATCTTTGAATTCCGCAAGCGAGAAGAAAATCTCCCGCTAAAATAGCAGTTTTGTTTCCGAATTTGGCGCCTACCGTGGGTTTACCTCTTCGAATCACAGCATTATCTACCACATCATCATGAAGCAAACTTGCAGCATGAATGAGTTCCGCTACGGAACCAACATCTAACCACTGCTTGCCTTCATAATTCAAAAATCGGCAAAAAAGATAATGAGTGACCGGACGGATTCTCTTTCCACCGGACTCGATCACATAGGCTTTTATTTTTTTTAGGACAGGAAGGTTTTCCCCGATGATAGAATATAAATTTTTATCGAATCGGGAGATTACTTTTGCAACGGACATAAATAAAAAATTTTACTCTGCCGGAGTGGAACGGCTTTCCAAAATGGAAAGTTGGTCTTTGATCAGAGTTTCCATTTCTTTCGACTGCTTTTCTCTGTAGATATGAATCAAATTGCGGCACATTCTTTTGATCATGGAAAGAGTGCTGGCTTTGGTGAAGTATTTAGGAGAGAGAGGATAACCGTTCGCTTCCAAAAACTTTTCACAAGTAAAACGATCCAGGAGTACTCCTCCGTGAAAAGGATCAATATAAGTAAAATAAGAGCCGGATTCGTATTGCAGCAGAAAATGAAGAGGGAGATTGGTTCCGTAAAGAGGAAGCCCCAACCTTTGAGCAACTAACAAATAGACAACGGAAAGAGAAATGGGAATTCCCAATCTGCTTTTCAACACATGTTGAAGATAGGAATTGGAAGGATCGTTGTAGTTTTGAATGTTCCCTACAAAACCTTCTTCCTGATAAAGAACTTGGCAGAGGATCTGCACCTTCATTTCTTCCGTAAGATGAGAAGAGTGTTCGTCAAAAAGTTCGGAAATCCTAAGAGCGATTCGATCCAGCTCTTTTTTCATTTCCATATAACTTTGATTAGGGAAACCAAGACTGGAAAGTTGAACTACCGACTCTTCCAAATCCTTGTAGTGACCGGTGTTTCCTCTTAAAGTGAGTTTATAAAAACTATGACGAATGCGATGACGAAAAAGTTCGGGGCCGATATTGCGAGCTTGCACTCTAAGGAAAGGATCTTTCACTTCTTCTGCCGCATCCTCAACAGACATCTGCCAAGGAATGCGAGAAGCGATCATCTTGAGTAAGAATCTTTTCTTTTCCGAAGGAGCAATTTCCCAATCGTAAAGAAGACGAGTTATGTCGTCGGCTGAAAAATTAGGATGATGTCCCTGTGCCATGCAAGAATATTTAAACTTACATTTCCTATGTCAATCGAAGAAATTAAAGAATCAGGAATTAAGCAAGCTCCGCAAGAGCTTGTGCTTCTTGTTCCTTGTTTGGCGGCGTTCCATGCCATTTCGCTTGATTTTCCATATAGGAAACTCCCTTACCGATCACAGTTCTGAATACGATTAAGGTAGGAGAACCTGTATGCTCTTTCGCTTTTTCGAACGCTGCAAAAATTTCTTCCATATTATGTCCGTCTGCATCAATGACATTCCAGCCGAACATTCTAAACTTTTCATTCAGAGGTTCCAACCTCATTACTTCTTCCGTGTTACCGTCGATTTGAATGAAGTTTCTGTCCATAAAAGCGATCAAATTGTCTACTTTATAGTGAACCGCTGACTGAGCCGCTTCCCAAGTCATCCCCTCTCCGCATTCACCGTCAGAGATACAAGCATAGATTTTATGATTTTCTTTTTTGAGTTTTGCACCGAGTGCAAGTCCGGTAGCGACAGATAATCCTTGTCCCAAAGAACCGGAACTGGATTCAATTCCCTTCATGTATCTTGTAGAAGGATGTCCTTGTAGATAAGAATTGATTCCTCTGAAAGTAAGAAGGTCTTCCACAGGGAAATAACCGGAAAGCGCCATAGCTGCATAACGAACGGCACAAACGTGACCATTGGATAAAATCAATCGGTCTCTTTCCGCCCATTCAGGGTTTTTAGGATCATGATTTAGTACTTTAGTATATAGTGCAGCGTAAATATCCGCAAGACCCAATGGACCACCCGGATGCCCGGAGTTAGCGGCAGTGACCATTTTGATCACTTGAATTCTGATGTCTTTTGCAAACTTTTTTGCGGAATCAATTGCGCTCATAAAATTACCTTACAGGATAAGATTGAAATAAAAATAAACCGGATGCATACACCAAGGTATATAAAGGCAAAAAGACAAAATGCAGCTTTACATGCAATTTTCTTTTTCTTTTGATCCCGGAATATGCCATTACGAGCATCATCACCAAAGCCACAGCGGCCCAAAACCTATGGATGTGGATGATGTATTGAGGAGCCGCGGAAAAAACGGAATGTTCTTCCAGACCACCAAACAAATATTTCATGGAAAGCAGATAAACTGCGGCGGTCAGATTAAAAAAAACACCGCTCAAATTCGAAATTCTATGCCACTTTAGGCTTTTTTTCCTGAGAAAATACCCCGAGTAAAAGCAGAGAATCGAAGCGCTCATCAGGCTATCGATCAAAAATAATGCCACGTACGACCATGATCACTCACTTCTTTAAGACACAAAGTGAATTTTTATTTGACCTTAGACCGTTTTCCCAAAAATTGGAAAAGCATACGCCGCCTTAGCTCAGTGGTAGAGCAGCTGTTTTGTAAACAGCCGGTCGGAGGTTCAAATCCCTCAGGCGGCTCCATATTTCTTCGGGTAGGTACTCAAGTGGCCAACGAGGGCAGACTGTAAATCTGCTGACTATGTCTTCGAAGGTTCGAATCCTTCCCTGCCCATTATTCTTCCAAAGCCCAGCTTCCGGGCTTCGTTCTCAAATAAAAATAAGCTTTATCCTTTCGAATCGCCTGCACAAGTAACTGTTGTTTCATTGTGGCAACAAAAGAAAGAAGAGTCAGTTTTCCATAACCAGGTTCTTCCCATTCCGGAAAAACCTGCTTTCCGGAAGAGCCGTAAAAAGCGAACTGCACTTCTTCATTTTTTTCAGACTGCAAAAATAGACCGATGGAATCCGCCAAAACATAGGTCTGCAAAGAATAACATTCCTTCATGTTCGGTTTGTTTTTTCCGAATACCTTTCCCTTTTCCGATTGGCAGAGAAAAATTTCGTCCGTCTTCATTTCAGGGAGAAGTAATACCTTACTCTCATCCGAAAGAGAAAGAAGTTTGTTCTGAGGAGATAAAGAATGAGGAAAAAATAAAATTCCCGCCGCAAATAGGGATACAGTTCCTAATATAAAATATCTTCTTTTCAGATTCATTGCCATTTTTCCAAACTGGAATTTACCTTCTGAAAGAATTCTCCGCCCTCTCTCGCTCCTAAAGAAGAAAGACTAGGTTGGATCTCTTTCAAAAACTCTTTGTCCTTTTTTGTGCAGATCAAGTAAAAGATTTGGCCTACTTCTTCATTGGGAGAAGGAGGGAAATTATAATTTTGACATACTTCACTGAAGTTTCCACCTAATGCAAGTGACTTGGCAGTCTCCATCTTGCTTCTTTCTCCCCAATGAAAGGAAGCGCTCATCCTAAAGTATCTTGCGGAAGCATCGTAATCTCCCAAAGCGCGAAAATAAAGGCCCAGCAAATACAATAAATCGGACTTAGTAGGATTATCTTTGTCCGCTTCCATTCCCACGGAGTTCAGATACTCTTTCCCCTTTTCCGGATTCAATTTGATGTTCACCACTCCTTCGTACAATGGAGAGGAAGAAAGAGAAGGATCTTGTTCGAACATTTTGGCAAGAGTTTCGTATTGTTTTCTTTTATAAAGAATGATGTAGGTGAATTCGAAAAGTTTAGTCTGACCTGCGGAATGCAAATGATCCAAAAGGTCTTGAAACGAATCGGGTTTTGCTTTGATCGCCAAAACATAAACGTTCGTCAGATCGGAATAAGAAAGAGGTTTGTAGATCTCGGTTAGGCTTTTCCAAATCCACGCCTTTTCCTTAGAGGGAATGATAGAAGAATACTTCGAACCTAAAAGAAGAGCTTCTATGATCTTATTGTGTTTTTTATAGAGATAAAACAATCTGCTTACGGAAGCCTTCTGCATCTTAGAAGAGTTAGCTGAAGACAGGGATGATTCATAAATAGGAATAGCGAATAAAGTACTCACCTTCTCCATCTCATAGGCTTTTTGGAATTTATTGGAATCGGCGGGAACCGAAGAAACGAAAAAAAGGGAAAGGCAGAAGGAGAGAAAAATTTTCATAGAAGCCGATAGATAAATCTAGGATGGGTCGAATTTAATTTCTAGAATAAATTTTTCATCAAATCCCTATTTTCCAGAACGGGAAGTTTGTGATCTTCGCTGCAAATGCCTGCAGGAGGGTAATCGGAAAGATAAAGTTCGGAAACAGCTCCTGCACAATTCGGCCCTGCTTCTTTCCCGGACAAAGGACAAATTTTATAAGGTTTGCTGTAAATAGGAGGAGCAAACTCTCGTTTAACGAGAAAATGATTTTTGTCGATCGTATTTACGATTTCCCCCCAAAGAGGCGCTGCCAAAGCTCCTCCCAGTCCGCTTCCCCCCATTCCGAATTTAGGATCATCATAACCGATCCAAACAGCAAGAGACAATTCAGGTCTTGCTCCCACAAACCAGGCATCTTTATAATCGTTCGTAGTTCCTGTTTTCCCGACCAGATCTCCCGCATAACCTCCGCTCCTGACTCCGCTGGCTCGACCACTGTCTTTGAGTAGAGAGATCATTACTTCCGCAGTGTCCGGACGAATGGCTTGTCTTTCTTTAGGAACTTTCAATTTGAATTCGTCCACTTCATCCGTTTGATATAAAACCACTCCTCTGGCATTCGTGATTTTTTTGATCAAGAAAGGTCTTTTGATCGTTCCTTGATTCACAAAGGAAGTAAAAGCGGAAGCCATCTCCAAAGGAGAAATTTCCAAAGAACCTAGAGCTAAAGAAAGATCCGCACGAAATCTAGATTTTTTTTCGGAAACATCGGGAAAGAAAAACTTAGTGAAGTAAGTTTCGATCCCGCCTGCTCCTAATCTTTCCGCCACCTGAACTGCCGCAGTGTTTTTGGATTTAATGAGTGCGGTACGAAGTGAAATTTCTCCGTCGAAAGTTCCTCCCAAATTATCGGGAGACCATTCCTTTCCGCCACCTCCTCGGTAATAAAGAGGGGCGTCCAAGATGCGGCTTCCCGATTGAATCACTCCCGAATCTATGGCAGATGCATATAACACTGCTTTGATGGAACTTCCGGTTTGACGACGCATTTGAACGGCGCGGTTGAATTGGTTTTTACTGTTGAATTCTTCTCCTCCGTGAAGAAAAAGAATTTCCCCCGTTCCCGGCTGGATTCCCACGACTGCGGCCTGGACTCCTATGTTCTTACCGCCTTCGTTGATCTCTCCTTCCCAAAAAAATTCATTCAAGACCCCAATGTCATCAAATCGTTGTTTGATTGCCTTTTCTTCGGGAGTACCTGCAAGTTTACGAACTAATTTCTTTTGAATTTTTCCGGATTTAACCGCCCTAGAAAGATAATTTCTTACGGAAGGGCCGATGAACTCTTGGATGCTTCGATCCAATGTAGTCTCCACGGTATATCCGCCGCTTTCATAGATGTTTTTGTCTCCTTCCAATACGGACAACATCGAGCGGATGTGTTCCGTAACGTAAGGAGCGATATCCTGCCTAGCACCAAACACTGTTTCGTTGGGAGACCTAGTGGAGAACTGATGGTATATGGAAACGAATTTTTCCTTCTGCAAGTTAGGATAAATCCCTCTATTTCGGAACATCGCTAAAATCGCCCTTACCCTTCGATAGGAATCTTCAGGATTTTTCAAAGGGGAAAATTTATTGGGCGCAGAAGGAAGAGAAGCCAAAAGAAGGATCTCTTCTCTGGACAATTCCTGAGGATTTTTATGAAAATAGAACTTAATTCCCTCTCCGAATCCGAAAGCTCCATGCCCCAGATACACATGGTTCATATAGGTTTCCAAGATCTCTTCCTTGGAAAGAAGGGACTCCAATGCGAAAGCCAACTGGGCTTCTCGTATTTTTCTTGTTAGACTTTTTCTTCTGTCATCAATGATGATTCTCGCCAACTGTTGAGTGATCGTGGATGCACCTTGTTTATAACTTAAGTTTGCGATGTTTTTGGAAAAAGCGCGAATGATTGCGAAATAATCGATTCCCCCGTGGGAGAAAAATTTTTGATCCTCTATATTCAGAAGTATGGAGACCATATCCTCCGGATAGTCTTGCAATCGTAATGTGGAAGTTCTTTTTTGAAAGATCTCACTCACTACATTTCCGTTTCGATCCAAAATCTTAGTAGGAACATTTTTGGACAATTGAACGAGAAGACCGGGGATTTCTTTTTTAATTTGAAATACACCTGCGATGAAATAGGCGAATACCAAAATGAACAAAAACAAGCCGAAGGCGGTGGCTCCGAAAATGAATTTTAAAAAGGAAAAATCGCCGTTTGTTTTTTTCTGTTTCGGATAAGAAACCTTATTCTCACGAAACCAAAGAGGTTTCTTTTCTGAAGGAGGTTTGATTTCCCTTCTTTTAGGAAGACTCTCTTCTCTAAAAAAAGATCTCTCTTCCAAAGGAAGTACCTTTCTTTCGAACAGCGGTTTGGAAACGACAGGAGGTGTTGTTGTCTGTACGGAAGGAACGGGAGGAGAAGATTCTAAAATTTGTTCCTGCCCGATGATTGTCTCCCGTTTGGCGGCAGCAGGAAGGATACGGTCTACGGAAAATTGGTAGTTATCGAACTTCAGCACCGCCTTCTCTTTACAATGAGCACAAGTTAGTTGAAAAAGTCCCGACTCAGGAAGGGGCTGGGGAAGACGGGATGCCTTGCTGCAATGAGGGCAAATGTATTTGGGAGAAGGGATGCTGATATTTGCCTGCATAGAAAACTCTATACTCTGTTTATCGGCGTTTTGTCAAAATTACAAAATCAGCTATTTTCTCAAAATTCGACTCTTCTTCTTTTCCTTCCGGAAAAGCGGAAATCACAAGCACCTTATGCCCCATTTTCTTCAATCGGAAAGCAATTCCTCCCTCAAAATCACTGTGAAACCTGCCATTGAGGTGCAAAACCTTCCTTCCTGAACGGTAAATTTCCCTGGAAATCGACTCCGCCATCCCTTGGTCCCACATAAATTGGGATAAAATCATATGTTCCGGGTTGGGCCCTTGTCCTTTTTCATGACCTTGAAACAAGGAACGAAGACGCGTGAGATAGTCGGGAGAAATATGAAGACCTAAAGTATATGCTTCCGGCAAAAAACGATGCGCTTCTTGAGAGAAGTCCATATAGGCGACGATTCCTTTGCGCGCCAACGCATTGACATAACGTCTGGGGGGATTCGCACAAACGACAGGACTGTAGGTTTCTTTCGCATGTTTGACCAAAGGAAAATAATCTTCCGTAAAATTTTTCCAATGAAAGGTGGAAGTGAGCAGATGTTTTTCGGAGATCACTCCTTTGATGTATTCGTCTACGATTGTTTGTTGGTCTTTCTCCAACATCTCCAAACTGAGAGAAGTAGGTAGAACTTCCGTCAACCTGCGAAAGAACTCCAATTGTGCTCTATGACCGGGAGAATCATCATGTTCTTCTCCCCAAAGGATCACATCGAAGGATTCCGCTTCTTTTAAAACGGATTCCCAAGACACCTTCTCTTTGGTTTTGGATTTCCAAATTTGAACGTCCCCTTTCCCTTCTCCGTCAGCGAACAAGAGAAAGGGAAACAATAGAAAAAAGAAAAAAGAAAATTTACGACTCATTCAATTATAATACACTTTCGATCGCTTTTTTCAATTCTTCACTTTCCGGTTTCACTGCGGAACGAAAACGAGACTTCACGTTTCCATCTTTATCGATGAGAAACTTTTCAAAGTTCCATTGCACATCCCCTTTTTCAGGAGCGTTGTCCGTAAGAAATTGATAAACAGGATCTTTCTCCGTTCCCAATACCTTCGTTTTTTTCATGAGAGGAAAACTCACACCGAAGTTCAACTTGCAAAACTCGGCAATTTGTTCTTCCGTTCCTGGTTCCTGTGCACCGAAATCGTTGGAAGGAAATCCGATGATCACAAGGCCTTTTCCTTTGTAGTCTTGATAAACTTTCTCCAGCCCGTCGTATTGTGGCGTATAACCGCATTTAGACGCAACATTGACGACCAGAATCGGTTTTCCCTTGTAGGAAGAAAACGGGACATCCTTCCCGTGAATGGATTTGGAACTGAGATTATAAAACGACATTTTTTTCTCTCCCGAATACAATGGTATGCATAATAAGATAAGCATTACCAGCAAAACTTTTCTTTGCACAATCCTACCTCCTAAAACTATTAGACTATGGGAGCCCTATTTTTTGCACTTAGTTCCGAAGCAAAACCTTGGATAGATGCTTTAGGTGCAAAGCCGGACAAAGAACAGGGACATTTTCGTTTTTACAGCACGGATGAACACTTCCTTGCCGTAACCGGAACCGGAAAAATCCAAATGGCTCTGGCTGTAGCAGAGTTGGCAGGAAAAATTCCCAAGGAGAAAAGGAAAGGTTTTCGCATCTGGAATTTGGGAATTGCAGGATCGGCACTCCCTTCTCAGAAACGGGGGGACTTTTTTTGGATTCATAAAATCAAAGATTTTTCCAGAGGATTCGAATTTTTCCCGGAACGATTGGAAACTTTTTCCCTTTCCCGAGAAGCCCACCTAACTACATTTGATCGACCGATCGCCTCTTCCCGATTTTCCGAAATAGAAACTCCTTTTTTAATTCTCAAAGAGGAAGAGATCGAACGATTAGAACTCATTGATATGGAAGGGAGCGGTTTTTTCGAAGCCGCTTCGATTTACTTCGAGTTGGAACAAATCCAGTTGGGTAAAATCGTTTCCGATCATCTGGAGGGAAAATTCTGTCGTCCAGAAGATGTCTCCGAGCTGATGAAGATCCATCTCGATTCCTTGCTGGCAGACTTCCTAAAAACAAACATCCTGAGAAAGGAAGATGTGCTTTCCTCTTCGGAAAAGGAGTTTTGGCAGAAAGAAGGAGAAAAATTAAATTTCACAAAATCGATGCTAGTTGATTTGGAGAAATCGATTCGTTATTATAAACTTCGTTTTCCGGAAAGGGAAATTCCGAAGCCTCCTTCTTCCTCTAAGGAAAATCCTGAAAAGAAGGATGCAAAAGAAATGTTCTGCCTTTGGATGTCTTCTCTTCATGTTTAAACCCTACTCTCATATCTATGTGGAAGAGAAAATTCTGGATCATTTCAGAACGAAAGAAATTTTATCCAAATTCAAATCGGCAACTGTCATACCTATCTCTCACTATAAGGATGTATTCAATAAAAGAGGACAGAACTTCCGAGCCCAAAAACTTTCCCCCAAACTTATATTAGCCGAAAAAAAAGAGAACTATCTTTATCCTGGCAGTAATTTTTCTCCCAGTTTCGATCATCCTCATTTTTATTACAACACTCTGGCATTGAATTGCATTTACGATTGCGATTATTGTTATCTGCAAGGGATGTTCCCATCCGCTAATCTTGTTTTTTTTGTGAACTGGGAAGACTTCTTCTCTGCTACGGACGAGTTTCTGGAAAAAAATAAATCGTTGTATCTGGCTCTCTCTTACGATACGGATCTGCTTGCTACGGAATCCTTTTATCCTGCCAGCAGAGCCTGGATTCGATTCGCAGAAACAAGACCCGATCTTCTTTTGGAATTAAGAACCAAGTCCGGAAATTATGCATCCATCCAAGACATCAAACCCATTCCCAATTTAATTTTAGCTTGGACCGTAAGTCCGGACTCCATCGCCAAACAAGTGGAGAAAAAAGCACCCGGCACAAAAGGAAGATTAGACTCCGCCGCAAGGGCGATCCGAGACGGTTGGAAGGTAAGGATTTGCCTGGATCCGGTTCTTTTGGAACCGGATTGGAAAACATCCTACAGAACACTTTTCGAAGAAATGCGGGAACAGATCGATAAAGATATGTTAGTTGATATTAGCATAGGAAGTTTTAGAATGAATTCCGATTTCCTGAAAACAATCCAACAAACAAGAAAAGATTCCGCACTTTTATATTACCCCTTTCACAGAAAAGACGGAGTTGTGTCCTATCCCGAGAAAGAAAATGAAGAGATGTTGGATTTCATACGCAACCTATTTTCTTCCTGGATTCCTTCCGAAAAAATCAAATGCAATTGATCGGGAAACCGATTTGTTCCGCCCTTGAATTTAGGGAAATCGTTACAATCCGTACAAGATCTTTCCTTCTCTGACGATGATTCCAGGCAAATAAAAGTTAGGGCTGCCGTTTTTTCCTTTTCCTCACGACCAGCAGGATTAGCATAGATGTCTGCGATGAAGAGATATATAGACTGCAAGATGTCCGCCCTGATCGTGCTTTCTTCCCTTTTCCTTGTCTTTACAAGTTGTCAAAAAATGGGTACGCCTCCTCCTCAAGCTCGCGACGGAGTTTTAGATCTAAGGGATTGGGATTTTTCCCGCGACGGTCTTGTTCCGTTAGACGGGGATTGGGAATTCTATTGGAACGAAACCAGACAAGGAATTTTACTCGATCGAGATCTAGGCACAGAATCTAAATTCATCTATATGTCCGTTCCCTCTTCTTGGAAGGGAGCCTCTTGGGAAGGGAAAGATCTCGAAGCGTTCGGATACGCCACATACAAACTCAAACTTCTTTTACCTAAAAACCCGCCTCCCCTCTCCATCCATAATATGGATTTATCCTCAGCTTACAGACTTTATCTGAACGGGAAGATGATCCATGAAGAAGGAAAGTTTGCAACCACCAAACAGGATTTTAATCCTTCTTATAAACCCGCTTTGATCGAA
This sequence comes from Leptospira idonii, assembly GCF_004770995.1. Taxonomy (GTDB): domain Bacteria; phylum Spirochaetota; class Leptospiria; order Leptospirales; family Leptospiraceae; genus Leptospira_A; species Leptospira_A idonii. Next base: position 126,782 of record NZ_RQHW01000042.1, on the reverse strand, counting down.
TTGGAAGATCTTTCGGGAGAAGTGGAAATCATTTTCGAAGTAGCTAACTTCCATTACTCCAAAGGGGGATTTTGGGAGAGTTCGGAACTGGGAGACAGAAGACAACTCTACAGCAAATTGAACGGAAAATACCAACTCACTTCTTTCATCGCAGGAAGCATCTTCCTTTGGGCATTGTATCATTTCGGTCTTTTTTTCATGAGAAGACAAGACAAAGCCAGTTTGTTCATTTCCCTCTTCAGCCTTTTTCTCGTTTTAAGGATTTTAACGACAGGCGAACGAGTGTTAACGAGCATTCTACCGAACCTTCCTATGGATATCCTGATCCGTTTGGAGTTTTCCACTCTTTACATCGCTACTGCCGTTTTCGCCTATTTCTATCACTTGGTGTTCCCTGATACGATAGGCAAAAAAGGAATTTGGGCTTTGGAACTGGCGATTTTTCCTTTTATCTTTTCTTTATTATTTCCCGTTCATGAATTCGCATCTTATGCGCCTTACTTCCAACTTTTGACGATTCTAGTATGCATCCGCATCATCTACGGAATCTTAAAAGCATTCCGTACGGATAAAGTGGGCGCCAGTTTGTCTTTGGTGGGATTTATCTTCGTTTTTCTTTCCTTAATCAACGATATATTATATCATAATAACGTAATTAACACGATGGACCTCACTCCTTTCGGGTTTTTAGGATTCATTCTGTTCCAAGGTTATATTCTTTCCTACGGATTCACTCGTGCCTATCAATCGATCGAAAAACTGAAAGAGAATTTGGAAACCTCCAACGAACAGCTGAATACCCTGAAAGAAGGTTTGGAGGATTTGGTCGTAGAGAGAACGAAAGAACTGAAAGTATCAAAAGAAAACATCCAGAGGCTCAACGAATTCGCCAAAGCGCTGAATTCCAGTTTGGACTTGGATTCCATCCTACTGAAAGCGTACGAATATCTACAGGAAGAAGTAGCTTGCGATTCGATGGTTTTGTTTTTGGTGGACGACAAAAAAAAATCGATCGTCTATCATAAATCCGTTTTATCTCCTAAGTTCGAACACGACTTGGAATCGAAACTGAAAGGACTCAGTTTCACAATGGATGAAGATGCAGGTTTGCTTTATCTGGTCTACAAAAGAAACAAACCTTTCCGTTATTCCAAAATCAGAGACGGAAAACTCAGCCAATCCAATAAACATTTTTTGAGCATGATCGGCAATCATCCGGGAATGATTCTCCCTCTTGTTTCCCAAGGGAAAATCATCGCACTTCTTACCTTATTCACAGTGAAAGAAAATTCCATTTTTTCCGGTCAGGATCTTCATATCGCGGAAAGCACTGCTGAGTCGATTGCCACGGCAGTCACCAATTCAATGTTAATTGAAACATTGAATCAGGAAAGAAACCTTGCGGAGATTTCCAAAGCAGAAATGGAAATCGTAAAAAACGAAGTGGTGCAACTGAACGATTTCACGAAAAAGATCAATTCGGAATCCCAACTTCCCCGAATCATAGAAGATATGTTCGACTATGTCTTAAAAACATTCGGGATAGAAGCGACCATCCTGCAATTGAAGGATGAAACGAAACAAGAATTTTATACATACAGTTCTACCATTCCGGAGTTGTCCAAACCGGAACATATTAAATTCGCAAGATCCTTCACCGTTCCTTTGAACGAAAACGGAGGATATGTTTACAAAAGTTATCTCCGCAAAAAACCGATCTATCTTCCTAAAATTCCGAAAGATTTGATTTATCCTTCGGACAAGGAAATCATCACAAAACTAGAGTTAAGTTCATTTGTGATGGTTCCTTTGATCGTTCAAAACAAGGTCATAGGTATGGCTTATTTCACATCCTACCAAAAACCTCTTTCTCTTTCGAGAGACGATCTAAGAAGAATTTCGGGATTCTGCGATCAGATCGCTGGTGCCATTCAAAACTCGCTTCTGCTTCAAATGACGGAAGCGGAAAGAAAAAAATCGGAACTTGCCAGATCGGAAATTCAGAAACTAAATGAGTTCGCAAAGAACATCAACTCTCTCACCAACCTGGAAGGGATTTTGGGAGAGATCTTCGAATTCATCAAACAAAACTATCAAATCCAAAACTGTGTTTTGTTTTACTTGGACAACGAATTCAAAGAATTCCGTTATTTAAACCATTCAGGATTCGATCTTTTAGCGGATGAAAATGTAAGTTATTTCAAAGGGCTTAGATTCCCTTTGAACGAATCCGGCGGATTCGTTTACCGATGTTATAAGAGAAAAAAATTCTTCTATATGAAGAAGGTTCCTAAAACCTTCCCTTACTCCATAGATAAAGAAATCGTTTCCCGCTCTAACGCCAAATCGATGTTAATTTCGCCACTGATCAATAACGATCAAGTGGTTGCGATGGCGGTTTTTGGAATTTTCAACGAAGAGAAGTCCTTAAAAAAGGAAGAGATCGTTTCCATCGTAGGTGTTTCGGAACATATTGCAAGCGCCATCAACAATAACTTCCTTATGAATAAAATCGAAGAAGAAAAACGTAAATCCGATTCTCTTCTTCTCAACATCCTTCCTAAAAACGTAGCGGAAGAACTGCAAAGAAAAGGAAGAGTGAATCCGGTGGAATTCGAAAACGTCACCATGCTGATGACCAGTTTTCCAGGGTTCTCTCAAATGACTTCCCTTCTCACTCCTGAAGAATTGATCGAAGGTTTGGATCTTTATTTCTCGCGTTTCGATGAAATCATCAAATCCAATAATTTGGAAAAACTGAAAATGACGGGAGATATGTACGTCGCAGCAGGCGGTTTGCCTCTGGGGAATTTCACTCACCAAATCGATGTTTGTCTGGCTGCTCTGAAAATCAGAGAAGAAGCGGATCGTTTGAGAGAAGAGTTTCCCGACATCGCATTTCAACCTTCCAGCATCACGATAGCGATCCACAGCGGACCTGTAGTGGCGGGAGTGATCGGTAAATCGAAATTCAGTTACGATGTTTGGGGAAAAACGGTCACCCAAACTCAAGCCATCCGAAGAGGAGGACATCCTTCGCCTATCAATGTTTCTGCGGATACAATGGAAAAAGTGAAACGACTTTTCGTATTCGACAACCAAAGAAACTTAAATACTTATGAAGGGGATGCCATTCCCGTTTATGAACTCAAAAGCCTAAGACCCGATTTATCCGACGAAACAGGAACTCGCCCCAACGATACTTTCGAAAGACTTTACACTCAGCAGAAACGCGGAGCGAGAATTTTACTGAAGTAGAAGGTTAGAGATGCTGGAAATACTCACTCTCACATCCATTTTACTTTTTTCCGTTTTTCTTTTTATTCTAAAACTCTATAGGGTTCTGGATAAAAAAGACAAAACCATCCAAGACTTCGTTTCTCAATTGGAAGCGAAAGAAAAAGCGATGCAGGATAAAGAAAATGTAATGAAGAACCTTCAGTACAAATCGGACGAGTTTTCCGACAAACTGTACAGATCGTATTCCCAGTTGACAGACTTAGATTCTCTTCTGAGAGAAATCAACTCCTGCAGACATCTGAAAGATATACTGGTCATTTTAGCGAAATATTTTAAAGACAAATACCAGGTTCCTCATTACGTTCTTTACACGTTTCGACAGGAAACCAACGAACTGGTGTTCTACGATAGTAATTTCCCTCATAATATCTCTGAAGAGAAAAAAGAAGGGATCAAATCGAGACAAATCCCGATCAGCTCGGAGACGGTTACAAAATATGCCCATGCGTATGCATGGAAAAGGAAAAGAAGTTTTTTCATCGAAGACTTGGAGAAATACCAAACTTCCGGAGTAGAATTAGAAAACAAAAATTCGGTAAACCTCCGTTCTTTGCTGATTGTACCATTGTATCTGAGACAAAACTTCATCGGAACTTTGGATCTTTTCGATTATTCAGGAAATTTAAAACTCAACGAACAAGAGATCAATCAGATCAAAATCATCGGAGATTACGTCGCAGGTTCGATCGAAACCGGATTCTTATTGGATGAATTGGAAGATAGAAACAGAAAGATCCAAAGTGAAAAAAACCTTCTGGAAACCAATCGTCAAAAATTGGAATCCTTATATAGGCTCGTCCGCAAGATCAACTCCTTCAGTAAAATCGACGACATCATCTCGGAAGTATTTCAATTTTTAAAATCTAATCATAGAGTGGAGCTTGGATTCATCCTTCTTGTGGATGAAAAAAGGGACGGACTAGTCCCTTTTTTACCTTCGAAAGAAATATTTAACAAAGGTTTATTGGTAACGAATTTTCTCAAAAACTTTTACGTTCCTCTCAAACAAGAGGCCGGCTCTCTTTACCGCACCTTTGTCAAAAAGAAACCTGTCTTTTTGAAGAAGATCCCTTCCGTTGACAAACTTTCTACTTATGACAAAAAGATCATCGATGCGTTCGATTTGGAATCTTTCGCACAAATCCCTTTGGTAGTACAAAACAAAACCATTGGAATCATCTGTGTCACAAGACTTACAGGAGGAATCAGTTGGAACCAAGACGAGTTGATCGAAATCAACTCTTTCTGCGAACATGTAGCAGGTGCCATTCACAACTCGAATCTTCTGAAAGATCTTGAATTCCAGAAAGAAAAAACGATTCGATTCTTAAAGAATATCCTGCCGGGAGAACTTGCAGAAGAACTGATGGAGAAAGGAGAAGTCGTTCCTATGGAATACGAATCCGCCACCATCCTTTTTACCGATTTCAAAAACTTCACATCTTCCGCAGAAGCACTCTCTCCTGAAGATTTGATCGATCAGTTGGATGCATGTTTTTCCCAATTCGATGACATTGCGGTAAGGCATAACTTCGAAAAGTTGAAAACAATCGGAGACTCTTATATGGCTGCGGGAGGTCTTCCTCAAGGAAACTTCACTCATCCTGTGGACGCTTGTTTGTTTGCTATGGAAATCAAATCCTTTATGAAGCAGATCAAAACCGTAAAAGAGATGTTAGGCCAAACATTCTGGGAGATTCGTGTGGGAATTCACACGGGTTCCGTAGTTGCAGGCATCGTGGGGAAAACGAAATTCGCTTATGATGTATGGGGAGACACAGTGAATGTGGCCAGTAGAATGGAAAGTTCCAGTTCCCCGGGAGAGATCAATCTTTCCGAAGAGACTTACGATAAAGTGAAACGATTTTTCCAATGCGAATACAGGGGAAAAATCCCTGCAAAAAACAAAGGAGAAATGGGAATGTATTATCTCAAAAGACTGAGACCTGAGTTCTCCAGAGACGAAGAAGGACTTGTTCCTAATGAATCGTTTTTAGAATTGTATAGAAACCTAAAAATAGGCGCCAAAATCATATACAGACAAGCAGGGTAATCGTGAAACTTCTTTATCTTCTTCTACTATCCGTTTTTATCATCGACTGTGCTCAGTTAGATGAGTTTCAAAAAACGGAAGAGCCTCCTGCTTCGATCTCTCATCGATACTCACCGAATCCTACTTCCAAAAGAAAAAAAGCGATTTTGATTGCGGACGAAAAAGGCACTGAAATCACAGATCTACTCATTCCTTTTTATCTGCTTTCCGCAACGGGACAGATAGACGTTCAAATCGCTTCTCAAACGGGAAAACCTGTTTCCGTTTGGAAGGGAATTTTTTTACAACCTCATCTCAGCCTCCAAGATCTTTCCTTAAAACCGGACATCATCATACTTCCTGCTGTCTTCCATGAAACAGATCCTTTGATTTTGAACTTCATAAAATCCAATACGGACAAACAATTCCTCTCCATCTGCGAAGGAGCGAAAATCATAGGAGAATCCAAACAATTCTCAAAGTATCAAATTACGACTCACGCCAGCTCCAGAGCCGATTTGGAAAAAAAATATCCGGATCTGGATTGGAAAAAAGATCTTAAATTCACCAAAGACAGAAATTTAATTTCCTCCGCAGGAGTTTCATCTGCCGTAGAAGCAACCCTCATCCTCATTGAACAAACTTTAGGCGCAGAAGCGAAAAACAAGGTTCTCAAAAAAATCAAATACCCTTATCCTGAAATCCGAAAAAATCACAATTCGGAAGCGGTCGGCTTTTGGGACAGCCTAAAGATTGCCAGCAAACTTGCATTTGATGGGAATCCTAAAATAGGTGTGGAAATTTACGAGGGAATGAACGAATTCGTTCTGGCTGCTTATTTGGATTCTTTCGCAAGAACCTTTCCTTCCCGCATTGAAACGTTCGGCCCTCCAATGATTCGAAGCGAATACGGGCTTTATCTTTATCCTACACAAACAACAAACGACTATTCGCTGGTGTTTTGCAGAGATGTTTGCCAGTCTTATTCATTCCCCGAAGAGATTCGATTTCGCCAAAGATCGGATGACTATCCTTTCCTTGTCACTTTGCAAGAAGTGGAGTCCCTATATGGCAAAGGGATGAGGGGAATTGTAAAAAAACTCTTGGATGAAGGCCCTTAGCCAAATCGACCGATTACAAAACCGAGACCTAAGGGAATCCCTTTCATTCCCTGTGATCCCTTTTGCGTTTTCACATCTTCTTTTTCCGCTTCGTTTCGGTCTGACAAATGGAATGAAATATATCAGTGGCCGCTGCCCCCATGGCCTCCGCCCGATCCGCTGCTCCCTCCTCCGGAACCACCACCACCTCCTCCGCTGCTTCTTGTGCTAGAGCCGCTGGATCTCGTTCTGGTTGTGGTACCTCCTCCGCCTCCAGGGCATTTAGATTCGCAGGCTAAAAAATATCCCGTGCAAAGTAAGGCAGATCCTGTCCCTCCCATATTTGTTTGTTGGTAAGTACCCAAAAAACATAACGTCTGTTCCGCACTGCATCTGTTGATGCAAGAGGATCTGCTCGTGCTGACGTTGGAGCAGTTTCCGAAAACAAAAACCCCTGAGAGGAACAATAGGCAAAAAAGCCAAACCTTCATAAATTATTTGGCTCCTTTCTCTTCCAAAAGATGGACGATCTCCTCTTTTTCGGTGAGCAGGATCTCGGATAAAGCGGTGTGACCTGCGTCGGATTGAATGTTAGGATCCGCTCCTGCATCTAAGAGCAATTTGACGACTTTCGGGTAGCGGTTGTATGCCGCCATCATGAGTGCAGTGTGTCCGTTTCTAGACTTGGCGTTCGGATTGGCTCGAAAGGCCAAAAGGACTCGGACGACTTCGTCATGTCCTTCCTTGGATGCGACCATCAAAGGAGTCATCCTGTCGTATGTGTCTTCGGGAAGATCCGGATTATATCCTCTTTGTAATAAATTGCGGACATTTTCCGAATTTCCAATCGCCACCTGGAAATAAAGATTTTGGGAACGGCTCGTGGTTCTTTCAGGAGGTACCACACATCCCCCGAGGGTCAGGGCCAAAACGAGAAGAGACAAAAATTTTTGTTTCATACCCTCATTGTCTCAGAAAAACCGAGGCAAAGGAATGGAGGATCACCGCAATTGTGGAAAACTACTAAAGAATATCCTTGAAATCAGACCTAGTTTGAGCAAAATCGATAGAACCAAAGGTTTCATGAATCTCAGACAATACAGAATTCCATTCTTATGGTTCTATTTTTTCTCACTCCTGCTCTGGATTGTGGAAGAAGTCTATACTTTGGTGAGTCCTCCGGACATTTTCGACCGCTACCGGGTTGTGGTAGCTACCGTAGAATCCTTCATTGCTCTCTCCTCCTTCCTTACGATCTTCATTTTGTACAAAGAATTAAAGATAGAAGAGGGGGAAAACGGTCAGGCACAAACAGTCATCCACGATCTCAAAAGGACGAACCGCATTTTAAAAAATCCATCTTCCGGTTTTTGGCAGGAAGTGAGTGCGCAGATGGAGGAATGGAAATTGACGGATACGGAAAAAGAAATCGCCATCCTACTGTTGAGAGGTTTTTCCCATCAGCAAATCGCAGGAGTTCGTCAAAAAAGTCTACGTACAGTAGAAAATCAGACCGCTTCTATCTACGATAAGTCCTCAATGAGAGGCAAATTAGAGTTCATTTCCTTCTTTCTCACCCCTCTTCTCCCCGAAGAAGACTGATCGATTTTCAAAAAACCTTGACCTATCCGTAAAAACCCCTATTTTTTTCAGAGGGGAGCAAAGGAGGGAATGAAAGATCAAAAGCAAATCGTAAGCCGAATCTTTATTTTTTTTGCCCATCCCCTCTACACAAAGCCGACTCGAAGAAACCGATCCTTCCCAATAGATGTGGTTTCTCTATAAAGATAAAAATGAATTCTTATAATATATTTAAATTGATCCTTCTTTCTCATTTTCTTTTTTTCTTCAACTTTCCGTTGTTATATGGACAAAACGATTTAGAATCCGCAAAATCAAAAGTAAACTCTTCTTCCTCCGAAGAAAACAAACCCGATCTGGTAAAAATCCTCCTCAAAGGGACTCCGAAAGATCTGGACCTTGCCATAGAAAAAGGAGGAGATCCCAACTCATCCGATGAGGAAGGGAAATCCTTATTGATGTTAGCCGTAGAAAAAGGAAAACAAAAACAATTCGATAGTTTGGTGGCTGCGGGTGCGGATCTCAACAGAAGGGATTTTACGGGAAAAACACTGCTTCACTATCTTGTAACTTCCCGTTTTACAAACCAAATCAAATCTCTGATCGAAAAAGGGGCGGATACGAACGCTTACGACGGAGAAGGAAACACTCCTCTTCATATCGCGGTATTAAAGTCGAATTTACCTGTTCAAAAGACCTTAGTGGAAAGTCATGCAGATGTGAATCTTCGCAATAATCTTCGAAAATCACCTTTGTTTTTCGCAGTAGAAAAGGCGAAATTCGATTCCATAAACCATTTGATCCAAAGCGGAGCCGATCCCAACTTACCTGAATTAACCGGAAGGACTCCTATTTTCACTGCGATCGATTCCAAAAACCTAAAACTGACAACGATACTTCTGGATGCAGGATCCGATCCCAATCTGAGAGACAACAACTCCATCACTCCACTTTCTCTTTCGATTGAAAAATCCTTTACTCAAGGATTGGAACTTCTTTTGGCAAGGAATGGAAAGCTGGAAATTACGGATGAAAAAAATGAACCTCTCAGTTTCAAAGCATATTCACAAAACAATTCTTCGATTTTAAAATTGCTCCTTCAAAAAGGACTGTCTGCGGATCTAAAAGGCAAAGAAAACCAAACCTTATTCGAAATCGCATTTCATAAAAACGACACTTCCACACTCAAACTTTTGTTAGATTTCAAATCGGACATCAACCAAAAACTCAGCGGAGGAAAATCGGCGCTGGAAGAATCTTTGGAAACATCGAAACACCCTCTTACGATTTTTCTTATTAAAAACGGAGCCGATCTGAATTGGCGTTCCTCGGAAGGGTACGAACCCGTTCATATCGCAATCAAACAAGGAAACATGCAAGTCTTAGAAGAACTGCTGAAACGAAATGCGGACATTCATTCTTTAACTACACAAGAAAAAGAAACTCCTCTTCGTTTGGCGTTGTCGACAAAACAATTTTCTATCGCAAAACTTCTATTAAATAAAAAAGCGGATCCCCTAGAAAAGAATAAAGACGAAGAAACTTTAGTGATGACTCTTGCAAAACAAGAGATGGATAAAAAAGATCAAAAAAACGCTTTGGAAACCACCAAACTACTTCTAACAAAAGGAGTGAACCCAAATGACAAAAACAAACAAGGATTATCCGCTCTACATATAGCATCAAACAAATACAATACGGATCTAATCTCTTTACTTCTAAGTCATGGAGCGGAAATTGATGCGGCAGATAACAACGGCCAAACCATACTGAGAAAGGCAGTGGTTCGATTTTTACAAGCGAAAGAGTCCTCTCAGGCAGATATAGATAAAAAATTAGTACTTTTCCTAGTAGATCGGAAAGCAAATTTGAACCTCACGGATAAATCAGGGAAAACTATACTTTCCGAACTCGCACTTCAGTTCGATCCTGGTAAAAGAGATTCCATTTTAGAGATAGGAAGAATCTTTCTACTCCACGGGGGAAACCCTAAATTGGAAGATACTACCGGAAAATCAGCTCTACGTTATGCGGAAGAGAAAAACATCGAAGAATTAGTTGAGATTTATCACGGCACTTAATGTCCATTCCTAAGAAAGAAAATAGAATCAATATTTTTGATTTCGTAAACACGGTTCCGACGAAGTCCTTTAAGAAGGGAGAAATCATCGTCAGAGAAGGAGAACCGTCTAACGAGAAAATGTATTTTATATTAAGCGGCACTCTTTCCGTTGGAATGGGTTCGCCGGATCAAAGAAATTTCCAAGAAGTGAGAAAACTTTCTACTGGAGAGTTCTTCGGAGAAATCGCACTGATCTCCGCACACCCCAGAACCATGACCGTTTTTATCGAATCGGATAGAGCACAATTGGGAATTCTGGACAAACAAAATCTGATCAAAATCGCAAACTCGAACCCCATGTTCGTGTACGCCTTGTTACAAACTTACGTTGAACGTTTAATTGAAGCAGAACAGAAACTCAAGGAGTTAACGGAGATCGATGGGACTTAAAGAATCACTGGCTAAACTCAGCATGATCACCATCAAACGAGGTGAAGTTTTGTTTAAGGAAGGAGTACCTTCCAACGGAGCTATGTTCTTTTTATTCGAAGGCCAGTTAGATATCTACAAACACATCGACGGAAAACACTCCAAACTCAGAAGCATTCTTCCCGGAGAGTTTTTCGGAGAAATGGCGATCATCAATAACAGTCCCAGAGCCGCTTCGATCGTTACCGTTTCTGAATACGCAAAACTAGGAATCATTAACAGAGGTTCGTTTGTAAAAATGAGCCAGGAAAGCCCTGAATTTCTTTTTTTACTTTTAAAGAGAGTCATCGAACGCCTTTACGAAACCGATTCTAAAATTAGAGCGATTAAAAAAAGAGAAGATGATGAGAAAAAAGGGATCACTGCTTCTTCCTCCGAGCCAGAGGAAGCGCCTCCTCCTTCTGCAGATGATATTCCTATGATTCCCGTGGAAGGTTTAACCGACGATCCAACGGAAGAAGATATACCTAGGGTTTAATTTACTTTTCCTTCTTTTTAATTTTAAACAACTCCGGTTGGATCAAAATTTCGGATACAACCGTTCCCTCCCTCTGTAACATCACTGTTTCTAGTGCACTTGCAATGCATTCCGGCAAAAGATAAGCTTTGGAATCTTCTTCCGTAGTAAAAGAAAGTTCGTTATAAAATTCGGAACGGGTAAGATCGGGAATGATGTTTGTCACTCTAACGCCCGATTTACGAAGCTCTTGAAACATTTCTTTTCCGAAATGAATGAGCCCTGCCTTTGTCGCTCCATATACGTTTCCCCAAGGAGATACTTTCGTTCCCGCAATGGAACCTATCAAAAACACTCTGCCCCTGTTGGATTTCAAATCCCTTAACAACGAATTGGTGATGAGCATAGGTGCAGTCAGATGAAGAGAGATCATATCTTGGATTTGTTGCCAGGAAAGTTCTTCCAATGGAGAAAAATAACCAACTCCGGCATTATGAACCACAACATTCAAGTTTTTGAATGTCTCTTTGCGTTCTTTTAAAAACCCTTGAATTTGTTTCGTATCTCTAAGATCCAAAGAAAGAAGTTCGAAAGAATCGTGTTTCCAAGAACATGTTTCCGGAGTTCTGGAAACGCCCAAAACATAATGCCCCATAGAGACCAATTTTTGAGAAATGGCAAGTCCGATCCCTCGGGAAGCTCCTGTTACGAATGCTATTTTTTTTTCAGAACTCATAAAGACTTAAAGAACTCCCAGACTTCTTTCGCAGCATCCAATTCATAAGTCGGTTTTCCCATATCCACGAAAGGGACATTTTGTTTTTGCCCCGGCCAAGCATGTCCCCCTTCTTTGATCTTATAAAGGCGGACTTTAGTTCCTTTTGCACAGGTAGAATAGGTTCGAATTTCTAGAGAAGTTCCGTCATCGGAAGTATCTTTTTCAGAAACAACGACAGAGTCGGAGCAACGATTCCATTTTTTCCAACGATCTATAGTGTCTTCCGCTCCTATGATTTCCCCTCCGTCTCTCACATAACCACCATAATAAGGAACGAGAGGATCACCCGTTCCCGAAAAAAGAGCTACTGACAAAGGAGAAGAAGGTTCCCCGTTCTTTAATACGGCAATGCTCAATTGGGCTGCAACACTCGCTGTTCCCTTGAAAAGAGAAGAACGGTCTACTGACATTCTTTGTGTCATAAAACCACCGTTAGAATGACCGACCATAAAAACTCTGGAAGGATCCACGGAACCTTTTCGGATCAGATTTTGAAGTACAGTTTCCAGAAAAAGTACATCATTGATTTTTTCCCGATCCGCAGGAGTGTTTCCTCTTCCATCCGCCCAACTTCTGCTGTATCCGTCGGGATATACTACAATAAAACCTTCTTCATCTGCCAAATCATTGAATCGGGATTGTTCCATAATTTGACGCCCCGTTCCCAAACGACCGTGCAACACGAAAAGAAGAGGCAGTTTTTTTTCAACCACCGCTTTATTTTGAGGATAATGAATATGATAGGATCTAGTTTTTCCCTGAAGCTCTAGGGTTTCCGTGATAAAGTCGGTAGCAGGAACTGTCTTTTTTCTTTTCATCAAACGACAGTCAGATGAAAAGAAAAATAAAAAACATAATACGAAAATAGAATACACTTTGGATTTCACAGATATTTCACCTCTTCCGACCAGGTTTGCAGCAATAATGTTCCAAAAGAGGAAGAAGGCCAATAAAACGGTGAGAAAAAAATCATAGAAAATCCTCTCCATTGGCTGAGAGTAGTTTTGAATTCCGACTCTCTTATGTTTTTTTCAGAATCCGAATAACGAAAACTAAGTAAGTGATTCGTATTGATTTGGTAAGGAAAGATCCCTGCAGAAAATACAGTCGCTAAAATATTCAAACGATGCAAACCGATGGATTCGTATTCGGGATTGATCTCTTCCAATACTACTTCCAAAAGCAAATCGGATTTTGTATCTTCCGAAAAGCCCGATTTCAATATCGATTGTTTCAAAGATTGTTTTTCTTTCTCGTAACGAGCAAAACCTGTAAACACGATTCGAATGGGAACAGTGCCGGGTAGTTTTCCTTTCTGAAATTGAAGGTCTGGATCTTTCACGAAAGCAGCACATTGCTCTAAAAGAAGAACCGATAGAAAAAGAAACAGATTGAATTTGAGAAATTTCATTCGAAAACACCTTGGGAATCTTCCAAAAAACGATACACCAAATTGGTGTAATAGGTTTCCATTTTCTTTCGATCGTCGTTCCATCTCACTAGAAGAGAAACCCAACCGAACACCTGCAAAGAATCCATACGATAGGAATATTCACCTGAGATTCTGTTTTTCTTCCAAACTCGAAACATAATTTGATCGTCTGACTTTTGTAAGATGGGTATGATAAGGGCGGTTTGCACCGCCAAAATGCGATTGATCAGAAAAAGAGAATAAGTCCCTGGTTTTTCTTCTACCATCAGAGAAACAGGGCGAGGGTCTTCTCCGAAAAATAATTTATTTCGGGAAGAGGAATCCAGAATGATTTGGATTTTCATTTCGGAATCGGATTTGATATAAGAAGATATTTTTTTGAATCTTTGGGAGCGATGCAGCGCTTCTAAAAAGACTGCCGATTCATCTTTATTTTCTTTTCCGTCCCAACCCACCAATTCGTAGCTGACTTCTTTGTCGATTTTACCTGTGAGGACAGGTCGGGGAGAATCACCTAAATAATAGACGGAACATCTGGAAAAAAAGAAAAATACAAAAAAGAAAGAAACGATTTTTCGATTCACTTCTTTCCCTTTTTCAACTCGAAGGATTGTTTGGCAACTTCGTTTCCATTGATGACAATAGTTAATTGGTGTTTGCCGGGATAATAGGTGCGAGTGGTGATGGGAGCGAAGGAATGGGATTTTTTAATTTCCAAAGTTTCTCCCGGAACCAACTCCTTATCTCCCAATTGAAATACCTTATTCCCCCATTTCCCGTTCGCAAGAAGAAAAGATACGACGTATTCCGTTCTGATTTTTTTGCTTTTTTTCTCTTTATGAAAGACCTTGATTTCGAATTCTAATTTTTTTCCGACGGAAACTTCTTTTGCAGGTAGTTTCAATTGTAGTTTTGTCGGTTTCCATTTAATGTCATAAGAATAAGCACTTAATATTTCTTTGTTTCCTTTTTTCAACAAGGTTCGCAAGGCATGTTTTAAGGATTTATCCGTTTCTTTCGACTTACCAAACTTAGGTTTACAAAAGCTCCATGTGATGTCAGGATTTATTTTAGAAATATCATTTAGATGGTTGGCAACGCTTCTTCTTACGATTTCATTTTCATCGTCCCAAAGATTTTCCAATATGGTCAAACTTTGTTCGGGACGTTTTTTGATATCGGGAACTCCCATCGCCCAAGGAAGAAGAGGTCGGCTGCCTTCACTGGCAAGTCTTCTGACCATAGGATGTTTGTGTTTGGACCAAGATAACATTTGTTTGTTTGTTTTTTCGGGGTAATGCAGATAAAAACTTCGAATGGCAAATTCGGCGCTTGCGAAAACAGTAATGAATTCCAAAGCTTTCATGCTCTTTTCAAAATCAGAAAGCCCCGCTTTCTGAACGATTTCTGGAAAAAACATATGTGCAAAGTTAAAATCCTGAGTTCCTTCTTTTCTAAGATGATCGATTGTATCTTTCAAAATAGGAAACAACAGATCCAAATCTTTCGGAAGGAACTCTATGATGGTATCGGAGATACGAGACATTCTTTCCTTTAGCTCTAAATTTTCCCAAGGAGAAGAAAAAATCTCTTTTTTGAACCCCTTTGCATCTAACTCTTGATAAGCAAACACGAGGGATTGTGATAATGCGGAAATAAACTTGTCGGAATAAATGTACTTTAAAGGTTCCATACTCGTATGATGCTTAATTGATTCAAAATTCAAGCAAGACAGTGTAAAGAAATTATAATTGTGCTCCGTTCGGAAAAGGAAAAAAATTTCATTGACATACCTTCCTTTTCTCTCCTGGTTGGAAAAGAACGGAACCAATGAGGAAAAGAAGGCCTTAGTCGAGCATTTACAAAATTCATACGAAACAAAATCCCTCGATCCGGACGATGCCACAATCGATAAATACGGGTCCTTCTTTAAAAAGAGAAATCGCCAAACAAAGGCCAGTTCAAATCTTTGTATTTATGAAATTATCCTTATCCGGGTCTTCTCTTGGAATTTTGATTTTAATCAACTTGGGTACTGTGCTGGGTTTGTCCGGCATTGATCTGATTCTTCCTTATATCCCCAACTTCAAAGAAGTGTTTCCGGGAAGTTCTCCTGCGGATGCTCAGTGGATCATCGCATTTTATGTTTTAGGAACCAGTGCAGGACTTCTTTTATTCAGTTTTCTTTCGGATCGTTTCGATGCGATCCGGCTATTCTCTGCATCTTTACTTTGTTTTGCGGCCATCTCCCTTCTTTGCATTTTTTCTACTCATATATATGAACTTGTAGCTTATCGTTTTTTACAAGGAATCAGTTCCAGCGGTGCAGCCGTTCTTGCTCCAGGACTCATCCGAGGTTTTTTTTCTTCTCAAGGCGCGATGAGAGCTGTCAGCATTATGGGAAGTATAGAGTCCATGGTTCCGG
The DNA here is from genome assembly GCF_004770995.1 of Leptospira idonii. GTDB lineage: Bacteria > Spirochaetota > Leptospiria > Leptospirales > Leptospiraceae > Leptospira_A > Leptospira_A idonii. The sequence goes on along the minus strand of NZ_RQHW01000042.1, from coordinate 111,126 downwards.
CGTTTGCTCCTCTAGCAGGAGCTTACTTGGCGGATCAGTTCGGATGGGAATCTAGTTTTTTACTGACAGCAATCTCTTCTTTGATCGTCAGTTTGTTTCTATTCACCTTACAAAGAAAAACCGGGAATACCGCCAAACAAAAAACTATCGATTCAAAAAAAAGAACCTATAAGGAACTATTTACAAACTTTCTTTTTTTAAGATATGCTCTGAGTCATGTGGGGGTTTTGGGTGGATTATTGATATTCGTTTTTTCCGCACCGAACTTGATCGTAACTTATAAAAAAGGAGCGATCGATAGTTTTATTTTACTTCAGATCCTCTCCGTATTTACCTTTTTTACATTCGCACAAACCTCTTCTTATTTCGTTAAAAAATTCGGTTCGGAAGCAGTCATTGTGGCAGGTACCACATTTGCTTCTCTTTCAGCCGTTTTGTTTCTCGTTGGAGCGTTCTTTCGGTTAGATGATCCTGTCTATCTGATTTGTTATTTCGTTCCTATCAATATCGGTCTTGGACTGAGAGGAGGTACTGGGTTTGTCAGTGCGCTGATCGCCGCAGGAGATAATGACGCAAGGGGTTCCGCTTTTATGATTCTTGCAGTTACTTTGCTTTCCGGTGGAATCACAGGAATTCTCTCTCCCTTTTTGGAACAAGGTTTAGGGCCGATTGCAATTGCCATGTCACTTGTGGTATTTCCTTCCATGGCATTGGTTCTGATACGGAAAGAAATTGTGGTACCTACCACGGGATAGACCGGAGAGATGGATTCTTTTTTTGTTTGTGAGTGTGGTACCTCCGTCACAGAATCGTATCCATGTTCGAATCTTTTGCAAATTCCGAAATTCTATCCGGCATGATCACACCTGCCGTATTGATCTCTGCAAGTGCCAGTTTGATTTTCTCTACCGCCAATCGTTTGGGCCGCATCTTCGACAGAGTGAATCTTTTGAAAACGGAAATGGAAAAGATCCTGGAAGGTAAAATCGCTTTTCCCGAAGACAGGACGTCTTATCTGATCGGTCAACTCTCCGTTCAAAGAAAACGAGCAGTTCTCATACAACGCTCCATGGCCTTTCTTTATACGGCCACTTCGTTATTTGTCATTTCCAGTTTGAGCTTGGCACTTGTTCTTGCCTTTGCCAAAGAATACTCTTGGATTCCTACTGTAATTGCTCTTTTAGGAGGGGTATTTTTATTTTTGGCAAGCGCGTTCCTACTGTATGAAAGCAGATATAATTTAACATTTATTATGGGACAAATCGATTTTACAGAGTTTTTGGAAAAGAAGACTAAAAAACTAAAACAATGATTCGGAGAATCTTACTTGCTCCAATGGAAGGGCTTCTTGATTTCCGTTTGCGTGATATCATCACAAAAATCGGAGGAATCGATCAATGTGTGAGTGAATTCATTCGAGTGAATGACACTCTTCTTCCTTCACAAAGATTTTATAGATATGTTCCCGAGCTGAATCATAATTGCAGAACGAAAGCAGGAGTTCCAGTAAAAGTTCAACTCTTGGGTTCGGATCCTGTTTGTATGGCGGAGAATGCGGCAAAAGTAGCAAGTCTGGGAGCTTACGGGATTGATCTCAATTTCGGCTGCCCTGCTCCTACGGTCAATCGCAACCGAGGAGGAGCCGTACTACTGAAAGAACCGGATGTTCTGTATAAAATCGTTTATGAGACTAGAAAGGCGGTTCCATCCACTATTCCTGTCACGGCAAAAATGCGATTGGGGTTCGAGTCCACCGAACAAGCGATTGATTGCGCCAAAGCGCTGGAAGGCGGTGGTGCTGAAGAAATTGTGGTACATGCAAGAACGAAAATGGACGGTTACAAACCGCCCGCATACTGGGAATGGATTGCCAAAATCAAAAAGGAAGTCCGAGTGTCCATTGTGGCAAACGGTGAAATTTGGACAAAAGAAGATGCCATTCGCTGCCATGAAATTTCAGGTTGTTCCGATCTTATGATCGGTAGAGGTATGATTGCGAATCCTACTTTGGCTTTGGAGATCCAAGGAGAACGAAACGAAGCTTTTCCTTGGGAAGAGATGAAAAGCATTCTATATAAGTATTGGATCCATCTTGCGAGCCTTATGGACACTCAAAGCCGTCTTGGAAGGATTAAACAGTGGTTATATTATCTTTCCCGTCAATACAGCGAAGCACAAAAGGATTTCACAGCCGTCAAACGATTCACAAACCAGGAAGAAATGGACTTATATCTATGTGAGGACCTTGCGGCAGGGATCGAAGTGGAAATGCAACGAAAAGCATTTCGTTGCATTGGAGCGGAAAGCCCGGTCGGGGATTTGTAGGAGGTACTACAAATAGAATCTCATCCGAGCCGCCCCACTCTGATAGAAAAAAGTAAGAGGTACCACACTTCTATCTGCCCTTAGAGGCTCTTCTCCAAAGAAAAAGTGGTAGGTACCACTAAATCTACCCAATATCCCTCCTATTTCTAAGGACAATGGCAGGATTATGTCACATTATACTGTGGAGACCAATTTGTTTAGACGAAACGATTGCTCTTCCTGTAACAATTCTGACAAAAAAAACGATATTCCTGGAGGTTTCCTTTTCTAAAAAGGTAAGTAAAAATCACATTCGGAATCCAACTTCATGAGAGAAATCAAAACAGTTACGATTTTAGGTGCCAACGGAGCCATGGGCTCAGGAAGTGCGGGCGTTATCGCTGCCTTCGGCGGTGCTAAAGTCCACATGCTCGCAAGAGACGTAGAAAAAGCAAAACAAGGTATCGAAGCCGCAGTTAATTCTGTAAAAACAGACACAATCCGAGGCAGAATGATTCCAGGGTCCTATGATGCAGACCTGGAAAAAGCAGTTTCTGAATCAGATTGGGTCTTCGAACTTGTAGCTGAAAGTTACGAAGTCAAGGAACCAATTAATGCACGAATTGCGAAGTCCAGAAAACCGGGAACGATCGTTTCTACAGTATCTTCCGGTCTTTCCATCGGAAGGCTTGCCAATGCTTTCGATGAAGATGGTAAAAAACATTATTACGGAACACACTTTTTCAATCCTCCTTACAAAATGATTCTGTGCGAGCTTGTCACTCATGCAGGAAACGACAAAAAAGTCACGCAAGCTCTAGGGGAATACCTCGATAAAGTTCTTGGTCGTGCCGTTGTTTATACGAACGACACTCCTGCATTCGCAGGAAACAGAATCGGCTTTCAGTTGATGAACGAAGTAGCTCAATTCGCAGAAAAATATGCGGACCAAGGCGGGATCGCTCTTCTTGACGAAATCATGTCCGGTTATACCGGCCGTGCGATGGGTCCTTTGGCAACTGCGGACTTCGTAGGATTAGATGTTCACAAAGCGATCGTAGACAACATCTACGACAACACGAAAGACGAAGCTCATTCCACTTTCAAACTTCCAGGTTATATGCAAAAGCTGATCGATGAAGGAAAGTTAGGTATGAAGTCCGGTGGTGGTTTGACTAAGATCACAAAAACTGCGGACGGAAAAAAAGAGAAATTCGTCTACAATATCAAAACCGGAAGTTACGATCCATACCCTAAATTCGACATCGCATTCATCAAAGAAGCACGTCAAAAAATCAAAGAGTCCGATTACAAAGGTGCAATGGAAGTTGTAAAAACCGCAAAAGGTTTGGAAGCAGACATCGCAAGATACTTTATCAGCCGTTACATCAGCTACTCTCTTTCTCTTGTGGGAGAAGTTGTTGATTCGAAAGAAAACACGGACGGAGCTATGGGATTCGGTTTCAATTGGGTTCCTGCATCCGCATTCGTCGATTTCCTAGGCGGACCTAAAGAAACAATTAAGATCTTGGAAGCGTCTAAAATACCGGTTCCTAAATTACTTTCGGATGCGAAACCGAACAAAAAATTCTACGAGTTAGGCGATAAGCTGGATGCTCGTTCTCTTTTCAAAGGCTAAGGCAGGAGACTATTATGAGTGATAAAGTATTCGTTCTCGGTGGAGAACAAACCGATTTCCAAAGAAACTGGTCCAAAGAAGGCAAAACCTTCATGTCTATGATGAGAGAAGTCATGGAAGATGCTCTCGAAAAGACTGGAATCGAATATTCCGAAATCAAAAGACTGAATAAAGAAAACAGAGTCGCTGTTTTCGTGGGAAACTTTGATGCGGAACAATACACGAACCAAGGCCACTTGGGTGCTTTTTTAACCGAAGTAAACCCTGCTTTCTACGGTGTTCCAGGCGCTCGTTATGAAGCTGCTTGTGCTTCCGGATCCGTGGCTCTAGATGCAGCCATCACTCACGTTCGTGCGGAAGATTACGATTTAGCGATCGTTCTCGGAATCGAAGTGATGAAAACCGTATCTTCTTCCGTAGGAGGAGACTTCCTTGGAACCGCTGCTTATTACGAAAAAGAAGCTAAGGGAGTCCAATTTCCTTTCCCTAAACTTTTCGGAAAACTAGCAGATGTTATCTTAGAAAGATACGACCTGAAAGAAGAAAGATTCATGGATGCTCTTGCTGAAATTTCCAGAATCAATTATGCAAATGCAAAACGTAACCCTAAGGCTCAAACTCGTTCTTGGTTCATGAACAAAGAACACGCTGTGGCTCGCGGCGGTGCGAACAATATGGCAGTGGGTGGAAGACTTTGTATCTCCGACTGTTCTCAAGTAACTGACGGAGCGGCAGTCACTGTTCTTGCTTCTAAAAGTTATGCGAAAGACTACGCAAAAAAGCACGGAAAAGATTTAGGCGACATCCCTCGCGTGAAAGGTTGGGGACACCGTGTAGCTCCGATTACATTCGAAGCTAAAAAAGACGAATCCGTAGGTGACAAATACATCCTCCCTTGGACTCGCCAAACGGTAAAAGACGCTTACAAAAGAGCGGACTTGGACGTGAAAGACATCGATGTTTTCGAAACACACGATTGTTTCACTTCTTCCGAGTATGCTGCGATTTCCGCATTCGGAATTTCCGATCCAGGTAAGGAACACATCGCGATCGAAGAAGGAACGATTGACTTCGGCGGTAAAAAACCGATCAATCCATCCGGCGGTCTCATCGGTGTAGGTCACCCGGTAGGTGCTTCCGGAGTTCGTATGATGCTTGACCTTCACAAACAAGTGACAGGAACAGCAGGCGACTACCAAGTGAAAAACGTGAAAAACGGTCTTATGTTGAACATCGGTGGTTCCGCAACCACGAATATGGTGTTCATCGTAGGAAAGTAAGATGAAGTCTCCAAACACGGAAACTTGGAACCGGATATTAGTCCGGTTCCTTCTTGCGTTTGCGTTTTGGGAAGCGGTTGCTATCCCATTACGCATGTTATTTTTTTCCAAATTTTATTTCGATCCTTCCTTACAGTCGTTATTCGTTTCGATGACGGATGTATATTGGCTGGGACCTGTCGCTGGAGATTTGATCCAGTCGTTATTTATGGCGATCCTTTTTGCTTATGCAAGAGAAGGTCTGCCGGAAGGACTTTTAGGCGGCCTTGGATTCGGGATTTTATTCTCTTTGGGGGCTGTGGTAGGTCCTACATTGTTTCTTTCCACGCTGACTCAATTTGCTCCCACTTCCCTTTTATGGGTTTGGGCAGGATACCAAACTCTATTTTCTATCGTAGCCGGTTCCATCTATTCCATAGGCTGGGATTCGGAAGAAGAGTAGCAGAACTTCGAGGGGAGGAGGGTATACTCTCCCCGCCCTGATTGAAGGGTGGGGAACTGAACCCGCCACCCAATGCCTTTCATTTAAGGGACTTCTCTTCCTCTCCCCTTCTCTAAAATCTCGAACCATTCTTCTCTAGTCAGAGGGAACTCAAATGCTTTCACTGCGGAACGGATTCTTTCCGTATCGTTCGTTCCCAAGACAGGAATGAGGTTTGCCGGATGACGCAAGTACCACGAATACAAAATCTGATCCGGCGTGGCTCCGTATTTTTTCGCCAAAACATCCAAAGACTGCTTCAAATTCTTTTCTTGTTCCGTATTAGGAGAAAACACTCTGCCTCCCGCAGTCGGGGACCAAATCATAGGCGCAAATCCGAATTGAAGCGCTTGGTCGAATGTTCCGTCAAACAAAGGTTCCGTGTGAAAAGGATGAAACTCTACTTGGTTTGTGACTAAAGGAAAATCGCATTTACTCTGTAAAGCGGCAAACTGCGAAATTGTAAAATTGGAAACTCCGAACGATTTCACTTTCCCGGAAGTTTTTAATTTTGTAAATGTAGACGCGACTTCTTCCGGATGAAGGAGAGGGTCTGGTCTATGGATCAAAAGAAGATCCAAAGAAGGAACTCCTAAATTCCGTAAAGAATTTTCCGCCGAACGGAGGATATGTTCCGATCCAGTATTATAATGTTTAGTACGTATGTTTGTATTCGGGATTTGAATTCCCGTTTTGGAAATCAGTTTGATTTTGGTTTTCCATTCCGGTTTTTCCGCAAGCGCCTTTCCGAAAAGTTCTTCGTTCCCGAAGTTTCCGTAAATATCCGCATGATCGAATGTATCGATCCCTAAAGAGAGACAGACTTCCACTTTCTCCAGAATTCTTTTGGAAGAATTCCCTTCCTTGTCCTCATGAAGTCTCCAAACCCCGTATACAAGTCTGGAAAAAACAACTTCTTTCGAAATTTGAATCGGATGCAACGTCATTTTCTAACTCCTGTAGTAAGGGGTGTGACCGGTTCGAAATCGGGAAGCCTTCCTTGTGCTTTTGCAAAATGAATCGTATCCAGTTTAGGAAGAACCTTATCCGCAAAGACACGACATTCATCTAACAAAGGATATCCGGAAAAAATAAAGGCTCTGATTCCCATAGAAATGTACTTTTGAATTTTTTCGTAAACCTGTTCCGGAGAACCTACGATTGCGGAACCGCAGCCTGAGCGGGCAAGACCCACTCCGGACCAAATGTACGGTTCAATGAAAAGATCCGAATCCGCATTTTGTCTCAGTTCATCCTGTCTAAGCACACCTGCCGACTTGGAATCCAAAGCCCTGTGTTTGATATCATTCGCTTTTTCCAAATCCAATTTAGATAACAATTGTTTAGCGGCATCTCTTGCGTCTTTTTCAGTATCTCTTACGATCAAATGAATCCTTAAACCGAAATCGATCTTTCTTCCGTATTTCGCCGCTCTCTGGCTTAAGTCTTTCATCGTCTCTGCAAGTTTATCTTCCGTTTCAGGCCACATCAGAAATACATCGCAGAACTCAGCACATAACTCTCTTGCATGTTCCGAAATTCCCCCGAAATACAACAAAGGCCCCCCGTTCACTTGGTAAGATTTCACAGGATCCGAAGGAAGATCGAAATCATAGTACTGGCCTTTGAATTGAATTCTGTCTCTGGTCCAACCTTGCTGCAGAATTTGAATCACTTCTTTTGAAATTTGATATCTTGTTTTGGAATCCTTAACAGTCCCGGGAAGATCGGAAGAGATAATGTTGATATTCAATCGTCCTTTCAGCATATGATCCAAAGTGGAAAGGGTTCTGGCAAGCATAGGAGGATGAATCTCCCCACATCGAATCGCAGTCAGAAGAGAAATATTTTTAGTAAAAACGGATGCTGCGGAAGCGAAACTAAGAGTATCTTGCCCCACCTGATAAGATGAAGGAAGTAGAATATTCTGATACCCTAATTCATCGGCAAGACGGATGATATTCGAACAATGTTCGAAACTGGACCTGAGTTTGCCGTCAGGCACCCCTAAAAATTCGTAATCTCCGTTGCATAAATCGCAAAACCAAGCCACTTCTACCTTTTTTTCGGGGGAACGAATCTGTAAATTATCCTGCATAACTACAACATTTCTTAAAAATTAGAGGAATCTTCAAGATAATTTAATAAAACGGAACATTTCCTTGAATAATATACAGGTTTTGTCTATTATGACAGAATATTCATCCGCTATGATTTCTATTTGGGACACAGTTTTCTTTCTTTGTACTTTTTTCCTAGTGCTTGGGGTAGGCCTGTATGTAGGAAAAGAAGAAAAGACCGCCAAAGATTACTTTTTGGGAGGAAAAACCCTTCCATGGTGGGGAGTGGCAGGCTCTCTTTTCGGAACGAATATCTCCGCCAATCATCTGGTAGGAATGTTAGGCATCGGCTTCTCAGTAGGATTCGCACAAAGCCATTACGAATTCGGATCCATCTTTGCCATTTTGATTTTAGCATTCGTTTTTCTTCCGGTTTTTCGCAGAAATAAATTCTTCACCTTATCACAGTTTCTCGAAGGAAGATACGGAAAAACATCCGCACTCTTCTATTCATTGATCGTTCTAATACTCATCACCATCCAGCTGACTTCGGGATTATATATAGGAGCCAGAGCCTTTCTTCCTTTTTTGGAACAATCTTTCCCTTCACTCACTTATGAAAAACTTGTGGTGATACTCGCACTTGCCTCCACCATTTATACCTGGTTTGGCGGATTAAAATCTGTAGTATATACGGATGTGATCCAAACCGTTCTCATCCTTTTATCGGGATTGGTTCTTGCCTATCTCACTTTGACAAGACCGGAAGTGGGCGGCATCTCAGGTCTTTTGGCCAAAGAAGCGGCAGATTTAGGAACCGGCAGGATGAGTTTATATCTTCCTTCCGATCATCCTTTACTACCTTGGTCAGGGGCACTCAGCGGTTTATTTCTACTTCATATTTTCTATTGGAATACGAACCAATATGTCGTTCAACGAACATTAGGTGCATCCAGTTTAAGAGAGGCTAGGAAAGGAATTTTAGCGAGCGGCTTTTTAAAGCTTTCAGTTCCTTTTTTTTCCATACTCACAGGTGTTGCGGGTTATCATATTTGGAATCATTCCGGGCAAGCGGAAGGAATCGATCCGGATGAAGCCTTTTCTCAATTGGTTCTTCTTATCGTTCCGGCAGGTTACGGATTGGTAGGAGTGATTCTTGCCGGTCTGTTAGGTGCAATTTTCTCATCCATCGACTCAATGCTTCACTCCGCAGCCACATTATTCACGATCGATTTTTATCTTCCTTTTAGAAGAAGATGGAAACAACAAGGAATCGAAGGCAAAGAAGACAAACAAACGGAAGATGAAGATTCTCTAAAAACAGGAAGATGGTTTTTACTTTTTTTCTCCGCATTCACCACATTACTGGCGCTGCTGATTCACGACCCTCATTCCAAAAAGAATTTTTTTCTGGAACTTTCGGCTCAAAGTTCCCATTTCACTCCAGGCATTTTGGTAGTCTTCCTGTTCGGCATTCTATGGAAGAAGTCGGAAGGAAGATCCGCTTGGATCACCATATTGATGGCTCCTATCGTTTCTTTTCTTTTGCCAGTCCTTTACCATTCGGTAGGATGGGAATCTGTTTACAAAATCTTCGGACAAGATCTCAATTTTCTACACAGAGTGTTTTTAGTGGTGATCTTCTCTTCCCTCTTTCATTTTTTTCTAAGTCTTTTTCTTTCTGCAAAAAATCGAACACAGAATTTAACATCGCAAAACAATCGATTATCGAAAAAAAATAAGTTTTATATCCTGCTGAGCTTCGTCTATGCGGCAGCTATCGGAATTTTAATCGTATTCAAAGTTTCATTCCCCGCGGACAACAAGACTTGGGCCGTTTTGGGTTTCGGGATCACTGCCATATTGTCTGGATATATATCTTACCGTTATTCTGAATTGTTTCCCAAAAAATTCAGACGTAAGATATTCTGCAGAAGAGACGAATGGAGATTCGGCCTTCTATTTGCTTTAGTCATCAGCTTTTACTTTTATTTTTAGCCGCTATCCCAACCAGTGGCTCAATACTTCTTCCAAAGCTTCTGGATCGATCGGCTTGGCAAGATATCCGTCCATCCCTGCATCCAGGCATTTTTCTCGATCACCTTTCATTGCATAGGCGGTAAGTGCGATGATAGGAATTTTTTTATTTAGAACATTCGAACTTTCGGAACGAATCACTCCTGTCGCTTCGAATCCGTCCATTTCCGGCATCTGACAATCCATAAGAACCAAATCGTATTCTGCGATTTCCAAAGCGGATACCGCTTCTTTTCCGTGATTGACGATCTTAGCTGTGACTCCGAATTTACGAAGAATGCCGGAAATCACTATTTGATTCGTGGAATTATCTTCGGCAACTAATATGCGTTTACCGTTAAAGGTTCGAATTTTTCTTTTTTCTATTCTGCCGAATGCAGGAAAATCGGACTCTTTGGAATCTGGAGTGCCCCTGAGTTCGAATTTAGTAGTGAACCAAAACACGGAACCTTGTCCCAAAATACTCTGCACTCCTATATCTCCCCCCATAAGCTCTGACAATTGTTTGGCGATTGCTAGGCCGAGACCAGTTCCTCCGAACTTGCGGGAAGTGGATGCCTCTACTTGCAAAAAAGGATCGAATAGATGAGAGAGTTTGGATTCAGGAATTCCAATCCCAGTATCGAACACGGAAAATTTAATGGTATGGAATTTATCGGCTTCGTTGATTTTATTCACAGCAAGACGAACTCCTCCTTTTTCCGTAAATTTAACCGCATTTCCCACAAGATTGATTAAAATTTGCCTAAGTCTTGTAGGGTCTCCCATATAAAAAATAGGCATTGCAGGATCAGGCTCGTAGGAAAGATAAATCCCCTTTTCCTTGGTTTTAGGCTGGAAGAGCAAAAGCACATTCTCTAAAAGTTTGCCCAAATGAAACTCGGTCAGCTCCAGTACCATCTTTTTGGCTTCTATTTTAGAAAAATCTAATATATCGTTGATGAGCTGCAGAAGGGACTCTGCACTGGTTTTGACTAAATCGGCATATTTACGCTGATCGGGATTTAGATCCGTGTCCAAAAGAAGATGAGACATCCCTATGATTCCATTCATGGGAGTTCTAATTTCATGACTCATATTGGCCAAAAATTCACTCTTTGCTTCGTTTGCGGATTTGGCTGTATCTGCCATTTTGTTCGAGTGGTCGATAGCGATCAGAAGTCTTTGATTTGCTTCTCTCAACTCCTCTCTCGACTTTAGAATCTCCTGTTCGGCATGAATGCGGTCCGTGATGTTGGATGCGACTCCGATGAGGAGAGGAATCTCACCAAACTCGTCTAAGATGGGTATGAGTTGAATCGACCAAGTTTGTTTTTGGTTTCTGTCATCTGCGAAAAATTCGAAAGTGATATTGTTTTTCACTTCCAAACAAGATCTACAGCTTCTTTGGATAGATTCCGCCTGTTTTGTTTCGAAAATTTCAGAGATGGTTCTTCCGAAGATTTCACTTTCGGATTTGTTGATCCCGTCTTGGAAAGAAGGATTACATCCTAAAAAACGAAACACACTGTCTTCTTCCACTTTAAGAATGAAGATGGAATCGGACACCGCCTGAAACACGGTTCGATAGAGATTTTCTCTTTCTCTTCTCGTATGAATATTAAAAGCGCAAGTTAGGCGGGCTTTCCCGGATCTCCAAGGAATGATTGTGTCTCTACATTCGTAAAACTCGCCTTCTCTTCCGAATTGTCTTTCGTAAGAAAGCGGCCTCGCATCCTCGGACTCGTTCGTGTCCAAGATGGAAGAACTCCAGGTAAAGAAAGAAGAGACAGGTTCGTCGGTTTCTTTGGAAACCTCGTCGTCTGCGGAAATATTTCCCCAGATGTTTCTACCGTAATCGTTTACAAAAAGAATTTTCCCGCTCGCTAAATCGGATACGTACACCAAAGCATCTAAAGAGTTCAAAATGTTTGTGAGTATCTGAGCATCCATATTAAAAGTATTACCGCTTCACTTCTTCCGGAATTGCGTAAATATTTCTGGGATTCGCAAACCCCTTTAACTTATGTTCACCTATATTTTCCCACCGAACTCCGACTTCCCTCGCAAATTCCTCAGAGGCAAGAACGGCCTTTTTTAATACGCCGCACATTCCGGCAATTCTGCTGGTAAGATTAACAGCTTCTCCGATGACAGTAAAGTCCAATCTTTCTGGAGAACCGATATTTCCGTACATGATCTCCCCTAGATGAAGCCCCACTCCGTGGCGGATCGGTGTTTTTGTCTCCTTAATCCTCGTTTTGTTCAAAATACGCAGGTCTTCGAATACTTTTCGAACGGCAATCAATGCTTTTAATCCTACCCTTTTTCTATAGCCGTTCTCATAAGGAAACACCGCAAGAATTCCGTCCCCTAACATCTTCAGAACTTCGCCGCCGTTCTTTTCGATATTCGGGATGACCACTCCGAAATAGCCATTTAACAATTGTATCACTTCTTCGGGAGAAAGATTTTCACTTAGACCCGAGTAGTTACGAATATCGGAAAACCAAATAATGGAATTGATCTTTTCCAGGTCGCCCCGATAGACTTTCCCGGAAGAAACAAGAGAACCTGTATGTTTTCCAAGGTAAACCCCTAGCAGGGATTCTGTGATCTCTGACTGCATGAATCCGATCCATCTAACGGAGAAAATGGGGATCACTTTTTCCAAAAAATTGAGTTGTTCTTTTGTAAATCCTTCCGGCCTGTCCGTAGCAAGACTCATAAAAGCGAAAGGATCTCCCCCCTGTAAAAAAGGAATCACCACATAACCGGTGGTATTGTACTGCGCCAGCTCCTCCAAAATGGAATAGGGAAATATGTTCCCTGAATGTTCCAAAAACGAGAAGTAATATGTCTTCCTAGTCTTCAAAACATACTGGATGGGGCTTGCCTTGAACTGATCCGTGCGGGCTGCTCCTACGGTGAATCTTGCTTCCTGTAAAACTCCTTCGGGATAGTTGTATGTTTTACTGGAATGAAATAAAGGCGCCTGCTGAACGTTGAGAAGATTTTCGAACTTATTGACAACCCATAGGTAAGCCACAGTTTCCACCTGAGGATGAAGAGTTCGATTTCCCATATTGGCGCGAATGATGGAAAAATCCTCCTGGAGGAGAAATTTAATAAAAGAATTGAATGAGGCGCTCGAATTTGTATCGTTTGCCATCACAGTGATGTACCAATCTATAAACCGTTCTAACATAGAATTCGAATATAATAAACTCCTATTTTAATTCCAATACGAGCTCGTAATCTCCGTCCAAAACGTCTTTGGCTCCGGAAACACCGATAAAGACCCTATAGGAATTTCCCACTGCCCTCAGTTCTACGGACTGAGGTTCGGAAGGTTTGGAAAAGTCGGGCTGACCGATCCAAGTAGGGTGGGATGCTTCACAGCTAACGGCCCCATAGACTTTCGGAGGGACATATTTCGGATCGAAACCGCTGAACGCGTATAAATTGATTCTTTTTTTAGGATCTTTCGGTTTTACAGTGATCTTCAGTTCGCTCTTTTTAGGAAGATCTGTCCAATAGAAGACTTGGTTTCCTTCGAATTCCACGTTTCGGATTCCGGGCCAACAAGCCATACTGCTCGACTCCGCCCATTCCAAATCTTCCATTACATTTCCAGTCTTGAGATTGCCGTTCACAATGACCGTTTTTTTCTTTTCCGATTGAATGAACTGAACCCCTTCGATCTCCCCTCTTTCTTTCAATCGATCGGATGAAACCACTTCATCATAGCTATCCGAATAACCGTCGTAATGGATTAAGTATCCGTCCTTCTGAACTTTTATGATGATACCGCTGTAGTATTTCCCGTCTTTAGGGTCTTTTACTTCCACTCGATTCCCTTCCTTATAGACAGGAACTGACCATAAAGAACTAAAAGCGGATGCGATTAAAATGAATATTACGAAGACAGAAATTCTCATATTTCCTCCCGGATGAAAATCCAGCGACACTCCAGATGATACCTATCTTAGAGATGGATCAAGAAAATATTGATTTAATTTCTAAGGAGAATCCCTACCTCAGGACGAGGTAGGGAGAAAGGGTTTTACTTTAATTTAGAATCGAGTTTCTTTTGAACCGCTTCCATAAATTGGAAGGTATCTAACTCTTTTTTGGTGGAAGCAGTAGAAAGAGAAAGAAGATCTTTCGTCATCTCTCCACCTTCGATGGTTTCGATGATTGCTTCTTCCAATTTCACAGCGAAGTTCACTACGTCCGGAGTTCCGTCCAACTCTCCTCTTTTCGCAAGAGCACCCGTCCATGCGAAGATAGAAGCTACGGAGTTAGTCGAAGTTGTTTCTCCATTTTGGTATTTACGATAGTGACGAGTCACTGTTCCGTGAGCCGCTTCGTATTCGTATTTTCCATCCGGAGAAACAAGTACGGAAGTCATAAGTCCTAGAGATCCGAAACCGGAAGCCACCATATCGGACATTACGTCCCCATCGTAGTTCATAAGAGCCCAAAGCATTCCGCCTTCGTTTTTCACGATCTGCGCTACCGCATCGTCGATAAGGAAGTAGTTGTAAGAAATACCTGCAGCTTTCAATTCAGCTTCTTTTTTCTTCGCCATTTCGTCGAAGATCTCACGGAAACGAGCATGGTATTTTTTAGAGATAGTATCTTTTGTTGCGAACCAGATGCTGATCTTTTCGGACAATGCGTAGTTGAAACATGCTTGTGCGAAAGACTCGATGGACTTGTCCACGTTGTGCATCCCCATAGCAACTCCACCGCCTTTGTATTCGTTCACAAGAAGACGTTGTTTTTCCTTACCGGAAGCATCCGTATAAACGAGTTCCACTTTTCCAGGACCGTCGATTAACATTTCAACGTTTTTATAGATATCACCGTAAGCGTGACGTCCGATTGCGATAGGCTTTTTCCAAGAGTTGACTGCTGCAGGAATGTTTTTGATGATGATCGGTTTTCTGAATACGGTTCCGTCCAAGATGGAACGAATGGTTCCGTTAGGAGACTTCCATTCTTGTTTCAAATTGTATTCTTTTACGCGTTCCGCATTCGGAGTGATGGTAGCGCATTTAACGCCTACGCCGTGTTTCTTGATCGCATTTGCGGAATCAGTAGTCACTTGATCGTCTGTTTGATCGCGATAAACAACACCAAGGTCATAATATTCGAGTGTGATGTCCAAGTAAGGATAAATGAATCGATCTTTGATTTCTTTCCAGATGATTCTTGTCATTTCGTCGCCGTCTAGTTCGACTAACGGTGTTTTTACTTTTATTTTACCCATGTAATTCTCCTGAAGTGTATTCTTTGTTATTGTTTCGCTTATGATTCATGATTGATAAAAGGCGCCGCATGTTGGTTCCACAGAAAATGACAGAACTCAGTGGAATTATTGATCGCACCTGCGATTGTATGGATTCCCGAAAGAGAGGCGTATCGTTTTTTAAAAGCATCTTCTTCAGATAATTTGGACAAACGATCTTCTAATCGAAGTAAGGTGAGTCTCCAATCTTTCAAAAGTTTATCTCTCTGAGGACTTGATTCCTTAATTTCCAATTGTTTGGCGGAATCGATGGAGATATCCAAAAAACGTACGGGGAAAGCGGGAGGAGTGTATTTGTCTCGGATGGATTCGATATCCTTTTCCACTTCGTTCTCCTGATAGGGAGCGAAGAAAAAGAGAGAACTCACTCTCATAGAAAGGGGAAGATAAAAGGAAAAATTACGATCGTAGGCAGCCATCTCATCCACGGCCCAAGCGATGGATTTAGGACGGCCTTCTCCCGAAAACTCATACTCTTCTTCTGTCAATTTTGCAATTTGCTGAAAGGTGTATTGAGTGAAACGCAGCTTTTCGATCCAGAATATTTCAAGAATATGAGTGAGCATGCCCGTTTCGTTCATTTTCCCGAAAGGAAACATTTTTTCAAGTGAGAATCCGATTTGGGGAACCAGTCCGTAACTTTCCCGCCTCCCTGTTCGGAGGCGGAAACAATGAGCCAATCAACACAGGAATGGAAAGAACTCACATCCAAAAAGGAGGAGTTTCTTCATATTTTGAGAGTTCTCAACCATTATTACGAGAGAATCGGAACCAAAGTAACCGATTTGTTTTTATTTAGGCAAAGACTGGTCCAATCCGACCCGTCCTTAGTCAAAATCTATCTCTCCAAAATCGGTGCTTACGAATATTTCGTGAAAGCCTCTTTGGAAACGGAAAACAGTGAACCGCAAACCTGGCTCCACATAGACGGAATTGCAGAAGAAAGAAACCGAATGAAAGAGATCGGAAACAAAGAACACCCTGTATTTCACATCACCTGTTTGAGCGATCTGTTCGAACAAAATACCGCCTGAGAAAGAAGAGTAAAAAGCATTCAGTCAAAAATAAATTGATTCGAAATGGTATGGTGGTTATATGAAGCGAATGTCAAAACTAAGGAATTTTCTCCTGTTTTTGGTTCTTTCCGTAAGTTTGCATTCCGAACCGGGAAAACCTGCCCGACTCAATTCTCCCGGCGATTTCAGAACCCAAATTCATTCCGAAGAAGGGTATCTGCAAGCCTGGAACTTCTCTCTTCGCAGCACTCATTACAAATTGTTCGGAACCTTTCTCGTCAGTAATTTCGGACCAGGCAGTAAAAACAACGGGATCAGCGTTCTGATCAAATACAAAGACGAACCTATTTATTATTCCACGAAAGAATTCGATTCGAACGAATTCGGAATGAAAAAAGGACAGTTTTTTCAACAAAGCGGGGAAAACTGGATGGATTTCAAAGACGGAAAATATTCCATCCACATGGTGTATCCGGAATGGACGATCGATCTGGAAATTACACCTAACAAAGGCGGTGTAGCTATTTCGGGAGGAAAGTTCCCGTTGAACGAGGAAGGACGATTCGTACAAGCGGACATTCCCGTTTCTTTCGGCAAAGCCAAAGCGGTCATCAACCATAACGGTGTCATCGAAGAAGTAGAAGGCACAGGTGGCATGGAACACATGTTAACCAACTACGAAGTCTATAAATTCTCCCGCAAATGGGAAATTGCAAGAGCCTTAACCAAGGACGGATACAGAATTTTTACGGGAGGTTTTATCGGAACCGATTCTTTCCCGGGAGGAAATTATCGTAAGGTGGCGGTTTTGAGTCCGAGCGGCAGTTTGATTTTCGAAGGAACCGTAGAAAGGGAAGAGATACTTTCCGAGGAAGAAGAACCTATTTCCGGTTATATCCTGCCGAAAAAAGAAAAACTGTATTTTCAAGGGGAAAGTTGTTATATAGAAGTGAATAAAACCAAGACCATCGCAGCCATCAGCGCTTTGGAAAATATATCAACGGTTTTGAAATTTTTTATCCAACTGTTTTTCGCAAAACCATATCAGATTCATTCCGAAGTGGATATGGAAATAAATTGCCCCGTTTGGTCCGGCAAAGGGAAAGGAATCCATTCCAATTATCTGATCAACAAATAACCGTCTACCGATTGATTCTTTGTTTATAAGATGAAGGATTGGCCTTCATGTGCGATATGGATTTTGGTTTTTTCGGGTTGAGTCGCTTTTCCTTCATCCAAGATGATTCGAATCACTTCATGATCGTCGTGATCAGGTTCGTGATGGGTAAGTACCACGGATTTGATTTCCATCATCTCGGCAAATTCCACCGCCTTACCTACGGCAGTGTGTCCCCATCCTATTTTTTTCTCCGCCTCAGCTGTGCTGTACTGTGCATCGATCACGATGAGATCCGCTCCTGCAATATGAGGTTTCAATTGCATCAAATGGGCACGGTCTTCTTCTCTGTATTCCACATCCGTGCAAAATAGGAAATACTTGCTTCCTTCTCTAACACGATAACCTGTGCAGCTTCCAGGATGACGCAAACCGAAAGGAATCACTTTTAAATTTCCTATAGGGTACGATTCGAACTCTTTCCAAAGATGAAAATGTTTTTTGGAAGCCATTTGATGTAAGGTGATGGGAAAGTTTTCAGGATGCTGTTGACGAATGAGTCTCTCTTCCAGATTTTCGATGGCGGAATAAAAATGAATGTTTGTAGTAGGAGAGTATGCTGGTTTAAAAAAGGGCCAGCCTTGGATATGATCCCAATGAGTATGAGAAACTAAAACGTTGATATCCATTTCCTCACCACTGAATGCGAGAGGAGCCAATTGATTGCCCAGAATTCTCATCCCGGTTCCCATATCGAAAATAATTTTTTCTCCTGCGTCCCCTTCTAGATACACACAAGTGGTGTTTCCCCCCAAGTCCTGATGAAGAGGCATAGGCAAAGATTCCAAAAACTTCTCTTCCGAAAAACCTTTCGGGTCTTTCGTCCATTCTTCCTTCGCCATTTTGAGGACTTTCAGCATTTTCTCCTGCTGTTCCTTTTTTGAAACAGGAGTAGGGAGAGATCCTCGCACGCCGAAAAGAGTTATTTTCATTACATTCCTTTTGGAAATCCTGGTTTTGTGGGAAGATTTTTGCCCACAACGATTCCAAATATAATCATCGGTAGAAAGCGGTAGATCCTTGTTAGTAAATCCACAAGTCCAAGAAAAACTATGGAAGTTCGCCTTACGAACTCCCTACCACACAGACTATCTCCTGCACCCTAAAGAATGGGGGAAAAAAATCGATCTAAAAAAATCTTTTCCGGACTACATAGAAAATTACTGGCTGGAGATGGGATCAGGATGGGGAGAAGTCGCCATCGAACTTGCCAGCAAACACCCGAAAACCGGCTTCCTTCTGATGGAAAAAAAAATAGATCGAATCGTTGCCACGGAAACCAAACGAAAAGCACTCGGTCTAGAAAATATCCGTTATATGACATTGAATTTCCAATGGTTCTTCACTGAAGTTTTGGAAAAAGAAATCTTTGACACGGTTCTCATCAATTTTCCTGACCCTTGGCCCAAACGCAAACATCATAAAAACAGACTTATGCAGCCGGATATGCTTGCGGACATTCATTCCCTGCTCAAGCCGAACGGAAATATATTATTTGCGACGGATTATGGGCCTTATGCGAGGAGATGTATATCCTTATTTCGTAAAATCAAAGGATATGAATGGGAAGGTTTGGAATATTCCTTTGCCAGAAACGAATCCCTCCCTCTTTCTTTTTTCGAAACGGAAAAACAAAAAGAAGGAAAAAGGATCTATTATCTGGAACGAAAAAAAGTGGACATGATTTAGATCAATCCACAGTAACGGTTGTTATTTTTTTTCCGTCTCTTTCCGATTTCCAAGGAATTGTTTTTTTCTTAGAGGAACCGTTGGAAAAACTCAAAGCTTTTTCCTTCGCTTCCAATACGCTATCTCCCAAAGAGTAACGAACTTCCGTATCGGAAGGCAGACTTTCTTTCCATTTACCGCCTTCTTTCCAAACGAATGTTTTTTCGGAAGTTCTTACGTGAATTCCGTCCTCTCCTTCATAATGCCCTAATGTTTTAGCGCCTACGGAAGGAAGAGAAGTGAGTTTGGATTTGGAATCGATTTCCAAATAACCGGTTCCTAATTTCACCAAACAAGAATGAGCAAGACAGCCGACAATTTCCAGTTTATCGGAAGGATCTTTCTTCAAAACGGAGGCAGGCTTCGGTTTTTCCTCCCAAGAGGAAACGGAAGAAAGCAAAAATTCTTTTTTACTTTCACGAACCGTTACAAGTGAGCCGGAAGTTGTCAAACCGAACGAATGTAAGTCGTTTCCTTCCCACTCAAAGTTTTTGTTTCCATTCATGTCCAAAACAAGAAGTTTTTTGGAAGAAGATTTAGGATTCGTTGCAAGATAAAAAATGGAATCTTCATTGGCGGCGGCTTGTTTAACTACGAAACCTTCCAATAGATTTTTTTCCAAACCCAGTTTGCCCGAATCAGGATAGATCTTTTGCAGAAGACCTGCCCTAAATGCTAATAATTGTTTGCTGGCCACCAATTTGGAATAAGGAGAAGAAGTATAAAGTTTCCAAACCTGCTCCTTGGAATTGCGGTCAAGCCCTACAACGGAAGTGCCGTAATTGAGAATGATTCGATTGGGATAAAGGATCGGTTTCTCTGTGATCGATCCGGACAAACTGATGTCCGATACCAAAATGCTCTCTCCATTCTCCGTGTCCGAAGGAAGAAGGCTTGCATACTTTGTATCAGGAAAATCTTTCAGG
Organism: Leptospira idonii; assembly: GCF_004770995.1. GTDB lineage: Bacteria > Spirochaetota > Leptospiria > Leptospirales > Leptospiraceae > Leptospira_A > Leptospira_A idonii. The sequence goes on along the minus strand of NZ_RQHW01000042.1, from coordinate 91,182 downwards.
ATTTGAGCTCGGACAGCACTTCTTTTGGTTTTGATTTTATCATCCGGCTCTTCTTTGTATTTCGCATCCAAAATACGGAAATGAGCATACAGTGCTTCTGCGGTTGTTTCTTCCTTCAGAACGGAAAGAACGGATTTTTCCGCCTCATCCAATTTGTTTTCTTTGAAGTAGATGTAAGCAAGTTGGATCTCACCGTCTTTAAAATCAGGATCCGATTTTTGAATCGATTGCAAAAGTGATTTTGCTTCTGAAATTAAATCTTCGTTGAAGTAAGCGATCGCTAAGTTGTAAGAGGACAATGAAAATTGAATGTCTTTTTCTCTGGCTTTTTCGAATTCTCTTTTGGCGGAATCGGTCTGTCCCAATTTGTAAAGAGTGATCCCTTTGGCCACATTGGAAGGAGCAAAACTTCCGTTCAAAAGAATGGACTTATCGAATTGATTCAAAGAAGTTTCGTAGTCTTTCTTCTTCATGGAGATAAGTCCCAGCATATAATAGCTGTAATAGGAATCCGGTTTTTCTTTCAGGATGGATAGGAACCCCTCCTCCGCTTTGGATGTTTCTCCTTTTTTAAAGAAAAAAGCGAAGATCCCTTCTCTGAAAGAGGATGCGTTGTCCTTATTTTCCTTAGCGGCTCTCTCCAAAATGGAAATTCCTTTTTCTTCCTCTCCCTTCGCCATATAACATTCTGCAATTTTCACAAGAAGATTGGCTTTAGGAACCTTATCATAGGCTTTTTGGTAAGGAACGATTGCTTCATCGTATCTTTTTTTATCATAAAGGCGATTTCCTTCCCGAACCAAAGGAAGGATTTCCGCAAAACGAGTGTTTTCCTGAATTGTCTTTTCCGTTTCAGCTACTTCAGGAATTTCTTTCGTGAACTTCTTTGATTTTTGAATGAACTCAATCGCTTTGGAGTAGTTCTCTTTTCCGTTTTCTTCTACGGCTCTCTTATAATACAAACTTCCCAATCGATAGTTCACTGCGTCGTTCTCAGGGAATTTTTTCTTTAAGGAAAGATAGGTGGTCTCCGCTTCATCCCACTTGCCTGCGTCTTCCGAAATTCTTCCCAAAGTGATGGCAGCGAAAGGATCTTCATTGGAAATTTTTTCCAATCGTTTGATGTATTCTTTTTCCTTTTTGGAATCACCCGTTTTTGCATAGACTCTGGCAAGTCCTTGAACGGAACCTAAGTGATTCGGATCCAATCGAAGAGCCTCCAAATAGGAGGATTCCGATTTTTTATATTCATTGAATGCGAAGTAAGCCTTACCGAAAGCACTATGCCCCACTGGATCGGAAGGTGATTTTCCTAGAGCTCTTCCGTATTCTTCCAAGGCTTGTTTTCTCTTTCCTTGTCTGAGAAACGAATCCCCTTTTGCGATGTAAATTTGCGATTCAGCTAAATCTTTCGCCTTTTTGATCTCTTCTTTCTTTGCCTGAGGATGAGATTCCGCCTTTTTCAAAACTTCCAAGGCCTCTTCGTTTCTTCCTTGATCTAACAATACGTATGCGAGATTGATCTTAGGTTCGAAGAAATTTTTATCCCAATTCCCTGCATCCTGAAAACTAAGAGTCGCCTTTCCTGGTTCACCCCATTTCCATTCGCAAATTCCTTGTTTGTTCTTCAACTCCGCATTTCTAGGATTTTTTTTCAGTGCGAAAGAAACCGTTTTGAGGCATTCTGAATAATTTTTCTTTTTGATATATACGTTTGCTAAACCCAAATAACCGTTCGGGTAACCGTCGAGCAGACCGACGGATTTGCGGAAACTGTTTTCGGATTCTCCGTAATTCCCTTTCAAAAAATAAGCATTTCCGAGAAAAGACCAAAGAGAAGCGTTAGACGGTTGTAAGTCGACGGCAGCTTTGAATTCCGCAATCGCAGAATCGTAGTTCTTTTTGGCGACCGCATCGTTTCCTCTCTGGATGAGAGAAGCGATCTTAGTGGATTGTTTCGCTTCTTTTGCGGACTTTAAATCGGGCTGAAGTTTTTCCGCCTTTGCAAAGTAAGATTCCGCTTCCTCGTATTTTTTCAACTCCAAACAAACATCGCCCAACTGGTTCAAAAGTTCCGCAGGATAAGGAAACCCTTCGTTTTTCTCCAAAGGTTTCAAAGTCACATAACTTTCGTCATATCTCTTTAAGTTTTTCAGAAGGATTCCCGTTTTATATTGGTATACAGGTTCTTCCGGTTTCAATTTGGAAAGTTTTTGATATGTGGAAAGAGCTTCTTCGTTTTCTCCCAAAGTGGATTGAACCGTTCCCAAACCGATCAGAAGTTTTTCGTTTTTAGGATCTAAATTCTCACCTTGCAGATATGCGGATTTGGATTCTTCGTAGTCTCCGATTTGGTATCTGGAAGCACCTAATAAGGAATATCCGTCTACGGATTCGTATTTTAAATTTGCTTCCTTGGCCGCTTGAATGGCTGCTTCAAAATTTCCTTTTTGGAAAGATAAATTTCCATCCGCCAAAATTTGACGGGATTCTTCGATTTTTTGCTTGGAAGAGGGATCCGCCTGAGAAAGAACTTTGTCTTCTACGGAAACGGATTTAAAATCCCTGGACTGACATTGATACAGAAGACCTATAGAGAATAAAACAGTGATAATACGGAGAGTTGTTTTCATTTTTTTATTTTCTCCTCGAATTGAATCATATCAGGGTATTGGATTTTGATTCCACGGAGAGGATTGCCGTTCAAAAAAGAATCGGAAGGAGTTAGGATGGCTATATTCCAAAGAGTTGTGAAATCCCAGGCTTTTTCCAGGATCAAACTATTCCCCAGATACAACTTCAAAAGTTTTTTCTCAGGATCTGTTTCAATACTGATCTCTCTTCCTTTTAAAGGCTCTTCCGATTTCCATCTGTAAGAAGAACGAACGATGGATTCTTTTTCTTCCGGGGAAAACTGCACAAGATGAAAATCCGTTTTGTCAACAATGACAAGTAAAGAATGGGACTCTTTGTCCGTTACGAAAAAACCAAGCTTACCGCCTAATTCTTGTGATACCCCTAATTTCACTTCTGCACGAATTCGATCCGGGATCATATCTTCCGAAAAAACACCGTACCATCCGGAAGGAAGATTGGCGGATTTACCGAACGTAAGTTTGTCGGGAAAGGTTGCTGAAAAATGAGGAGAAATGCTGGAAGGATTCCAAAAATCGGCAGCTTCCCAACCGATACCTTCCTCTAGTGAAATAGGAAGTGCCAGACTTGCGATCGACTTGGGACGAATCACTACTTGGGACTTAGCATATTCGAAATTTTCGCTTCCTTTGGTGCGGACATATTGCACGGAATAACTCCCGTAAGGAACTCCCGATTCTGCAAATTGAGTTTTTCCTTTTTTCTGACCGGCAACGATCACATCCAATCCGGAAGGATAACTGGATAAAACGAAAGTTCCCTGGGAAATATCGTCGTTCCATTCTTGAAAGATGCGGCTTGTTTTTCCTGCACGAATCAATATGGATCTTTGCACTGGATCTTTTCCCGGTTTAGAAAAAGACAATACGTGCTTTCCATTTAACATGGAATAATCGATAAGAGGCGCTTTTCCGATTTCTTTTCCATCCAGAAGAATTTGTGTTCCTGGAGTGGTGGAGAACACGGAAACCTTTCCTCTTAAAGTAGAAGAAAGAACGGTTTGAATTTCGGATTCTTTCGGAGAGGAAACCTCCGAATAATAAGACAATACGGAAGGAAAAAGAGGAACTAGTCCCGTTTTATCATGAAAAATTTCGAATTTTTTCTTTTTGGAAGAGGATGGTTCTTTTTCCAATTTGAAAGCGAATAACGAAGAACCGAAGTTCTGCGAAAGAACAGGGTCCTTGTAATTAGCGGTAAGCGATAAACTCTCGTTTGTTTTGGAAGCGTTCAGTTCCAAAACCACATCAATGTCTTTCGTTTTGAAAAAATCGGTATAATCGGAAGATCCTGCAGGAGCAGGAATATATTTTCCGAAGGTAGAATGAGAAGAGACAATTCTTTCCTCTAAGAAGTTCACATCCACCGAAAGGAAATCCTTAGGGATCTCCTTCCAGAGGATTGTGAAATGAGGAAGAGACTTATTTACCGTTCTTTCCCGATAGTCTTTCCCGGAAGGGGTAGGCTCTACAATTCCAGGTTCAATGCTTTTGAAAACCGGTTTCGCAAATGAGGCGTTTAAAGTCTCGATTTGAGTTACGGAAGCACATCCTGACAATACACAACAAAGAACTAGTAAATAGGCATATCTCATTTATTCTTATCGAAACTCTCTTTCGCAGGCAATTTTAAGGATTCTTTTTGCACATCTTTTTTGATGTATTTTGATTCTTCAATGGATTTAGCAGTAGTGATTACTTCATCCGATTTGTTTTTGATCGTATCTTTCTTTTTGATGGCAGTTTCTACTTCATTCAAAGAAGATCCTACATCCATTTGTTTGAGTTCTTCACTGTTGGATCTCAATTCGTTCGTAAGAGATTCAAAGCCCAACATTTTGGTATTTTCGAACACCAACATTTCTTTTAGGTCGGATAAAGATTGAGAGTCCAAAGGTTTCACCATCTTTTCGCTTAAAGAAGATTCGTTTCCTACGGTTGCTTCTTTCTTTTTATCCAATACGAGTTCTTTTTCGGAATTCGGTTTGCTGATCGCAATGGTTCCGTCTAAGACCACATACTTCACAACACAGTTGTTCGAAGCACAAGCTACAGTGCCAGATTTGGAACCGGGATCTTCTACGCTGGTAAGGAAAGAAGTCCCTCTCACACCCGCAATGGAAGTAGGAGTGACGACTCGGAAGTTTTCCGATTTTCTTTCTTTGCGCAGAACGGTTACTAATTTTCCGTACTGAAGGTTCACTTCGGTGTTTCTTCCTTCATCGTGAGAAGAGAAGGCATTGCTGATGCTGAGAGATGTGTTTTTTGCAAGTTTCAGAATTCCATCTTCACCTAACAAAATCTCAACACTGCCGTTGGCTCCGGTCACAACAGTATCCGTTCCCTGGAGAGCATCACCTAATACGGGTTTCAATTGATTCCCTTCTCGGAGCACTACCACATCCCCTTTGATGAAAGCGAGAACGGCAGATCTTTCCGAAACGGAGTTTGTCGATTCCTGAGGATTGACGGAGACGTCTTTAGAATCTTTTTGACAGTAGAACGAGAAGATAGCAAATACTGCCACGATTAAGATGGGTTGGATGCGAAATGTTCGAACGGTTTTCATATAGAACCTCCCCTACGAAAATAACATTCTAAGTTTATGTAACAACTGAACCCTTTGCAACTCTTTTCCCTAATATCTTTTTGTTACAGCTCTCGACCAATGGTCTCTGCGGGTGACTCTGTGGGGTTTTTCCAGACTCTCAAACATGGATTCTAGGCTTTTTTTGCGGGATTCCGTTAAGTTTTCCTCGAAATGGGAAAGCATATTGCATTGAGGCCCCAAGTCACAGCAATAGGAAGATTCACATTTCTCTTGTGCGCCTTGTAACTCGGGAAAACTTTCCAAAAGTTCTTGTTTGGTGAGGTGCAGGATGCCCCACTCCTTCACTCCGGGAGAATCGATGATCACAGTGTTTTCTTCCAGAAACACTGCCAATGAGTTTGTGGTAGTGTGTTTTCCTTTTCTGGTAGTGCCGCTGATCTGATTCGTTTTTTGCACACTTTTTTTCGTTAGGTGATTCAAGAGAGTGGATTTACCTACTCCTGAATTTCCGCAAAGGAAGGTTCTTTTTCCCCGAAGAACATCCCAAAGAGGTTCCAGAGAAGATTCATTCTCTACGGAAATACTCATCACTTCGTATCCCAAATTTCTATAAGAATTTTCCTTAAGTGATTTTATTTCTTCGGGAACCAGATCGGATTTCGTAAACAAAATCAAAGGTTTGATTCTGGTGTGATAAGAAGCAACTAACAGACGATCAATGAAACCGTCTTTCGTTTCAGGATCTTTATAAGAAGCGAGTATGGCGACTTGATCCAGATTCGCGCAAAGAACATGAGTGTCTCCATGATCGCTCTTTCTGGTCAAAAAATTTTTTCTATCTTCCTTGCTGAGTATGACCCATTCTTCTCCCGGGCCGGCCTCGGCATATACCTCGTCACCGACGACAAAAGGATGTCTGTCTTCCGAATTTTTTAATCTCAATTTGCCTTTGAGAACGGCAAGAACATAGGAAGTCTTTTCAGAGTATAACTCATAATAGGCTCCGAAGATTCTAGCGATTGTAAATTGTTCTTTACCCAAAAAAATTTCCAGTTATAATAAGGATCTTCTTCCAAATTACCCGTACAATCATGAAGATACAAGTCATCTTTCCTTTTTGGATCCAATATTCTTTGCCGGTTCTCCTCTTCTTTTTCACGGCTTTTCTGTATCTTTCGGAATCTTCCCTTGCGGTCGTCTGCGGAAGCGGCTTTCTTTTTTTTCTCTCCTCCGTTTCGATTCTATTACAAAAAAAACGAACCGATTCGATACAAACTCTTTCCTCTACGGAAATTCCCAAGACAGCTCCTCAAGAAGAGGAAAGGCCGACCAAAAGGGACGAATTGGTACAAAACCTTTTCGCATTGGAAAAGTTCAAAGAAGAACTCATTTCCTTCAACGACCCGGACAGAATCAGCCAAACCATCTCCCAATATCTCACTGCTAAAATTCCTGCGGAATTCGTAAGAGTTTATACTTGGGACGAAGCGGACGGTCATTTCCGCCCCAGACCCTATCCCAAAGAAAAAGATTGGAACACGGAAGCCGCCGGTCTCCCTGTGTTCGATCCCTTCTTACTTTGGTTATCCGATCGAGAAGGAATTCATCTGAAAGAAAACTTCGCAGAAGAAAAAACGATCAATCATTCCAAAATCAAAGAATCCGCACTCGCTTTCTTTCAAAAAACCGATTCCGTTTTGGTGGCAACTCTTGCTATGAAATCCAGTTTGGTGGGTTTTATCCTTCTGGGAAAAAACAAAAAGAACAAAAGTTACGGACTGAACGAAATCGAAATCATTTTAGAAATACTTTCCGTTTCTCTCATGTCACTATCCAATTCCATGATCTACCAGCAGTTAGTTCACCTAACGGAAACGCTAGAGGCGAAAGTGGCGGAAAGGACCAGGGAATTGGAAGAAGCTCAAACCCATCTAGTGCAGTCAGAAAAAATGGCATCTTTAGGGGTAATGGTGGCAGGGATCGCCCACGAAATCAATACTCCTGCAGCAGTCATCAACGGTTCCTCTGACAATCTGGAAGCAAACCTACTCTATGCATTTTCCCATCTATCCGATTTAAACATTCTCATTCAAAATCAAGAAATACGAAATGTTTATATGAACCTGCTTCTTACCTTAACCAAAGAAGATACGAAAGAAAAAATCGATCCGAAAGACAAATTCAAACTTAAAAAGGAAGTCAAACAAAAGTTAATTGCGGAAGGAATGGGAGAAACGGAATCCCTCGACCTATCCAACTTCCTGATAGAGAATGCCATCCCTCATCTGGAAAAAGATTTGATTCGAATCAGAAAGGATGGAGGCAAAGAAGTGTATGAAATGCTTCGTAACAGCCTGAGCCTTCACAGAAATATCAAAAATATAAAGTATGCCATCAAAAACATAGTCCGTATCGTAAAGGCTTTGAAATATTATTCCCACTTGGGACAGGCCTCTTATGCGGATGCGGATCTACATGAAGGTTTGGAAAATACTTTGGTCATCATGCAAAACCAAATCAAACAAGGAGTAGAAATAGAAAGACAATACTCTTCTCTTCCTTTGGTTCGGTGCAATATAGACGAATTGAATCAGGTTTGGACAAATCTCATCACGAATGCACTCCATGCCATGAAAAAAACGGACAAACCGAAACTGACCATCTTCACAAGAGCGATCGGAGACAATTATGTACTAGTAGGTTTCGAAGACAACGGGTGCGGAATCACTACTGAAATCAAAGATAAAATCTGGGACCCGTTTTTCACAACCAAAGACCAAGGGGAAGGAACGGGACTTGGTTTGGGAATCGTAAAAGGAATCATCGAAAAACACAAAGGAAGAATCGAAGTGGAATCCCAGCAAGGATACACTCGATTTTTAGTATATCTTCCGTTAGATGGACCTGGAGATGTCCCCAGTATACCTAAAGAAATGATTCGGGAAATCCGAGGTTAAAATCAAAGAGAAAAATGCATACGAAAGAACAAATCTACAGACCTGGCACTTTAGAAAAATGGGGAAGAAGGGTGATCCTTTCCCTCTCTCAAAAAAGAAAAAAAGGAAACCGGGAAGAAAACTCGGACGGATTCGAAAAGAACACGAATCGAACCATACTCTTGGGAACCATTTATTCCTTCTTCATCGGATTCATTCCCTCTTACGCTTTCGTATATCTCAGTTTTTTTCTGCCTACTCCCGACATATACCACCTAACAGAAAGTTTCGAGTCGATCGTTTATATTCTGCTTCTGATCATACTTTTCACCGCAGTGGAATTTTATCTTCTGTTTCGTGTCTGTCTTTATCTTTCTTTCCGAATGGCGGAATACGCAGACATAGAACTGGAAGACGAACCGGAACTCATCACTCCTATTCCTGGAATGCTTGCCAGAATCGCTCTTGAGATCCCCGATCCAGAACTCAAGTTATACGGAATTGATCCTTACAGAAGGCTGAATCGAAAAGCCCTTGCACTGAAGTCGATTCTTTATAAAATCAAGGTTCTTCTTTCCAATCTCATCGCAAAAGTGCTTTTAAAAGCTGTGATAGGAAGAAGCAGTCTTCGTCTTTATATAGAATACGTGGCGGCACCTATCACCGGTTTTTGGGATGCATTCACCACCTATCAAATCCTGAAAGAACTTCGAATGAGAATCATCACTCGAAAAATCTCCGAACAAATCATTCATTTGGCAAAACAAAAAGCGGATACTTTAAGCGTGTCCGGTAAATTGGCTTGTTTGCAGGCGGTCGCCAATTCCATCGTATATACCAAAACCTTTCACCCTAACTTCGAATATCTGCTTTTGAAATTGGTGCAATGTTTCTCTTTGGAAACGAAACCGGAAGAAATCGATGATTTTTTCAAGTTCAAACTCACTCTGGGATCATGCGGTCGCGAAGAAAGAAAATTCGCCTTTCATATTTTCCTGATCGGAGTCGCTTTTGATGGAAATCCTTCCGAAGAGGAGAAGGAAATTTTACCGGATCTATATCCCGAATTTTCAGAATCCCAATGGCAAGAGGTCAAAGAACTCTCTTCTCTCATTCGAAAGGGGCATCTCAAAGAAGCGGTTTTAAAGTCAGAAAAAATGATGTTTTGATTTTATTTATTTCCGAATTTGCGAGAATTGTCTAATTCGAAGTAAGGAGTCATTATGGCATCGGTAACACTCAAAGGAAATCCAATTTCACTCGAAGGGAATCTACCCCAAGCAGGGGACAAAGCTCCCGATTTTAAAGTCGCAAAACAAGATTTAAGTGAAATTTCCCTCAAAGACCTTTCCGGAAAGGTAAAAATTCTCGTGGCGGTTCCCAGCTTGGACACTCCTGTTTGTGCCATTGAAACAAAAAAGTTCAACGAAAAGGTTGCGAAAGAATCGGCAATCACAACTCTCATCATCTCGGGAGATCTTCCTTTTGCTATGAAACGATTCTGTGCTACGGAAGGGATTCAATCCGAAAACCTAATCACAGGTTCTCAGTTTAAAGATTTTTCCTTTTCTAAAAACTACGGAGTTCATATCGCTTCCGGCCCTCTCTCCGGACTAGCGGCAAGAGCGGTGTTCGTAGTGGACAAATCGGATGTGATCCGTTATGTGGAACTTGTTCCTGAAATCGCAAGCGAACCGAACTACGAAACGATTCTCGCAGAAGCGAAAAAACTCACCTAACCTAACTTATGGAGGATGCATTTCATATCTTTGGAACCTGCATTCTCCGTAATACATTTCGATAAAGACTCATCGAAAGTAAAAAACACTCCGTTCCAATTTTCCTTTTTCAAAAAATCCAAAGTATAACGAACCGCGGATTCCGTTCGGGAAACATCCATATGACGGAAAGGTTCATCCAAAAGCAACCAAGGAAGATGCGATTCTCTCCCAACTCGAAGCGCATACTCGAGTCTCATCGCAAAAAATAAAAGTTCTTTTGTGCCTGTGGAAAGATGATCGAACTCTCTCACTTGCCCTGCCTTGTCCGCGGCTTTGGGAACATCTTCGGAAAGACTGTTCCAATCGATTTTCCTGATTTCAGAACCCGTTAGAATTCCGTTCCATTTGGAGGATAAAGATTGAACGAGAGAAGACATTTCATCCTCTGAACCTGCATCCATTTCCGCAAACACATCACCTAATATTTGATATGCTTCAATGTTCTTTTCCAATTCCTTCAGGGAACTTTCCGCTTGCGAAAAATCGAACATTCCTTTTTCCCATTGTTTCAAAACCTGGTTCAATTGTTCCGTGGAACGAACGGAAACTGTATGAATTTCCTTTTCCAATTCCCCTCTCTCTTTAGAAAGGGATTCTTTTTCCTGGAGCAGATAGCCTAGATCCGATTTAAGATTTTGTTTTTCCGTTTTATGCGCAGGGGTAAATGTTTTGGAGATTCCTAACTTTTGATAAGACTCCAGCTCATCTTTGACTCTGCGGCGAAGTTCATCGAAAGAAGACCATCCGTTATCTTCCATCACCTTTTTTAATCTAGACTCGATGGATTCGAATTCTTGAAGAACCGCTTTTGCGGAACTCAATTTTTCTCTTAACTCTTCCAAAGAGGAAGAGCCGGATTCGGAAAGAAGAGAACGGAGAGAATTTTCCCTTTCTATTTTTTCGGACTGAAGATGAGTTTGGTTTTGCGAGAGATCGGAAATCTCCGCTTTTTTCTTTTCCAAATCGGAAAGAAGAGAAGAAGATTTTGATCTAACTTCCGTAAGTTTTTGATAGTATGTTTTGAACGCTTCCCTAAGACCGTCTCTGGAAACAAGTAAAGGACGAATCTCTCCTTCCGAAAGCAGAATCAATTCTTCAGAAAGAGAAACCATTTCCGATTTTATTTTTGTTTCGTCTTTTTCGAATCGTTTTTCTTTCCCTTTCCAAAAAATCAAAAAAGATCCCGCACCGATCAAAACGATTCCTAAAAATCCCAAATAACGAGAATGAGTTTCCGATTGTAAAAACCAAGAAAGAGAAAGACCGGATACGAATAGAATCCCTGCGATCGCCAAAATCTGTTTTTGCCAAACTTCATAATAAAGCTGGGGAAGGTTTTCGAACAAATCGTCCAACTTCTTTTCCAAGGACTTGATTTTGGTTTCCCATCCTGCAATTTTTTTCTCTTTTTCGTCTAACTCTTGTTTATTTTGATTCGAAGTTCCCACTTGGGACTGCAAAGAAACAAGAGTCTCGGACTGATTCTTCCATTTCAATTGGATCTCTTTGATTTGGTCGGAAAGAGAAGTGATTTGTTTTTCCGAATTTTTCTCCAAAAGTTTAGCGGAAAGGGATGCCGCTTTTTCCTTTTCCTCTCTTTCCAATGCGAGAGAGTACACTTGGTCCAAATAGGAATATTTTTCGGATTGGTCTAAAATCGCCAAACGAGAGTTTATCTCTTCCACTTTGGAATCGATCGGTTCCATTTTTTGAACGTATTTTTTTCGTTTCTCTTCCAGTTGAGGCAAAGAAGACCAAGTTTGTATGATTCGTTTTCTCTCAGAGTCTACAGTTTGAAACTCTGCGTTTTTCTGTTCCTTCCATGTATTCGCTGCCTTTAAATCTCTAGCGGATTTGCGGGCGCCGGTTCTTTCCGCATTCTCCAAACATTTTTGTCTAAGATACTTGGCATCGAATCCGCTGTCGAAAAGTGATTTTTGGACAGCATCCAACATCTCCTTTTTTCCTTTGGCCTCGTCCATGACGATTCCGATATTGCCTTCTCTCACTGCATGCGAGTTTAAAAAGCTGAATGCGGGAAGAGAAGAAATGCCTGCAGGATTAGGTTCTATCTTGGCTTCCCTGTCTTTCTCATAACGGGCGTTCAATTTTTTCCCGTATGCGGTCGCACCGGAGATCTTTAACAAAGAAGATACGATGGAATCGAATAAAGTCGTCTTACCGGTTTCATTTTGTCCTAAAAAAACAGTGACTTGTCCTAGAGGGAATTTTTGATCCCGAAAGATTCCGAATTTTTTTAAGGAGAGTTCCATATTATCTTTTTCCCTCCGTAAGAAGTTCCAAACCCAAAAGTTTGGCTCTGTTCCAAAGTTCCGGTTCCAAAGAAGTCCTCTTCCCGTCCATCACATCCAAAAAACGACGGATGAATTGGTTTTCCCCTAAATCTTTCAACACCTTTACTTCCGACTGATCCGAATCGAATTCGACGATACGAAGTTTGGTGCTCCATCCTTCCGTAATTTCCTTTTCGAATTCTTTCAGATAGGACATGGTTTCCACATAACCGGAATAACGCATTCTCACCCAATCGGAAGGACCGCAGGAAGAAAGATAATCTGAGGGGGTTTTTTCCGGTTTCCCATCTAACAAAAGAGATACTATGATTTCACGATATTGTCCGGCGGACTTCCATTCCAAATCGGTTTTGGTGATTCCCGTTTCGGTGACTTCCAAAAGATATCCTCCCCGTTTTCCGAACTCTCCCTTTCTCCAAACCCGGGAAGAACCTGCATAAGCGATCCAACAGTCTCCGAACCTTTGTGACCTGGCTCTATGGATATGACCGACGGCCACATAATCACAACCTAACGACTGCAATTGACCGGAATCCAAAACTCCTCCCCCTTCCTCTTCCGTTTCAAAACCCGTGAAACTCATTCCTGAAATGACTGCGTGCGCCATTCCGATGCGAAAGCGGGAGGATTTTCCTTGAGGAGGTTCTGTCAATAAATTGCCATAGGACTCCTGATGAGGGATTCCCAAAATTTCCACAAGATCATTGAGTTTCAAAATTTGATATGGTTCTTTTTCTATGATGAAAATTTGATCTCCCCAATCGAAATCGGAGTAACCTCCTCCTTTGGATTTTTTTCTCAAACATTCGTGGTTTCCCGGCAGAAAATAAATTTTACCGGGAAATTGTTTGGAGCGGGAAACGAACTCGGTTCTTAATTTTTCCAGATCGGAAAATGTATCGAAGATATCTCCGCAAAAAAGAATGCCTTCGCAAGACAGATCTTTTGCGGTTTTAAAAATTTCATCTAAGACGGATAAACAATATTCCCTCTCGTTCGCATCGGAAAGGTGTAAGTCGGAAGCTTGGATTAATTTCATCTTTTATTTTTGCCGAACTCAATGATATAGGAGCCCTGGGACAAAATTAATCCCGCTAGAAAAAAAAGCAAGTGGCTAGATCAAATGACCCTATCTTTCCGAAATGCTTGTATTTTCTCTTCCGTATAACCCAAAGATTTTAGAATTTCATCGGTATGTTGTCCATGATCGGGCGGATCCATTCGATATTGAAAAGGCGTCTCCGAAAAATGAAAGGGGGAACCGAATTGAAGTATATCTCCGTACTTTTCATGTTTTGTCTCGAAAACCATTTTTCTTTCCTTCCAATGAGGATCTTTAGCCACTTCTTCCATACTAAGGATGGGGCTGAGGCAGGAATCTTCATTATTGAAAATAGGTTCCAGGTCGGAAAAAGTTTTCCCGGCGAAATAATCGGTTAATTTCTGTTTGATGATAGGAAGATTTTCTTCGGTCATCGGAAATTCTTTCGTAAGATTTTCCATTCCCGCCACCTTTAAGAAGGTTTGGAAAAACATATCTTCCAAAGCCCCAAGCGCCACATACCTTCCTTCTTTGGTTTGATACACATTATAGTTGGGAAGTTTGCCGGATAAAATGTTATTCCCCGCTTCAGGAGTTTTTCCGGAAGCAGATAGGATGCCGCCGTATAACGAAAGAAATTGGAGAGAAGCATCCGTCATCGATACGTCTATCTTTTGACCCTTTCCTGTTTTCTCTCTGTAGTACAAAGCGGCCAAGATTGCGGACACCGCGGTCAAAGTTCCTCCTCCTACATCCGCCAACTGAAAGCCCGCAGGGCGAGGAGGATTTCCCGTCTGATGCAAAACTCCCGAAATGGCGAGATAGTTTAAATCGTGTCCGGCAAAGTCCACATATTTCCCTGAGGTCCCGTAACCGGAGATACCGCAGTAAATCAGCCTTGGAAATTTTTCCTTTAGAACCTCGTAACCGATTCCCATCTTATCCATCCCATCGGGACGAAACCCTTCTAGCAGAATGTCCGCATCTTCCAGAAGTTTAAATAGAATCTCTTGGGAAGAAGGACGTTTCAAATTGAGAGTGATCGCTTTTTTATTTCTGTTGAGCATCATAAAAAGAGCAGGATAACCGGTGTTACCTTTGAACATGGCACGAGAGCCGTCATAGGCACGAGGGTTCTCTATTTTGATCACTTCGGCGCCCATATCGGCCAAATGTTGGGAACAAAGAGGGCCAGGCAAAAGAAGAGATAAGTCAATAACTTTTATCCCTTCTAAAGGGCCGGTAGGATTGGAAGAATTCGATTTTGTCATATTTTCTAAGGCTCATTCCCAAAAAAGTAAGAGAATGTGAGTGCTTTAATACGTTATATATATAAGGTGAACTAGGAAAAGGAAAGTCATTTTTCCTCAGTACTTCTCCTAGGGTCCAAATAGGGATGACGATCCATCGATTAACAATAATTACGCTATTATTTCTCTCTTTTTCCTGCTCAAGCGTATTACGTCCCAATCTGCTTCTACTTTTCGGATCTTTTTTTCAGTCAGGCATCAAAGCGGGAAGCCTCATTTACGATGCGGATGTGTATTTGTTCACCAGTGAATCGGGAAGAGTGGCTAGTTTCGAAGTTTCACTCAACCAAGAGCCAAGTTCCGCAGTTCTGATCGGACCCATTTCCACTTCCGACTCCACGGAAGGAGCTGTGATCTCGGATACATACATAGAATTCACCCCTTCCAATTGGTTCCAATCTCAAACCATCCTCATCAAAGGCGTGGATGATGTTTTGAGCGATGGGAATATAGCATACAATATCACATTCGGTTCTTTTTCGACGGAAGATAAAAGATTCCAGGGGCAACCTCTTCCTGTTGTCTCATTAGTAAATACGGATGATGAAACTTCGGGAGTTGCCGTAAATCCCACGACAGGTTTACTCACTTCGGAGAGCGGACTCAAAGCGAGAATCTATTATGTTTTGCAGACAAGGCCGATGAGGCCTGTCACAATTCGCAATTTCGCTTCCTCTGTGGTTACAGAAGCGACAGCACCTAATACGGAATTGGTGTTTACATACGAAAATTGGAATGTTCCTCAATACATCGAAATCACCGGCGTGGATGATTTTTCCATCGACGGCCCTCAAAATTATATCATCTCCGCAGGGCTGACCGTTTCAGAAGATCCTTCCTATAACGGAAAGTCCGTTCCTATAGCTACGGGAACCAATGCGGACAACGACAGTGCCGGTTTTACGGTTGTTAGTTTGAATTCTCCTGTCACTACGGAAGCAGGAGGAACCGCATCCTTTGCAGTGGTGATGAATACGATCCCTACCGGAAATGTCACCATATCTTCATTAGTTGCCAGTCCGGCGACGGAAGGAGTGGTGTCTCCCAGTTCCCTAGTATTCACCCCCTCCAATTGGAACACACCTCAAACAGTCACCATTACTGGACTGGATGATTTTGAAGCGGACGGAAACCAAACAGTCACCATAGTAGTGAGTGCAGGTAGCTCCAGTGATACGAATTACAACGGTTATCCGGGACCTGTATTTCCTTCGGTAACGAATATGGACGACGATACGAGAGGTTTCATCGTATCCCCTTCCACTGCGGTCACATTCTCCGAAAACGGAGGGTCACAGATATTCACTTTCCGGCTCAATTCCAGACCTCCCGCAGGGACAACCGTCACAATTGCGGGAATTGCTTCTTCACTTCCCGGTTTGGTATCTGTAAGTCCCACAACTTTGGTGTTCACTCCTGCCAACTGGAATGTGCCGCAAAACATCACTGCATCTGGAATCAACAATGCTATCGATGAAGATACCAGAGTCGTAAACTTGAGTTTCGGAAGCGTGGATACCAGCTCCGGTTCCAGAGACACAGGATACGATTCAGTATCTCTGCCTTCTTCGATCGCTATGTCCGTCACAGACGATGATACGGCAGGATTCACAGTGACACCTGTTTCCGGTTTGGTGGTGGACGAAAACGCAGGCCCGTTTACAACCACTTTCACCGTCGTTCTCAACAGCCAGCCGACAAACAATGTACAAATCCCCAGCATCACATCCAGCGATACTTCGGAAATCACCGTTTCTCCTTCCAGTTTGACATTCACTACCGCCAACTGGAACAGCCCTCAGACGGTCACACTCACTTCCGTGATCGACGGAACTTTGGACGGAGACAGATCGGTGACGATCACTTTGGCCAACGCTACCTCTTCCGATGCGAAATACAGCGGACATTCCGTACCTTCCGTATCCGCTCAAAACATTGATAGTGGTGCTCCCAAAGTAGTTTTGCAGAATATCTCCTCCGCACTCTCCATGGTGGAGGACGGAACTTCTACCATCACCTTTGAAATTAGGCTTTCCATTCTTCCCGGTTCAAGTGTTACCATAGGTCCCATCACAAGTTCGGATACTTCCGAAGCGGTAATCCTAGACAGCTCCGGCAATCCTACAAGTTCACGCAGCCTAACATTTACCACTACGACGGGAGGAGCGGGAAGTTTCACAGATGCAAACAGTAGTAGCGGATGGAATGTCGCACAGACGATCACGATTCGTTCCGTAGCGGACGATTTTGCGGACGGAACCATCCCGGTGAACATCAATATACCGTTAGCTTCCGGTTCTTTTTATACAGGGCTTCGACCGGATGTCGCTTTTGCAGGATACAACACTTCTACTGGAAATCTAACCGTTTCCATTACGGACAACGATACGAAAGGATTCACATTGTCCGCAACCACTCTGAACTTAACGGAAGGAGGAATGAACGGAACGTTCACTGTCCGATTGAATTCCGCTCCTTGTAACACTCCTGCGAATTTGGAAAATTGTACGGCAGGGTCCGTCACTATCCCTCTCAGTTCGGAAACCTTCAATGCTCCCGATGTGACACAATATACATTCAGTCCTTCCAGCTTAACGTTCACAGAAGCGGACTGGAACACTCCCCAAACTGTGACGATCGTTCCATCTAATGATGATTATGATGAAATTTCGATTCGTTCTCACACATTCACTTTAGGAGCGATCACAGGATCGGGAACGGATTACGAAGGAATGAATCCGAGCGACGTCACAATCAATATCACCGACGACGACAATCCTTCTCCTAAAGTAAACTTCGCATTAAGAAGCGGCTTTCAAGCGTTCACCGCAGAGAACGGGCTGCAAACAACCTACCAAATTCGGTTAGCGACCAGTCCTCTCGTAGGAAATACGGTCACGGTCACTGTGGCGACAACGAACGGAAACGAAGGTAAAATTTTGGATTCAACAGGCCCGGACGTATTAGTGAATTCGAAGGTTTATACATTCGACAGTACAAACTGGAGCACATCCGTAGACGTAATCATCAGGGGACAACCAGATAACGGAGATTCTGCGGATGTTGCTTATACGATCACTGTAGGATCGGGAACGGAATCCGGCACCACTCCTTCCTGGTACAATAGTTTCGTAGGAGCCACAGGAACGACTGCGAATCTGACAAACTACGATATAGGTGCGAACAAAGTAACGATCGCAGCGCCTTCTCTAACTCGTGCGGAAAACTCATCCGCATTCACAGTTTATGTCTTTTTACAGCAAGAGCCTACGGGGAACGTCACGATTCCATTGTCGACAAGTACAGCTTATCCTTGTCAGTTGATTGCAAGTCCGACAGTAAACCAATTTGCAATCTCTCCTGCGTCCCTTTCTATCAATGCATCCAATTGGAATGTTTCCGGAACTCACAATCAATTCACAGTCACACCGAACGATGATGCGGTGAATGACGGAACCATAACCTGCCCCATTCAAATAGGAGCCCTCACATCTTCCGACGCATACTACAGCGGATATGATCCAACCGATCTGAATTTGACGTTAACGGATAACGATACTTCCGGGTTCTTAACTTCCAATTCCATTCCCAGCCCTCTTCTTACTTCCGAATCGGGAGCCTCCGCCACATTCGACCTGAGGCTGACTTCTCAGCCGGTGGATGATATAACGGTCCAACTGGATACGACTCCTTCCGGGATTGCAGGATTCAGTCCGTCCACCCTTACCTTTACACCAACTAACTATGGAACGGTGCAAACCGTCACAATCACCGGGCAAGATATAGGTTCTTCCGGCGACCAAAACTATACGGCATCTATCTCCGCTACTTCCTCGGAAACGAGCACGGGAGGAACAGGTTCGGTCTTGTATAAGGATCTTTCCGCAGCCACACTCAATGTAAAAAATATAGAATTATTGTACGACATCGTCCCATGTACGACTGCAGTTCCCGCTTCTTCCTGTGTCACATCTCCCAATGCAGGAGGAGGGCTTGTTTCTTCCCCTGCCCTCACAACAACAGAATTAGGCGGACAAGCCAGATTCCAAGTGCGTTTAAGAGCCAGACCGAACTCCACTGTCACGATTCCTGTTGCTAGCTCGAACACCGCAGAAGGGACGGTGTCAGTCGCCTCTCTCAGTTTCACAACCTCCAATTGGAATACGATGCAGGAAGTGATCATCACAGGAATAGACGACTCTGTAGCAGACGGTAACATCATTTATGCGGTCAATTTGGGACCTATGGCGGGAGGGGGAAGCGGATTCAACGGGCAAACATTACCTTCCGTCAGCATCACGAATAACGACAACGATACTGCATCGATCATCGTCACTCCTACTTCAGGACTGGTCACTACGGAAGCGGGAGGAACGGCATTCTTTACCGTTCGATTAGGAAGCGAACCGACTTCCATAGTGACGATTCCTTTATCTTCCTCGAACACTGCGGAAGGAACCATTGCAGTGACACAGGTTCAGTTCGATGCGAATTGTCCTGGAGCGGATTGTTGGAGCACTCCGAAGGTAGTTACGATCACAGGAGTGGATGATTTCATAACGGATGGAAACATCGTTTATACGATCATCACGGATCCTGCGGTCTCCGCAGATACGAACTATAACAATATGAATGCGTCGAATGTAAGTGTCACGAATATGGATGATGATTGATTCGATGCAGAATCATAATGCGGTCGGTTAATGCGGTTTTAGTATCTACTGCACGTAACCCTGTTTTCTCAAAATCTCCAAAGCGTCCGTTTCCAATCGATCGGCACGAGAATATTCTTTTTTATTAGCACCCACTCTCCAAATCTGCATACGGGTTTCCGAAGAAGGTTCTGGAGAACCGATAGGTGCATCGAACAAAGATTCGCAATTAAAGTAACATCCATTTGGTGACAAATCAAAGGAACCGATTCCTAATTTCTCTTCGTTTTTCCTAACTCCGTTCACAAAGAAAGAAAAATTAGGAAAAGATACATCCGGATATACTTCGAAAGAAAACTCTATAAAATCGGTTTTCCCTTTTTTAGAAGGATCCGAATTCCAAATCAATTCCAAGGATCGGGGAGATTTATTCCATTGAAGAATGTCCGTTTCGGGAAACGAATCGATCATTCGGATCTGCCCTGCAGAAATAAGAACTTTACAGGATAACATCGACGGATCGTTTGCACCCCGATTGATTCGAACATGATAGATAGGAAGTTTGGGTTCGATCTTTCTTATCTCTTTCCATAAAGCTTCTATCTTTCTTTTTTGTTCTTCCGTAAGTGCTGAGTCTTTCACTTCAGAGATATCGAAAAACTTAAACGGAAACACCTGATCAGGGTCTCTTTGAATATCATAATAATAAAATACTTCTTTTCCTACGGCACCTTCCCAGAATTTACCCAGTTCGTGGAACCGGTAAGACTTTTGGAGAAGGAAATGATTTTCCCGTCCGATCCCTTGTGTCGATCTCGTTTCCCCGTAGTACATTCTGTCCTTAGTCTCCGAACCGTTCATCACAGGAATCAGACTTTTTCCATCCGTATCAGATCGGGGTTTGAGTCCCAACACTTCCAATATCGTGGGATAAATATCGATGGAACGTGTTCTAGTAACAATTGTTTTATGATCTTTTTGATGAGGCAGTTTTAAAAGAAGAGGAACGTGAATGTTTTCCAGAAATAGATCTTGTCCGTGACCGTAATAGGTATTGGTTCCCGTAAAAGGGGAAATGGAGTGAGCGAAATTCATGACTTCCCCGTGATCGGCAGTGATGAGAATCAAGGTGTTGTCCCATAACCCTTTTTCTTTCAAGGTATCGAATATGATTTTCAGCTGATCATCCACATAAGCGACTTCTCCCAGATAGTCTCTTTTTTTCTCATCCAAAATCTCGTCCGTTTTGATTTTGGAATCATAACCGGGAGGAGGAGTGTATGGTTTATGAGGATCGTTAAAATTCAAAAAGAAAAAAAAGTTTTTCTGAGGATGAGTTTTCTTTCTCTCGGATAATTGAGAGACCACATCCAACGCCTTACGAGTAATAACCGGTGTATCATTAGTTAGATGGGAAAAATCGTTTAAAGACTCGAAACCTACGTCGACACCTAGCCCGTTTCGATCCGTAAGAAAGGGATTGTTTCCCACCATAACGGTGTACATTCCTTTTTCTTTTAAAACCTTAGGCAAAGGATTCGGCTCGGAAACATAAAACGCTTCCGCTTCCGACTTAGGAGCTGGGTAATCCCAAAAATTCACAGGATTTCTGGAAGCGTATTTCCCTGTGAAAAATACTAGAGTGGAAGGCCTTGTCCAAGAAGAGTTCACCAAATGGTTTTTAAAAACGTAACTCTGCGAAGAGAACTTTTCCAATTCATCCGTCACTCCGTAACGTCCGATCAAATCTCCTCGAAACGAATCTAATACGATCCAAAGAACATCCGGTTTTTTAAGTTTGGAGAAAGAAGAAATTTCCTGTTTGGGTGCAGGGGAACAAAGGCAGAGAGATAAAATTAAAAAAGAAAAAAAGAACCTAAGGAACTTCAAGATTCAACATCAAACATTTGTAAAGCGGTAAGCCAAACGCCGATCAAAATGAACAAAATTCCGATCCATTGGGTCCAGTTCAATCTTTCCTTAAAGAAAATCGCAGACGCAATGAGTACGATGATGAAACCGCTGGAAGTGAACACTGGATAGGCGAGAGAAAGCTTCAACCCCTTTCCCAACACGAAACGGTATCCTAAAAGTGCCAAACCGAAGCTAGCAAGCCCGGCCATAAAATAGGGATTAAAGACGGTAGCGATGATGCCTGTGGCATTGGCTTCCACTGGATTCGTGGAATCGTGCAAGGAAGAAGTCTTCATCAAAATGTTTGCCAACGCATTGAAGAATACAGCTATACAGAAGACTAGGAGGATCTGAACTTGCATGGAGATACTGGCAAAGTAGAATATTTTAGAGTAAGGTCAAATATAAAATGAAAACCAAATCCTTTCGCTTCCAAGGCATCCATCTTGCCTATTACGACTCGGAATCGGATCTTCCTCCCCTTTTGTTCTGCCATGCAAACGGATATAGTGCGGGATGTTATCGTTATTATCACGAAAGGCTTAAAGACAAATACAGAATCATCGCCCTGGACTTTGCCGGTCACGGGAAAAGCGAATCGACTTTAGACTTTAAAAATTGGAATTTTTTCCGCGACCAAATACTCACTCTTTTGGACCACGAAAAGATTGAATCGGTCACATCCGTAGGACATTCCTTAGGAGGAGCCTCCACACTTCTCGCTTCCGCCAAAGAGCCGGAACGATTCAAAAAACTGATCGTTTGGGATCCGGTAGTTTTAGGCTGGAAAATGATCACCCTCAGCAAAATCTTCGGAAACCCTTTGGCAAGAGGAGCAGCCAAACGAAGAAAAACGTTCCGTTCCATGGAATTGATCCGACGGTCATACCGCAAATTTCCCGCCTTTGCAAAGTTTGATGAAGGTATTTTCGAAGACTATATCTCTTCCTGTTTCAAAAAGGCGGAGAACGGAGAGGAATGGGAACTTTGCTGCGACCCAAAAGTGGAAAGCCGAATCTTCGGCCATTCCCACTATCTCGTTTTTTTGGATTTTTATAAAATCACAAAAGAGACCCATGTCCTCATTCCCGAAGAATACGAAGTCTGCGGGCCGAAACAAGCCGCACTGATCACAGGAAAAAATGAAAAATCTTCAGTGACCGTTTGGTCGGGGATCACTCATTTTTTTCCCTTCGAAGAACCTCAGAGCAGCTTAGATTGGTTAAATGGTAAATTAGAGGCGCCCTAACGGATCGACTCAGATATTCACCGCTTCTCCCAAAACGGCAGCGGCGGCTTCCATCACTCCTTCCGAAATGGTAGGATGGGCATGAATCGTAGATGCGAGTTCCTTCACTGTGATTTCCATATTGGCACCTAACGTCAACTCTGCGATGAGTTCTGTGGCACCGCTTCCTATGATATGGGCTCCTAAAATTTCCCCGTGTTTTTCATCGGAGATGATTTTCACCATACCTGTGGTATCTCCCTGCGCCTGCGCTCTTCCGCTGGCGGTAAAAGGAAATTTTCCTATCTTCAGTTGGTATCCTGCAGCCAAGGCCTTTGCTTCCGTAAGCCCTACACTTGCCACCTCAGGATGACAGTAGGTACAGCCTGGGATATAATCGTAGTTTAACGGATGGATGCTGAGTTTATGAGGATTTCCGTTTCTGATGGAGATGTCTTCTGCGGCACGGATTCCTTCCGCACTGGCAACATGCGCCAATGAAGGAGTAGGAATACAATCTCCGATGGAGTAAATATGATCTACGGACGTTCTGTACTTGGAATCCACTTCTATAAAACCGTTTTTCAATTTGATTCCTATCTGTTCCAAACCTATGGAAGAAGTATTGGCGGAGATTCCCACACCCACGATCACTTTTTCAAAAGTGAGTTTTTCCTTTTTCGCAGACTTTCGATCCTGCAAAGTCAACTCCACAGAGTCCGAATTCACGACTGCGGATTCTACCGCATAACTTAGATATTGTTCTATTTCTCTTTTTTTATAACTGCGTTCCAAAATGGAAGAGATCTCAGCATCCTCGTTCGGCAAAAGATGATCTTGAAATTCGATAATGGTAACTTTGGATCCCATGGATTGATAGAAGTCTGCGAACTCCACTCCGATAGCTCCCGCTCCGATGATGGCAAGAGTTTTAGGAACTTGTTTTTGGATCATCGCTTCTTTTGCGGAAAGAACTTTTTCTCCGTCGAAAGGAAGAAAAGGAAGAGCTTTGTTTTTGGCTCCTACTGCGAGGATGTAATGATCGGAAGTGTAAGAAGATGTCTCTCCTTTTTCATTTTTCACTTCTATGGTATGAGGATCTAAAAAAGAAGCGGTGCCCGGCAGAACAGTGATTTTGTTTTTCTTCATCAAAAACTCGACCCCTTTCGCCATTTGATCCGCAACGGATCTGGATCTTTGGATTACTTTTTCAAACTCGATTCCCACATTCTCCGCTTTCAAGCCGAAACTTGCGGCTTTTTTCAAATGTTCCAGAACGTGAGCACTCTCTAACAAGGCTTTTGTGGGGATACAACCCCAATTCAAACAAACTCCACCAAGTCTTTCTTTCTCGACCACTGCGGTTTCGAAACCTAACTGAGCGGCACGAATTGCGGCCACATAACCGCCCGGCCCTCCACCGATAACAATGACTTGGAATTTTGAAGCGTTTGTCATAAGATCTCCCAAGTCATTGGGATACCGTACGAAAGAATGAAAGTCAAGACCTCTTTTTGGCTACGACGAGAATCCTGGCTCCTGTTTTTAAATATTTCTCTTCATCGTAATTTCCGTAAACGTGAAGGATCTCAAATTTGGCATCGTCTAAAAAACTCTGGATTTGAGGGTAATGAAATACCCTCATCGTATGACGGTCTTTCAGATCTTTCTGATTTAGATTATAGACATAGTTCACTTCTACGATAGCCACATCGTCCGCACGAGTCATACGGAATCCCCTGTTTCTACGGATAGAAATATTTCCCTGTCTTACATTACTAACTGCAGTTATAGGCTTTCGTTTGATTCTATGAATCGGATCCGCATTCCAAATTTCCAGAACCACGAGTCCCGCTTGTTTGAGATTTTTATGAGTGTTGCGAAGAAAATTGATCACTGCGTCGTCGTTCAAAAGATAATTGAACGTTCCGTAAAGACACATAATGGCGTCAACCTGTTGTTTGGCGACGTAATCCTCCATTTTTCCCAATTCGAAATGACAGTGAGGAAATCTGCCTTTTGCGATTTCCAACATCCTTTGGGAAGCATCCACTCCCAAAATCTTGAAACCCATGGCCTGGATTTCTTTTACATGTTCTCCAGTACCGCAGCCTATATCTAGAATGGTTTGGATTTTATGGCGTTTGAAGGTTTGCCGCAAGAACTCGACTTCTTCCGAAAATTTGCGTCCGGCTTCTTCGATAGTGAAATAATATTCGGCAAGTTCGGTATAAAGCTTCATTGAGGTTGCGATTTGAGGAAAATCATTTTAGAGAATCCGAAAATTGCCCGTTAAAGATAATAACGGCAAAGATACCATGAAACGATATTTAATTCCTGCGATTTTTTTCACAATAGGACTTTTGCTACAAGTTTGGCTTTATTTTTCCTGGATCACTTTCGGGCTTTTGTCCGTTTCCACAATTTTACTCAGCCTTTTGATCTTCAGCATCAGCGAAATGAGCACCATTCCCGGAAAAGAGGATGTTGTAGAGTCTTCTCAGGAAAACGCATCCGAAACTAAGGAAGAACTGAAATCGGAAGAGATCGCAAACGAAGAAGAATCGCAAACATACATCCCTCCCTTTTTCGAAGACAGAGATCCGATTGCCCTAGCAAGAGAAATCAAAAAGGGAGAATCCAAAGCGTTGTTCTGCGAAACGGTCAAACAATACAGCCTTCCCAAAAGAGATCCTAAAATCTCTTCGCTGCTGTATGCGTTTTATGATGGAATCGGATTTACGGAATGTTTCTGGCAAAAGGGAGCTCTTTTGGTGGATTCAGAATCCAACGATTTGGAATGGGAAGAATACGAAAAAGATACGATCAAAGAACTTCTTCCTTGCCTTTCCAGAAATAAACAGAAGTTATATCTCCCTCTTTCCCTCAACCAAAATCTGTTCGGATTGGTTTGTCTCACAACAAAGGAAAAATTCTCGGATTCCGAAATCGCATCTCATTGGGAATCGACACTCATTCTCTCCGAAAAACTTTTGGAAAAAAGGGAATATGCAAGAGCCTTGCGGGATCCGAAAACATCCCTTTTCAACAAATCCCATTTTTATCATACGGCAAAAGACAAGTTTTATTCCCAAATTCGACAAACACTCGTTTTGTTGAAATTCGTAAAGGAAAAACATTCCATCGAGTTTGCGATTTGTCTGAACGAAATGATCAAAAAAAGAGGACTGAACGACTCTTCCCTTTTCCAATTGGAAGATTCCATCGTCGCAGGTTTTATTCCCAACCAAAATCTGGATCAGTTCACCTATATGATGCAAAGTTTTGTGGAAGAGTTGGATGAACTAGGATACGAATGCGAATTGGCATTGGGATATTCTTCTCCTTCCGAGCCGAATTTAAAATTCGACCAATGGATCAAAAAAGCATACATCTCCTTGGAAAACAGCATCCTTCATAATGCGGCTTAGATGGACCCTCTCTTAGACGAAAAGTTCATACTTACAATCTCTCAAGTTCTGCCTGAACATCTGCAAAAGGTTTTGCAGGTGCAGGCGGATAGAGAAGCCTACGGTCCTTCCAAAAACGAAGGATTGTGTTTTGAAAACTGCACATGTGTGGAGTTTGCGGGCGACCTAAACGGAAAAGTATATTTGGCTTTGGACGGATACACCAAACTCAAGTTACTTCCTAAGATTGCGAAATCCTTTCAGATCGATCCCACGTCCAGAGCCCATTCCTCTTCCATCATGATGGAGTTCGCCAACCAAATCAGTGGAAAACTTATTTCTGAAATGCAGTTGGGAAGATTCGAAATGGACATACTTCCTCCCGAAAATCTGAATCATAAATTAGTGCCCATTTCTCTGGAAAAATACCGCCAATACATATTGATTTTCTTTCTCAAAGACAGAAGAGAAGAAGAATACCTAGGCAGACTTTACTGTATTTTATTGTTGGAAAAATATTCTCTAAAAGATTAACTGACCCGTAATGAGGCCCTATTTCCTCTCCTTCCCTCTCATCTTCACTTACGGCGGGCTGGTCCCGGATAAAAAAATTACAAACGAACCCGTCATTCTGAAAGGCAATCGCAGAGGCCATGTTTATTGGCCGATAGGGAAAGAAAAAAAGAAACTTCCGGGAATCTACCTACAACACGGGATGAGCATCCTGGGAATCGATGACAAACGAATCATCGAACTGGCGGAAAATCTGGCCTATTGCGGTTTTTCAGTCATTTTACCAGAGTTAGCTGAAGTAAAAGGACTTCTTTTAAAAACAGAGACCATAGATCATATAGAAAGTTTGGGAGTCGAATTGTACGAAAACAAAACCTGGTATGATGGAAACAGGTTCGGTTTTTTTTCGGTCAGTTTTTCCGGGGGAATGGGACTCATCGCCTGCTCCCGCCCCAAACTTAGAGATAAAGTTTCTTCCGTTATGGTTGTGGGAGGATACTGCGATTTTCTGGACACTCTTCCATTCGTATTCAAGAATTATAATGTAGATAATTACGGAGTTTTTGTCCTCCTTTACAACCTGATCGAAAGACTCGAGCCGAAACTCAAAGAAGATCTGCGTCCCGTTTTTTACGAAGCGGCCATCGACAATGCTCTCTACAGACAAGGGGAAGAAGCGATCGCTCCCCAACTCTTAAAAAAAACGAGCAAAAAGTCCCAAGAGTTTTACCACAACATCCTATCCTCGGAAGGGTTTCGTTCGGAAACCTCACAAAGAATGTTAGCTTCCGTTCCGGAAGAACTGCCCAGAGCTTTTTCCCCCTACTACAATATGCAAGGGCTGAAGGCGCCTGTATCTCTCCTTCACGGAGAAACAGATCCCGTCATTTCCCCCGAAGAATCCGAAAAATTAGCACTGCATTTCGGGAAAATCGGACATAAATACGTACATCGCACCTCTTCCGCACTCACTCATGGAGACAATCTTCCCCTCCACACTCAGATTTTAGGAGTTCCAGCCTTACTGAAAACCTTCGGCAGTTTTATGCACTGGTTAAAAGCGTAGAGAATCTTCTCTCTTTTTCCTAGGGCTATGCCGATATTCATTACAGTATGGAACAGAATCAATCCCCGGAATTCAATCCGGAAAGGGGTTTAAAAATTCAGATTTCTGATGACCGACTTTCGGCCACCTTAGTCGTGAAACCGCTATGGCTGATTGGCGGTTCTATGAGCAATATACTGATTCTTGAGGCAATCGAAAAAGCCAGAATCCATCCGGATCGGATTTTGATGCAGGATGTGGACAAAGCCGCCTCTTCCATCGAAGCGGCGATAGGAGACGCAAGTCAACATAAATCACAACTGGAATTCATCATCGCCAGAGGCAAACCCGCAAAACAGGGAAAAAGCGGTTGGATCAAATTTTATTTTCCCAGAGCACAAAGAGTCGTCCTCAAAGAGGATGGAAGCGCGGATTTTAGAAACATCAATAAATACATTCACGTAAAAGAAGGAGAAAAACTGGCGACTCTATTCGACGGCCTTGCCGGCGAACAAGGAGTAGACGTAGAAGGAAAGCCGGTTTATCCTAACCCGATCGACAGACCGAAACTGACTTTGGGAAAAAACGTACTTCCCAAAACGATCGAAGATCCTGAAAACCCCGGATTACAATTAAAAGAATATTTCGCAGCGCTCAGCGGCGTAGTATTCTCCACAGACAACTCTCTCACCGTATCACCCGAGTTAAATATCGATTCCAGCATCGGATTAGGAACGGGAAACATCAACTTTGACGGAACCATCCGAGTGAAAGGAACCATCGAAGAAGGCGCAGTAGTAGTCTGCAACGGATCCTTGTTTTTGGAAGGAAACGTAGAATCTTCCGAAGTGACCGTCGGAGAAGATTTGGAAGTGAAAGGCGGAGTCAAAGGGAAATCGAAAGGAGTGATCCGAATCAAAGGAGATCTTCGAGCGAAATTCATAGAAAACGCAATTTTGGAAATCGACGGGGACTGTATCGTAGAGAACTTCATTTTAGGTTCCAAGGTTTATTGTTTGGGCAACGTGATCCTTACAGGAGAGTCCTCCTCTCTGGTAGGATCGGAAGTGATCACTTACAAAGGAATCACATTGTCTTCGTTAGGTTCCTCTGCACAAATGGACACAACCGTAGAAATCGGTTTCCATTTCAAAAACGACAGATTGTTTACGGAAGGAACTGCGAAACTACAGCAATTGGACAAAGAATTGGAAGCGGTCGTACCAGAAATCCAAAAGATCAAAGAGGTAGTCCAAAGAACCAGAGGCAAACTGGACGAAGCTAGAAAACAAAAGTTCAAAGACGTATTCGATGCGTATCAGAAAAAATCGAAAACATTGGAACTGCTTCGCTCTAAAGTGGAAGAACTCAAATCGACTCGATATAACACTGATAATGTGAAAGTTGTGGTAAGAAACACCGCCCACCCCGGAGCCACAATCAAATACAGAAGACAAATAGAGAAGATCACTAAGCCTCAAACATCCTTCATCATGAACTTTTTCCCGAACCAGGAAAAAGCGATGATGACCGCATTTAAGGCGAAGTAAACAAAATCTCTTCGGGCAAACTTTGTTTGCCCTTTCCTTATAATTTTAATCCCAATTTTGCCAATTTGGGAGGGATCACATAATTGCAGTATGGATTTCCAGGATTCAATGCGAAGTAATTCTGATGATAATTCTCCGCAGGATAATACTCCGGCAGAGGCGAAATTTCAGTGACGATGGAACGGCCTGCGAAGTATTTCCCTGCTTCCTTTTTAGAAGCCTCCGCGATTTGTTTCTGATTTTCATCGTGATAAAAAATCACAGATCTGTATTGAGTTCCTACGTCATTTCCCTGTCGGTTGAGTGTGGTAGGATCATGAGCTTTCCAAAAAACATCCAAAATGTCGGAGAAACCGATGAGAGATGAGTCGTATCGGATGCGGATGACCTCCGCATGGCCTGTGGTACCTGTGCAGATTTCCTGGTAGGTGGGGTTTTTTGTAGTACCTCCTGCATATCCGGACTCCACGGACAACACTCCTGGAATCCTCAAATACACCGCCTCAGTACACCAAAAACAACCTCCGCCTAAAGTAGCCGACTCTTCCATAAAATTCCTCTCTTAGCTTAGACGACTTCCGATTTCTCCCGGAAGAAAACACCCGAATTCGGTGATAAAAGAAGAAATGAATTTATGAGGAGTCACATCGAAAGAAGGGTTCAGAGCTCTCGCCCCCGCAGGAGAAGTAGTTCCCGGTTGCAGATACAATTCCCCTTTTCCATTCTTCAAAAAATCGAAAACGGTCACTTCCTCTTCCTTTCTCATTTCGATGGGAATTTTTCTGCCGTCCTCCAAGCTCAGATCGAAACTGTCCCGAGTGGCACAGACGTAAAAGGGTACGGAATGTTCTTTCGCGACAATCGCCAAATTATAAGTCCCGATTTTATTGGCAGTATCTCCGTTGGCAGCAACTCGATCACATCCTACTAACACTGCATCTATCTTTTTGTGATTCATCAGCCATCCGGACATTCCGTCCGTAATGATATGACACTCGATTCCTTCTTCCATCATCTCGAAAGCGGTAAGTCTGGATCCTTGCAGAAAAGGTCTGGTCTCATCCGCATACACTACCACTTTATTTCCTGCATCTCTCAAAGAACGGATCACTCCCAAAGCTGTTCCGTGTCCTGCGGTCGCTAAAGCTCCCGTATTGCAATGAGTGATTACATGAAACTCTTTTTGGGATTTGGAAAAAAGAGAAACTCCGTTTTTCCCCAAACGCAAATTGTCGGAAAGATCTTTCTGCATCATTTCGACCGCATAAGCTTTCCATATCTTATAATGATCTTCCCAAGATAACACTTGTTCGACTCTTTTTTTCGCTTCTTTCAAAGCAAAAGAAAGATTCACGGCAGTGGGTCGGGAGGCGAACACTTTTGCGATCAGGTTTTCCACATCTGTTTTGTCAACATTCCCTGACTGCGCCCTAGCTCCCAGAGCAAGTCCGAAAACCCCAGTGATGGCGATGGCAGGGGCCCCTCTAACAGCCATTTCTCGAATGCATGTGACTGTATCATCCACCGTTTCTAAATTTAAAAATGACTTTTTCCCTGGCAGAACCCTTTGGTCCAAGAGTGTAAGAATTCCTTCTTTCCAGGAAATGGGAGAAAATCGTGACGAATCCATGCGTCATTTTTTTCCAGGAACCGGCAAAAAAAATGAAAAAAAGGGTTGACGTTTCCTGTGCAACGCACAAAAAGAAATAGTGCAATGCACAATGACATTTAAAACGAGGAACCGAAAATGGAAAAACAAGTAAAAGACAGCCTTAACTTTATCTTAGGTGCAGTAGCGACTGTGAAAGTAGAAGCGGAAACAGCTTGGACTAAACTCAACACTGAATTCCAAAGCTTAGCTGCAAAAGGTGCGCAAGATCAAAGTGAAACTTCCGTAACTCTTAGAAAATACCTCCAAGACGGAATTTCTCAACTAGAAGTTCTCGTTGGCAAAGCAAACACTGCTGTTGCTGAGGCAAAACAAAAAGTAGCTACTGCTACTTCTAAAGCTTAATTAGAATCCTCCAGATTCAAACAAAACCCCGGTTAGCTAAACCCTCTCCGGGGTATTTTTTATCTCTTCCCAAAGATCAGAAATCCCCTCTCCCAAATACTCTCTCAAAAAAGAATATACCGATTCCAAATCGGGGAACGATTCGTACCTAATCTCGAAAGAAGTAGGAAATACTTTTCCAACAAGCCCTAGGCGGATTCGAAAAATAGAAGCGAACAAACCCTCGAAGGATGCCAATCCTTCCGAAACACTCCATCCTTTCAGAACCAAAAACCTTTCCAAAACGAAACAAAGTATATGATCCGAAGCCAAATGGGAAAACTGCACTGAGTCTTCCGTTACATCTAGGAATATTTTTTCCCACAAGTCGACTAACTCATGTTCCTTGTTTTTGCAGTCGTATGCCTGGCAAATGGAAGTTCCGTAGAAGGAAAAGTTTTGGCTTTTAGGATCTCCCGTAAAAATAGGATGGATCATACAACCGATGCGGGCTTCTTTTTCGTCCACATAACCTAAAAAAGGACAGTTGTAGGTCATATCGTCGTTCTTAGAAAAACCTTGTTCTACCGCTTCTCTATGCTGACGAAAGGCTGGGAAAGTATGTCGAACAGATAAGTTCACAGTAGAACGAAACTCATCCGTTCTTTCTTTCAAAAGTCGTTTGTAACCGGAAGAATCTAACTTGAGATTGAAAAGACCGCAACACGCCCCGCAGGAAACCTTAGGAGGAGAACCTTCTTTATCTGGATGGCAAAGGCTCAACTCGTGGAAGTCTCCATAGGAAAAGGTTCCAGACCGCTGAACACCAGTTCCAGATCTCCCGAATCTTTTTTCTCTTTAAAATAAGTAAGATAAGGAATGATCGCTTTCTTTTTATCGTGATAGATCACAAGAGAGCCTTTGTATTTGGCAAGAAGATCCGCCGTTTTATCTTTCACACCGGGAGCTGTGACTAGAGAATAAGTAGGTTTCACTCCTTTAAAATAATAATGAGGATTATGATTTTCAGAAACAAGAAGCACGTTTACTTTTTCCAATTCGGAAAATTCCAAAAGCAGATTCTCCAAAAAGAACTGAAGGATGATGAGGTAGGATTCCAATTCCTCTTTCGGG
The DNA here is from genome assembly GCF_004770995.1 of Leptospira idonii. Classification (GTDB taxonomy): domain Bacteria; phylum Spirochaetota; class Leptospiria; order Leptospirales; family Leptospiraceae; genus Leptospira_A; species Leptospira_A idonii. The sequence continues at coordinate 59,154 of NZ_RQHW01000042.1, read as the reverse complement.
ATCTCTTTCTCTTCCCACTGCTCCCACCAACCGATGATTTTAAAGATGGTTTCTTTGTGATTGTGCAGAACGAAAGGAACGGTATCCATGAAGCTTGAGATTTTTAATTTTTCGAAATCCCAAATACAACTGTAAATCAATTCCCACCATTTTCTGATGACGAGCACATCATCCGGGTTATTCGGAATCGCCTTGTTCATGGAATGGAATTTATGATCGCTGAAAATGATCATTCCCAATACTTGGGAAAAACTTTCGAACACCTGCATCAACGATCGCAAAACTTCCATTTGAGAAAGGCCTGCTCTTTGTTTGTTTAAAAACTTTGAATACGCAAGAGAGATAGGAGAAGGATAAAAATCCAAAACATAAGAAGGATTGAGTATCTTCTGCACGGGAAGGATTTTTTTCTCGGTAGATAAAACGGAGAAATCGGGATTTCCGTACAAAGCGTAATTGGCCCAAGTTAAATCGTTGGAATGATAGTTCCTTCTTGCGTTTTCTTTTGCCATATACAAAGACTCACCCACCGTTTTTTCGGTGAATAAAAAAGTATAAAACTTAGTTGTGAAGTCTATGGTGCGGTCGTTGTCTAAAATTTCCCAATTGGTTCCGATAAAGGTTTTGATTCCCGCAGTTAAAAAAGCTCCCGCATATTGATTGAGGATGTCCGGGTTTAATTTTTTACCCGCAGCCTTTGCGGACATACAAGAGTTGGAAAATACCAAATCGGTATTGATTCCCGTGGATTTGATCTCTCTTGCTTTCAGAATTTTACCTTCGGAAAGAAGCCATCCGTTTTCCAAAGAATCGTCGGAGAAATGAAGATGCCCGGAATAATGAATGATATGTTTGTCTTTGATCAAAGAAAGTAACTTAAGTTTGGTGACTTGTTTCCCGCCGATGAATTCCAATTCCAAAAGATGAGAAGGAACCTTTTGACTGAGGATGGAGAATAAAACCTCTCCTTCTTTCTGTGCATTCGGAAGGTCTTCCGTAGGATCTGCGATGATGAGCATCTTGATCTTTTGATTTTCCCGATTTACGGAACGATGCAATCCTCCCCTTACCGTTTTTCCGATGCGGAATTTATCGGAAAGGAAGGCACTTCCATCGTGCAGAAGTTCCCAAGGAATGAGAGCCAGAGTAGGATCGATATTAAAATGAATGCTTCGTTTGGTAGTGGTCTTTAGTTTTTCAATGATGGAAGAAGGAAAAAACTGCTGATAAAAAGTTTCCCCCAAAATACGCAGATCATGAAGAATATCCGCGTTCACTACTTGATTGGGATTGTTTAAAACCGCTTGCGAGACCCGAACCAGACTATCGACTTCGCCGATGAATTCTAGAATGAGGTCTTCATCGATGGTGGATTGGATGTGAGATTCTTCTCCCGGCAGATTTTCATCCAACACGTTGAAGATATTTACGTTTCCAACACGATCAATGATAAGCGAGAGCATCCTCGCTCGAGATTATCCTACCAAAACAGATAAGTCAAATGATTTTGATTTGCCGTTTCCTAGAAACTCTATGCTGTAATTGCCAGGTTTTAGACCGGAAAAACTAGCAGTTCCTTCCAAGCTGATTTTGCTGGACAGGATGAACCTTCCGTCCTTTCTCAAATTGACTTGGTGGAATCTTCCCTCTTGGTTGGTTTCCGCTTTTACGGAAAGATACACTTCTTCAGGGGTTTCCTTAACAATTTGATAGTAAAATCTTTGGTTTTCTGCAGTTGTTTCCTCAAAAATCACAGAGTTTGTATCTTGAGGGATCGTGTCGGCTGATGCGCGTAACACGGGTGCCAAATCGAAAGACTCTTGGATTTTCACGGACTCAAGAAGACTGTCGATGAGTTGAATTCCCTTTTGGGACAAACGAACGATGAGAGTGTCTTTTTTCTCAGGAGCCGCCAGATTTGTTTCCGTATAATGTTTTAAAAAGTCAGGGAGAGGGTGGCCATGTTTGCCGTCTAAGAGCAGTTCTGCTTTTGCAATGTCTAAGGTCTCTCGGAAGGCGAAGTAAGCATCCTTTTCAAAGAATGTGGAATTTTGTTCGAATAAGGCGACAAGTGTTTCTTCACATGCCATAAATTCTTTTAAATTTTCTTCACTCTCAAAGACCTGCTCCCAAGGAATTTCTTTCTCAGAAAAGAATAATTCTCTGATTTGATTCGGGTCGCGATCCTGTTTTTCCGCGTTTTTCATGAAGATACCTAACCTATTCTGGTTTAAGAGACGAAAGAAATTAATCTTCCTCATCCAAATCGTGGAATTTTTTTTGAATTTTTTCCATGACTCGTAGCAAAGTTACGCTCACTCCTCCTTCGGAAACCCCTAAAATACGGGATATTTCCCGATAAGGAGTGCGAACCAAAAAGTGACCTTTGTTCTTTTTTTCGATGAGTTTCTTTCTCTGTTCGTATTTTTTTCTTAAAGAATGTTCCAATTTTTCCCGGAGATGCACTGCTTCCAGATTGTCTCCCATCGCTTTGGACTTCTTTTGTTCTTTCAAATCCAGAATATTCAAATATAAGGAAGTGATTTTGTCTTCCATTCGAAGATTTTCTTCTTCTTTGTCGCTTAAGTTTTCCCGAATCTGTAGGATTTCCAAACGGATTTGATCTTCCGTCAGATTCGTTTTTTCGGAAATATAACGGATCTCTTCCGCATCCAAATGGAGATAGTAGATAAAGGAAAGTTTAAACACTACCCGATTTTCCACTTTCACGTCCAAAAGTACGGATTGGAATTTTTCGGAAACGTCCTGGGCTTTGGAAAGAGCTTCCGCTTTCAGATCGGGTTCGTCCTCGATCGTACTGTATTCTTTCCCTTCTTTATTGACCTTATTGATGGATTGAATTTTTAACTCTCGTTTGGTTCTCTGCCAATCGATCAATAGATTGCGGAGCACTGAGAAAAACCAGGTCTTAAAGCTGGATTTACCTACGAAACTTTGAAACCTTTTTCCTGATTTCAGCCTTTCGAAAGCGTAAATATAATAATCGCTGGCATCATCCTCGGAAAGATGAAATACCCGAATTGGAAAATTATAAATATCTTGTGAATAAATTTCGAAAAAACGACGGAGAGAAAACTCATCCCCTTGCCCGCTTTTTTTTACTATTTCCAGAATTTCTTCATTAGAATAGGCAACAACAGACATTATCTTCTTTCCTGATTTATACCTAGTCGGTAAGATTCCATAAATATGACAAGTAGTGTCCGCAGATTCGTTAGAATGGCAAGTTTTCTTTTCTTTTTTGTTAGCTTTTCTTTGATTTTTATGTCGCTCCGGGCGGAGGGGCCAGGTACTAAGCCGAGCTTTCAATGGCCGATCCAAGGGTTGGATCTTCCCGGCCTAATCACAAGTACATTCGGAGAATCCAGGAAAGACCATTTCCACAACGGGCTTGATATTTCCTCCGTTTTCCAGCCGGTTCGCAGCTTAGAGAAAGGGTTCGTTTTGTATTCTCGTTATGCAGAGGACAATCCTTTTGAAGAAGAAAGAGGATCCGGCAATATAGTATGGATCGCACATAACGAAGGGTACATTAGCGGCTACTATCATTTAGCCGGATCCCGTCACGAAAATATACGAAACAAAAGAGAAGTGGAAGCGGGAGACATAGTAGGTGTCTCGGGTAACACGGGTCACTCGACAGGGGGACACTTACATTTCGTACTCGGTAAAGACTACGGAAAAACCCTTTTAGACCCTTTGCAGTTTTTACCTCCTATAGAGGATAAAATCCCTCCTCAAATCGCCAATATGTTCATCCATGTGGGAGAGACCTATACGAACATCAACGACGGAGATAATATCAACGTATCCAAGGCATTTCCTTTGACCATTAGCATCATCGATGCAGGGGTCAAAAACAGCCAAAGAAGGGGAATTAGGGATGTCGAATATATCTTCAACGGAGAAGCGCTGAAAAAAACCAGTTTCAATTCCATTCATTTCGATAAGGGAAAATGGAAAACGGCCAACGGATACAGCTTCGACGATTTATTCTTTAAGGATCGTTATCTGGCGGGAGTTTTGAATCTAAAAACGGGTGAGAACATCATCAAGGTGATCGCCTCCGACTTCAGCGGACAAAAGTCGGAGAGATCTTTCAGTGTGAACGTAACCAGAATCAGTTCCGGAAACTAAAATCTATCGATACAACTCCTCTATTTTACTCTCGTATTTTTCCGAGATCACATGTCTCTTAAGAGAGAGTTTGGCTGTCAGTTCATCACCCACTTCGAAAGGTTTAGGAAGAACTGCGACGGACACAACTCTCTCGAAAGACTTGAATCCTGTTTGTGCGTTGATCTTTGCCCTCACTTCATTTTCGATTTTTTCCTTCACCTTAGGAGTAGCGGCAATCTGAGGAAGATCCACTCCATATTCGGATAATGCCTGCAAGTTGGGAACAATCAAAGCACTCAAAAACTTTCTATCCTGACCCACCACCATACACTGATCGATGTATTCCGATTCCAAAAGTTTCGCCTCGATAGGAACCGGCTCTACGTTTTCTCCCCCCAAAAGGACGATGGTTTCTTTAGTTCTGCCGACGATCTTCAGGCATTCGTTCGCAGTATATAATCCGATGTCGCCGGTGTTCATCCATCCGTCTGACATTACTTTTGCGGTAGCATCTTGGTTTTTGAAATATCCCTGCATTACCTGAGGGCCCTTTACATGAATCTCTCCCTTTCTTCCGTATTGGATGATTCCTTTCGTAGTATCCAAGAACACTTCTCCCGTTTTCCAATCCACAAGTTTGATGTCCGTTCCTCCGTAAAGAGGTCCCACAGTTCCCGCTACCAGATTGTCGAAGGTTCTAACTGCGATTACGGGGGAAGTTTCCGTCATTCCGTATCCTTCCAAAACGGGAATTCCGATCGTATTGAAAAACTCATCCACATGGAAAGGAAGAGCTCCTCCTCCGGAAACGGAACCTCTGAGTTTTCCTCCCGTCGCCTGACGAATCTTAGATAAAACAAGGGAATCGAAAAGTAGATAAGGAAAGAGTGATATTAGAAATAAAAAGAAGTTTCCTATAAAGGAAAAAACCCTTTCCGGAAAGGAACGAGGAGTCAAACGCAAGTCCATTCCTTTTAAAACCTGTAGAGATCGAAATTGAGTTTTGGCAAGGAAAGTAGCTACCTGAAACATCAACCTCTTTATGGAAGAAGCTTTGAGAATATTGCCTTCGATTCCACCGTAAATACTTTCCCAAAGTCTGGGAGCGGAAGCCATAAAGGTTGGTTTTACAAGAGCAAGGTCTTCTTTGAGAGATCTTACATTCGTATAATACGTACAAGTTCCGTTCGCCATACTGAAAATTTCGAACATCCTTTCGAAAATATGCCAGATAGGAAGAATCGAAAGCGCTCGATCTTCCTTTGCCAGACGGATGGGCATATATTCCACCTGAGAAAGAATATTGGAATGTGTGAGCATGACTCCTTTCGGAGCTCCCGTCGTTCCGGAAGTATAAATCAAAGTATATAGATCCGTTCCTTTGACTTGGGAAATTCGTTTCTGCAAATTTTGGGGAGATCTTCCGTTACCCATCACTTCCGTATAATTGCGAAGAGGGAAACGCGTGGATTTGATGGAATCCTTTTGAAAACTCGGATCTAAAACGATGATTTCTCTCAAGGAAACAAGTTTGGATTCTACGTTCAGAATCTTTTTAAGGACGGTTTGGTTCTCAACGATTAAAATTTTCGCTTCCGAGTGATTGAGAATGTATTCGATATCTTGTTCCGTGACATCCGAAGCTCGAGGGACATCTGCGCATCCGGCAAAACAAATACCTATATTGGCAACCATCCAAGGATAACAGTTGTCAGCAAATAAAGCGATTCGATCGCCTGTTTCGACACCTTTCAGTCCTTCGCTGAAAGCAATCGCATCGTCAATTAACTCCGCATAGGTTTTGGCTGAAAATGTTTTATTCGGTTGTTTGGTGGCAAAGGCAGGCTGATTGGGATATTTATCCTTAAGCCCTAAATAAAACTCTAAAAGATTTTGCATGGAACCGCATCTCCTGTAAATGTACGGTCCTTATTATAGAATCGATTGTTTGTAAAATCGTCCTAGAGAATTCTATGGCACTTAAGGTTTGGTCTTAGAGAATTCTTTAGGACGAATGGGATCTGAATTCCGTGGGAGTTTTCCCTTCTTTTTCCAAAAAGGCACGATTGAATGTGGATTTGGAATTGAACCCCACGGAATCGGCGATCGAAAGGATCGACCTCTTAGGATCTTCCAATAGGATTTTTTTTGCTTCAGCGATTCGATAGTCATTGATGAAATGAAAAAAACTTTTTCCGAAATGAATGTTGAGTAGCTCCGACATCTGCTGAGGGCGGATTTGCACTGCTTCCGCAAACTTAGAAAGATTCAGATCTTCATCGCAATAGATTCGTTCTTCTGTCATAAGTCTCTCGATTTCGGATTTAAGAGAGCTCAAATCCAAATTCACTAACTTTGATTTTTCGTACTTTGTGCGCTTGATCTCTTCCTGAACGAAAGAAAGAAAAGGTTTCCAAACTTCTCTTGCGATAAAATAAAAGAACATAAGAAAAGGAAGGAGTAAGGCGCTGAGTTCTCTCAGAAACGAGATTTTCAAAAGATAACCGAAGGTGCCTACAAGTAGATCCAACCAAATAAAACAAATGAAAACCAAAGTCAGTCTTCCTTCCTTCTTTAGGAAAAGATTCCAGCTAACAAAAGGAACAACATAACGTTTGAAGAACAAACCTGCGGAGATAAGAATCCCCAGTTTGATGGCAAGATTCATGGAAAAAACAAGGATCGGATACACTCCTGCAGGAGGCTCCGTCAAAAAAAGAATCTTTTCATAATGAGATTTCAGATAAAAAGGAATGAGAATAAAAAAGGAAAAAGCGGCAGGGGTATAGACGATTTTAGGAAGAGCCGGTTTTTTTTCCGTCAGAGAAAGAACGAAATATTCGTAAAGAACAGGGGCGGATAAAAGAACGAAAGGAATATGGATGAAAGTGATTCCGGGAATTCTAAGAAAGAGTTTGGAAAAATAAAAAGAACCTGCAATCAGCCAAAGTCCTGTAGAGAACAAAACGAAAGACCATCTAATTCGAGTTTGTTTGTTTTCATCCTGTCTTACCAAAAAGGAAACGGCCCAAACGATGCAGAAGATTCCGCCGGATCCTAGCCATAAGAATCCTAATGCTTCCTTTAGTTCCATAAACTTTAACCGAAGACTCTTACTTCTTCTCCCACTGTGTAACGAACGGTTCCCGTGCCCAATATATCGGAAAGAGTCTTCATTAAATCGTTCGTAATCTCGATGGAAAAATGATCATGGGCACGGATGACTTTTTTTTCTCCCGTGCCGGTAAGATGAAAAAAAACCGCAGACCCTCCCCTATGAACGGAAAGTACGTCTTGAAGTTTCAGAATGATCTCTCTATTTTTTTCTTCCGCCATATCAATCGTTAGATGGAGAGTTTTTTCCATTTTCTTTTCGATCGTGATTTGGTTCAGCTCTTCCACTTGATTGACGATGATCTGTCCTCTGAGTTCGGACTCTTCCGTATCGACTCTTTCCAGAACCCCTCGAATGAAGATGGTTTTGTCCTCTACGAAAAGAGGTTTAAAATCGGCATAGGTTCTAGGAAAAGCGACACATTCGATCTCTCCGGTCTGATCCTCTAACATAAAGTTGATGAATTCGTCTTTCTTTTTGGTAAGTTTGATTTGTTTTTTGGAAAGAACTCCCGCAATTTCCACTTTGGATTTAGGACGGACATCTTCCAATCTTTCGATCGTTGTCGGTTTTAATGAACGAAGTTGATCCGCATACTTATCCAAAGGGTGGCCGGATAGATATAATCCCGTGGTTTCTTTTTCTTTCTTTAAAAATTCATCGAAGTTCCATTCTTCTCCGTCTTTAGGAAGAATGAGGTCATAACCTGAGCCGGCGGTTGCGGCACCAAACAATGAAAATTGACCTTCTTTTTCCTCTGCCTGTTTCTTTTGAGCATAGGAAAGAATAGCATCCGTAGATTCGAATATGGTTTTACGGCTGAATCCGAAAGAATCGAATCCTCCTCCTTGCGCCAATGCTTCCAGAACCTTTTTGTTCGCAAGACGAGTGTCCAGATATTTTGCAAAATCGTCTATCTTCGGATAACCGCCTAACTTCTTTCTGTTGGCGAGGATGTTTTCCGCAGCAAGTTCCCCCACTCCTTTGATGGAAGATAATCCGAATCGAACCGTTTTATCATCCGTGATTTCGAAGGAAATATCTGATTCACGCACATCCGGTCCGAGGATACGAATTCCCATTTCCTTAGCGTTATTGATGTATTTAACCACGTCCGTAATTTTGGAGTGATCTCCCGATAAAAGAGCGGTCATATATTCGATCGCATAGTTCGCCTTGAGGTAGGCAGTTTGATAGGTGACGAATGCATACGCCACGGAGTGAGATTTATTGAAACCGTATTCTCCGAATTTTTCCAACTGTTCGAAAAGTTCCGTGGCGAGTTTTTCGGAAATTTGTTTTTCCTTAGCACCTTTTACGAATTTTTCCTTTAAGGCAGGGAGTTTCGATTTATCCTTTTTTGCCATCGCCTTACGAAGAACATCCGAATCTCCTACGGAATATCCTCCCATGATTCGGGAGATACCCATCACCTGCTCTTGATAAACGACCACTCCGTAAGTTTCGGAAAGAACTTGTGCCAAACTTTCGTGAGGATATATAACTTTCTTTTTACCGTTTTTTCGCTCCAAATAATCGTCCAACATCCCCGAACCCATCGGACCTGGACGATATAACGCCAGCAAGGCGGCAATCTCTTCGAATTTCTGAACTTGTGCTTTGGCAAAAAGGTCGCGGATTCCCGTCGAAGAGTCCAACTGGAAGATCCCTAAAACGTTCGCCTTTCGGAGAAGACTGAAAGTATTCGGATCGTCTAACGGAATTTTATCGAGATCCAGTTTGATCCCGTGTCTTCTTTCAATGATTTTAGTCGCATGATGGATAGTAGTTAAGTTTTTGAGACCTAAGATATCCATCTTGATGAGTCCCACCTGCTCCGACATATTTTTGTCGTATTGGGTGACGATGGATCTCCCATCCTTACCTGCTTCACTGACCGTCGAAAGGGGAACCACTTCTTCCAGAGGAGATGGAGCAATTACGACTCCTGCAGCATGTCTTCCCACCTGACGATAGTTACCTTCGAGCTTTTGAGCGATGGAAAAAACTTTTTTATTGAGTTCCGTTTTTTCAGCGAGATCTTTCAGGTCTTTGGAAGTATCGATCGCCTCTTGGATGGTGATTCCCAGTTTTTTAGGAAAGAGTTTGCTCATCTCGTTCACTTCCGAGAAAGGAACGTTGAAAACTCTTGCTACGTCTTTGATCGCAGCTTTTGCAGCAAGGGAACCGAAAGTGATGATTTGTCCTACTCTATCTTCACCATATCTATGTTTAATGTAGTTGATGACTTCTTCCCGTCTCTCCACACAAAAGTCGGTATCGATATCCGGCATGTCCTTACGATCAGGATTGAGGAACCTTTCGAAGAGAAGATTATAACGGATAGGATCCACATTCGTGATGCCTAATGCATAAGCGATGATGGACCCGGCTGCGGAACCGCGGCCGGGTCCGACGGGGATTCCTGTTCTTCTGGCGAAGTTGATATAGTCCTGGACGATGAGAAAGTATCCCGCAAAATGCATGTTACGGATTGTCTGCATTTCGAAATCGGTTCTTTCTTTTACAACCGGAGTGATTTCTCCGTATTTTTCCTTGATCCCGTCCCAAACTAATTTTTCCAAATATGAGTCCGTATCGAATCCGTTCGGTACTTCGAAAGGAGGGAGGAGAGGATTGCCGAATTGAAAATTAAGCGAACATTTATCCCGGATCGCCAAAGTATTGTAAAATGCATCTTGGTGATCCGGAAAAAGAGAAAACATTTCCCTGGGACTTTTTACGTAAAAATTTTCGTTGAAACCGAAACGCATCTCATCATCGATATTTTTACGCATCCCGATACGAAGTAAGATGTCTTGCGCTTCTCTATCGTCCTTGGTAAGGAAGTGAGAATCGTTGGTAAGTACCAAAGGAATTCCCGTTCGTTTGGAAAATCCCATCACCGCTTCGGCGACAGTTTTTTGCTCCGGGATTCCGTGGTCTTGGATCTCCATATAAAAATCTTCCTTGCGGAAAATCTCATGAAGCTTACCAGCTAACGCATACGCCTTATCTTCTTTACCTTCCAGGATCTTACGGTTGACTTCTCCGGCAAGGCATGCAGTCAGACAAACAAGTCCTTCACTGTGTTTCTCCAAAAGATCATAATCGATTCTAGGTTTACGATAAAAGCCTTCCGTAAAGGAACGACTGGCAAGACGGATGATATTTCGATATCCTACTTCATTTTTACAAAGCAGGATGATATGATAGGCACCCCCATCCGCAATTTCATCCATTTCAGTTTCAGCGGATCGAGAGGGGGAAACATAAAATTCACAACCGATAATCGGTTTGACATCGTGTTTGACGGCTTCTTTATAAAATTCGATAGCGCCGTACATATTACCATGGTCTGTGATGGCTACGGAGCTCATCCCCAGCTCTTTTACACGCTTCATAAGATCACTGATGCGGATGGCGCCATCCAGCATCGAATATGTGGTATGAAGGTGTAAATGTGTAAAATCTTCCATGGTTCAAGTGACATAGTGACAGAGAGGTCTCTAAGAGTAAAGCCTCCAAAGGGAAGCCAGGGTGGATTTTTTTTAGGGGGATGACCAAATCTGAAAACGGGAAATAGAAACCAAGTCCAAAAAATCTCGATCTGAGAAGAGATCCGATAAATGATGATTTTGATATGTCATCCTTTTCCCTACCCGAAATTCAACCAGTAACAACGATTTTGCGAGACAAAATTCAGCATAAAATAGATCGTAAAACGAAACCTTTAGGAGCCTTAGGGCACTTGGAAAAAATCAGCCTTCAGATTGCGGAAATTCAGAACACTCTGACACCTAAACTGATCGATCCGATCCTACTGCTTTTTGCCGCCGACCATGGAATAACGGACGAAGGAGTGAGTGCCTATCCGAAAGAAGTAACTTGGCAGATGGTGCAAAATTTTTTAGCAGGAGGAGCCTGCTGCAATGTATTTGCAAAATACAACGAAATCCAAATTAAGGTGGTCGATGCAGGAGTCGATCACGAGTGGCAAACAAACCATGCTTCTCTCTACCAAACAAAGATTAGACGTGGAACAGATAACTTCAAACTAAAACCTGCGATGTCCGTGAAAGAAGCAGAAACGTGTTTACAGAGAGGAATGGAATTTCTTAGGCGGGAAGAATTTGCAAAAACGAATGTGCTTTTATTCGGAGAGATGGGGATAGGAAACACCTCATCCGCCTCTATGTTGTTAAGTTGCATAACAGGGATCCCTCTCTCTGAACTAGTGGGAAGCGGAACAGGGTTAAATCAAGAGGGAAGAAATCATAAAGTTAAGATTTTATCCGAAGCACAAAGGAGAGGAGGAATTCCCCATTCCGGTATTGACATTATTGCGGAATATGGGGGGTTTGAGATAGGGATGATGGCGGGGGCAATTTTGGAAGCGGCCCGTCAGAAAAAAACAATTCTGATCGATGGGTTTATCGCCACCGCCGGATTTGCGATCGCACATCAATTGCAACCGAACATAAAAGACTATTGTATTTTTGCACATAAATCCGAAGAGAAAGGACATCGACTTGTCTTAGAACACTATCAAATCAAACCTCTCTTAGATCTGAATATGAGATTGGGAGAAGGAACGGGGGCATTGGCCGCCTATCCTCTATTAGAAATGAGCGTCCGTTTCTTAAACGAGATGGCTTCTTTTGAAGAAGCAGGGGTAAGTGATAAAGATTAGTATGAAAAACAAAATGATGCAATTTATACAATTTATAGTTCATGAAATCAGACTATTTTTCATTGCTATCTGGTTTTTATCCAGGTTACCGATTCCGAAGTGGGTCGGATTTCAGGAGGAATGGCTTGATACTTCCATCAAATATTCGCCGTTTGTCGGATGGATATTGGGAAGTTTAGGATTTATCGTTTTCTTTATTTTTCAAATTCTATTCGGAACTTTAGTCGCATTCATTTTGAGCCTAGGGTTTCTAATCATCATTACAGGATGTTTTCATGAAGACGGATTTTCCGATTTCTGTGACGGGATCGGAGGAGGATGGAAAAGAGAAGATATTCTCCGTATTATGAAGGATAGTCGAGTAGGAAGCTTTGGAGCCGCAGGATTAAGTTTGTTATTGATCTTAAAAGTAGCGGCAGCATTTCAATCCTTAAAACCGATGGATTCGATTTTCGGAATTCACTCCTTTTCGGAAGAAGGAAAAAACATCATTTCCATTTTTGAAGATAACTTAGTAACTCTAGTAAAGGTTTGGCTTCTGTTCGTTGTAGCCCATAGTTTAAGCCGCTTTATTTCTTTAAGTTTTATGATCACTCACAACTATGCAAAAGAGGAAGGATATTCCAAACCGATGGCAAAGAATCTAACGAAGGGAGAATTTATCTTTTCTGCGATCGGGGGTTTTTTGCCTCTAGGAATACTCATCTACATATCCCCTCTTTTCAGCTTGCTCCTTTTGCCCGCCCTATTGATACGTAATTATTTTTCATCTCTCATGAAACAATGGATAGGCGGATTTACAGGAGATTGTTTAGGAGCAGTGCAGCAATCAATAGAAACTTTGATTTGGATATGGGGAATCTTTCTATGGATATCTATTTAGTTCGCCATCCGGAAACAATTGCGCCGAAAGGTTTATGTTACGGAAGATTGGATCTTCCCTTAAAAGAACCTGTAGAGGTCACTAGAGATTTGGTTCTCCAACAATTGATGGATCAAGGTTATGCTACTCCAGAAATAATTCTAGCAAGCCCGCTACCTAGAGCCAAAACATTAGCAGATTCCCTCGCCTCCCACTTTCATCTGGATCCTCCTCTAACTGACGAACGATTGATGGAATTGGATTTCGGAAGCTGGGAAGGCCGAATGTGGAACGACATTCCCAAGGAAGAAACCGAGCCCTGGATGGCCGATTTTGTAAATCAAAATGCGCCCGGAGGGGAATCCTTTCACGAACTTTCTTTGAGAATAGATCAACTAGCACAAGAATGGTGGCTCTCTGAAAATGCAAATATACTATCAAAGATTGGAAAGCAACGGCTTATGGTTGTTTCCCACTCTGCCCCCATTCGAGCAATCCTTTGCAAAAGAAAGGGCCTCAGTTTGGAAAAGGCCTTTCGATTAAAGGTAGATTTCGGTTCTGTCCATAGAATCAGTTACTAAGAATCAAAATAAAGAGCAACTTTTATGATGTGACGAGCAGAATCTGGGTGAGTTGTTTTATCGAGGGTTTGGGTGGAGATGAGCTTTCTCGTGTATGATGTGGTACCTCTCGCAAGACCCAACTCACGGACCAACCCAAGCCAGCCCAATTGCTCCCATTCTAATAACAGCACAAGTAATCTACTTCTAGAAACCTGAAGGGCCTGAGCCATCATATCCATTTCAACTAAGTCTTGGGATTCTACTCGACCACTCACTTTTCGCAATGAAAGTCCAGTTTTTTGATAAGATCGAGTCACCTTAGTTCTCCTTTGAGAAATCGATCCATAATAAATAAGATGAGCGGATTCTTCCAATAGGTTACGGATTCTAGCGGAAAAATAATATCGTTGCCCTTTCCAGACGGAAAGGGCAGTTACATGTTGATCTGGAACCAAAAAAGATGTACAAACAGTACCATCATATTCGAAACAATAAAGAGACTCTTCCGAGGATTCGCTTAAACATTCTTTACGAACCAACAACCAGGGTTTAGAAATTCCCGTTTCCATACATACCTCTTCCAATGACAGAAGAGGTTTTGAAGATTCGAATTGGTTCCAAATTTCAAGACAAGAAGGAGGAGGACTCGATTTAAGCTTTTTTCTTTTCTCCTAAAGGACCTAACTTTGCTAAAATCAATTCATTCACCAATTTTGGATCAGCCTTACCTTTAGTTTCTTTCATTACAGCACCAACAATCGCTCCGAGTGCTCGATCTTTTCCGTTGTTCCAAGCTTCTACCGATTCAGGCTGAGAAGCAATGACTCTTACAATGATCTCTTCAATCGCTTTATCATCTCGAACTACTTTTAAACCTTTCTCATTCACAATTGCTTCTGGAGCATCTGTAGAAGTCAGCATATCCTCAAATACTGTCTTAGCAATTTTTCCTGAAATATCTCCGCTATTGATCAATGCGACTAACTGACCGATGCGCTCCGGGCCTACCGTAAAGTCATGAATGGAAATATTTTCTTTATTCACGATTCCTAATACTTCATCCTTAACCCAGTTAGATGTTTTTTTTGCATCTTTAGAATAAACGAGTGCTTTCTCAAAATACTCAGCTATCTCTCGTTCGCTAGTTAATACTTCTGCATCATATTCGGGAAGTCCCAATTCTTTAATATATCTTTCTTTTTTTGCCCTAGGTAGTTCGGGTAGATGACGACGAATATCATCTATGTACTCATCCGTAATCACCAATGCAGGAAGATCCGGCTCTGGGAAATAACGATAATCGTGGCTCATCTCTTTAGATCGCATAGGAATCGTCTTCAAAAGAGCGGCATCCCAAAGTTTAGTCATCTGGTGAAATTTTTCACCGCGTGAATACATATCCTTCTGCCATTCAACTTCATAATCAATCGCTTGTTTGACGGCTTTGAACGAGTTGAGGTTTTTGATTTCCACTCTGGTTCTAAATCCTGCTTCGCCCTTCGGGCGGATGGATACGTTCGCATCACATCGCAGAGATCCTTCTTCCATATTGCAGTCGGATACCTGCACATAACGCAAGATTGTTTTCAACTCATTCAAATAAGCATACGCCTCTTCCGAAGATCGGATGTCCGGTTCGGAAACGATCTCGATCAAGGGGGTTCCTGCACGGTTGTAATCTACATAAGAACGATTCACAGACGGATCGTGGGAGTGAATGAGTTTGCCTGCATCCTCTTCCATATGAATACGAGTGAGTGGTATGAATTTTTCGGTCTCTTGGCCTTTCCATTTCACATGAAGACCACCCTTCGTAGCATAAGGTTTATCAAACTGAGAAATTTGATATCCTTTGGGAAGATCAGGATAAAAATAATTTTTTCTATCGAACTTAGTGAATTTCGTAATATCACATCCTAATGCCAATCCTGCTCGGACCGCTTTCTCCAGAACCACTTCATTTAATACTGGTAAGGTGCCAGGAAGTGCGACACAAAGTGTGGAAATATGAGTATTAGGGGAACCTCCGAATTCGTTGGTTGCCGTTGAAAAGATCTTAGAAACCGTATTGAGCTGAACGTGGACCTCAAGTCCGATAATTACTTCATATTCCATAGATGTATGACAGGTTTTTTCGGAAAAAACCAGATGGCAAATGAAAAAGATCTCGAATCAGGGCCCTACCCTAGGTCCCCCCGCCCGCACTCAACTCTCTTCCTGGATCACCGCTTTGTATAAAGCCTGCTGGTCGGGGGTGATTTCCGTCTCCCCTCGCGCATGAAGTTTTTTGGTAAATTCCAGAATCTCTCGGATTCGATTCTGGAAACTGAATCCGATCTTTT
Organism: Leptospira idonii; assembly: GCF_004770995.1. Classification (GTDB taxonomy): domain Bacteria; phylum Spirochaetota; class Leptospiria; order Leptospirales; family Leptospiraceae; genus Leptospira_A; species Leptospira_A idonii. Next base: position 43,439 of record NZ_RQHW01000042.1, on the reverse strand, counting down.
TATCCTCGAAGGCGATATGGGATAGAAGCCAATTTTTCAAATCTTGAACAAGATGTTGAGCCGCACTTGAATCACCGTTCTTAAACTCTTCATAACGCAGTTTCACGAACTCTACAAATCGTTTGTGCTGAGACATATGAGAGACCACATCCACAAAACGAAAGTATCTCATAATCTTTTCTTCCAAAGTAAAGTGAACCTGAGTGTATTCGATGGCCATATTGACCGTTCTCTGAAACACTTCCGACTCCTGCTCTCCCGACTTTAAAGCCCGATCCAATTCTACTACCATCTTCAATAGCCAGATATGTTGTAGATCGATGATAGGAATATGAGTTACAAGATTATATGTCTTCCAAATGTTTCGTATATCATGAACTACATCTTTTGTTTCGGTTGGACGCAAAGACGTATCTTCATCCAAAGAAGACTGAATGTTTTGGTACAAAAGAAACTGCGCCTTAGAAATTGGAAACTGACCGGATTGCAGTAGTTCGTTGCAATAGTCCCTTAAATTGACAGATTGCTGGTTGAAGTAATCAGAATAAGCACGATCATCGTGCAAAATATGTTGAAACAACCACTTCTTCAGAATTTGAAGCAATCCTAATGCGGCGACTTCAGAATTTTCGGAACCGTGAAATTTTTCGATCAACCTTTCTACGAAAAGTCGATGCCCTTTGACATGTTCCTCTAGATCGGGATAATTGAAATGTTCTAAAATATTTTCTTCAAGGGCAAAGTGTTCGGATACATAGTCCAATGCCTCACTGAAAGAAACTTTGATATCTTTGGAAAATGCAGGACGGTTCAAATCGGATAAAACTACTTCTAGTTTGATGATGATATGAACGAGCCATATATGCTGCAGATCAATGATGGGAATACCTAAAGAGAAAGGTTGGCTCTTCCAGGTATTCCTTAGTTCTTCTAAGTAAGCGGGAGTGCTGGTTTCCATACCTGAAACCAGCTTCCCACGACAGGTAGTTAGAGTCGTTTCAATTTCGTATATTAGGAAATTATATTTCTCCTAAGAACAATTCTAATTCTAAAATTCAATAGAACTTGAAATCGCTCGCTCCCGACTTATACGAACCACTTAGTAGTGAAATCTACGATGAACTTCACAAAACCTGTGTATGGAGGATACATCATCTTCACGATCGATAGTTTAGGAGTTTGTAAAACGGATCTTTCGTGAGAGAAAGCTTTGAATCCGAACAGACCATGATAACTTCCATGACCGGAATGATTCACTCCTCCGAAAGGAAGATTGGAGTTTACCAAATGTAAAATCACATCGTTCACAACAGCTCCTCCGGAGCTGGTTCGTTTCAGAATGTATTTCGCCGTTTTGGAACGATCCGTAAAAATGTACAATGCCAAAGGCTTCGGCTTGGAATTGATGATTCCGATCGCTTCATCCAGAGAATCGTAAGTGACGATAGGAAGCAACGGTCCGAAAATCTCATCTTCCATAATTCTAGCATGCAAAGGAACATCCACTAACACTGTAGGAGCGATGAAATTCTCATTGCCATTCACCTTACCGCCGTAAGCCACCTTGGCTCCTTTTTGAACGGCATCTTCTATATAAGAAGAAACTCTTCCGAAGTTTTTGTTATTGATGATGCGGCAAAAATCACGATTCTCGGCGAAACCATCTTCCTTCGCATTGAAGAATTTTTCAGTCGCCTCTTTTGCATATCCTACAAATGCATCTACTTTCGATTTAGGAAGCAGGAGATAATCGGGAGCGACGCAAGTTTGTCCTGCATTTAAAAATTTCCCCCACATCACTCTTTCTGCAGTGAGTTTCAAATCGGCATCTTCCGCCACAACTGTAGGCGACTTACCGCCCAACTCCAAAGTAACTGTTGTTAGGTTCTTCGCCGCAGCGGCCATTACTATCTTACCGACAGGAGTGGATCCTGTAAAAAAGATATGATCGAAAGGTTGCTCTAAAAGAGCGGTGGAAACGGAAACATCCCCTTCGAATACTGCAACTTCATTCTCGGAAAAAATCTCGGATAACATCACTTTCAATACGGTCGCTGTCTTAGGAGTGAACTCAGACGGCTTCAACATCACAGTGTTACCCGCAGAAATCGCAGCCGCCAAAGGTGCAATCGCCAGATGAAACGGATAGTTCCAAGGAGCGATGATCAAACAAACTCCTTTCGGCTCATAAACGATTTTACTTGTAGAACCGATGAGCGTCTGAGGAGTGCTAACGTTGACCGGACGCATCCAATGCTTCAAATGGCGGATCGAATCATTGATCTCTGCGATAGAAGGAAGGATTTCGGAGATGTCGACCTCTCTTGCTGATTTTTGAAAATCGGAATAAAGGGCTTTTTGAATTTCATCTTGGTATTTGAAGATGGTCGCTTTCAGTTTTTTTAGTTTGGTAATCCGTTCCTTCGCAGTGGACAAACGAAGTTCTAAAGCTTTGGTTTTTTGAGCGGGGAAAATACGGCTGATATCGGAAGGAGTAAAACTTTTAACATTTTCCGGTACGATGGAAGATCCGGCAGTACTGGTTTGAGAGAGAGTGGCTTGTGTCATAATCGGCTCCGTAATAATGACTCTCGTTCATTTACAGAAGCTCGACAAGAACTTTTTCAAAAAAATATGTCAATTTCTGTGCCGGTTGGACCAATCTTTGTAAAACTTCTCTCCTACCCGATTTTGCCAGGTGATTTTGTCCGATTTTCTTTCATGGATGAAAAGGCGGGCGGAATGATGGCTCTTTTCGAAGCGGTCGAGTCCTAATTGAGAGAGGATTTCTCGTTGGTTTGACGGAGGTACCACAATTCTCACCACATGAGGGAACCTCATCCGGTGGATTTCCTCTTTCTCGTCTCCAAAATCCCCGGAAAGATCCAAAAATACCAGTCGGAGAGAATTAGAATCTGCGGCTTCCCCCAATTTCTCCAGCCAAGGAAGAGAAGTGGCGCAAACGGTAGGACAATCCAAAAATCCGGAAAAAACCAAAGTGTCGTGAGGATCTTCCGGCAGAATTCGAACAATCTTCCCGTTTCCAGCTTCCCTCCCATCCGAGAATCGAATTTCCTTTCGAAAGGGAAGGTAGGATCCGCCTTTCTCGAGAACAAAGGAAAAAGAGAACAGCACTCCGACACATAACAAAAGAATGACGGCAAAAATCGAATTTTGAGAGAGATTAGACAATTTCATGAACGATTTGATTCAATTCCTTAAAACCTTTATCCGTATCGTTTACGATCGAAGTGATTTTTTCGGCCAGTTGGTTCGATTCCGCAACTGAGATCTTCAACTCCAACAATTCGTTGTTAATCTGCGAAACGATAGAATGCTGTTCTTCCGCAGAAACCACGACTACATCACTGTTCTCAGCCACTTTCAATATCTGATCCTGAAATTGTTTCTGATCGGATTCCGCATCGGTTAAGGTTCTTTCCACCGATTCCAAAGAATGACCGGCTAACTTTACCATACCGGTAAAATCTCCGTTGATTTTGGAAATCTCCTTGGACTTCTCTTCGCTTTTCTGAATCTCTGCGATCATGGCAGCAACAATATTACCTATCTCTTTCAAAGCGGCCTTGGTGGAATCTGCAAGTTTAGATACTTCCTGTGCGACGACACTGAATCCTTGTCCTGCATCTCCCGCTCTTGCAGCCTCGATCGCAGCATTTAACGCAAGCAAATTGACTCTTTCGGCGATGTCTTTGATCACTTTCAAAAAACGATCCATATCCTGGCTGTATAAGTTTAAGCCGTGAAAGGAAGCTACCAATGCATCGATTCCTTTTTCACTGTAATCCGCCTGAGAAATTGCTGACAACATATTCCCTCTCGCTTGTTTGGCGACATTACGAAATTGATTGAGGCGGTTTACAAAAAGATTGGAAATCGACAATAAATCGTGAGTGGCTTCGCTCTGCCCCTTTCCCATAGAAAGAATTCTATCGGATTGAGAAGAGTTTTCCTGAATGCTTGCTGCAATTGCATTCAAGGAATTGTTTTGAATCGAATTTTTTTCCGCCCATTCCTCGGAAGAACGAATCAGTATTTGATAGACGGATTGAAAATCTTCTGATTTTTGTTTCGCTTCTCCGATCAAGGTTCTCAAATGATCGGAAATTTCTTCTGATTTCGTCAAACTGAGAATTTGCGACTCCAAACGTTTATGAAAAACAATCGCAAGATACCCTAACGCCAAACATTCCACGATCACGAAAAAAGCATGAATCCCTACGATATCCCATCCGCATCCGTAATTAAAAACTTCGATCGGATAACCTGCCACGGACAACTCTATCTGCTGAAAATAATTGAATAAAGCATGATGAACTGCAATGAAGAGCCCCCCGCTTAAAAATACGAGCCAATCCTCATAGATCAATAAAAGTGCAAGTCCACTGAACACATGAAAATGCATTTCAATCCGCCCTAACTGTGCTTGGATTAAAATCGCAGACCACAACATGATCAAACATCCATTGATGATCCTTAACTTTCTTTGGCCTCTAAACAGAAGATAAGAAAGGAATCCTAGGGAAAAGGCGAAGAGACCGGAAATTAAAGTGGGGATATAAGTGCCGTAAGGTAAGGAAAACAGTATAGAAACAGGGATATGGATAAAAAAGGCGATCAGAAACCAACGATCCGCATTTAAACTTCTCTCTTTGATTTCTTGTTCTAATCTTTTGTGAAAAGCAGAATCCTCATCCATGACTACACACTCCAAACAACGGTAAAATCTCTTTTACCATGATTTAGATAGCAGGCGTTTTATCAGTTAAATAATTATTAACTATATTTTCTCCCAACCGGGAGGAGTTCCATTCTGAATGTATGAGATTGCTTTTTCTTTGTATAATTTCGCAGCGATATCGGAAGAGTTTGTAGCTAATACATAATTGAATTCGTCTAATGCGACTTCGAAATTTCCATCCCAAAAATCATGAACACCTTTTTCAAAGCGGTCTTTGGTTTGGATCTTCGCGTCGAAAGATTCTTCCAAACCTTGGATTAATATCTCTGCAATACCGACTAACTTCTTTTTTGCAGGAACTTTTACGAAATCAAGAATACGGTGCGGATAATGATCAGGTTCTTTCGTTTCCAGAAGAGCATCAAGACTGAGTATAATTTTCGCACCGTATTTTTTAGTCATAGACTCCAACGTGTTTGCGATTCCCGCCGTATCGGAAAGAACAGCGCTTTCGATACGATCCTCTTCTCCAATCACACCTAACATCAATTCACCGAAATGGATTCCCACGCCTATATTGATTTTTGGGAATCTGTCTTCTTTTCGATTTTGGTTCCAGAATGCAATCGCCTTATGCAGTTCTACTGCGGCAATCACCGCATCGTCCGGTCCCTTTTCAAAAAAGGCAAGGATCGCATCTCCGATATACTTTTCGATGAAACCGTCTTTGGATCGAATGATGGGACCGACACGGCTCAAGTAGTCGTTCAAAAAAAGAAAGTTATCCTGAGGGCTGAGAGATTCGGAAATAGCGGTAAAATCCCGGATATCGGAGGATAACACAGTCATATTTTTAACGATGTAATCCCCTCGTTTCATATCTATGTTTTTCGACTTACCTAAAGATTCCAAAAATTTCAAAGGAACAAACTTCGAATAGGCGACATTGGATCGTTCCAATCTTTTATTGATCTCTATCAGTTCCTCAGTCATTTTTTCCATAGAGGAGTAAATCCGTGCATTCCGTCTGGAAAGAAGAATCCCTTGCACCAGAAAAAAGAAGAATAGAAAGAATCCCATAACAGGATGAGATTTGAACCAATAATTACCTGTAAAAAGATCGTGAAGAGATCCTACACAAAGAAAGATCGAACCGTAAAAAATCAAACGACTGTCTTTCCTTTTTTGGATATATATTTTGGTAATGGAGTAGAAAATACATACACTATAAAAAAGGATGAAAGTTTGACTGAGCAGATTCGTTTTCGTAAAAATAGTAGCAGGTGTTAATAGAACGAATAAGGAGAAAAGTCCTGAGGAGATCCAAGAAGAAGAAACCATCCAATCCGAAACATCCGTTTTGAGAGGATATAGAGTTCTTACATAAGTGATATAGACGGCAACAAGCAAAGGAGCGGAAATATAATCGATTCTTTGCATCAAATCCCAAGAGAAATTGGGGAAAATATACATGATGTAATAATTATCCAGGACAAGAAGTCTCGTTCCCGTTAAAAAACAAAATATGGAAAAGAAAAAAGAACTTTTTTCCTCTCTTCTCAGCAAAAATACTGTTAGCTGGTAAAGACCCATCGAAAGAAGGGCTCCGAAAACAAAAACTTCTCCCGCAGAGAACATCAAAGACTGTCCCTGGATCTTTCCTTTGGAACCGAACTCTATGGATTTTCTAAATCCGCCTCTTGCATGATGATAATTGCTGACCGCAATGATGATTTCGGAATCGTAAGAATTGGGAATAAAGGAAGCGTATTGAATTTGATATTTGGCTTCGGACTCATCCGGGCGAGCTCCCACCTTTCCCGATCCGGACACCTTCTTGCGATTGATATACATCTCGTATGCGCTTGTTTGGGGAGGAAGGCGGAAATAATATCTGATTCCGTAATGAGGAAGACGCAGTTTCAAACGATACGTAGCGTATCCTTGCCCTGATTTCGCTTCGGGAAGTAAGGAATTCCAGGAACTAGGAACCTTTACATAAACCTTTTTATCATCGGAGGTTGCATCAATGGCAGCAAAGTCCGCAAGATTATTCCAATAAAATTCCCACTCACCATCTAACGAACGTTTTTCATAAGAAAAACCAGTTCCGGCAAGATCGAATAAACCTCGAACCGCTTTTACATCGTCCTCTTTTTGGCATCCGCAAATGAAGAAAGCGGACAACAAAAGAGAAATGCCCAGATTGAATTTTATTTTTCCCAATCTGCCACCCCGTCCCAGCCTTCTCCTACGCCTGCCGACTGAAAATATTCGGATCTTTTAATATAGATTTCTGCCGCTTTATCTTCCGGGTTCTCGTTATACACAGTATGAAACCCTTCCAATGCGGATGCGAAATTTGCTCTTTCATAATCGAATATAGCGGACTCAAACAGATCTTTGTTCTGGATTTTACGATCGGAAACCTCGTCGATACCGGGGATCAATACTTCCGCAATCATAACTGTTTCGGTTTTTCCTTTCACTCTCACGAAATCCAAAATGCGGTAAGGAATCGTATCCAAATCTTCATGTAGCATAAGAGTCGTTAAACTAACAAGAACTCTTGCGGAATATGTTTTTGTGAGACCTTGGATGCGGCTGGCCAAATTCACCGTATCGGAAATCACTGTGCTTTCCATCCTCTCCGCTTCCCCTAAAATCCCGAGCATGGTATCACCGGAGTGAATTCCCACTCCTGCATGAAGAGGAATATATCCATATTCCTTTCTTCTTACGTTGTATTTTTCCAATTCCCATTGGATGTCCGTTGCCGCAGCGATCGCATTCTGGATCCCTCCGTCAAACAATGCCATGACGGCACTTCCGATATATTTATCTATAAAGCCGTTGTTTTTACTAATGCACGGACCGATTCTACCCAAATAAGAGTTGGTGAAAAGAATTCGATTCTCCAAGGGAACGCTGTATATGATGTCCCAATACTCCATTATGTCTGCGAAAACGACAGTCATCTCTCTCTGGTTGCTATCGCCTAACGAGACATCTTCGATACCAGCCTTTTCCAGATAATGCAAAAATTCCCTAGGAATGAACTTTTCATAAAAACGATTCGTTTGGATGAAAGTATCGTTCGATGTTTCGAAATCATCCTTCAATTGTTTTCTTTTATCGAATGTTCTCGCAGTGCGAAGAGTGATGATTGTGGATTGAACCCCGAAAAATAAAAACAAACATACTTGAGAAAGAGAAGATTCACCTTGTCCTTTGAATGCGGTCAATACGTCCGCAAAGAAACCCAAAAACAACAAAAGAGAACCTAAAAGAAAGATTCCTGCCTCGGGAAGCCTTCTAAGATACATCTGCCACAGCCGCATTAAAACGGAAGCAAAGACAACCAGTCCTAAAATCTGAAACAGAGTTTCGAACTTTGTGTATTGGATCGGAGGAAGAATCAAGATCAAAACCAATAAGAAGAAAACAACTGCGGTATAGAACCGGATGAGGTTCGTATTTATGAATCTGGGGAAAAGACCTTCGATAAACCAGAGAAAGACGGCACTTAACAAAAACGAGGTGCCGTAGTCTACATACATCATCAGATCCCAAGGTATGGATTCTGTGATCGCATAGATGGTTTTGCTTCCCGTAAAAAGAATTCTGACGGAAAAGATGAGACAGAACAGTCCGAAAAAGAAAGCTTCTTTCTGTTTGTTGCGATAGAAAAACAGAATGAAGTGATAGATTCCGAACATAAAAATCGCACCGGTGAATGCCAGATCCAAAGTGCCTTTCGCAAGAACATAGTTCTGTACGGATTCTCCGTTTCCGATCAAAGGAGGAGACACGATCCCTCCTTCTTTATGATGGAAGTTGGAAACATGCATTAGAAATACGACCGAGTCTTTTCCAGGATGAATGAAGTTTTGTCCCTGCAAACTAGGGAGGGAACTTTTCATAGAAGTCCCCACTCTTCCGCTGTGAATGCTTCTTTCTCCCATAAAGATTCTAAATGCGGTTCTTTGTTCGGGAGCATAAACAGCGTATCTGTCTTCTTTCGGAGGAAGTTTGATTTCCAAACGATAGGTTCCATATCCCTGTCCATCACGAAACGAAGATGTGACAGGAGCCTGATTCCAAAGTTTAGGAACAGTCAGATAATAGGGATTAGATGGAGGAGGAACATCAGGAGATAAAAATTGATCGGGATAAAATTCCCAGTCTCCTTCCAATGTTACGAACTGACCTGAGCTAAAATCGAAATGGGAAAGATCGATTTTCCCTTCTTTCACTCGAAGTTCTGGATGAGACGGATTGCAATTCCAAAAGAAAAGAAGAAATAAAAACAGGAACGGGCTTTTTCCCAATCGCAATGTCACCATCTCACCAAATGAGACGATTCTTCTTTTGAAAAGGAAGATTTGTCTTGTCTGGAAAAATACTACATTAGAGAAAATGTAGTACCTCTTACAAAGAACGACTGCCCTCTTCTTTCAGATTCCCATCGAGGTAAAAAAATTAGTTTGTACAGCACAAGCCTCCCTACTATTATGTCACCCAAATGCAAAGGAATTCCGGCAAAAACAAAGCAGCTCTCGCCTACCAAATTTTGGGTCGTTATCTGCCGGACGAAGTCTTCGATCATCTAAAAACAGAAGAAATCGAAAAACTTTTGGAAAAGGTCGGGGACAATGTGAAACCTACCTTGAAAGAGGAACGAAATATTCTTCTGTCCTTTACGGACTTTTTGAAGAAAAAACCGGTTCCGATTCCTGCCACTCAGTTGCATTTTAAGCCGGCAAAGCAGCAAAAAGAAGTTTTTGTGGATTCTTTGTATCGGGGAATGGAGGAGGTACCACAAAAACCCACCCCTCCCGAAAACGAACTGGCAGCACTTCTGGAAGAAATCCTGCAAGAAGAGGAAAATTCCCAATCCTACCTGGAAACTCTCTCCCAAAAAAGCAAAGAAGAGCTGGCACGACTTGCCAGTGAGGAATCTCCTCGGGTCATCGCTCGCCTTTTGGCATTCTCCGACCCTGAAAAAGCCGCAGAAGTCATTTCCCTTTATCCGGATTCCCTGAGAGAAGAAATCATACTAGCCATCTCCCAAATCGATTTCCATTCCGAAAGGGAAAGAGACGAATTGGAAAGATTCCTTAGATTCAAATCCGACCTGATCGAAAAAAAAATGCCAGTAGGCAAGGTCAAAAGCAGAAAGGCCAAAACCGCAGGAGAACTGCTCACCCGTCTCCCTTTTTTACATTCTCAAAATTTAATCGACCGAATTCAGAAAAAAAGCCCTGAATTTGCCGAAACTATAATAGAACACTACCTTCGTATGGAGGACTTGCTCTTTTTAGGAAGAACGAGTCTGACTCGATTTTTCTCAGAAATCCATCCTTTAGTGATAGCCTGCGCTCTAAAGGGAGTGGAAACTTCGTTCAAGCAACAGATCTTCGAAAATCTCGAAGCTTGGCTGATCAAAGAGATTCGAGTCGAATGGGATTCGTTAGGCCCTGTTTCTCTTGCCGAAATCGAAGAATCCCAAAAAGGGATTTTAGACCGACTGAGAGAAGACATCGAAGAAGGCAAAGTGAAACTTTGGAGAATGAAGTAAGTATATGGCAAAGTTAGTATTTAAACCCATCCAGATTGCCGACTTACAAGAAGAAGTTGAGATCCAACTTCCGGATAAGTATAAAAAATTTCATAAATCAGACGAACAAGACGATTTCGAAATCGACCAAGAAGGAAATATCATAGAGCAGTACCAAGGTCCCTCGATCGAAGAGATCGAAGCCGAACTGCAAAGATACAGACAAGAAACGGAAGAGCAAGTCAGACAGCTCTTAGAAGACGCAAAAAAACGCGCAAAAGAAATCGAAGAGGAAGGCAGAACGAAAGCCTTCCAAATGATCCAAGACTCCAAAGAAAAAATCAAACTGGAAGAGGATTCGGGTCGGGCCAAAGCGGAACAAATCTTAGACCGCGCCAAAATGGAAGTGGAAAGGATGATCAAAGAGGCCGAAATGAAACAGGCCGAGATCGAACACGAAGCTTACCAAAAAGGTTACGATGCAGGTAGAGAAGTCGGTTTCAAAAAAGGTCAAGGGGAAGTTAGACGACTCATCGACCGATTAGGAACAATCATCGGTAAGGCGATCGACATTCGGGAAGAAATGATCGCCGCTTCCGAAAAACAAATGGTGGAGATGATTCTAGTCATCGCCAGAAAAGTAATCAAAGACGAAATCATCGAACGTAAAGAAATCGTTCTAAATAATATCCGCGAAGCGATGAAACGAATCAAAGACCGTGACCGTATCGATATCAGAGTTAACTTTGCCGACCTTGAACTTACCACGGCTCACAAAGACGAACTCATCAAACTTATGGAATCTCTTCGTAAAGTCAATATCTACGAAGACTCTCGTGTGGATCGAGGCGGAGTTATCATCGAAACCGACGTGGGAGCGATCGATGCGCGTATCTCCACTCAGCTCAAAGAAATCGAAGAGGCAATTCGAAACGTCGAGCCGATATGATTTCTTCTTCCAGTCTCAGCAAACTGGGATTAGGAGTGATCCTTTTCTCGGTATTATTCACCTCGGAAATCAAAAGCGAATCCTGCGGGACTTTCATATCCTCGTGGGATCGCCCTATTACGTTAGTCGACAATTGGCAATTCAGAAAAGGAGACAATCTCGACTGGAGAGACGAATCCGTAGAGGAAAGTTTCTGGGTGAAACGATCGGTTCCCGATTACGGTATTTCCAAAACGGAAAACCTAACAGGATACCATTGGTATCGATGTTCCTTCCTTCTTCCTGAAAATTTCACAACTCCCGCAGAACCGATCGCCATTCAATTGGGAAGAATCAGGGATATAGATGAGTTCTATCTGAACGGAACTCTGATCGACAAAACGGGGAACGTATTACCTAAATTAGATGTCGATTTTCAGAAAGTGAGAATCTACTCTCTTCCCACTCACCTTCTCAAAGCGGGAAACAATACCATCGCGATTCGAATTTATGCAGCCACAAACTTAAACGGACTGAAAGTAGCCCCGGTTCTTGATAAAGAAAGAAAACTCAGACAAAATCTGTTCACAAGCGAAATCTTTCCGATGGTGTGCGGATACGTATTCATCTTTATGGGAATTTATTTCCTAGTAGGATCGATCGTTCGAGGAAGAACGGGAGAGAATTTTTTCTTCGCTCTGTTTTCCATTTTCATAGGATTTTACGTCCTTTTAAGAACCCAACATAGGAACATTTTGTTCGAAAGTTTCACTTGGTCTTACGTGGTGGAACTTCTGGTACTGATCTGCCTTCCTCCTTTTTTTCTCAACTTTCTTCATCAATATTTGAAAGTGAAAAGAAATCTGGTTCTGCTTTGTTATGAAGTCTTTTTGGGAATTTTATTCATCATCACCTTTTTCTTTAGAACTCCCAAATCTTGGATCTTAGTCATCGCTCTTTTCAACTACGCTCTACCGGTAGCCTTAGGACTTGCTTCCTATCTCTTCCTCAAACACGGAAGACAAAACATAATCAAACTTCGCTATATTCTAATCGGCTTAGGATGCCTTTTGCCTACCATCTTGATCGACAGTCTTTCTGCGCTGGAAATCATATCCTTTCCAGGCACGATCTTCCTAGGATTCTTATTATTTTTAGTTATGATCTCCATCCAGCTTTCCAATGATATGGTGTTAGGACTTCAAAACTTCATGTCTCAGGAAAAAGACCTGATCCAAATGGAAAGAGTCAAAACCGGCTTTTTGCTCAACCTTTCCAGCGAATTCAAATCAGGGATGGAAAAGATCTATATCGCAATCGATAAAATCTCAAGACCGAACAAAGCTCCCGCTACCAAGTCAAAATCTAAAGCAGCAGTAAAGGCTTTATCCCCTACGGAAATCATCAAAAAAGCGGAAGATCATATTTCTTACATGAGTTATATGGTGGAAGAAGCTCTTCTATTAAAAAAACTGGAAGACAAAACCTATCAGCCTAAATTCGAAACTTTTAATGTCAGCGAACTCATCCTTACTTGTGTTGAATCGATTGAAAACCATCTTGGACAAAAAAGAAAAAACACTTCCATAGAAGTAAAACCGGCATCACTCGAAATTCATCAACCCCCTGAACTATTGTTTGCGATCATCCGTAACTTGGTGGAAAACGCATACATCTATACGAATATACAAACGGAAGTAAGTATAGAGTTTTATCAAAAAGACGGATTCGACTATTTGGTTGTGACGGATGAGGGTTTGGGACTTAGCCAAATCGAAATGGAAACCATATTCCAAAAATTCGTTCGAGGTTACAAAGAAACCAAAAGCGAAATTCCGGGCGCCGGAATCGGACTTACTTTAGTGCAAGCTACAGCCAACTTTTTAGGCGGGTCAGTAACCTTAAAATCGGCGGAAGGAATGGGAGCTAAGTTCACAGTGAAATTCCCGGAAAAAGGGAAAAAGATATGATCAAAAATCGTTTTTTCCTTCAGATCGCTCTATTACTTTTGTTAGTTGGTTTTGCAGACTGCTCCAGAGTTACGGACAAATCCACCGTGGCCGTTTCCTTGGAAGGAGAAGACTGGGGAATCCAATTCGAACATTCTACGGACATTCTCAATCCTGACTTCAATGCGAACTCTTTGGAACTAACTAAAGTCCCAGGAAACTTCAGAAACATAAATCGTTCCTATAGAGGCCCTATCTGGATTCGTAAATCCTTCGAAATCACAAAAGATCAAAACGAAAAATCTTTGTCTCTGCAATTAGGAAGGATCTATCAATCGGACGAAGTTTTCATCAATGGAGTGTTAATCGGAAAAAACAATTCCGCTTTCGGAGAAAACCCGGACGACTATTCCTTCGGAAGACCTAGAATTTATCCGATCCCTCATCATCTCCTTTTGGAAGGGGAAAACATTTTAGTCATTAAAATCGATTCCGATCTAAGCACTTCCGCAGGGATCATTACCGGTCCGATACGAGTGGTTACTTATGAGGAAGCTTTGGAAGGAAATTTCTACGACTCCCTCGTAGAACTTATATTTGTCGGCTTTTATCTCTTCATCGCATTATTCTTCTTTATCAATTATTTCAAAATGCCTGATAAAAAAGAATACTTGAGTTTCAGTATCCTTGCACTTATCTTCTCTGCGTTCGAACTGTCCAGAAACGAATCCAGATTTCTTCTTTGGGATCATTTTTTGGCATTCAAACTCATAGAGTACGGATTTTTACTTATCCTTCCTTATGGGTTCATCAAATTCATTCAGGACTTTTTCGAGCTTAAACCTTTCCGTTACCAACTGGTTTACTTAGTTTTCCAAATTCTATTTTTGCTCGTATTTATCGTAATTCCAAAACCTGTATTTTGGTACAACTTCATCGGATATTGGGACATCCACCTTTTCTTCGTAGTCGGTTATGCGACCTATCTCACCTTTCATAAGTTAAGAGAGAATGCAAAAGGCGCCTTGATCCATTTGACTGCCTTAGTGTATCTTCTTTATGCGATCTTTAAAGAAGTTCTGATCGAAAGAGGGTATTTGAATGCGACGTCCTCTTTAGAAACCAGCTTTTTAGTTTATCTTCTTTTGATGACTCTGGCTCTTCGTTTCCAATTTCTTATGATGAAACGAAAGCTACAAAGCAGATACGACCGATTGAAAGAAGCGGATTCATTGCGGGAAAAGATTTTCTTTTACATGGATGCGATGATTTCCGGCCCTCTTCAACAGATGAAAGAGAAATTGAAATCGTTCAGAGAAGGTACTGAAAAAGCGAAAGAGAAGACGATCATCAAGGAAGTACTGTCCATTCAATCGTCCATTGATACTGTGATGGATGATATCATCGAACTTTCCCGTTTGGAAGTAATGAAAGAGGTTCCATTCAAAGACCAGGTCAACTTCATCAGTTTCATTAAAGACGTAATTCCTGACGATGAAATCACTTATTCGATCAAAGTACATCCGGAAACGGAAATCAATAATAGTTTGGATTTGGTGAATTCGATTGTGGTTCGTTTGGTGGACTTTCCTCCTTTTAAGGAGTTCTCTCACAACGACTTGATCATCACTCAAGATCTAAAAGGAAACATCCACTTTCGTTTCCTTCTTTTCCATAGCAATCCAAAGGTTACGATGAGGCTCTTTAACGAACTGATCGAAAACTATGAAACACTCTCACCGAACAAAGTGAAGTGGGCGATCATACTCGAAATAGTAAGATTACTCAACGCTAAGATCGATTTTAAAATCATCAAAAGAAAGTATTTAAAAATAGATTTGGGTCTGAATGCGATTGCTCCTCAGAATTCGTCCGTCCCTATTTCTAAAATGGTAAGCCTCCAACAACCGACTGCTCAGTCTCAGGAAAAATCGACAGAGAAGGAAGATTTTAGAGTCACCTTAAAGAGAATTTGGAATCGTTTGAAACAAATCGAAATCAAACTTCCTGACCTGAAGAACAAAAAAAAATAATTATAAAGAAGTTATCTCGAGCTTTTGCATCACCGAAAATGAATGTTGGCGCTGAGGTAGATTCCCAGGTCGATCCAAAATAAAAGATCGAATCCCAGCCGAGTTTGCCGCTTCCGCTTCTTCTACAATGTCAGTAAAAAAGGAAACTTCTTCTGCTGAGGCACCTAATGTTTGTAATATATTCTGATAACTTCCAACTTCTCTTTTTCCACCCACGGAGGTATCGAAATAAGAGGAAAAATAGCCGGTGAGATCACCGAAATTGGAATAACGATAAATGAGAATTTGAGCTTCCACACTTCCTGAGGAATATACGTGACAGAGAATTCCTTTTTCTTTGGCTTGTTTGAGAAAATCGACCACATCCGGATAGATTGTACTTTGAATCTCGGAAGACTCATAACCTTCTTTCCAGATTTTTCCTTGGATCTCTTTTAAAGGACCAAACTTTCTGTCCACACTGATCAAATAACTAAAATAAGACGATACATTCTCTTTTGTCAAAGATACCGATGCGGGAAAAAGATCGGAAAACTTAACATCTTTTCCCTTTTTATCCTTTGTAAACTCCTGTTCGATCAAAGAGAATAAGTCTTCCGGCCAGGAGTATGTTTTTAAAAAAGAGTCCAGCCTCTTCTTTGCGTAAGGAAATAAAACTTCGTGCACGAAAGAAATAGGAGCAGTCGTCCCTTCTATATCCAAAAGAAAATGTTTCAAATTTAAACCCTTTGCTGTTTCAATTCCGATTTCAGTTGTTCTTTCATCGAATTTTCGTCTTTTTCATAATTAAAATAAATCAAGAACCAGGCAAGAGCGCAAGGAATCCAAAATAATATGGAAATGGAAAGTGCCAAACCTCGATCATCCGGTGCAATTCCCAAAATGATGGCAGAGATGGCAGGACCCAATCCTTTTCCTAAATCGTCCGTAAGGTTATATACCGAAAAGATAGCGCTTCTCGCTTTGGGAGTGTTCACATTGATCAGGACAGAACGTACATTCGGGCCTGTGATGGAGATCAAAACTCCGGTAAAGATATTTAGAGCGATAAAAGGAATCGGATCATGTGCGATTGAATGAGAATAAAGAAGTGCTATCGCAGGAACTACACCGATCGTTGTAGTCACCAAACAAAGTAAAGGCTGATATTTTCGATTCAGGCCGTAGAGATATTGCCCTAGAACTCCTCCGAAAAAAGTTCCGATAAAGATCCCGATGGCAGCAAATGTAATGAGTCCGGCAGCGGACTCTTTCTGTAAATGATATGTATGCTCGTAGTAATCCGCCAAAAATACGAAAAACACTCCCCAAGGAATGCAACCGGGTAATGCCTGTAAGAAGGCTCCCAAATTCGTTTTGTTATGAAACAAAACCTTGAAGTCTTTCAGACTGATTTTATGGGAAAGTTCGTCCGCGCCTTGAATCTCTTCCGCTCCTCCCCTCTTCGGTTCCTGGCAAAAGAACATATAAATGAAAACGAAAGCGAAAGAAGGAACGGACATATAAAGGAACGAATCTCTCCAACCATTGATGGGATCTGCGCCTCCCAAAATTCCTCCTACGAGCTGTCCCACCCCCACTCCTAACCCCATGGCAAGAGAAACATAACCGACTGCGATTCCTCTGGATTGTGTGGAAAAATAATCTCCGATGAGACTGAATAGAAGAGGAAAAATTCCTCCCAATCCGAATCCGCATAATGTACGCAAGATGAGGAACTGATCGTAATTATCCGCAAAGGCAGTCAAAAGACAGGGAATTTCTCCCAGAAATACTGTTGCAACTAACAAACGCTTTCTGGAGAAAATCTGTGAAAAGTAACCCATAGAAAGGGAAACGATTCCCCCCAGAATGAAAAAAAGGATAGGTATCAACCCGCCGAACTTCCAATCGATTTCTTTCTGATCCGTAATCCCGAAAGAAGCCGCAATATTTTTCATATTCGGAGCGATCAAATTCTGGTCTCCGAACAAAAAGAACGCCATTCCCAGAATCACCCAAAAAGCCAAAATGCCCTTGGGACCGTGAGCGGATAATTCGGCTAAGCCGAAAAATCGAAGAAGCGATTTTGATTCCGGTTGGGAAGATGTCATAGATCTTAATCCTTTGCTTGAAATTTGTAATCCAAATAGAAATAGAGACACATAAAAACTGCAAGAAAAACAAAGACGGCCGCGAGCGATTTTTCCCAAGTTTCCAGGATCGTACCGTTCGAAATTTCAGGATTCGTATTTCTAACCGTAGGCAAAGGTTTTCCACCGATAAACTTGAGTTTAATGATTTTAGGTTCCGTATCGGAAACGATGGAATAAGCGCTGATCTCAGGAGGAATGTTGTTATGCAATTCAGAGATAGTTCCACCTGACAAAAGTTCCATCTTCATATCTTTCGGTTTTAGAAAAACAGGAAATGCTCCCGCTTCTCCTTCCAACAAAAGTTTTTCTTCCAAAACTTCCACACTGTTCGGAATGAAGTAACTGATTTGAAGTTGAGAGACTCCAGGAAGAACGGCTCTGTCCAAATACTTCCCTCCGTTTTTGCCTTCGGGAGTGCTTAATGGAATGGCCATTTTACTTTCCGGTTGCTGCAATTGGGCAAAAACTTCTTTCGCTTCCTTAGGCACGAAATATTCCATTTGTTTTTCGGAAGAGAAAAAGGATCTAGGAGGTTTGCTCGTATTTTCCAAAAGGAAAAGTTTATATATGCGAAGCCCTTCTTTTTCACGCATGACCTGCATAAAACTTTTCACTCCCATATCTTTCCATGAATCGCCCGTTTCAAATACGATGACTTCTTGCGGAGATGTCCGAAACTTGGGAACAGGAGGAATGATCTTGTTGTAATTGACTCCCTTATAAACCACCTGCACAAGCAAAGGTGCTCCTTCGGGAGCCTCGACAGGAGGAAAACGAAAACTTCCGTTTTGAGCCCCGATCTCAGTCAAAGGGAGCATTGCTCCTTGCAGTGCGATGAGTCGGATGGAATCTGCCTTGCCGGATCCTCCGTGGGTTCCGTTCTTAATGGTGCCGAAGATAGAGACTTCTTCCGCATAACTATCGCTAGCCAGGCATAAAAGAAGGAAAAAACTGAAAACAATAAAACGATGCATCTTTCCCTTGAGTCTTCGT
Source organism: Leptospira idonii (assembly GCF_004770995.1). GTDB lineage: Bacteria > Spirochaetota > Leptospiria > Leptospirales > Leptospiraceae > Leptospira_A > Leptospira_A idonii. The sequence goes on along the minus strand of NZ_RQHW01000042.1, from coordinate 25,139 downwards.
CTCACAAGAAAAAATCCAAGTGAAAAAAAGAGCTTCCTGAAAATTTTAGAGGCGACACCAGAAGGACGGAAGGCTAAGGTTTTTCCTAAGTACAAAAGGAAATAGAAGGATTCATGAAGCAACCAAGTGAAATTGTTCACAACTCTTCCAAAGAAGAAAGAGACATCCTTCTCGAATACCAGAACATAGACGTTTCTAAATTAGAAACCTTGAAAGTCCTTGGAGTTCCCATTGACAATGTTACAACGGACGAGGCGATAGCCAAACTCTTCCGTGTTTTGGAAAAAAAAGAAGCAATGCACCATGTCCTATTTCTCGATCCCATCAAATTGATGAGGATGAGACCGGGCAAACCACTTCATAGAATTACGGAAAAAGCAGGCACCATTCTTGTAGAGGGAGCGGGTATCAATTGGATGAGTTCCGGACGCCTCAAAGAGAGAGTGACTCCCATCGCAGTGATGATGGATCTGATCCGTTTAGCGGAACTCAAAGAGTTCACGATCTTTATTTTCGGATCCAAAGACGAAATCATAGAAAGAGTTTTCTTTAACCTAACAAGACATTTTCCTAGAGTTCGTATCGTAGGAAGACAAGCGGGTCATTTGGACCGCCAGAGAGAAATGAGAGTGAAGGAAGCCATTCGAAAAACAGGCCCTGATATCATTTTCCTTGCTATGGACTTTCCGGAACAAGAAGTATGGATCGAAAATAACACAGGGTTCTTCGGAAAAGCGGTTGTGATCGGAGTAGGAGGAGCTTTGGACATGTTGTCCGGTGCGGACAAAAAAGCCCCCGATTATTTCAAATCAAAAGGACTCACATGGCTGTGGAGAATCATCGCTCGTCCTTTCCGAATCAGAAGAATGTGGGAAACTTTTTATTTTCTACTGCTAGGTCTCAGAGAAAGACTCCGCAAAAAAACATAAAATTACTTTTTAATGTTTTTCATCTTATCCAGAGTAGGCGGGAGCCAATCTTCCAACAAAGGTTCCCTGTCTAGTCTGGTGCGAGCAAACACCAAATCTTTGTTCGATGTCGCAATCTCACTCACAGTTCCTATCTTACGAGCGGTTTCCATCGCCTTCCAGTAATATTTCAAAGCGTTGATGGTATCCTGCTTCTTCTCATATACGGCACCGATGTTGTTGTAAAGCGCTGTTAAGGTTTCAAATACTTCTCTGTGATCCGAGTTTTCGGAATCGGTTCTTCCCAACGTCTGCTCTTTCAATTCGTAATCGTCTTTGAGTTTGAGGTAATTTCCAAGAGCTGCATTGTATTGTCTCGTATAGTAAAAGGAATTTCCTTTGCCTAAAAGAAGAGTGGGGTTGTTATAAATATCTTCCTCCGGAAGTTCCGCCCAAAAATCAAGAGCTTGTGCAAACTCACCGTGAGTATAGTCGATCCATCCTAGGAAATAATAACATTCCCTTAGGATTTTAGGATCGTTTGCAATTCCTCTCTCCAAAGCTTTTTCGAACGATTCCCTTGCGGAATAAAGTCCGTTTCTTCTTTCCTTCTCTTCGAAAGATAAAGTCCCTAAACTTCTTTCAGGATATACTTTGCGGCCGGGAAATTCCCGTATATTGTCTGTTTTGTTGACGCCTGCGGATTCCAATAATTGGATTTTTCCCAGGTCGAAGGAAATCCTTCCAGGTCTTCCTTCCAAAAGAGTTTCGTCTTCATCTCGTTCACCGAGACGATCCTTATACAATTCGTAACGATTGTCGGATTCTCTCAGCAACTTCACCGCTTCGTCGTAATTTTCGACTTGGATGTAGTATTCGGCCATCAAAAGAACGGCAAGATAATGCCTTACGTCGTAAGTAGAGGAAAGTTCCAATTGTTTGAGAGCACGAGCCGCTTCCTCTTTTTTAAAGTAGTATCTTGCTCTTTGGTAATATCCTTCGGCGAATTTACTTCCGCCTTCTTTTCCATAGGCGATATTCAAAAGGTATTCTACGTTGTCGTCGATTTCCATTCCAGTTACTTGGTCTTCCGGATTGATATTGTATTTGATTCGAACTTCTTCCGAATCCAAATCGATGTAAAACGATGCAAGTTTCGCCAAAATAGGAAGAGATAATTCGTCTTCTATATTCAATGCGTTTCTCACCTGTCTGTGGTGATTTAGAACGAATTGAGGGTTGTTGTCCCTTTTCCACATTTCGATGTAAGTGGAAAGAATTCCGCCGTGACCGATGGGGTTTTTAGGATATTTTTCTATGATATCGTTATAATATTTAACTGCTGTTCCGAACTCTTGTTTGTTGTAGAATATCTTCGCAATTCCTGCGATCGCATCCACGTTGTTCGGATCGTTCGCATCCGTGAATACTCTTTTGAAATATTCGATCGCCAAATGATCGTTTTTATATTTTTTGCGGTTACTTCCGGGAGGAACGTCTATGAAATCTTTTCTATTGAAGGAATGAAATTTCCCCAAGCTGATGTAAGTTTGTACGTCATGGACATTGTATTTCAAACGAGAAGCTATATAGGCCCCCGCTTTAATCACCTTTCTAGGAACTTTGTCCTGAGAGGTCAGATAAAATGCGAGTTCGGACAAAGGTTTGCGGCCTGCAGTCTCGACTCCCGCATCGTTCCATTCCGTTTTTTTCGCAAAACTAATATTAGGAACTTCTTTTCTGTTTTCCCAAGCACGTTTGTGTTCCTTATCTTCCGGTTCGTAACCGAAATCGGGTTCCACCTTTCCGAAACATTTTTCGAATGCACGGTCATATTGTCCTGCTCTGGCATACGCAAGGCAATATTCGTTCAGATATTTTAAGTTATGCGGGAAGATTTCTTCCCCTTTTATGAAATAGTTTTCAGCATCGGCTAAAAGTTTTTTCTTTTCCAATGCATCCGTAGTATAACTATATTCTTCGATTTTTTCCAATCCGAGAGCATACTGCGCTTCCGCACGGAAAGGAACGATCACGTATTTATAAAGAGATACCAATCCTACAACCAGCAGAATGGCAGCTGCGGAGGAAATAAAAGTTCTGCGAATAAGTTCTCTTCTGCGAATCGCACCTTCTTTCGTATAGGCGTCTCTGCTCGCAATGATAGGAACTCCGTCGGGAGAGAACTTTCCACTGGAATCGCTGAGTTCGACTCTCTCACCTAACAATGCACCTAAGAAAGTAGCTATATCTTCCGGTTTCTGTTGTGCCTTGATGAGTTCGATCAGTTCTTTTTGATTTCGAACAGGAACTCTGTTGTTTACGATCGTATCAATGATCGTACGTCTTAGTTTAGGCGGATATTTTACTAATTCGCTTTGAATGACGGCGAGGTCTTCATCCTGCAAACCGTCTTCCAATCCTTCTTCGGGGCCTTCCTCCTCTTTTCCAAGAGACATGAGGTCGTCGTCGAAACCGCCTCCTCCGTCTCCGAAGTCCGTCGAAGACTCCATCGTGGAAATAGGCATATCGTCGATAGAAGGTGCAAAGTCGTCAAAGGAAGGTGCGTCATCCAAACCGGGAGGATCCATTCCTACGCCAAGGTCGCCGAAAGGATCATCAAATCCGTCCGAGGTGGATGTATTGGAAGTCGGTGTAGGGTCGTCGAATCCTCCGCCTAAGTCTCCGAAGTCGGCATCTCCTCCCGTGGTAGCAGGAGCTTCTAGGCCGCCAAACGGATCATCGTTTCCGAAAGAGGGTTCTGTTGTGGTACCTCCGCCAAGATCCGCAAATGGATCAGCGCCACCGATATCGTCGCCTCCTCCCAAATTGGCAAAAGGATCGTCTCCGGAAGGTTCCCCGGAAGATGGACCACCCAAGCCGCCGAACGGATCGTCTTCTCCGAAAGAAGGAGTATCGGTTGTGGTACCTCCGCCAAGATCCGCAAATGGATCTTCTCCGAAGGAAGGCTCCTCTGTAGGAGTGGAACCGAAATCAAAATTATCAGAACTATCCGGTTGAGAAGGAGTCAAATCCAAACCACCGAAAGGATCATCTCCTAGAGTTTCCTCGGACGCAGGGCTATCTAAGCCGCCGAACGGATCGTCCTCTCCGAAAGAAGGAGTATCGGTTGTGGTACCTCCGCCAAGATCCGCAAATGGATCCTCATCCGTGGCAGCAGGGGTCGTACCGAAATCATCGTCAAAACCGGGAACCGAATCGGAAGGTTCCGTTGTGGTATCTCCTCCCAAATCCGCAAATGGATCATCGGAGGCAGTAGTATCAAAATCATCTAATACAGGTTCTGTGGAAGGTGTGGTGTCGAAGTCGTCAAAATCACCACCGGAAGGAGTTTCTCGTTTTGTTTCTCCCTCATTCAATAATTCATCTAAGTCAATGTCATCATCCGCTTCCAAGTTGCGGAAAGGAGGCGGACCGGAATCGTCATCTGTGGTACCTCCGCCAAATACATCGTCATCCCCATCCGCACTGCCGCTATCGTCTCCGAAAGAATCGGGGCTTTCCTCTTCTTGCTGTGGTTGTTGGAACGGTTCCGTATAACCAAGCTTCTCACGCAGAATGCGCGCCATCGGATTCAAATCCTCCGATGTCTGAGGGTTTTTATTTAAGGCCGAAAGCAAACTTTCAATCTGCTGTATTTCTTCCGGATTTAGATTATCTTTCGGCTCGGGCATATATGAGGATGCGTTTCCTACTTAAATATCGGACTCTTCCAAAAATGGCAGAATTTTTTTTTATTATGTCAGATCCTTCCGAATAAAAAATCCTATCATCCCCTTTTCCTAAATCTGCCGAAAATGATAGAAGTGATCTTGAAAATGAAGCCAAAAAGACTGTATTTTGCTCTGCCACTCATTTTAATCTTTTCCACCTTGGGTCTTTTCGGGCAGGACGCCCTGGAATGGGTAGGAGGGTTTTCCTCCAGCGAACTTTCCCTGACCGATGAAACAGAAAACCAAGACACAGTCTATTATCTTTGGCAATTGGAAAGTTTGAAGAAGAATATCTCTCCCAGATACATTCGTTATTTGGATGTGGAATCTTACTTGGAGACGAACCGCCTTCTAAAAAGAGGAATCCTTTTCTCATACAATGGCCTCAGAGACGAATCTGTGGAAATTTGCGGCAACTTTTCCCATTGGGAATGCCTACCTATGAAAAGAAATAAATACGGAATCTATTATCTTGTGGTAGAGCCGAATTTAATCGCTCCCGATTATCAAGACGATCCGGTTTATGAATATAAGTTCAGAGTGAACGGACTGCTTACTTTTGATTCAGAGAACATCGATAAGGTGGAAGACGGATCAGGATCATTTTTATCCAGATTCATTTTAGAAAGAAAAGATACGAACCGCCAAATCACCACTACTGTTTTAGAAGATTCTAATTCCGAAGAAATAGATCTGCGTACGGTTCGGTTCCAAATGTATCTGCCGAATGCGGAAGTGGTCAGTCTAGTTGGAAATTTCAACGATTGGAACCCGGAACACGACTTTCTAAAAAAAGAAAGAAACGGGATTTTTTACTTAGAGAAAAAACTTCTACCTGGTGAATATCATTATCAGTTCATTGTGGATGGAGATTTTCAAATCGACACTTATAATCCTACCACGAACGTAAAAGTCGATACGAACGAATCCGTTTCAAGTATTGTTGTGCCTACTAGAGAATTGGCATTGGAAAAGAAAGATTAAAGTCGAATTCACAACTAGGTCGGAGAGAAATCGAAAATTTAAAGAAATCTAATGTTCTAAAGTAGCAGTCATGGATCCTTTGGAACTTGTCATTCTGGGATCCGGGCCGAAGTCGGAAATTCTTTCCTGCACAAATTCGGCATGTTCCAATTCTCCAATAAACACGATTGTTTTCTTTTTCGTATCCACTTCAATCGCATGTTGGAACGCTTTTTCCCAAGTGATCTGGCAGACTTCCATCAACATTTCGATCACATAATCGTACGTATGATGGTCGTCGTCCCAAAGTACGACTTTCCAGGGGCCGCCCGAGTCCTTTACGGACAGTTCGACCTCTTCCAAAGTTCCCGGTTGAGCGGTATTTGCGAATACAGTCATCCGGAAACCTCCAGATTATTTTTTCTTTTTTGCGATGGCTTGTTCAGCGTGAGAAACTACATCTTTGGCACGAAGTCCGAAATAATCCATTAGACCGCCCCAAGTTCCCGACTTTCCGAAAGTATCTTTCATTCCCACTTTTAAAACAGGAACAGGATATTCCTCGGATAAAAACTCGGAAACTGCAGAACCCAAACCGCCGACTACGTTATGTTCTTCGGCAGTCACAACGGCACCGCATTCTTTTGCTTTGGCGAGGATTGTTTCCTTATCGATCGGCTTGATGGTTGCCATATTCAAAAGAGTAGCGGAAATTCCTTTCGCTTTCAACTCTTCTACAGCAATCATTGCCTCGGAAACCATCACACCGCAAGCGATGATACAGACGTCTTTTCCTTCGGAAAGAACTTCCGCTTTTCCGATTTGAAATTTATAATTTTCTCTTTGGATCAGAGGGATCGCAGGACGCCCCACTCTTACATAAACAGGGCCTTTGTAGGCTGCGATTTCATGAATGACTTGTTTGGTTTCGTTAAAATCGGCAGGACAAATCACAGTCATCTCAGGGATGACTCTCATAATTGCAAAATCTTCAATACATTGGTGAGATGCACCGTCTTCTCCTACGGTGATTCCTCCGTGAGATGCTACTAATTTCACATTGAGTTTAGGATACACTACGCTGTTACGAACCACTTCCCAGGCACGGCCGGAAAGAAACATAGCAAAAGAAGAAGCGAAAGGAACAAACCCGGAAAGAGAAAGACCGGCCGCATGACCAACTAAGTTTTGTTCGGCGACACCCACATTAAAGAAACGTTCCGGGAATTTCTTTTTGAAATCGGCGGTTTTGGTGGAACCGGAAAGATCCGCATCCAAAACCACTATATCCTGCCTAAGAGCACCTAACTCGGCTAATGCTTCGCCGTAGGCATCACGAGTTGCTTTTTTGTCTGAAGTAGATTGGCTAGGTGCTCCCATTCCTTATCCTTTTTTTAAAGCTTCTGCTTTGTCAGTTTTTTCCCAAGTAAATGTAGAACCTGTTCTACCGAAGTGACCGTAAGCTGCGGTCTCTTGGTATTTTCTTCCTTTTCCGAGAAGATCCAAAGTATCTACGATGCCTTTAGGAGTGAGTTTAAAAGTAGCTTTTACTCTTTTTGCGATTTCTTCTTCAGGGATGGTTCCCGTTCCGAAAGTATCCACAAGTACGGAAACAGGTTCCGCAACACCGATCGCATAAGCAAGCTGCACTTCACATTTATGAGCAAGACCTGCAGCAACCACGTTTTTCGCAATATAACGACCGATATACGCCGCAGAACGATCTACTTTAGAAGGATCTTTTCCGGAGAAAGCTCCTCCACCATGACGACCCATTCCACCGTAAGTATCTACGATGATTTTTCTTCCTGTTAAGCCGGTATCTCCGTGAGGACCACCGATCTCGAATTTACCAGTAGGATTGATGAAATAACGAGGATTTCCCAATAAATCGGCAGGAATTACTTTTTTAATACATTCTTCGATGACTGCTTCTTCGATTTGTTTATGAGTCAGTCCGGGAGCGTGTTGTGTAGAAATGACTACGGTATCTACCTTCTTAGGTTTTCCGTTTTCGTATTGGATGGTCACCTGAGATTTCGCATCAGGACGAAGCCAGCCGATCTTTTTGGAATGGCGAAGTTCTGCAAGATGTTCCAAAAGTTTATGAGAATAGAAAATAGGAGCAGGCATGTGCTCAGGAGTTTCCGCAATCGCAAAACCGAACATAAGACCTTGGTCCCCTGCTCCTTGTTCCGTATGAAGACCTTCTCCTTCATTTACACCTTGTGCGATGTCAGGAGATTGACTGTGAACATGGGAAGAAACAACCGCATAATCCGCATCAAAGTATAGATTGATGTCGTTGTATCCGATTTTACGAATCACTTCTCTGGCAACTTCGGAAGTGTCTACTTTTCCTTTACTTGTGATCTCACCTGCAATTACAACAAGGTTTGTGGTAACTAGAGTTTCACAAGCTACTCTGGATTTAGGATCTTGGGCAAGAAAAGCATCTAGGATGGCATCGGAAATTTGATCGCAGACTTTGTCTGGGTGTCCCTCGGAAACCGATTCGGACGTAAATATAAAATTCTGTTGAGAGGACATGTTTTTTTTACCTTACTTCGCTAAACTTTTCATTTCAAGCTGACTGTCAATAGAATTGTTCGGGTGTTTCTTCCGAACCAAATCTTCCAATTCTTTGGCATTTTGCTTCATCAAATCTTCCAATTTTTTGGACCATTCATCGATCCCGGATTCATCCAAACCCTTAGGCACAAAGAACGGTTCCCCGTATGAGATATAAAGATTGGCTCCGAATTTAGGGAAAAAATGACGGTCCCAACTTTTGAACTGCCAAAAACGGTCGTACTGAGAATGAAGATATAGAATAGGAAAGCCAGTGAGGGAAGCAGTGGCAATCACTCCCGGTTTCACTTCATGTCGAGGGCCTTTGGGACCATCCACCGTGAAAATAGGAACTCCTCCCGCTTTCATTTCCTTTAGAATGGCACGGAAAGCTCCAGTTCCTCCTCTTGTGGAAGAACCACGCACCGTTTTCAAATTAGAGCGAGCAAATGTTTGGTGGATGATCTCCCCGTCTTTGGACTGTGACACCAATGCAAACATAGGAGCTTTCTTTTTCTTTTGCAGATACCCTGTAGCATGTCTGTATAAAGAAAGAGTGGTTTCGTGAAAAACGGCGATGATAAAATTCCCACCCTGATCTATGAACTTTTGAGCGGCTTCCGGGATTTTTACATCCCTGTTCCTAACGAACAAATACCACACTACTACAATTAGGTGAACAATATAACTGAGAAAAATGTATTTGGTTTTGCTGTATGGTTTTTGAGGGGCCGAACTTGCCATTCGATTATTTCCCTTGTCCGAAATCCTGAAGCATGTCGGATTCGAAAATTTCCAAAGTGGATTCGGGTTTTTCCGTGAGATTTCCCCATCGAACCAAAGCTTTTAACAAAGACATAGCGACCAGGTCCGCACGAATCGGTTGATATCTTTTGAGTCCGAAAAGAGGAAATGGAAATAAAAAGCTGAGAAATTCTCCCACTTTCTCCCCCAATCTAAGTTCTTCCCTTTCGCCCAGAAGAAGAGAAGGTCTAAAAATTCCCAAATAAGGAAAACCGAGAGAAATCAAATCCCTTTCCGTTTCTCCTTTCACACGATTATAAAAAATTTTGGAATCGGGATCGGAACCGATGGCAGTTACGATCAAAAATGCTTTTACCCCGGCCGCCTTCGCAGCCTTAGCAACAAACAAAGGATATTCGTAATCGATTTCACGAAACTTTTCCTGAGAGCCTGCTTTAGAGATAGTAGTTCCCAAACAACATACGACTGCATCGATGGAATCGGGAAAAGGAATTGCACCGTCCTTCAAAGCTTCCCAAGATACGTTTTGTACTTCGATGGGGTCTCGATTCAAAGGGACTTTGCTGACCCTTGCCCAAACGATCAGTTTGGAGATTTCGGAATAAAAAGGAAGTGATTTCAATACGTGAGATCCGACAAGACCGGTTCCGCCCAATAACAAGACTCTGAATTCTTTCACAATATTCCTCTGATTATATTTAATTTAGGTAAGGTGGATAAAATCAAATTTCAAGACTTCTGGCGAGCAAGGAATCGCTCAAATTAAGTTTTTCGGTAAATTGGATCCCTGCCAGGAAATATTTGACACCACGAATAACGGCCGTTTGTGTCCAAACGATTTTCCCTTCGAAGAAGATACGTTTGGTTCCCCTCGCCCAAAGGATAGTTCCTAAGACCACATTCTGAAGTTCGTCGGACAGAAGATCGTCTTCCCCCAGATAACAAAGCCCTTCTTCGGAGATATTTCCTAATTTTCCGGACAAAGTGACCCCGTCCAAATCCAAGTGAACTTCAAAATCCCTAAATTCCCTTGGGGAGATACGAGGCAGTCTTCGTTCACTATCCATGTGGAAACATTGTAAAAGAGACTGATTTTGTGAAAACGAAAAAAGACCCTCTTTAGAATTGGAAGTAGATAAACGGAATGGAATTTTCAGGGGTCAATAGACAAAAAAGCAGGGTAAGGATCGGATAAATAGAAAATTCTAATTTAGCCGGAACATCCTTCCATTTGCCTCTTTCAAAAATCCAATATCCTAATATATGTCCTGTGCTTAATAACACGACAATCCAAGCGAAATCTTTCCACATATACGGCCGGATGATTCCATCCTGAGTGAAAAACAAACCGTGGATGTGCGTCCAAGCACTGTCCCAAGTTACGGATCTGAAAAAAATTCCTCCCACAATGAATGCGGCTGTGTTGGAAAAGTTTTTAAATGTCCAAAGAAGACCGGATCCCAGTCTTGACCCAAAACTTTTCTGTTCGGAACCATCCGCTTTTTTCTTAGGAAAATAGTCGTTCCAAATCTCTTCGATCACATAAAGAATACCGTTGATAAATCCCCAAAACACAAACGTCCATTTGGCTCCGTGCCAAACCCCACTCACGAACATAGTGAACCAAAGATTGAATTTTCGACGAGCAGAAGTTACACGACTTCCTCCCATAGGAATGTAAATGTAATCTCTGAGCCAGGAGTTCAAAGTCATATGCCAACGTCTCCAAAACCCGGAAACGGAAGTGGCCAAAAAAGGAAGATTGAAGTTGTCCGGAAGTTTATAACCCAAAAGAAGAGCACTTCCGATCGCCATATCCGAATAACCGCTGAAGTCGAGATATACTTGCGCCGCAGCTAAAGTGGCACCGATCCAAAGAGCAGCAGTATGATACATAGCAGGATCGGCATAAATCGTATCGATCGTCGGTGCGATTTGATCCGACAAAATCGCTTTCTTAAAATAACCTAACAGAAAGAAACGAATTGCTACTCGGAAAGGAATGTCCGAAAACTTTTTTTCCTCGTACAATTGAGGAACGAATGTTTTTGCGGTGACGATAGGACCGGCAACCAACTGAGGGAAAAAACTCACGAATAACGAGAATTTAATGAAGTCCCTTTCCGCAGGAATTTCCTTTCGATACACATCAATCGTATAGCTGAGAGACTGAAACGTAAAAAAGGAAATACCCGCAGGCAGGATGATGTCCAAAATCGGAAGCGCTTCTTCTCCGAAGAGAGGAATCGAAACCGCATTCGTTGACTCCGCTAAGAAGTTATAATATTTAAAGAATCCTAAAATACAGACAAGATTCGTGATCAAACTGAAATTCAAAAGAAACAGACGGTGCGTTCGATTTTCCGTTTCCACCAATTTCATTCCCACATAATAATCGATAAAGGTGGAAGTGAGGATGAGAGCCCCGAACCGATAGTCCCAGGACATGTAGAAATAATAACTGGCGATGAGCAGAAAGATATGCAAAATGCGAGTTTCTTTGCTCTTATCTGCGAAAACCGCAGGAAAGAGGTACCACACGCTCAAAAAAACGATCAAAAAGAAGACAAAGTATTCGAAATCGGAGAAGATCACCTGAGATTTTTCCTCAACACTCAATACCTCCAGAAAAAAGATCTACGTCAATCATTTCGGCTTGATCCGAAGCTTTGTCTCACGTAAGATTCAACGAGAAACCAAACTATTTTAGAGGTAAAAATGAAAAAATGGATCACCCTCATCGGCATCCTTATGCTTTCTTTCGGATCTTTTGCAAACTGCTTCGGTAAATTCGGACTCGTAAAGACGGTTTACGGCATACATGCCAACCTTCCTTCCGGTTCTGCCTTTCTTCCCAAATTCATCCGCACCATTCTGATGTATTTTCCATTCAGCTGGGCGTATGGAATTGCGACTTTTTTGGATCTAGTTCTATTCAACCTTGTTGAATTCTGGACAAATTCGAACCCGATCGCAGCTGCTGAATTTGATTTCGACGGTAAATTGGTAAAAGAATTCCAAGAAAACGGAGAATCTCTCAAACTCACTTACTCTCAGTGGGGAAAAGAATTGATGATCGAAGCGGACGGAAAAAACGGAAAAGACACTTTCTATGCATTCTCCGACAAACCGGGAAAACTCTTCCGCAAACAAAATGGAAATTTAACGGAACTTGTAGAGGCAGAAGGCCCTGTTCTTCCCGTTCTTTCCACTTATTAAATCCAAAAGACCCCTCATCGGAGGGGTTTCCTATTGCCGATACTAAATATATGAGACAATTCCTCACCTATCTATCCTTCGCCCTATTTTTATTTTCGGGCTGCAAAACTATTGTCTATAAGGTTCCTTCCGAACAAATTAACTTAAATTTGGTGAAAATGATCACCGCTGCGGAAGCTGCCAAAGAACTTCAATCGGAATCTCAAGAAGAAGGTACTACAAAAACCAACTTGTCCGGAGAACCTTGGGTGAATGTGGAATATTCCGAAAACAATAAACCTTTCATCCGTTTGGAGCTGTTTTTCAAAGACTCCGGTCTCAACATCATCGAAGAGATCAAAAAAGGTACTATCGTAGAACATAGAATTGTCGTAAAAAATCATAAGGGAGAAACCATTTCCGCACAGCCGGTCAACTTTCAAGCTTACGAAGTGACGGAAACAAAAATCGAAAAAATCAGAAACAAAGTAGTGATCGGGGAAACTCAAGAAAAGTTTAAACTCAGCGATTTAGGAAAAGAAAGTAAATCGTTTAAAGAAAGCGAACCTAGAAGGTATTCGGACGACTCCCCTGTTCCTCAAGCATTGGAATTGGATCCTAAAAAAGTTCCGATCGCAGGAGAATACGTAAACATCTATTTGGAAATTACATACGTGAATCCCTTTTTGGAAGGAATTTGCGATGTGGATAACAAAGACTGCGAACAGGATAAAACGATCATCTTTCGAAACATTGCGGAACGAAACAGAATCGAATTGGAATCTCTTCGAGGAAGTTACGAAGAAGGAAATTTCCAAAAGTTCAAAACGATGACCCCCGAGGAAATCGCTCTCGAAAAAAAGATCATCAAAGATAAAATCTACGCACTGAACAATTCATTAAACACAAGTTTACCGAAAGAATCTTCTCATGCGAAATACAATCGTTCGTTTCCTTATATGAGTTTCGCTCCGGTTACCTTAAAAGAAACAACTGTCACCTTCAACGGATCCCCCGAAAGAGAAGTCACAGGAACAATCTCCTCCGCGTATGTGGATCAAACCCATAATTACGATGGAAACAAATACTTCTATAGAGAATGGAATCTAGTTTCTACACCTCGTTTTTTCAAAATACAATCCGTAGTCAAAAACGGAAAATCAGTAGCGGAAGAATCCGCAAAAGAAGAGAAAAAACAACTGCAGACTCTTCCTAAAGAAGATTCTGAATTAAAAAAGGAATCTTCCTCGGACGAACCGAACCACATATTCGATTCTCCCAATACGACCAAACGTAAAAAAAAGACGATATACACTCCTTAAAACACAAACCCGGCGCACAAAACTTGTGACGCCGGTGCAATCTCTTACAATCGCTAGGCGGCTTTTGCCTCTCTTCTTCTCTGACTGTCGAATCTCACCGTGGTTGCAATCACTTTCACCTTGGATCTGCTCTCTCCCTCATTCGTTTTCCAACGGTTCTGTTTGAGATTTCCCATCACAGTGACCTTACTTCCCTTTTTCAGATATTCGAAACAGTTTTCTCCCAATTTTTCCCAAGCTTCCACTTCGAAAAAGGACACATCGTCCGCTCCTTTTTCTTCTCCTTGAGGATTGGTATTATGATTCACAGCGACAGTGAAACCTGTTACGGATTTTCCTGTTCCCGTTTTTTTCTGATCAGGATCTTGGGTTAAGTTCCCATCCAAAATGATGTAAGAAAGATTCTTCATAATTTGTCCTTTAAACGTTTTTAGGCGAATCGCCTATCATAGACTGATGAAAAACTTTAGCAGTTTGGTCCCTTTTTTTGATAAAATGATGAAATTTATTTCGATTCGTTCGCCCTTTTCCTTTTGGAAAGAATAGACAAACTTGATTTGTCCGTTAAGATATGGGTAAGCTCGTGCTCTTACCCGAACCAGAAATCAATCGCCTTCTTACATCGATTAGTAGAGAATTGGTGTGTTTGCATTCCAGTGAAGGTCTTTATCTTTATGTAAGTCCGTCTTCGGAAAAAATCATAGGTTATAAACCGGAAGAATTGTTGGGAAAAAATCCTTACGATTTTTTTCATCCTGAAGATAGAGTGAAGGTTCGCCTTTCTTCTCATCATCCTCTCTTGGAAGGAGAAACGAATCTTATCTCCGAATATCGATTTCTTCATAAAAACGGAAATTATATCTGGTTGCAAACGGTGAGTGCTCTCATCCAAGATCAATCCGTAACTAAGATACACACTTCCTCCATCGATATCAGTTCCCAAATCGAATTCAGAGAAACATTTTTACAAAATGAGAGACTTCTCAGAGAGATGAGCAACTTGGCCAATGTAGGTGGATGGGAATTCGATACTACTTTGATGAAATCCACTTGGACCGATCTGGTATTTCAAATTCATGATTTAGATCCTCCTAATATTCCGAAAGACTTAGATACCAGTCTTTCTTATTATCCTGCTCCAGGTGATTCGATCTTACGCCAAAAGATGTGGGATGTTTTCGAAAAAGGAATTCCTTTCGATCTTACTTTGCCTTTTATCTCCGCCAAAAAGAAATCGAAGTGGGTTCGTTTGATTGCAAATCCTGAAATCGTAAACGGCAAAGCGATACGAGTGTATGGGGCGATCTACGATGTCACAGAGCAGACGAATGCAGAACATCGTTTGGAGATATCGGAGAAAAAATTCAGAGACGCTTTCCATTTTTCCGCAGTAGGAGTCGTTCTCACCTCTACGGACGGCAAGTTTTTAGAAGTTAATTCCGCATTTTGCAGGTTCATAGGCTATTCCCAAGAGGAACTTTTAGGCAAAGAAATTTCGTCTATAAGTTTTGAAGGAGACCTTACTTTGAACCATAGACTGAGAGATCAGGTTCTGGAAGGAAAATCCGATTTCTTCGAAATGGAAAAAAGATACATTCATAAAGACGGAAGAATTCTTTGGGGACATTTATCCGGCACATTGGTGCGAGATGAAAAAGGGCATCCCATCCACTTCGTTTCTCAAATATTCGACATCGACTCTCGTAAAAAAACGGAATTGAAACTTCTTCAAACAAATGAGAAACTAACTACAGTTACAAATTCGCTTACGAATCAAAACAAACAACTTCAATCTTACAATCAAATCGTATCCCATAATCTACGTTCTCCCGTTAGCAATCTGCGCACTCTTTTGAATCTGATGGATGAAACGGAAGACGAAGAAGAAAAAAAAGAATACAATATCCATCTTCATAAGGTAACAGAAAATTTAGAATCAACCTTGGAAGATTTAATCACCGCTCTCAAAATCCAACAAAGCCAAGAGAATCAACCTCAGTCTTTGGATCTGCAGGACAGTTTGGAAAGAGTGAAAAAACTGATGATGGGAGAGATTACGAATCTAAAAGCGGACATTCGTTCCGACTTCGCTCCCGCTCCTGAAATTTATTTCCCGAAAATGTATTTGGAAAGTATTCTTCTGAATTTACTCAGCAATTCCCTGAAATATTCCAAGCCAGATATCAAACCGCAAGTGCAGATCCATTCTTTTCCCGTAGGGAATCAAATCACTATCAGTTTTTCCGACAACGGTTTGGGAATCGATTTGGAAAGATACGGGAAACATTTGTTCCAATTGAGAAAAACGTTCCATAGGCATATCTCCGGTAGAGGACTCGGTTTGTTTTTAACGAAATACCAACTTGAATCCGTAGGGGGACAAATCGAGGTACGATCCGAGCCGGGATTAGGATCTACCTTTTTACTTCATTTTCCTAAAAAGGTAACCCAAGAATGAATCCAATTAAAATCTGCCTGATTGATGATGATAAAATCTATCAATTCACAACGCAAAAAATCATCGCCAATGCGAATTTAGCCAAAGACATACTGATATTCTCTGACGGAGAAGAGGCATATAAATTCTTCGAAAACGCAAAAACAAAACCTGAATCCCTGCCGGATGTTGTCTTTCTCGATATCAATATGCCTTATATGGACGGATGGCAGTTTTTGGAAGAGTATGCGAAGATCGAAAAGGAGATTATGAAACCGATTCGCATTTATCTGGTGAGTTCTTCCGTGGATGAGGCAGATACGAAAAGGGCTTCCGAGAATCCACTGTTATCCGGTTATATCTTCAAACCTTTTACGAAAGAAAAACTTATGCAAGCGACATCCTTTTTACAATCTTAGCTTGTCATTTTGTTTCTATCCTACGATACTTTGCCCTGGAAGGTATTATGGATCAACTCGTAAACTGGATTTCAATTCACCCTTGGACAAGTGCAGGAATCTCCGTATTCACATTCTTTTTTGTAGTTTTTGTTAGAGACGTAACTCAAAAAAAGCACACCATTCAGAGAAACTTTCCCATCGTAGGCCATCTTCGTTATTTTCTGGAGATGATCGGACCGGAACTCAGACAATACTGGGTAGCAAACGACAAAGAAGAAAAACCTTTCGATCGAACAGAAAGAAGCTGGATCTATGCTACAGCAAAAGGCCAAAACAATAACTTCGGATTCGGAACCACCGAGATTCAATACGAGCCCGGTTATCCCATCATCAAACACAAAGCATTTCCTTTTCCCGAATCCAAAGCATACATAGTAGGGAAAGATCCGTCCTGCATCCCTAGTTTGAAAGTAATAGGAGCTTGGAGAAAAAGAAAATATCCCTATCGTCCCTATTCCATCGTGAATATTTCCGCAATGTCATTCGGTTCTTTGGGAAAAAATGCTGTGATGGCTCTCAATAAAGGTGCTAGAGATTCAGGCGCCTATCACAATACAGGTGAAGGTGGACTTTCTCATTACCATCTGCAAGGTGCGGACATCATGTGGCAGATAGGAACCGGTTATTTCGGAGCAAGAGACGAAGCAGGGAGATTTAACTTAGAAAAGGCGAAAGAAAAAGTAAAAAATAACAAACAAATCCGACTGATCGAAATCAAACTTTCCCAAGGCGCCAAACCGGGAAAAGGTGGGATTCTTCCCGGTGCGAAAGTCAATGCGGAGATTGCGAAGATCCGGCATGTGGAAATAGGTAAGGATTGTATCTCTCCGAACGCACATTCCGAATTCAGCACAGTACAAGAATTAGTCGATTTCATAGAAAGAGTCGCGGATGCTACAGGGCTTCCCGTAGGAATCAAAAGTGCGGTAGGTGAAATCGGTTTTTGGGAAGAACTGGTCAAAGTTATAGAAACTACCGGCAAAGGTCCCGATTTTATCACCATCGACGGAGGAGAAGGAGGAACAGGTGCGGCTCCTTTGACTTATGCGGATCACGTTTCTCTTCCCTTTAAGATCGGATTCCAAAGAGTGTACACTTTGTTCCAAAAACACAATCTTTCTCAGAATATAGTATGGATCGGCTCCGGCAAATTAGGTTTTCCCGATAGAGCCGTCGTTGCCATCGCGATGGGATGCGATTTGATTCATATCGCCAGAGAAGCAATGCTCGCCATCGGATGCATCCAAGCGCAAAAATGCCATACGGATCATTGTCCCGCAGGAGTTGCCACTCAGAATTGGTGGCTGCAAAGAGGTGTGGATCCTGATCTGAAAGGAAAACGTGCGGCAAAATACATCCAAGGATTTCGAAAGGAACTTCTTTCCTTGGCTCATTCCTGCGGATACGAGCACCCTCTTCAATTCAACGGTTTCGATATAGAGATCAGTATGGGAATGAATCGTTACCAGCCTTTGGAAGATTTACTGGGATACAAAAGAGATCCGGTTCATTTCACCAAATTCCAGGACTATACGGACTTTCCGACCAGGGATTAGAAACACTTCGATTGTATGAGGCAAGGCGGATTCTTTAGAGTGAGATGAGGTAGGTACCACAGCTTATGTCTCATTCTAAAATAGAATCGAAAGTATTTTTCATTTTTACCTTATATTTTTCACTTTTGGATTTTACCCATTCGTCTACTAATAGGTGAAGGTGCAGATGCGTCCGATTTTCCTTTGCCTACTATTGATTTTTACATTCTCCTGCCTCCCTGAAACCAGGAAGGTTAAGGCAGAAATTCAAAATGGCATTTTAGATTTAACCAATCATTCATTTCAAACAGCCCCCTTTCTTTCTTTGGAAGGAGACTGGTTTTTCTTCTGGGAAAAAACTCCTCTCACCATTCAAAAGACGGATACACCTGGACTCATCTCTCTACCTACTCATTGGAATAAAAGAGAAGAAAACGGAATGGTTCTTTCCGGACAAGGATATGCCACCTTCCGATTGAAACTCATCCTTCCTAAAGAAGGGTTTTCTTTTCCACTTGCGGTTCTTGTAGGAGAACAAGATACATCTCATGCCGTTTTTGTTTCCGGAAAGTATTTAGGCGGTTCGGGAATTCCGAACACGAATCGGGAAAATACGATCTCACAGGTCAGGTCTTCTCTTGTGATTCTTCCTACGGAAGGAAAATCGGAAATCGAACTGGATGTAATGATCGCCAACTTCTCACATAGAAAAGGAGGGCCTTGGAACGATATCATACTGGCTCCGTACACGGAAGCGCAAAACCACCTAACAAACAGAAAAATGAACGAAACCATTTTGGCATCTATTCTTGGTTTTGTGGCGATTTTTTTTCTCATTTTCTATTTCTTCGACAAAGATGTGACTCATACTCTGGGGATCTTCGCCTTCTCCTTTATTGTGTTGCTACGAAACGTTTCCACAGGAGAAAGAATTTTATTGGATTGGATTCCTTTGGACTATCAAATCATTCTTAGGATCGAATACCTTTCCTGGTTCTGGTCGGCGCCTGTTCTCTATCATTATTTTCA
Organism: Leptospira idonii; assembly: GCF_004770995.1. Classification (GTDB taxonomy): domain Bacteria; phylum Spirochaetota; class Leptospiria; order Leptospirales; family Leptospiraceae; genus Leptospira_A; species Leptospira_A idonii. The sequence goes on along the minus strand of NZ_RQHW01000042.1, from coordinate 6,216 downwards.
TTCCGTCTTTCCTCAGGATTTTTCCCAAAGGATCGGAAACATATTCTATTCGGTTTCTGCCGTTCTCACATTAGCATTGTTAGCACCTTCCGTATATTTCACGGAACTTGCCTCAGTATATCCTTTCGTTTTCATCGGCAACGGATGTTTCATTCTTTATTACTTGATCAAAAGTTATAGAAACAAAAGATCCGAATCCAAAACCTTACTTTTGGGAATGGGGCTTTTGTTATTAGGAGCCTTCAATGACAGTCTGCACGCAGAAGCGATCATTCACACAACTTATATAGGTCCGCTTACTGTTGTTTGTTTCGTATTTTTACAAGTATTCACTTTCGGAAAATCCTTCCGCAAAAACCTATCTCATACGAAAGAACTGGCGGACAGTCTCATCGCACTGAACAGTTCTTACAGTCGCTTTGTTCCTAAAGAGTTTTTGAATTATCTTGGAAAAAAAGATATTTTAGAAATCGATTTAGGACAGCAAATTCAGAAAAAAATGACGGTTCTGTTCGCAGATATTCGTTCCTTTACTGAATTTTCGGAAACATTGACTCCGAAAGAAAACTTCGATTTTTTAAATTCCTATCTGCAGAGAGTGGGTCCGATCATACGCCACAACGGCGGATTTATCGATAAATTCATAGGCGATGCCATCATGGCACTTTTCCCGGACAGTCCGAACGATGCCATTCGAGCGGCTGTGCAGATGCAGAGCGAAATCAGACTTTATAACACTCATCGTGCGAACTGTGATTATAGACCCATCCAAGTAGGAATCGGAATTCATACGGGAAATCTGATTTTAGGGATTTTAGGAGAACATGAAAGGATGGAAGGAACAGTGATTTCGGATGCGGTCAATCTTGCTTCCCGCATCGAAGGAATCACAAAAATGTTCGGAGCTGAAATCGTGATCAGTGCGGATACATTTATTGAAGCTACGGACGAATTGGGTTACGATTACAGACTTCTCGACAAGGTTTCCGTAAAAGGAAAAGCGGATTCCGTTTTCGTAGTCGAAGTGTTAGATGGTTATGATCCAGAAAAAAAGGAAAAGATCGTCAAACTCAAAGAAGATTATGTACTGGCGTTAGATGCTTACAGAAGACAAGACTACGAAGCTGCCTTGGATGGTTTCATTCAATTGGTAGATGCTTGTCCGGAGGATAATGTTTCGAAAATCTTTGTGAATATTTGTACATCTCTAGCGGAATCCGCCAAGTATGCGGATAAACAGGAAGATTCCCAAACTTCGGCTAATTCAACGTAAGCGGATGTATCCTTCGATTTTAATTATATAATAGAATATAAATTCGATCTCAAATCCCTCATTTCCATGAATCCCTAAAAGAGGGGAGATGACCTATCCCCTTTTCTCAGTTTTTAAAAAAAACGATCTTTTCTTCTTTTCAATTTAGGATTTCTACTTATAGTTTGGAATATCCTTTTCCGAATGAATCAAAAACTATATGAAAAATCAGATCAAAATTCTTTCTCTCTTATTATGCCTCTTCCTTAGTTTTCCTTTATTAGCAGTACATACAATTCTATTAAAGAAAGGAAAAACAATCAAAGGCCAAGTCACCAACCAAAACTTGGAAACCGTAGAAATCACCAGCACTGACGGGAAACATCTGGTGATCCCCAAAAAATCGGTATTAAAAATTCTTTATAAGGATCTTGCGGAAGCGGACGAAGTGAAAATTCGCAAAGAAGAAGAAAACAAAAGAGAAACAGAACGAGCCAAACTTTTGGAAGCCCGCAAACAAGAGCTTGCTGTTTTAAAAGAAACGGAACGAGCAAAAGAAGACGAACTTAAAAACAAAGAAAAAACTTCCTCAGTCGGACAAGGTTCTTCCTCACTTAGATCTTCCTTTTTACTTGCCTCCCCGGAAGCAGGCAGGCCAGTCGTACTCGCTAGTTTTGGGGACAAATGCCAGCCTCATTCCGAATATCCAGAATACTTTTGGTTGTTCGGAGCGTTTCGATTCAAAGAACCTCCTCTTTCTTCGGTTTTACCGAAAGAAAACCATCCTGTTCGCATTTCTCAAGTCTCCACTTGGTCCGACATCGCCATCACACTCCTCGGTGGATTTTTGGTTACGGTCACACGTAAAACTTTAGTTGTGGAAGTGTGCGAAGGATCGGGGCTTCGTTTGTTATCAGAGAAAGAGCTGTCCACTCTCAAAGAAGAGGCGATTTCCGAAATAAAAAATAAACACGAGTTAGATGCCTTGGAAGAAAAGGTGGATCTCGAGCTTTTAGAAAAAGATTTGGAAGAGCTGGACAAAAAAGGAAGATAACCATGAAAACGAATGTAACCTCAACTAGCTTTTCGGTATCCAAACGAATCAAAGTAGCAACGGTTTGGTGTGCATTGTCGTTTCTTCTTGGTAATTGTTATTTCAATCCTGCCGTAAATTCTTTGTTGGATCCCAAAGAGGCTGAGAAAAATTCTCCTGCTTCCTTTTTGGCATTGGCTGCAGGAGGAGGATCGGGGCCATCCCTTGCGACTGCTCTCATTGCAGGGCAGCTAAAAGACGCAAGTGATAATGGAATTGCAGGAGCCAGTTTAGATGTGAGCGGAACGAATAGTTCCACCAGAGAAATGTTTATTGTTTCTACTTCCGTAAAAACCGATTCCTTAGGAAAATTCGTTCTTTTCTTACGCAGCGGGAATACTTCCTTCCAGGTAACAGATTCTAACGGAAATCCATTGGGAGGCTTTACTTTGAGTGTTGCTGACAACAATCAATCCGCCACATTCCAGTCAGATGCATCTGCTACATTTACAGTCACTCTGATTTCCGTGATTCCAAGTGAAGGAATTACCACAACAGGTGGCGGCGGGGGAGATACTACACCTCCCACACTCGTGTCTTCGAATCCTGCAAACGGCTCCAACACTCATCTTCATTATGATCCGATCACTTTAACTTTCAGCGAAGATATCACATCCGCAAATATCAATTCTGCCATTAGCTTTACTCCGGTTATCTCGTTTTCCGCAAGTATATCCGGTTCCGTAGTGACGATCAATGCAACCATGAGCAGTAAACAAGCTTATACAATTGATATTAATAGCGGGATTACAGATCTAGCGGGAAATCCATTGTCTCCGACAACTGTGAATTTCATTACAACTATGCCGCCATAAGACATATTTCATTGAATTTATTAGATAGAGAATGCTGTTCTTATAAAATTATTTCTAGTATTGTTGCTCTTTACTTGCTAGCTTTATCAACAGTGTCAATGAGGATGATTCACATGAAAACTATAGTGACCAAACAAAAATCATTTTATAAATTTCTAATACTACTCACATACATCTTCTTCACTTCTAATTGTTATCTCAATCCGGTCGTTAATTCCATCGTAAGCCCGGAGGAAACAAAAGAAAACAATTCCGGATTAGTTCTTTTTGCTGGTCTTTCCGGAGGAAACAACGTTGCTACTCTGCAAGTCACAGGGATCTTAAAAAACTCCTCCGGTGTTCCCATTGAAAATGCGAATATCTATTTAGGACCTATTTTTTCCTCTTCCGTTAAAGACACTCCCGTTTCCACAACAGCTACTACCAATAGTGCAGGAATATTCTTAATTAAATTAATCCCTGGAATCGTTCCCATCTCAGTGACCGATGCAAGCGGAAATTTTCTGGGAGGATTCACTTTAACTGTAACTCCTACTTCCGCTACGCAAGAAACACCTTCTTCTTCTCAGTTTTCAGTAAGTTCATTAGCCGTTTATAACATTAACGATTCGATTAGTTTAGAAACTGCACCCGTCGGCTTTACGATTCTCAGTACAAACCCTGCGGACGGAGCGACCGGGGTACCCATCGCAGGGAACCTGACTTTCTCCATCGACTATGTATTCAGTAAACCGGTAAATGTATCCACACTCACTGCTTCAAATGTAAGCTTCATGTTAGGAGCTTCGCAAGCAGCAAAGACAGTAACTGTATCCGGCTCCGGTACGAACATCACTTTGATCTTCGGAGGAGGAAACATCTATGGCAATTATAGTTATTTAATCACTCCTACTACTGGTGTGAAAGATATGGAAGGGAACTCTTTAACAGAGAAGCAAATCACAATCACTACAGGTATGCCGCTTTAGAAAATCGGATTCATACTTTCACGGCATTTTCATGTATAAGAAAGTATGATTGCATCTTTGTGCGAATCACTTCTTCCTCTTGCTTTGCAACATATACCCCGCAGAGAACAGAATAAGCCCGCAAAACACAATAAAAGCGACAAGTAAATTACTGTAGATCACCGAAATCAAGGCAACTGCGCTCAAAACCAAAGCTACGATCGCCAAACTTGGATAAAATGGAGCAGTATAAGGTCTGATGCGATTCGGCTCTTTTTTTCTTAGCACAAAAAAAGACAACATACTCACAACATACATACCGCAGGCGCCCAAAGCACTGGCTGTGATCAATTCGGAAGTGTTTCCTATGGACAAAGCGACTAGACCGATCAACGCTCCGAAAATAACGGATCGATTCGGAACATGGGTTTTTGAATTGAGCTTACTCAAAAACTTTGGAAGAAAATTTTCCTTAGACAAGGCATAGATCAAACGAGAATATCCCAAAATGATTCCGAACAAAGAAGCAATCAGACCGAAAAGCCCGATAAATGTGAAAATTTTCGCGATATAAGAGTCACTGCCATATAACTTTGTTAAAACGAAAGACAAAGGGTAATCCAATTGAGAGATTTCTTCAGGTGAGGCAACTCCTACTGTTCCTATAAAAACGGAAGAAGCCAGAAAAATCAAAGTGCCTATACCTGCTGCGTATCCTCTGGGAATGTCTTTTTTAGGATCTTTCACTTCCTCCGCAGCCATTGCGACTCCTTCTACTGCAAGAAAGAACCAGATCGCAAAAGGAATGGATTGAAAGAAGGAAGGAAAAGAGAACTTGGAAAGACGAGAGACATCTGGAATCGATGCAAAGGAAAAATGAGGCAAAATGGAACCCAAATAAAGTAACAACCCGCAGATCGCAGTAATTGTGACGAACAATTCGAATCTGGCGGTTTGTTTCACACCGAACAAATTGAACGCCACTAGTAATCCGAAAAATCCGTAAGAAGCATAAACATCGGGTATGTAAGGAAATAGAAAATGGAAATATCCACCTAACGCAGAAGCTATGGCAGGAGGTGCCAATACGAATTCCACTAAAACTAAAAATCCGCAAATAAAACCTCCCCAGCCTCCAAACGCTTGGTTCGCATAAGCGGAAGGCCCGCCGGAATGAGGAATGCTTGCCGCAAGTTCGGTGAAACAAAGCGCAAAGCAGATATAGAAGATTGCGATGAGAAAGACAGCTACTGCGAACTCCCAAAACCCCGCAACGGACAGACCGAAATTCCATCCGAAATAATCTCCTGAAATCACGAGTCCGACTGCGATTCCCCAAAGATGGAGAGGGCCTAATGTTTTATGAAGACCGGAAGAAGAAGTTTCTGGGGAAGAAGGATTAGAATCTGACACTGGGGCACCTGAAACAAAAGTCGAATCAGACGAAACAAGAAGCAAAAACTTTTTTACTTTACGGAAACGAATGTTAAGTTAAAAATTCCTCTCATGAAAAAACATATATTGCGCATCTTGGGCTTCGGACTGATCGTTTGGATCATTCCGATGATCGTATCTATGGGATTTTATTCCCCGGAAGGCAAACTGACGGGAGACCTTTTTCTTTTTAAGACGGTGATGATTTTGGTGGGGAACACAACAGGATGTTTTTTGTTATTCCGTTTGGCAAAACTCAAACCGGAATCTCCTAAAACGTTTTTCACATATACGGGACTCATCTGGTTTCTACAAAACATAGGGCTGGATCTTTTGATTTTAATTCCTATGTCCGGGATGAGCGTCCCTGCTTATTTCGTACAAATCGGACTCAGATATTTGGTAATGATCATCATCGGGGCGACTGTAGGATACAGCATCCAAGCCCAACGGGAATGAAAGGCAAAAGGGTGAAAAGAAATGAATTTTTTTAGAGGAATTTAGCCTTTCGATATACGAATCACGATATTTCTGTTAAGCGGGAGAGAGGAGATGCCCACGAGCCACTCCCCTCCACCCTAACTCGGGCGGGGGATTTTGGAGTTCCTACCAAAAAACGGACATTAAAAAGCTCCTTTTTAGGAGACAAAAATGTCGAAGAAAATCAAATATTAT
>NZ_RQHW01000027.1 GCF_004770995.1 Leptospira idonii | reverse complement strand
TCTTTTTGCCTTTTTTATCGCTTCTTCCAAAATTTGCTTCTGATTTTGTAAAGCAGTGATCTTCGTTTTAACTTTTACCAACTCTGCTTTTAAAGATTCGAGACTTTGTGATTTTGGGCGGATCGTTTTAACAGTCGTTGTTTTTAGTGGACGAACAAATTCTCTGAAATTTGCCCTTTGTGGGTAGTTGCCCGTTTTTTCATGAACCGAAATCAAATGTTCGATTGATTTTTTTCTGTTTTCTTTATCTAATGGGGCAAGTTCTGTAAACAGGCTTGTAGGGATTTGAAAAATAGGATCCCCTAGTTTGTATTGCGCTGATATTTGGGCTTCTTTTAGAATTTCCGCATGTGCAATTTTTGTTTTCACCCATTGGGTCGACTTATTTAACCTTTTGGCTATTCCTTCGTTAGTTTCATTATTTCTTTTTTTTAGTTCTTGCAGAGAGATCGCAAGATCTGAATCCGTTAAGTCTTCTCTTTGCAAGTTTTCTATAAGTTTAATTTCAGGGAGCTTGGTGATATCAATTTGTTCAACATTCTTGATATTCGCTGCTATAAATTTTTTCTTTAAAAAAAGATGGGCTCTATATCTCCTTTCTCCGTTGATTAATTCATATTTACCGTCTTTTTTTCTTACTACGATCGGCTGAAGCAATCCGTATTGTTTAATGGACTCTGCAAGTTCATGGATCGTAGAATCATTAAATGTTTTTCTAGGATTACCTTTTATTATAATCTCATCGATAGGTATGTCTATTGTCTGATAAGACGATACTTGTTTTTCATTTAGAAATGGGTTTGAACTACTTTGTCTCTGTGTCGATTTTGAAAGAAGTGATGCTGGGTCAAATTTGATTTTTGTTTTCATTTTTCGCTCCAATATGATAAGGTACGCCGGCGTACTATTTTAATTTATCTGCTAATGCCTCAAAAGACTTCCAAGGTCCTGTGCCCTCTTGTAGGGGTTTGCCGGTTTCAGTTCGGTCCTTTATTCCTTCATTTTTAGGAATAGGATCTAAGATTTTCAGAGAGCGTATTGAGTTTAATTTTTCAAGCAAATCTGTCTGTTTTTGCGAGCTACCCCATTGAGAAGGAAGTATATATACTGATTTTTTCTTTCCTGCATCATCGAACCGTTCCGCTTCTTCTATCTTCTTTAATACTTGGGCAACGGTTCTTACTGCCCATTTGGAAGGAGTGACGGGAATCAAAATAATGGAAGCCGGCAGATAAGAAGTTATGTTTTCTGCTGAGCCGGAACCTGGTGTATCTATAACTATATATTTGTAATCCGTTTTCTGTAAAACATTTCTAAGACGGGGTACCATTGAGAAATCTTTAGAGGCAAGATAACTTAAATCGGATAATTCAATAATGGAGGGTAATACGTCGACTCCGTTGGATTTTTTTACAGATTCTGCGATTGTAGTTTCTGCATTTAATACGGTTAAAGTATTTCCTGAATCGAAAAATTCTACCGGTTCATCCGGAAAGAAAAAATCAGAAAGATCCGCTTGAGGATCCATATCGACTGCAAGAGTTTTTCCTTTTTTGGATAATGCCATGGCAAGATGGATTGCGGTAGTAGATTTGGATGTCCCGCCCTTGATATTGGCTACGGTAATGATTTTCATTTGTATTTGAGAATGCTACGATTTCAAATACTGGCAAGATAAAATTATGTCGTTTAGCAAAAACGTAGAAGTACGCCGGCGTACTTCGTCGGGAAAGAAAGGTTTAGTAAAAAAACCAAAAAATATGTCACAAAAATTAGCCCACAGGTAACAATATTAAGCAGGATGGCATTTCGAATATTTGGTTGCTAGTTCAAACATTCGAAATTGCAGTAGGGTAGGGGTTATTTTGCCAAATTAGTAGTAAATAGATCGTTTTCCCATTTTCCTGTTTTCAAAGCAGCACCTTCAGAGGAAAATAATGTGCCGTAACCGTGCCGTTTCCCGTCCTTCCAGTCTCCTATGTATCTAGTACCATTGTCGTATATATAAATTCCTTGCCCGTTTATAACGATTCCGTCTTTATAAAAACCTTTTAGCACAACCTTGCTCGGAAGGGTAACTATAGTGTCTCCGTTGGGCTCCCCTTCAATAAAAGATCCCTCTAGAACGGTGCTGTCAGGCCAAGTGAACCTTCCTTTCCCGCTTTTTTTGTTTCGTTTAAAGCTCCCTTCATAGATGGATCCGTCGGAGTAGGAATATTTTCCGTATCCGTTTTTTTCTCCCCGATGCCAATAACCTTCATATTTATCTCCATTGGATGCAATAAAAGTGCCGAAGTCATGGAATTTACTATTATAGAAACTACCGACATAATAAGAACCGTCACGTAGCTCCAGAGTGCCGAATCCGATCTTGCAATTTCCATTGATGCATTTAGGGCTTACTCTTGAGACATAAAAAATTACTGCGGAAGCGAGTAATATTATTACTGTGAAGAGTATTATTATAGTTTTGCGGTATTTTTTTAAGTTTTGTAAAAACATGTATAACGAGTAAAATTATGATTTTATTAAAAAAGTCAATTTCATTTTCAAGAAATAGCTTTTCATAATACGATGATTATATAGTGATATTCTATATATGAAACTTACAACGATTAAAAGGCAGATATTTGTTATCTTTGTTATTTTTGCGCAGATTTTCTCTTCGCAAATGTGTGCAGAGTCAAAATCAGAAGATATGAACAGTAAATTCCAGGCAACAGAGAAAAACAACGAGGGCATCCGATACCTACAAGCGAAAGATATTGGAAAAGCAAAAGAACTCTTCGAAGAAGCATTTAAGTTGGACGGAACTTCTCCTGAATATCCTTCTAATATTGGTTATTGCTATTTGATTTCGAATCAGCTTGATGAAGCTGAGAAATATTTCAAAAAATCCCTGAATGTAGATTCTCGTTACTTTAGAGCTCACTACAATATGGGAGTTTTGCTGCAGACTAAAGGCGACATTGAAAATGCAAAAGAAAGTTATGCAAAAGCGGTGAATTCGAACCCATCTTTCCCTGAAGCGAATTATAATTTAGCTTTAATGTATATGAGACTAGGGCAGAAAAAATCGGCAATTGAGTATTTTGAGAAATTCATTAGTGTAGCTAGTCCTGATATGCAGCAACCTGTGAAAGACGCAAAACAAAGAATCATCGAGTTAAAAAAATGAAATTTCGAGCTTTTTGTGCAGTAGTTACCGCTTCTTTTCTTTTTGTGTCATGTGGCAAAGGAGAATCGGTTTATGATTTAATAGGAGAGATCCTTTCCGACAGGGAAGGGACGCCTTCCTTATTTCAATTAGGCGAAAAAAAGTTCTCTTTGTCCAAATTTAGGGACGAAACCAGGTTTCGGAGAATCATTCTTGAAAAGAAAAACCCTTTCTTGTCACCGGTTGAGGCGGAATTATATTTAAACGGATATATAGAAGAAACCGTATTGTTGCAACAGGCGCGACAAGAAGTAGATTTTAAATCCAAAGATTTTAAGGAATTTATTACTCCGTATTTAACTAAAGGAGTAATTGATTATTACTTTTTTGAAAAGACCGGCGGGGTGAAAGATTACAGAAATTTCGATTACGATTCTGATATCGTAAACGAAATGAAAGCAAAAGGAATTCTGAAGGAAAAGATTTCCAAAGAAGAGGAAAAGATGTTAGCGGAACTTGTCGTTTGGAGAAGGTTGGAACTAAATTCCAAGAAGAGACAAGAGGATATTAAACTCATGATCGCAAAGCTTAAAATTCAAAACAAAGTAACAGTTTTTCCGGTAAATAAGTAATTAATAATGTATAAAAAACTAATCCAATTCGTTCTTCTTTCCGCATTTATTTTCTCATCCTTCTATTGCAAAGATAAGGATAAAGCAATTGATCATTATGCGAAAGGAATTGAGTATTATTCAAAAAAGAAATTAGAGAAAGCAATTATTGAATTTTCTGAAGCAGCAAGTGCGGATTCTTCTTTTCTTCCTCCTCGGCTGATGAAAGGCAAATCCGAATACTATCTAGGAAAGTATGAAGATGCCTTAAAAACCTTTCAAACGATTGAGTCGGATTATCCTGGTAACGCGGCTTCTTTGACTTGGATCGGAAAAATATATATGCTCAGTTCCGATAAGAGAACAGAAGCCAAGAAATATTTAACATTGGCAGTTCAGTATGATGACAACCAAATCGATTCTCATTATTATTTGGGAAAACTATTTGAGCAGGAAGGTAATGTTAAGGATGCTTTGATTCAATATAATCATGGAATTGAAATCTCCAAAAGAGTCGATAAAATCAAACGCGATTTAGTTGAGATCTACAAAAATGCCGGTCTAGATTATGAAAGTCTAAATAAACCTTCCGTTACGCCTGTCGCTTCTTCTGCGACATCGGTCAAAAAAGAATCAAAAAAGGCAAAATGACTTTCAGAAAAAAAATAATTTCCATCGTTTTATTATCTGTTTTCGCCAATTGCACCAAGATCCCGACAGATGAGGATTTGATGGGCTTACTTGGCATACAGGTTACGGATGGTTATACGACTCCAAAAGTTTTATTTGTCAATCCTGGGAACGATAGCCGCAGCGTTCCTACTTCATCAAGTATCGTAATCGATTTTACAAAACCTATGGATAAAATGGCGATGGAATCTGCAGTTCAGTTATCCGCACCAGGAGGGAATACTTCATATACTCCTTCCTGGGTTTTTGACACAAGATTGATTTTGGACTTTGGTGAAGGGCTCACAAAAGGAAAAAGATACGAACTTACGTTAAATGCTTCCGCCTCGAAAGACAAAGACGGCAATAGATTATCAAAAAATTTTATTTCTTCTTTTTATACGGAAGGTGCGGAAAGCACTCCTAGCGTAGTAAGTTCCGATCCTCCTCCTTCCGATCAAATTCAGTTGGGATGGCCGCTCAATAAGAATTTAATGGTACAGTTTTCGGAACCTATGGATCCTGTGACTACTAATTCAGCCGTAGGCATTGAAGGCGCGACTGCACTTTATTCACCTGTATGGAATTCTGATTTCACAGTTCTTACTTTGCAGTTGAAAGGTCCTTTGACCTTGGGCGCAACGTATCGGCTGAGAGTGAATCCTACTGCAAAGAGCAAATTAGGTATAGGGATCGGAAAAGAATACTTAGTTGCTTTCGGTACAGGTTCCAATCTGGAAGTGCCTACTATTTCTGCTGACGTTGTTTTGGGTACACCATGGACAAGTTTGACACCGGAGCCTTACCTAAATACTCTTAACGGTGTTTCAAAATTCGATAAGTTCAGATTTAATTTTTCTACTCCGATGAAAACGAAAAATATAAGCGGGGAAATTCGCTTTAATCCAAGTATTGCGGGAAACTTTACTTGGCTAAGCGATAGAATATTGGAATTTTCTCCTTCTTCTCTACTTGAATCGGGAAGAACCTATCGATTGAGTATAGGCAGAGACTTTACGAGTGCGAGCGGAATATCATTGGACCAATCCTATAGCGTTGATTTTACCGTGGATGATATCCTCACAAGCACTGCAATTGTACCTTCGCAAGTGAACGGAAGGGCTTATGACAGCTCTTGTATCTTAGGAAGTGCGATCGATCAAACGATTCCGATTCCTCCCAATCTGAACGTAGCGTATCCGATTCTTCCCACTTATGCAGTGTTATGTACAATCCAATATGAGATGGAATTATTATTCAATACTGCAGGTGCATCAAGGCTTAAAATTTCAGGAGACGGAAGTGTATTTTCCGCAATCAGCATAGATTATGTATCCGGTCCTGTAGCATCTGCAACAATTCAACAAATCGATTATATTCCTACTGCAAATCCTCAAAGAGTACGGGTTAAGTTATCCGGGCTTTTGGCAGGCGCCAGGTTTTTGTTTAAAATCAAAGGTGGAACTAGCGGATTGAAAGACGGCAATGAGAACACTTTAGCAAACGACTTGGAATTTCTTTTTTATGGGAACTAGACTTTTTTACATTTTTCTCTGCAGTATTTTGATTCACTGTTCTCAATTATTAGATAACGGAGAAGGTCCTTTATCCTTTCTGCCGGAAGTTTCTTTATTGAAGTCTTCTACTCCTCCTAAAATTCTATTTGCAGATCCTCCTGATGGAGCCATAGGTATTTCCGAAGATACGCAAGTTCGGGTGATGTTTTCCGAAAAAATGAATCCTAACTATACTCAGTCGAGTTTCTCTCTGCTTAGAGAAGGGACTTCGATAGAAGGTAGTTTTTTATGGATAGATAACTTGCTTACCTTTACTCCTTATCGTCCTTTGACTGATCCGGGATTGTATACTTACAACATCTCTAAAGCTCGTGCCGAGAATTTAAACGGAGCGAATCTAATAGACGATTACAAAGCTAGTTTTAGTTATTCCAGAGATCTAGTGAAACCTAAAATCAGTCAGGTGCTTCCTGAGAACGGAGCGACTGGTGTTCCGACGAATACATTAATCACAGTTCAGTTTACGAAATCTATGGACCGTCTTTCCGTATTAGGTGCTATATCGGTATCACCTTCCGTAGAGTTGAATTTGGCGAACACAATCGTACTCAACGATGATAAAACATTTCAATTCGTCCCCAAATACCCTCTTAATTACGGTACAGTCTATCAAATACAAATTGCGGAGACTGCAAAGGACAAAAGCGGCAACCAGTTGAGCCAATCTTCCAGTACAGTCTTTACGGTAGGGGATGATTTGGTGGCTCCATTGCTGACTTCTGTGAGCACTACTTCCGTAACGAACTTCTTAAACCAAGAGATCTTTCTTGTGAACGGAGTGAACAAAAATGACTCCATATTGTTGGAATTTTCAAAGCCGGTTCAGCCTTTAAGTGTTTTGAACGGAATTAGAATCAGCCCTTCTAAAACATTCACTGTCTCTCAGCTTTCTCCTATTTCATTTGAAGTGAAATTCGCTGACAAATTGGATGCGGTCACCATTTACGAGATTTCTATCGGAGATGCGATCATCGACTTTCAAAACAACAAATTAGGTAAAACATACGTATATAACGTAAAAACAATTGGAGATCAAACTCAGAAAATTCAATTGAGAGGTTTTTTCTCCAATAGCGCTTTCACTACCAGCTTATATGAAGATCGAATCAATCTGTCTTCACCTCCGCTAACTCCTTGTGCATCTGCGACAGAATGTGATCAAAATCTTTATATCCGATTCTGTTACGGAGAAACCAGAGCCACATGTACGGATACTTTGACTGCAAACGGTCAAATACTTCTATCTTCTTTAAGAATGACGATCTCAAGGGATTTTGGTCAGCCGATAGGAGCGAATCAGGAATATTTTGAAAATCCAGTAGATGCGACTCCTGGAGCATTAGCACCTAACGTCATTGCATTTTCGACTGTTGCTAAATACTTGGACAGAGGATCCACTTATTCTATTACTGTAAAAGGCGGTACGAGCGGTTTACGGGACAATCACGGAAATTATATGGATAGTGATCAAACGATCATCGTTCGTTTTCCATAACAATGGTTAAATATTTTTTAGAAAACCGCGTTACAACTACGGTTCTGCTGTCACTTTTAATCCTTCTTGGATTGATCAGTTTGAATCAGTTGAGAATCGAGTTGTTTCCTAAGATTTCAATCCCTACGATAACAGTAGTGACTCAATATCAAAACGCTTCTATCGAAGAGGTAGAGCTGTTGGTAAGTAAACCGATTGAAGAGGTGGTTGCATCCGCAGAAGGCGTCGATGATGTCTATTCCGAGACGATGGAAGGTATGTCTATCGTAAGAATCCGCCTAAAATGGGGAAGCGAAGTAGATTTAGCAGCCATCGCCATCAGAGAGAAGCTGGATTTGGTGAAAGGTGCTTTGCCGATAGACGTCAAAAAACCGATTGTTTTGAAATTCGATCCTAACGACGCACCTATACTTCGTATTGTCGCTAAAAATAAAAATTTAGATTTCAAACTTCTCCGTAATTTTATCAAAAAAAATATTGTTCCCTTGATTGAAAAAGCAAACGGCGTCGCCACTATATCGTTATCTGGCGGGCACGAACGGAGAATTTTGGTCGAGGTAGATGCGAGCCGTCTTAGATCTTATGGTCTATCCACAAATCACATCGTGGGGCAGATTGATGCGAATAATATCAATATTCCATCCGGTAACTTGATTGTAGGAGAGGAGGAAATTCTAATCAGATCCGTAGGTGCATTCCAAAATGTCGAAGAAATAAATAATTTAATTATTAAAACTACGGAATCTCAAGCTCCCGTTTACTTATCTAATATCGCAAAAGTGATAGATTCGTTCAAAGAACAAACGAGCGCATGTAAAATTAATGAAGAAAATTGCGTACTGATCGATATCAGAAAAGAAGCCGGTAAAAATACTGTCGCAGTTTCCAGTGAAGTTTCAGAGTTAATTCAAGAAATCAATCATAGATTTTCAAACGAGCTGGAACTTGAAATCATTGAAGACAAATCCCGGATTATCACTAGCTCCGTTGCTGATGTCGCTACTTCGATCATTTTATCCATTTCTCTTTGTTTTTTGATTTTAACGATATTCACAGGTTCTTGGCCGGATGCGATTTTAGTTACACTTTCTATTCCTACTTCAATTTTGATCGTTTTTGTGATCATGCACTTTCTGGATCAATCGATCAATCTAATGTCTTTGGGAGGAATCGCAGTCGGAGTAGGGTTGATGGTGGATTCTTCTATTGTCGTTTTAGAATCGATTCATAAAGAGAAGAAAGACGGTAAGGAAACATTTATAGCTATCTCGGAAGGGGCTTCTAAAATAGCTTTTGCATTAGTAATTTCGAATATTACATCAATTGTTGTTTTTTTGCCGAATCTGTATTTAAAAGGTCTGGAAGGAATCATTTTTAAAGATTTTGCAATCAGTGTTTGTATATGCCTTGCCGCTTCCTTAATCGTATCCCTTGTTTTTCTACCTTTTTTCAACTTAAAGTTTTCCATGAAGACCGATCAAGATTCGAAAATCAGTCGGTACAGCAAAAAACTTACCAATCAATTGGAAGATTTTTATATATCTAAACTTGCTCTTTTGAACAAGACTCCTAAGGTTCCTATTTATTTCGGTATTCTATCTTTGGTGATTGCGTTCGGTTTGGCTTTTTTAATTCCGGTAAGCTTAATGCCGAATGTGGAGAGAAAAGAACTTACTGTTAAGTTATCTTTGCCGCTTGGAACTAGATTGATCACTACCGTCGCATTGGTGGAAAAAATAGAATCGTTAGCCGCCGCTGTCGATCCTGAAATCGTTGCTTTAAGTAAAGTCGGTTTCGAAGAAAGGGAACTTTTATTATTCCCTACGACCGATTTCGGATTAAATCGTTCCGAGATATACCTTCGTTTCCCCGGTTATTCATCAAAACAAAAATTTTTGGAACAACTTCAGTCAGAAGTTCTTCTGAAAGAAAACATAAAGGTTAAGTTTAGCGGTGACGGAGACTTACTTGCAGAAGTGCTGCCTTATTCCTTTCAACAAGTTAATTTTGAAGTATCAGGGTCTAACTTCGATTCGATCCGTAAATCAGTAACGGGAGCGAAATCCATTTTAAGTTCGTCGTTAGGTTGGACGGATGTGATCACTTCTTTCGATGAAGAATTAAGTGATATTAGAATCAAATTCGATAGGGCGAGAATGGCTTCTTTCGGTATTTCGAGCAGTAGTGTGGGGGATTCGATTCGTGTTCTTTTAAAAGGGGATGAAACCAATTTTTATAGAATCAAAGATGAGGAAGTTCCGATTCTGGTTCGCTCGAGTGAATCCGGAAGGAGAGGTGTTAATAATCTAACGGATCTGAATATACAGATTGCGGAGGATAAAAGCATTCGACTTCAAGATTTTGCTAATTTGATTTTTGCGCAATCTCCTAGAATCGTAAATCGCCATAACGGCAAAAGAGTAGGATATCTTTCCAAAGATATCGAAGGCAAAAGTTTAAGCAGTACGTATGGAGATGCAGTCTCGGTTCTCAAACTTGATGAATTCGATGAAAACGGGAACTTTTTGGATTTTGGAGAGAATAAAAAACTCTTAGACGGATCCGTTTCAGGGCTAGGAATCGCACTCTTGTTTTCAATCATTCTAGTGTATATGACACTGGCTGCGGCAATGGAAAGTTATTTGCTTCCACTAGTGATTCTATTCTCGATTTTTCTTTCCGCATTCGGTATATGCACAAGCTTACTTATATTTGGCGAATCTATTAACATGATGTCCATTTTAGGATCGATTCTCCTTGCGGGTATTGTTGTTAATAACGCAATTTTGATTGTGGAATTTTATAGGGACGAAAGGAAGTCGTTTCAAAATATCGATGAATTGATATTAGTCGGCGCAAGAACAAGATTAATTCCTATCCTTTCTACTACGATTACTTCCTTATTGGGTCTTGTTCCTTTGCTTGTGGCAATGGGCGAATCCAGTTCGCAAAGATCACTTGCAGCAGCAATCTTCGGAGGATTGTTATTTTCAACGATCGTGAGTTTGTTCTTTGTTCCTGCTGTCTGCAAAATCCTGATCGAAAAAGGATTGATGGAAAAATAAATTGCTCGAACTAATTCACAAGCTAAGTCACAGAAAAGTCACCGTTCTTATGTTGGTCTTAGGAATGGTAGGATTCGGAATCGCTTCTTATCATGAACTTTCTTTCGAACTTATGCCCAAGAAAGAAACGAGTATTCTTTCTATTATCACTCGTTATCCTGGGAATGCCCCTTCTCGTATTGAAGAATTGATCACAAAGCCGATTGAAAATCAGATCGTAGGAATCGGAGGTATAGAAAAAATTCTTTCCTCTTCCGAAGAAGGAGAATCTAAGATAACGATTTTCTTTCAAGATAAGGAAGTGCTGAAGTATAAAGCGGTAGAAATCAAATCGAAAGTAGATATGATTCGGGATAAGTTTCCCAGAGAGGTAGAGGAACCGTATGTAGTTCGTTTCAATCCGGATGATAGACCCATGTTTATCATTAAATTAGCTTCGAGCGGAGAAGACCTTAAATCTTTAAGAGAACTTGCTGAGAAAAAATACAAAACCATTTTGGAGAAGATTCCAGGAGTAGGGGAGGTGCTAGTAATCGGAGGTAGATACAGGGAAGTCCGTATTGACTTAAACAAAGGAAAAATGTTAGGAGCCCGTGTGAATCCGAATGCCGTCATGGAATCGATCCGTAATATAAATCGGGATTCATATTTAGGTAAAGTGATCAACGAACAAAACCAAGATGTTGAGGTTCGCATCAAGAATCGAATCCATACTATCTCTGAACTGAAAGATATCATGATTCCGGTAGGAGAAAGCTCAATTTTAGTTAAGCTGGAACAAATCGCAGATATCTATGACGGTGCAAGAGACTTGGAAGATTTAAGCAGAGAGAAAGGCGAAGAAAACGTTACCATTCAGATCAAAAGAAATAGTCAGGCAAATATTATAGATACATGTGCAGGGTTAAGAAAACAAGTGGATTCCTTAGGGCTACCTCCCGGAGCTTGGGAAATCGCTTACGATCAATCTCAATATATCTCTTCCGCCATTTCAAGTGTCGTCCAATCCGCTTTGATTGGAGCTGTTGCTTGCTGTGCAGTTATATTTCTATTTCTTCGAAACTCCATCTATACCATTATTATTTGTATCACAATCCCTATCGCTATTCTGATTTCTTTTTGCATTCTACATTTTTTTGGAACAACGTTGAATGTAATGACCTTAGCGGGGTTAGCTTTAGGGATAGGAGTGTTGATAGATAGTTCGATCGTTATGATCGAAAGGATCAATGAAAACCTAAAAACAGATCCAGGTAATGCGATATCAAAATCGATAGGAGATTTGTGGAAGGAACTTTTTGCTTCTTCGATTACGAATATCATTGTTTTTGTTCCTCTTTTATTCGCCTCTAAGGAATTAAGATCTAATTTTCAAGACTTAGCTATTTCCGTATCCGCTTGTATCATTATTTCTTATTTCCTTTCGGTTCTGTTTGTTCCTACGATCGCAAGAAGTTTACTTTCTTATAAGAAGGAAGATATTGATTTAACATTCGTGTGGGAACGTTTCTGGCGCAAAGATTATACCAAATTTCTTGAGATTAGTAAGGAGAAATCAAAGCAAATTTTTTCTCTTCTCAATCGATATACAAAAGTAAACTGGCTTCGTTTTCAAATTCTGATTTGTCTTTTAGGCATCGTTTGTGTGATACAAATAAGAAAAGAGTATATCGACTTTCAGGGAGGAAAGGAACTACAAGCGAGTGTAGAATTAAAGACTGGAACAAATCTTGAAATCACAAGCCAGATAGTATCCCAAGTGGAAAAGTTAATCTCAGAACAACCATTTGTTGAAAAGGTTTCAACTAAGGTTGAAAAATGGCATGCCGATTTGATCGTGAAAATCGATGTCTCTAAGACAAACGATAAATTAGAGACGATTAAAGAAAAGTTAAATGAGATCACTTCCCATTTGGAAGGAGTGTTTGTTTATTATGCGGATGTGAATAGCTTCGGCAACAGTAAAGAGCTGGATATCGATATCATCGGAGACGAGACAAGCGAATTGAAAAAAATCGCAGGTGAACTTGCCAAAGAGATTCAGTCGATTCCGGAAACGGATCAGGTCGTTTATCGCTTTCGAGAGGGCAAGAAGGAATATCAAGTAAACCTGAATCGAGAAAAGATTGTTTTAGCAGGATTAAATACAAGGGATATTACCGAATTTGCCAGAACGGCGATTCAAGGTTCCATACCTACAAAATTTTTCGATAAAGACAAAGAAGTAGATATTCGTGTCAGATTCAGAAATAACGATCGAAAGGAAATTGATGATTTGATGTTTTCCCTTCTTCCCGTAGAGAAAAAATCAGTTTCTTTGAAGGAAATGGGCTTTGTAAAGTTAGGTGAAGCAGACACGAGGATTAACCGTAAAAATAAAAGAAGGATGGTAACGATCACTTCCACATTTAAAAATGTCGGTTTAAGCGAATATGCAGATCTAGTTGAGAAGAGACTGGAGACAGTTTCCTTCCCGTTGAACTATTTTTATGAATTCGGAGAGTCGATTAAAAAAATAAGAAAGAACCAAATCGAAATGATAGGGTTTATTTTATTCGCGATTTTTCTGACTTATTCCGTACTTTCGATTTTGTTTCAATCTATGTTGTACAGCGTTCCCATTATGCTGATGGTTCCGGTTAATATTTTATCTACAACGTTTTTCTTATATATTTTAGGAGAATCTTATAATGTTT
Source organism: Leptospira idonii (assembly GCF_004770995.1). GTDB lineage: Bacteria > Spirochaetota > Leptospiria > Leptospirales > Leptospiraceae > Leptospira_A > Leptospira_A idonii. The sequence continues at coordinate 1,717 of NZ_RQHW01000027.1, read as the reverse complement.
CCGTTTATATCGGATTTATCCTTCTTTCCGGTTTGGCGATCAATAACTCTATTATGATTTTGGAAAATTATTTCAGAATCGAAAACGAAGATATGAGTTTGCAGGAGAAAATACAATCCGCCGTTTTAGGAAGAAAGAGAGCTATGCAGATGACTACCTTGACGACTATCATTGCACTTTTTCCGGCTATCTTTTCAAGTTCGGAAGGATCCGAGTTTTGGCGACCCATGTCTCTTTCCGTGATTATAGGAATGACTATTTCTTATGTGGGAGCGATTCACTTTTTCCCTCATCTCTTAATCTGGACGAACCGTATCAAAGATAAAAAATTTAAGTTAAGTTCACTCATCCCATCTTTGACCATTCGTAAGAGACTCTAGTCCTTTTAGAACGATTTTATCACCTTCTCCAATTTCCCCATGAATCATAACTTTATCGTTCTCGATGCTTTCCACTTGAACTTCTTTAGAAAAACATAATTCGTTGTTCCCAACATAATAGATCGTTCCTTTTGTTTTGTCTTCAGAAAGTATAATCCCTGTTTTTGGAATCAAAAAACCAGAATTTGGTAATGTATAAGAATAACTCGCTCTTGCAAACATACCGGGCTTTAATTTTTTCCCTTCATTCTTATAAATAACTTTAATCTCCGCAGTTCTGGATTGCGCATCCAGTATAGGAGAGACGATAAAGATTTTCCCTTTACGAGGAGGTTCGTTTGTAAGCGCATCAATTGTGAAGTCGATATATTTTCCTTCTTGGAATTTCGGTAGATCGGACTCACTCACAGGGAAAGTTAGAAATACTTCGGCATCATCTACGATAATATATACAGGCTGTCCCTCTTTTGTGGCTTCACCGACATAGAGAGATCGTACTGCGACTCTTCCTGATAAAGGAGAAAGCAAAGTGGATTCTTTGATTAATAATTTTGTAGTTTCAATATTTGCTAAAGTCGCTTTTAGATTGGCATTTGCCATTTCCAACTCTGCCTTCTCGATGATCGTATTCAAATCCACAAATGCATCGTTTAATTTGGAGGGATCCTTAGGGACGGGGATTCCTCCTCTTTGTAAATCTTCTACTCTATAGCCGACTTGGATGGATGAGTAATTTTTCTTTGCTTTGAAATAGGCAGTTTCACCGGATACTAAAGCTGTTTCAACTCCTTTGAGTTCTGTTTCAGAGACCCCTCCTATTTCAAACAGATCTTTTTTATTATGATGAGTTCTGTTCAAATTGTCCAAATTTGCTTTTGCTTCATCCACTTCTGCTTTCGCTTTTTCAATATTGGCAAGATCTTTCTCAGTTCTTTGTTTTGCCTGAATATATTTTGCACGCGCTAAATCGATTTGTCTGTTCTGCACTTCTACGGAAGCTTCGTCCTTACGAAGTTGAAGTTCTAAATTGAGAGTTTCTACTTTTGCTAAGGCATCCCCTTTATTGACTTTTTCTCCTTGTTCTTTGAAGATTTTTTCAATCCTTCCTTGAACTTTAGAGCTTACCTCCGCCTTATCTTTATGAGCGACAGCACCTAATAATGTAATTGTGATTTCTTTGTCAGAATCCTGCAGAGTATAAAGTTCTCGTACGGGCATTTTCTTTTTGGAAGCATTTTTGTCGTTTGCATCCGAACAAAAAAAGACTGTAGGTATCAGTAGGAATAGAATATATTTTCTGTTTGTGCTTTGATTGTTGATCATATGTTTAAATTATT
>NZ_RQHW01000029.1 GCF_004770995.1 Leptospira idonii | reverse complement strand
GAAATAACAAAAATAAAAAAGATATATAAAGAATTAGGGAAAAAATACAATCATAAACTAAATATAGCCATTAGCAGATTATCTGATTCAGAAAATCGAATATCTCCTATCGATTCATTGATTGATTCAGTAATTGGGATAGAATCACTACTTAATCCAAATGAATCAGGAGAACAAACTTTTAAAATGTCCTTATATTATGCATTTTTATTTGAAAAAGAAAAACGGAAAGAGAACTATACACTGTTGAAATCCGTATTCAATGCGCGAAACAAAATTGTTCATGGAGGAATCGGGAAAAACAAATCATTCGATCAATCTCTTTTAAATGATGTTTTAGCTGCAAAAAATATACTGCGCAATCTCATTGAAAAGTTTCTTTTCGATGAAAATTTGAAAACCTCTGGAAAAGATTATTGGATTGATTTAATTCTTTATAATGAAATAGATAGCTGAGAACTTCGCATAACTACGGCTTACCGCTTCACTTCGGGACGGCACAGCCGCCCTCGTTCGGCCTAAAGGCAAATTGGCTGTCCGGCACGTTTCTATGCAAAAAGCAAGAAAACGCGCCGTCTGCCAACGTCGGTAAGCCTAGTTCGTTAGTCGCAATAGCATAGCCAATCGAGGATATAAATATGAAAGTAAAAGAAATAACGAAACAAGAATTTTTAGAATTAGCAATAAGAGAAGAATCACATTTCTTTGATAAAAAAGCGAAATTACTAGCACCAAATAAAATTCAAAAACATGCAGTTGCTTTTGGAAATGCTGATGGTGGCGAACTATTAATAGGAATTAAAGATAGTTCTGATGAGCCTAATCCTCAGTTGAGGTGGGATGGCTTCTCATCTATTGAAGACCTAAATGGTCATCTTCAAACACTTTTCAATATATCCCCCAGTATAGATTTAAAATATACGATATTAAAATGTTCTGAATTTAAAGGTTATGTTTTACAAGTAAACATAGAAAGGACAGCGGAACTCCACAAAACTTTAGACGGACTAGTTTACCAAAGATCAGGCGCCCAATCTTTACAATTGAAAGATCCTCAAAAGATAATAGAGCTTTCTTATGCCAAAGGGGCAACAACCTTTGAAGACCAAGTTTTACCAGAAATTCCACCTGAACAAATCACCGATTCAAAAGAAATTGATAGTTATCTAAGATCTTTTTCACCAAGAACAGATGCGTTAGACTTCTGCGTAAATCAAAATCTATTCACATACAAAGAATGGTATCCAAGAGTCGCTGCTGTTTTACTGTTTTTACCATCACCAGCATCTTTACTTCCACGTAAATGCAGTATTAAAATTACAAGATATAATACTAATGAAGAAGTTCCGGAGAGAGAACACCTTCTACAACAAGAAACAATTGATGCTCCATTAAATTTAGCAATTACACTAATAGCATCAAAAGTGTCAGAAATAATTTCATCTGTAAAAGTTATGACTAAAGACGGGCTAGTACAAATGGATTATCCGCAAGAGGCAATTTGGGAAGTAATTGTTAATTCTTTAATCCATAGAGATTATTCAATATCAGATGATGTACAAGTTCTAATTTTTAATAATAGAATTGAAGTATTAAGTCCAGGTAAGTTACCAGGTTATGTCACTGCTACGAATATTCTTGATGCCCGATATGCTCGGAATCCTAAAATCGTAAGAACTCTCCATCGGTATCCAAACCCACCAAATAAAGATATGGGAGAGGGGTTAAATACAGCTTTTCAAAAAATGAAAGAAAGAGGACTTCAGCCACCAATTATTAAAGAAATAGGCAATTATGTTAAAGTAACCTTACCTCATTTACCAATGGCGTCTCCATCTGAATCAATATTACGATATTTGAAAATTAATCCTGAAATAACAAATAAAGATGCTAGAGACCTAACTGGAATAAAATCAGAGAACTTAGTAAAAATTGAATTCTATAAGCTAAGAAATGCGGGATTACTTGAAAAAGTACCTGAAAAAAATGCAAGCAAAGCTGCATGGAGATTAACTGATTTAGGGAGAATAGAGGCTAAAAAATTCAATTAATGCTACTGCGACTAACTACGGCTTACCGCATCGCTTCGGGATTCGCACGGCTCACCCTCGCTTGGTCTACGACACATCCCTCTCCGTCACACTCCTTGCTTAGCAAGGAGGTGCGCCGACGCTAACGCCTCCTCCGGAGGCTCAGCTACGAGGCACGTCGGTAAGCTTAGTCGTTAATTGCAATTGGTAAAAATTAAATAAGAAAGCGCGCAAATTGAAAAACAAAAAAAATGGAAAGAACGAAAACCTTTAATAGTTACTAACTCGAATGCTTATACTGATTTTCAAGCGATGCTAACGATTTACGCGCTAAATCAAGAAAAGAAAAAGACAATTTGCGCGCTTGCTTTCACTACACTTCGTATTTTTATTTAATTCAATAAGATACCAACTGCAATTAACTACCGCTTACCGCATCGCTTCGGGATTCGCACGGCTCACCACTCGCTCGGTCTGCGACACATCCCTCTCCGTCACACTCCTTGCAAATGCAAGGAGATGCGCCGACGCTAACGCCTCCTTCACAGGCTCAGCTACGAGGGACGTCGGCAAGCTTAGTCGTTATACGACAGTCAGCAATTGTATGCCTCAGGACATGGGTAACAGCAAAGAAAAAACTCGCAAAATAGTGATTGACATTTAAACAAAATATATACTAAATAATATATATGAATCGTGCGAAATTATTTAAAAATGGTGACAGTCAAGCGGTAAGACTCCCAAAAGAATTTAGATTCAAAGGAAAAGAAGTCTACATTAGAAAAGATGGAAATTGCGTTATTATTTCTCCTATCGACGATGCCGTTGACAGATTATGGAAATCCTTAAATGATTTTTCTGATGATTTTCAAATTGAAAGAAATCAACCTAAGTCTTTCGACAAACGAAATTCTATATGAATCAATATTTATTAGATACAAATATCTGTATCTATATCATTAATAAAAAACCTGAAAAAGTTTACCAAAAATTCAAAAAAATTAGCCTAGATAACATCTTCATTTCAAGCATCACTGAGTTTGAATTAAGATATGGGGTTCAAAAAAGTAAAAAACCAGATCATAATCAAAAAACTCTAAATGATTTTCTTGGTTACTTAAATGTTATTAACTTTGACTCTGACTCAGCATCTGTAGCGGGATCTATCAGATCTAAACTTGAGCAAAAAGGTGAGATAATTGGACCTTATGATTTGCTTATCGCTTCCCAGGCGATTTCTAGCGATATAATTCTAGTAACAAATAATGAAAGAGAATTTAAAAGAATTAAAGATCTTAAAATAGAAAATTGGATTCTTTAACTTGCTGACCGTCGTATAACAGCGACTTTCCGCTGCGCTTCGGGTCTTCGCCCTCGCTTGGCCTGCGGCACATAGGCTTCTGGCACTCCCCTTGCATTCGCAAGTGTCGTTCCAGTCCCTAACGTCCCGTTACCGGAACTCAGGGTCGCCTACGTCGGAAAGTCTATTACGTTATGCGCAAGTTGCCATAAATTAAATAAAGATGTTTTCAAAGGATAGAACCTTGAAAACAATGTAACCTACGCAAACGTTATGAAAAAATAAATTCAGAATGAAGCAATATCAATTATATTCAATCATATCAATGATTTTTGCTGGCCTAACATCAGTAGTCGCAAAAGCTGGACTGAAAAATATAACTGGTGATACTGGACTTGCTATTAGAACAAGTTTTGTATTCTTTTTTATTTGGATAAACATTTTTATATTTAATCAACTAAAAGATTTTACAAATCTGACCAGAAAAGATATTCTATTTCTAGTTATTTCTGCCTTCACAACTACTATCTCTTGGATATTTTATTACAAAGCAATAAAAATTGGAAATGTATCTGAAGTAGCTTTGATTGACAAAGCAAGTATATTAATAACCCTTCTACTTTCATTCTTTTTTTTAAATGAAGTTATAACCTGGAAAATTGCGATTGGCGCAACTCTTATTCTAGGAGGACTTTTAATTATTTCGTCGAAATAAGTCTCAAGATGATATTTGAAATTTTCCTTTTTTTTTTATTAGCAATCTTTGCTTTTTGGATTAGCGCGATTTGTGGGGGTGGTGCAAGTTTAATTTTAGTTCCATTCCTAAATCTTATTTTGCCAACTTCTATTGTTCCATTTTCTTTTACTATTGGTAGTTTTACAAGTTCAGCTTCACGAATAATTGTTTTCAAAAAAAATATACAATGGAAAATCTTTATTTGGTTTGTTCCATTTTCAATACCTGCTGTTCTTGCTGGTGCCTGGTTAATAAAACTCTTGAATCCTTTTTATTTACAATTTGTTGTTGGTTTGTTTCTTCTCACTAATTTTCCTGACCTAATTAAGAATAGAAAAAAAATCAGATCCGTTGAAAAGCCGTATCCAAAATTTCTATTAGCAGTTGTCGGCTTTTTTGCTGGGTTTGTATCTGGCGTAACAGGCGCAATCGGACTCTTATTTAATAGATTTTATTTAAGGTATGGATTAACAAAAGAGGAAATAATTGCAACCAGAGCAGCAAATGAAATTTTCCTCCATACAATAAAACTTGCTGTTTATATTGTTTTAGGTTTATATTCAATGAATGCAATCTACTTAGGGATTGTCATTGCATTCGCATCAACAATTTCATCATTTTCGGTAAAGCATATTTTACCATTTTTAAGTGAAATTGTATTTCGCAGAATTGGATATGGTTCAATGGTGCTTTCCGGAATATTTCTTTTATTTACCACAACAAATAGTATTTTACAACAAGACAACATATCCTTTTCAAAGAATCAATATGATGAAAAAACATTGAACTGGCGAAAAAGTAGCTTTGTATTAGAATATGCTTTAGATGAAGGATTAGAAATAGAACGTGAAATAGGATTTCACGAACTACCAGAGAACCTGAAACAAAAATACAACTCATTAAAATCAAATTATGATGAAATTCTCCTTGAAAAAGTATTTAAAATAAACTCCAAAAGTACTTATGAGTTCTATTGTTTCAAAGAGAATAAATTAACTAAATTTGAATTTGAAGAATAATACATGTTTTTTAAAAACTGTTTCTGTAAATGGCAACCAGCGCATAACAGCGACTTACCGCTTCGCTTCGGCACAAGGCCTCGCTCGGCCTACGGCAAATTCCCTTTCTGGCATTCGCCTTGCTTACGCAAGCTACATGCCAGTCCCTAACGTCCCATTCCGGGACTCAGGGTCAGGGAACTTCGGTAAGTCTAGTTCGTTATGCGCAAGTTGCCTAGGATTTTCATAAAAAAATTAAAGAAATTAATTGCTTCAATTTGATTTAAGAATAAAATCAAATTAATAGATATTTGGTCTAAAAAAAAAATTAAAAGAGATCAGAATATGGTTCATATTTTGGTTATCGGATGAAAAATTCTACGTTTCATTAATTCATTTAAATAGAAATCCATGTCTCATTCGAATGAATTCAATTTTACGACATAATAAAATTAAACTTACGCTAGAAAAGAATCTCGGAATAAATTTTGATAATTTTCATTAATTAGTAAAGACTGATTCTGTATATAGTTACCAAGAAAATTATTGGAAAAACAATAAGAAATTAAATATACGAATCCTAACTGGATAATCTTAAAAATATAGAAGATGGAGCAACCAGCGCATAACAGCGACTTTCCGCTGCGCTTCGGGTCTTCGCCCTCGCTTGGTCTACGACACATAGGCTTCTGGCACTCCCCTTGCATCCGCAAGTGTCGTTCCAGTCCCTAACGTCCCGTTCCGGGACTCAGGGTCGCCTACGTCGGAAAGTCTATTACGTTATACGCAATAGCTCAAATCTTATGGAAAATAATTAATGTCAGATAGAAATCAGATATTTGAAAATTTAAAATTAAAACTACAAAATGTTGGATTTAAATTTCTAAAAAATCAGCAACCATTTCTCCAAAATAGAAGAGAACAGGAACTGGTATTTGAACATCCTCAGTTGATAACAAAATTTGAACGAAGTGGCTTTTCAATAAAGTCAAAGAAATTCTATATAAAACCACTGAGTGACGACGAAAACTGTGAAATCGGATTAGTCACAGGCAAAACCTCTCCATTATACAAAATCAAAGACTTAATAGCACCAAACGCTAATGATACATTTGACAATAATTTAGCATGGACAAACCGTGAAAACGAAAAAGCCTTAGATAGATTACTAATCCAAATATCTGAATATATAAACGCTCAAGAACTAGATTTCGGAACACAATATAATACTTATTTGCTTACTTGGAATCCAACAAAATGGGATTGGAAGGATTTAAAGAATCAAATTGAATATCTTAATCAAAGGGGATCAGCAGATGATAGATGGAGCTGTGGAAATTCTAAAAGTATTAGTAAGGGAGATAGAATATTTCTCACAAGATTAGGAAATGAACCGAAAGGAATTATAGCTAGTGGTTATGCATTAACTTCTCCATATCCAGATATTCATTGGGATGAAAAAAAAGAAAAAACAACTAATTATATAAACATTGAATTTGATGTTATCCTTGATCCAGAATTTGATCAAATATTTGGAATAGAATTTATAGAAAAAATAGATCCAAATAAAATTCAACACTGGTTTCCTCAACAAAGTGGAATCTCTATAAATACTGAAATTGTCGACAACCTTGAAGCAAGTTGGCTCGAATTAATTTCAAAAAATAATCGAGTTATCAAAAATATCCTGATGAATAACTTCAGTAATGATTCAAATAAAAGTTATTTTGAAGGAAAATCCAAAGAAGTTTTATTAACACAATATGAGAGAAATCCTGCAGCGCGAAAAAAAAGTTTGGAATATCATGGATTCTCCTGTAAAATATGTGGATTTAATTTTGAACAACACTTCGGCGAAGTAGGCAGAGGTTTTATCCATGTTCATCACATTAACCCCATATCTACGATAGCACAAAAATATCAAATAAATCCTATTGAAGACTTAATTCCAGTATGCCCCAATTGCCATGCAATGATACATTCAAAAATACCAGCATATTCGATTACAGAAATAAAGAATATCAGACAGATAAATGAAAAAGAATAAACTCTAAAAAGCGCTACTGCGTATAACAGCGCCTTACCGCTACGCTTCGGCACTTACGGCCTCGCTCGGGCTCTGCCACATTCCTCTCCGGCACATCTCTTGCATCCGCAAGATCCTGTGCCGACGCTAACGCCTCTTCCAGAGGCTCAGCTCCGAGGAACGTCGGTAAGGCTTCTTCGTTATGCGACATTTTCAAAGTCAAATTTTAAATTAATTATTTAAGGAATTAACAACATCCTTCAATTTGTTTCGGAGGACATTTCACTGTTCCAAAAGAACAAAATACACAGCAATCGCCATTCTTAGGCTTCATGTAATACAAACAACTATCACATGTATAAAAATGTTGGCATGCATTTATAGGCATCTCTTCTTTCTTTCTAAACCCGCACTCTGGACAAGTTATAGTTGATAATGTAATTATTTCCATTTTCGTTCACCTTTTATATTTATTACTTTATATCCAACTTTATTCTGTATAATATCCTTAAATTCTTGAATACCGACTTTTCTTTTATCATATACTATTTGTGTAACTCCCTTCTTATAATCCGAAGTTACTTTTAAAACTCCAGTTAATTCCACTAAAGCAGTATTCACACTATATTCGCAACCAACGCATGTCATACCTGATATCACAAATTCGGCAACTACCAAGTGTTCACTTTCTAATTTTCCTTTTACTTCATTTACTGATTTCAAAATTGAACTATAATTTGGAAATAGAAATAAAAACAAACTGAGAATCGTGACAAAAGTTAAGAATATTTTACTGTAAAAAAAACGATTGAAGATACTTCTTTCGCAATCACAATCCAAATCAGATTTTTTGGATTTAGTAATAAGATTATACCATAGTAAACTAAATATTACCATAGATAGTATTATCAAAAATGATCGATAAGGTTCTAACCATGAGAAAGTCGAAGCAATTCCAGAGAATCCTCCAATTACTCCAACAATAGGAGAAACACAGCATAATGAAGAAGATATCGCTAATAAAAAACCAGCACTCACTTGAATCCTAAAATCGTTAAATATCTTGTACATGGCAATTCTCCCGAATATATTTTCCTTGCTATATATATGTGACAACATTATAGTTTACTAGAAGGCTTACATTTTTTTATTATTCTCAAAAAAAGGTAATTTTATGCATATCGGAGAGTTTTCAAGAATTTGCAAAATATCAAAGGAATCCATTCGATACTATGAAAAAGAAGGACTTTTGAAAGGGTCTAGAAAGGAGAATAATTATCGAGTTTACTCTAAAAAAGATATACGCGTAGTCGAATTGATCAATTCTCTTAAAAATTCTGGATTTACACTTTTTGAAATTAGAAGTTTTTTAAATTTATATGACTCGGATTCCAAATGCAAAGAAGTTCAAATTAAACTAGAAAACAAATTACTTATCATAAAAGACAGAATTTCTGAACTTATTTCTATTCAGGAAAAGCTTAATAAATCTATCCTAGAATGTGAAGACAATCCCAATAAAAAATTCTGCAATATTGTCTCAAGTTCCCATTTATAGCAAATTGAATTAAATTTACATTATTTAATTTTAAAATAATATGTTAGAATCTTGAAAACGTCGCATAACATCGGCTAAACACTGCGCTTCGGGTCTACGCCCTTGCTTGGCCTGCGGCACATTCCTCTCCGTCACGATTCTTGCTACGCAAGAATACGTGCCGACGCTAACGCCTACTCCGTAGGCTCAGCTCCGAGGAACGTCGTTTAGCCTTGTTCGTTATGCGACATGAGCTAAAAATTCATTTTATTTAAAATTTTGAAGGATGGAAGAAATTGAATAGCGTAACTATTTTTTAGTTGCAATTTCCTCGCTTTCGAGTTAATTTACAATTTAGTGTCCAAAAAAGATAAGCTTTTAGCTAGATTATTATCCAAACCAAAGGATTTTACTTACGATGAACTCAGAAAACTTTTGAATGGATTCAATTATACAGAAGACAATTCTGGAAAATCTTCTGGATCAAGAGTTGCTTGGATACATGAAAAAGGAAAACATGTGATTCGGCTGCACAAGCCTCATCCTGGTAATATTTTAAAGGCTTACCAAATCAATCAAATTATTGATGAATTAAAATCGGAAGGGTATTTAGAATGAAAGATTTAATGGAATATAAAGGATATCTTGGTTCTGTTCATTTTGATTCAGAAGATGAAATTTTCTATGGAAAAATTGAAGGAATCGAAGATTTGATTTCTTTTGAAGGAGAATCTGTTAATGAAATAAAAAAAGCATTCATTGAATCAGTTGATGATTATCTTCAATTATGTATAAAAGCTAAAAAAGCTCCAGAAAAATCTTTTAAAGGTTCTTTCAATGTCAGAATCCCAACTGACCTTCATAGAAAAGCTTACCGTAAATCTTTAATAGAAGGAATTTCCCTAAATCAATTAGTTCAAAAAGCTATTGAAAAGGAAATTAAACAAGACAAAGCTCACGTCGCATAACAGCGACTTACCGCTACGCTTCGGCACAAGGCCTCGCTCGGCCTGCGGCAAATTCCCCTTCTGGCATTCGCTTTGCTTACGCAAGCTACATGCCAGTCCCTAACGTCCCGTTACCGGGACTCAGGGTCGGGGAACTTCGGTAAGTCTAGTTCGTTATGCGCAAGTTGCCTTGGGTTTCATAAAAGAAATCAAAAGAAATTAATAGCTTCAATTTGATTTAAGAAAAAAATCAAATTAATAGAAATTTAATATAAACAAAAAATAACTAAAAGAGATCAGAATATCGTTCATATTTTGGTTATACTATGAATAATTCTACGTTTCATTAATTCATTTAAATAGAATTCAAGATCTCATTCAAATGAATTTAATTTAAAGACATAATAAAATTGAACTTCCCCTCGATAAGAATCTCTGAATAAATTTAGATAATCTTCAGTAAGTAGTAAAGAATGATTCTGTATATACTTACCAAGAAAATTATTATAAGAACAATAAGAAATTAAATATACGAATTCTAACTGGATAATCTTAAAAATATAGAAGATGCGGCAACCAGCGCATAACAGCGACTTTCCGCTGCGCTTCGGGTCTTCGCCCTCGCTTGGCCTGCGGCACATAGGCTTCTGGCACTCCCCTTGCTTACGCAAGTGTCGTTCCAGTCCCTAACGTCCCGTTCCGGGACTCAGGGTCGCCTACGTCGGAAAGTCTTGTACGTTAATTGCAATTGGTAAAAATTAAATAAGAAAGCGCGCAAATTGAAAAACAAAGAAATGAAAAAGACGAAAGCCTTTAAGAATTACTAACTCGAATGCTTATACTGATTTTCAAGCGATGCTAACGATTTACGCACTAAATTAAGAAAAGAAGAAGACAATTTGCGCGCTTGACTTCACTACACTTCGTATTTTTATCTAATCTAATAAAATACCAACTGCAATTAACTACCGCTTACCACATCGCTTCGGGATTCGCACTGCTCACCCTCGCTCGGTCTGCGACACATCCCTCTCCGTCACACTCCTTGCAAAGGCAAGGAGATGCGCCGACGCTAACGCCTGCCGTGGCAGGCTCAGCTACGAGGAACGTCGGTAAGCTTAGTCGTTATCTGCCATGCCGCGCCCCCTTTCATTTGTGCGCCTGCCGTCCGTGGCAGGCTAATACTTCATTAAATCGTTTATATTTAAAACTAACCCAAAGAGAAAATAAATGACAATTATAAAATCTATAGAGATAACAGGCTCTCCATTTTTCATCGATTCAAAAATGGAGTTATCTCCAAATTTGAATTGTATAATGGGAGGTAGAGGAACTGGAAAAACTACAATATTAAGTTTTATTAAATCAACAATATATGAAAATTCGGAAAGCGAAAATAATATTTCTAAGATACTAAAAAGTAATCTTGGTACAGGAAAGATCGCGATTGAGATACAAAGTTCCGATAATATCACATATAGAATAGAAAAATCCTTTAATGATACACCTCAGCCGTACTCAATGCCGGATTTGGAATACGTTGAAATCGAAAAAATACTACAATCGATAGAATGCGATATATATGAGGCAGGAAAAATCGAAGAAATTGGAAGAAGCAGTCTTGATAGATTGAATCTTATAGATAAAAAAATTAGAATTCAAATTTCAGATTGTGAATCAAGAATTGAAAAGATTCAAATAGATTTAGATTCTAATGCGCAAGATATAAAAACCGAAAATCGACGCATTGCTCAATTTGACACATTGCTTGAACAATATACCGGTATAGATAAAGAATTTGAGGCTCATAAAGAAAAGCAAGTCGGTGGGTTTACGGAAGATGAGCGCAAGGAATTTGAAACAGCAGACGCAAAAGAAAAAGTTAGGAAATTAGAAAAGAGATTCTTAAGTAAAACTATAGATTCCTTAATCGATCTACGAAATTTCAATAGCAGAAGGAAAGAGGAATTTGTTGAGCACCAGACTGAACTATCAGAAGATGCTAGTTTATACTATAATAGAAATATAATAAATAAAGCAATCCAGGCTGCTAATGAGGCGAAAGAAGAGGTGGTAAAAAGTTACGAATCTCTTGATAGGAATTTACTAAAACTTCAAGAAAAGATTTCTTTAATGTCGGGCGAATTGGCGAAACTTCACGAATCGCAGCAGGCAGAATTTATAAAACTTAAACTAAAGTACGAGAGTAGCAAGGAGTATATCAACAAATATCAGGAATTATCTAAGAAATTAAACGAGCGCGATACTGTAGCAAAAGACAAAAAAGAACATCAGAAAAAAATAAAAAAGATAAAAAAAGAAAGAGCTGAATTATTAAAAAAATTCGGCGAATTAAAGACTGAAATATATCATGCTCGGCTTGAAATTGTTAACGAATTAAATAAAGAATTTGGCAAAGATATAGTAATCACGCTTACTTATGGAGGTATTACTGACGATTTTCAAGAACATTTAAAGAGTGCCTTACGCGGGTCTAGGATGAGATATAATGAGCTAGTTCCCAGAATTGTAGAAAGCTTTAGTAATACGAAATTTGCTGAAATCATTCACAAAAAAGATGCCGAGGGACTTAAATCTATACCCCAAATTGATCAAGCACGAGCAGAAGCATTGATTGATACCTTATACGAAACTGATGAAATTTATGCAATAGAAAGTCTCTATTGCCAGGATTACCCAGAATTCTTGCTAAAGGTAGCTGATGATTCAGAGACTAAGGAAGATAACTATAGAAGCACGGACGAGCTTTCTATGGGACAACGTTGTACAACTATCCTTCCGATAGTTTTTGCCGTATCGAATAACCCACTATTAATTGATCAACCAGAAGATAATTTGGACAATAAATATATTGCGCAGAGTATTCATAAGTTGATTAGAAGACAGAAGTCAGATAGACAACTAGTTTTTATTACTCATAATCCAAACATCCCGGTACTTTCAGATGCTGAAAAGAACATATTTCTAAAGTATGAGAATAGAACAGCTGAAATTGAAGCCTCCGGTAAAATTGATGAAGTAAAGGATCGCATTGTGAATCTTCTTGAAGGTGGTGAGGAAGCCTTTAGGCGCAGATCGGAAATATATGGGTTAGATAAATGACTCATATGAAAGGGGGCGATCGGGAAGGAATTAAGACAGAACTAGAAAGACTGCAAAAAATAGCGTTTGAAGATACCTCAATAAATATTGGAGCAATAGAGGAAATCTACGATCTATTAAGAAAAATTCCCGTAAGCCAAAGAGGGCACTTTGAAAAATATTATAACGCTCTTAAAAACGACCTCTTCTCGCGTGGCGCTGATATTAAAGGACTTCCTAATAACTACTTTAGAAAAACTGATTTTTTTACTGAAGAAACTAACACGAAGGAGGAAATTCAAGACAATATATTTGTTTCAGAAGTTAAAGAAAATCCAATTAACCGGAAGCCTCTAGATTTTTTAAAAGACTTTGTAGAAAAATGTTCGAAGGATTTTAATAATCTTCGAGAATATTATATATTAAAACTTATTTCTGAAGAATATTCGGAGTTTAAAATACTATTTATTCATGACGAAGATAGTTACTTTCAGTCGTTCAAGAAAAAAGTTGAGATTCACTTTGGTAACATTGAAATAGAATCAATTTTTAATTGGAAGGATCGACTTGATAAAGGAGATTACAGGGAGTCAAGTTATATAGTGATTCTCTTTTTGTCACACAAGAAAGTTGAACTCATAAATGATATCGTGACCCGTATCAAAAGTGCGATAATGAGTTTTGACACCTTTAAGCATGTTAAGCTTCGCTTTAAAGAAAATTCGCTAAAGCCAGAAATAATTGAGCATAATGATGTAGATGAGTTTATCGATCTTTTAAAATGTAATTCTTCCATAATGTTAGTTAATTCAGAATTATCTAATGATGAAGTCAGTCTGATAAAAAAGCTCTTTAACTCCGTCGGAGGAGAAAGTTTGGACTATAAAGTAATTAAGTCAGGAAAAAGTGGGGCCAAAGTGCTTGAAGTTAGGCCGAAGAAGTCGTATGCGGAGGATTCAGCAAAGCGATACGTTGTTAAGTTCGGAAAGCGAGATGAAAGTAAGAAAATATCTATCGAGTCGGAAAGATTTGCTAAGCATGTTGAACATTATAGTTTAAAGAATGAATTAACTCAGCACCATGATAAAAACACTAATTATGAAGGCATAAAATATACTTACGCATCTAGTGACAACATTCAAGAATCGTTTTCATTCGCCGAAATAATTTCTGATGATAAGAACTCCTATTTTTCCAAACTTAACAAAATTGCAGAAGAATTATTCGAATCTAAACTGCTTGAAATATGGCAAGAATCCGTAGAAGAGGCTAAAGTTAAGATAAAAGATTTATATAGTGAATATATAAAAATAGAAAAGTTATACTCTCAGGTAAGAAAAATTAAGAACTTAGGCAATTTAGATAAAGATTCCTTTGTTAATATTTTTGATAAGATTTACAATTTGGAAATAGATTCGAAAACAAAAGTTTGTCATGGCGATTTACATACAGAAAATTTTTTTAAAGATGGAGAGGGGATCTATTTAATAGATTTTGGTTTTACGGACAGAAGGCATGCATTAATTGATCACGTTTCCTTGGAATGTTCGATTAAATTTAGACACATCCCTCGATATATCGATCTCAATGTTCTGGAAATATGCGAGCGAGAACTTTTAAATGATTCTTCTTTTAATAGCGCGGCACCCTTTTTTTCAGTTAGAAAAGATTTACAAGTATATTTTAGTTTGATTAAGACCATTAGAAGTAAGTCATTTAGTTTGATGAAGAATAATTCGACATATTTAGAATACTTTGTTTCACTGTTTATTATTACTAGTCGCCAGATTCAGTATGACGATTTAAATCAGCTCTATGCTTTGAAATCTGCCGAGATAATAGGGAATCATATTTTGGAAATTCTTGATAAATAGGAATGAAATTATTTAAATCAATTGTGGCTGGTTCATTACGAACCGATGTTGCCGAACGCTTCGCGATCGGGGGGTGACTCCATTAAACGTGGTTTGATTGCCCTCGTTAAAACAGCTTCGCAGATTTTCTCGGGCTCAATCTAATTGTTCAACAAGATTACTCTTGATGAATGCAGAATAGAAATAGATAGTTGGTTTTCCATAAAACTTATATAATATTAGAAACTCGTCGATGAATAATCGCCTTTGCCCTAGCTCAATCTTTGAAATATGACTTCGACTTCGTTTCAATTTCTTTGCCACATCCGCTTGAGTTAGCCCAGCTTCCTTTCTTGCGGTTTTCAAAGCTCTGTAAAAGAATTCCTTATCTTTCTTTGAGACTTTCCATTGAGGAAGGGCACTAGCAAACATCGTGACCTCGGAATTTGCTACCCTTTGGGCATTCGAGGGCCTTAAAATCGGTCTTTTTCTGCTTTGCGTATGAGGTGATGCCATAAGAAACTAATTCTGCGCTCATAAAGTGCTAATTACATTAATACCATATAAACGTATTAATGTCAACAATGTTTTATAAAAGTATTTTGAATGACAGTTAAAAAAGTAGAGAATTTACTTGGTAAAAAGGTGCAAGCCCTGATCGAAGCGAAAGGGGACAGTCAGAAAGAAGCGGCTGCAAAACTAAAACTTACACCTACCGGGATGAATGGAATTGTTCAAGGACGAGTCGAATCTGCTTCGCATTCTTTTTTAACGCTTCTTAAGCAAGAGTATAAACCAGATTTTAACTGGCTCTTGAATGATTCGATTCCTGTTCTTCCAATCAAATATCTTTCACCGGAAGAGGAAGATAAATTGGTTTCGAAAGCAGATCAAGATAAAGTATTACTAAGTCAAATCAAGACAACAAAAGGTCTTAGAGAAATTATTCAAAACCTTTTAAAATTTTCCAATCAAGAAAGAAAAGCCATCGGCGAAATGATTGCTGAGTTCTCTAAAGATAGAGATTAGATAGGTATTCCCTAACCGGCTACGCCTTCCGTGGCTTCGCTCGGTTAGACATTCGGGGCGCGGCACAGCAGATAACTTCGGCT
>NZ_RQHW01000043.1 GCF_004770995.1 Leptospira idonii | reverse complement strand
TCTCACCTTCTGTCTTTATATAAAAACGAATAGACTTGCGACTTCGTATAACTACGGCTTACCGCTTCGCTACGGGATTCGCAAAGCTCACCCTTGCTCGGTCTTCGACACATTGGCTACTGTCACTCTCCTTGCAAAAGCAAGCGTCGTGCCAGTCTAGCCAACGTCGGTAAGCCTAGTTCGTTAGCCGCCATTATTAAATATAATAGAAGGAAAAAATGAAAATTATAGGAATCGAATTATTAAACATAAGATCATTTAGCAAACTAGAATGTGATTTTCGGAATACGAAAGTCTTTATTGGACAAAATGACCATGGAAAATCATCAATATTGAAAGTTTTAAATTTAATATTAAATGAAATTGACTTCGACGATTTTGAATACGGAGCAATTCCAGAGCATCATGCATTATTGCTCTTACCAGCAATGAAAAACTCATCTCATAAAGAAAAAAGAATCGTATTAAAATATTTATCTACTTCAGATAAGGTAAACAAACTATATTTAAATCTCAAATCCGATTTTAGCGTTTTCGTACATACAGACGCTTCTATAAAAACAAAATCGGAGGAAAAAGCTTTAAAGATCTTAAGCAAACTCAGAGAACTTAATAAATTTATTTTAATTCCAGCAATTAGAGATACAAAATCATTTGATTTTGAAACTTTACTGACAGAAACTCTCGAAACATATGGATTATCCGATTTAACTCCATCAAAACGAGGAGGAACAGTTAGAGGATATAGAACCATTTCAAAGATTAGAGAAGAAGTAACTAAAGATGTTAAATCAATCTTAAGTAATAAACTTTTCCCAGCACTTAAAGAAAAACTAGGTATTAAAACAAATCACCAGTTGTCTATAGTTTTTGACGTCGATATTCCCTCTATCTCAGAATGGATAAAAGACAACATAAAACTTTCATTTGAAATCGAGAAAGACACAACAATACCACTGCTTGAATCAGGCACAGGAGTACAATCGGCAATTCTACTTGCCTTACAGCAACTGAAAAATGAAGCAAAAGAAAACCCTCAAATTCAATATTTCTTTGCAATAGAAGAACCTGAGGCTTTTCTGCATCCTCATAAACAAAAAGAACTTTATCAAAATATCAAAGACTCTTCTAGTACGAATTTAAATTACATTATAACAACGCACAGCCCATTTATAGTTTCTAACACAAAGTTTAGCGAGATAGGTATTGTTAGAAAAGACTATCTCTATTCAAATCTCTATTTTCCTGATACTAATGACACTAACCAAGAAGAAATTTATGAATTTTTTAGTAATGAAATTAATTCTCAGATTTTTTTTGCAGAAAAAGTTATATTTGTAGAAGGAGAAAGCGATAAGCTAGCACTTGAAGCTTTGCTTAAAAAGCATCTAAAGAGCAATTCAAATAATATTAGTATTATTCCAACCGGTGGAAATAGAAATTTCTCTCCTTATATAAATCTAATTACTTCATACAAAGGATTAAAAATACCATTTTTAATCCTTACTGATTTTGATTCTGTTACTTCGGATAATGATAGAGCACTTTTTACAGGAATAAAAAAGTCGAAACTTGATATAAAAAACGAAAAGAAGCTTATTGAGGCAATTGATAAGGCTATCCAATCTACAAAAGAAAGTGAACATCGATCAGCAGCCACATTAGCAACTAAAACCTTAAGAGAGTCTAATATTAATGCTTTCATTCTTCCTTCAGATCTAGAATATTCCCTAGTTTCACAAGACAACTTACATCAAGTTTGCCAAATCCTTAACAGGTATAAATCTACTAACAATTCAAATGATTATACAAAAGGTTTTGACCTTATCACCATAAAAAGACAAATCGGTAGCAAAGGTATTCCATTTAATCCAATGGAAAAACCACAATTTAAGAGGCCGTATGTTCATAAAAAGATTGCAGAATCTATAGATCTTAATCATTGCAATCCTGAAATAAAAAGCCTTCTTGATGCTATAGATTCTCTTTAAAATAACGGCGGCTAACTACGGCTTACCGCTTCGCTGCGGGACTCGCACTGCTCGCCCTTGCTTGGTCTTCGACACATTGGCTTTCTGTCACTCGCTTGCAAATGCAAGCTCTGTGCCAGTCCCTAACGCCTCTCTGAGGCTCAGGGTCAGCCAACGTCGGCAAGCCTAGTTCGTTATGCGTCATGGATTAAATATATAAATATAAAATTAAATTATGCCTATACCCAATTTTAATATATCAGGTATTTTACCTCCTTATTTGCTCGGCTCTAGTCCAGCTGTTCAAAGTGACGTATCCCCATACAAAAGCACATTGGTCGATTTTGTAAATTTTTTCAATACGTCACCCCCGCGGAAAAATCTTCTTGAAGGATTTTTAAAGCATAGAATAGAATTAAAAAAATTAGGAATTGTCGACGGATTTCAATGGATAGACGGCAGTTTTGTCGAAGAGGTTGAAAAAATTCGGTCAAAAGATCCAAGCGACGTAGATCTTATTACGTTTGCATATCGTCCACCTGGAATTCCAAATGATCTGGAATGGCAAAAAATCATTAACTCTAATCTTGCCATTTTCCATCCCCAGTTTAGTAAAAAACATTTTAATTGTGATGCATACTATATAGATCTGAACCTTAAATCTGATTATATTGCAAGACAAACCTCTTATTGGTTTGGTCTATTTACACATCAAAAAATTACCGATGCTTGGAAAGGAATTGTTGAGATTAATCTAATTGATGATGAGAGCGTTATTCTTCATCAATTGCAAGGCAGTTAACTATGTCAAAAACACTCATGTTAGCAAGCTTAAAGGCAGACTTGACTGCCTTAGAAAATTTAATTGCCGAGGCAACAAAAGCTAATGATTTTATAGGCTTAATGCAATACAAATTCCGAAAATCAGAAATTGAAGATTCAATAATTGCATTAAATAGAAATCTCCAACTGAAGGCAAATATAGCATTATTTTTTGGAGGAAAGCCTGTATTCGGAACTTTAGGTATATCTGCAAATTTTGCTGGGAAAATATTAAATGAATTTCAATCGCTAGTCTCTAACACTTACGCTTTCTATAACTTAAAAGCAAATAATATGAATTTGCCCTCTAACAAGGGAAAAATCCCTCTTGCAAATGATTCAAATTTAATGGTTACTTCAGTAGTGCATGGTTCATTTGGTTTCGTTTTAGAAGAGCTTAACGACGAAACACGAATTTTTGCTTCACCATTAATATCAGTAGTAGAAAACGTTGTAAAGATCATACAAAAAACGTCCTCCGAAAAAGAAGAGGAATTCAATGAAATTATTACATCATTAAATATGAGAATAATAAATTCTTTAAAAATATTCTTCCATGATCTTGATTCAAACTTTTCTACAATTAGATTAGTAGAAAGAGATACAGATATATCGTTAGACGAGAAAGCAATTCATCGAGGCCGCACCCGAACAGAACATCTTGAAATAGATAATATTGATATTGAAATCCAAGGATTGCTTATAGGTTTTTTACCTGATCATTTAAAATTCGAAATACAGCTAGAATCAGGGGAAATAATTTATGGTTCAGTTGATAAATATGCACTTGAACAGTTAAAACAGAAAGAGAAACCTATAATAGGTAATTTTTGCAAAATACTCGTAAACATGAAAACTATAGAACAATTAAATGGAGACATTAAACGAGACTATTTGTTAAAATCTTTCTTAGATCAAAAATCCACGACGCATAACAGCGACTAACCGCTTCACTTCGGGACTTACGCCCTCGTTCGGTCTTCGACACATAGGCTTTTGTCACCCCTCTTGCTTACGCAAGCGTCGCGCCAATCCCTAACGTCCCGTCCGGGACTCAGGGCCAGCCTACGTCGGTTAGTCTAATTCGTTATGCGTAATTTTTGAATTGTAAATTTCAGATCGTCTGACTTAAATCCGAGCTAATGGAATCAGCTTCCCATAATAATAAATTAAAACAATATCAAGCTATCTACCGAGAATGTAGAAGGCTAAATTTAATAAACTCTGAAGAAATTTCATCTATCGAAGAATATATTGAAAAAAGAACAAATTCTAAAGTAAAAATTAAAGTAATAGAACATGGACGCCATTTAACATATGAAGCCCTTGCTATTAAAATTGACCAAGACCAACTCTTATTTCCAATAAAAAGATCAACCGAGATACAGGGAAATCGAACCAGAGCGATTGATAAAAATGCGATATTTGAAGAACTTGGATGGATCATTCCACCTTATTTTCCGATAGAGCAAATACAAACATTAGCAGCATTTCTTAAAGAGGCACAAGTCCAAGAAAGACATTCCATGCTTGAACAAGCATTAGCTAAAATGTATCACTATGAATATTTATCGGCACTTTATTCCGAGCGCTATGCCAAAATTCCACTTATAAGTGATTATAAAGAAATAATTCTTGAAGCAATTAAATCACATGCAAGTGGATTCAGATACACTCCCATCATCTCACTTATCGCAGTAATTGAAGGCACCTCTAGATCAATTTTAAATAGCTTTAACATTTTTACGAGTTTAATAGGATTAGAATTATATCAAAAAATGTTAAGCTCTTTTAGATCTTACTACAAAACAAAGATATTATATACCAATTATCACTGGATACCTTCTGAATATTGTGAGAATAGTTTCTTAGAAAGCTTTGATCATACTATGAATATAATAAAAGCATTTGAAAATTTTATTAAGAAACATTTTTATTCAAATTCAAATGAATATACTGGTGTTGGAAGCTTAAACCGAAATGGAATTGTGCATGGCTTCTATCTTGATTACAATTATTCATTCAATTTTCAAAAACTAATTACTGTTCTTGATTTATTATGTTTTATCCTTTCATGGAAATATAATTTTTCATTACTTGGACCAGATCCAACTCCTGAATCTCTTGTTTTATATAATGAATTGGCAATTCTATCATCTAAAATTAAGAAACAAAATCGATTTGCCAAAAACTACGCATAACTACGGCTTACCGCTTCGCTGCGGGACTCGCATAGCTCGCCCTTGCTTGGTCTCCGACACATTGGCTACTGTCACTCCTCTTGCAAATGCAAGCGTCGTGCCAGTCTAGCCAACGTCGGTAAGCCTAGTTCGTTAGCCGAAATGAATAAATATATTATCAAAGGTATTCATGAGATTAAAAAAGCTCAATATAGATATAAATGAAATGCGGTCGCTACTACTTAAAGCACTAAAAAAGGAAAAAGAAACCCAATATCTATCAATATGTAGAAACGTAGCCCTGATAGCAGCAAATTCATACCGAATTGGGTCAGATGCTTCAACAATGACTTTAGGAAGTGGAAATTATAACCTAGATCAGGACGATGAGGATCTTATTCGAGAATTAATTTGGAATTTAGTTATCGAGAGGGTTCTAACAATTGGGATTAATAGCTCAAACGCAGCATGGCCATTCTTAAAAGTCACAGCATATGGAGAAAAAGTTTTAAATTCTGATGAGCCGATTCCACATGATCCAAGTGGCTACATCCAACGTGTAGTAGAAAAAATCCCATCTATTGATAATGTAATAAAACGATACCTTATTGAAAGCATTGAAACATATAACATTAATATGCTACTTTCATCAACAATTGCGCTAGGTTGTGCATCAGAAAAAGCAATGGTTCTTTTGATAGATAACTTTATAGATTCAGTCGAAGATGATTCAGAAAAGAAAAAACTGGCAAAAAAGATTGAAAATTCATTTATAAAAACAAGATTTGAAATATTCAAATCAGAATACACCTCAAGAAAAGCAAATTTTCCCAAAAATATTAACGAAGGCTTTGAAAATACACTCATTGGTATTTTTGAAATGATAAGGGCAAATAGAAATGAAGCAGGACACCCGACAGGAAAAGAATTCAGCAAGGAACAAGTGTATGCAAATCTACAAGTCTTTATTACTTATTTAGAAAAGATTTACCAAATGATAACTTTTTTTAAGAAAAACAGAACTTAGAAGACATTCACTTCGGCTAACTACGGCTTACCGCTTCACTGCGGGATTCGCACAGCTCACCCTTGTTTGGCCTAAAGGCACATTCCCCTTCTGTCACTCGCTTGCAAAAAGCAAGCTCTGTGCCAGTCCATAACGCCTCTATGAGGCTCACGGTCGGGGAACGTCGGCAAGCCTAGTTCGTTAGTCGCAATAAGCTAAATATTTAAAATGAACTCGAAATATTATGACATTACGTATTAAGAAGCAAAAAGAAAATTCAACGACTTTATATCTTCTAACGAACTCTGAAAGGAAAGGTTTCGTTGATATAATTACCTATAGAATAGATAAAAACAAGCGCGAAATATCATTCTACCCTCCAGAAACATACAATCCAGTCACAAAGAAAAATAATAAATCAATAGTGATTTTTGGATTTAACAAGTTACCTCCTGAATTCCATGAAAAAGGATATATAAAATCTGGAGCCAGTTACTACTTAGTGAAATTATTGAATGACTATTCTCTCAAAAAAATTGAAATCCATTTAGATCCATCATCTACAATAGGCTTTGATTCTAAAAAAGAAATTCTACGCTTTACATATAATATCTTTTCCGCATGGATTCAATCACTTCAAATAGCAAGTAACGAAGCCAAAAGAGAACGAGTGATAATTGTTAAAAAATTCTTCAACTCAATCGATCCAAATGAGTTTCCGACCTCAGAAAACAATACAAATATTGTAAGAAAAAGGTTACTAGAAAGTCTAAACGAAAATATTATTGAATCTCTCTTACCAGATGAAATTTCTAAAATCGATACTTTTTTTGAACAAATTATAGAAAAAAAGTATAAAGCTAAAATAAAAAAGACAGAAATTGTAAATAAAAATTCAATTAAGTTTGGATCAAAGGCAATCGAAAATGCCATCCAGTCTTTTGAAAACTTAATTAATAAAAATGCTTCCGAAGAAGAATATGGTAGCTTCTTATTAAAAAATCTTTTCGTAATTGATAGTCGATATATTCACGCTATACCTCAAATTAACTTAACATTAGGCGGTAAACGCCTATGTGATTTTGGGCTAATTGATTTTGATTATAATTTAGATATCTTTGAAATTAAAAAACCATCAACCCGACTGCTAAGCAAATCAATCGATAGAGGAAACTATTATTTCCATTCTGATTGTGTGAAAGCGGTAACTCAAATAGAAAAATACTTATATAACGCTGAGAGTAAACAAGCTGTTCTAGAGAGAGATCTAAAAAGGAAAATTGAATTAAACTTTCCTATTAATGTGATAAAACCAAAGGCTTTCCTGATAATTGGTAATAGCGAACAGCTTGACAATGATAAAAAAAAAGAGGATTTCCGCATACTCCGAAATTCTTATAAAAATATAGAGATTATTCTCTACGATGAATTATTAAATCGAATTCGAAATCTAAAAAACAGATTGATATCAAAAGATAATTAATCTCTCTATTCAAGCTTACTGCGACTAACTACGGCTTACCGCTTCGCTGCGGGATTTGCACAGCAAACCCTTGCTCGGGTTGCACCACATTCCCCTTCTGTCACTCGCTTGCAAAAAGCAAGCTCTGTGCCAGTCCATAACGCCTCTATTGAGGCTCATGGTCGGGGAACGTCGGCAAGCCTAGTTCGTTATGCGAAAGTGCAGAAAATCATTTCTAGAATTTAAAGGAAATAAAAAATTAAATGAAATTTTCTAATTGGTTTAAAATAATCTGGTGGGTAATCTTATTAATTATTTTAGCTTTAATATTATCCACTCGAATAAATTCTATTATTAATGGTTCATCTGTACCCGCGGATATATTGATTTTCTTAATTTTCATAGCTCTAATGCTAGTTCCTATCTATTCAGAAATTGAATTCTTTGGTATAAAATTTAAGCAAGAACTGGAAGATTTAAAGAACCATTTGGACTTAAAAATCAGTGACATAAAGAATGACTTTCGTAATCAACAATCACAATCATTAACTACAAATTTCAACAGCTTTGGTCCCCCACCACCAGATATAAGCCTACCTCAATTAACTGAAGAAATAGAAAGGATAGTCAGAACTCGATTAACAGAGTTAGGTACCCATCAAGAAGGAGAAACAAACTTACAAATTGAAGTTCCTGAAAATAATCTTCAACTTTTCAAAATCAGATTCAATATTGAGTCCGAATTAAGAAGAATTTGGATTCAGCGATTTAATAAAGAAAGCAATGACAATGTTCGATATCACTCCTTAGTTAAAATAATGAGCGAATTAACTAAATATGAAATTCTTGATAAGAGTTTTTATGGGATTTTAAGGGAAATTCTATCAATTTGTAACTACGCAGTTCACGGGGAAACAGTTTCGGAAAATCAAGCTTCCTTTGTGACAAGTAATGCACAAGAAATCATAGAATATTTAGCAAATATAAACTAAATTCAAAAATTTAACTCTTCTGCACCTTCGCATAACTACGCCTTACCGCTTCACTTCGGGACGGCACAGCCGCCCTCGTTCGGGTTGCACCACATTGGCTACTGTCACTCCTCTTGCAAATGCAAGCCTCGTGCCAGCTTAGCCAACGTCGGTAAGCCTAGTTCGTTATGCGTAATGGGTTAAAACCCAACAAACCTTAAAAATAAATGCTAAAAAAGAATCTAAATAGCATAAATTCCAATTTCTTAGGTTGACAAAGTAGCCACTGGAGCCACCATTTATCTATGAAATCAATTGGGATCAAAGATTTAAAAAATAATCTTAGTAGTTACCTCGAATTTGTCAAAAAAGGAGAAACTATTGTTATATATGATAGAAATAATCCTATTGCAGAAATCAAAAAATTTTTAAAGTCAGACAATAAAACTGATCTCTTTATAAATGAAGCTACCCAGAATAAATCAATGCTTCCTGCAAAAGAATTCAAAGAAATTAAGTTCCCTAAAAACAACCTCCTTAAAGGCACTACAAAAACAAATATTTCAAATACATGGAAGACTATTTATAATGAAGAGAGAGCATAACATTGGCTCTTTACATTGATAGTAGCTTTTTGCTAAGCATTATCTATTCTGAAAATCATTTTGAGAAATACTTAGAGATATTTAATTCTCAGGAAAAGAAATTTAGCTCTATTCTCTTAGAAATTGAAACGATGAGATCTTTAAATCTTATTTATACTCTGAAAAAAAAAGAATTAGGCAAAGCTTGGCTCAATGAAGCAGAAACATTGCTTAACGATTTTCTTTCTCAAATTAATTTAAAAAATGTTGATTTTGACATACAGTTAGAAATAAAAAAACACAAAAATATTTTGGAGTTGAAATCCCTGGATGCAACGCATCTAGCGACTGCGATTTATATAAGGAAAATGATCTCTGACGATTTAATTATTTGTACTTTAGATGACAAATTCAGAAGTGTTTCCAAAAAATTTGAGTTTAGTTTATTACCAAAAAGTATTACTAAATAACCCACTACGCATAACTACGGCTTACCGCTTCACTTCGAGACTCGCACTGCTCGCTCTCGTTCGGGTTTCACCACATTGGCTACTGTCACTCTCCTTGCAAAAGCAAGTGTCGTGCCAGCTTAGCCAACGTCGGTAAGCCTAGTTCGTTATGCGCAATAATTTTAATCAAATAAGGAATATTAATGAAAGAACAAATAAAAAAAATAATTTTACTACTAGAAAAACAATCCAATACTATATTGAATTCTTGGCACGATGACCGAACTCTTACAGAAGTTTTTGGTTGGAATTTTCCGTATGTAACAAGATTTGACCTTGCATCTTTACCCACTTCCTTAGCAAAAAAACTGTCGTTTATTCAAATTGAAAGTATTGATACTAAATTACTGCAAAATATAGAGTCAAAAATAAATGGAGCAAACACTCATATACAATATTTCTTTAATGGACATGGGGATAAAGCAATTCCAGCATACATTGCAACTATAGAATGTATAAAGCAACAATTAAACCCATTGTTTAATTTAGAGACATTAACAGATACTACTATATTGCCAAATCGCATTGCAAAAAAACTAAGGTCGATACAAGCAGAATTAAATGAAATAATTCCACAAAAAGATGATTTACTTAAGCAAATAAACATAATAAACAATGCAACAGAAGCTGCGGAAAATCTCCCTGTAGATTTGGAAAGTTTAAAATTAGCTAGAGATAAATCAAAAAATACAATTGATGAACTAGAAAATTTTAGCGCAAAATGCAAAGAGTTATTTGAAAAATCAACTGGGTTAACTGAGAAAATAGAAATACAAAAAAATGAGGCAGAAAAGCTAATTAACCGTTGTGAAGAAGCATATAGAATAACAACAACAAAAGGTCTTGCGGCCGCCTTTGATCAACGTGCTACCCGACTTTCTAGATCCATGTGGACATGGGTTCTTGGCCTTATCATTTCTTTAAGTAGCGCTGTATTTCTTGGTTCAAAAAACTTTGACTCACTTAAAAATATATTCGAAAATCCAAACGCCGAATCTTTTTTGCAATTAACAGTTTCATTCATAAGTCTAGGAGCTCCTATATGGTTTTCATGGTTGGCTACGAAACAAATTGGGCAGCGCTTTAAACTTGCTGAAGACTATGCATTTAAAGCTTCTGTAGCAAAAGCATATGAAGGTTATAGAAAAGAAGCTGCAAGGATAAATGAAAAACTTGAAGCACAATTATTTGAATCAATTTTAACTAGATTGGACGAACCACCTTTGAGACTAGTTGAAAGCTCATTACATGGTAGTCCATGGCACGAATTTTTATCTTCTGTTGATTTCCAGTCTGCATTAAAAAATATTCCAGACCTACAAGAATATCTTTTTAATTTTCTTAAGAATAGCAAAAGTATAACACATAAAGCTACGCAAGAAATTTTAACTAAAAATCCAAAATCAGGGTAAATTTTAAAATAAAATTACTGCGCATAACTACGGCTTACCGCTTCACTTCGAGACTCGCAATGCTCGCTCTCGTTCGGGTTGCACCACATTGGCTACTGTCACTCCTCTTGCAAGAGCAAGCGTCGCGCCAGTTTAGCCAACGTCGGTAAGCCTAGTTCGTTATGCGCCATTTTAAAAATTGACTTATAAGAAATTTAGGAATTAATATGATATATGGATAAAGAAGACAAATCTATAGAAGCTATCCAAAGCGAATTAGAGGATACAGATAGCGTTCCAATTCATTTTGAAGTACTTACATATCCTGCAGATTTTACTCTTGAAAATTTGGTTTCTAAGTATCAAAAGAATCAGATTAAAATACCAGGATTTCAAAGGAAATATGTATGGGATATTAAGCAAGCGAGTAAACTAATTGAGTCGTTTCTTCTTGGATTACCTGTACCATCAATTTTCCTCTATAATGATCTTGATGATAATAATGTATTAAACGTAATCGATGGGCAACAGCGTCTAATGTCTGTTTTATACTATTTTAATGGCTATTTTGGAGATGAGGAAAAAGGAAAGAAAACAGTTTTCAAATTAAAAGGAATAAATAGCAAAAGTCCGTATTTTGATAAAAGCTATGACGATCTCAAGAAAAACGATCTTGCCTCATTTAACCGCTTAAATGATTCTGTTTTACGAGCATTTGTAATTAAACAAATCAATCCACAAGACAATACAAGTATTTATCATATATTTGAAAGATTAAATACCGGAGGAGTAAAACTAGAAGGCCAGGAAATACGCAATTGCGTTTATCATGGCAATTTTAATGAACTTTTAAATGAATTAAATAAAACGCCAATATGGAGAGAATTATTTGGACAAAAAAAATTCAATCAAAGATTAAGAGATGTAGAATTAATTCTTAGATTCTTTGCTTTATCAGATCGATTAAATAAATATGAATATCCTATGAAAGACTTTCTTTCAAATTACATGAAAGACAACCAAAATGTAAAAGAAGATTCATTAAATAAATACAAAATATCATTCAATAACGTCTCTAACCTCATTCTCAGCAACCTTGGGAAGAAACCTTTTCATATAAAATCAGGCTTAAATGCGGCTGTTTTTGATTCCGTCTTTGTCGCTTTTGCAAAAAATCCAAATAGCATTCCGGAAGACATCAAAAATAGATATGCAGATTTAAAGAATAACGAGGAATACATGAAATATATTTCTAGTGGAACCACAAATGTAGATACAATTAAAAAGCGTGTTCAAATTGCAGAAAGGATCTTATTCAAATAAAATGGATCTCAGAACTCTTGATGCTCGTTTCGCTGATTGCGAAATACTTATTTCCAATGTCATCAACAAAAGTTTAGACTCAGAGTCTTATAAGCATGAAATATGCAGAAGTTTAGTTCTAGAAACAATATCTAATTATGAAACAATTATTGAAGATATTTTTGTTGAAAGGGCAAATAAAACCAACGATAGGCATATTATAAATTATGTCAAAAATCAAGTGAGTAAAAAATTCAGGAGCCCTGATTTAAGTAAAATTACAGAAATCTTATCTCAGTTTGATCCAGATCTAAAAAAAGAATTTCTAACGAAAGTAGCTAACTCACCTATTCATTCAGCTTGGGATAATTTAATGAAGGCACGCCATTCCATAGTTCATAAGCAGGGTAATCTGCAATTAACATATGATGAATTAAAAAGAACTTATCCAGATACAAAAACAGTTTTAGAAGAGCTTATATCATTACTTACATAAAACGGCGCATAACTACGACTTAACGCTTCGCCGCGGGATTCGCAAAGCTCACCCTCGCTCGGGCTAAAGCCACATTCCTCTTCTGTCACTCGCTTGCATACGCAAGCTACGCGCCAGTCCCTAACGTCTCTTCGAGACTCAAGGTCGAGGAACGTCGTTAAGTCTAATTCGTTATACGAAATGTGGCAAAACGAAATTTTAAGAACAAAATCAATAAAGAGCTACGAAAAAAGAATCAAGCAAACTATTAAAAATAATTGACACTGTAACGCTATTCCGTTACACTAGAATAGTGAGAGAACTCATTGCATACAAAGGTGAGAAATTCACTATCGAATGGTATTTTGATGAGAGTGAAAAATCAGATGTTCTTGATTACTTTGATGATTTACCTGAGAAATTTCAGATCAAAACATTAGCTCTTTTCAAAAGATTTGCTGATATTGGAGAAATTAAGGATAATACTAAATTCAATTTTGAAGGAGATTCAATATTTGCTTTTAAGCCTATTCCACACAGATTTCTTTGCTTCTTTGTAAAAGGAAAAAAAATCATCATCACAAGTGCTTTCCACAAAAAAACTGACAAATTACCTAGAAACGAAAAAGAAAGGGCATTAAAAAGAAGGGAAGATTATGAAAAACGAACAAAAAAAGGCACCTACTACTAAATCTACATTTGATCGTTTAATGAAAAATCATGCTTTCAAAGAAAAGTTTGATAAGGAATACGATGCATTAACTCTCTCTGAAACTATTATTGAATTAATGGAAGCGGAAAAGCTTTCTGTTAGAGAACTCTCTAAACGTGCAAATGTCTCTAGCACTGTTATTCAAGAAATCAGAAGCGGGAAACAAGACAATCCGACTTTACTCGTACTTTCTAAATTAGTTCACACTTTAGGTGCTGAAATTATTATAAAAAAAGGCAAGAAAACTCTCGCTAATGTATAAGCCACACTTCGTATAACTACGGCTTACCGCTTCGCTGCGGGACTCGTTTCACTCACCCTTGCTTGGTCTACGACACATTGGCTACTGTCACTTCTCTTGCAAAAGCAAGCGTCGTGCCAGTTTAGCCAACGTCGGTAAGCCTAGTTCGTTATGCGTAATTGACAAAATGAAATACATAAACTTTAAAAACTACAATGGAATTTGCTGGTGGTCTGGAAATATCGCAGATAGCAGAGAACACAAATATAAAAAATCTGATTTTATCAGACATTTTGGAACGCCTCCATACGGATCCATAAGCGATCCCGCTTTAGTGAAAGATGGTAAAACTAAAGCAGTAAATGGTCCTAAGGCTGATATCCTTAAATTCAAAAAAAATATTAATGCTAAATATAATAATGAAATCAGCCAACCTTTTGATTTTGCATATTCAAAGTTTATAGAATATTTTGAAGAAAACCAGAAAACAATACTAAGAAATCAAAGAATAGATTTTTCAACAATATTTGAAAACCCTCTTGCAGATAAACTAAATTTAATACGCTACATCGTCAAACATATAGGATGTAGATTGAGTGATAATAATATTGAAGTCGATAGATCACTAATTGATTTTCTTAATGGAAAAGATACATTAGATCATCTTTGTATTACATTTCATATTTCTTTAGATAGACACGTATTTCTCAAAGAAGCAGAAAGTCCATATTTAGGGCTTTCTCCACTAGACATGATAGTAAACGAAAACGACAATTCTCTAATTCACCACGTATATGGAAATTTTTCACTAGGGATACTTGATTTCTTCTATATATATAGCAAAAATATAAATAATTCCGAATATCCAGGGTTGCATAATTATTTTAAATACCCTTGGATTGTTTTAACTCCAATTTACATTAATCAAAAAACTTTAAGTTCATTGGAACCAGAATTAAAAGATATCAAAAAAGCAGAGTTTGATAAAGACAATTACTTATCTTTCTTTTTCAATTCTAAAAATTACTTTTCATGGTATGACTCTCATTAATACAGTTGTCAACTACGCATAACTACGGCTTACCGCTTCACTTCGAGACTCGCACGGCTCGCTCTCGTTCGGGTTTCACCACATTGGCTACTGTCACTCCCCTTGCAAAAGGCAAGTGTCGCGCCAGTCTAGCCAACGTCGGTAAGCCTAGTTCGTTATGCGAAAATTTAACAAATTTATTAAATAAATTATGAAATGCAAATTAATGAAGAAAACTTTTAATTTTTTTCTCGTAGCTTACATATTCCTACAATTGTATAACTGTGAATCCCAAAAAAACAAAGATGAGAAAAATAATAACGAAAACATCGAATCAGAATCGTTAATTAAAGAAAAGGAAGTTTGGTATGTAAATTTTATAGATGGAGTATATATAAGAAAGCACCCTACGGTAAAATCCGACCCGATTACTTACCTAAAAAACAATCAACGAATAGAAGTAATAGGAAAAAGTAATATAGAAGACATTGTAAACAATAAGAAAGGAAATTGGTTTTTAGTTAAGCCAGATTATAACACGAAGGGTTGGATTTTTAGCGCATACCTTGCAAAAGGCAAAATTAATCTACATATTAAGAATGAAATGATTGATAAATCAGCGCTAAACTATACAGATGTTTTTTTTTCCAATTACCCATCGCTAGAAATTTATAGTGAACCCAATCATCAATCATTATCGCAAAAAATTGATGGCTGGGGTCCAGATCTCATTAAATTAGAAGAAATAACCTCAATACAAAGTATTAATAGATTTCAGTTAGGCAACTGGATTAAAGTAAAATATAAAGATATGACTGGTTACGTTCTATCCACAGAAATCAAATTATTTAATGGTGAGTGCTCTAGATTTGATAAAACTTATGATCTTAGTGACACCTCTTGGATTCTAAATACAAAACCAGGCGATATTGTAAATAATGAACGTTGGAAATTATTTAAACACGGAAGTAACTATCAAAATTATGAGAATTTCAGCTCTAGCTTGATATTAAATGAAAATAAATACTATTTAATTTTGTTTAAGTCTCTAGATCTATGCCAACAAGACAATCATATGGGATTAGTAAAAATTCTAGCCTTAAAGGAAATTAAATATAATTCCTTCTTGGAAAAAATTCAACTTCAAGAGCCAAATTCTGGATTAACTTGTGAAAATGGTACAATTTGGGAAGAAGAGATATTTGTAGTGACAAGTAAAAATACAATCAATGGGAAATATAATATATCTAGTTCATATAGAATAAACTTAACGACAGAAAAAATTGAAAAAATCAATTTTCACAACATTATTTGCTACGAATATTGCGAAAAAAATGACTGTGATTGATAGTGTTAAATCTTCGCATAACTACGGCTGACCCGCTACGCTTCGGGATTCGCACTGCTCACCCTCGCTCGGCCTAAAGGCACATTGGCTACTGTCACTCCTCTTGCAGATGCAAGCGTCGTGCCAGCTTAGCCAACGTCGGGTAGCCTAATTCGTTATGCGCAACTCTTTAAAATGAACATTCAATACATAAGTTACTCAATACTCGCATTTTTATTTTTAATTCTA
>NZ_RQHW01000045.1 GCF_004770995.1 Leptospira idonii | reverse complement strand
GATGTTTGGTCCGAAGTTCGAGAGTAGCTCGAATTTCGGGTTAGGCGTGTTCGTGCGGGGAGTTGTAAATAAGTGCCTTGTCTTTTTGTGGCTCGAAACATGCGATCGTGTAGAGTTATCTGCTATTTTCGTTTTCTGTGAAATTTTCTCTGTTTGGGCACTGCTCATGAGTGACGTTTTATTTGAATGTACAGGTTTTTGTCAAAGAGAATTGGGAGGATATGCGTCAAGTTAGGTAAGAAATTCAAGGAACTCTAAATTCCCTAAAGGAATAATCTTGCAAAGGAGATCATCTTTCCCAAAAACACGCAAAAGACGTTAAGATGAAATTAAATACTAACTTATAACAAACTAATATCTTACTCCTTCAAAAAGTAAGATATTAGTTTCCCTCGAATCATTCTTCCTATTATTTTCTAATCGCTTGGCTCATCACTGTGCATATTTGCTTTTTTTCGACTTGTTTTACTTTTTACTTTCACAACTGGATGATCATCTTCCAAAGGAGTTTCCACCACTTCATTATTAAAGTATTCACCAATCTCTGAAATAGGAGCTGTCTCAAAGGAATTTGATTTAGGTATTTTCTTATTGCCAAACTGCAACATTCGAAGTCTCCCTTCTTTCCAAAGCATATAAATAGGAGGATAAACCAAAAGTTCTAAAATAAAACTTGTTAAAAGTCCCCCAACCATAGGTGCTGCAATTCGTTTCATTACATCCGAACCAGTGCTTTGAGACCACATAATAGGCAGAAGACCCATCATTGCAGCAAGAACCGTCATAATTTTCGGTCTTACTCTATGAACTGCTCCATGAATGATAGCTTCAATCATCTCTTCCTTATTTCGCAATTTTCCTTTTTTTTCTGCATCATTATAGGAAAGATCCAAATATAGGAGCATGAAAACACCCGTTTCAGCATCTAAGCCCATGAGAGCAATCATACCAACCCAAACTGCAACAGAAATTTGATAATCTAACACGTATAAAAGTCCAACTGCTCCTATTAAGGAAAAAGGCACCGCAAGTAGAACAATAAGTGTTTTCGCATAAGACTTCGTGTTAAAATATAACAAGATGAATATGATAAAAATGGTCAGAGGTAAAATGTAGCGCATCCTCTCTCTAACACGAAGCATGTTTTCATATTGACCACTCCAAACTATGGAAAAACCAGGAGGCAGTTGAATCGATTTAGATACTAATAGTTTTGCTCGATCGACAAATCCACCAATATCGGAAGTGGAAGGATCGACATATACATACCCAGCTAGAAATCCATTTTCATCCCGGATCATAGAAGGACCTGTCTTAGTTTTAATCTCTGCTATTTCAGAGATAGGAACATGTCCGAACTCTCGTGTTGGAACAAGTATAGATTTAATTTTATCTACAGAATCTCTCAGTTCTCTCGGATATCTTATGTTTACTGAAAAACGTTGTCTACCTTCTATAGTGAGTGTGACCGGTTCTCCACCAATAGCTGCCACCACAATTTGTTGAGCAGCTTCGATAGAAATATTATATCTTGCGAGTCTCTCCCGTTTCAAATCTATATCTAAAAAATATCCACCAACTGTTCGTTCTGCGAAAACACTCCTTACATCTTTATCCGACTTCAATAGAGTTTCAACTTCAACACCGATTCGTTCGATTTCTTCCAAAGAAGAGCCCATGATTTTTATGCCAATGGGAGTTCGCATTCCCGTACTCAACATATCAATCCTAGCTTTAATAGGCATAGTCCATGCGTTTGTAGCTCCAGGAAATTGCATTTCGCTGTTCATCTTTTCGACAAGTTCATCTTTAGTTAGCCGATCCGAAACAAAAGGATAAAACGGATACTGAAAAACTTTAGGCCATTGAGAATAGAACCTCTCCGCTTTTCTCCATTCACTCTGTGGCTTTAAAAGAATAACAGTTTCCATCATTGAGAATGGAGCCGAATCAGTTGCCGTGTCAGATCGACCTGCTTTTCCAAAAACCCTTTTCACCTCAGGGAATGACTTTAATTTTTTATCCATTACAACCATGAGCTTTTCCGCTTCGGAAACAGATATACCTGGTAAAGTGGTAGGCATATAGAGGAAGGATTCCTCGTAAAGCTGAGGCATAAATTCAGATCCCAAGCTAAAATAAACAGGAACAGTAAGTAATACGAGTAAACCTGCTGAAGCAATAATTGCTTTAGGTCTATGTAATACCCAACGACAAGCTGGTTCGTAAAATTTGAAAAGTATCTTACTTACTGGATGTTTTTCCTCTGGATAATATTTACCAACTAAAAGAGTAGTTGCGACCTTTGATACAAACTTGCTTCGAAATTGGAAAGGCTCCATCCTGGTAAAGAGCATACGAAAGGCAGGGTCTAAAGTAATTGCTAAAAAAGCAGCAACAGCCATAGCAATGTTTTTTGAATATGCTAACGGTCGGAATAATCGCCCTTCTTGATCTACAAGTGTAAATATTGGGAAAAAAGCGACAGCAATCACCAACAATGAAAAGAATACAGAAGGCCCAACTTCTAATAATGCCTCTAACCGTACTTTATGATAATCGCCAATTCTTCCTCCAGATTCCCATTCCTCTAATTTTTTATATGCATTTTCAACTTCGACAATGGCACCATCCACCAATACTCCTATGGAAATTGCCATGCCAGCAAGTGACATGATATTTGCATTAATATCAAAAAGTTTCATTGGTATAAACGCAATGATGATTGAAATCGGAATTGTAAGAATTGGAATGATCGCAGAAGGGAAATGCCATAAGAAAAGAAGGATCACAAAGGATACAATCAGCATCTCTTCAACAAGTTTAAATTTTAAATTGGAAATCGCATGATCAATCAGTTCAGAACGATCATAAGTAGTAATTATTTCAGAGCCAGTAGGTAGATTCTTTTTGATTTCTTCAATCTTATCTTTGACTCTTTCTATAACGGAAAGGGCATTCTCGCCATGCCTCATTACAATCGTTCCACCAACAACATCCCCTTCCCCATCCAAATCGACAATTCCTCTTCGTATGTCTGGGCCAAATTGCACAGAAGCTACATTTCGTAACAATACAGGTGTTCCATTTAAATCAGTAGCGAGCGGAATATTCTCAATATCAGAAAGAGATGTTAAATATCCTCTTCCTCTTACCATATACTCCGCACCAGATATTTCTAAAAGCCTTCCTCCAGTCTCTTGGTTGCTTTCTCGGATTTTTTGAACGATTGTTTCGAATCCAATATTATAAGATCTTAAAGCATTTGGATTGATGGTGATCTGATATTGTTTTTTAAAACCGCCAATACCTGCTACCTCTGAAACTCCAGGAACAGAATTCAAAAGATATCTGAGTTGAAAATCTTGATAAGTTCTCAAGTCAGCAAGAGAATTATTTCCTGTTTTATCAACAAGTGCATATTGAAATATCCAACCCACAGCACTTGCATCAGGCCCTAATTCAGTTCTAACTCCTGGAGGCAAGAGTGGTTGAATCCGAGACAAATATTCTATCACTCTAGAACGAGCCCAATAAATATCTGTTCCATCCTGAAAGATAACATATACATAGGAAAAGCCGAAATCGGAAAATCCTCTTACTACTTTAATCTTAGGTGCGCCAAGCAAGGAAGTAATAATCGGATATGTGACTTGATCCTCAATGACGTCTGGACTCCGATCCCATCTAGAATAAATGATTACTTGCGTATCAGACAAATCAGGAATCGCATCTAAAGGAATCGTCTTCATCGAAATATAAGAGGCTACAAGGAGAACAGCCGTAAGAAGTAAAATTAAGAACTTATTATGTGCTGAAAAACTAATAATAGATCGTATCATTTTTAATCCTCAATGTGAGTGTGCATTCGAACCGAATCGAATCTTTGCTTCAGAATCGATAAGGAATGTCGACTCACTTACAACACTCTGTCCATCTTCCACACCAGAGATAATTTCTGTCCAAGAGTCGAAAACTTTCCCGGTTTTAACTTCCACAGGGCGGAAGCGATCTGGTCCAGTCTGTACATAAACTAACTTACGAATACCTGTATCCAAAATAGCAGAAGTGGGAATGCTTAAAATTGCAACAGAACTCAATTGAGCATTTGTTTCTCCAAACATCTGAGGCTTCAAAAGATGTTCAGGATCGGACACTTCGCTCCTAAGTCGTAGCGTCCGGCTATTTTTATCAAAGATAGTATCGATACTTTTGATTTTACCACGGAATTCACGATTCGGATAAACATCAGTTTTAAAAGCAATCGCCAAACCGACCTTTATACTAGAGAGGTCTGATTCGTAAATTTGTGAGTAAATGTGGGCTCTACCAGCTTTTCCACCTAAGATGAGTTCAGAGGGATCTCTTTGTCCTGATGACCAAAGACGAATTTGCTCTACAGAAAGACCTAATTGACGCAGTCTTAACTGTAAATTTGTAATATTGATACCTGAACTTACTTCTGGAGCTAATGCTGAAGATCGAATAGCTTCTTTATATTCAGTTAATGCCGCATATAAATCTGGATCATAAGCTACACTTGAATAAAGTCGAAATTGCTTAGTTAGATCTTTCTTGCTTGCTATTTCTGTTTTGATTCCAATTGTCTGCTGCTTCTCCTTAGAAAGCACAACTTCATCGGAGGTTTCTTGACCTTCCTCCATTTGGGAAGAAGGTTCTGAGTTATGTTCTGTATGGTCGGTTTCCTTAATGTCCTCTTTTTTCACCAAATCCATATTACAAATCGGGCATGTTCCAGGACGATCTGAAGTATAATTAGGATGCATCGGACAATAATAAGTATCCTTTTTTTTCGAACAGTTCATCAAAAAGGATACTACTGTTATCATCAAAAGAAGCATCGGCACTCTTACTCTTCTCCCTTTTGGCGAGGAGAAAAGTTTATTCGGCTTCACTTACGACTACTCCACAGGACTTCATTTTAGAGTCATAAGGATTTCGGATATTCTTACCTTCAGCTAACCATTTTCTTTTTAGCATTGGGCAATAGAACACAGAAACGCCAGATTTATCATGATGACCAATGATAGGTTCTAATGCCTCAGAGAGTTTCAAAAACAATTCTCTTTTTTTGTTTAAATCCTTTGTCTTTCCAATCTCTTCAGAAATGGGGATAGCTTTTCGGAAATATTCTAAATCTTTCTTTCGATCAGGCTCTCCCTTTAGCATTTCAGTGAGTTTGCTTGTGTCCAAAACATCTGACTTTTCGGAAAAAATTTCCGCATGAATTCTTGCAACTTCCCGCAAAACAAAAGTTTCCTTTCCTTCATGAGAGAAAATTGAGGTTGAAAGTGATGTGATAATAAGTAGAGAATAGATTATTCGTTTCATAAATTTTTCCTAATTAGTGATTTTTATGTTCAGATGTTTTAATTTCTTTATATAATAAGCTCAAAAGCTTCAAAACGCTGATTATAGATTCGTTTTTACGTTCCTTCAGATCTTCCAAACGAATTTTAGTATTTAGAATCTCAGTTTGAACCAACAATGTATCTAGTACATTGGATTTTCCAGCAGCGTATTGATAGGTTCCAGCTCTTGCTGCCTTTTCGAGTTCAGGAATCAGCCTCTTCTCAAATATTCCTATTTGTTCTGCGAGTCCCTTAAAGAGAGAGAGATTTCGCTGTAACTCAGAAAACATTTGATTTCTTGTTTTTTCCACAGAGTCTTTTCCTGCTTCTGCTAAATGGTCGCTCTCACCTGTAATGGAGTCCCATTTGAGTGCCGACCAGACAGGAACTCTCATGTTTATCCCAAGACTGAAAAGATCTCCACGATATTCAGTGACATCCATAAGTGCGTAATTTAACGGACCTTGATCTAACACGAATGTCTGCGGTTTCCTTTTCATATAGGAGAAGAAAACTTCTGTTTCTGGCGCCAAAGAATATCTAGCCAATTTGGCCTGTTCCTTCAAACGCCTTTCTTCTTCTGTTTGGATTTTGTAATCTGGGGAAGTTTCAACTATTGATGAATCGGACTTCATTAAACTTTCCAACTCAAGATATTCCTTCTCCAAGAATGAATCCAAATCCATTTCGCTCAAATCAGCAAAAGACAACTTTCCAGAAATCAGATAATAATCCAATTGAGAGCGTAAATCGTTTAGAGAAGTGGAATATTCTGTTTCTCTCGCCACAGCCTCGGTCTTTGCTACAGTTGTTTTTAAAACACCGGCTAACGTGCTTCCTCCATAAGAATATGAACTTTCGCTAATAGATTTTTGTGCATCTAGCAGTGATAGAACTCTTTGGTTGATTAGTTTTTTTCTTTCAAAAGATTTAAACCGGTTTAGGCGAAGAAAAAGCTCTCCTGCAATCCGATTAACTCCAGAAAGATAAGCTAGATCAGCTTCACTCTGAAGAAATTTCGAGACTTTCTTTTGAGTATCTAATTTGCCGGGAAATGGAAACTCTTGAGATACGGAAAGTTCCATCCCTGTCATTGTCGGCGTATCTAACGCCTTGTTTCCGCTTAAGGAGTATCCATTTCGTGTTGGATAATTCCGAAAAGCAAAACCAACTTTAGGGTCAGGTAAAATCCCTGATGCCTCTGTATGAAATTTATGTGCCTGCGAAGTTCCAGCCAACGACTTTGACTCCGGGTGTTCTGAGGCCAAAATTTCAAGTATATCATCAACACTTTTCTTTTCTGCAAAAAGCAAAGATGGTAATAGTAACTGAATAAATATTAAATAAACAAGTATGCTCTTCATACTTCTCCCTCCAAAGGTAGTTTAGGAAAAAGAAGAGGCTTTTAAATGAGGAAAACTTGTAAGAGTGCTAATCTACCTTGAAGAGAAACATCCGAATATGGATGATGAATATGAAAAGAAACCTTTTCAAAATTTATAAAAAACGAGTCGGCGATGGAAAGAAGTCGATAAAGAACAACTCGCTTTACATTTTTCTTTTCCCAATCGAAAGAACTGCCAGAATCGCCAGATGAAATCGATTTTTCCTTTCCACAACAATCTTGTGATTCTGCTGAAGATTCTTGAGCCTGATGGCAGGGAGGAAGTTCGGAAGCATCAAGTGAAATTTCCGTTGAATTCGTGAACAAAAGAAGACAAGAACCGGAAAATATAGCGAAAGATGAGCAAGCAATTTGTAAAAGGAACCCTGTTCCAACTACTAAACCTACAATCTTTTTTGCCCAAGCTCTCATACTTTAATTCATCTGACTCGAAAAAAAATACAAATGTCAATAAAAAATGCTAGATGAAAAAAAAAAGAGAAGGTGTTTCTTGGTTCATAGGTGCCAAACTGAGGGTAATTTTAAAATAAATCCCCGCAATTTTATATCCTATAAATCCTTTGCTAGAGAATTACTTCAAAAAGAACGCAAGACTCAGATCGCCCCTTCACACGGACTGTGTCAATCTCACGATACAGAATCTCATGATCCAATTCCTTTACTATAGCATCTGACATAAGGATCGATACATTATATTCTTTGGTTAAATTTTCAATACGCGAAGCTAGATTAACAGGATCGCCTATCACGGTGTAATCTGATCTGTCTGACGAACCAACATTTCCTGCGATAACTTTACCTAAATGTAAACCAATTCCTGAAGTCAGAGGAAACGACAAATAGGGTTCATATTTATTTAGTTCAGCAATTCTTATTTGCATTTCTTGCGCAGTCTTTACTGCGATTTGCGCAGAACCTTCCTGTGGGATGGGAACTCCGAAAACTGCTAAAATAGCATCTCCAATAAATTTATCTAAATATCCTCCATTCTTCAGAATAATCTCTGTCATAGCCCCAAAATATCCATTTAAATAACTTAGTAATTCGTCTGGCTTTAAATGTTCCGATATTGTCGTAAAATTACGAAGATCACTGAATAAAATAGGAACGCTGACTTCACGAGGAGATAAAGCTTCCCCATGCGTAATAATCTCTTCTACAATCTGTGGAGACAAATAACGAGCAAAGTGGCTACGAATTTTTTCTTTCTCCTCTCTCTCATGCTTCTCGTGATCCCGTATAATTCCTGTGATTGCACCGAGGACTATCAAGAATGCAATCTCAATATTATGCTCCATCTCAAGCATATTATGATGATCTATTTCATGAACTGAAAAATAACTCATAATGACAAAATGAAGTAAACCAGCCAAAGCACCTATCGTAACTCCGAAAGCCATACTCGACATTACTGCTGCGTATATAACGGGGAAATAGTATGTTCTCAAAGAAACAGCCAAAAGAAAATCATTCTCTCTCGTCAATGCCCACCAATGAAAGAGTGAAATCAAGAATAGTCCAAAAACGGAAAAAAAGAAAACACGTCCATTGGGCATACGAGAATGTAAAAGATGCTTTTTATCAAATAAATTCATTCTAATCTCGAAAAAGATATTTTAATTGTGGCAAATACGTTTGAGGGAAATCAGGCTCTTCAAAAATGCCAACATCATTTACTTTGATTAAAACAACAGTTCATAGTAAATAGTTTAAAACTTCATTCGTTGTATTTTTACTGCATTCAAAATAGCAATTAACGCAACTCCCACGTCAGCAAACACAGCTTCCCACATTGTAGCTAATCCACCGGCCCCTAAAACTAATACGATGCCCTTTATCACAAAAGCCAAAATGATATTTTGCCAAACAATCCTTTTCGTCTGTCTTCCAATATGAATTGCCATAGGTATTTTACTTGGCTTGTCATCTTGAATCACTACATCGGCAGTTTCAATGGTGGCATCGCTTCCCAAACCACCCATTGCAATACCAACATCGCTCAATGCGATAACAGGTGCATCATTCACGCCGTCTCCGACAAAAGCAACTGTTTCCTTTCTCGCTTTGATTTCACTCACCTTCTTGACTTTGTCTTCGGGAAGTAAATCTCCAAAAGCATGATTGATACCCAATTTCTCTGCAACAAATCTTACAACCGTACTTTTGTCACCACTTAACATTGTTGATTTTACACCAAGTAAATTTAACTTATCGACAGTAATTTGAGCATCTTCTTTTATGCTATCCGCAATGGTAATGTAACCTACAAACCTTCTATCATAAGCCACAGCAATGACCGTATAAACAATACTGCTTGGATCAATATTGTAAATGATCGAAAATTTATCTAATAACTTAAAATTCCCCACCAATAACTGTTTTCCATTTATCTCTGCCTTTAGTCCATGTCCTGAAATTTCTTCTACATTCTGCAATTGAATATTATTATTTATTATACCCATAAATTCCAAAATTGCAGTTGCCACTGGATGGTTGCTATAACTTTCCAAAACATTGACCATTTGAAGAATTTCTATTTGATCAAATTCTTTGTTGAAAACAATTTCTTGAACTTTAAAAACGCCCTTGGTCATTGTTCCAGTTTTATCCATTACTATGTTTTGAATGCTCGCAAGAGAATCTAAAAAATTACTTCCTTTAAACAATATTCCATTTCTACTTGCTGCACCAATTCCGCCGAAATAACCCAAAGGAATACTAATCACCAATGCGCAAGGGCAAGAAATAACGAGAAACACTAAAGCCCTATATAACCAATCCTTAAATTGATACTCAGCTATAAAAAAATAAGGTAGTGAACATATTGCTACGGCTAACAATACTACAATAGGTGTATAAATGTTTGCAAACTTTCTGATAAATAATTCGGTGGGAGCTTTTCTTGATGTGGCATTTTGTACCAACTCTAAAATTTTACTCAATTTACTATCGGTGTACGCCATCGTTACTTTTACCTGTGCAACGGTAGTAAGATTTATCATGCCTGCCAATACAGTATCACCTTTAACTTTTGTATCAGGCTTACTTTCGCCAGTTAAAGCCGCAGTATTGAAAGATGCCGTTTGGGACAATAATGTACCGTCCAAACCTAGCTTTTCCCCAGGTTTAAGCTGAATAATCTCTCCAATGCCCACACTTTCTGCCTTTACAGTTTGTTGTTGATTATTTCTTAAAACCGTCACTTCATCAGGCCTTTGATCAAGCAACGATTTGATGTTCAACTTGGCTCTTTTTACTGCCAATGTTTGAAATATCTCTCCTACGGAATAAAATAACATGACTGCAACGCCTTCTGGATATTCACCAATAGCAAAAGCTCCGATCGTGGCAATACTCATCAGAAAGAACTCAGAGAAAACATCTCCTTTAACTATACTTTGCAACGCATCTCTCAATACAGGAAAACCAACCGGAACATAGGAAATCGTATACCAAAGAATCCTTATCCAGCCAGTAAACCAGCTAGGCTTCAATAAATTATCAAAGAAGATAGCAACGAGTAACAACGCTAACGATAAAATACTCGGCAAAAATATTTTCATAATATGATTGTGATCATGCCCGTCATCATCACTGTGTTCGTGCTGATGTGTTTCTTTTTTACCATAAGTTTCTTCTTCCTGTCCGCAGCAAGGCGACTTACCCTGGGTATGTTTATGTTCCATATTTCCTTTCCTCATATACCACGTAAAATTACTAATTCATTGTTTAATCTTCTTCAAGCCATTCATAAAAGACAGGAAGAAGAAATAACGTCAACAAGGTGGAAGAAATCAATCCCCCAATCACAACAGTTGCCAATGGCATTTGCACCTCAGCGCCCAAACCTTCACCGATTGCCATTGGAATAAATCCTAGAGATGCGACTAAAGCTGTCATTAAAACTGGTCTGAGTCTCGATACAGCTGCTTCTTGTACGGCTTCTTTCAGAGACATTCCATTCTTTCGTAGCTGATTGATATTATGTATTTTCACAACTCCGTTCAGAATG
This sequence comes from Leptospira idonii, assembly GCF_004770995.1. GTDB lineage: Bacteria > Spirochaetota > Leptospiria > Leptospirales > Leptospiraceae > Leptospira_A > Leptospira_A idonii. Next base: position 6,672 of record NZ_RQHW01000045.1, on the reverse strand, counting down.
GCGATACCAGATAAGGCAATAAATCCGATAGCAGCAGAAATACTGAAGTTCATTCCTCGCAAGTAAAGAGCGAAGATTCCTCCTGTCGTTGCAAATGGGATACTTAAATAAACCAAGATTGCCTGCTTGTAGCTGTTCAAACTTTTGAGTAAAAGAAAAAAGATGGCAAACAAAGTAACTGGCACTACGATCGCAAGCTTTGACTTTGCTTTCTCTAAATTTTTAAACTGCCCTCCCCAGAAAACCTGATAATTGTCCGGTATGCTAAGATTTGAATTAATTTTTTCTTTTGCATCCTTAACAAAACTCTCCATATCACGATCATCCAGATTAATAGAAATTGCCGCATAACGTCGACCATTGCTGCGAGAAATAGTCATCACCTTTTTTTCTAATGTATAACTAGAAACTTCCTGCATGGATATTGCGCCTAAATCCAAAGTTCCTATCGGCATTTGATTTAAATCGGCAAGGGACTCACGGTATTCTTCCGCAAGCTTTACAACAATAGGAAATTTTTTATCGTCCTCATAATAATTACCCACACTTCTACCACTTAAATAGGCATTGTATGTATCATTAAAGTCCTGAATGGTAATTCCGTATCGAAGGATACGATCGTAATTTGGCTTAAAATCCAAAACTTTGCCATGCCTAAGTGCCAAAATAGGATCAAGCTCAACATCACCTACACCATTGATTGACTTTAAGTTCTCTTCTGCTGCGTTTTGAAGTGTGATCAATGTCTCCAAATCATTTCCAAGAATACGAAAGGTAATATCAGCACGACTGCCTTCCAATAATTCATTGAATCTAGCTTCCACAGGCTGGCCAATAGATATCTCATCATCAGGGAACTCGTTGTTCAATTTGATTCGTAACCTTTCAACAAACTCATTCCAGTTTTTTTCTTTAATTAAGGAATCGATAGAATCTTTTTTAAGGATAACGAAAGTATCAGACATATAAATTCCCATCGGATCATTGGCAACTTCTGTTGTACCTGTTCTTGAAAACACATACTCAACTTCCTTGAATTCACTCAAAAAAGCTTCCATCTTCTTCTGCGATTCAGTTGACTTGGTTAAACTAATGTTACTGTCTCTAACGACGGTAATCATCATGTCGCCTTCTTTCAGCTGAGGAATAAAATCCCCCCCCAATTGAAAGAAAAGAAAACACGAAAAAAGGAACAAGGAAACAGCGGATAATAATGCAAATCTTCTCTGTTTGAAACCGAAAAGAAGAATAGGAATATATAAACCTTTCAGTTTTTCAAATCTTCCTTTCTTTTTCGATTTCTTTAGATGTCCTTTCACAATGAACAAACATAAAAAGGGAATGATTAATAAAGTGATTAAATAACTTCCTCCCAGTGCGAGTAGTACTGCCTCTGCCATAGGACGAAACATCTTACCTTCTATTCCATCCAAGGTTAAAATAGGAATATATACCGTTGCGACTATGATGATACCTGATGTGACTGGAGCTAAAATCTCCTTAGAAGCATCCAGCACAAATGAAACAGGATCAGAAATCGGACTATCACCTAACTCTTCTTTCTTAGCAAGAATATTTTCTACCATAACGATGGCAGCATCAACGAGTAAACCAAAATCAATCGCACCAAGACTCATCAAATTCGCCGAGATATTGAAGTAATACATTCCTATTGCAGTAAAAAGCATAGAAAGAGGAATAATGATCGCCACAAAAATGGAAGCCCTAAAATTACCTAAGGCAAGAAACAAAATGAAGACAACGAGTAATGCGCCTTCTGTTAAGTTTTTGGCAATTGTCGATATTGTAGCATTAACCAAAAAACTCCTTTCGCTTAATATATTGATCTCTACATCTTCTGGCAATTGAATCCTTTTCAGAAAATCCTTTAGCTCACTTACCGTTTCTCTACTATTTGATCCCATTAACATCATTACAGTACCGAGAACGATCTCCTTTCCGTTATGTGTTGCCGATCCTAGTCGTTGCATTCCATGCACTCTTACGACGGCCACATCACCTACTCGAACTAAATTGCCAAAACCGTTTTGGCGGATCGGAATCTTTTTCAATTCTTCCAGTTTCAATCCACTTCCGAAAGATCTTGCGATGATCATTTCATCATTTTTCTCTATATACCCCCCACCAAAGTTGTCTCCCACAGAATCAAGAGCTTTAACGATTTCGTTAATGCTAATACTTTGCGCTTTTAATCGATTCGGAATTAAATCGATATGGATTTCTTGCGCATACCCGCCTATCGTATCTACTTCCGCAATATTCTTCACGTTGGATCGGATTTGATTTCTTACACTTAAATCCTGTATGGTTCTTAAATAAGTAAGTTTTTCTGCCTCATCCAACAAATCCAATTTAGAGCCAGGTTTTGCTGCAACGGAATACATCAATATCTCACCGAGTCCTGTCGTAATAGGTGTTAATTCAGGCATAGCCCAAGGAGGAATTCTATCTTTTACGTTTTGAAGTCGTTCCATTACGATTTGCCTAGCGCGGTAAACATCAGTGCCATCTTCAAAAGTTAAAACAACATTAGATAATCCGAATTTAGACAACGACCGAATATCAACCACACCAGGAATCCCGGATAACTCAGTTTCAATAAAAAACGTGATGGTCTTTTCCACCAGTTCTGGGTCAAGAGAACCTGATTTTGTATTCACTTCTACAATTACGTTAGAGATATCCGGCAATGCATCCAGGGAAACTCTCGACAAAGAATATAAACCTACGGAAACAAGTAGAAACGAAAAAATGATAACAAAACTTCTATTCCTGAGCGAATACTCTAATATTCTACTTAACATTGATGGCTCCTTCGAAATCGGGATTATTAGTTAAAAATAATATTTCGGTAATATTTTCCACAAACTGCATTTGATAATCATAGATTGCTTCGTGAGTTTCGTGTAGCTGGGTTTCAAGCTCCAAATAATTGATTAAACTGATTCGACCTTTAATAAATTCGTTATCTGCATAACTCAACTTTCGTTCTATGGAAGGAACTAACGATATGGAAAATTTATCCAAAGATTTATTGATTGAATCGTATTCAATTAAACTAGAATTCAATCGAGTGGTTAAGATTCTTATCTGATGATTTAAAAGGTAATTTTCAGACATTGCCCGAGCTTGCATACTCTTCACAACATCCTCATTCGTATCTAATGTAGGAATGGCGAACGAAACTCCCAAATCAAAGAACCTGTTGGCAACACCCGATTTATCTTCTCCAACAGAACCCTGCAATTTTATATCCGAATATTTATCTAGTTTCGCAAGTTCGACTTCTTCCTTTGCTTGTTGAATTTTAGTCTGCGATTGTTTTAAGATGGGATTTTGACTGATCATTTCCGCTAAGAGATTATTTTGTGTTAGAGGCTTTCCTTTCAGAAGCCAGGGAGAGTAAATCGAAACTTCCTTATCCAATCCTAAGAAAAAATTCAACTTCTCCCATTCTACGGATTTATTTTTCTCGAGTACAATCAGGTGTTTCTGAAGGGTTAACAAACGATTTTGAACAAGATACAACTCAACTTTTGTTTCTGGAGAAACGAATACCTTTTTCTCGATAAAGGATTCAATTTGAGAGACTCTTTTGATTCGATCCTGAATATGAGAGGCCTTTTCTAAAGCGATTAAATAGGAATACACTAGCTTAATCACACTAAATCTATATTCTAACTTACTTTGTTCTAACTCAGCCAAAAGGGATTTTTCGCCCGCCTCAGCGATTTTGATTCGTAAGTCTCTTTTACCTGGATAATAAAAATCTTGGCTTAAACCTAATGCATATTCGGGACCAGATTCATTACTTGCCCGCCTTCTACCGTAATCCAAGGAAAGGTTCGGGTTCTTGTATTTACCCGCTTTTTGTTTTAAATTCTCAGCCTCTTCTACCTTTGCCTGACCGGAAAGAATCAAATCTGCTTTTGATTCAGCTAGAGTCAGGATTTGGTTTAGAGAATACGACTGAGAATACAAAGGCAACGTAAAGACGAAGCCGAATGTAAATACATTCTTCAATGATAACATATATAAACTCCAAAATGAAATAAAGCGAACAGTAAAGTTGACTTTATTTTAAATCAGTAGTTTAATGGGAGTTAGCTTGTTGGAATAAAATAATTCTGAAAATACCAATTCAGGGTTTTGATATTCAAGATGACCAATCAAAGAATTTGGAATTTCTGATACGAAAAATACGAGAGAAACAATAAAAACAGGTTTGATGTATTTGGTAGAATCGAAGATAGAATAATCTTTTTGACAAAAACAATCTTCAATTTTATGGCTCTTGCCGTCGCAAGGAGCTTCTGATGTTTGGTGATTTACCTCTATGGCTTGGGAAACAAATTCGTCACTATAACAATGGAAGTCATAAGCTTCTAAAATGTTGCAGGATACGGAAATCAATATTCCAAGTAATAATATAGATGTGAATATTTTACGTACCATGATACTTTTGACGATCTTCGAAAGTAGAATCTATCTCAGTTTTTTACTCCTAAACCGATTTACAAGAAAATTTATCACCTAAATGCAACAGATTTTCATAATTGCAGAAAAAAAGTAAAGTTTCCTTTCATTTAACAAGCTAACCTACGGCCTCACTTCAATCCAGCAAGCCTTCTACTTTTCACATCTGCATCTTTTAGAAGAGAGCGAAGGTCTTCTGGAATCGCCATAGGAGCAAGAATAGGAACAGAAGGACTTCTTCCTATATTTCTTACTGGAATTCGATTCAATAAACTACCAAGCCAATTAGAGACTCATACGAATGATTTGGTCGATAATCTCTTGTCAATGTCCCATTCTTAAACCCAAACGAAACATACAAAATTGTATTTCCTTACGAGGAACAGGGAGATATGGCATATGATAGGCACTCTTTCCAGATATAGAAACTAGATTATATTTCCATATTTAGGTCTGAAAATTTAAAAACCTACTTTTCGATAAAATAGACATAGAAGATTTCAAAGCCACTTAATCGCAAGATCGCATTATTTTTTTTTCAGAATTCAGAATATCCGTAAGGCATGCTATTTTGATACACAGGGTTATCAAAAATATCCATTTCTTTTAGAGTTTCCCTTTCTTGCACAATTCCATCAATATGAAGCCGATTCGATTTCATCTCTTTATCAAAGAAAACAGCTTAAATCAGAAATCCCTTATTATAAAAACGCATATTCCCGATGGAGAACCAATCCCATTGTAAAACAAAAATACAATGAACTTTATAGCAAAATTCTAACCGATGAACCAGAAGTAATTCCCATACAAAGGAAAATCAATACGACAGCAAAAGAAGAGAAGGAAATTTTTACTCTTCCTCTAACTTAGATCGAACCAGCCATTTGGGAAGATAAAGAAAAATGGTTCGAACATCTTCAAAATTTAGAAGAAAGAGTTTGGGTTTTGACTTTAATGATGGGAGTATCGATCGGGTTTCACTTTATTTTCGGACTGGTTCTTATTTTCAGGTTTTTAAATAAAAAATAAAACAATATTGATAAAGCCAAAACATAATAAATAAAATATGGACTATAATATTTTTATGAAACTAACTAATAATAAAAACAAAATACTAAAAAGAAAAATTTTCTTACATAAAATAAATTCATGCTTTGCCAAAGATAGCTACTTTGCAAATAATTTGAAAATCGATATTAAAGAAGTTAGAACAGCAATATTTAATCTCGAAAAAGATGGGAAAATTACAATTCATCATACCAAATCAGGAGAAAGAAGACTTTTACCATGTGACTGTGCTACTGTGAATAGAGAAATGGATAATATTCAGCTTCATCTTGAGAAAAAGAAACATATTCATATCTGATAAGAAGAAAAAACCCCTGATCACTGAGAATTCATTGCGCTTGAATGTATCCCTGTGACCAATCTATTACAGTATTTGTCTAATCAAATCCTTTCACTAGACACTTATGGGACAATAGACGGTCGAATAATACCAACTCACGCAGCTCTATCAATCAATATCTGAACCTGATTTCTTTGTATTTTTGGCTGTAAATTATTAAGTTCTGCCTTTGTTATATTAAGACGTAAAGAACTTGCAGGCCTTTTTGGATTTGGTGTTAAACTTTTTAGAAACATGACATCACGGTGAAGCTCCTTCTTCGTCCCCACGATTTTCTTCATCCAAGTCGATTTAAATGATATAATCTCGTTATCTTTATTTAATTTAATATTTAGAGTCTCTATCATTTTTTCTTTTACTTTCTTAGATCTCCTTGGCGTCCTTTTAGCTTCCATCATTTTATTGAATTCACTTTTCAAATCCTCAACCTTAAATTTTGGTTTATTTGATTTAAAAAGATCTCCTAAAATCTTTTCGATTTTAGGTCTGTCTGAGGTTTTATACAAAACGGCATCATGAATATTCACATAAAATAAATCAGGATAATTTGCCTTAACTAATTTTGCAAACTTTCTCAACATTGTATTTGTTTCTTGATAGTTAAGATCGTCAGAAATATCAGTTCCTGATCGTTTCTTAATATAACGATGAATATTAGGAAACTCAATTTTCATAGTGTCATATACATCTCTAAATGCCGGACCAATCATTTTTGATCCATTTGCTCTTTTCACGAAATATTTATTCTTATGTGTATAAAGATAAAT
>NZ_RQHW01000048.1 GCF_004770995.1 Leptospira idonii | reverse complement strand
ATAATATTTGATTTTCTTCGACATTTTTGTCTCCTAAAAAGGAGCTTTTTAATGTCCGTTTTTTGGTAGGAACTCCACTAGTTCCCCACCCATTGATCAGGGCGGGGAGACCCTACTCTCGATTCCAAGAATCATGCAACGCCTTATAAAAGTTTTCGATCGATTTGCCTAGATGTTTGGTCCGCCAATAGGGGTTTTCTTGAATCGCATCCCCCACATGCTGGACCACAGCACGAATGAAAGAAGTTCTTTCCGGCTTAGAACTGATGTTCAACATCTCCATCGTGGTATTTCTTCTGTTGAGTTCTTTATTGATGCATTTGGAAATCAGTTGGACGGCTTCTTCTCCCGTCATATTGATTTCATTTACCAACAAGTGAGCCGATTCCTTAATCAACCCCAATTGCCTTTCACTGATTCCCATCTCAACACCAACCTATAAGCGAATAAATACAAAATTCATTTTGCATATCAAGCTTTTCTTTTCCAATCCGCACGATCCAAACGAAACACATAACAATCGTCCAAACCGAAAGTTCTTCTTTCTTGAAACTTAAAGCCCAATCTTTCGTAAAATCGATGCGCCCTTACATTGGAAGCCAAAGGATCGATCAAAACAGATGTTACGTGGTCTTGTAAAAAACATCGATCCAAAGCAAGGCGCATCATCTCCGTCCCATAACCTTTTCCCAAATCGGAAACATTCCCGATCCAAATATCGATAGCCCTTACATCCCGAGAGACTTCTCCCCAATAATGCGAATCTTCTAAATAAGGATCGATGATTTGCATGAAACCGATGGGACGACCGTCTTTTTCGGCAATCCATTGTTCTCTCCAATCGACGGACCTCCCTAACTCGGTTTCCCAACCCCAATCGTCGTTTGGATCCGACTCCAACACATGCGGCTCCTCATCCCAAGACTGCAGCAAGGACAAATCTCCTAAATCGGCGGCTCTTAAAACGATCATAATACAAAAATAAAGGAAACAAAAAAGGATACAAATCAAAATCGGAACAAGAATCACCTTACAAAAACATAATGAAGTCGATCGAATAAGGAAAGAAGACCTAAAGGAAAAATCTTTTTGACTTTTTACCGAAAACTCCCGTAGAAAAAAAAGAAAATCGCATAAAAATAAAAGATGAAATTGAAAGGGAACCCACTCTAATAAGCGTAAAATTAAGATGGAGTGTTACTTTATGGCAAAAATCAAATCAATTTGGTTCGCATCAGTTCTGCTTTTACCTTCCCTACTTTTCGCACAAAACCTTGTTCCGTTCGAACAGAACGAACTCCATGGCTTCAAAAACAAAAGCGGAAAAGTCGTAATTCCTGCTCAATACATTCTGGCCAACGAGTTCAACAAACAGGGAGTCACATTCGTATTGGGAAAGGAAGGTTGGAAATGCATCGACCAAACCAATAAATTTTTGCTCACACCTTTCATCTACGACAATGGCCCAGACTACGAAGCAGAAGGATTGGCAAGGTTCGTAGAAAACAAAAAAATCGGTTTTTTCAATTCTGCCTGCCAAAAGAAGATCGAAGCAACATACGACTTCGCACTCCCCTTTGAGAATAAATTCTCAGTAGTATGTAACGGCTGTAAGTTGATTCCCATAGAAGAACATTCCGAATTGCAAGGAGGTTCCTACGGAGTGATCGACCAAAAAGGAAAAATCGTGGTTCCTATCGAATTTGATTCCGTATCGATCGATCCGAAGAAAAAGTCTGCAACAGCGCTGAAGGGCAAAACTAAAAAAGAAATCAAACTTCCTTAAACATCTATTTGTAAAATCAAACTTCCGGGAAGCCAAGATCGTTCCATTGCGGCTTTCCGGAACACAATAAACAAACCGGACTAAAATCCCTTCATTTTCCTTTTTTAGTATTAATTCTCAGCTTCTCCAGGCCTTCCAAAATAATTTTCAATCCGAATTCGAAATCGTGCATCCCATCGTATCTCCTGGAAATAACCTCTTTCGCCAATCCGGTCAAATGAGGAAAAATTGTATCATCTAACATGGGCATAAAAGCTTCCGCTTGCATGGCATATTCTTCCGGCTGGATGGGGAAATTCAATTCTTGAAGAGTGTAACCGTAAATATGACTGTCGATGGCATTGATCGCATGGTCTGCCAAAGGAAGAGAAAAACCTGCTGCCGCCAAACAACCTAAAGAAGCATCGAAATAAGTCAACATGGCCGAACCCACATTGACTCTGGAAACGATGAGAAGAGTCACCCAAGGGTGTTGCAGTAAAACTATCCTTGCGGACTTAGCTCTCTCTTCCATCGCACTCATCCAGTGAATACCAGTTAAAGGTAATTTGATTTTAGCGACGATCGAATCGACGATTTCATCCAGCAGTTCATCCTTGTTTTTGATATGATTGTACAAAGACATCGCCTCGACACCCAGGCTCTGCGCCAAATTTCTCATCGATAAGGAATCGATTCCCTTTTCATCCGCGAGTAAAATCGCAGCATCGATCATTTTCTCCTTCGTGAGCTGTTTTTTTTTGCCTGAAATTTCTTTCGTATTTTTCGGTTTCGACTTAGCGCCTGCTTTTTTATCTTTTTTCTGTTCCATCGCTTTACTTCTCTATTCTTAACATAAAAACCGAGTTTTACAAGGAAATACCGGATAGGAAAAAAATTGCTTGAAATACTTACAGTGTAAGTATAAATGTCAAATTCAGGAGAGAAACACTTGAAAGCGATCACATGCAAAAATTACGGTTCACCGGACGTGTTCCAACTGGAAGAAATCGGACAACCCGTACCCAAAGACAAAGAAGTCCTCATCCAAATATACAATACTGCAGTGAATTCCGCAGACTGGCGTTTACGAAAACCGGATCCGGTCGCAGCAAGGCTCTTCTTCGGACTTTTCCGTCCTAGAAATCCGGTATTAGGAGGAGTATTCTCAGGCAAAGTCATCTCCGTAGGCACCAAAGTGAAAGAATTCCAAGTAGGGGACAGAGTGTTCGGCTCGACAGGAATGAGTTTCGGAGCTTATGCGGAGTATAAATGTCTGAATGAATCGGAAGTATTCAGTCAAATACCGACTGATATAAGTTATGAAGATGCAGCGGCAATTCCCTTCGGCGCTCTCACAGCCTTTCATTTTCTAAAACAAATCAGAATCGAAGCAGGACAAAACGTACTCGTCTACGGAGCTTCGGGAGCAGTAGGAACTGCGGCAATTCAAATCGCAGCCGCATTCGGAGCCAAGGTAACAGCAGTTTGTAGCAAAGCCAATCACGAACTGGTTAAGTCCATCGGAGCAGAGTCCGCACTCGACTACGAAGAATACAACAACGGCAAAACCAAAGTTATATATGATTTAATTTTCGAGACGGTGGGAAAGTCGAAACTAAAAACTCATCTCTCCATGCTGACAACCAAAGGAACATTGATCTTAGGTTCAGGATCTCTTTCGGAAATCTTACAAGCATTATGGCTCAACCTCACAGGAAAACACAAAATACTGGGAGGAATCGTTTTCGAATCCAAGGAAAACCTGAGAATTCTCAGCGAAATGATGCAAAGCGGAAAACTGAAAGCAGTCATCGACAGAACTTATCTACTGGAAGATATGGCGGATGCACATCGTTATGTGGAAGCAGGTCACAAAAAAGGAAACGTAGTGATCGAAGTTTTTCGTAAAAAAAATGGCGCAGGCTCATCTCTCGATTTGATGTACGGAACTTGGTAAAGAAAAACCAAAAAAAGCTTTCATTCGGATCATAAATAAAAGTTCAATCGATCCATGAAAGTACGTCCCGATTCTACCTCCTCTCAAGAAAAAAACCGCTGCGGTTGGTGTTTAAAATTCGAAGATTACATCCGGTATCATGACGAAGAATGGGGAGTTCCCGTACACAATGACCGAACCCACTTCGAGTTTTTAGTTCTGGAAGGAGCGCAAGCAGGACTAAGCTGGGCAACCATTCTGAAAAAAAGAGAAGGATACCGAAAGGCATTCGCCGATTTTGATCCTGAGAAAGTGGCTAAATTCACGGAGAAAAAATTGGAGAAAATCCTCCTCGATCCTGGGATCGTCAGAAATCGTCTTAAGGTATATGCGGCAGCTAACAATGCCAAGCGATTCTTGGAGATCCAAAAAGAATTCGGCACCTTTGACCGTTATATATGGAGTTTTGTGAAAGGCAAACCCATCATCAATAAAAGAAAAACCCTAAAAGATATACCTGCCACCACGGAAGAATCAGACGCATTGAGCAAAGATTTGATCCGCCGAGGGTTCAAGTTTGTAGGGAGCACAGTGATCTACGCTCACATGCAGGCCTGTGGATTGGTGAACGATCACTTGGAAGAATGTTTTCGTTACAAGGAAACGGTGAAGATGGGCGTTCCCCATAAATAGAATTTCCAAATACAATCGGTTATGTGGGCCAGGCTACTTCGGGGTGCGCTGACGCTCCCGTTCCGCTTCCGCGGAACCAAGCCCTCCGTATCCTTAACGCAGAAAAACGATATTCGATTAACAATAATTCATCGAATCAGGATTGATCTTTCCAATATCCGAAAACGATCGGTATCTCTCGAGTGATCTTCCAGAAAATTCCTCGTAAAGGTTTTATCTTCCAAATAATCTTTAAACTATAATACAAATGCCTGTGAGGGATGAAAATTTGAGAAGGGAGATCCTCGCCAAAATGAAGTGTCACCTCTTCCTCTTTCGAACCGACCGAACCCGATTGGATTTCAACCAGAACGGAACGGCGATCTTCCATCTTTTTATGATCTCCTCTATGCGTTCCCATATGAAATTCAATGATCCTCCGTTCATAACAAAGGCTCCATGAAGATTCACTAGGCATCTTCCATTGGATATTGCTTCCAGGAAGTGCGAAGATTTCAACATCCTTACCGGTTGAAAATCCGTTCCAAAAAAGAATTAAGTTTTCAAAAGCTCTCTTCCATCGGCGTATCGTGACAAAAATTAGCCCAATGCATAAGGAGAATAAAAGCGTCACAGAAATTCCCAAAGCTTGAAACCCGAGATTCATACCTTCCGGGCGGCAGACAAAATGAGATCCGAAGATAAAAAAGAGAATGATCGCCACAAACGCGAATGTCCGATCCAAATCCTTTTTGTCCCATTCATTCCACTTCGTTGCCTTTCGCCTTTCTTCCGTTAATTGATTTACGATCTCACTTGATACGATCTGAGGTTTTTTCGCATAATCCAAACGAAGAATGTTGAGCTCATTTTTCTCCTCATATTCAAAGTCGGCCCATTTCACTTGGACTGCCAATGCCCAAATGATACTAGGCCATTCCAAAACGGTACTAGGTCGCTCAAAAGGGATTTTCCATTCAAAAGGAAACTCGGAATGAAACTCAATCGTTTGTTCCTCCAGATGAAGTATAGTTTCCTTATGAAGAAAAAAGTTGAATTTCGGATCTACCCCTCCGACCAATCCTACAAATTGTAAATTAATTTCTTTCGCAGTTCTCCTTTCAGGAGTGCTTACGACGAATTTACCATGAGCATCCGTTCCCATAGAAAAAGTATTTTGCATTTCAAATCGAATCGGCATGAAAGATCCTAACTTTAAGTGAAGTTAGTAGAATAGAAAAAACAGTATCTGTCCATTAAAAAGAATCCAAGATCGATTCTTTTTTGCAAATATTACCGTTCCACCGCAAACCGGCTAAAAATCATTTTTCGAAAAATCATTCACAAATAGTAAGAATCTGCTTAATCCCACTCACACCCACTGCTAAGAATTTTCCTCCTCCATAAGTGATAGAACTCCAGTTATTTACTTCCGGAGCAGCGGAAACGCTCCAAGAGGATCCGTCCGAGGAAGTCATAATTCGATTCGTTCCATCACTTGATACCGCAACAAATTTCCCTCCTCCATAAGCTATAGATATCCATCCGTTATTTTCGGGAGGAATCGAAGCAGTCCAAGTAGTACCGTCACTGGAAGTCATAATTCGATTTGTTCCTCCGTTATCCGCCACAGCCACGAACATCCCTCCTCCATAAGTTACGGATTGCCACATATTACTCGCAGGAGCATTGATTGCAGTCCAGGTGTTTCCATCCGTCGATGTCATAATCGAATTTGAAGAACCGCTTGCTAATGCGACGAATTTACCTCCTCCGTAGGTGATTGCAGTCCAAGGACTAGCGGCGGGAGGGTTTAATGCGGTCCAGGTGCTCCCATCGGTAGATGTCATGATCGAATTCGTCATTCCTCCGCTTGCCACCGCTACGAATTTTCCTCCCCCATAAGTAACTGCATCCCACATACTATTCGCAGGAGCATTTAACGCGGTCCAGGTGCTTCCATCCGTTGATGTCATGATTGTATTCGTCAAACCTCCTGCTACCGCTACAAATTTCCCTCCTCCGTAAGTCACGGAATACCACGAATTACTGGCAGGGGCATTGGTCGCAGTCCAGTTGATTCCGTCGGAAGAAGTCATAATCTGATCCGTTCCTCCGCTTGCCACCGCTACAAATTTCCCTCCCCCGTAAGTTACCGAATACCAAGGACGACTTTGAGGTGAGGAATAAACAACCCAATCTCCCGGACTACAACTTCCCCCCGATCCGGAACCGTCTGTTCCTCCAGAAGTATCTCCTCCGGAGGAAGCTATACTGTTTCCGGTACCAGTTGCGGTCAATCCAATCGCAGCGCATTCCTGGATAGCCGCCTTACGATCATTACTTTGACCGATGAGTTGATTGATCCATGCCAAATCATTCTTTTCACCCGCACCTAAACAGGGAACACCCGATCTATCCTTTGTAAAGCAAGCGGAAGCGGTAGAACAAACTATAAATAGAAAAATCATAAATGATAATCTTTGAAACATATAATAAACTGAAATGAAACACTTTCCTTTTTGGAAGAGTTTATCAAACTCGAAAGGTTCGGTCGTCCCGGTTCATGAACTGGGACTTTCAATTTATTATTTCTAAGAAAAATATGCGTCCAGGAGAACTATCAATGCTTAACAGTTATTAAATTGATTGAACCCCTCTACCGATTTTAAACTGCGAAGACAACGGAATAGATTTTAAAAATAAGTCGGATTTGTTTAATATAATCAACAATTCACCATTCAATTTCCGGTTTTCAAATTAAATGAAAAATTTAAGCTCAAAATAATCTGTTATAAAGGAAAATATGCCAAATATAACAAAGTAAGGCTTGAGTTCTCTATGAAACGCGTCAAAATCCCATTGTACATTTTCTCCTCATTACTTTTCATTGCAGCCATAGCCTATTACAACCGACTGCTCATCCTTCGTTATTCTTTAGGTTGGATCACGGATATACGTCATCCTAGAGAAGCAAATCACCCAGTGCCTTGGAACCAAGGACCGGACAAACAAACATCAGGGAAGGACAGGCCGCCTAATATCATTTTAATCATGGCAGACGATTTGGGATTCAACGATGTCACCTCTTACGGAGGAGGTTATGCGGAATTAGGTGTTCCTACACCGAATATCGATTCCATTGCAGAACAAGGAGTTCGGTTCGATTCGGGATATTCGGGAAGTGCCGTATGTACAGTCTCAAGAGCGGCATTGCTCACAGGAAGATATCCGTCTCGTTTCGGTGTGGAGTTCACTCCTACTCCAGGTGCCTTAGCAAGAGTAGGAGCCGATTTATACGATGCTCCGGACAGATTGCATCCTGTAATCATCGATAAGGAAAAAGCGGAAAAATCAAAAAGTTTCAACGAACTGGGAATGCCTACCTCGGAAGTCACCATTGCGGAAATTTTAAAATCACAAGGTTATCATTCCGTCCATATCGGGAAATGGCATTTAGGAAGCACGGAAGAGATGAGACCCAACAAACAAGGATTTGATGAATCTCTGTTTATGGAAAGCGGCCTCTATCTTCCTACAGAAGATCCGAACGTAGTCAACTCCAGACAAGAGTTCGATCCTATCGATAAATTTCTTTGGCCGAATATGCGGTTCGGAGTCAGTTACAACGGAGGGAAATGGTTCGAACCTAGTAAGTATCTCACAGACTATTTCACGGAAGAAGCAGTGAAGGTAATTGAAACGAACAAAAACCGTCCCTTCTTTTTATTCCTAGCACACTGGGCTGTACACACTCCCTTGCAGGCAAGCAAAGAAGACTACGATGCACTCTCTCATATTCCAGATCATAGAAAAAGAGTGTATCTAAGTATGATCCGTTCTTTGGACAGAAGTGTGGGAAAAGTTTTAAAAGCAGTAAAAGAACAAGGTTTGGAAGAAAATACAATCCTCATCTTCACCAGTGATAACGGAGCACCTAACTATATCGGTCTTTCCGATGTGAATCGACCTTACCGAGGATGGAAACTCACCTTCTTTCAAGGAGGAATCAGAGTTCCTTATCTGGCAAAATGGCCGGGCAAAATCAAACCAGGCACAAAATACGACCAACCGATCACAAACATCGACATACTTCCTACGTTAGCTGATGCAGCAGGAGCAAAAC
This sequence comes from Leptospira idonii, assembly GCF_004770995.1. Classification (GTDB taxonomy): domain Bacteria; phylum Spirochaetota; class Leptospiria; order Leptospirales; family Leptospiraceae; genus Leptospira_A; species Leptospira_A idonii. Next base: position 21,323 of record NZ_RQHW01000048.1, on the reverse strand, counting down.
TTCCGGAAGACAGAAAAATCGACGGAGTCAATTTACTGCCTTACCTCAAAGGAAGAGAGATTCAGAAACAAAGACCTCTTTTCTGGAGCGATGGACATTATCAAACAGTGCAGTACAAAGGATGGAAGTTGATTCAAACAAGCAGGCCGAATAAAAAATGGCTTTTTGACCTCAATGTGGATCCGACGGAAAAGAACAACCTGATCGCAAAACATCCCGAAAAACAAAAAGAATTGGAAAGTTTATTAACAAATTATAATCAACAAATGGTTCCTCCTCTTTGGCCGTCCTTCATCGAATTTCCGGTATCCATCGACAAAACATTAGATCAAAAACAGGAAGAAGAGGACGAATACACTTACTGGGTCAACTAAATTGTCTCTATTTCATAAAATCTTGGGGATGAGTTTTCTCTCTATTGCATTCTTTCACTGCAGTATCATAAAAAACTTTTCCGGTAGAGGAATACATTCCTGCCCAATCCCCAAGTCCGACAAACAGGAAGTTTACGAAGGAATGGTTTGGGTTCCGACCGGATCATTCGAAAACACAAACCCATTGTATCCTGAAGAAATTTCCCGATCATCCGAAACGGTCAGAGGTTTCTGGATGGATCGTACGGAAACTACAAACGATGCATTCTCAGAGTTTGTTAGAGAAACAGGATATATTACGGAAGCGGAAACAATTAACACTCTTTCTGGAAATATAAAATCAACCGACATCATTTACGAACCTGGCGCAGTCGTTTTTCTACAGCCAGACCAAGAAAAGAGTTATGGTCATCCTTTAGAATGGTGGCATTTCGTTTCAGGAGCCAATTGGCGTCATCCGGAAGGGCCCGGATCTTCCATTGAAGGAAAAGGTTCTTATCCCGTAGTAGCGGTAACTTATAAGGATGCCTTGGCCTACGCCTTATGGAAAGGACATACTCTCCCTTCCGAATCCGAATGGGAATGGGCCTCTACAGGAGGAACAAAACTTTCCGATTCCGACTCCCCTCCTCAAGAAGCAAATACCTGGCAAGGGGATTTTCCCCTTCAAGATGAAGGCAAAGACGGCTTCAAAGGAATTTCACCTGTTGGATGCTATGCGAAAAACGGATTCGGGTTGTACGATATGATCGGAAATGTTTGGGAACATACTTCCGACGTATGGGAATTATCGAAAAAAAATGAAGCCAAGGAAAGAGTGATCAAAGGCGGATCATATTTATGTTCACCTAACTATTGTAAACGATACAGAAGCGGAGCCAGGCAACCGCAAGAGGAACATTTAGCAGCAAACCATATAGGTTTCCGAACCATCCTAAGAGAAAACAAAGATCTGATCAAAAATAAAATACACAGGTAAATACAATGAAACTTTCAAAAACGGCCCTACTTGCTCTGATAATCGCCGCAAGCACAGCTTTCCATATCTCTTGTTCCTGGGACAAAGTCGTCCTAGACAGAGTCAAAAGTTCGATCAGCTTGAAAGAAGCAGCTGCAAAAGAATTGTTCGATAAAGATAAAATCACAGTGATTCTCATCGGAACGGGAACTCCCATTCCTTCGGACAACATCCAAAACTCAACCGCGGTTTTCGTCAACGGACAGTTCCTAGTGTTCGACAGCGGAGACGGAGTCGCAATGGCGATGGAAAAACAACATCTTCCTATAACAGATATTAATGGAATCTTCATCACACACTTTCATTCCGACCATTTTGCCGATTTAGGAGAAGTGATCGATCGAAGCTGGCTTTTAGGGAGAAGAAACAACCTAACAGTGTACGGCCCGAAAGGAACCTCCGAACTTGTGAGTGGATTTCTAAAAAGTTACAAACTGGAGTACGGATACCGCACAAAACATCACGGAGAAGAAGCGATGCCTAGCCAATGGAAAGGCGCCATTGCAAATGAATTCTCTCTCAAAGCGGACGGATCTTCCAAAGTAGTCTATGAAAAAGACGGAGTCATCGTTCGTTCCTTTTATGTAAACCATGAACCGGTAGAACCTGCAGTAGGATACCGCATCGAATACAAAGGAAAATCCATCGTCATTTCGGGAGATACTGCCGATTCGGAAAATTTAACCAAACATTCGATTGGTGCAGATCTGTTGATCTCCGAAGCAATGAATAAATCTTTGGTGGCAAAGATAGAAAAAGCTTACGAACTTTTGGGAATCGAAAGATTCAGAAAGATCATGAAAGATATACAATTCTATCATATCGATGTTGAGGAATTAGGCAGGCTGGCGGAAAAATCCAAAGTCAAAACCTTAGTCGTAACTCATATGATTCCTGCGGCAAAAGGTTTCTTCCAAGTTAAGTCTTTCTACAAAGATCCCCTTCGTAAGGAATTTAGCGGAAATCTAATCATAGGCCAAGATGGGCAGAAAATCATTCTTCCTTTGGATTAAAAAATCGGCTTGTCATTCTTTTGCCTTCCGCTAAACATTGCCGCTGGATATTGAAAGATAGTTTCTCCGAAAGTGCATGTTTCTGAGTCTTTCTCAAACATCACAGTGCGACTTTTACTAAAAGATTCGTATACTGGGATCCTTTCTTCAGTATCCACCACAACTGCATACGACGGTTCGATTCCGTCCCAATAGGTAGCTCAGTGGTAGAGCAGCAGACTTGTTCATCCGCAGGGAAAAAAGCTGATCCCTTTTCAAAGGATTCGACAGGAACTGATCCCCTATATGGAACTCTTCGGAGGGAAATATATCTTTCGCAAAGCCTGTGGTCTAACGGATGTTGTCCACATCTCTCGAGAAGCATTCTGCGGATCGGGAGATCTCGCCAACTTTAAGTTATACTCCGCCAAGTAAAAGAGGGGATCCGTTTCCTTTCGCATATTAAGATCAAACGGAAGGTCAAAATGTTATTTCTAAATCATATTCCCAATAACCGCAGAGGTTTGGTTTTCAAAAACGGGGATTACAAACGTTTATTACTTCCCGGCTCTCATTTTATATTTCCTGGGGAAGAGATTCATTTATCAGATGTAATGCTTCCGTTCCATCCCCCGATCCCTCTCAATTTTTTGCTCACTGACGCTCGGTTAACAGACCAATTGGAGATCGTAGAAGTTTTGCAAAATCAAATCGTATTGGTATTCCAAGACAATATCTACACACAATTTCTCAAAGCAGGCAAATATGCTTTTTGGAAAGGAGAGGCGCGATGGGCCTTCCGAAAATTCGATCTAAACGATCCTCGCATTCCGAACGATCTAAATAAAGAAATCTTACAAACCCTTGCCGCACAAGAAGCTGTATACTATTTTATCGTTTATCCGAACCACAAAGCTGCCTTGTTTATCGATCAAAAGTTCGTAGAAGCCTTAGAACCGGGAGGTTTCTATTTTTGGAATACCGCCTTAGCGGTTGATGTGGTATCAATCGATTTGAGATTACAACAGAAAGAAATTTCCGGACAAGAACTACTAACTAAAGATCGCATCATGCTCCGAATCAACTTTGTATTCAAATACAAAGTGTTCGATCCGATCCTATTGATTCGCGAAGTTGCCAATCTGGACGAACAATTACATGTGATCTTCCAATTGGTCCTCAGAGAATATATAGGTAGCCTAACATTAGATGAAATCCTACAAAGGAAAGAGGAAATCGGCGCATTCGTTCTGGAAAAAGTAGCTCCTGAATTGCAAAAAATCGGACTGGTGGGACACCAATCAGGCGTTAAAGATATAATTCTGCCGGGAGAGATCAAAGAGATCCTCAACCAGGTTTTGATTGCGGAAAAAAACGCACAAGCGAGCGTCATCACAAGAAGGGAAGAAACTGCTTCCACACGCAACCTTTTGAATACCGCCAAACTGATGGAAGAAAATCCGATTCTTTACAGACTCAAAGAATTAGAATATGTAGAACGCATTATGGCGAAAGTGAACGAAATCAACGTAAACGGAGGGAGTTCCCTTTTGGAACAGTTGCGAAACATAGCTTTGTCCAAGGAAAATGGTAAGTAACGTCATACACATTTCGAATTTCTTAAAGACGAATCAAATCGAAGAAAGTAAATCGAACGATTTTTAAAACAACTCAAAAGCACGAATGCATTTATGCTGATCGTAGGAAAACGGCTGCTCCGCATCCCTAAATTTATTTGTAGAAACAAAGATCGTCGTATTGAATTGTAGAAAATCGATCCTTTAAATTCATAAATCCAACTAGGCATACACACATTGGAAACTAAACAGGAAAATACAAAACAACCATCCCGCATCACTTCCGCTTCCTTATGGGCGGAACTAAAAAATGCATTAGCAGGTTCGGAAGCAGACTATACGGAAGTGAGCATGCGTAAGGCAATCTTCCTTCTCTCTGTTCCGATGATCTTAGAGCTGGTATTGGAATCGGTGTTTGCCGTAGTAGACATCTACTTCGTAGGAAAACTAGGTCCCTCTGCAGTCGCAACGGTCGGTCTCACAGAAACATATTTATTTCTACTCTATTCCATAGCCATGGGTCTTACCTTTTCCGTCACTGCCATCATCGCAAGAAGAGTGGGAGAAAAGGAAAAAGAAAAAGCGGGAACAGCTGCTGTGCAGGCAATCTTCATCGCTTTGCTTACATCCATTCCTTTTGCCATCGCAGGAATATTCTATTCCAAAGAACTATTGGCATTGATGGGAGCGGATGAGTGGGTCCTTACGGAAGGTTATCCGTATATGCAGTGGATGTTGGGAAGTAATGTCGTAATCGTTCTATTATTTATGATCAATGCGATCTTTCGTGGTGCAGGAGACGCAGCCATCGCCATGAGAGTGCTTTGGATCTCTAACGGTCTCAATATCATACTCGATCCCATACTCATTTTCGGCTGGGGACCGATCCCTGCTTACGGAATCACAGGAGCTGCAGTAGCCACAGCCCTTGGTCGTGGAATCGGTGTTTGTTTCCAACTTTGGCTTCTCTTCCGCGGAGGAAAACACATCCAAGTTCTGGCTTCTCATTTGAAAATCGAATGGGAAACCATCAGTGGAATTCTAAAAACATCAATAGGTGGTATCGGACAGATGATCGTGGCGATGACCTCCTGGATTTTCATCATGAGAATTCTAGCAGAGTTCGGCAGCCAAACAGTCGCAGGTGCTACCATCGCTCTTAGAGTGATGATGTTTACTATGATGCCGTCTTGGGGAATGTCCAATGCGGTCGCCACACTTGTTGGTCAAAACTTGGGGGCAGGAAAACCGGATCGTGCGGAACAATCCGTTTGGTTCACCGGCTACTGCAATATGGCCTACTTGATTTTAGTATCGATTGTCTATTTTTTCATGGCAGAAAGTTTGATCTCTATTTTCACAAGCGATCCTATTGTCATTCAAATCGGTGGGAAATGGTTAACGATCGTATCCTACTCCTATTTCATCTATGCATGGTGGATGTCCGCATCACAAGCATTCAATGGGTCTGGGGATACGATGACACCCACTAAAATCAATATCGTATTTTTCTGGCTCATCCAAATCCCCCTCGCTTACACGCTAGGTAAGCATCTAAACTTCGGTTATGAAGGAGTGTTTTGGTCCATGATGCTGACGGAATCCTCCGTCGGAGTTTTCACCCTTTGGCTCTTCACCAAAGGAAAATGGAAAGAAACCAAAGTTTAAATTTTTCTAAAAGGCAGACTTACCCTCGTGCGTAAGTCTGCACCTTCTCTTCATACATAGATTCAATGAGCGATTGGTATTTGGCAGTGACCACATGCCTCTTAATCGAAAGTTTCGCAGACAACTCATCCCCTACATCAAAACCTTTCGGCAACAAGCGAACCTCTACTATCTTCTCGAAACTCTTGAATCCGTTCTCAGTGCGAATCGTATCCTTTACTTCCCGAGCGATCTTTTCCTGAACTGCCTTGCTCGCAGAAAGCTGTTCGTAAGTAGATCCGTATTCCGCAAACTTTTCGAGAGAAGGAAGGATCAATGCGCTCAAAAATTTCTGATCCTGCCCTACTACCATCACATGATCGATCCAAGGAGATTGAACCAGTTTGTTTTCGATAGGAACAGGCTCGATATTCTCACCGTTGAGAAGCACAATGGTTTCTTTCGTTCTACCCACGATTTTCAAAGTATCATTGTAAGTCATGATCCCCAAATCTCCCGTATTCAACCAACCATCGTTTGACAAAACTTTGGCGGTCACTTCCGGTCGTTTGTAATAACCCTTCATGATCTGAGGCCCTCGCACATAAACTTCCCCTTTGACTCCTTTTTTAGGAGGATACAATACTTCTCCCGTTTCTATGTCCTTGAGCAAAATTTCAGTTTCGGGAAATATAGGTCCTACGCTGCCTATGACTAAATGTTCCGGTGTTCGAAACGCAAGCCCCGGAGAAGTTTCCGTCAATCCGTATCCTTCGAACACAGGGATTCGAATCGTATTAAAGAATTCATCGATATGAAAGGGTAAGGAGCCTCCTCCGGAAACAGAACCTCTCAATTTTCCACCTGTCACCTGTCTGACTTTACTTAGAACAATCGCATCGAGAACGAGATAAGGAAGAATAAACACGATCATTGAAAACAAAGAAAAAATCGTAAGTCCGATGGATTGCATCCAATTCCTACCTTCCAAATCCAATCGATTTCCTTTCAAAAAATGGATCGCCCTTTGAATGCGGAGAGCGCTTCCGTAAGCCGCCTCGAATAACATTCTTTTGATGAAAGAACCGCTCAGGATCTTCGACTGCATTCCCTGGTAAATGCTCTCCCAAAGCCTTGGTGCGGAAGCCATAAAGGTAGGTTTCACGATCGATAGATCTTCCCTGAGATTTTTCACATTGGTATAATACTGCGAGGCGCCCATAGCAATCGTTCCCATCTGAAAAACCCTTTCGAAACTGTGCCATACCGGCAGCAGGGAAAGAAACCGATCCTTCGGACCGATCGCAATAGGAATATTACGCAACTGAGAAATCATATTGGAATGAGTGAGCATCACTCCCTTAGGCTCCCCCGTGGTTCCTGAGGTATAAATGATCGTAAACAAATCGTCCGGTCGAATGGCAGCGACTCTCTTTTCCACCTTTCTATCACCTAATTCTCGTAATTTTTTTCCTTTGGCAATGAGATCCGCCATATTGATTTTGGAAGAGTTGCCTTCCATAAGTATAATATGAGTTATATTCGGAAGATCCTCTAAATTTTTCTCCACCTTCCTTAAAGTGGCTTCGTTTTCCACAAACACCATTTTCGCATCGGAATGAGGCAAAATGTAACGAATGTCTCCGTCTGTAACGTCGGTTCCACGAGGGACATCTGCGGCGCCGCTGAGAAGTATTCCGTAATTGGTGATGATCCATTCCTTTCTATTATCGGAAAGAACAGCTACATGCTCGCAAGGCATTAGTCCGAGATCGATAAGTCCCGTCGCCAAAGCGACACCTTCTTCGTATAACTCACTAAAACTGATCGTAGAAAATTGTTTCTCTTTGTTTCTGGTTCCGAATGCGGGCAGATCCCCGTATTTCACCGCACTATCATAAAACATTTCCGCTAAGTTTTTCGCCGTAACATTTGAATTCATATCTTACTTTTTCTCCGATCCCGAATACAATAGCAGATCTTGGAAAAAGATTCTTGAACGGAGCGGCTATTTGGAAAAGAAAACTGCCTGAAAAGATTCTTTCTTTTTAGTAAAATCGGAAGGGCTGATACCGAAGGAACGACGGAAGATACGAGTGAAATGGGACTGATCCGCAAACCCTCCCTCATGAGCCGCATCCAGCAAGTGAGGATGATTCGCCAAATAGTCTACCGCCTTCTTCGTTTTGAGCCAAAGTCGATACACAGAAAAAGCGACGCCTGTTTCCTGGCGAAACAAATGACGGAATCGTTCCACCGACAAACGAGCCTCTGCCGCTAAATGGGGGAGAGAAAAATCTTCCAACTCTGCATTCTGAATGCTTTTTTGAATGCGAACATCGATTTTGCGAGTCTCGGTTCTGGGAAAATCTTTGCCTATGATGTCAAGAAGTTGATTACGAACATTCGTATTCGATGCATTTAAAATTCGTCGGATTTGCCGTTTGACAGTATCCGAAAAAAGATCGCCCACTTCAAAGGATGTATGACCCGCCTGCAAACTTCTATCATGAAAAAGCTGATACCCTGTTGTCAAAGGATCCAGATAAAGCAAAGTCAGGTGTCCATCCGCGCATTTCATTTCATGACTCACACCGGAAGGAACAAAGACCGCATTGTATGTTTTCCAATCACCGCCTTGCGTTCGTAATTCGACTTTGCCGGAATCGGGAAGACTGATCTGAATATAAAAATGACTGTGACGGCCTGTTGAAAACCCATCCCCCCGATAGGTGGCAAAATCATCCCAGATCAAAAATTGTTTCATAGTCTTGAATTTCAAACGATTCGAATTTCATGCCGGCAGAAAAAAGTTGGGCGTTCCCGATGAGATCGTCACCCTAAATGAAATCCAAAAACGGGACGGGCTTCTTCGGGGTGCGCTGACGCTCCCGTTCGCCTAACGGCGAACCGAGCCCTCCGCATCCCTAACGCATTAAGAATTCATATAAGGAAGCATTCTGCCTAAGATATGTCCTTCCGGATAATTAAACTCCACCGCATCAATTCCGCAGATCACACAGATAGTTTGCACCACCAATGTTTGATTATGAGGATCTAAAGTTGCGAATTTTTTAATGCCATCCTCGATGTCGAACTCATCGTTTTTATCGATTAGATCTTGTATTTCTTTTCTATCGTAAGTTTCCGCTTCCAACATCATATAAAACGTATCCATCCCTTCTTTAGAGATATCATACATACAAACTGTAGCGACAGCGAATTTGGTCTGCAATTCACGCGAAATAATATCGTTCGGAGGAGAAGGATCGACGATCTCCAACAATACTTCGAGAGTGTTGCCTCGTTTGTATTTTTTTATATGACCCGATTCAGAAACCTCAAAAAGCGCAGCCAATAATTCCTGCTGATCCTTTAGATCGGAATTTCTAAATTCCTCTAAAACATCCTCTTTATTTATTTTCCGATCCAATCGATCTTTCCAAACTTTTTCACTCAATTCGGAAGAGATTTTGAAATGATTCAACACCTTCTTAGACATTTTTGTTTCGGAATCTTTATAACTGCCGTTTTCACCCAATACGTCAAAAACCAAAAAGGCGATCGATTTCTCATTCATAGATTGATCCTAAATAAATAATTTCGAACACAGTAGTTAGTTTTTTAGAAAATGCAATTAAAAAATCGGCTGGGCGTTCTCGGCAGCGATCCTATAAAAGTGTAAAACGATTAGCAACTACATCCGCCCGAAGCCTACAAAACATAGAAATACAAAATCAAAGGAGAACCGAAATGTCCCAGCCAACATCATTCTTAAAGCGAGGTTTAAAATCCGCCCTCAGCATCTTTGTAACTCAAACGAAAATCACAAAAATAGACCGTCTCACGGAAAACTTCATACTCATAGAAATGGCAGGAACAAAACTTACGGAAGCCAAATGGGTTCCCGGCGGAAAAGTACAAGTGGACGTAGGGAATCTGACCTTTCGAACATACACTCCCATTCACCTGGATACAAACGAAGGAAAGCTCTCCGTTCTATGTTATCTTAGAGAAGAAAGTCCTGCAGCTATTTGGATCCATTCTCTGAAAGTCGGAGATTCCTGCGATGTTTTTGGGCCGAGAGAGTCTCTTGATCTTTCCCATCTTGAGGGAGATGTCGCTCTCTTCGGCGACGAAACTTCTTTAGGGATTACTAAAGTTCTTCAAAATCAAACGGATCAAAAAGCGCGCGTATTCTTAGAAGTAAATTCGGACCACGAAACAAAGAACGCACTGGAACGATTAGGCGTCACTAATCAAACAATAATTAAACGATCTACCAACAACTCACACCTGGAAAAAATGGCGGAAGAAATGATCGAACTCAACCGTAAAAACGCAAATCTATCGACCATTTTTTTGACAGGGAGAGCGAGTTCCATCCAGCGAATCCGACTCCTTCTGAAAGAGTCCGGTATTCCCAATACGAAACTGAAAGTCCGAGCCTACTGGGCGGATGGAAAGGTAGGTCTCGATTGATCTAAGGGCGTTCCCGATGGGGTCGTCATCCCAAATGAAATTCAAAAAGGGGGACGGGCTACTCCGGGGTGCGCTGACGCTCCCGTTCGCCTAACAGCGAACCAAGCCCTGCGTATCCCTAACGCAAGGAAAACGGAAATACAAATCGATTCTTTAAAATATTTGTATAAAATAAAGGATCTTTCGTCGATTCGGAAAGAATGAAACATACAAATTTCTTGACCTATATCAAATAGATCTTTAAAACTTCAAAAATGATCGCACAACCGCAAAAACCTTCCGCCGCATTTATTGGAGCCTCTTGGTTATCCTTACTCATCGGTATGTTTACTTTTATTATTGGAATCTGGAATTCGGAGATGATGTTAAACGAAAAAGGTTTTTACATCACAATTCTAATGTACGGGTTGTTTTCAGCAGTTTCACTACAAAAAACGGTAAGAGACCAATTGGAAGGTTTATTTGTAACAGGAATATACATCGGACTGTGCTGGTTTTCAGTCGCATTAACCCTATTGTTGCTTCTTATCGGATTATGGAATGCTTCCCTGAGCCTAAGTGAAAAAGGTTTTTTCGGGATCTCTTTCGTTCTGAGTTTATTCGCCGCCGTTGCAGTACAAAAAAATGTTCGTGACCTACGTATGGCGGAAGCAGACGTCAAACAAGAGTTATCTTCCAAGAAAAAAGACTAACCGACATAACTTCCTTCCTGATAAGCAGGAAGGAAAAGTAAAAAATGTACACCCCGAGAAAGATGGATTCATGTCATCCGACCAAGAACAGGTAGAACCGACTTTAGCAGCAAAGCGCTACTGGAGGCATATACAAAAACATTTACCTGGACACGTATGGTCCGCGTGGCACTGAGACAGCTAGCCCGAAACGTTTCTTCGACAGTTGGGCCATCTGGATTACTTACATAATAATAGCGGAGAGAACGCCGGGAAATCGATAGTGACGATTCCATAGGCGTTCAATTTACAGATAGTTAGGTGTTTAAAACCACCTAACTATTATTTATTAATTTTGAGCGGGAATCTCTTTACATTTAGAAGCTTCTTCCTCTCCGTATTGTTCCCCAACGAGTGCCAGTTCAGCTCTACCTGCAACTACTCCTGGAAGAATTCTTCCTTTTACATACACAATTTGACCTGATTTTAGATCTAAATTTACCTCAGCTTTATTTTCCAGAGTTTCTGCAGTTAAAACTACTTTACCCGGTTTTACATATAATGGAAAAAATCCTCCATTCTTCAGAGTAGTAACTACAGCGCCGTCTTTTTTAACATCAAAAGAATTTGCAAAGCCTACGAATCCTAGTTTAGGATCGAAGGCTTAGTTTGTTGTATAAAAGAACTCACATACGACATGTTTAATAAAAAAGCAAATTTTATGTCAACTGAGTTAGAATCATTTTCATCCTAGTTTGGCAAGGATTTGACCTTGTTTGGTTTTGTACTGACCTAATCGTTCTTCGATTCGTTTTCGACTTTTTACACTGATTCTATCCTTACTGATTACGATATTCGAATCGGTAAGAAACTCTTCTATGGTTTCGTTTTTTACCTTAATGATTCCGCACATACTGCATAGTTCTTCAAATGTCACAGGAAATTGATAAGTGGTCGCGTAACTTGTAGTTAAGTTTGTACCTTTGCGGATGTCTTGGTCCCGAATCGAATTGTAAAGAAATGCGTATAATCTTTTGACTGGTGATTGCATACGTAAGATAATGAGTCTCTGGTGTGAAAACCAAATCCTCCTTGCAATGCTTTCGAATATCTTCTGCAATAAAGATTCCCCTACCGTCTCGAAAATATTTTCCGGAGTCACACGCAAGATGGTGGCTGGAGTTTCAACGACAGCGGATGCCATTCTCGGAGCATTATCAATGAGACTCATCTCACCGAATATTTCTCCTACGCCAAGTACATCTATGACATACTCGAATCCTCTTACGATGCTGAACAGTTTTACATTTCCTTCTAACACAACAAAGATGTCACGATTCATCTCGCTTTCTACGAAAATTACATCACCTGCGTTCAAAGTGTTTTTTTGATGTTTCCACTCGATCGGTTTTAGCTTGGAGCGAATTTGAGTCAGTAGGCTCTCCGCTTCTGGAATTTGATTCGATCCCGGATGGGTTTTTGCCCATTCGATATATCGATACAAGGAATGCGCAGCAAGATCCGGCTTTTGCCATGCGATATAAGTTTTCGCATTTTGTATCAACTTTTCCGGGAAGTATTCCCTGTCTGCCGGTTGATTGGCCCTGGAGAGATTCCTTTGGAGAGCTCTCAATTCATGAGAATAAAGTCGCAATATCTTCATCGCCAGCTCTTTGTTCTCTTTTAAAAAAGAACCTAAGAGCCGAATCGGAATTTGCAGTAGTTCGACATCCGTTTCTGCAAATAATGTTACAAGAAAATGATGTTCTGTGAGAGCGGAAACAAGTCCAAAGCTGTCACCTTGGTTATAGCTTGTTAACTCATGATCAATTTGAATGTGCTCCGAATCAACAGCAACTTTTCCGCTTCTGACTATGTAAAATATCCCCGGATTGACTGCATTCTGAACAACAATAGCTGCTCCTTTGGGGTAATTTACGACTTTAACTTCATCTTCTGCCATGCCAAACTAATGCAAATATTGAGGTAAGTAATCGTCAAATAGATATTGAGGAAAAGAAACATAAATTAACCGCCTTTTGCCAGGAAGAATTTTTCCAAAATCTTATTTTAGTATGATTAAGAGAGCATCATCGGCTTCAGGAGGCTTGAGTTCGGGTAAATCAAGGGATCATTTTTTTGCCCTCTTATCGGGAGCGTATTTTGTTTTGGTAGTTTCGCCTAACTTTATTTTTATGATCTCATCCATTCTTCCGGTTTGCCCCTGACATCTTTCCATTCGGGAGGATACTCTTTTCTGTTCGTTTTTTCTGGGGAACTCTAGAGAGGGTTTCTACAAAATCGGAGAAACTCCGTCGTTTAATTAGATCAAATTTACAATAGCACGTCTTTCATCTGATAGTCTTTTCTATAGAAACAACTTATTTTATTTATTTACAAACATAGAATCAAGTCTTACTCTATGTTTGTAAATGTTAACTGATGTCTTGGCAATAATCTCAGAACTTAAAACAAAAGTTGATACAATGCGCCCCATTCCAACGGAAACGATGGAAAAAATCATGCAAAAATTTCGATTGGATTGGAATTACCATTCCAATGCGATAGAGGGAAATTCACTTAGTTTTGGAGAAACTAAAACATTTCTATTACATGGAAATACTGCTTCTGGAAAACCGTTGAAAGATCACTTAGACATCAAAGGTCATAATGAAGCAATTCTTGAGTTGGAAGAAATCGTAAAGAAAGAAGTCGAACTCACTGAACATAGGATCCGTCAATTTCATCAATTGATCTTAGGTGAACCTTATACTGCCAAGGCGATAACTACAGACGGCAGAGAAACGACCAAACAAATTGTTCCAGGAAAATATAAATCCCAACCCAATCATGTAAAAACAGCGACTGAGGAAATTTTCTATTTTACAGAACCTCATCTAGTTCCAATCGAAATGGAAAATTTACTCAAATGGTTGAAAAAAAATCAAAACAACGAAGAAATGCCCAAGCTTGTTTTGGCTGCCACCTTTCATTATAAATTCATTCGTATCCATCCTTTTGATGACGGGAATGGCAGAATCGCACGAATACTTATGAATTTAATTTTTATGATGAATGGGTATCCACCTGTAATCGTAAAAACAGACGATAAAGAAAACTATTTTCGTGTACTCAGACAAGCTGACGGAGGTGAGCTAGAACCATTTATCGAATATATCGGAAATTTATTAATTTACTCTTTAGAGATGATCGTTCGCGGTGTGGAAGGCCAGTCTATCGAAGAAGAAGATGATCTTGATAAACGGTTGAAATTGTTACTAGGAAAAATTGATAACGAAAGGAAGGACATTATAAAACAAAAGAAAGATGCAGGTAATGTTTTCGAGGCAGTTACCAACTCCGTTGGTCCCCTTTGGATGAAATTACAACAAATAAGTCCTCAAATGAAAAATTTTTTTCTGGATGTTACTGAAGAAATTTCAACACCTTTAGGAAATTCTTCTCAAACAACTTATTCAAACTTTTCTCTTTTAGAAGATTCTTACAAAGAATTTGCCGCAGAAAAAAAAGCAACTTTTCCACAAAGAATTATTTTTTCAATGAACTTAAATGGTTTCAAACATAAGGTCAAAGAAGGTAACTTTGGAATTTATACTTATATATATGTAGATTTTCGAGATTATGATTATACAATCCACACGAGCAATTCAACTACTCGGAGAATAGTAATGCCTTACGGACAAAAAGTTTCGGCGGATGATATAAACGAGTTCGTAAAGAGAATATTAGAAGATTGGATAATAGAATTGGAAAAACAACTTGAAACCTAAGCCTTAAACAAATGACAGATGAAATAAATACAATAATCAGAATCGCTTAACTCACCCGAGCGCCCTTTTCTTGTTATTTATATAAGGAGAGATACAAAACATCCCCTACCCCTTCGGAACGACTCCAGCCTCTTTCATACGGTTAAAAACCTTTTTCACTTCTAACTCATCAAATTCCTTTTTATGTTCCGACCACTCATAAAATCTTTGAAAGAGCAGAGTCTCAGAAAAAACCTCTTTTTGCATCAGTATGTTTTCGTAACAAGCATACAAAGTAGCCACAATCTCAATCGTATCAGAACTTGTAGTTTTAAACTTCTTTAGTAAATAATGAATCTGATCTTTTTGATTTCCATAATACTTTATAAAGTCTTTTTGGTGTTCCCCAGCCTTCTCAAGTTTTCTATATTTGAGAGATTGGTTTGTTTCGTATTGAAACCATTTTTTATCCTTCAACTGCTTATCGATGGATCTCATCAAACTAGGATCAAACGGTCCCATCGCTTGCTTCAAAAAATTGACTGGTAATTGCATATCCGCTGACTTGATACATAGATACATCAATTTCTGCAATTTCAAATGTCCAAGTGTTGGTTCATTCTGCAACTGCCAAACAATCTCAGCGGCGAGGACAGTTCTTTTATAATAATCTACATTTGTAGGTTTGAATTCAATTATGTTTGATGATGGCAAAGAATCACTTGCTTCAGTGATAGAAGTTTTGTTCTTAATAGCCGGTTCTTTCTCAGCTTTTGGATTTTTAGCAGCAGCATGTTGTGTTTCTCCCCCCAACTCCCCCCGAAACGCCCTCTGACTCAAAGACCCATACAAATTTTCCAATTCCACCAAACTCTTTTGGTACGTCTCCTTCAACGCCTCCACTTTTTCGACCACCGCCGCAAATTGGTTTTGAAGATCCAGGGGAGGGAGAGGAAGGCGAATTTCCTTAATCAAAGTTAGATTAAGTCCATCCATAATTGCTCCTCTGTTCTTTGATTGCATTTGTTTGATTATACTAGGATTTGACTGGAACGAAAAACAAATGAATTTAGGATTTGCTTTTTCTTTATTAAACGTAAGCGCCGCCAAATGTTTAGTATTGATTGCTAGAGGTATGTCATCTGGAATTACAGCTGATCTTCCAACTGTCCCCATAATCGTAATAATGACGTCACCAGGAAAGATTCGGTATGCTTTTAATTCTTCATACTTTTCTTTTGAAATAAATCTTTTGGCACCCCACGAAAACTTGTTTTTTACAGCATTATCAATACCTAATACAGCAACATCACCATCTTCACTGAATTCGCTATGAAGTAAATTAGAACCAAAAGGACCAGTTCGCATTGCTCCTTTATGATTTGCCGCAAGATCGTTAATTTGAACAACAGGCCATTTCTGTTTTTTAGCTTCAATTTCCCCAAACATCTCCAGAAACACACTCTTCAAATACGCATCTAACAAAGCCAGACTCTCTTTTCGTTTGGCGATCAGTGCCTCTGCCTTGGACAAAACGTTCGCAATATGGATTTGTTCTTCTAAGGGAGGGAGGGGGAACGTAATCTTATCCAAATTTGTCCGAGAAATTCTTTTCCTAGTTGTTCCAGTTGTATATGAAACAATTTCTCTTCTAAATTGTTGATTATTAATAAGAAATTTTAAGTAAGTAACATCGACTTTTTCAGAAGCTGGTCTGACTATACAAATATCTACAACTGTGACTGCTAATTGGCTTATGCCGGGAAATATACATGCCCTGCCCAAAGGATCTGGCATTCGTGCAATTAGGATATCGCCTTTTTCGAGAAATGTACAGTTCAGTCTTTTTGCATCTTCTATGTTCATATATCGGGAGGACTTATTTAAGAAGTGTCCATCACCAATATCCGCAAGTTGAATTAGACGAACATCTCCATTTGGATCTTGGTCTTTACTTTCAATCCAATCACCATCAACATAAAGGCCATTTTCGGATATTAAATCACTTAGTTTATAGATCTTTGAATTCATATAGCCAAGAGAATTTCCTTTGCTTCTGTCTTTTCTTTTTCCAAAAACACAGAAAGAAAAAGCTTATCATGCCCCCGGTCACTTCGATACGCTTCGCTACTCTGAGACCGAGAACTTTCTTCATGAAATGGGGATGCTGAGTAGAATCCGTAGGATTCGTATCGAAGCATCATCCCATCATCCCCGCAAGCTCATCCAATCCCTTCCCAATCTCTTGTTCCAGACCTTTTAGTTTCTCTAAAATCACCTGAGGCGATTCATAACTCACTTCTTCAAAGACATCTTCTTTGAATTTGCTCATAGAAAGGTCGTAACCTTCGGCCACGATCTCTGTCTTGGGAACAAAAAAATACTTCGCCTTGCGGTCATTTGGTTTTTTGGGGTCGCGCGATTGGAATTGGGTGACGATGTCCGGAAGATCAGAGGTATCAATTTTGGTGCGTTTGTCGTCGAGAGTATAGCCGTCCGCTGCCATATCATAAAACCAAACTTGTTCGGTGGTTCCCCCTTTGGTAAAAAGAAGGATGGCAGTACTCACCCCCGCATAAGGCTTAAATACCCCACTCGGCATGGTGATGACAGCTTTGAGTTCTGATTGTTCTACAAGGAGTTTACGAGCCTCAACAAATGCCTTGCCACTCCCAAAAAGAACACCCTGTGGCACAATCACTGCCGAAGTGCCTCCAATCTTTAACATCCGAAAGATTCGTTCGATAAACAAAAGTTCGGTTTTGGTTGTGGGAAGGCTAAAACCTTCGTTGATATCTCCCTTATCGATATTGCCTGTAAATGGAGGATTGGCAAGCACCACATCAAACTGACTATCTTCATTATAAGACTTACTGAGTGTGTCCTTATAATCAATATGAGGTTGGTCAATGCCGTGCATCATGAGATTCATAAGCCCAAGGCGCACCATTGTGGTATCGATATCAAATCCGTAAAAACTAGATTCCAAAATGGACTTGGCTTTTTCGGTTAGCCCCGAACTAATCACAGCCCTTTCAAACCCGTCTTCATCCACTTCAGTTGCCTTAGTAGTTTTGGATTTGTGATTCTTTTTGGCAAGGTCGGTCAAAATGTACTGATAGGCTCCGAGTAAAAACCCACCCGTTCCGCAAGCAGGGTCAGCCACCCTTTGTCCGAGTTGTGGACTTACCAGTTCTGCCATCAGTTTGATGATATGCCTTGGTGTGCGAAATTGTCCGTTTTTACCAGAAGTGGCAATTTCACTGAGGAGCATTTCATACACATCCCCCTGGATGTCTTGGAAGGCGTGACCACCTTCAGTAGCGTCCCTTTCAATCTCTTCAAAGATTTTTTCAATGATCCCAATCGCTTCCACAAGAAGGGAAGGTTTTGGCATAATAAAAACAGCATTGGCCATTGACTTGGTAAAAGGAGATCCACCATCCAATTCCTTTAAAAAAGGAAACACTTTGGTTTGGACATGGAGTAACATCTCTTCGGCGGGCTTGTGTTTGAATTCACTCCAGCGTAACTCTGATTTAGCTATGGTTTCATTACTTCCAGGAACCTTATACTTCCCATGAAACCGAGAAACAAATTTTTCACCCGTAAACTCAGCGTCTCGCATCCGTTTGGTGTCCAAATCATCGATCTGTTTCATAAAGATCAGATAGGTAATTTGTTCAATAGCGGTGAGTGGATTGGAAATCCCACCACTCCAAAAAAGATTCCATAATTTGTCGATTTGTGATTTGAGAGTGGAATTAAATGAGACCATTAAGCGGCGAGTACCTTATCTGTTAATATGAGTATTTCATCGATTTCTTTAGGAGTAAAAACTCCACGAATCCCATCGGGATGGATCTGTGTAAACGGAGCTTGGATCAAATCCTTTTTGGTGAGTGTTTCCCGTTCCAAAATAAAGTTCTTCAAAAGATCCAAAAACTGCATTTGTCTTGCAGTCAAATAACTATGTTCCTGGATAAAATGTGCAAAGGATTGGGTCACGATTTCAGGAAAACTGGAAAGCCTCTCAATGCCAAGGATATGTTTCAAAAATTGGACGAGTTTTGCCTTTCTGTTTTGGTACACACGGCGCAAAAGATCGACTGTAATATTGGGATGTTCTTCATGCAATTCTTCGGCAAGAGAATGCACTTCCGATTCCGAAAGCACATTTCCCGATTGGAGTTTTTGTAAAATGGGATTCGATGATGTGAGTTCTTTGATCTTCTCTTCCACAAGTTCTTTATAACGAGTGATACTCACCGATTCATGTTGCGGGCCAAACTCCACATATTCCTTTTCTACCACAACATCTCGCAAATCAAACTTGGCAAAGGCTCGCACCTCTCCACTAGCTTCTATAAATTTTAATAGCGGAGAAAGTCTAGTGACCAAATTGTCAAAGTCACTTTCGGATGCTTTGGCCCAATAGGCATTGGTCTGCGCTTTTCGAATCAGTTCCTCTTCTAAGGCAACTGTATTCACGGACAAAGGAAGTTCTGAGATCGTTTCGATCACACCCATTTTTAAAGCTTCAAATTTTTCGGCATCCTCATCTAACTTGGCTATTGAAACTTCAAGCACATCCCTTTCGAATCGCATGGCTTTGAAATCAACATTGGATACGGTGCGAAAGAGTGGTTTGATCACTTCTCGTAAAATTCGAATCGATTCCTTTCCCGCACTTCCCGAAAAAGAATTCCAAAAATTCGGATCTTTGGTTCGCTCTAAGTCCGACTTTGCATCTTTGATGACAATGGAATTTTCTGGTAAGGTTTCGATTTGTAGCTTTAATTTTTCGATTTCATTGGAAACAATACTTGCTTCACCAAGTTCCATTGCTTTTTCCAATTTATCCACTCGGAGTCCAAACAATTTCACAGGAATCGGAATTTGATTTTTTAGCTCTTTTCCCTTTGGATTCAACTTAAAGTATTCGAAATTATCCCAACAATCAAGGACAAGGAATTGGTCTTTTTGCAAACACCAAGGGATCGTCTTCTCTAAATCCAGTAGCCTAGTCCCCCGACCAATCATCTGCCAAAACTTTGTATAGGAATACACTGGTTTGGCGAAAACCAAATTCACAAGTTCGCGAATGTCAATCCCCGTATCCAACATATCCACACTAATCCCAATGCGTGGCATATCTTGTTTCTTAAACTGATCGAGAAGTCCACCTTTGCCATGGACTCTCGGATCTTCCGATACAATAACCTTTGCCAGTTCCCCTTTATACTCAGGATACAGTGTATTGAAAATAGATTCAATGGCACGCGCATGTTTGATATTCACACAAAAGAAAATACTTTTCCCAGGGATCACCCCATTTGGATCTTTAATACACTCATCCATAAAATGTTTTACGATCAGAGTGTTGGTTCCAAGATTTGTGACTGTCTTTTCTAGTTCCGTTCCCTCATAATTGATTTCTTCAATTTCCTTTCCTTCCAAAATCAATTGTTTTTGGTCTTCTAAAGAAATGGTTCGTTTGTTAATCCCTTCATTTTGAAATTTAGTTTTGATTTTCATCACCTGAAACGAACAAAGATAAGGTGGAATATGATTGACTGCTTCTTCATAAGAATAAGCAAAGGTAGGGACTCCATCTTCGCATTCAAAGAGTTTAAAGGTATTATGATCAATGACATTGGTAGGTGTCGCCGTAAGTCCAAGTACCATCGTACTAAAGTAATCTAATATTTCTCCATAAGTATTGTAAATACTACGATGGCTTTCATCCACAACCACCAAATCAAAGAAATGCGGAGAGAGTGGATTTTTCTCATCCCGAATGATATTCAGCATCGTAGGATACGTAGAAACATAAACCCGACGATCCTTCGCAATCTCTGCTTCTCCAGAATGGGGCCAACTTGGTTCATTTGGAATAAATTCTTTAAAGGCATCCAAGGCCTGTTCTCGTAAAGAAATACGATCGACTAAAAATAATACTCGCTCCGCCCAACCTGCTCGCATCAGAGTTTCGACAAGAGCAATACAGGTTCTCGTTTTTCCAGTTCCTGTTGCCATCACAAGGAGGAACTTTCTTTTTTTCTTTTCTACCGCCTCTAATACGGAACGAATCGCCTGAATCTGAAAGTCTCTTCCCGCAATACGAGTATTAATCAATTCACCGGTTAATGGTCGTCTAGCCCTTCTTAAATAAGCATACCGCTCCAAATCATCTCGAGTCGGAAAACCATACACCTTTCTAGGAGGGCTATGTTCGATTTCCCAAAAATAAATATCATGTCCATTTGTATAAATGCAAAAGGGAAGTTCTCCTCCCTTAGATTTTTGAATCTGATAACAGTATTGTTTGGCCTGCTCTCTTCCGATCTCCGCGTCAACGGATGACTTCTTGGCTTCTACAACAGCGAGGGGTTTTCCATCTTTTGCTAAAAGAACATAATCGCTAAAACGTAATCCATGATAAACCGAATTCGGCTTTTCAAATTCATTGATAGGCTCTACAACAATTTCGAACTCGCAAAGAACCTGAGAATGATCTGCAACATTCCAACCAGCCGCAAACAGACGTTTGTCTATAATTTCTTTTCTAGTGCCTTTTTCGTTTTGCATCGAAGGAATCTGACTCTACTCACCTATCAGTTACAAAAGTGATAGCATAACAAATGCATGAACGCAAGTTTCTTTACCCCCTTCTCCGGGCACAAAAAAGCCTCCGGATCCTTGTAGGGAAGGGAGGCTTGTATTGTTGTTTTGAGTAACAACTTGTATACGACGTAGTTGTAAAGAAAGAACATCGAGAGACGAACTCTG
>NZ_RQHW01000082.1 GCF_004770995.1 Leptospira idonii | reverse complement strand
TCGTCTTCTTCTTCAGATTCTTCTTCTTCTTCTTCTTCTTCTTATTCTTCTTCTTCTGATTCTTCTTCTTCAGATTCTTCTTCTTCGGATTCTTCTTCTTCTGATTCTTCTTCTTCAGATTCCTCTTCTTCAGATTCCTCTTCTTCAGATTCCTCTTCTTCGGAGGCAAATAGTTGCAGATCGATTGTATAATTTAAAAATAATGCGTTAGGATCCAATTGATCCCCAAAATTCTCTGATTGATTGTCCATTGATTTCTCCGGTTTATCCCAATGATGTTACGATTTCGTCATTTTTTAAGCATTCGCCCCCAAGCCAGAGGGCTGCAAATGCACCATCTAATTTTATGTTAGAATCAATTGTCATTAATTTATTTTAACATTCCGAATTTTCCGAATGAGACATAATTTTCAGCGAGAATGGGACGGGCTTCTTTAGGGAAAGACAACCTCTTACGGTCGAAGTTCGTTTTTCCTTGCGCACAATTCGTACTTTTTCGCTTCTATCCAAAAATCGAAATTTATAAAATAGATAGAACAGTCTTTCACAATGCTCGAAAATTTTTTCATTATACCTCTCTTTGCTGTTTTCGCTAATTTAGGATGTGTTTTGCTCAATATAGGCAGGGATCATCCTTTCCACCGGCTGATGCTGGCGTTCTATTTCGTAGTAGCAATTTTCAATTTGAGCACGGTAATGCTTTGTCTTTCCCAAAACGAAGAACAAGCTTTGTTTTGGTGGAAATACTTTAATGCCGGTTCGTGGATGGCGCTTGCTCCTCTCGTAGTAGGAATGGTAGCTTTTGCCTCAGGGCGTAACATTTTCGTTCTGCCCACTCTGATCGCTTCCATCGCAGCAGGTTTGATCTTTTTAATGATCCAAATCAGTCCGCAAAGTTTCATCATCGGCTCCAAAATGAATTCTTTCGGAATGGGTCCTCTTCTCTCGAACCAAGGTGCCATAATAGGGGCTCTGCCCCAGTTGATCGGAATCGGAACGAGCATCTATATGCTTCTTCGTCCCGTTCAATGGAACGATTATTTCAAAAGAAAATTTTTCACAACTGCCGTGATCCTTTGGTGGATCTCCTTATTTGCCAATCTCATCACAACCAGCGGAGCCGACATTCCTCCTCTTCATCCGATTGCAGATGCGATCATTTCCGTCACTTTGGCGATCCATTTGAATCGAAAAAGTATCGGTGTCCCTGCTCCGATTTTGTTTCTATCGAATCTTTTGATTTCAGTCTCTTGCGGTATCGTCATAGGAACATTAGTCGGTCCGTATTGCCCCCATCTGCCTTCTTCTGAAATCTTTATCTTGGCGGTTTCTTCTCTTGTTTCTTGTGCAATGTTGACCTTCCTCAAACAAAGACAACAGTCCGCACTAGGAGACGACACGACTCCTCTGAGCATCAGTTTAAAGGAATTCGGACTTTCCAGACAAGAAATCCGCATCTGCGAATTGATCCAAGAAGGACACAGTAGATCTTTCATCCAGCTTGTACTGAACGTATCCAACGGAACGTTAAGAAATCATTTGAAGAATATTTACGGGAAAGTACTTCCCCCGAAGAAAGAGAAGGATACATCGAAAGATCAGCTCCAGCGCCTAACTATATTTTTAGCAAGGCATTCCGGAGGATCAAAAAATATAGATTAGGTTAATGAATCTTCACATACTCTTTGAGATAATGCATATAAAAAGGAGGTTCCGTATAAGCAAGGGAAATAACACAAGCGCATAAATAGTCCGAGTTTGTTGGATCAAAACCGGTCACCGCCTCATAGACACCGGTAGGAATCGGAAGCGATCCCTGGTATTGAAAGTCATTAGAGGAAGCGAGTCTGATCATTTCAGACGGATTCCAGACAGCTACATCCACCTGCAATTCTTCCGTAAGATTTAGAATGTTCATCTTCGCTTTCACTTCCACCAAAGAGCCGGAACGTTTTGTCTCAATGCAATGCCCTGTAGCACAATCTCCGAAATCCGCAGGCAAGTTCTTGGCAGTAGCGCATTTTCTAGGATGCCCGATTCGAATCTCTTCCGAAGAAATTCCGAAATCATTTTTTGCCACAACGATGATTTTATACATTCTATCCGCATCCACAAGGAAAGTGAATCCCCAAGGATACTGAGCGCTTCGAACGATATACCTCATCGAATGAATTACATTTCCATCCGAGGAAAGAGTCATATCTTCCTTCCCTAAGAAAGCGGTGATCGCAGTTGCGTTATAAACGGGCGTTTGAAAGGAGACCGCTTGTATCTGTAAAAGCCCCTTTATAGAATAAGGATCGTCCGCAGGATTCGCGTGATTTGTGATCAGTTTGAGGGGATTCATCTGAGGTACGTTCGTCGGTTCTCCAGGCAAAGGAGGTCCGCCAGAGGGAACAATCTGTATCGTATTTGAAATCAAAGAATCGTCTTCCGAACTTCCCAACTTAGGAACGGAGGAAGATGAGGACGAAATGTTCGATATAAGAAGCTCCAACAATCCCTTGTTTTCTTTCGGATCCCCTTCGCAGGAAAAGAAAAGAACCGACAGACAAATCAAAAGAATTCTTCCGGATCGATTGTTTCGTCCGCAACATACGGAAAGCGGTTTGCATGTGAATAGATTCATGAAATCTATTGTCGCAGTCAGCTCACTGTTTTGCCATATCCCCTATGTAACGAAAGTAAAAACAGCACCGTTACATTTGTCATGTTTCACAAAAAATCTAATGGAATTAGAACAAAAGCTAGTAGAATCAGAACTTTTTCGCTACTTCCGTCTTTCTATATTCGATGGGAGCTAAATCTGTAAATTGTTTGAATACTCGATTGAAATTCGTTCTGGAACCGAACCCGCATTGGAAAGCAATTTCCAGAAGATTCTTTTCCGGGGAATCTTTCAATAAACGACAAGCCTCCGTTACGCGATATTCGTTGATTAATAGGGAAAAGGAAGTGTTCATCTCCTTATTTAAAATCGCAGAAAGCTGATCCGGTCGAATTTTTAGCTTTTCCGAAACAGTCCCCAAACTTAGCTCTTCCTCCAAATAAGGTTTTTCCGAACGAAAATACACAACAAGATCTTCCAAAATTCGAGTGATGTCTAATCCCCTCATCCTTTTGGCACTAGAGTCTCCTTCCGTGGCTTCGGAAAATCGCATCAGCTCATTCACTTTTTCCTTCAACTGATCTCTTTCCCTTCTCAAATTGCGATAACGAACAATTTGAGAAACAACGATGGCAAACAGATCCGCAGGAAAAGCGAATAGATGGGAGTACAAAGTGAACGTGTTATAAGGAAGTAGCTTCATTACCATAAAAAAGGTGATGAAGTTAGCCGCCGCGATGACAAGCCAGGAAACTGTGAGATAAAGCACCCAAAAACGACGATACCTCAGACATTGAACCACACCTGCGATCATTAGAAGATTTCTAACGATCATAATCAAATTAGCGGCCTGCACTTTAGAACGATTTGAAAAAGGAAAAAATAGAAATATGCCTGCGATTCCCACTGCGAAGATAAATATATGAAATGCAAAATTTAACTTGGGAGAAAAATCTTTCAACTGTAGGTAACGAGTCAAAAAAAGAGAAAAGAAAATTTCAAATAACAATCCGAATACGAAGTGCATGTTGTTCTTACACCAAACCGAATCGGGCCAAAGAAGACGAGAAGCCTCCCCGGAAAAACAAAAAGCCCAAAGAAAAATCGATAAAACACCTACGCTTAAATAAATTTCCATCCATCCTCTGACGGAAGGATTGAAGCGAACCTGAAAAATCAAAAAAACAAGAAACAAAATAACGAAGATACAATGAATCACTGCAGTCAGATGTTTTTCCGCTCCGAATACTTCCGGGGGAAAAAGCCGTAAAACAAATGCAAGATGAACATCCGCTTGAATACGAATGTATAAAGTAGCCTTTTCTCTGGAAGGAAGTTCAAAAGCAAATGAGGGATAAGAAGTATCCGCATTCTCAGGGAGATGTCTGTAATCTCCTGCGGACAATGATTTTATTCCATTTTCAGTGACCAGAAAAAAGTCTACAAAGTCTAGGCGATTGTTCCTAAGAGTCACATGCCAATCGGAAATAGAACTTTCGTTCGAGAGAGGAATTCGGAGCCAAAACACATCGTCCGAAAAACCTCTATCAAAAACATTCTCCTCGTTTCGTTTCCATCCGGAAGTTGTTCGTTCTATTTCGGAGAGAGTTGCGGAAGGGTCTGCCGACAGATATTCCGTTTCAGGAGAAACATTTAGAACGGAAGAAATATCTTCCAAAATCACAAAACCATCGTTCTCCCGTACAATCTGTTCTGTATTACATTGAATCAAAAAAGCGGGAAAGAGAAGAAAAAGGAACCTAAGTTCCCACCGCACTTTTTTGAAGGATTCTTTCGAAAGAGAGAACTTATGATTTAGAAAAGAAATAAACATACGAAATCATTCGCTAAAATTAAATCCGACTAAAATAGGTATCTAAACCTCTGCAATTCGATTTTATCCGTTTTTTCTTACCAAATCATGATCCGGTACGACAGGAACATTTTCGCATATTACGATTCATCCAACCTGTTTTCTCAAAAGCCGACCAAGGCACTGACCAAAAGAGGGTTTCATTAAATTTAAGTTAGGCTCCACAGTGCATAGTAATCCATTCCAACTCTCTGCAAAGTTTCTCATTCTGGCATTCGCAACTCAACTCGCCTATTGTCACTGGACGGACGACACAAAAAATTACATAATGGTAACGCTTTTTGTCATTTTGACAGAAACGACAAATAAACAATCACCAGCACCGGAAGCACCTGTAGCTCCGACCACATCCACTTCCGCAAATACAGGAAGCCTGGATTGGGTTCGCCAATCAGGAGTAGCAGGTGCCAGCACTTATGGAAACGGAGTCGCAAGTGACAGTGCGGGGAATCTGTACGTTACGGGCTACACGGACGGCAGTTTGGACGGCCAAATCAAAACTACAGCAGGAGTGAACGAATTGTTCCTCACCAAATACGATTCGTCCGGAAACAAATTATGGACTAAACTTCTAGGCTCCTCCAGCGGAGGCACAATGGCCTATGCGATCGCAACGGACAGCTCCAATAACGTATACATAACGGGAACTACCAGCGGCAGCTTGGATGGACAAACTTGGTCGGGATCGATGGATCTATTCCTTGTGAAATACGACTCTACAGGGAGCAAACTGTGGACTCGCCAATTGGGAAACGGAAACACAACCGATGCAAGGGGAATCGCTATAGACGGTTTCGGAAATCCGTATGTGACAGGTTATACATTCAGCAGTTTGGACGGTCAGACATTAACAGGCGTAAGTGATCTATACGTTGTAAAGTATAATTCAAGCGGAAACAAACAGTGGACAAAACTTTTAGGAGTCGCTTCTAAATCCGTGAACTCAACAGCGATCACAAGTGACAGTCCTGGAAACGTATATGTTTCAGGCTTTACAAACGGTGCCGTAGATGGAGCCGTCACAGGGCTCAACGATTCCTTAGTGGTAAAATTCAATAGTTCCGGCACCAAACAATGGGCTCGTCAACTAGGAGTATCCGGCAAAAACACCTACGGATACGGAGTGGCGATCGATGCATCGGGAAATGTATACACAACAGGGTCCACCTACGGTTCTTTAGATGGGAATTCTTTGACAGGATTTGCCGACTTGTTTCTTATCAAATACGATACGAGTGGGAACAAACAATGGACGAAACTTCTGGGAATCGGATCCAACAAAAATACGGAAGGAAGAGCAGTCATCAGTGACAGTGCAGGAATTTTACATATCACAGGTTATACGAGCGGAAATCTGGACGGACAAACACTATCAGGAATCCAAGATCTAATCGCAGTGAAGTACGATGCAAGCGGAAACAAACAATGGACAAAACTTCTAGGCGCATCTACAAAACAAACCAACGGATATGGAATCGCAAGCGATAGCTCGGGAAATCTATATGCGACTGGAATCACAACCGGATCCTTATCTGATCAAACAGTATCGGGAACACAAGATTCTGTGGCCGTAAAACTCAAATGAATACTAACAAAATCTTGTGCCACAAAATGTATCCTACTACATTACGTACAATATATATTTATCGACAAAATAAACTATTTGATTTTGCGGATATAAAGTACCTTTTTTACTTCCGCCACTTGTTTTCCTTCTTCATCTATAATCTCGCAGCGAGTAGACCAATCCATCTTTTTTTTCTCATCCACTTCCTCTTTGATCTTTCGTAATTCTTCAGGAGGAATATGAAACACAGCCTTCACTAGACCCTTTCCAGGTCTTAAAAAATCAATGCTCGCACTTTTATCCCAAACAATATAACCTTCTCCTAAATTTTCGATAAGAAGAAACATAAAGAAAGGATCGCACATAGAATACAAAGAACCTCCGAAATGAGTTCCAACATAATTCGTATTCCTAAGAACAAGCTGCATGGAACTTTCCAAAGTATAAGGGTCGGTTCTTTTTACCTTAATATTGGCGCCCTCATAAGGACCGAATACGGAGAAAGCCTCCTCCATCCCGCAATGACCCTGCAAAAATTTCCACATAGGACTGACTTCGTAATTCAACCTGCTCATATAAAAACGCTCCTTTACCTTTCCGAAAACGGAAAAAGTAGAACAATGATTCTACCACCTCAATACGGTAGAACGATCTGTCTACCATTATTATCGCTTTTTAATTATGCCTTTGACAAAGAAATTCCATTTCTCAAAATGATCCGATGAAGCGAAATCGAACACAAACCCCGAATACGAAAGAAAAACTCCTTCAGGAAGCGCTCGATCTATTTTACAAACAGGGTTATCCGAATACGGGGATCAACCAACTGCTCGAAAATTCGGGAGTGTTTCGAAAAAGTTTTTATCTGCATTTTTCAGGAAAAGAAGAACTGGGAATCGAATATCTGAAAGTACAGGACAAAGAATACATCGGTTACATGAGAAATATGATGCGAAGATACCCGGATGCGAACGATTTTATTCCCGCATGGTGCAGAATCCTAATTCGTAAGATGAAAAACAAAGAATTCGTAGGATGCCCTTTCGCAAATTTCACATTACAGACATTAGGCCAATCCAAGCCCTTCGAAGATACGGTAAAAGAGATCATGCAGCGTTGGAAAAAAGAGATCTCCGTCTATTTCGAGAAAGCTTCCTACTCCGGAAAATCTTGGAAATCCAAAAACCCGGACGAACTTGCACTCAAATTTCTGGCCTGTTACCAAGGATGGGTGCAGCTTTCCATGACGATGGGAGACACCAAACTATTATTCCAGTTAAGCGACGAACTGGAACAACTAGTGGAACCCTATTACGCATAAGGGCGCCTCGCAATTCTTCACATAACATAAAACTTGCCGGTCACAGCGACCGAGAGCGTGAGACACGTTTCGTTTTATTTCCGCTGCGATCGCTGGCGCAAGTGGGTTTAATACAGAATACTAGAATCTAACCGTATAACTTTGCTGCGACACGAATCAAACTGGCAGCATTTTCTAATTTTAATTTCTCCAGAAGACTGGATCTGTGGCTTTCCACAGTCCGCACACTGATCTCTAAAACTTCAGCGATCTCACGATTCATTTTTCCTTTCGCAATCAACTGTAAAACTTCCTTTTCTCTTTTGGAAAGAATCTGAATCAGGGAAGCGGTATCGTCCCACTCTTCTCCGGGAAGAATGGAAAGAATCTCTTCCGGAAAAACTTTTTTGCCTTCCGTAATTTCTTTCAATGATTTTCGAATATAGTCGAAGTCCGCGGTTTTCGCTAAATATCCGTTAGCTCCCATAAGAAAGGCCTGTTTCACAATATCCCAGTCTTTCAGCATGGAATAAAAAACGGTTTTGGTTTCCGGTTGAATTTCCTTGATTTTGGAAAGGACAAAGAGTCCGTTGTTTACGGGAAGCATCATGTCAGAAATAAGAAGATCGATTTTTTCAGATGAAAAATGAGGCAATGCCTCTTCTGCGGAACCCGCCTCCCCTGCGAACCGGAACTCGGGAATTGTTTGAATCATTGACTGCATTCCCTTACGAATGGCAGGATGGTCATCAATCAAATAAAAACGAATCATAATGAATGCCTGTAAGTTATTATCTATTTTTTTCATTCTTATAGGCGCAAGTCATTGTTCCCGATACAGAGAATTTTCAGGTGAAGTTCAAAAAGGAATTTTCGATGCCCGCGAGTGGCAGATAAACTCACATCAAATTTTGGAGTTGAACGGAGAATGGGAATTCTATTGGAAAGAATGGCTTTCTCCTCATACGGAATCCAAGGCAAAAACTTATTTATATCTCCCTGCCTTCTGGAACGAAACCACAAAAGGAGAAGCCTACGGGTATGCCACCTACAGAACAAAGTTACTTCTACCGCCTAATTTCGATTCCAGTACGGAACTGGCGCTGAAATTGTACGAAGCGGATACTGCATACTCCGTCTATCTCAACGGAAAATTTTTGACCAAAATCGGAGAACCATCCCAGGATGCGAAAACTTCCGTCCCCAGATGGGAAATCAAAACGGTAGGTTTTTATACAAACGATACTGAATTGGAAATTCTAATCCACGCATCCAATTATGAACATAGAATCGGAGGAATTTGGAAGGCGCCTATTTTGGGCAAAGCGGAAGACATTCTACAAATCTCTCAGATTCGATTGAGTTACGATCTCTTCCTATTCGGAGGGTTATGGATCACCGGCTGCATCCACCTTTTGTTCTATTACCTAAGGAAAGAAGAGAAAACCTTGTTTTTCTTCGCTCTCATCTGCCTTCTCTCCGCAATGAGACCGCTCGTAAGCGACGAACGTTTTTTACTGACTCTTTTTCCCGATCTATCTTTTCAAACAATCGTTAGATCCGAATATTTGAGTTATTATCTGGTCTGCCCTCTTTTTTATCAGTACATCTATTTTTTATTTCCAGATATTATCTCTCGAAAAACGACGCATATTGTGACGGGAATCTGTTTATTCTTTTCCGGAATCGTTCTTCTCACCCCGGTATCCTTTTTTTCCAAAACACTTAGTTATTACGACCTCATCTATTTTTTGATGTCTATGTATCACCTGTCCACTTTCGCATATCATACGATTTTCGGAAAAAGAGAAGGAACAAGATCCATGCTCTTCGGAATGGTGTGGATTTTTATATTCGCTCTCAATGATATACTTTATTTCGCGAATATAATCCATACTTCAAATACGATCGCCATGGGGATTTTTATCTTCGTATTTGTCCAAACATTCTATCTGGCGGAAAAATACTCCAAATCGCACAGATACCAAATTCGAACGAAAGAAAAACTCAAACTTCTTTTGAGAGAATCGATCAAAAGAAAACAAAAAGACAAACTGGCAGTGGTAGGTCATTTTACTTCGGAAATCGTCCATGACATAAGAAACAGACTTCTCAGTTTGAAATTCACGAACGTAAACGGACAGGAATATCTGAAGGAAGAAATAGATGAATTAAAAGTAGTTACTGAAAACATTTTAGATTTCGCAAAAAGACAATTCCACTTAAAAAAAGCGGACACAAATCTTTCCGATTTTCTCTACGGATTAAAACCAGAAATAGAGAGAACATTCTTTCCCAAGGAAATCGAAACAATCTATAACTTACGTTTCATGGGAATCTTACAGTTGGATCAAACCAGAATGAAATCCTTGATTTTAAATTTGGCAAGAAATGCAAAGGATGCCATCTCGCAAAGAGGAAGTTTCAAAATAGATACGGAAGAAGAAGGAGAGTTCATTTATATGATCTTCTCGGACGATGGAGACGGAATGACGGAAGACACTGTGAATCAAATCCAGTCGAACCAACTGACCAGTACAAAAACCAGCGGCCATGGATTCGGTATGTCTTCCGTCAAACGAATTGCGGAAGCGCATAAAGCGCAGATTCTAATCGATTCTCAATTCGGAAAAGGGACTAGAATCAGTATTATCTTTCCTAAAAAGTACCACTCTAAGGAAGCAAACCGCTAGGAAGAGATCTATTTCCCACATCTTGTTCGGGAGGATGAAATCCCATTGAAGCATCGATCATATTCACTATGTCCGTATGGCCTTGGTGTTTCGCCAGTTCTCTTGCAGTCCAACCGCTGACTTGCGCATTCACATTGGCATAATTTTTCAAAAGTTCCAATACTACGGAAGAATAACCTCTGTAGGATGCATACAAAAGAGGAGTCCATCCTTGGTAGACTGCATTCGGGTTTGCACCTTTTTTGAGAAGTGCCTTCACTTGCACCGTATCTCCTCGATTAGATGCATCTAACAAAGGAAGATCCAAAGAAGAATCTATAACCGTTGCCACTGTCGTAGTAGTAACGTTTTCGTTCGGACTGGTTATTTCCGTTTCAGAACTTCCGTTCCATCCGTCCGAGTATTGTCCTCTATTCCCTTTGGAAATATGAGTGAGATGAAATCCTTTATCGAAACCTTCACACCATCTGTTTGGATCACATAACAATCCGAAGAGAGTGGCTCCGTTTTCTTTCACATTCATTTGATAAAGAAAGTCTTTTTTATTGCTGCCACTGAACGTATATGTAATCGTATTCACTTGATTCGGATTCAGATAGTCATCCAAATTCACTGTATCCGCAGTAACCCTTCCGTTGGAGGAATTGAGAGAACTCACTTCTTTTCCGTTCACTTGAATTTGAAACGTCCCGTTTTTAGACCAAACAGCTAACTCACGTTTCCCCTTTCCATAATAAATAAATATAGGTCGTTTGTCGTTAGGCTGCTTTTTCCCCGGATACATTTTGGCAATCCCCTCTACATCCCTTGCAGAGAGACCGAAACGAATTCCCATCGGTTTCCCCGATGTAAATAGTTCGCCGGGGAAATAGTATGCCATAATGGAAACCGGATCCGCCTTTCCGTAATTGGCGTAAGTATCGATCGATTTGAGTATCTCTGTATCTGTCTTTAGTTTGTCCCAGCCGTATTGGTTCTGAAAGTAGTCATACGTTTTTTCAGGAATCCAACTTTCTTTTTTGGCAGGGTTGTGTTGTTCGTGCTGCAATCCCAATGCATGACCGAACTCGTGTGCGATTGTAGAACATCCGTTTTCTCCCTTGTGTTCCGGGAAAAAACTCATACTCGTCTGGGAAGGGTCTTTCGTTCCTGATCCTACATAAGACCAACCTGCGACTCCTTGTTTTTGAGGAGCGAATTCAATAAGAATGGTAAGGTCCTGATTTCTTTTGGGTTCGTCGAAAAACTTAAATTTAAAGTTTCCGTATCTTTCCCATTCTCTGGCGCAATGCTCCACACCTAATCTTTGTTCTTTGGTTCCGTTCTTAAAATATACAGGAATCACTTGCCCGTTTTTCCACCGGATATTGTTCAACCAGACAGCTCTCTGCTTAATGAGACTTTTGTCATTTACTACGGAATGACCGCAGTTCGGATTTGCCAAAGAATCGATGGAAAGATCCTCAGCGGACAGAGAAAATGAAAAAAGAAAAAGCAAACACACCGAAATTTTTTTCATAGTGAGGGACTGTAACGGAAACGTAAGAAATGACAAGTAGAATCTATTTTTTTTAGCAAAATCACAGCAGCAAAGATTCAGGTGATTTCCTAATTGACTCGCACCCAAACCTGAAAATTCCTATATTTAAAGGCTGTAAAGATGTCCAAAACAAAGATTGCAATCATAGGCGCAGGCGGTTTGACGGGGAAGGAACTACTGGGGCTTCTTGCCCACCACAAAGATTTCGAAGTAGTCCATATCACTTCCAATCAAGTTCATGGAAAATCTCTGCAGGAAGTTTTTCCCGGCAATCCCTATCTTCCTCAACTAAACTTTGTTAAACACGAATCGGAAATCCCACAAGGAGTGACGGTTGTCTTGGCAACACCGAACGAAGCTTCTATGGAAATGGCTCCTCAACTTTTAAAGAAGGGACACAAAGTCATCGATCTTTCCGGATCCTACAGACTTCACGACAAACAAAAGTTCGAAAAGGCTTATAAATTCCCGCACGCCCACTTCGACCAAATGCAGAATGTTGTCTTCGGAATCCCTGAATTATTCAGAGAAAAACTAAAAAACGCAAATTTCGTATCCAACCCGGGTTGTTATGCGACTTCAGGAATTCTTCCCATTGCCATCTTAGGAGATCTTAGATCCAGAATCCAAGGTCCAGTCATCATAGATTCCAAATCGGGAGTGAGCGGAGCGGGAGGAAGAACCGAAGAAATCACATTCGCTTATACGAACGTTTACGAAAATTTCAGAGCCTACAAAGTACTTTCCCATCAGCACGAACCGGAAATAGAAGAGTATGCATTTGTAGGAACACAACCTTCCGAAATCGTATTCACTCCTCATCTACTCCCCGTTTACCGAGGAATCATTTCCACAACCTATATCCGATTCCAAGAAGGAGTCAAAGAAGAACATATCCTGGAAAAACTGGAATCCAAAGTGAAATCGGAACCTTTCCTCAGATTGTATTCTTCTCCCGAAGAGATTGAACTGAGAAAAGTGCAAGGAAGCAACTTTTTGGATATGGGCTTTCGAATGAGAGGAAACACTCTCGTCCTTGTTTCCGCATTGGACAATCTAGTGAAAGGTGCTGCGGGGCAAGCATTGCAGAACCTCAATTTGATGCACGGATATACGGAAACGGAAGGCCTTTTGAAATAATTAATTTTAAAAACTAAAATGCCTATCCTATCAAACACTCTATTCGTATCCGCGTTTTCGGGAGAAATAGATCTTCTTCTCAAATCGGGGAAATTTCCCCATTTGATCGAAGGGGGGATCGGAAACATAAACTGCCTTCTAGGAACAAACGAGTATTTATCGAATCATCCCGAGATAAAAGAGATCCTATTTATCGGTTCCGCAGGAAGTTATCCTTGGTCAGAAGTTCAGCCCGGTTCCTTTGTCGCTTCCAGAACTTTTTATAGTTTGGAAATTTCTTCCGCTTTGGGGTTATCCAAACAAATAGAAATCACAAAAGAACCTTTTTCTTTTCCGAACAGTTTGTCCTCCCGCATTTCGGAAATTGCCGCCAAACGGACATTCTCTTTTTTTGAGAAAAAAACGACGAATGCCCCTTCTACACTCACTCTTCACGAAATGAAAACCCCTCCCGAGGCTGTCTGGTCCAATTTGGATGTGGAAAATTTAGAATTGTACGGACTTGCCGCACTGGCTCTTCGGAAAAAAATTTCATTAGAAGCCGTTTTGGCAGTCACTAATTCCGTGGGGAAAGAAGGGTCCGTAGATTGGCAAAAAAATTGGAGAGAGATGTCGAACACTCTTCAAACGTTTTTGCTGGATGTATTTTAAGAATCTTTTTTTAACCCCTCTTTGACGAATCCCTGTTCCAAAACCCGATCGATCCACGACTTCACGTTTTCAGACAACTCTACTTCCATATAACCGATATTAGCTAAAAAAGGAGCGTACAACACTTCCAAAAAGCCGAATTTATTTTCAGTTAAAAATTCTTTTCCTTCCAACTTCTGATTTAAAATCGCCAAATGTTTTTGGATTTTTTTAGAGGAATCTTTCATACGTTTTAAATCCCATTTTTCTTCCGGAACAAATCGTTTAGCAAAATAGAGAATGCTTCCAGGAAAACAAAACTCTGTTTCGCATTGCCCCGCCATCTGATTCAAAATCGCTTTTGTCTCCAAATCAGAAGGAAACATTTTTGGGGTATCGGGATATTTTTCCTCCAAATAACGAAGGATCGCAACGGATTCGGAAAGTATAAAATCTCCATCCTTTAAGACAGGGACTTTTCCGTAAGGATTGATCGCAAGAAAAGGTCTCTTTCTATTTTCCAGTTTCTCCAAAGCGACGTAAATCTTTTCGAATTCCAAACCTTTATAGGCAAGTGCTATCTGCACTCTATGAGTATATGGCGAACTAGGGTGAAAATAAAGTTGTAACAAGGAACTCTCCTCTTCGAATCAAAACCAAGTTTGTTTCTCTACATCCTTACCAAAAGAAAAAAAGAGTCGAATTTTTTCCAGAATCGTTTCTCATCTCCGCCATGCGTTTCCTCCTCTTTGTCATTTTATTTCCAATTTCTATTTTTTCCCAAACCATTCCCAGGCTGGACCACGGGGCTTATACAGTGGATACATTCAGTTTTGCGGTCAGCCCCGACAGCCGTTATTTGGCATTCAACCAGGAGAAACACGAATCGAACAAAGAGACCCCGGACTACCTGCTTTGGATTTTCGATTTGGAAAAATTAGAGCTGAAGTTACTAGGATCCGATTCTTCTTGGTTCACCCGAATCCGATTCATTGATTCTGACCGCTTGGCGTATCTGACCAAGGACGAAGGAATCAAAGTCTTAGATACGAACGGTAAATTAGTCAAAAATATTAAAAACGGAGATCTCTCCGATCATTGTGGAAATTATTTTTTAACAGGAAACGGAGCAGAAGTCACCTTCTGGAGCAAAGATCTACAGAAACAAAAAATCCTCAACGGATTGGGACAGTTTCGAAGCAGCGATTGTTCCGAAACGGATATACTCTTGATTTTCCAATCCCAGGCGGTTCATTTAAACCCGGTTACATGGGAACCGATTTGCAAAATCCAAGGCAAAAACGGGAAACTCACCCGCCTTACAGAAGGTAAAATTTTACCAAACAATCGTTTGCTTGTAATGGACGAAAGATCCGGTTTTGCCATCTACGAGAACTGCAAGGAAATTAAATCCGTTTATGCGAATGCACCCGGTTTTGCGACCAATTCGAGTGCAATCTTTTTAGGAATGTCCGGAAGCAATTCTCTCAGAGGAGGAACCAATTTGGGTCCTTTCTCTTATAGTTATGGAATCAGAGTTTATGATCCTGCCGGTTCGTTCTTAAGGGAAATTCCTTTCTTACATCCAGTTAGAGAGATGCAGTTTTTTCCCGGAAAAGAAGACAAATTGATCCTGCTTCCTTGGGGAGATCATTTTTATTTTTTGGATTTGAAATCTGGAGAACAATTGATTCTGGAGATTCGCCAAACAGGACATTGGCTTTTGAAATCCCAAAACGGATCCTACAATACGAATCAGGAGAGCGAACCTTTTCTTTATTTTACGGAACAAAATTCCATCACTTCCTCCTCCGGTAAAAAAGAATCCAGAAATTTATTTCAAACATTTTTGAAAGGGAACTAACAAATGAAAAACGAACTTAGACAAATCCCCTATTTTCTTCTCGTTTGCATTTTCTTTTTTTCGCGCCCCAGTCATTCGGAAAAAGTTTTGTCCGGTTACGATAGTAAAGAAGGAAAATCCGCCTTCATCAGTTTCAGTCCGGATGGGAAGTACCTGGCAACTTCCACATATTATGAAGTGCAAATCAGAACGGCTCCTTCCTTTGATGTCAGTTATACGATTCCGATGGAAGAAGGAAGGATAGGAGCTCTTCTTTTCGGAAATTCGGGAAAACTGTATGTTGGAGACGTGAACGGGGCTTTGGCGGTCTTCCGAATGGGAAACAAGGAGCCGGATCAAGTAGAAGCCTTAAAATTCCCTGTGGAATCTCTCGCCATCTCTCCCGACGGAAGTAAAATCGCAGCCACAGGAAAAATGCAAACTTCTTCTTTGGTTTCTCTATTGGATGCATCCACTTTAAAACTCAAATATGACATTCCTAAAGCGGATCCTGCAGAAATGAAATTCATAGATGAGGATACGATCGTGGGAATCAACGATAGTTCCGTAATCTTTCGCATAGATTTGAAGCAGAAAAAAATTTCCCATTATAGATCGTTTGCTTACAGTCTGTACGGATTGGATGTGAATCGGGAGGAAGGTCTGGTCTATGTAGGCAGTTATGCGCAAAGAGTCTATGTTCTGGACGCATCCACTTTAAAAGACATCTCTTATTTTCAAGATTCGATCCGCCCTTCTCCCGTAAAAAGTCTCACCTATCAGGAACAAAAATCGATTTTAGTTACGGGAGAAAACGAAGGAACCGTTTCCATTAGGGACGCAGAGACCGGGAAAATCAAACATAGACTATTCGGTCATCTCAGAGAAGTGGACAGAGTGATCGTTTCTCCCGATGGGAAATGGATCGTTTCCGCATCCACTGCGGGCAAAGATATACGCATCTGGAACCAAAACGATTTCAAAAAACAAATCCATCCTAAAGTAAAAGGATCTACCGATAAAACTCTCTTCCATGCGGTTCTTCCAGAAGAAAATTCCATTCTAAAGATATTCCCCGACAAACTAAACAAAGTTGATCCGGAAAGCGGAGACGTTACCGAAACATCCCCCTTATCCTTCGAGACAAAATCGTTTCGAATTTCAGAAAACCAAATCCAACTCTTTGACGGGAAAATAACTCATGTATTCGATTCGGAAACTCTGAAAGAAAAAACGAATTACCAAGGTAAACCGGGAGTTCTTCTCAAGGACAAAGTGTTTACCTGGAAAAACGCACCTAACTTTAATATAATGCTTTTGAGCGAGAAAAAACCGAAATCGTATCCTGCGGGGACGGGAGATACGGAAGCGATTTCCGGAACAGAAGATCATTTTTGTATCGTAGGAAATATAGGAAACGCCAAAACCAAAGAAGGATATGAAAGAGAGACAGGAATCGAAATCAGGGATCTGAATCGTATGGAATCTGTTTGGCTCAGAAAAAAAGATCTAGTGGAATCTCATAAACAAAACACGGAAGTATTGGAAATTTTCTGCCAAGACAAAGACCAAGTTTATGTTCTCTCTACAGCGGAACTTTCCTTAATCGGAAAAGAACCTGGAAAAGATATCTCTCTTCCAAGACGAGGAAATCAAGGAGATGTGGATTTGGCTTGGACCGCATTCAGTCCCAACGGAAGAAAAATCGCTTTGGCAGATCGTTTCGGTGTGATTCGCATCTTCCGCACATCCGATCACGGTCTGGAACAGATTTTATATACGAATCATAGAACTCCTTACCTGAAGGGGATTTCCATGACGAATCGTTTGGTGATTGCAATCGACGAAGAAGGTACTTCTTATACATGGGATTTGGATTGAATATGAAAAACCTATTTTGCCGCAAAACAATCATTCAATTGGCTTTAATGACTATTGTCTTTTTTTTATTTCCCGGGTTACTTCTTTCGCAAGATGCTTCGGAAACAAAACTTTTTCCTCTTTGGCCGGAGAACCGCCCCTCTTTGGATCTGAAAAAAGCCTTGGAAATTTATTCCGAAATCTCAAAAAAAAATTCTACCAGAGCTCCCTATTTCGGAAAACCTTTCGAATGTGTATCGGGAACTCCGGACGCATCTTGGATGGAAGGCCAAAAAAAACTTCTCAATCTATATCGATCCTTAGCCGGTTCTCCGGATCTTCAGTATTCCGAAGAAATGAATTCTAAGGCGGCGAAGGGAGCCCTCATCACCGCTGCCAACAGATGGCCGAACCACTATCCTCCCAAAACAAGCAAGTGTTATAGTGAAGAAGGAGCGTATGTAACCGCCCATTCCAGTTTAAGTCACGGTGCCATTCATACGTCCATCCACGACTGGATCGACGACAACGGAGTGACGGATGTGGGTCATAGACTTCCTACCATCCATCCAGGAACTCTAAAGATAGGAATAGGAGCCGTGGGAGACGGGATGGTGCTTTTTTCGGAAGATATGGAGAAAAACCAGAAAGACTCTTATCTTGCGATCTGGCCTCCTCCCGGTTTTGTTCCTAAATATTTTGCGTTAGGTTATAAATCTTTTACTTTCTCCATCACCCCTAGTATGAACAAAACGGATGTTCTAGATTTCGGAACTGCCGAAGCCAAAGTAAAGTTAAACGGATGGCCTAGACCGGTCATCTCTTCTTCCAAACGACCTTGGGGAAGTTTTTTATTCGAAGTAGGTTTCGGAGACCAAACCAAACTGGAAAAAGCTCTCAAAGAAACAGGAGTGAGTTTGGATGTCAGTGTTGGCCCCGTAACGATACGGGGAAAAAAAGCGGAAATTCGATATCGAATCGTTTTTTATGATTCGGAAAATGAAATTCTTCCTACGGTTCCGATGAAAGAACCGGGGTTTTATCCTTGGAAAGATTGAAGAGATGTTGATCCTCATTTTTTAGAGCGCTTCGAAACTCAATAAGGGATCCAGAACATTCCTTCCGACTTTAATTTTTCCATCGCATAACGATCCGTCATTCCTGCGATGTAATCGCAGATGATCCGATCTCTTCCTTCTTCTTCCTCTCTTTCTAGGTAAGATTCAGGGATTTTATCGGGGTTCTTGGTGAAAAAATCGAAAAGTAAAAAAATAGTTTCCTTACCTTGGTCGCTCATTTTGGAAACGACAGGATGACGATATAAGTTTTTGTACAGAAATTTTTTCAGTTCTCTCATCTCTTCCCACATAGTTTGAGAGAATACGACCAATCTGATTTTTTCTAGAAAGGCACGACTTACGTCTTCGTATGTTTTGATTTCATGTATTTCCAAATGAGAACTGGTGGTTGTGATTAGGTTCGATACGATTTCATTGAGCAAAAATCGAAACGTAGTTCTCAAAACAAGTTCTTCCTTTGCAGCAGGATACTGTTGTTTTACGGAAAGATAATTTCTGCGCCAAAGAGAAACGGAGGAAAGATCTTCCGGTTTGATGAACTTTCTTCCCAGACCGTCTTCGATATCGTGAATTGAGTAGGCGATTTCATCCGAAAAATCAACAATGAGTGCTTCCAAAGAAGGGCCTTCTTCCTTTCTCTGAAGATTCAAGTCGGAAACTTCGTAATCCCCTCCGTGTTTCATGATTCCGGAGAGAGTCGCCTGACAGAGATTCAGTCCTGGAAATTCGGGGTATCTTCTTTCCAATTTTTGAACTACTCTTAACGACTGTTTGTTGTGCTCGAACCCTCCTCTTCCCTTCATGATCTCTGCCAATGCATCTTGGCCGGCATGACCGAAAGGAGAATGACCTAAATCATGCGCCAAAGCGATAGCTTCCGCCAAATCTTCATTCAACGATAAAACCTTTGCGATGGTCCTGGAAACTCCCGCCACTTCCAAAGTGTGAGTGAGCCTGTTTCGGAAATGATCTCCTTCCGAAAATACGAATACTTGGGTTTTGTATTCCAATCTTTTGAATGCTTGGGAGTGGACGATTCGATCCTTATCCCTTTGGAAAGGAAGCCTGTAAGGGTGCTCTTCTTCAAAATGCACCCTTCCCCCGGAAAGAGAGCTTTTTCTCGCATAAGGAGCGAGTATTTTTTCCTCTTCTTCCAAAAGAGTGGTTCTGGCTTTTAGCATAAATCTCTTTCCTTTTTCTGTGAAATCATAAAATCAGTATAAATCGCCACATGGACTTTCTACAAAGTATTCTCGCCTTCTTTGCCGAATATGGCAATTTTACAGGCCTAGTATCTATATTCACTCAATTCGGTTATTTTGCTGTTTTTGGAGTCCTAATTCTTTGTGGATTCGGCCTTCCCATCCCGGAAGACATTTCCCTCACCGCAGGGGGAGTCATTTCAGGACTTGGTTACGCTAATGTACACATTATGTTTTTTGTGGGAATGGCGGGAGTTTTAGTGGGAGATTCTTTTGTATTTTGGCTGGGAAGCCATTACGGAGAAAAGGCATTGAAATTGCCTGTTTTGAGATCTGTCCTACACCCAGAAAGATTCGAAAAAGTCCAAAAACAGTTTAAAAAATACGGAAAATGGGTCGTTTTTGTAGGTCGATTTATGCCAGGCCTCAGAATGCCGATTTTCTTTACGGCTGGGACTTCCGGACAAATCTCCTTTTTGAGATTTTTTATGACAGATGGGTTTGCGGCTCTCATTTCCGTTCCGATCTGGGTTTATTTAGGTTTTTTCGGAGCTCATAATTTCGACCAATTGATGGGCTGGGTCAAAAACGGACAAACTGTGATCATCGCTCTTCTGGCAATCATTCTTTCAGTTGCCCTTTTTCTCTATCTCAGAAGGAGCCGTAAGGAAAAAGCAGAGGAGTCCGCAGAGATTCAATGACTCGTTTCTGTTCCTATCTGGCAGCATTTCTCTTTTTCGGAGGGGTATCTTGCACCAACTACACTTCCTCCCAATCAATGCAGGCTCCTCCCTTACTTGTGAGTGTCACAAGCAATGGAAATTCCAATTACACAGTAAGGGTAAGAGCTACAAATCCAGAGCTGATTTTCCAAGGATACAGGCTATTCGTAGGAGCCTCTGAATCCGCTGCAAGAAATCCAGGGGATTTGAATGCAGGAACCGATTGCACGTTTCAGTCTGCAACCCTCACAGTGCTTCCTGTTCAACCATCCGAATATGTCTTTGAAATTGATCCTGCCGATACACTTCCTTCTTCAGGAGTTGCCTGCCGCTTTCGTACGGCAGTGAGTTCAGGCCAATTTATCAGTGTTCGTTCTATCGGAATTTCTTACACACCGCAAAATGGATCCAGCGGACTTCGTGTTTCCGGTCCTTCTAATTCAGTATCTATCCCATAAAAATAAAACTTTCTTGCATTTGCGGCAAATACGTGTATTTTTCTTCGGAATGATGAGGAATGTTTCAAGTTTTTAGTCTTTTTCTAAAAATTTTATAGAACATGGGTTGCCACCCTCCCAGTACATCTTAAAATTGGGACTCTCAAAAATATAAAAAGAAATTGGAGGATGATGAAGTGATGAATCAAGCCATCAAATGGTCAAATTTACTGATCGCGTCAATGCTGGTGTTTGGGGTAGTTGCCTGTGGAAAATCAAGACAGGTGAAAATTTCCGGGAGTGCAGTGGAGAGATCCGCAACCCCCGCAAAACTTCCGTCAGAGGTTGAAAAGCTTTGGAAAAATAGACAGAATGAGGCGGACTTACGCAAAGCACTTGTACTGTTAGAAAATTTTGCAAACGAAAACCCTCAATATACAGACGTTAAAGTAATGCTCTGTCAAGGAAACTATCTAATGGGAGACGGCCATCTTTGGTTGAAACTCACAGGAGAAGATTCCGATGCAGCAGTAAAAGAAGAAGCAGTACAGTTTTATGATGCTGCAGTAAACTGGTGTGAGGCGGGGCTTGCAATGAACCCTGCTTTCAGAAAAAAAGTTGTGGATGAAGGAGTTGAAATCGAAAAAGCACTGGATACACTTACTGTTGCTGATATCGATTCTCTTTACTGGCGTTATGCTTCTTTGGGAAAATGGTCTCGTTCCGTGGGTTTCACTACCCTTCTTGCGAACAGAAGTAAATTTTCCGCGATGGTAAACAAAGTAAAAGAACTAGAAAAACAATTGCCTTCTAAAGAATACTTTTACGCTGCAACACTTCGTTACGATGCAACAAGCAATGCACTTTCTCCTACTGGTGACAAAAAGCTAGCTGCGAAACTTTTCGAAGAAGCGATCAAAAAACACCCGAACTATTTTGCAGTTCGAGTTCTCTATTCCGAAAGTTTACTCAAAGGCGACGAAGCAAAATTCGAAAGCCAACTCAATTATGTGATCAAAGGGAAAGCAAAGTCTCTTCCTGAAATTGAGCCTGAGCAAATCGTAGAACAAAGAAAAGCAGAAAAACTGCTAAAAGATCTATAAAAACCAACCTATCATTTAGGAGACAAAGAATGTTCAATCAACATGTAAAATTCATTGCATGTGCTGGTTTTGCCCTCACGTTAAGTGGGGGTTTATTCGCACAAACGACTGTTAAACTTGCTACCGTTGCTCCGGAAGGTTCTCCTTGGACCAACGAACTTGCAAAAATCAAAAAGAAAATCGATTCTGAATCCGGCGGACAAATTAAAATCAAAGTTTATCCCGGCGGACAAATGGGCGGGGAAAACGAAATCCTACAGCAAGTGATTCGAGGAAAACTGCAAGGGGGAGGACTCACTGCAGGAGCTTTGGCAAATACTGTCAAAGAACTAAACGTATTAGAAATACCTTATTTATTCAATAGTTATAATCAGGCAGATTGTGTTCTGGACAACCACTTGTTGGAAGATTTCAGAAAACTTTTCGAAGCTAAAGGATTGGTATTCGTTACTTGGGCCGAAAACGGTTACAGAAGTATCGGAACAAAAACCAATCTTGTAAAAACTCCGGACGACCTCAAAGGAGTGAAGATCCGTATTCAAGAGTCTCCTGTACACATCGCTTATTGGAAAGCGTTAGGTGTAAGTGGAATTCCGATTGCGATTCCTGAAGTTCTTCCTTCCCTTCAAACAGGTGTAGTAGAAGGTTTTGACAACACTCCTCTATTCACATTAGCAGCGGAATGGCAAACAGCGATTAAACATTTTTCACTCACTCGCCATATCTACCAACCGGCAGCGATCGTTTATTCTAAAAAGTTCTGGGATACTTTGAATGACGACCAAAAGAAAATCCTTATGGGAGAAGGAAACGGTTTGGCACCTAGTGCCAGAGTTGCGGTTCGTAATATCGAAAAAAACATGATCGCTACTTTGAAAAAAGCGGACGTACAAGTGTATGAGCCAAGTGCATCCGACTTAGCCGGATTTAAAGCAGCTGCAGGTAATGTTGCAGGACAAGTCATCGGTAAAATCGGCGGACAGTCCAAACAAATCTACGATAAAATACAAAAAGCTAAAGCCGCTTGCGGTGGTTAAGCGAAATAAGTTTTCCCTTTCCAGGGATGGAGAACCTCGATGAAAATCGTCGAAAAAATACTTAACTATCTCAGTTTCGGCGAGAAATGGGCAGGAGGAATTTGTTTCCTTCTGCTCACTCTCCTTATGATTGCGGATGTCGCCAAACGAGAAGCTATCGATTCTATTTTGAATGGGGTCACTGAGGCATTAGGTGCCTACCCCAACACAAGCGTTGCTAATTTTCTAGGAGATTGGACAATTTATATTTCAGGTTCTCTGCATTCAGGAATCCAAGGATTTTCGGAATGGATGGGGCTTGGCGGTATTGTTTGGGCGCAAAAACTTTCCCTTTATTTTATGTTATGGGGCGGGTTGTTCGGTTCCGCACTTGCCAGTGCCAAAGGATCTCACTTGAGACCTGAAATTGCGGATAAAGTTCTTCCTAAAAAGGTGCTTCCTTATATCAAGATTGTAGAACAATTCGTAATTGCTGCCTTCTTTTTATTCTTAGCTTACCTTTCCATCATCTATGTAATTGAAAGTATCGAATTGGACGAAGTGAATCCTGTAACGGAGATTCATCTTTGGAAAGTTCAATTGATCTTTCCTTATATTTTTATATCAATGGGACTACGTCATTTTACTTACGGAATTTTCCCAAAACTTGCTCCGGAAGATCTCAATGAAGCCACAGAGGCACTTGAGTCTGCTACTGCAGAAGAGCAAGTGAGCCATGCTGAAACCAGGGGGAATAAATAATGGGTTCTTGGGGAATATTAGTTCTAATCCTTGCCTTAATCTTACTCAGACAACCGTTGATTGTACTGATGGGTGCCATCACAATCTATTGTTACTATTTTTTACCGGATCCTCCTTTGGAATCCTTTAAAGAATTAAACAGTGTGATCGGAGATTTATTCTTCGCAGGAGATAAAGAGATCCTACTTGCG
Organism: Leptospira idonii; assembly: GCF_004770995.1. Lineage (GTDB taxonomy): Bacteria > Spirochaetota > Leptospiria > Leptospirales > Leptospiraceae > Leptospira_A > Leptospira_A idonii. The sequence goes on along the minus strand of NZ_RQHW01000082.1, from coordinate 6,293 downwards.
ATCCCTCTTTTCATCATTGCCGGAAATTTAATGACTCACGGAAGTATTGCTAGGCGACTCATTCGAATTGCCGCCGCAATGACTGCTCCGGTTCCTGCGGGACTTGCGATCGCTTCGGTATTTTCCTGCGGTATTTTTGCGGCCATTTCAGGATCTTCTCCGGTAACCTTGATTGCGATCGGTGGTTTGATGTATCCCTCCTTAACTAAGGCAGGTTATCCAACCCAGTTTTCCATGGGCTTACTTGCATCAGGGGGAACTTTAGGAATCATCATTCCACCGAGTATCCCTATGATCGTTTATGCGATTATGGTGGGAGTGTCCGTGACCGATCTATTTATTGCAGGGATCGGACCTGGGATCCTACTCATGACTCTTCTAATGGCCTACTCTATATTCAGAGCAGGTAATGTAGGAAGAAGCAAATGGGATTGGACGGAAATTAAAATCGCATGGAAAGAGGGAACTCTTGCTCTTATGATGCCGGTGGTGATCTTAGGTGGAATTTATTCCGGTTTCTTCACAGCTACTGAATCTGCAGCCATTGCCGTTTTCTATGCCATCCTAGTGGAAGTATTCATCCACAAAGAATTAGAAATTCCTAAAATTCCAAAGATTATGGCGGAAAGTGCCGAGATGTTAGGGGTCTTATTTTTGATCTTGATTCTAGCAGTGAGCTTGAACAAATTTATGATCGAAAATGAAATTCCTCAAAACTTGGTAGCGACTATGTCCGAGATGATTTCCAGCCCTGTAACTTTCCTCATCGGAGTCAATATATTGCTTCTGATCGTAGGTATGTTTATGGACATCATGAGTGCCATTCTTGTATTGGCGCCTCTATTGGCACCAATGGCGATCAATTATGGAATTAATCCGGTTCACTTCGGGATCATCATGATCGTAAACTTAGAAATCGGTTACCTAACTCCACCGGTCGGGGTCAACTTGTTCGTGGCATCCGGTATCTTCAAACAGCCATTAGGAAAAGTAATCCAGTCGGTCGCACCGATCGTAGGAATGTTCCTCATCGGACTCATTTTGATCAGTTGGATTCCTGAAATTTCCTTAGGATTGATCGGTTCAGGAGCAGAGGGCGCGGCGGGGAAGTAGTACCTCCTACTTTTTCATTGCTAACACCAGCTTAACTTGAACGAAAACCCCGTTTCATCCAGAAACGGCCTCCCCTTTGCCTAAAAATAAAGGGGAGTTTTATCTTATTCCATTCATCCTTTTTCAATTTATCCGAAACCACAATGTTCTCCTAAATGAAGTTGGGCGAGGCCCAATTGCATGGCTTATGACCTTCTCTAGATAATGAAAAATGATGAGCCAATCGTTTCTGTAATTACAAGCTGGAACCAAGAAGTAACAACAATCTCAATCACAAAGCCAGAAGTGAACTCACTCTATTTCTACGAAAGAGACTGCACCATTGTCACATCTTTCCTGCTTCCTCCCAAACTCTTACAACAATTGCAAAATCCCAGAAACGTAGAACCTTCATCTTTCTCCGCTAGACTTCGTAATCTTTTAGAAGAATCCGCCTATCCTATTTACTATGGTCTAATTCCTTCAAAGAGAGAAAAACTAACAAAGTCATACCAAGCTCCCGGGCTAGAACTTCAAAAAGTAAGTTGCCGTGCAGATGAAAGAGAACTAGTTGAAATGGACATAATGGCAGATGGATTAGGTATCTCCAGAAGCAAGCTCTTATCTTTATTGTTGAGCTGGGAGGAAATCGGTTGGTTGGGCATCATGCGTGCGTATGGGATTGTAAGAGATACTACAACTCTACAAATGCTAGCATCTCACCGTTATCTAACGAAAGCAAAAAGCTTCCAAGATCCCCAATATAGAATTGAACTTTGCCAAATCTTAGCTCGCTCATCACCGATGGCCTATTCTTAGCCGATCATCACGCAATCCCCTAATTTAGCTTTGTTTCCACCAAACACTAAGCCTTGCCAGGGAATCTTTAGAATCTCCGACCCAAATACTTTTAGGATGATTTTGAACTATATCAAGATAGACTTTGCATACAGGATCCAAACGAGTTCTCAACTCCGCCAACGCATTGTTTTTGGCATGATTCAAATTCATGGGATCTAACTTTGTTTTTTCGAAATAGTTGAGAATCGCCCTGGTTTCTTCTTCTTTGGCAGTCTTGTACATTGAGAAGATAGGATCTGGCACAAGAGAAGAAGACGTATCTTTCCCGGCTCCTTCTCTTGCTGCTTCTGGCTCATGACTAAAAGAATGATCCTGCCTGCTAGATCGACCTTTTCCTAAGGAAAAAGCATCAAAGCTTCCATTCCGTTCCCAAAATTTCTTTAAGAATTCATAGTGCTTTTGCAATTCCTGAAAGAGGATTTCGGATGTAAACTCCCCTCCGTCAGGATGATATTTTTTAGCTAATTTGTGATATTGTGATTTTAAATCATCTTCCGATGAATCGCCTTTCAATCCTAAAAAAGATAAGGCTTCATCTAACAGTAATTTTTCGTCCACGAAAGTCCGGAATTTTGAAGAAAGTGCTGTTTCAATTTTCTTTTGATTCTAAATTCCCAAAGCTCTTTCTTACTGGAATTCATTTCTCTTTCCAAAAGACTTTGGACTCTCAATTGAATTTTGCGAGCTTCATCTAAGACATCAAAAACTTTCTCAGAGAGTGCGAGCTCTTCTTCAGTGAAACTCTCACCGATCTTACTTTCGAAAACTTCTCTATCCAACGCTTCTAATTTCTGAATGATCGGTTCGTTCTTAAATTCGATCTTAACTGCGGAATCGGCATCGCCATAAGACAATAACTTTTCTTCTTCATTAAGATTTGCGACAAGCCCGGAAAGTAATTTCAACTTTCTTTCATAGAATTGGACAGTAATCGAATTGTTTGCCATTAATTCTTTCTTTTTCATTTACAGAACTTTAACCTGTAATCGAAATTCCTGTAGGTCGAGGAAGTGAAGATTGTGAAGAAGAAGTCCCGTCTTTTTTCTCCAATTCTTCCCAGGATGCTTTTAGTTCGGTCAGAATTTTCACGCATTCATCCACAATCTTTTTATCCTTTTTCATATTTGCTTCTAACAAACGTTTTTTGAGATAAATGTATAAAGAAAGAAGATTGTTTGCGACTTCCTTACCCTCTTCCATATTGAGAGATAACAATAATTCCGTAATGATGTCTTGAGCTTTGATGATGTTATTATTCACAACATCGTATTTGCGAGGATTCATATTCTCGTTTGCAATTCCTAAAAATCGAATTGCACCATCAAAAAGCATAACGATCAATTTGACTTGGCTAACAGTAGAGATCTCGTTCGCTTTGTATTCGTTGTATCCAGAGTAGGCACCAGTCTTTCTCGCGAGTGACATTTTTTTCTCCTGAGTATTCCCATCGACCAAAAAGGATACTTGCTTAATGTGCTTTAAGAATATTCTTAGATTATCCCATGAGAAAACTGTTGGCAACAGGATTTACCAAAAAAGAGAAACGAATTGTGTTTTTAGCCTCGGGAAGGGGCTCCAACTTCGAAAACGCAGTCAAATTCCTTAAAAAAAAGAAGATTCCTGCCCTGCCTGTAGCTCTCCTTACGGACAATCCGAAGGCTAAATCCATCGAGCTAGCCAGAAGCTTCCAAATCCCCGTCCAGATCCTGAATTTTGCAGAATTTGCAGACAAAAAAGATTTCCACAAAGCCCTTCTGGCCCAAGCCAAAGAACTCTCCCCCGATTTGATCGTGGCTTGCGGATACATGAGAATCTTAAAACCTGAATTTGTTCAAAGCTTCCCGGGAAAAATCATAAATATCCATCCATCCCTTCTCCCCTCTTTCCCGGGGCTCGACTCTCAAAAACAAGCCCTAGATTACGGAGCCAAAATCGCAGGTTGCACAGTACATTTTGTGGAAGAAGGGGTAGATACCGGACCCATCATACTGCAAAAATCCGTTGAAATTCTTCCTCACTGGAACGAAAAAGAATTATCTTTGGCAATTCTCAAAGAAGAACATAAGATACTTCCCCTCGCCATACAATTATTTTGTGAAAATAAATTAAAAATAAACGGAAGAAAGGTAGAAATCCGAAAATGATCCAAATCAAAAGAGCCTTAGTTTCTGTCTCAGACAAAACTGGCATCACTGACATCTGCGCTTTTTTAAGCCAAAACGGAGTGGAAATTCTCTCTACGGGGGGAACATACGATGCTCTTTCCAAAGCGGGAATCCCTGTTAAAAAAGTGGAAGACTTTACTGGTTTTCCAGAGATCCTTCATGGAAGAGTCAAAACACTCCATCCGAAAATCCACGGCGGATTATTAGGCGATACAACGAACCCAGATCACGTAAAACAAATGGGAGAAAACAACATCTCCCCCATCGAACTAGTCATCGTAAATCTATATCCTTTCGTAAAGACGGTTCAAAAGCCTGATTGCAAATTGGAAGATGCCATCGAAAACATAGACATCGGTGGTCCGTCTATGCTTCGTTCTGCGGCAAAAAATCATAAAAACGTTGTCGTTCTTACTGATCCGAAAGATTACTCTTCGTTCACGGAAGAATGGAAAAAAAACAACGGTAAAATTTCCAGAGAAACTGCATTTCATTATGCGGCAAAAGTATTTTCGGAAACGGCAAGTTACGATACTGCCATTGCAACCTACTTCAATAAAAAACTGGATATCAAATATCCTGATAAAATTTCATTCGCATTCAACAAAAAACAAAAGTTACGTTACGGAGAGAACCCTCATCAAGATGCTGCCTTCTACGAACCGATATTCGCAAAATCGGAATTCGAAGCATTACAAGGAAAAGAACTTTCCTTCAATAACATGTTGGACTTCGATGCTGCCTTCCACGTTGCATCCCTTCTCCCTCAAAACGCAGTTTCCATAGTAAAACATTTAAATCCTTGCGGAATCGCCTTCGGAGAAACTGTTTTGGAATCTTTCGAGCTGGCCCGTAAAACCGATCCAATTTCCGCCTTCGGCGGCATCATAGGAATCCACGGAAAAGTAGAGAAAGACGCTGCGGAAGAGATCACTAAAAACTTTGTGGAAGGAGTCATCGCAGAAGGATTCTCCGAAGAAGCTTTGGAAATCTTTTCCAAAAAACCGAATATCCGGCTCATCCCGATCGCTAAGTTTGATGAAGCCTTAGACGAATTGGATTTAAGATCCCTCCATCACGGACTACTCATCCAAAATAGAGACTACGATCTCATCACAAAAGATAAGTTAAAGATAGTATCCAAAAAACAACCCACGGAAGACGATTTGGAAGGGCTTATGTTTGCCTGGAACTGCGTGAAGTTCATCAAATCGAACGCAATCGTTTATACGGATCAAAACTCCACCCTAGGGATCGGTGCAGGACAAATGTCCCGAGTCGATTCAGTAGAGTTAGGTGCCGTGAAAGCGCAAAAAGTGGGATTATCCGTTGTAGGCTCTTACGTAGGAAGTGACGCATTTTTTCCTTTCCGAGACGGGATCGATGCCATCGCCAAAGTAGGAGCTAAGGCAATCATCCAACCGGGAGGATCCATCCGAGATGAAGAAGTGATTCAAGCTGCGGACGAACACGGATTGATCATGGTGTTTACAGGCATGAGGCACTTCAGACACTAAAATGGAATTCATCCTCTTCCTTTTTTTCCTGATCTTTACCACGATTCTTACGGGAGTGGTTGGTTATTATGCCAATCTTCTCTTTTTCAATGCAAAAGAGAATTATCCCAGAGAAGAGATCACTGAAATTTGGGGAGAGGTCTTCCGATTGACTCTAGGCCTCTTCGAGTCCGGCGGTAATCTAGTATTAGGTGCCGTTTTGTTCGTAACAGCGAGCCTTATCGCTTTCTTTTGGTCCTTGCTAGGCGGACTCATCGGAACGCCGCATTACAGCAATGCGATGGGAAATTATTTTTTTCAATTTCCCATTTTGTTTTTTATATTTTTATTCACTTATCCTTTTTTAAAGGATGCCTTCGGAACAGTAGGCACAAGCAAAATCCTTTTTGAAAACGGACGATCTGTTCTGGCTGGACTAGGTTTGGGAACTTGGTCCGCTAATCTTGCCGCCTGGGGACTTTACCACGAATTTTATTTTCTATTCGTTTTGATGAATGGAATCCTAGTCCTCTGGCCTCTCACCTACTATTGGAACGGGATTCGTTTTTTCTCCATCACCATTGGACCGGCGGAGAGATTCACCTCTCATTGGGATGAGGATATTTATGAAGAGGAAGAAGACCCATTCACTCCGCCGCCTTCCCCCGCACCTAAAGAC
>NZ_RQHW01000058.1 GCF_004770995.1 Leptospira idonii | reverse complement strand
ATAATATTTGATTTTCTTCGACATTTTTGTCTCCTAAAAAGGAGCTTTTTAATGTCCGTTTTTTGGTAGGAACTCCATCCACCCGCCGCCCAATGCTTTCCCGTTTATCAAAATTTTTGAGGAGAGTCAGTTCGTTTTTTGGGGCTGGATTTTTTTTTACGAAAGTTTTCACCTTTTTGCCCGCTTTTTTGTAATTTCAGAGATTAGGTTCTCCAGATTCGAAATAGGAAATTTCTAATCCGGTCAAATCCCCGTCCAAAAGAGAAGGCAAAATTCCAAAAGATACCTCTGTCGACTCGACAATTCCTTCCTCTGAGATCCGTCCCTCTCGATTTCCCGAACCTCTCAACTTTCCTTCACGGTCGTAAAAAGCAAAAAAAGCCAGAAAGTAGACAGGCTCTTTCGTTTTCTTAAGAGGATGTATCTCCATTTTCACCGTTTTGGCTTCGCCGGATTGGGAAAACACAAGTGAGATGCGAACAGGACAGATCTCACCAAAACTATGTTTGTCGAGACTTTCCACTTCCGAAATATCATTGTTAGAGGAAAACTCTTCTTTGAGATGATACCAGTTTCGACCTTCCAAAGAATTCCTTTTCGGACCGTTCGTACGAGAAACAGGTTTCGATGGGGAATCGTCTCCCAAAAGCAAAGGAAGATTCCCCAAAACGGCAGGACGCAAAGGAGACAAAACGATATTCACTTGAAAAGAATGAATCCAAGAAGCAGTAAAAGGATACCTCGCCCATAAAAAAGGCAAAGAGATCACATCTCCTTTTTCGGTTTCGTTTTCTCCCGTTTGCGCACAAAGCATCCTTCCTTCCCCATCGTAGAAAGCGAAAGACACCAAAGAGTGCAGAGGATTAGGCAAAGCATTTTGAGAACCGGTGATCACAAGAGTCGGGCAAAGATAGTTTCTATCCTCCCAATGCCGGGAAGGAAATATAACATTAGTAAGTTTCCATCCCAAAATTAATCCTTGGCACCACTCCACATTTCTCACTGCGATCGCATCATGTGCATCTTCCGGAGAATCAGGAGGATGAATCGACTGCTCATACCAAAACATTTTCAAAACATCCTCTTGCAGATACAAAGATCGATCGCGAGGAGTCACATCTTTCTCTTCCTGTGAAAAATCTTTAGGATCATTGTTTTGAGAAAAACCGAAAAAGCCGGATCCATGAGTCAGTGTTTTACGATGAGTTCTTCTGGCAAAAAGTCCGACAGCTAAAACCCCAAGACCGATCTCCGGTGCATAAGGTTTAGCAACAAATGGTTGATATGCGATAATATAAGAACCGGACAATATGCCCGACAAAGCAAAAAACCATAATAAAGTGGTTCTTGAAAAAAACAATCTAAAGCCGAATGTTTTGATTCTATCCGCGAATGGCGTTAACAAAGAAGCAAGTAAAGGAAGCTTTAGGAATAAGGCAAGTGCTCCCCCAAAAAGAGTAAGGATAAACATTACAAAAAGGGAAGAAAAAATCAGATTCCAATAGAAAAGAAACTTCGCAGGAGTTATAATTGCATCCTGCCAATTCATACCGGCAAAAATTAAGAATAACGAATATACAAATGCGATAAAAAAACCGAACATCGAAACCAAAACCTAAACATAGTTTGAAAACAGTCAAGATATTTCAGAGCAACTAACATTTATTCCTGCATTAGGAAAGAAAATTCCATTGCTATCTGTTTTTCATAGTAATGACACAAACAACTTAATTTGACTCATGTATATCCCTAAGATCGGGGATAAGATTCGGAAATAAAATGTAAGTTTGGTTGTAAAAAAGAAAACCGACCTAAGAAAGTCGGGTGCTTTCAGCAGGTCGGTTTTTTAAAAAAAGTTTTAGAGAATATGTGAGAATTTTTTAGAGCCGGATTGTTATAACTCTCCTTTCAGAAGAGATAAGAATGCATCTCTGGAAAGAGTTTCCGTTTTCTCTTCTCCCAATCTTCGAATGGAAACGGAACCGGATTCTTTTTCTTTATCCCCTAAAATCAAAATGTAATTTGCTCTTTTCAAAATGGAATCTCTGATCTTAGAACCGATCTTTTCGTTTCGAATATCCAACTCCACTCTAAAGCCGTTGCGATGCAAATCCTCATATACGTCTTTCGCATATTCATTATGTACTTCAGCAACAGTCAAAACTCTGATTTGAGTCGGATTCAACCAAAGAGGAAATTTACCTTCGAAATGTTCGATGAGAATTCCGATAAATCTTTCCAAAGAACCGTAAATCGCTCTGTGAATCATCACAGGTGCATGTTTTTTTCCGTCAGAAGCGGTGTATTCCAATTCGAAACGGTTCGGCATGGAGAAATCGATCTGTACGGTTCCGCATTGCCACAATCTGCCTAAGGAATCCTTGATGTTGAATTCAATTTTGGGACCGTAGAACGCACCTTCCCCTTCTTTGATTCCGTATTCGATTCCTTTTTTCTTCAATGCATCGTGCAAAGCGTTCGTTGCAATCCCCCAATCCTCATCGGAACCTTGGGATTTTTCAGGCCTTGTTGCGATGAACGTTTTGAATTCGGTAAAACCGAACTTTTTGTACACATCGAATGTAAAATCGATAATATCCTCCACTTCGGATTCTACCTTTTCCAAAGGAGCGTATATATGCGCATCATCCTGAGTGAACGCTCTTACTCGAAAGAGTCCGTGCAGAACTCCGGACATTTCATGTCGATGCACGGTTCCAAGTTCCATATAACGCAAAGGAAGCTCTCTATAAGAGTGCATATGGTATTTATAAATCAAAGAACAGCCGGGACAGTTCATCGGTTTCACTGCGAAATCCGCTTCGTCGATTTCGGTGAAATACATGTTTTCCTTAAAGTTATCCCAGTGACCTGACCTTTTCCAAAGAGAGGAATTCAGGATCGTAGGAGTTTTAATTTCATGATATCCTCTTTGAAAACATTCTTCTCTGATATAAGTAGCGAGAGTGTTCCAAAGAAGAGTTCCTTTGGGATGCCAAAAAGGAAAACCGGGAGCTTCGTCTTGGAAACTGAACAGATCCAATTCCTTGCCCAATTTACGATGATCTCTTTTTTTAGCTTCCTCGATCAAAAAGATATATTCATCTAACAACTTTTTGTTGGGAAAAGAAACTCCGTAGATACGAGTCAACATTTGATTTTTAGAATCGCCTTTCCAATAAGCACCTGAAATGGCAGTCAGCTTGAAAGCCTTGAGAAGCCCTGTTCTAGGAACGTGAGGTCCTCGGCAAAGATCGTACCATTCCCCCTGTCCGTAGAGAGATACGGAAGAAGATTCAAAACCTTGGATGAGTTCTACTTTATAAGGTTCGTTCTCCGCTTTGAATTTAGCGATAGCTTCCTCTTTGGAAAGCTCCCACCTTTTTACAGTTAAATCTTCCTTTGTGATTTTTGCCATCTCCGCTTCAATCTTAGGAAGATCGTCGGGAGTGATTACCGTTTCTCCGAAATCAATGTCATAGAAAAAAAATCCGGGACCGTTTTCAATGACGGGACCTACAGTCAAACGAGCGTGAGGCCATAATCTTTGTACAGCCATTCCCAAAAGATGGGCGGAAGAGTGATGAAATACTTCCTTACCGTCCTTGTCATCAAAAGTCAAAAATCGGACTTGAATGTTTTCTTTCGGCTCAAAACTCAAATCCACCGTTTGCCCTTGACCCGTCACTGCAGCGAGTGCCTTTTCTTTCAAAAAAGGGAGCTGAGACTGAATCAAGTCGGACAGGGATTTACCGGATTCGAGTTCTTTTTTCGATCCGTCGGGGAGTGTGATAATCAGATGAGCCATAATATAAGGACATTTTTTTTGCAAAGCCCTGCAAGGAAAAGAAAGAAACAAAAAGCAGGGCAAAAACCCGGAAAAACATGACAATTCTTAGAATTCCACCTTTCTCCGGATGGAAAGAATCGAAGGATCACAGGGAAAGGAGGATGTTTCCCATCAAACAGCAAAGAGAGAGGATCCAACCTAACACTCCATTCACAACCATTCTCTGGCGATAAAACCTTCCGTCAAAATTTCAAATGTTTCCTCTACCGACTCAGGCAGACCGAAACCTTTTTCCTTTTCCAATGTTACAAATCCGTGAAGGATAGACCGCATAATTCTAATTTCGTGAATTGCCTTTTTATCCAACCTGTCCGAATCAAAGGCATTCAAACAGACGGAAAGAATTCTTTCGGCTGCCAATCGATGGGATTCGGTAGCCACAGGTGCTGCAATTAACAATGAATAAACTCCATAATGATTTCTTGCGAAATTCCTATATTCACGAAACAAAAGCCTGATTTTTTCTTTCTTTTTCAGACCGGAACGAGTCCCTTCTTCCAAAACGTTTTCCAAGTTCTCCGCAAGAAGATTACCCGCCCGTGCAGATAACTCTCCCACAATATCGGATAAATCGGTGACATGATTGTACACGGAAGGAGAACGAATGCCCAATCTTTCCGCAATCAATTTGATGCTTACTTCTTTTGCGCCGATCTCATTCGCTATTTCCCAGGAAACATCGATGACCGACTGTCGATTCAGAACTCCTGAAGAAGCTTTCGGCCTTCCCGTTTTATGTTTTATTTTTTTTGCCAAATTTGCCTCACTAAATCGGCCGTTTTAGAAGGATCTTCCTTATAAGGATAATGTCCCGCTCCGGGATACATCACATAACTTGCATTCATTTCTGAAGCGATCCACTTAGCTTCCTCTTCCGGATTCGGAAAATCAGGATCTTCGGAACCCATAAGAATTAAAACTTTCGATTTCACGGACTTGATTCTGGATTCGCATTCTTTTTTCTCTGCAAACAACATAGACCTCAAAGCGGACAATCTGCCCTCTTCCTTTAAGTTTTGTTTTAAAAAATCGGAATGAGATTCCAAATCGGAAGGTTTAAAGTTAGGATACAAACTTTGGTAATAGGATTTCCATGCGGAAGCTCCCCAAGGCCCTCGAAACATTCCATTGATCAGTAATTTCATAAACCAGTTCAACCCTTCTCCTTCCCGGACAAACGGTCCGGTTAAAACGATTGTTTCCACCTCTTTCGGCAGTTCGGAAGCTGCAAAAACGGCTGAAGCGGCACTCATCGAATTCGAGATGATACTTACGTTCGTTAATTTATTTTCACGTATAAACGCAACGATATCCTTTCCCGTTTCTTCCGGGCCGTAAGAAGAAAAACCTACATCAGATCCTCCCATTCCTCTCAAATCCATACCGTAAACAACCGCATTATGACTCAGTATCTCAGCCAGCTCCGAATAATTCTCTTTCGTATCACCGATCCCAGGGATCAAAATCACGTTCCTGACCCCGGATCCGATTTTGAAATACGAAATCTTTCCTTCCTTTGCTGCAAAATAAGAATCTGCAGATAGGATACCCTGCCCAACCAAAAGTCCCATCAAAAATAAAATTGTAATCTTTTTCATAAATTCTCCAACAATAAAACTAATCATATTAGCTTTTAAACTAATTCAATTAGTTTTTTTTTAAAGAAACAATAGGCTTCCCGGAAAAATCCGCATAAATTGAACAAAAAAGATCACTATGGAAGGAAAGCAAAAGAGGAACAGAAAAGGCGAAACGGAAGTAAAACGGGAAAATAGACAAAAAGAGGGGAAGTCTTTTATTTAAAAAGTGAGAGGGGGGGGGAAACAAAACCGTAAGAGAAAAACTTTCCCTTACGGTTCCGATGGATCCTTTGCGAAGGAAACTTAGATGGCGTTTTTGCCTTTTTCTCCCGTGCGGATACGGATGACTTCTTCCAAAGGAGTGATGAAAATTTTTCCATCTCCGATTTTTCCGTCACCGTTTTTCGCTGCTTTCAAAATTGCGTCTACAGTCGGCTTTACGAACTCGTCGTTTACGGCAATTTCCAATCTCACTTTTCTAAGAAGATTTACGGTATATTCGTGACCACGGAAAACTTCTGTTTTACCTTTTTGTTGTCCGTAACCTTGAACATCCGAAACCGTTAGACGGTAGATTTCGTTTTTTGTGAGTTCCGCTTTCACTTCTTCCAGTTTATGCGGCTGAATGATTGCAATGATCAATTTCATAATATATACTCCTCTACCTATTAACCGCGCGCTCTGACGCTAAAATCAGGATACGCTTCCGCTCCGTGCTCGCCTAAGTCGAGACCACTGAGTTCTTCCTCTTCCGCTACACGGATTCCACCGGCAAGTTTCAATACATACCAAAGTGCGAAAGAAACGGAGAAGATGAAAGCACCGAAAGCTAAGATTCCGTAAATTTGAGTAAGAAGAGAAGGAACATCTACTCCTGCAGGAGCACCTTCGTAACCGAAGATCGCTACAGCTAAAGTTCCCCAAATACCGCAAACCAAGTGGACGGAAGTTGCACCGACTGGATCGTCGATTTTAAGTTTGTCGAAACCGAGAACGGATACAACAACAAGAGCACCGGAAATAGCTCCGATGATCGCAGCGGAGAAAGGACTCACTATCGCACACGGTGCAGTGATACCCACTAGACCGGCAAGAGTTCCGTTCAAAATCATACCTAAATCAGGTTTTTTCAAGATGATCCAAGCTGTTGCAGTTGCAGCAAGTGCACCCATCGCAGCGGAAATATTGGTAGTTACGATAACGTGAGCCATAACGGAACCGTCACCTACTCCCATCGTAGAACCAGGGTTAAACCCGAACCAACCCAACCAAAGAATCAAAGTTCCTAGAGCTGCGGAAGTCATGTTGTGACCTAAGATCGGTTTAATGCGGCCGTCAGGAAGATATTTACCTTTACGTGCACCAAGAACGATCGCTCCGGCAAGAGCCGCCCAACCACCGGCAGAGTGAACTACTGTAGATCCTGCGAAGTCATGGAAACCTAGTTCAGCCAACCATCCGCCGCCCCAAACCCAGTGGCCGGTAAACGGGTAGATAAGTGCAACTAAAATGAAAGAGAAGATAAGGAAGGAATGAAACTTGATTCTTTCCGCAACAGCTCCTGATACGATTGTTGCAGCAGTTGCAGCAAACACAAGTTGGAAGAAAAATTTAGCAAAAAGAGGAATACCGGTCCAGTTCATGGAAGAGTAAACGCCTTGGTATGCATCACCTATAGCAGGAGAGTTATCAGCTCCACCTAGGAAAAATAATCCTTCGCTGGCAAGGTAAGGAGATCCGTCACCGAACATGAGTCCCCAACCGATCGCCCAATAAGAGAAGGTCGCCGCTGCAAAAACGATAAAGTTTTTTGCTAAGATATTTACGGTATTCTTGGATTGCGCGAATCCAGACTCAACAAGAGCAAATCCAGCATTCATAAAGAATACCAACATACCGGCAACTAACACCCAAAGTGTATCAAGTCCTACAGTAAGTGTTTGAATTGCTGCCGCATTTTCCGCTACTGGATCCGCAACTTTTGCAGGTTCATCTGCATAAAGGAACATCGGGACAACCAGGAGCAGGAGGGCTATTTTTTTGAAATGATTTTTCATATGCCTTTTATCCTTTCCGTGATAATTCAATCTCTCATTTGCAAGATTGGTACCTGGTTATTAAAAAATAGGCAGAAGACATAAAAAAAAATGAGGAGTGCTTAGAAAGCCCTCATTCTGCCTAAATTCCGCAGAGAAAGTCGGATGTGATTTCATAAGACTCTCTTATTTTATTTTCAAAATGTATAATCTATAAGCATCATGCTCATTTAAGGGAAAGATTGCAAAAAGATAGGAAGGTTTAGAATCAAATTTGCCACCTAGTTTCAGTAAGATTCCTTAGACAGGATGGAGATACTGGTCGCGAAACAGGAAGGGATCTATTGTCCTCCCGGAGATTTCTATATCGATCCTATGAGATCTGTCTCTAGAGCCCTCATCACTCACGGACATTCCGATCATGCCAGAACCGGAAGCAAAAATTATCTCACTCAGGAAAACGGAGTGGGAATTCTTAAACATAGATTAGGTGAAAAATCGAACATAGAAGGAATTTCCTACCGAAAACAAATCAAAATCGGAGACGCTCTGGTCTCTTTCCATCCTGCAGGCCATATTTTAGGCTCCTCTCAAATTCGAATCGAAGTAAAAGGAGAAGTATGGGTGATCAGCGGAGATTACAAAACAAAACCGGACCGCACCTGCCCCGAGTTCGAACCGGTTCCCTGTAATGTTTTTGTGACTGAATCCACTTTCGCATTGCCCGTCTATCATTGGAAAGACGATGAAGAGATTTTTAGAGAAATACTTTTTTACTGGGAACAAAATCGAAAAGAAAAACACAGCACCATCCTATACGCTTACTCCTTAGGAAAAACACAGAGAATTCTTTCCGGTTTGGATGAAAAATTCGGAAATATATTCTTAGAAGAACAAGGATTTCAAATCACCAAGGCCTACGAAAAGGAAGGGATTCGCTTTCCTTCCCATTTTTCCCTGAAAGATCTGGATCAAAAACACAAAGGCACATATCCATTGTTAATCGTGACTCCCGGAAAAGACTTAAGTCCTTGGAAAGAAATTTTAGGAGAATGCAGAGGAAGGATGGCGTCCGGATGGATGAGAGCGAATGCGGAGAATCCTTTTTATCCGGATGGATTCGTATTATCCGATCATGCGGATTGGAACGGCTTGAACGAAGCTGTGAAAACAAGCGGCGCGGAAAGGATCATAGTGATGCACGGATTCACGAAGGATTGGATTCGTTTTCTGAAAGAAAAAGGAAAACATGCGGAAGAATTTTCTTCTTTTTCCAAAAGAACGGAAACATGATTTCTTTTTTAGAACTGATACAACAACTAAAACGGGAATTTTCCTCAGGAAATTGGAAAGGGACTTTGATTCTTTATCTGAATTCCCTCACACAAGAAGAAGTACAATTTGCACTTCAAATTCTTTCCGATGAAAAACGAATCTCCGTTTCTATAAAAGAACTCAAGGAAAACATTTCCTCTTATTTGAATATTCCTGTTTGGATGATCGAAGAGTGTAAAAAACGATTCGGCACCTACTCTCATACATTCACTCTTCTGTTTCCTGAACCGAAAGAAATCATAACACTAGGGCTTTTGGAATGGAAAAAACAATTTCTAGATCCGATGGAACAAATCCATTCATCCAAAGACAGAAAAGAAAAACTTTCTTATATCTGGAACCTTCTTCCCGATAAGGAAAGAAATTTATTTCATAGGTTGATCCTCAAAGGGAAAAATACGATTTTACCAGAAGAAATCGTTGTTTATTGTAAAAACCTATCCGAAGAGATTTCAACAAAAGGATTTCAAAACGAATCGCAAAACTTCGATATCTCCATAGAACAAAAAGAAAGAACCTCTGTTAAACTTACATTAGGTTATGCAAAAAGATCTCAAAATGTTTCCCATAAATACGAAGAACTCAGCTTTTTTGCAAGAACGGAAGACAATGGCTGGATCAAAACAACATCCTTGTCCACTTGGGAATTGAACGAAGAAGATTCCGAAAAACTTTCCGAATTCATCAAAAACAATCAAATTCAAAAATTCGGCCCGGTATTCTCCTTAAGGTTCGAATTGGTCTGTGAAATTTCTTTTACAAAGCTGGAACCTGCCAAAAGGAATAAATCGGGAATCAAACTTGTGTCCCCTCGCCTGGAAAAAATTCTTTGGAAAGAAGATATTTCCCATTCGGAAGATCTTTCTTTTTTTCAAGAACTCTTGCAGAAAGAATCGTTTGAAATTCGGTGCCAAACAACATAAGACAATACAAACATGCAGAAAGAAAGAGTCCGTAAAATAAACGACCAACCCATACGAGAAGATGGTTCTTATATCCTCTATTGGATGCAGGCATACCGCAGATTTTCTTCCAACCATTCCTTCGATTATGCGGTTCATCTGGCCAAAAAATTCAAAAAGGAACTGATCGTTTACGAAGGTCTTAGAAAAGACTATCCTTGGAATTCGAAAAGAATTCATAAATTCATACTGGAAGGGATGATCGAAAACAGAGAAGAGGCGGAAGCGTTAGATATCAATTACTGGTGTTATGTGGAAACGGAAGACAATCCAGCAAGAGGTTTGTTGAAAAAAATTTCCGAAAAAGCGGTTCTTATCATCACGGATGATTTTCCCTGTTTCATCATCCCGGAACAAACGAGAAAACTGGCGGAAAAAGTAAAATGTCCAGTGTTTTCCGTAGACGGAAACTCGATCATTCCATTCTCTCAATTCGAAAAACCTGCCAGCGCCGCAAGAATCCTAAGAACTTGGATTCATAAAAGATTCTCGGATTCTTTCCTTCATTTTGCGAAACCGAAATACAATAAGAAAGATTTATCCGGATTAAACCATCGGACAAAACCGCCTTTCTCTCCCTTCATGATTGATCCTTCCGGATTGGATGCCTTCCTGAAACAAATCCATTTCGAAAACGAAGTTCCTCCATATAACAAAACAAAGGGGGGAAGAAAAACGGCGCTCACTCTTCTTCGAAAATTTCTAAACGATAAAATCAACGATTATGCGGAAAGCAGGTCCTCACCCAATTCTTTCGAAGCGACTCCTGTAAGCGGTTTGTCTCCTTACTTACACTTCGGACATATCAGCGCTGAAGAAATAGTAACGGCAGTGTTTAAGAATGTTTCCGATTGGACCCCGGAACAAATCTCTCATAAAAAGGCGGGAGACAGGGAAACTTTTTATACGAACTCTTCCGCAGCAAACCATTTCCTGGACGAACTCATCACTTGGAGAGACATAGGTTATTTGTTTTTTTGGCAAAAACCTTCTTTTCGGATCGGATTGGAGTCCCTTCCCGATTGGACAAAAAAGAATCTATCTCTTCATAGAAAAGATACAAGAGAGTATTTGTACAGTTTGGAAGACTGGGAAGCAGGAAAAACGCATGACGAACTTTGGAATGCGGCACAAACTGAACTGGTGCTAACGGGAAGAATGCATAATTATATGAGAATGTTGTGGGGGAAAAAAGTTATAGAATGGTCCAAGTCCTATGAGGAAGCGTTTCAAATCCTCGAGCATTTGAATCATAAATACGCCTATGACGGTAGAAATCCGAATTCATATACGGGGATTTTATGGTGCTTCGGCCTTTTCGACAGGCCTTGGTTTCCGGAAAGAAATGTATTCGGAAATATTCGTTATATGTCTTCCGACTCAACCCGTAAAAAATTCAAAATAAAACCTTACTTAGATTATGTGGAATCTTTGAAACACCCTGACTCTTCCTTATTCTCATGACGGACAGGAAACCTCCTCAGACGGAAATTATTCCGGACAACGATTTAAAAACGGAAGATATCTATTTTTATAGAGTGATTCTATTCAACGATTCCGTAAACGATTTCGATCATGTAGAAGATTGTTTGATTAAAATCTGTTTTAAAAACAAAAAAGAAGCTAAAAAAATCGCACTGGAAGCACATAACAATGGGAAAGCGGTTTGTTTCACAGGCTCTTCCGAAGAATGCGAGACGGTTGCCGAAAAACTAAGTTTAGAACAGCTGACAGTCTCGGTCACTAAGTGAGATTAAGATCTAGGAAGAACCTCCGTCACAAAATATACTTTTACCGGTTCCGCTTTTCCCTTTAACATCAGTTCTTTGGATTCCTCATATTTGATGTATTTGTCCCCGCCTGCCGCCAAATAAGCGGCTTCGGAAACGGCGACTTTCCCGGGAACTCCGTGGCTTTCCAATCTGGCAGCAGTATTCACTGCATCTCCGATGACGGTGTAATCCATTCTTTTAACGGAACCGATATTTCCCACGATGGCTTCTCCGAAATTCACTCCGATACGAAGGCGAAAAGTTCCCGGAGCTAAACCCAATTCCTGATTGATTTGCACCATTTTTTTTTGCATTTCCACGGCACAAGCGATCGCATTGTATGCATCTAAATCCGTTCTTTTAGGAGCACCCCAGAATGCCATAATGGCATCCCCGATAAACTTATCTAAGGTGGCGGAATAATGAAAGATAAGTTCGGAAAGAGATTCAAAGATGGCATTGAGATGATCAAGCACGACTCCGGGAGGATTTTTTTCGGAAAATGTTGTGAAACCTACGATATCGGAAAACAAAGTGGCGATGTATCTTTCTTCTCCACCTAACTTAATTTTATCGTTTACTATGGTCTCCATCACTTCCGGAGAAAAATAACGGGACAATCTGTCCTTTTCTTCTCTTTGTTTTTCCACCAACTTTCTGGATTCAACCATATTGCGGATGATGGAAAGAGCCACGGATATGGAAAAACCGGCGAATGCATAATCTTTCATAAATGTGTGAGCAGGATACCAATCCCATTGCATTTCCACAAAGATATCGTTGAGAAGAAGGGAAATCATGATAAAGATCCCGAAGGAGACGGTTCCCATAGAAGGAACTTTTCTTCCCAAAAAGAGCACATAACAAAGAGCAAGTCCCAAAACTACGGTCACAAAAGACCAATAGAAAAAAAACTGAGAAAGAGAATAAAGATCGGGAAGAACGAAAACGGTGGCAAAAGCGACCACCCCTAAAACATCTACGATATAATTGGTTCTTCGAATCCAGCCTTTGTGAACCTTAGCAAACTGAACCACGAAGTTGAATAAAAAATGAACGAGTGCGATCCAAGAAGCGTATTCTACTTTTTTAATCCAAAACCCGTCGTTTAATATGGAATAAATGATTTGGCTTTGGAACAGAGTGTTCACTGCCATAAAAAAGGAGCCTAAGGAAAAATATATGGTAGCATGTTCGTCCTTACGGAAAAGGAACTGCCAATAGAGATAAAAACTTCCCAAAAGAACCGTCAAAACGATAACGAATATCTTCTTAAAATCGTTCCAATATTCCGCTCTTTCCGAATAACGAAGAGAAGAAATATAAAACTTATCATGAGAAAGACCGGGACTGAGAGGATACTTGGCAAACACCCGAACTGCTAAAACATTCGGTTCCTCCGTTTTAACCTGACCTACAGGGATTCTATAAAATCGAGTTTTGTCAGAATATAAGGATTTATCTTCCAAAACGGTATCTTTAGGAGTGTCCAAAGATAGACCTGTGCCTCCGATGAATTTACCGTTCCAATAAACTGCATCCGCCTGGCTGATCTGTCCCAATCGAAGCGTCAGATAACGAGACTTAAATCGAGTCTTCAGATCTTCTTCCGAAATTTTAATCTCTGCCCTGTACCAACCGTATCCTTTGTACTTTTGAAAATAAGAAGCGAAGTCCGGGAAATAAATTTCTCCATCTCCGTCTTTCACCTTATCCCAAGCGGTTTGAATGGAAAATCCGGAGATCCATCCTGTGCGGGATTGTTCGCTCAATTGAACCTGCGCATTGGCAAATAGAATCGGCTCTGCGGAACCGTATTCAATATCTTCCACCGAACTTCCCCCGTTGGGAATGACAGAAGAATCTCCGGGACGAAAGCTCCATTTTTGCCCCGTTTCTCCGAAAGTTCTTTCGGATCGCAAATCCAAAATTTGGCCGGTGAAAACCATTTGCGCCTTGAGGGGAAATGAGGAAAAAAGCAGGATAAAAACAAAGCCGAATGCGGAGAAAAAGAGCCTTTGCACTGGAACCATGTCCAAAAGTATATAAAAATCGAAACTCAATTGCAAGAAGAAAAAGCTTGGATACAATCATAATCGACAATCTGACGGTAGACTTTCTAGGAGAAGGACTATCACCTAGCGGAAAAAAGGTGGCATTTCCCTACGCTCTCCCCGGAGATGAAATCGAAGTCGAATTCGTAAAACGAAAAAGACAAAGAAAAAAAATGATCGTTCACGGTTATCTAAAACGTAAGGAATGGGAAGGAGTCCATTGCAAACATTTCGGAGCTTGCGGGGGCTGTGCCGCACAACATATATCATACGAAGAACAGCTTCGCATTAAATTCGATCCGGTCATCGCTTCCTTTGCGGAAGAAATAGGACTGACTTTGACAGCAGTTCCCGCAGAAGACCCCTACCACTACCGCTCCCGAATGGATTTCAGCGTTTTCCCAGGTAGGCTCGGCTTAAGAGCGAAAGGGAATTTCAGACATGTAGTCAATGTTGAATCCTGCTCCATTCAATCCGAATGGGCTGATGAGGAAACAAATCGTGTACACTCCCTATTGAAAGAATTCCCGGAGATCGCTTGGAACAGAAGAGAGGAATCCGGAGGCGGGCTCAAATATGTAACCATTCGCAAAGCAAAGTTCACGGATGAGTCCATCACGATCTTCACGTTTACGGAAGGTTATGAAACGAATCCTTTGCACGATCTATTTTTGAAAAGATGTTCCGAATCGTTATTAGCGACGAACCTGGTTTTTTGCTACAATCGAGTCAAAGCGGAAGTTTCCGCACAAGGAAGGTTTACTGTCCTCAGAGGAAAGGAAGGTTATTACGAATCCATCCTTGGAAATAAATTCTTTATCCCTTTCGATTCTTTTTTCCAACCGAACCCGAAAGGTTTTCTTCCCATTCTTTCCTTCGTGCAAAAAGTTCTGCCCGAAAATAAAACCCGTCTCATCGACTTGTTTTGCGGAAACGGTTTTTTTTCCATCCTGTTCGGGAAAGGTTTTTCGGAAATTCATTGTTATGAATTGACACCTTCCTCAGTAGAAACAGCCAAACGATTATTAAATGAAAAATACCCTGAAAGCCAAATTCATGCGGAAGTTGTAAATTTATTTTCCGATGTGACTGGATTGCAATCCGCGCAGGATGCTTGTTTGGTTTTGGACCCTCCTCGCGCAGGATGCGGGCCCAAGGTAGCGGAATGGATCAGAGACCACGGACCCAAAAACGTATTCTATGTTTCGTGTAATCCTTATAGTCAAAAGGAAGATGCCAAAGTTTTACTTTCCACATACGAAGCAAAATCAGGAATTTTGACAGATCCCTATCCTCACACTCCTCATATGGAATCGGTGATTCACTTTCAAAGAAAAGATAATCCCTAAAAAAAGGGGGAGGAAAAACGAAAGATCGGCCGAAATTTATCCCAAGAGGGAAATATGAAATTCGCTAGGGTCGCCGCTTTATTTACTATCATCATCCTGGGGCAGATCGGCTGCCGCACGATCGTTGTATCTAAATGGGTTCCATCCGATTCTCAAGGTTTTTCCAAAGTAAGAGTTTTATTGTCCCATGCGGGAGAAGAGGAAATCTTCAAAACGGAAGGCACCTTGGAAGTATTGGATGCCAATGATCTTACCATCAAAAAGGCTTATGAACTTTTAAGCATCAATCCTACTCCCATCAAAGCTCCTATTCGAATCATCACGAACGGTGATTTCATCGAATACAAAGGAACCAAATACAGAGGAGAAATCCAGCTCAAGCCGATAGACGGCAAAGTGATGGTAGTCAACATAGTTCCGATGGAAGAATATCTTTTTTCCGTTGTTCCTTCCGAAGTTCCCGCATCTTGGCCGAAAGAAGCATTGAAAGCACAAGCGGTATGTGCAAGAACTTACGTCGTCAGAGAAATGATCTCCCGCAAAAAACAACCTTACGATGTGGACACAACGACCAATACGCAAGTATACAAAGGTAAGTCGAAAGAAAATACGCACACTTCCCAAGCGGTAGAAGATACGGAAGGACTCATTCTGGTATTTAAAGGAAGTCCGATCCAAAGTTTTTTCCACTCCAACAGCGGAGGAGTAACGGAAGATCCTATCAATGTTTGGGGAAGCTCGGTAGAATATCTAGCAAGTGTTAAATCCGATTACGATAGAGAAGGCGAGAACTATTCCTGGGAAGACAAATTCTCTCCTTCCCAGATGAACCAAGCATTGGCGGGATTGTCCTTGGGAGAGATTCAGGATCTAATCGTTGCTACACGATTTAATTCTTCCAGGGTGAACGAAATAGAAGTCATTGGAACGAAGGGTTCTAAAAAAATCAAAGGAACAGAGCTCAGAAAACTTTTAGGTGCGAACAAACTTAAATCCACTCGTTTCGGAATTCGAAAAGAACAAGACGGAAGTTTTTTCGTGAAAGGTCTAGGTTCAGGTCACGGTGTAGGATTATCCCAATGGGGAAGTTATGGAATGGCCAAAGACAATATGGACTATAAGGAAATTTTGGCCCACTATTACAAAGGTATCGATTTCGCAAGGATGACCCAAAACTAAAATCAGTATGTTTCCCTAATTCACAAAAGCCCCGCAAGGGGCTTTTTGATTTTACCCGGACATCGGCTCTGATAGTCTGGCTTTAGGTTCCTATCATGCCTACAGTTTCAGAATATCTTTCTCAAATCAAAGATCTTACAATCGTTCCTCCCGTTCTCATATCGATTCTATCTTTGGAAGACGATAACGAACTTTCTTTCGGAGAATTGGAAAAGAAAGTGCAGTCCGATCAAGTTTTAGTCGCAAGGCTTCTGAAATTAGCCAACTCCCCTTTTTTTTCTAGGGGAAACCCTGTAGCGAACATGAAACAAGTCATCACCCGACTTGGTTTCAAAACGGTTCGCTCTATGGTAGCGATGGCCATGACGGATTCTCTCTTCAGCCAAGGAAATTATAAAAAGTTCAGAGACGAAGTCTGGGATCATTCCATTGCAAAAGGAATTTTAGCCCAGTATCTCTGCGAAGAAAAAAAGCTTAGAAAGGAAGCGGAACTTTCTCTTACCTGCGGACTGATGCAAGATCTAGGCAAAATCGTTTTAAATACAATCGACCGTTCGAAGTATGTGGAAGTTCTCAGTGAATTCCAAACGACTGACCAAACGATTTCCGATTTGGAGAAAAAAGCCTACGGAGTGGATTCCGTGGAAATGGGAATTGCAGCAGCTAAACTCTGGAAACTTCCCGCTCCTATCATTTCCGTAATCGAAGACAAAGCAAAACCGGTCGCAGAACAATCCTTACTTGGTCAAGTGATCGGGTTCGGAGGTGTGGTGGCAAGATTGTCCGGTCATGGAAAAAAAGAGAAGGATACGAACACCGATTTCGAACTCTACCAAACCACATTCGAACTCAACAAGGAACAAACCCCTACCCTGCCAGAAGTGTACGGGGAAAAACTAAAAACGAACGAATTGTACCAATTCTGCTCCACTCTGTAGTTCGCAGTATATGCGAATTACAGATGTTTGACGCTTAGGATTCGATGTAACCCTTCTTTTCCTTTGATTTTAACCGGTTCTAATTCCTCGTATTTATATTTGGATGCATATTCGTCAGGAAGATGATTGTACAAACCTTCCGAAACATATACATGCATCGGTTTTGCCAAAGATTCCAAACGACTCGCCATATTCACAGTGTCTCCTACGGCTGTGTAAGATAACTTCTGGAAAGATCCCACGTTTCCTACGATCACTCCCCCGGAAGCAAGACCGATTCCCAACTGGGGAACAAAGCCATAGATTTGTTCCCATTTAGGCTGCCAAAGCTCGAATACCTGAAGCATTTCCATGGCACAGTCTAAAGCATTTTGTCTATGGTCGTTCTGAAACACGGGAGCACCGAACAAACACATGATGGAATCTCCTATGTATTTATCGATCATCCCTCCGTATCCTAAAATCACTTCGGTCATAGCGGTGAAGTATTCATTTAAAAAGGAAATCACCTGGTCTGGTTTGAGTCTCTCCGTAAGTGACGTATAACCTCTGATATCCGAAAATAAAACGGAAACTTCCTGTTCCTTTCCTCTTTGATCGAGAGAAAGAGTGTTATTCATGATGTTTTCCACAATGACTGGGTCTACATACATCCCGAACACATTCTGCATTTTCTTTTTCTCATGCTCTAACTGTAGTTTTTCGTCGTATTCTTTCTCCAGATCTTTTTTGAACTGACGGATCATGGAGTTTAGATCTTGAATTTCCGTTTGGTTCATTCCGTAAAGATCTTGAAAACGACGAAGGCTGTCGTCCATCTGAAGAGAGATCACTTTTTTACGATAGATCTCTCTGAATAAATTCCTGAATCGATGTTCCAAAATGGACTTTTTGATTTTCTTCTTAAAGAAAAATTCGTTGATCCCGATTTGAAATGCATGTATGGGAAGATTTTTATCCTCTGCCGCAGTCATCACTACCACAGGAACTTCGGAAGGTCCTGCGGTATCGGCAATTTCATTTAACGTATCTTCTGCGGATAGATCGCTTCCTGGAAAAAGAATTTCAGTCATCAAAAGATCGAAATTTCCTTTTCTCAAATCCTCCAGACCGTTTTCATAAACGGACTTCCAAACGATTTCTATGTAATCTCCGAACCATTCCTTCAGTAAACCGGCGAGGGTATCGAAGGAATTTTTTTTCGGCTCAATGAATAGAACCCGAACGATCTCTTCTTTTTCTAATTCCACAGCCTTATTTTGCAGGGAACATATATTTGTGAAGCGCCTCTTGAAAGGAAAAGGAAAATCTTCCCATTAAATATCGAAATGCCTGGATCACTACATCCGGACGAGGAGGGTCTCCCGCAATGAAAAGATCGGGTTCTTTAGGTCTTTTCCCCATAGGAAACATTCCCCCGCTCACCGCCTCCGTTCCGCAGGCAATGAGAGCCTTAGGAGAAGCGATGACGGAAAAAGCATCCGCCAAAGGACCTTCCATATTTTTGGAAACAGGTCCCGAAAAAACGACTGCATCCGCATGTTTGGGACTTGCCACGCAGCGAACCCCTTCTCTTTCCGAATCGAAAACGGAGTTGAAAGAAGCATTTAACTCACATTCAACGGAATTATTTCCCGCTGCCGCTACCTCTCTGTACAAAAACCCTCTTTTATATGTTAGGTTGCGGAATTCTTTCATTTCAGGAGAATCTTCCGGTTCCGGTTCAGGAACAAATTCTCCGTTTGTGAATTTAACTTTCAGAGCGGATCTATGTTTGGAGAATACGTAAACAAAGCCGGAATCCTTTAATTTTCCGTCGCAATTGCTGACACAAACTCCGCATTGAATGCATGCGCCGTAGTCGATTTCCAATTCCGTTTCCGAGATCACTTTCATGGAACCGATCGGACAATCCGTTTCACAAGCACGGCAGGATCCACATCCATCTTTCATTTTGGAAGTGGGAACGGGAATCCCCCTATTCTTCGCATGAACGGGAGACGTTTTTTTCCAGTTCATTACCTGTGAAGGTAAAAATAAATTTTTGATTTCCAGTAATGATCTCATAAATCGAATCCTACATAACTTAAATTAAACGACTTATTGTTCAAAGGAAAGTCGCCTATAAGCTCTCCTCTGATGGCAAGTTCCAATGCATGCCAGTTGAGTACCGACGGATCCCTAATATAAGAATCCACCAAACTTCCGTCAGGACCGATTTCCAAAGCGACCAAAACGGGGCCGCGCCATCCTTCCACAGCTTCGAAATGAATTCCGGGAGTTAGGGAAAGTTTTTTATAGGTGGATTCCACTTGTTCGGGAGACCAAAGTTTTTCCCAATCCAAAGATTCAATCTGAGTTTCCATCCATTCCAGGGACTGTTGGATCTCCCTGTAACGAAGATAAAATCTAGCCCAAGCATCTCCAGAAAAATGATGGTGCTCTTCTTTAAAAGGAAGAAGTTTCCAATTCGGATAAGCTGCATCTTTCAGCCTTAGATCTTGAGGAATCCCTGCCATTCTCGCCACTTGGCCGACAAATCCATGTTTGTGGACATTCTCTTCGGAAACAGTTCCGCAACCTTGCAGCCTTTCTTTGATTGTGGAGTCTTTGAGAGCTCTTTCAATCTGAGGCTGGACATTCTTCAGAAAGATTTTTTTCAAGGCACCGAACGCAAGTTTTGCATCTTTTGCGGAAATTCTTTGGTTGGTTCTGACTCCTCCCGGGCGAACCGCAGCTTTCCCGAAACGATTTCCCGTCCATGTTTCCATGAGTCCCAAGGCAGCTCCTCTATCCGTAGCACAAACGCCGAACAAAGGATAATAACCGATGTCTTCGGACAAACCTCCCAAATCTCCGATATGGATGGCGATCCTTTCCGTTTCCAGAAGAAGAGAACGGAAGATCTCCACATCTTTAGAAAGGGAAATACCCGCCGCTTTTTCATAGATACGGGAGAAGGCGGTCGCATAAGCAACGCTAGTATCTCCCGAAATCGTTTCACTGAAATGCATCACTCTTTCCGGAGACTGACTTTTTATCAGATCTTGGATGTCTCTTTTTTGAAATCCCAAACGAATGGTTAGGTGGCGAACCGTTTCGCCCTCTACTACGAAACGAAAATGACCCGGCTCGATGATCCCTGCATGAATGGGACCTACCGCATGAGAATAGGAAGTATCGGAACAAGGAACTTTTAAACCTCTGAAATTTAGGTCTTTCAATACTCCCGACTTCTGATGGAGTCCCAAAACCTTATTTCTTTTGTCGGTTATGTAGTCTTCTTCGGAGAGAGAGGAATAATTTTCTTCCCCCATATCCTTTCCTAAAGAATGACGAAGCAGCCAAACAGGATAACTTTCATCCATAAGAAAATCGATCGGACTTTTTTTACCCGCCACGGATTGCATCGTAACTTGATTGTCTTCCGATATAAATTCATAGAAGGATTGTTGCTCTTTAGAAAAATAAACGCCTGTAGGTTTTTTAAACATGACCGAATCCTCCCATGATCATCACATACATCCCGTAAGTCCCTAAGAACAAAGCAAGAAGTAGACCTACAAAAAAGAAACCCAATCTGATTCTAAGTAAGGATCTTAACTCGGGAGCAAACTCTCTGTTTTTCAAACGAAGGATCGGAAGGATTTTATTCAATGCGATGAAGAAAAAAACGGATCCGAAAAGAGGAAAGAAAAACAACCAAACTATGTGTTTGTCCAAACTGGTTCGAATGATTTCCAAATCCAGAATAAAGACGGGAGAAAGTGGGAAAACGAAAGCGATCAGAAGAGCCGCAAAATATGCGTAAAACGATTTTAAATTCAAAGCAGGTAGTTGCAAAATCTGAGGAATCATTCTCTGCCCCGAATCCATCCTCAAAATTCCCATGGAAACGAAGACCAATACCTTTACTACGACTGTAGATGCCAATAGAAAGTAAAATACCTCGTCGGAAACATTGAACCAAAGAAACACCGACAACATTCCCGTATGGAACAAGGCTACTTTGGCGGCAATTCGTCTGATATCGTCTCTTCTATGAAGAATCCATGTAGCATATAGTATCGTAAGAACCCCAATAAACAAAAGTCCGTTGGATGAATTGACCAAAGAAGGATTGATTTCTCTTTCCAACTGCACAAAAGGGCGAATGGCAAGAACCACGGAAACGGGAACAAAAGAGGCGATGAGAGAAGAGATTTGGCTCGGGCTTTCCGCGTATGTATCTCCCACCCAATAATGATTAGGAACTAATCCTAGTTTTGCGCTGTATCCGTAGATCGTAAGCAGAAGCGCCGTCTCGATCAAAAGCCCTGACTGTCCTTCCAACCCTTGTTTCAATGCGGAAAAATCCAATGTGTGCAAAGGAGTGGACGCAAAAAGAAGAAGCACAATTCCTAAAAAGGCGATTCCCAAACCGTAAGAGTTGATAAGCAGAAACTTCCAACCTACTTGGAACGATTTTCCAGTCCCACTGGAAGAGATCAAAAGAGCACCGAACAATGTCGAAGCTTCAATCAAAATCCACTTCAATACAACATTCTCAGTAAACCAAGAAGCGAAAAGAGTTCCGAAAAAAATGATCTTAAGAAACGACCATAACCAAATCCTTGTTTGTCCCTTGGTGGGTGCAAAAACAAAAACTCCGAAGACAACGAAAAAGGAAACAATTCCCGAAATATAAAATAAAATCTCCGTCATACTTTTTTTCCTTTTTCATGCATATGAGGAGAAAGCTGAAGGATTCCTCCGGATACGATGACCAGAACTGCATCCAAAAAGGAGCCGAATTCCAAACCGAAAGGAAGTCCTTTGTCCAAAACGAGAGTCAGAACAAAGATGCCGTTTTCAAAAACGCAGAAACCTGCGATGAGCGCCAGCCAGTTTCGCCTAACAATGAAACAAAGAACTCCCACATACACCATAAGAATTACATAGATAAGACCCAGTTTATCGATAGGAATAGTGAGTTCCGCCACTCCTTCCGTGATTTTTACCGCAAGAGCAAGTCCTAGAACCAAAAACAACAAGGTCGCCAAATAACCGAATCTAGGTGCGGTGCTTTCCTTCATCTGGGATTTTTTTGCGGTCCAATTCAAAATGAAAGGAGTAAGAAACCCTTTGAACAAAACCACAAGTGAGATGAGGCTGAGAGAGTGTTTCCAATCCTCCTCATGAGTCTGCAAAACGGGGAAGATCAAAAGAAAACCTTGGATGCTTAGAAAAAGCAAAATCCTTTGCAGACGATTTTCCACAAGAACGACAACTCCCGTCAGAAATAACAACAGGTAAACTAAATCGTATAACATATAACCTCTATGAGAGTTTCACCAAAGTTCCCAGAATCAGGATTGCCAAAAAGGCAAGACCCATAAATTCCGGAACCCAAGTCCAACGACGACGAACCGAATTCGCTTCCCAAAGCCCCAGAAAAACGGAAAGAAAGATCACTCCGGGAAGAACTAAGAGTTCTCTAGTGATGTTTCCGAAATCACCGGGAGGAAAAAGCTGAGAGTGTTCCAAAGCGAGTTTGATCAGAAAGGCGAGTAAACTTGCCAGTTTGATCTGACTTGCCAATTCCAAAAATCCCATCGTTCTACCGGAAGCTTCCAAGATCATCGCTTCATGCACCATAGTAAGCTCCAAATGAGTTCTCGGATCATCAAATGGAGGTTTGGCGAGTTCCGCAAGAATAGCGATAAAAGAAAAAGCCAGGAATAAAATCCCGATTAGAGCGCTCACAGGGGTTAAAGATAGTTCGATATGAGATTGAGCGACCAAAATCATCAGGATGATCGTCGGTTCTGCCATTACGGAAAGAAGAATTTCCCTTCCGGAACCCAAACCTCCGAAAGAAGTCCCTCCTTCCATCGCAAAACTAACGAATGCAAAACGATAGAGTGCCAGAAAAAAAGGAATCAAAATGAAAGGGGCCCATTCGAATACCACAATCGACCAAAGGATCAAACTGGAATAAACGGCCAACATGGGAGAGATCTCTGAAAAAATCCCTGAATGTGGATTATCAATCGGGGCTTTTTTCAAAAATTTTACAATTTCATAATATACCTGAAGAACTTTAGGACCCTTCCTTCCTTGCGCCCAAGCTCTTACTTTTCGGACGATTCCACCTAAGATCAAAGGAAGAACTAAAAACAAAAACAATTGATAGATACAAAGCAAAATAGGATTCGAAAACATTAGAATTTCCCCCAATCGCCTAAAATCAAAATCGAGAGAATCAAGATGAGGAACACGGAAGATATGGCAAGATACTTACTCACCTCTTCATCATGATGTTCTTCTTTGGAAACCAGATACTCTCCAAAGTCCAAAACTCGTTTGCAGAAATTAAGGAAAGACTGATCGATCACAGACAAACCTTCTTTTGTCAAAAAATATCTGCCTAATGAATTTCTAAGTGGTTCGGAAAAAACGGAAGCAGGAATGGAAAGTTCGGAACTCATATAACCGTTTCCACAGTCCCAGAATTTTCTTTCTTTGATTTTATGAGCCCATTTAAAGATCACAAGACTGATCACGAAAACCACGGTCAATGCCGACACAATAGAAAGCGTGAAAATCCAATCGAATAACATAGAATCAACGAAAGGCTGCAAAGGAGGAAGTTTGAGAATCCAAGGAAGCGCAACAGGGACGATCAAAATCATAAGAGCCAAACTTCCTACTGAAGAAATCACCCAGAACTTTTTTCTTTGATTCCACTCGGGAAGCTGAATGTTCGGATTCGGATAGGAAAGAAATAAACTCAAATACAAACGAATGTGAGTGAACCCTCCCAGAATGATTCCGAAGAAAATGAAAATCATAGCGGGAAGAAGGAAAACGGATCTTCCCAAAGGCATATCCAGAATCTGTGCGTTTAAAAACAAATATGTGGCTTCAGATACGAATCCGAGTGTTCCCGGAATCACCGCATAACTGAAAGTTCCCACTCCCATCCATAAGGGAGATATGCCGATGTATCTTCCGATTCCTTTCATTTCATCCGTAGCATAGGAATTTCTCAAACGTGCGATGAGTCCGATGGAGAACAATTGGAACGTTTTGGAAAAAGAGTGATGCAATAGGCTGATAAAAAACAAAATATAAAAAGACTTACTTAAAAAAATTAAATCTTTCTCCGTACTCATCTGAAACATTCCAGAGATACTGATACAGAGCCAAAGAAAATTGATGGATTCGATGGAACTGTAGGCCAATGCTTTTTTGGGATCCTTATGAAAGAAAGAAGTGATCCCACCGAAAAACACACCCAAGGCGGCAAAAGGAAAAATGATCTGATAAAAAAGAGGATCGTGCCATACAGGGAGCACATAACGGCAAAAAAGCAATAAAGGAAAAATTTCCAAAGCTCCCGCAAAAGCACCTAACGCATGGGAAGGACCGCCTTCATTTACCTTAGGCAACCATATATGAAATCCGGAAAAACCGGACTTAATCATAAGGCCGATGGAAAGGAAAATCAAACCTCTGGGATCATCATCCGGCAGAAACACCCAAGCCACCAAAAACAAAGCGGAAAGGCCGGATGCTAAAAGTAAAGAACCTAAACTTTCGATCTGTTTTTTACCGAATTCCGTTCCTGAATAAATAAGAATGGTAGAGAAGGAAGCGATCTCCAAAGCAACAGGCAAAAGAACGGACTTACCCGCAAGATAACAAACGCCTAATGAAAACCAAAATAGTGCATAACCCAATGCAACCATTTCCTTAAATTCAGTCTCATAAGACTGAACCAGCATATATGCGGAAAATCCGATATAGACCTGGAGCACTAACCCAAGTAAGATGGGGAAATCTTCTCCAAGTGCATCCGCACCTGAATTCAAAAAGTAAACAAGGGGAACTAAAGCACCCAATGCAACAAGAACCAAGCCTAGAAGTGAGAACTTACGACTCTCTTCCATAAAACCTCGCTAGAATGTAAAAATAAAACGTTAAACTCTAAAGAAAGGAAACAGAAGAAAAAACAGGAGGCCCCCGGAACATGGGGAGGAAACAAAATTGTTGGGAGTTACGAGAAAGAACCGCTCCGAATCCGTAGGAAAAACAAAGGATGGGGAGCAAGGACAGGAACATAGAGAACGGCAGAAGTTCCGTTTTCTTTTCCCATTGGGAAACGGACTCGGCTTCGGAAATTTCCTGTATTTCCGCCTCGCCTATTTCTAAACTGGCTACGGAAAGATAAGTAGATCTCCCGGTAAAAAAGAGGGCAACCGCTATAATGACAATTAAACGAAATCCCATCTATTCCCGTTCCTAATACTCAACATAAAATTAATTTCTTTCTTGCAAAGCGCTTTTTAAAAGACGAGAAAAATTCTATGAATTCCTTTATTGAAATTCGAAATTTAAATAAAACGTATCGACTGGATGAAGTAAACTTTCCTGTCCTGAAAAATCTGAATTTAACTCTTCCTCAAAAAAAATTAATTACCCTGATGGGACCTTCCGGCAGCGGTAAATCCACTCTTCTCAATATTCTTTCCGCCATCGAAACTTCTGATTCTGGAGAAGTGTATGTGGATGGGGACAATCTGACCGGAAAAACGGAAAAGCAACTAACTTTATACAGACGAGAAAAGATAGGAATCGTATTTCAGTTTTTCCACCTGCTTTCTTATCTCTCCGCCTTGGAGAATACGGCACTTCCTCTTTATCTCAACGGGCATTCCAAAAAGGAAGCTTTGCATAAAGCGGAGGAAGCGTTAAAAACGGTAGGATTAGAACACAGAATGAAATTCACTCCCAAGGAACTTTCCGGAGGAGAAAAACAAAGAGTGGCCGTGGCCAGAGCCATAGTGCACAAACCGAAACTGATCTTAGCGGACGAACCTACCGGTAATTTGGATTCTACCGCTTCAGACCAAATTATAAAACTGTTCCGAAACTGTGTAAACGATTTAGGGATTACTGTCTTTATGGTTACCCACAACCCCGAAATAGGAACGATCGGTGACATCAATTTACATATATTAGATGGTCAGATTCGAAATAAATGATTTCCATATACGCATTATTTCTCTGGGGTTACTGGAAAGAACATAAATCCAGAATCGGATTTTCACTGATAGGAATTTCACTCGGAATCACTCTTTATCTGGTCACACAGGTAAATTCAGTTCGAGCCGAACAAACTGTACTGGACGCACAGTTGGGTTACCCTGAGGGAAACTTAATCGGAAGATTCGTATCCAATGATGAAACCAAAGGTTCTCCGGAATCGATTCTGAAAGATCTTTACTTTTTAGTTCCGGAAGAAATCACTCCCATCCCGAATTTAGCCGCAGATGGTTATTATGAAACGAAAGATAAAAATCTAAAACGATTCGTATTTTTAGGAAAAGACATTCTCTCCCGCGCGGACTTTTCCAATCAAAACACTCGGAACCTAAAAAATAAAACTACCTTTCTCATCAGCGCCTCCCTTTTCCGTGATTTTTTTTCTAATAAAGAGAATGTGGAAATCCGTTTATGCAATCGAATCCTCTCTTTGAAAAAAGAAGATACGACTCTATTGGAAAGAGACGGCAGCTTTTTGGTTACGGATATAGAATTTGCACAAGATCTCTGTCAGATGGAAAAACGAATCTCCCATATCGTTCTTTCCGGAGTTTCAAAGAACCCTGACGGTTTTTCCTGGAAGAAAGAAGATCTAAAACGATGGGAAGAATCAGGGTGGATTTGGGAATCGGAACGGTTCTTAAAAGAAAGAGCCGGTAAAGCGCTGGGCTCATTGAAAATCAACCTAACAATTGTTTCTTTGGTTTCCGTGTTGATCTCGTTTTTTATGGTGACGAATACATTTACAGGAGTGTATCTCTCCCGGAAAAAAGAGTTCGGAATTTTACTCAGTTTGGGAACGGGAAGAATCCATAACTTCTCACTTTTCCTAATCCAAGCGCTGGTTCTAGGAAGCGCAGGGGGATTACTTGGAATTTTATTCGGGATATTCCTTTCTAAAAATCATTTTTTCCTAAGCGCAAATACCGTATCCGATCTATCGCAAACGGAAAGTTACACGAGTATTCCCCATTCCATTTTAATCCAATCTTTTGCGATCGCGATCATAGGTTCCCTGTTTTCCTCTCTGATCAGCGCCTATAGATCCTATCAGGTTCGCCCCATCGAACTCATCAGGGAAAGGGAATCGTCATCTCCTCCTTCTTTTCGTTCCTTTGCAATTTTAGGAGCTGTGCTGATAGTGACGGGAATTGGCCTGGGAATGATCCCTACTCCCAAATCCCTTCTATTCGGGTTAGTCGGTGTAGGTTCCGTAATCGTAGGATTCGTATTCATATTTCCCGGCTTTATCGTAACTGCGATTTCAGTGTTCTTTTATTTTCTAAAACGAATCTCCTTTTTCCCTTCCTTACGACTTGCCTGGGAAGAGATCAAGGCGGAACCCTGGCCGAACAGTTTGACCTCTTCTACGATCCTCCTTTCCACCTCACTTACATTAACTCTCACGGCACTAACGGATAGTTATGAAAAAACGTTGATTCGCTGGGTGGACGAAGAAAACAAATTCGATTTTTCGATCATCAATGCTTCAGAGTTGAGTTCGGGAAAGCCGGGAGTTCCTATTTCTCTGGCGGACAGATTGCAACAAAAACCGAAGATAGAAGCTGCGGATGAGTTCATCATCCGAACCAAATTTCCCATCCATGACAATTTTTACACTCTCCATGTTTATCCTTTTCCTGAAAATCTGGATCCGAACAGGCTCCTAGTTTCGACAAACTTCTGCTATCTGGAGAAACTCTGCCAGGGGGACGAATTGTATCTTCCTACTGAATCCTCCGGGAAAAGGCCTTTTTTGATTCAGGGAGAAAGGGAACATTTTTTCTCGGAAAGAGGAACTGTGATGATGGACATTCATACATATAAAAGTTTTTATCCTGCGGAAATGCTGAATTCGATTCGAGTTCGTTTCAAAGAAGAGATCTCCGAAGAAAAAAGAAAACAGCTTATATATGATTATCTGAAATCGGAATCGGAGGATCTGAAAGTTTTGGACAGGCAAAATTTGAAAGATCTTTATTTGGAAGGGATGAGGAACGTTTTTTCCGTTCTGGATGTTCTCAAAAAAGCAGCGGTATTCATTTCCATTCTGGCTTTATTCACTTCCCTCATCTATCACATTCGCGAAAAATCGAAACTCATCGCAGGACTCAGAGCCATCGGAATGGATCAGATGCAAGTATTTCGAATGATGTTTTTTCAATCCCTGTTTCTCATTTTGGCAGGATTGTTTTTAGGTGCTCTCAATAGTTCCGTTTTATCCCCCCTCGTCATTTACGGAATCAATCGAAACGCATTCGGATGGATTTTAGATTATTCTTATCCGGTTTCTCTTTTGGCCTTTTGGTTTTTGTTTTCCCCCTTCCTTGCGTTACTTGTCAGCATCTATCCTACATGGGAAACTTTGGGAAAAACATTGAGAGAAAGTTTGAGTTACGAATAATTTCTTTACATTTATCTGAATTTCCACTGAACTAGAGAGCATGGCTGGAAGCATCAAGGCTTGTCTCGAACTTGCAGATTCGATCAAAAAAGAAAATCTGGAAGGCAGGGAAAAAATTCCCACTTCCGATACTCATCTACGCATTTGGGCGGGTCAGTTCGGCAGATCGGAAGAAGATGTTCGTAAACTTCTCAATGCATTAAAAGACAGCCATTATATCTTCGTCGTCAATATTGTGGCGCCGGATCCGAACCTGTTCGTTTACGGTGAAGAAGCTTATTTCTATACGGACAATTCCATCGTCGGTGAACTCAAAAGGAATGCCGAAGAAACTTTGGAAAAACTTTACGAATCCAGTAATTATAAACGAAAATCTTCCTTCCAAATCACAAGGGAGCTGTTTCCTAAAATCAAAGAATTCAACAACACTCCTTTGGGAAGAGCGATCAACCTTGTGGTGATGCTGGAAGAGTATTCCAGAATATTAACAACAAGTAGTTTCGAATATACGGATCAGTGGAGAAGAAATAAACTTCAAGAGATCTTCAGGGACGAGGCCAATTCCGTAGATGAAATGGCTCCTTATCTCAACCAAAGAGAACAGGACGCAAGCAAAAGAGCCACGGATCAACTGAAAGAAGCCCCCAAAGAAAAGATAGATCAAAACTGGGTTAAGGCGACTCAGAATTTTTCTGCGGAATTTTTAATTCGTGTCCACTTCCGCAAATACGAATTCGATGTGATCAAAAAACTCATTCAAACGGGAAAACTCAAAGAAGAAAAAGATCTCAAATTTGTTCGAGACACATTGCAGACAATGGAAGGAAGGATGAGCGAAGACGGGCTGCTTCGTCGTTATGCGGAAGAAATGACCGACCTAAGAAGGTATTGCCAGGCGAAGCTGAATATGCTCCGCCAGGGAATCGTTTCCAAAGGAAGATAATCAACCTTCCTTTCTGAAAAAACCGACCCTCTCCAAGTTAACATATACCTGAAATAAAAACACAATCCCGCTCATGAAGATCATCCTTCTTTTGAAGGAAAACCCAGGTAGTACATAGTTTTTCTTTTCAGGCATATAAAGAAAAAATAAAATCAAATTGATGTTAAAGATTAAAAGCGCCGTTTCCTGATTCAAAAGAGGAGAGAAGGAAAAGGTTTTCGGCAAAAAGGTCGCAGCAACAAAAATCACGCTGGGAAGAAACCAAACTGCGGTTTTCCAAGTCATCAGATCGATCTTCACCGGATCAAATTCCGTTTTTTGTCCGGACGCTTCTTCCAGGGTTTCCCTCAAGGAATCCAGTTCTTTTATGTTTACGATCGGATAAAACTTTTCTTTCGTTTCTACCACCAAACGATCGTAAGACCTGAAATCGTCTTGGGTGATTTTTTCGATGTCCTTCAGGCGGATCGTTGCACAACTTCCATGTGCATCGAACTGCTTCAAAACACCCCCTTCGATTTCGATCCGGCCGTTTTTCAACATATCCACTTGTTTGATAAAATTCTTTCTCAAAAACCAAACAAGTAACAAAAACATAGGCCCGAAGATAGATAAAAATTTCAGCCTTTCCGAACCAGGAAGCTGAAACGTATTGTATGCCAAAAACAAAAGAAACAAAGAAAGAACGACTGCCGTTCTTTTGAGTAGTTTGCTTCTAAACAAATCCGCGTTATATGAAAAAACTCTTTTATCCATTGAAAAACTCTGATTTTTTAAATAGGGAAACCATACGAATCCCTTCCTTTTCGAGAGCCTCTTTTCCTCCCTCTTCCCGATCCAAAATACAAATTCCTTTTGTTACCTGAATCCCCGCTTCTCGCAGCGCTTTTACCGCTTTGATTGTGGATCCTCCCGTAGTGATCACATCGTCGATCACCAAACAAGACTTCACTTCTTTCCAAAAACCCTCGATTTGTTGTCCTGTTCCATGTCCTTTCGCTTCTTTTCGAACGATCAAAGGGTAAATCAATTTCCCTCTTTTTTGGTAGGATAGGGAAATCGAATATGACAATGGATCCGCCCCTAAGGTAAGACCTCCTACAGACTCGAACTCTCCCGCCAACTTAGGAATGAGTTCTTCGACCATACAATCGGCCAAAACGGAAAGCCTTTCCGGATGGAGGGTGATTTCTTTGCAGTTAAAATAATGATGGGATTCCATTCCGCTGGCGAGCCGAAAAGCAGTTTCGGAATAGCGATAGACATAGGTTTTCATCCAATGGAAGAGCTGATCTCTTAAAGTTTGGGACATATTGAGAAGGCTTTTTCAGCAAGTATAGAAGAAAAGGAAAATTCGGACAGATCTCTTCCAAAAGGAAAAGCTGATTCTTACAGGATTTCGTAGGATCTGGCTTAAAATGTGGTAACTGCCACATCCTTTTAAAACTAAAGTGACTTTAGTTTTAAAGTTAGTTTCCATTTATATTAAATATATTTTCAAAATTTGTAAAGAATAATCACTTTTTAAATTTAGTATAGTTTAATACTAGCCTTATAATTAAATTTATACAAAAATAATATTGTTTCTGATTGACTTACTTTCTCTAGTTACTAGAAAAAGTAATTTATGGCTGAAATTAGTCCCCCTTCCTTTTCTTCTTTGGGACTTAGGGAAAGGAAAAAGGCAATGACTCGCCAGGCAATCGTAGAAACAGCCAAAAGATTGTTTGAAGAAAGAGGATTTTCCCAGGTAACTGTCGCTGAAATCTCCGATTCTGCCAATGTTTCCGTAAAAACACTTTTTACCTACTTCGACTCTAAAGACGACCTACTCTTTGAAGACGAAAAAAAACTTTGCCACTCCATTTTAGAAGGGATTCGCAATCGAAAATCGGGAGAATCTCCCTTTGATGCCACCAAAATCATACTTTGGAACTTAATTCATTCCATCAACCCCGAGGCCATTTTGGAATCTTTGGAAGGATTTCACAAATGTATGGAGACTCCTGAATTATCCTCCCGACTCCTTTCTCTTTGGGAAAAATACGAGAAAGAACTGGCAACGCTTCTGGCAGAGGAAACGGAAAGCGATCCTACGGACCCTCTTCCAAAAATTGTTGCTGTGCAATTGATTTCCATCTTCCGACTTTTGGGTTCCTCAGAATTGAAAGCCTACTTAGAACCGATCCCTCCTGCAATGAGACAGAGAGCCTTGGAAAAATGGCTGGGACGTTCCCTCGAACTCATAGGAGGTGGAATCAAAAATTTCGCTCTCAAACAGAAGGAAACCTGAAGTAGATACATTTGTGCTAGTATAGTATTCACCTGACAGTTTCGTAAAGAAGCAGTGGTCAGACCTCTTCTAATTGGGAAAATGATTTT
>NZ_RQHW01000007.1 GCF_004770995.1 Leptospira idonii | reverse complement strand
GAGATAAGAAAGCAGAAAAAGCTTGGGAGTTTTTAGGTTATGCGGTGGATCGATATCATTCGATCTGCCGTGCATTCCGGAACAAATGGAACTGGAGTCCGGATATAGTGGACAAGATTCTATTGAAGAGAGTGGAAAAGATTTTTAGTGAACTTTTAGAGGATGTAGAGAGAGAGAAAGATGGATACGAGTCAAGTAGCATTAAGAAATGATATTGTTAATTTTATTTTTAAATCAAACTCATGGAAACAAAACATGGGTTTATTGAAAAAAATTTCAACTAATGTGATCTCAGTTAAAGAGAGTTTAACCTCAATCTCCGCTAATCTATCTTCCGAAATTAAAACTCTCGCAAGGAACATAAATACCTCTATTGAGGCAATCTTTAAATACTTCGATACGACTTCATCAGGTTCAAAAAAGTTTTTTCCTACGCTCAATGAATATTTAATAGAAATGAGTCGATTAGATGAAAAATCATTAATGATTATTATAAATGATGCTCTTCAGAGAAACAGCAACATAACAATTGATACAATAATTTCTAATGTTGGATTTATGTTAGCAAGTTTGGGCGCAGACATAATTGCGTCTCATTATTTAAATCTTGCAGGAGGCAGAGCTTTGCTATTGTTAGGTGTAGGAGCGATTGTTGCGTTAGCTATTTGGCAATATCGAAAAGAAATAGCAGAATGGTTCGTAAATTTAAGTACTGGAGCAAAAATGATAGCGATTGGAGTAGGTTTAATCCTTGCTGCTATCTATCTGGTAATGTTCGGTATTATTGCTATTGTGCCGCTATTGGCTGTCGCT
The DNA here is from genome assembly GCF_004770995.1 of Leptospira idonii. Taxonomy (GTDB): domain Bacteria; phylum Spirochaetota; class Leptospiria; order Leptospirales; family Leptospiraceae; genus Leptospira_A; species Leptospira_A idonii. The sequence continues at coordinate 32,156 of NZ_RQHW01000007.1, read as the reverse complement.
GTCGTCGGGTTTATTCTGATTGTGATAGGCGCATTTATAAAATATTTTACAGAAATAAAAAACTTTTTCTTTAATTACCTTGTCCCGATATTTCAATGGGCCGCATTTATATATGCGGCTATAATACTATTTCCGATAACACTCGGTAAGATTTTTTCCTCGCTATTGACTGGAAATTTCTCGAAACTTATGACATCGGTAAAAGGATTCTTGCCTCAAATTGGAGGAAAAAAAGACGTTGATCCAGCCAAAAAAGACGGCAATGCAGTCCAACTACCGCATGATAATAAGCGCTCTAACTTACCACAAATAAAAATCCCAAAGAATAACAACTTACAGCCTGCAAGTAAAGAAATGGCATTCCTTCAGCAAGACGGAAAGCCATTCAATCTAACAGACAAATTGAGCGCATTTGGTCTTCCCAGCGGATCGAACAAGAAAAACTCTAAAGGGGGAATCACCGATAGTCCTTTTGCAGCAAATGCAGATAGTGCTACAGGAGGCAAACTCAACAATTTCTTCTCCGGTTCCAATAAGGCAACATCAGGTAACACATACATAACGAATCATAATTATTATAATAATAATAATTCTAAGGTATATGTAAAATCCCAAAAAACTGATGAAAGTTATTTGAAAAAGAATAGCGCTAATCTATCAGCAAATCCTCTCTCAGTCGGGGCAGCATAGGAGCATAAACCAATGGCAGCAAACGGACACGGAATCATAGTCAATGCATCCACTTACCTTCCTTGGATTTTTACATACAATCCGGAGAACGTATCCTCAGAGAAAAAAATCAATTATTTCACGGCGCCTAATATAGGCGGGTCTCATCATGAGAAATTCTTCACCGGGTTTGAAAACAAAGAGATCTCTCTCCAGCTAGTGAGTAACGATTTCGAAAGCCCCTTAGGAGTTACCGATACCATCGCCTATTTCGATGAGCTTAGAAATCCTTCTCCTGGTCTCTTGGGGATCGCAGGATCTTTCTTTGGAAATGAAAACTATCCTCCACCCCAAGTGTTATTTCAATTCGGAGATTCTATGGTTCCATTATATTGGGATGTGTTAGATGTAAGCATAACGAAGTCTCATTTTAAATCAGGGCCTACTACCGGTATTTTCGGTATTCCACAAAGATGCGAAATTAGTATCAAATTGTCGTTAGATGAGAACTCCGTTTTATTCAAAGCAAGTCAAATTGCAAAGAAAGCACAAACGATTCGAGCATCCGTGATGAGTATCAAAAAAGAAGCTTTGTACAAACTAAAAGGCATCGAAAAAAGTCGGCCTGGAATCAATTCAAATATGAGGTTTATCTAATGTTGCGTTGGGAACAAGTAGATCCGGTCACTATCTCAGAAATGACGGTAAAGATGTATCGTCCACCTTTCGAAGCGGGTAGCACACTGAATATTCAAAATCTTGGCTGGGAACTGGATCATTATGCTTATAAACATTTAGGATCCGAGCTCTTCATGTATAAGATTTTGGATACGAACTGGGTCGCCTATATGGAAGAACGCGGCGATGTGAATGAACTACCTTTCATTGAAATTCCTGTATCGGAGAGCTTATAAATGGTTTCCCTTCCCGGCAAAAAAATGGCATATTGGACTTTGGCATTGAACAAGGATAAATTCCCAGAAATGAGGAAATTTATCTCAGGGATCTCCGTAGAATATGAATTAAACCAGATGCCTCAGGCAGAGATTCAAGTTGAAAGCGTATCTTTTTTAGAAAATTATTTTTCTAAACATCAGTTAATTGATATAGAGATGGGTTGGAATTCTTTGAACATGATTTCAATGTTCCAAGGAGAAGTGGAGCGGAATCCGACAGGCAGTGCCAGCGATTATCTGACCTATTCCATTCCATTGATTGATGGAACTGCATCCATGGCGCTGAAGGAAAAAAATACAGTTTTTACTTCTTCCAAAAAAGAAGAGATTATCAAAACCATTATCGGCTCGAACGGATACAATGCAATCGTTCAAATAAAAGACAAATCTCCGATCAAAGGAGATGAAGTTCCGATACAAAAAGGTCAAACCGATTTAGAGTTTCTGACAAACTGTGCGGAAAAGTGGAATTGTTTATTCTGGATCGATTCTGAAAACAAAACCTTTTATTTCATGGATTCTGAGATAGCGCATTCAGAAGGAGACAAAATTCATGCAAATAGCAAGATAAAGAATCCTGATGATCTAACGGGTGAATATAGAATCGGATACAAAACAGATCACGCACCTAATAACATAGCGAATATCAGTTGGTCTTTTGGAAACTCCAGAGAAGGGGATTTAAATTCGAAAGTTGCAGAAAGTACAAATGAAAATGGGAAAGTTGTTTCTACTGATGATTATTTACCTGAAACATTCGCTTATGAAATCAATCAAAAAAAATATGAATTATCTCCTGCTGCTTTAGAGAGAATCAAATCGAATCCTAATCTTGCGACAAAGCTTGCAGAAGAATCAAAAAAAGCAAAACCCGGTTCAAAAAAAATGACTACCTATTGGGTCGCTTATCCGGCATCAGGTGATTCTAAAACGAACAAAAATTTGCAAGCTCCACCGGCTCATAAGAGCACCACTATTACCTTGAATGTAGATTTAAACATCGGTGACCCTTATCTCAGGCCGCCAAGGAAAGTAAAACTCTTTTGCGGATCCTTGAATCCGAGAGCACTTACTTCTAATCTTCCCAATTGGATTGCGAACACTGGAAAAGAGGGAAGAACGTTTAACTTAAACAAGGTGAAACACGAGCTATCAGACGGCATGATCAAAACCAGCCTGGAGCTCACTCTATGAAATTATACGCAATTGCAAAACTTGTTTCTCAATCGGAAGTTTCTTCCCGACTTAGTTCCTTCGGAGACACTTATGTGAACGGAATGATCTTCGTCGAAATTCCAGAACTTGGCTTTCAAGGTAAAAATCTCATCTTATGTAGATATGGTCTTTCCATTCCTTATTTGAAAGTCAAAAAAGGTCAACCTCTTTGGGTAGAGCCGACAATCGGAGATAATGAACGGTATGTATATGTTGGCTTTGCTGAGCCGATGAAAAATTCATACGGCAATGGAAATTCCATCGTACTTTTTGATTCGGGCGATTTAAACATAACGATCGAAGAGGGCGGAAACATCATTATCAAAAACAACGAGAATCAGCTTGAGATCAAACCTTCTCAAACGGATGCAAGCAAGGACTTAGTTCATACATCTACGAGAACCGCTTTCAGCGACGGTTTCATGACGGCTTTCGGTCCGACTGTATCCAGAATTCCTAATGCACACCCGGTGACCTAAATGTTAAACGATGTAAAAGATAAATTTCGCAAAGGATTTGATCCTGAATATAATGATTATCTCGGAGATGTTACCGATATGGAGACAGCAAAACAAAGAGCGATCGATACTTGGTCGGAAGCACTCTTTGAATGCGCAAAAAATATCACTCCTGCATCAACAACCGCATCTTCGGCGAGGAGTGCGTTTGAATCAGCCGCTGAAGGAATGCATTTGGACGGATCCATCTTTAGTGCGGCGGTATCTTCTTTCGCAAGTAGCTTAGGGAGCGGAATGGTAGGCTATGCAGCGGTTCCCCCCGCAGCTCCATTTGTTCCTACTTCCTCAGAAGAAAACTATGAAGGGATGTGCGGAGACTTTTCGGATCAACTGATCGACTGGCTGAAAACAGGCAGCGCAACACTCATTGCCCCGCCTAATACTATATCGAACTGGAGTTAAATGATGACAGACTCAACTGATTTTTCATACGCTAATTTGGGCTTTTTCTTGAACTATACGAACGGTTACAAGCAAAGCGAAATAGAAACGGAACTTTATAGAATCATCTTTCAAACCAAAGAGATGACTCATTATGATCGGGAAAAAGGAGGATCCTTCTCCGATTTAGAACAGGAAAAAAATAATCCTGCATCCATGCTTTTGTTCATTTCCAATATCATATCGTCTGTTTATTGGCTCAATGAATCAAAAGGATTCGATCCTTACATAGTCGTTGATTTTTCGGACATCGAAACAAGAACCGAAGAGAGTCAATTCGTAATGATTGTTAAATATCGTCTTTTACAGGATTTGCAAGTTACAGGAGAAATAAGAGCGCAATTATGAAAAACACATTTAAACATATTTCAAGATCGTACTTCGATATATTCAATGCTTTGAAACAAGCTTACAAAAATTATCCGGACTGGCTGTTCGTTGAAATTGCAGGTTTTTTCGATTTCCTGTCCGAGCTGATCAACCGAATCGCATTCGATATTCTTTATCCGAAAACTAGAGAATCCGCTTACGGTTTTGCCTCCAGATGCGATTACGAACCTACGGAAGCGGATGGTTGTACAGGAGTCATCACTGCAACTTTAAGTGCAGAGATGGACAAAACTGTTCCCAAAGGATATCAATTCGGAGGTGTGAGTTCTTCCGGACAAATGGTACGATTCGAAGTAACTGCAGATACGACTGTCACTGCGTCTACTTCCATCAATGTTCCGGTAAAACAACAGACGTCTTATACGAATATCAATTTAGGAACGATAGCAAACACAGATGATTGGTTGGAATTGAAAATAAACGGATATCAAAATATTATTAGAAATACAATATCTTTAACTTCTGAAGACGGATCTTGGACAAGGGTAGACAATTTTGATAATTCTAATCCTACAGATTTACATTTCTCTGTAATCTATCAATCCAATGGTAAGTGCCGAATTCAATTCGGTAACGGATCCACAGGAGCGAAACCTACAATCAATACGACTATCTTCGCCAATTTCTCCACAACTTTAGGTCTCACTGGACAAATGGAAGCGGGAGAAATCAATCTAAATGTGGGGGAAGATTCCGATATCATTGAAGTTGCCAATTCTTCAGAGACAATCGGAGGTAATAATTCTGAGAGTGTCGCATCTATCATCCGTAATTCGAGAGCCAATGTAAGGCTAAGAGATATCGTTTGGAGCCAAGAAGATTTAGAAACGATTGCAAGGAAATACAGTTCTAGTGTACAAAAGGTACTGGGAATTCCTGGAATAGGTACGGCAATCTTACATATCATTCCTGCAGGAGGAGGAGTTTTCGATCCGGAAGATGAAGAAGACAATGCATTCCTCACAGGTGTAGAAGATTATGTAAGAGCCAGAACACAATTCGGAGTAATGCCAGTCACTGCCACAAGCGCAATGTATGTTCCTATCGACATTGATGCCTCTATTACTGTGAGGAACGGATTCAACTCCACAGTATGCCAAAAATTGACAGAGTTCGCGCTCACTTTGGTTTCTTGTGCATACGACAATCAAGTCACTGAATACTATGCGGACAATGGGATCAATAAGACCAGAACGGATGTCATCAATACGATCTGGGGTTGGTCCTTCACTTCCGAAGAAAACGATGCGCTGCAATTCATCATTGAAACTTGGATCACTCTACTTGGTGACAGAGAATATCGAAATTGGGGTCAGAATCTGGAAGTAGGAAACCTGTGGGTGATGGGTGATGCACTTTACGATTACGGAGTGGATATTTTCACCTTAATCTCTCCGACAACGAACCAAGTCGCGACTTCGCAAGAGATCATCGATGCAGGAACTGTAATGGTAACACCTTTATGAACCATTTTTTCAATATAAAGTTTCCCGAATTCATAGAGAAATACGGCAAAGACTGGACTCAGTTTCAAACAATTCTGAATGAATATGTCGATTTCTATTTCAAAAAAGTTTGGGAACTGTACCAATTTAACAATGTAAATACGATTAATGAGAAGGCGATCGATTGGATTCTCAAAGCTCTTAAAATCGAATATACAGGCAACGATAATCTTAAAACAAAAAAAATCAAACTTCGTTATTTCATAAGCCAGTATAGGAAGAAAGGCTTAGCAGAGATCTATCTGAACTTACAAGAAGCCGTTGTAGGAGAAAGGGGTTCGATCGTTTCTGGTCAGTCTCTAGGGGTTTGGAGATGGGGGTTTTCTCGATGGCATGGATCAACAATCCAAGCTTCCGATATCCGTTGGTCTCTGGCAGGTTCTCAATTTGAAATCTACATTAATTGTAAAACAACAGAAAACTCTTTGTTAGATGAGATTGTCCTTCTCTATAGACAATCATCAATATTACCCGCCTTTTACAAAATCTATTTAGTAGATGATTCTTATAACATCCTAAGGACAGTATGAGTACAATACCTTTTACTAATACAACAAGTGAGGGACAGATTCCTGAGCATAATCCTGATGGATCAGGGGACTATTTCCTAATCACAGACTATAACAATGATAAAGATTACTTTCATGCAAAAATTTGTGAGGCGATCAAAAGTCTATCAGGTAATTCAACAGACAATCTCCAAATTCTGTACGGAGGCATAATTACAGATGCAGGATCAGGAAAGATCAATATTTCTAAAGGTGCTGCTATCGGGCGGGATGGAGAAGGAAATTATCGCCTTATAATAATTCCAAACTTAACGAATGTTTCTCTACCTGCAGGATGGAATGATGAAAGACAAATTTGGATCATTGGTATCTACAAAACTAAATTAAATTCCCCTTCTCGATTTCACTTTAATGGAACAGAATACCAATATCAACTACTTGACTCTTATGTAGGTGATGGCGATACAAACAACTTATTTGTAAATGTCGATCCCGAGAATTCTGTTATTACCTGGGGATCATTTCGAATGAACGGAACCACTTTTACGAAGGAAGAAGATCGGTCCACAGACATAGCGAACAAATTCATCGGACTTAGAGATACTCCTTCTGCTTACTCCGGAAATGGGAGTTCCATCGTTGCGGTCAAATCCGATGCTTCCGGACTTGAATTTATCAAATGGGGACAGATTCCTATGGGATGTCCCTTCCCATTCGACGATACGTTCCCGAATATTCCCAGTTTACCGGACAACTTCACAGAATGTGACGGATCTATCGTCACCGATACGGACAGTGTGTTCAAAGATTATAGAACCAGAAATTTAAACGGAGCCACTTTATCCAACTTAAGTGTATCGAATATAAACAATACGAACAAAAGTTTCGAACTTTCTAGTTATAATATCACTGCCATAAACGTAGGTGACACTGTTGTAGGTACGGGAGCAACGCTGCCGAGTGATTGCGTCATTGCATCTATCTCCGGCAACACGATCACTCTTGGTAGACTTTCTGGTACTTGGAACGGAACTACTTACAGCGCAATATCTGAAAACATAAGCACTTTAACTTCCGTTACTGTTACCGGTTCAGTCAGAATGATTGAGGGAGGTAGCGGAGGGGGATCTTTTTGGGATACAATGTTCAAACATAGGCATGATTATTCCTATTCAGGCTGGCTTTCCACTATTGCACATGACGGCGGGGGAGCGTTAGCAGGAGGCCCGCCATATTCTGTCTATGGTGCAAGTCTGTCAATATTGGATCCCATTTCTTCCAGCCCGACGATTACCCCGAGAGTTTCTTCTTCAACGAAAACAAAAATCAGAAGAATGAAATACTACATAAGGACATCCTAATGATTTACTATAGAGATCAATACAACGTTATCATTCCTTCCGATCAATTGGAATCAGCAGATCTGAAATGGCCGGTAGAATCCGAAGAGATCAAAGAACCCAAAGGGACGGATATCTATCAAAAAAACGGTGTGCCGATCCAATTACGAAAAATATCAGTATGGAACGGGACTAAAGTTGAAGTTAAACCAGATTTCAGAGACCTTATCTTCTATCAAAAATCTGATTTTAAGAACACGAAAACGTTTCTTCCATCAGAGAATCCAAACTTTCTAGAGTATACGCTAGATGAACCGGATCCTAACGAACTTTTTCAAATCCATTCAGAAAAAGGATGGGTTACCGATGAAACACGAAAGGAAGATTATTTAAAGAATAAAATCAGAGCCTTTCGCGATCATCTACTTTTAAAGACGGATCCTTATCTTTTACCTGACCGCAATTTAGAACCATCAACCAAAGATCGATACATTCGATACAGACAGTATTTAAGAGATTATACTCAAAAAGAGGATTGGTTTCTTTCCAATCCATCCATCTTTTCAGAATGGCAGGAAACATAAGTAGGATATAATATGAGTACAATACCATTCACAAACACGACAGGTGACGGACAAGTTCCAGAAGTGAATCCAGATGCAACCACGGATTATTTTCTAATCACAGACTATAATCAAGATAAAAGCTACCTTCAATCAAAGATGGTCGAAATAGTTCAAATGATGTCCTATGAGACTTCAAACGCATTGCAGATTTTGTACGGAGGAGAAGTCTCTGATGCAGGCTCTGGGAGAATTAATATTTCTGAGGGAGCCGGTATCGGGAGAGACCTAAGCGGACGCCCCAGATTAGTGTCAATCCCATCTCTTACAAATATCTCGATGCCGTCAGGTTACGTGAATGACACCCAACTATGGGTTGTCTTGAAGTATAAGGAGACCTCAGCATCTGCTAGTCGTCAGCACTTTAACGGAACGACATATATTTATCAAAATCTAGATTCGTATGTAGGTAACGACAATATTGATCTGATTTTTACTTCTTCGAATCCATCTGGGAATGAACTATTACTTGGATCATTCAAGATGAATGGAACAACATATACAGACCTTAAAGAAAGGTCTTCCGAGTGGGTCACCAATTCTGCCTCACTCAAGCGATCAATAGATTATAGCAAACAGCCGGGCGAGATTTTTTCTATTGATGGGCTAGTTACTGAAAATTTTGTTTTTAACCCATCTACTCCAAGAACGTACTTCCCTGCAATATGCCTATCAACAATAGACATATATCGTAATTTAAATGGTGCAAACCCGTCGCCATTGATAAATCAGCTATTATCCGTTAAACTATCTTACTTGACAGGCAAGTCTGGTGAAGTCAGTTCATGGTCTGTTACTGTATCCGGTAGCAACATTACATTCCCTAATAATGTTTCCGCAAACGCCATTCTTGCAGCATTGGCGGAAGATGTTGTTGTTCACGGTGGATCGTATTCAAACTGGCGCACCGTTACTATCGCAGGGACAAACTACGCAATAACAAATATCAATCTTGTCACTAGAGTGGTTACTGTTACAGGAACGCCAGCAACAGGGACGCAGACTGCAGAGTTCTATCCGCATGCAGTGCCTGGTTCTTCTACGACTGCAAGAGAGTTCGAAGTGTCCGGGAAAACAATTATTTCCGGAAATGACCCTGATGGATATTTTATATCAGGCCTGAGAACAAGAGGGTTTATGCAAGGGCATCGACATCGATTTCAGTCTGCAACTAGTAGCGGTTCAACCGATCCCAGAATAGCTGCTTTTGGAAACGATATTATTGGATTATTTGCCGATTTAAATGTACTAGACCCTATCTCCGATGGTACGAACGGCACTCCTCGAACCAGAAAAACAACCCATTCACCCGCCGTCTCTGGAATGTTATATAAATGGGTAGGAGCCAATTAAAATGAAAAAACTACAAATGTTAGAAATGATACAGACAGAGATTCCTGCGGAATTCAACGAGTTAGGTGAAATGACAAAAGAAGCAACTGCAGAAATTTCAAATCTGCTTTATGAGGAAAATATTTGTATTGAAGTGATTCCGAAGGAAAAAAACGAAATCATCACTTGGCAGATAGAAATGGATGATCAAGGCAACGAAGTGGGAAAATCCCCAAATTCTACTAAATGGGAGAAACTTTCAAAAGAAGAAAAGATCAACGAGTTTCTTATACTTCGCAAAAACGCCTATGAAGTGGAAGCAGAAAAGATGAGGTCAGAAACCGGTAAAACCATTTTGGTTCGAATAATAGAGTAGCTCATACAAAGAATAAACTTTTCAGAAATATACAGAGGATGATATAAAATGAACACAACACCTTTCACAAACACAACCAGGGACGGGCAGGTACCCGGAGTAAATCCAGATGCAACAACAGATTACTTTCTAGTCACAGATTACAATCAGGATAAAAACTATCTGCATTCAAAGATCATTGATGCTTTGAAATTAATTTCCTCTAGTCCTTCGGAGAACTTTCAAATTCTCTATGGAGGTATTGTTTCCGATTCCGGAGATGGAAAAATAGATATCTCTGAAGGTGCTGCTTTCGGGAAAGATGAGGATGGAAATTTTCGGATCATACAAATTCCCCAATTAACAAATATATCCCTTCCTAACGACTGGAACGACGACAGACAAATATGGGTCATAGGAAAATTTTCCGCAAAATTAGGTTCCGCCTCAAGACAACATTTCAACGGAACAGAATATATTTACCAACTACTTGACTCTTACACTGGAGAACAGAATACAAATGATCTCTTCGTAGAATCAGATCCATCCGACACCGCAGTGGTTTGGGGATCGTTCCAAATGGACGGAAGCAGTTTCACGCCTCTCACGGGAAGAAGTTCTGAATGGAAAATCAATTCAACAGATTCAAATAGAAAGGAAGCAATTGATTACTCCAAACAAATCGGTGAATTATTCGATCTCGACCATAAAAAACCAATCAATTTTTCGTTTGATCCTGAGAGTCCCAGATCTTACTTTCCTGCCATTCGTTTGTCTTCCATAGATGTAGAGGAAGTCATCTCTTCACCGACTTATCCTAGCGCATTTATAGAACACTTACGAAATCAGAAGCTAGAATACCTTTCTGGAGAATCCGGCGAAGTGAGTTCATGGTCTGTAACTGTATCCGGGAGTAATATTACATTTCCAAATTCAATTTCTTCCATCGCTATACTAACCGCTCTTGCGGAAGACGAAACCATCCATGGAACCTATACAAATTGGAGAACTGTCAACATCAACGGAACGGATTATTCTATCACCAATATCAATCTAGTGACTAGGATAGTGACCGTTTCCGGTTCTCCTGCAAGCGGTTCACAAACAGCGATTTTTTATCCTCATCGTATTGCTGGTTCTTCCACAACCGCAAGAGAATTCGAAGTTTCTGGCATGACTACAATCGCTGCGAATGACCCAGATGGATATTTTATCCTCGGACTAAGAACGAGAGGCTTTATGCAAGGCCATTGGCATAACACATATTATTGTAATAATTCCACTGGAGGGGCGTTAAACCGCATGTACGGCTCAAATAACTATACAGGAGCCACTATTTTTGATAAAAACGAGGCAAACGGAGAAATAGGCTCTCCAGCCACTGACGGAACGAATGGAACGCCGCTTACACGCAAAGTCACTCACGGTCCTGCAGTATCAGGTCACAAATACAAATGGTGCGGGGGATTATAATATGAAAATTAAAATATTAGAGATCACTCAATCTTACTCTCCTTCCCAAAAAGACGAAAATGGAGAGATCCTGATTCCCGAAATCCCTGAAGAATCAAAGACATTAGTTTACGAAAATCATATATATGAGGAAATTCTTTCTCTCGATTCAATCGTAGACGATCAGAATGAAGTGATTTTGCGCAAGAAAGGGAAACCTGTTCCCACTCGATGGAAGAAAATGAACGAAGAGGAACAATTTGAAGATTATAAAGCTCGTCGATTGCATGCATATTCCAATGAAGCAACCAAGATAGCCCAAGCTACAAACAAGAATTTAGTCGTAAGAATCATCGAAACTCCATAAGACAAAAGAGGAAATTCATGAATACAATACCTTTCACAAATACAACAGAAGATGGTCAAGTGCCTGGAGTGAATCCAGATGCGACTACAGATTATTTCCTAGTCACTGACTATAACAATGACAAGAACTATTGGAATGCAAAGATTTGCGAAGCCATTAAGTATATGTCAGGCAGTCCGCTAGAAGATTTTCAAATCATCTTTGGGGGTATTGTTTCCGATGCTGGTTCCGGTAAGATCAATATTTCAGAAGGAGCCGCCATCGGAAAAGATGACGATGGCAATTTCCGTATCATTACTATTCCATCTCTTTCAAACGTATCCATACCTTCCGGATGGAATGACAATGAGCAAATTTGGGTCGTTGGGAAATATAAAACAAAACTTCATTCCGCAACTAGACAGCACTTCAACGGAACTGAGTATCAATTCCAGCTCTTAGATTCCTATTTAGGAGACGGAAACACAGATGATCTTTTCGTTCATGCTGATGACTTAGATGCATCCATGGTCAAATGGGGTTCCTTTAAAATGAATGGAACCGCCTTCACGGATCAATATGATCGATCCACTGTATGGATTTCTTCTCTCAAAGATCAGATCGAAAACAGCTTATTGCAACCGGGTGATATCATTTCAGTTGTGAACGGGAATAGAGCGGGGTTCTTAGCATGCAACGGGGGAGCTTATTCCCGAACACTATATGCGAATTTATTTACAACAATGCCGAAGGAATCGGGAACAACGACGATCACAATCGCAAACCCCGCCGTTGTCACCTTGTCCGCAACTCAAAACGATAGCACTCCTACAACCGGCAGCACGATACAGTTCTCTTCTACCGGATCTTTACCCACCGGTATCACTTCCGGAACCGTTTATTATCTTCGTTATACGGGCTCTGGGAACAACTATCATCTTTACGATACCTTATCCAACGCAATGAATACAGATTCCACTACGGGAAGGACCACAACATCTGGCTCACAATCGGGAACTCATTCTTATGAAATTTATTATTTCGGAAATGGAAACGGATCTACCACTTTCAACGTTCCTGATTTAAGAGGGGTTGTTCCTAGAGGGATAGGAACAAGCAACGGTTACACCTCTAATGCTTCCATTCTTGCAGGACAAAGATCTGACGATCAATTCCAAGGGCATTGGCATCAGCCACAGAAAGCAAATACTGGAGCAGGAACTCCTCCTCCAAATGTATGGTTTGGAGATTCATCTGCAGTGCATAATGGAACTTTTAGCAATGTAAGCGACTTATTTAGGGTAACAGATCCGACTGCAGACGGAACCAACGGAACACCCAGGACAGGCACGGAAACAAGAGGAAAATCATTAGGAGTATATTATGCAATCAAATACTAAGCCAGCTTATCAATTCGATTTAAACGGAGTCTTTATAGGAAGAGTGGATGCAATCGAATCGCCGAAAGAACCGGGAAATTTCGTATTACCGAATGGCGCTAAATTTTTAGAACCACCGCCTGACATTGAAATCAATGAATGTTTGTTCCACGATGGCAGTCACTGGATCGTCAAACCGGATTATTCCGGAAAGCCTTACTATCATCGAAAAAGCCGTGCCGTTAGATATTTCATGCAAGGAGAAGAGCTCGATGGGAATTACACTGCGTTACAGCCCTTAGAAAATGAACATTTTCAAAAATTCACAAATACTTGGGAAATTGACGAAGAAGCAAAATCCGAACATAGAAAATCCATAATTCGAAATATTCGAAATGCATTTCTATCGGAAACAGATAAATACCTTCTGCCTGACCATCCAATGGAATCATCCATAAAGGAAAAGTACCAAGAATACAGACGTTATTTGAGAGACTATACGAAAAAGGATGATTGGCATTTATCCGAACCAATGACTTTCGAAAAGTGGATGGGTTAAGGCAAGGTTTATGACGACAGTACCCTTTACAAATACTACCGAAGACGGTCAAGTTCCAGGTGCGAGTCCGGATGCAGCTACAGACTACTTTTTAATCTCCGATTACAATAATGATAAAAATTATTGGAATGCCAAAATCTGTGAAATCATTAAACTTATATCCGATCATCCGGAACAAAACTTCCAAATTCTTTACGGCGGTTTGGTGACAAACGCAGGGGGTTCTAGAATCAATATCTCGGAAGGGGCGGCTATCGGAAAAGACGAAGAAGGAAATTTCCGTGTCATTACGATCCCTTCTCTCACGAATGTTTCTTTACCCAGCGGATGGAGCGACGATAGGCAGATCTGGGTGGTAGGCAATTACAAAACAGAATTGAATTCAGCAGAAAGACAACACTTTGACGGAAGCAATTACTATTACCAAGTTTTAGATTCGTACCAAGGAAAAGAAAATTCCGATAGTTTGTTTCTTGATTCTAATCCTGGTAATACGATGATTAAATGGGGCTCATTCAAAATGAATGGCACTACTTTTTCCGATCAATATAACAGATCCAGAGATTGGAAGGTGTCCACCGGAAATAAACCGGGAGACATTATCTCTGTCGTCAATGGGAATAGAGCAGGTTTCCTGCCATGCAGTGGGGGGGCTTATTCTAGGTTAGCTTATTCGGATCTATTTGCAGTTATGCCGAAGGAATCTGGAACAGCGACGATCACAATCGCAAACCCCGCCGTTGTAACCTTGTCTGCAACTCAAAACGATAGCACTCCTACGACCGGGAATACGATACAGTTCTCTTCCACTGGATCTTTACCCACAGGCATCACTTCCGGAACAGTTTACTATCTTCGTTATACGGGATCAGCGAACAACTATCATCTTTACGATACCTTATCCAACGCAATGAATATAACTTCCACTACGGGAAGAACCACAACATCTGGCTCACAATCAGGAACTCATTCTTATGAAATCTATTATTTCGGAAATGGAAACGGATCTACCACTTTCAACGTTCCTGATTTAAGAGGGGTTGTTCCTAGAGGGATAGGAACAAGCAACGGTTACACTTCCAATGCTTCCATTCTTGCAGGACAAAGATCTGACGATCAATTTCAAGGGCATAGACACTCAATAACAACGTCTGGCAGTATCTATAGCGTAGCGTCAGGATTAGGAGGAACTGACTATGGAGCACAACTGATCGGTGAGCCTACAATCACGATTTTAGATCCGATTACGGATGGAACCAACGGAACGCCCAGAACAGGCCTAGAAACAAGAGGGAAGTCTCTAGGAGTTTATTATGCGATTCAGTATTAACACAGTTCAAGATAAGAAAAGGAATCGATAGTAATTAAATGTCACCTCACTGGTTTACAACTTTATCGCCATCAATGCAATGGGTGGTTGTTGCAGCATCCATTGTCACATCATGGCTCGCTCTGTTTTTACTCTCAAAATTTCTACGAACAAGGAATGTGGAAATCGGCGGTGCAAAATTCAATAAAATCAGCACTGCCGACTTTCTGCATAGGGAAGGGGAATACGAATTTTCAGACCACCCCGTATTCGGAACCATAGAAAAACTTGTTTCGGTAGATCTCTATTCAATCCACTTAGAAGACGAATTCAGAGACATACTCATGAAGACGATGGTTCGCATCGCTTGGGAGTCTTATAAAGAAAATCTGAATCTATTTCTAATCTCTTCGAAACAGGCAAAAAATTATCTACAACTGAAAAAGGAAATGGTAAAGTGCGTAACCTCATCCCTTACAGAAGCCAGAAAATCATTTCGAGAAGAATCTGTTCCGGAAGTGGTGATTGAAAAATATCTCAAATCTACAAATCTATTCAATGTGATCCTACTTGATTATATCGAAAAGATCAGCACATCTCATA
This sequence comes from Leptospira idonii, assembly GCF_004770995.1. GTDB lineage: Bacteria > Spirochaetota > Leptospiria > Leptospirales > Leptospiraceae > Leptospira_A > Leptospira_A idonii. The sequence goes on along the minus strand of NZ_RQHW01000007.1, from coordinate 16,655 downwards.
GAACAAAAATCGACTTGATCGATTTGTTCCTGAAATTCATATCCTCAACCGCAGTAGCAACCCATCAGCAATTCGAATTCCTATTCTCTTCGATCAACGGTCATCTAAAAGGATTGGAATTCAAAGGAGTCACATGCAAATGAAAAAGTATCCTGATAGAAGTTCCTTAACCTCCATTTCCCCCCTTCCCTGGTACGATCCGCAAACGGATAATATTGCGGTTAAAATCCTCAACCGATTGATGAATCGTTCAAATACATGCATGGGAACGACCTATCTTACTGCTGTCAAATGGGCAGGGCACGTCTTAGGAACGGATAGTTACGACAGTTGGACCGAAAAAGAATATTATTCCAACCTGGAAGAGTTCGTGATCAGAGACATCGATATCACAACCTCATCCTATCACAATAAACTATTCAATTCATTGTTTGGCGACAAAGCGAAAGCCACCCAAGTCAAGTTCTCCGTTACGGATCTAATCAAACACATAAAGAACGAAAAGGCACCTGTGATTTTCTCCATAGATGTTCGAAAAGCATTCAATCCGAAAGCAACTTCTCCTATGGGTCACATCGTGATGGCTGTAGCACAATGCTCCAACGGAATCACAATTCATGATCCAAGAGGTAAGTACGATACAAAATACAACGACTTGCAGGGAGCAAATAGTTTTTTTTCCTACGAACTCTTGGAAGAGATCGCCAGGAAAGAAGTCATGAACCTAATTTCCATTCCGGAGAAAAAGAAGAAAAAATGAAAACACTCAAGATCAAATCCCAAAATAATCGCCCCCTAACCTCACTTAATTTTGCAGGAGGAGGGTTTCTTGCGATCACAAGCCTAAAAATTCTAATCGAGTTGGAAAAGATGTTTCTAGAATCGCTCCGCAAACGATTTCCCGAGTTTCAATTTGAAAACGAAAGTCCCAACTATTTTCCATTTCACAAGTTGTTTGATTTGATTTCCGGAACATCCACAGGATCGATCGTAGCAGCCGCTCTTAGGAAAGACCTTCGTCCCGAAGAAATCCTTTCTCTCTACTTAAAACACGGAAGGTCTATCTTCCCGGGAACGTTGAAAAGGTTTTGGAATAAATACATTTCAAGAGGTATTTTCTCCGCGCAAGGATTCAGCTCACCGAAATATTCATCCGAACCCTTAATCGATCTTTTACGAGAAACATTAGGAACCATCACATTATCAGAATTAAACGAAAATGGAAAACTAATGATCGTGGCAGTCGATTTCGAAGCAAGCGATACACTTCATTTTAAATCTTGGAAAAACGAATTCGCGAATCTCGCCGTTTGGGAAGCGGTTGTATCCTCCTGTTCTGCAGATACATTTCTTCCTATACATGAAATTCATTATAAGGACAAAGAGATGTTCCTTGTCGACGGAGGAACGTCAGGCGCCAACGATCCGTCTCTACATGCGATCGTAGAACTTTTCAAAATATCAAAAACATCCGATATGCTCATTGGGAGCATATCTACCGGACAAAAATCCAGAAAGTTATCCGGAAAAAAGGCAAAACACTGGGGATCCGTCCAATTGGTCTCTAACGGAATTTTACCAAGAGAACTATTGCTGCGTCCGGAAAAATCAGCACGAAGAGTAGGGGCTTATCTCGTCAATGAACAAGAGTTAGAAAATTTTTACTCCTTCGGAACTCCTGCCGTTTTCAATTCGGACGAAATGGACGATGCATCGGAAAGTCAAGTGCAAGCCATGTTCGAAGACGTAAATATATACTTGAATCAACCCGCAACAAAAGCATATATGAACTCGTTCGTAAATCGTCTGCTCTCTTTATTGGAATGAGGCAAAACAAAATCGCAATTTCGATTTTGATACGCATAAACTTAAGTTTTTTCCTTCTTTTTGAGATATTCCTTCAAGCCTTTGATTTCTTTGAGGGAATGAAACTCTTGTCGCTTGGAATTGATATGCGCCTGGATGTATCGTTCCGGACCGCCGGCGATCGGAAAACCTTTAGAAAATAAGGAAATTTCCGATGAGATTTCATTGATCTTTTCTTTATATCCTTGCTTCACTTCTTCCAACTCTTCTTCTAATCGAAGTACTTTCCTTTTTCTTTCCCACCAACTCAAAACTTGGCGATTCAATGATTCGATCTTTTCCGCAGAAAGATCCGGGTATTTTTTCCCGTCCAATTCCCCTTTCAATATCTTTCTAAGATTCAATAGATCATGATTGATCGTATGTTTGGACCAACTAGGAATCGCTTCATGAATCACATCTGCAAGCGAACGCTTTACGATAACTTTGCCCTTACGAGATCCCCCCGCGTTCACCTCCAAGATCGCATCGACCCCCCATCTTTCTTTGATTATGCGATACCTATCTTTAGGTTTATATTTCAGAGGAGTGTCATTGTCCCCGTAAATTGCCTCGTGTAGAGTAGAGGAATCTGAAAGCAAATGAACAGCAGGTATTTTATAACCGGAATCGACTTTCCCTTTTTTGATTCCTTCCACAATCGCTTTCCAACGTCTGCGACCGCGTAAAATATAATATTTACCGAAATTGTTTTTCTCTTTGGAAATTAAAATCGGCTTGTCTGCCCAAACACCGTCTCTCCAAACAGACGCCTTAAAGTGGATCCATTCTTCTTTTTCTTCCGTCGTTTCCGGAGTTCTTTCAAAATTCCAAGGATGAGGTTCTAAATCCGTAGATTTGATTCGAATCTGATGATCCGAAATTTTGATGCGGCTTTCTATCATGAAGGAATAAAATCAAGATTTACCCTTAAGGCTCAAGTAAATTTTCGCTTATAAAAATAAGGGCGCTTCGCATCCTTTCGAAATCTAAGAATTCCGTTCTAGACCTGCGACCGCGCTCTCCGCTGCAATAAACGAAACAGTTTTTCTTAAGGACCGAAACGTATCTCTCATGGTGGCGAAAGCAAGGATGCCGAAGCTCCGGAGTCGAAACAGGAGGTTTCGCGACCGAGAGCGTGAAATACGTTTCGTTTTATTTCCGCTTCGATCGCTAGCGCTGGGAAGCTCCGCTTGTGTTTGATGATTAGATTTATATGGAATGCAACGATCAGTGTTTGGAGTAGATTATTACGTGATGCAGTCTGTTACTTCCCATAATCAGGATTATGTCGCATAATTATAATTAGGTGGCACACTCATACATCCTTTACACTTCTGTCTCAATACATGTTTTACAAAGAACCATAGACTGTAACTACTCTCCTTCTTTTAAGTAATCGTCAGTGATCTTAATGAAAAAGTCAGAAGACCAGTGAGCAAGTACCGCAGGGTTTTTGATAAAAGGAAGAACGTCTTTTTTTGCCTGTTCGAAAGAAACGGATCTGAATCTTTCCCTCAATAAGCCCTTTAACGACTCTAAAGTTAACTTCTCTTTGGCGCCTAAATGACCCGATTGTATCATCCTTGCTTTCAAATGTTCCAAATGAACGGGAGTCCTTTGAGTCAAATACCAAACATAATCGTAAAAGTCCCTTCCTTTCACTCTGGTTTTCCAATCCCTACAAAGCACTGCATGGATTTTTCCCGCAAATAAAGAAGGCTTCGAAAACAAAGGAACGGGAAAAGGGATCGGTTCCAAAAGATACTTCGTTTCATATTCGGCTTTTTTGGGAGGATCTACGTCTATTTCCAATTTGATACGAATTTGTTCGTTTGCATTGATTCCTAAATTTAAGGAACGAATCGCATTGATTTTAAGCAGATGAATTTCCGTTCCGCCTTTGATAAAAGCAGACTTAATTTGGCTTTCGTTTTTCTTATTTTTCTCCTCAACAGACATTTCCAATCCGTAAGATCCGAGTTCATCCTCTAAGGAACGAATGTAGTCTTGCAGTCGGAAGTTTTTATTTTTTTTGACAAGGCTGAAATCTAAGTCTTCTGAAAAACGATCCAATTGATAGAAGATCCGCAAAGCTGTTCCTCCATAAAATGCAGCATGATGAAAGAACCCCCCTCTGTATAAACCCAATAATGCAATTTCTTGAGTAATCTCTTTCAGAGCATTTTTATAATCATCCACCGTCTTACAGGAATATCTTTGCAGCATACTTTCAATAGCGCTATCCATGATTCCCCCCTACTACCTTTTCCAGAAGCAGACATTGTTTTTTCTTATAAAACGGGGCTAAAAATAAAATCAAACTCACATCCAAGCCGAATAGTTTTTCTTCGGGAATTCTTTTATCTTCCAAAAGAAAAGAAGACAGTTCTTCAGGATGATTCAAATCATTCGTTTTATAAATCAAATCCAATAAGGCTTTTTCCGGCGTAGCGATCAAATACCCCTGTCCCGATTCCTCTTTTCTCAAAATTCCAAAAGGATAAACCTCTTTAGGAAGATAATAGTAATAAAAATCTCCGATAGGAGTGTGAAAGGTTTTATTCTTATTTTTATTATACGTTGCGGATGTGATCGAATAAACCCGTTCCGGAATCATTCCGTAATGCGTAAGCGCAGATTCAAAAGAAATATAAGAAGGACCATAAATTACGGAAGCGAGACTGTAGAGAGAATATGTATGATCTTCCGGATCAAGAAAGATTCCTCTCTTCACATGTAAAACTTCCTTAGCTCGGATCATTTTACTTAGTTTCGCTTTCGGCGAAGAATAAGCAGCGAGATCCTGAAGCATCAAACTATGGTTTTTATACATCTCTCCTCCAGTAAGTATAATAAAATATACTTTTCGGAGACACGCAAGTAAAATTTAGCATTTTTAAGTCTTGCAATACATACCACTGCTCAGCATAATCCGGGTCCAAATTTTGAAAATTCGATCATCGGATTCGAAGATCCGACTATCCGCTCCCCTACTCTCAAACAGTTGGAGTAATTTTTGTTTGGTCTCTTGAGAGAAACTTTTGATTTTATCTTCAAAAAGATTAAGCTCAGATGTACTCTTGTATATAGTCTCTAATGTACTATTAAAAGGAGACCTATTGAAATCCGATGCTGGCTCCGATTTTTTCGGGATAGAGGGTCTCATTTCAGTCTGTTGCATTTGTTTTTGAGTCGGACTGGAATCCGATGCTGGTTCGAGATATCTTTTTCTTCCGTCAAAGCCTGTTTGTCGAATGAATCCTTTCTTTTTCAAAAATGAAATCATTCCGGAAATGGTATCCGGCTTTAGTCCGAGCACTTCTGAGAAATATTGATTCGAAGCAAAACATTTTCCTCTTTGATGAAGGGAGACGATCTCAGCTAAAAGTTTTTTCTGGCTGTTTGTTAGTTTTAAATTTTCAATCCATAGAGGGATCCAAATTCCGGTTCTCATTTTTGTTCCTTTGCAGATTGTCCGGACATGCCTCTGGCCAGAGCATACAATCTAAAATTTTAGCCACTCCCCTACTCTCTGTAAAAGCTTAGTGTGAAAATAAGCCTTCGGCCAAAGAAAAGAGAGATATAAAAAGTTCTTCCGAACTTCTAGTTGTGTTTCTACTGGAACAATTTAGATTCCAGATCGTTTCGATAACGGCAATGTGGAAGCGCCGGTCCGGGCATGTCTATCCGAACGATACAAAGAATAACGAAGGTGGATCTTCTGTCAAGAAGAAAAAGAGACATAATTTTGTTATTTGGACTTGAGCTAAAGGAGGTTGCTCTGGGAGGGCTTCCACACCCAACCCAGGCTTTGCTGAAACGATCCAGACAATGGATTAATAAACATTATGAAACCCTTTCGTTTTGAGTACAACTTTTTTTCTTTTCCGGAATAATTTTTTTCGGGCATTTATGGTATTTGCCCGTGACTGTATTTCGGCAAATGTACGAGAAGATTATTTAAGCTTCTTGGCTTCTTTTTCCAGTTCACTTGCTTTGCTTTTGAGTGATTCCGCTTTATCATTCAACCATTCTCGTAATAATAAACGCTCGTTTTTGGTCAGGCTTTTGCCTTCTCTGAATTCTTTATACAAAGCGGTCGGATTTTTTGAAGGATTGATTTCTTTTTCGTCTCCGGATGAATCTGAAAGGAATTTAATCGCCGATTTCAAATCGGCAATCGGTTGCCGATTTAAAACTTCTTTATTTTCAAACAATCGGATGTAATTTCGTGCGGATCTTTCTGAAAACGGCAGATTGCCTTCTATCCAAGGAATCCAATTCCCGTGACCGAGTTCTTGTTTCTTTTTAGAAAGTTCTTCTCCTATCAGAATGCTGTTTTGGAGGACGTTTCTCATTCCTCCGATCACTGAATCGTGGAGCTCTATAATTCGAAGTGCACTTCTATCTACGGAAAGAGAATTGTCTTTCTCTACTTTGGAAGCTCCCGGTCTGGACCCGGTAAGAGAACTTAATCTGTTTCCCATCTATCGAATCTCCTTAGCTAAGGTTTCAAATATTTGTGCATTTTTTTCAGAAAGAGGTTTTCCTAGATCGACTGCACCTGCGATGGAATCGGATTTAGGAATGAATGTTTTTGCGAAATGGATTCCGATATCGTCCATTGCATCAGCTTTTTTTTCGGATACCATGGTTCTTATAGGAAGAAGTTTTATTTTTTCTTTTTTATCCAAAGTTTCATTTGCGAGTTCAAAAACTTCTTTGATCTCTTCGTAACCTTGAATGTTCCATCTGGAAAAACCGATCGGCGTTAGCACCAGATCCGCAGCAAAGATACCAATATTCAATTCCAAACAAAGTGCCGGAGGAGTATCGATTAGAATGTAGTCGTAAGATAAAGATCGAATTTGTTTTCTAAATCGAGATTGAAGCCCCGCATCCCAAGCAACGGAAAGAGAAACTTTCGATAATTTCGGAGTCGTGGGTATGCAGTCTAAATTGAATTTTTCGGAACGAATAGGAAGTTCTGAAAGAGGAGAGATTCCTTGAAAGGCTTTTGCAACGGAATGACTTTCAATCGTATGAACATCTTCTTCTCTCAAAAAATAATCGGTGAGATTATTGTTATGATCCAGATCTATAAGTAAGATCTTCGATTTGGGAGAAATCGATTGGAGAGCTTGCGCTAAAAAAACAGTCAGAGTCGTTTTTCCAACACCGCCTTTGAGAGAAGCAATCGTGAAGATTTTCATATATAGGTAGGTTGGAAATCCTTTTCTTTGTTGCCAATCTTGTTTTAAAAAATTCAAAAAAATGGGCGAAAAGGAAATAAAATTTCGTGTAACTGAAAATCCTCCGGCATTTTCCGCCTCGAAAATAGAAAATGCTCTTTTTAAGTCCGAGACTGTTTCGGAAAAAACCATAGTTGTTTCCTTGTCTGTGTTTGAAAAAGACATGGGTTCTTCCGTCACTTATAAGAACTAATTTCAGAACATTGTACAAAACGAATTGTCCGAATCGCATTCGGAATGTTTAAACCTCATTTTAATAAAAAAACAGGGGAATTTTACTTATGTCACATATTACTTAATTTTTGTATAGTATTTTGTCCTACCCCTGTGGGACTATGTATTTGTTATGTTAACAAATGAGCAGTGGAAAGAAAGGGAGTGGGTGGAATCCGTTTTACTCGCTTTGATGGAAGAGACGGTTCTTTACGGAACTCATCCGGAAAAATCACTGACTCATTATTCCGACAAGATAGTGAAACATTTTCAAGAAGTAGGGGAGTGATCGATTCGATGTTAGCTACTGAAATTAAACCGCAATACGATGAAATATTTACCATGGCACCGATTCGTCCTTTTCCGGATGAGCCTGAAAAAATCTTCAGAATCTTACGGACATTCGGCTACAGCCTGGATTCAATCGCTTCGGAAGCTAGGGTTGATTCTTCCATCGTAGGCAAATTCATTCATAGAAAATCCCATTCTCCCAAGGTGGCTCTTTGGTTTGAAAGAAAAGGGATTTATTTGGATCGAGAGTATCCCGATCCGAATAGGTCCGCGAAAACGATTTTGGAACGAATCACTGTGGATCTACCCGAATATAAATTGGCAATTTTTAGAAAACAAATGAATCAGAGGCAAACGTATGATCGCAGTCCAAGAAAAAAATAATCACAATTCATTCATGCAGCTTTCTGCGGAAGAAAGAGTTCTTACGATCACCAAGAATCGGCAGATCATCCAAAAGCTCATGAAGGAAGTTTTGCGGGAAGGGGAACATTATGGAAATATCCCCGGAACAAATAAACCTACATTGCTGAAACCTGGTGCTGAGAACTTGTGTTTCACTTTCAGACTTTGTCCGAAAATTCAGGATCAAATCCGAGACTTGGGAAACGGTCATAGAGAAGTTCTTTCTACTTGTTCCATTTATTCTTTGGAATCGGAAGAGCTACTTGCATCCGTTAGTGGATCATGTTCCACAATGGAATCCAGACACAGATACAGAGGAAGCACTTTCGAGCTCACTGGCGAACCCATCCCACAAGATTCGAAAGAGAAAAAAGCGGAATATCGCAGGAAAGGTTTCGGTATGAGAAATATCGGAGGGGAGTGGCATTGGGTTCGTTACACCGGCGGAAAGATCGAAAATTCCGATTTAGCGGACACTTGGAATACTGTTTTGAAGATCGCTCAGAAAAGGGCATTGGTGGCGGCAGTTCTGGTTTCTTTGGCGGTATCCGATATGTTCAACCAAGATCTGGATGATATGGATTTAATCGAAGTTCCTGAAGGGAAAATGAATCAGAAAGTTCCCGACAAAAATCCGCAAAACAAATAATAGACGACTGTTCGTGACTGTGAGGAAGGGATATGAATAAAGTAGTTCATAAATTAAATTGGGGTGAGATCATTCAGGACTATTATTCAGGGATGAATTTTAGAGCCTTGGAATCCAAATACAAAGTGAGTGTGCGCACCATTCAGCAGGTGAATCGAGTCATCATGGAGGATCAATTTAAAAGAGAAGATTCCCTGATCAGAAAAAATATAGGAAATCTGCTCGAAGAAATCCACCTTACAAAGGAAAGGCATTGTGGAGAGAAGGGGCTTGTCGAAGGATAAAGATTATTTTTCTTTCAAAAATTGTTTTATCAATTTCAATAAAGAATGATAATCTTCTTTTTTTAATTTTAAGATTTTAGGCAGCATATCTCGGATCTCTGGAATTTTTTCCAGACTTCTTCCGTTCCAAGAGATTCGAGACACTTCTTTCAGGATCGAGTTTTTATCTTTCTTTTTAGGAAGTTCGCCGGATAAAATCCATTCCTTTCTATAGCCGAATTTTTCTTCCAATAAGATGGCAATCGATTCAGTAATTGTTATTTCTCCCGAAATATAACGGCTGATTGTTTGTTGGCTCTTCCCGATTTCCTGAGCAACTTGCGCTTGCGTCCAACCCTCGTTTTTTAAATGAGAAAAAATTTCTCCGATTCTATCTACGGGAGCCATATCAGAAAAAAATCCGTAACGGATAAAATTTTTGTTTACTAAACATAAGTTACGTATAGGCTCCTTTAGATATTCCTCTCATTAGAGAGATAAGGTAAAGATAATGATCACACAAGAGACACAATCCAAAATTCATGAAATCATGATTTTGTCTCCTCTTCGGCCTTTTCCGGACGATTCGAAAAAGATACTGAGAGTTCTAGCCAGTTTGGGACATAGCCCAGATTCGATTGCGGAAGAGTCCTCAGTCGATCGCTCTTTGGTAGGAAAGTTCATCCACAATCGTTCCCATTCTCCTAAGGTAGCCCTTTGGTTTGAAGAACATGGAATCTATTTGGATCGAATCTATCCGGATCCTCGTAAATAAAAATCGATATCTGCGGTCCCTGGGATTGTCCCAGGTTTATTTTAAAATCAATCAAGAGGAATGCATGTTTTCGGAAATAGCGGAAAGGCAACTAACAAAGATAGGAGATTCTGAGGAAATGAACCCGTTTCATATTATATACTTAGCAATCAGTGTTTTGGGAATTTATTTATTCGTTCGTCTGTGTTTCTTTTTTAAGGATAAAAAGAGATTAAGAGTGCCTTCTCATAACGTATCCAATGTTTCTTATCCGTTTCTGAAAGGTGAGTCGCATGACTGATTTTTTCGGTAAAATGCCCCTAGATGCACCTCTCCATATCAGAAATCCTAGAAGACTGTACCTTCTGAATATCATTTATTTTAAGATAGGCGGTAATTCGGAATGGACCGGAAGGATCGAAACCATTGTGCAAATCGCAAACGAATTCACTCCATTGAGCGAACCCCAATGGACCAAACACCAGGTTGAATATGCTTTGAAGGAATTGAGAAAATCAGGATGGATTTCCGCTTATCGAAAAGGAAGAAACAAACCTATGACTTATATGCGTTCCCGACCTGAAGATGTGCTTCCTCTTTCCGTAAAGGAATCTAAGCCAACTAAGTTGCGTATGGTTGCAGTTGATCCCACAAAGGAAGTTTTTTTAAAACAAAAAATAGAGAGTCCGGAACAGGATGTCTGGAAAGAATTTCAGGATTGGAGTAGGGGAAAGGTTTCCGATTCCACATATCAATCCATTCGAGAATCCAAACATTCTTCTGAACTTCCCGGTCGAATTTCCCAAATTTGGCTCTCTTGGCAGAGCTCTAGAGCGGTCTGTATCTGAAAGGAATGGAGCACGATGATGAATGATGTATTGGAAACAGAAATCGAAATGGCCTGCGGCAGATACCGATTCAAAGGTAAGTGTAGAAAAAATGGAATCACTCCGAATCGAATGTCTTTCGTGCTCTATGCAGTTCAGATGACTTTGTCTCTGAATCCGCATTTCTTTTTAGCAATGAAACCTACTAAATTGTTTTGGGCGAGAATCAACAGGGATGCTTCGAATGTGATTTGGTTTCGACAAGGGGAACTTACTTTAAACGAATCGATCGAGATCTTAGATCGATTGTTTCTTTATGCGGAAAAAAACATGGAAATGATCTAAACGAAAAAATCAGGAAAAGAGGGAGTAAAAATGTATTCGATTCAAACGGAAAAAGGCTTAGTCGAAGCCGGCATTTTAAACGTGTTAAAGGCGATTTCCAAAGCCAAACATGTAAAAGGTTCTTTTATTGTTTCGGAAGAGAATGGAAAGGTCGTTTGGCCTTTAAGGTTGAAGTAGGAAATTTGTATGAAGGGAATATGAGTATGTTCGTAGAAGATGAATTAAACTTACAATTGTTCGGTTCTAGTGAAGTGCTTCCTGTGGAAGTATTCGAATGGAAAGATCCGGAAACGCAGAAAGTTTTTCAAATCCCTTTGAAAATCAAAACAGGCTCTGAAGAGATCGATATGAAAGTAGTGATCGGTCATTTGAATTCAGGGATACGTAAGGTTGTCACAAGAGAAGTTCGTGCGAAAGCGGAAAGTAAAGTTAAAGAATTGAAAGCGATTCTTGCGGAAAAAGAGATATTCGAGTCGGATCTTACGGAGAAGGCGAAAGGATTTGAAAAAGAAGTTCATCGACTTGCTGATCTTTATCGAGAAACGAAAATCGAAAAAGATATCTTAGAAGCTATGTTGTTTTTTATGCGAAACGATGCGGAAGAAAGAGTGAACGAATTTAAAAGTAAAAGTTCTTCTCTTTTAAAAGAAGAGGACGGTTTTTATAAAACGGTTGTTAAGTTAAAAGAAATGAAACAAGAATTCTCTGCAAAAGAAGCGGTAGAATATTGTTTTGCAGATATCTCAGTAAAAGGAATCGAAAATACTGATCAATGAAAGAAACGAAAGTTGCTATACGTTTGATAAGTAAATGATTGACATTTGATTTTTCTTATGTAATACTATTTTTCAGATTCTTTTTCTAAAAAAGGGTCTCTTCGGTAACTCTCCGATATGAGTAAATCATCTTCGATTTAAGGGAAGTTACATGATTGAGATCGCGGTTTTAAAACCCATTTCCTATCAAAAAAACAAACCGAATTATATCGGTTTGAGCCTGAAAGGGCATGCACCTTCCGAACACGGAGAAAAGGGCAAAAATATTCTCTGCTCCGCCATCTCTGCTTTATCTCAAACCCTGCTTATGTATTTGGACAATAAAAATTGTCTCAGCTCTTTTCAGAAGGGAGAAGGAGCACTGGAACTCACCATCAAACCTACAAGCAGTCCATCCATTGTGGATGAATCCTTTCTATTCGCGTTCTTCGGGTTTAAAGCCCTACAAAATCAGTATCCGAAAGATATCTTTATCCGGGAAATTTATGTTTAAAGAATTTGAAAATCAAATATGGACGACTAGCGGTGTGAATGCGGTCGTAACGGAAAATTCGGACGAATCGATCGATGGATCTTCCCAAAAGATCGTCTTTTCGGAAGCGGGAGCTTGGGCTTTGTCCACTTTCACTCCGATCGATTTGGAAAATTACGAAGAAGTGTCTTTGCAGGTTTATATCAAACCGACTCTTTCGCGTCAGGAAATTTTTAAAGTAGAGATCAACGGAAACGAATATTCTTTCTCTCGGGCAAAGTCCGGATGGCAGCACGTTCTCATCAACTGCCAAGGTTGGGAAGATGACATTTCCACGATCAAATTTACGAGTCTGATCGGATCTACGGTTCTATTTGTCGACCTAATCGGTTGTCGAAAAGTCACCTATGAAACGATGGATTTCGATGTAGTAGAAGCGATCCAAAATAAGGTTGTTCTTGATTACAATGTTTCCACTGAACTAACATTAGATGCAACGTCCGGATCCTCTTCCCTTTCTTTAGAGCCCAATGACTATATTCGAGATCTTACGATGCTGAGGCTGATAGACGGACCTTTGAGTGAAGAGGTTCAATTGGAATTGGAATCCGGAACTCTTACAAGCCCTCTTGTCAATTCTTATGACAAGGATACGACGATCGTGACCGCATTTTGCCCGGTGATTACAGAAGAGTCCGATGTGACGGAAGCGGATCCTGTTTGCGGGATCTTCATTTCGGGAAACGATTCCATTAAGGAAGATGTTGTGATTCCTATGAAGGGGGTCAGCTCCACGGGAGGAAAACTCAAACGATTCTTAGGTGTTTTGAATCTGGTCGTATACATTGAATCATCTTCCAAACGGAAGTTAATGTCTTTGTGCCGTCAGTTTGAGAATGCTTATGGGGAAACTTTCTCCATTCTTTTGGATGGAGAAGTTTTGGAATTAAGACAAAGTGTGATTCCTGTATCCGATTTTCAACCTGAGGAAGTAGGAAGTCTTCCTCGCAAATCCTATTTTTATTCTGTTGAACCGCAACCGATCACCTTATCCACGAAAAGAGAAATAGAAACCATTCATATCGATATCGACAGCGAGGCAGTATGAAGATAACCAACATCACGAATTCGATTCAACAAATTCATCGAATAGAAGGGGAGAGTCTTTCCCTCCTTCCCACGGAGACTGTAGAACTTCCCGAAACAGAAGTTTATGATTTCGAAATCGAAAGATTGAAGAATCAGCTAACTATAATTAAGGAAGAATCTGTCACTGAAGAAAGTCCTCAAGAAGGCGAATTTACGGTGCGAACCGAAACATCTGATTCTAATAATGAGGTGGCTCAATAATGGGTTACGGTGCGCAAGCAAAAAGAGTTCCTGCCAAAGGGCAGGGTATAGTGGTCGATGCTGACGTTTTTAAGTTAGGCATCGTTGGGAAATTCAAACGTGGATTGGCATCCGTACAAACGGGTCTTTACTCCATGGATGATGTAAGAAAGGTATGCGGGAATGCAACCACATCAAGCAATGCTTGGCTGGTTTTGAGAGCACTCTACCAACACTTGAGACCAGGTGTGACTGTAGAATCCAAAATCCTCATGCATGTGGCAAACGATGCGGTACAAGCCGGATATGCTATCAATGACGGAGCGACAACTAAAGTTTTCGACTTTAAAGCCGGAGCAAAAGGTGAAGTGGATAAGTCTGCAGGTGGAAATGATATCGCGATTAAGATTTCTCAATCCGAATCAGTCACTTTCAAACTGACTGCCGATACTGATGAAGCGCCTACTGTCGCTTATCTGGATCAAATCAATAACCTGGAAGTGGGTTACCAAGTGAAGTTCGCAGATGGAACAAATACCGAGTATGCGTTCATCACTGCGATCGATGCGGTAACGAAAAAAATCACTTTTGCAGCTTTAACCAACGATTATACAGCGGCTTTGACAACTGTCTCCAGATGCGATTGGAACCTTTTCATTGCTGTTAAGGATGATTACGGTTCGTACCAACAACAAGAATCCTACTTGGACATTCCGTACGTAAAATCTTCCACAAAAGGAATGATCCCTCTTGTGAACAATGCGGTATCGGGTTCCTTCTACGGAATTTTGACATTGAATGATGCGAATTCCACTACAGGTGCGAATGCGAGACCTGCTGCGCTTGCTTCTTGGACTCCTTTGACAGGTGGATCCAACGGAACAGCTGCGAACGATGCAAGCTGGAACAGCCTTGTTGCGGGTCTTGCCGACGAACATATTCAGATCCTTCTGGCTCCTGAAAGTTCGTCTCCTACGCATAACAACAATATGGCAACTTTCACCACCAGTGGTTACAAAGCGCTTTATTTCGGTCAAGCATCCAACGGTGCTACGGAAGACGTTTTGAAAAACCTGGGCGGTATTTGTTCCGAGCCTATCAAATTCGGTATGCTTCCGATCGATAAGTGGTTCGAAACAGATGATCCTACAAAAGACGGCGGAAAAATCCAAATCCCTCCTGTAGGTCATGCGGCGGCACATTGGTTTAACAACTATTCTGTGTATGGCGCTTCTAAAGTAGCGGCAGGAAACAGAGATGCGTTGGTAACTTCCGACAGACTACTCGATTCCAACGGGCTCATTCATGACGATGTGAACGGAAAAGGAGATCGCCTCATCCGTAAATATCGAATCAACATCGCTCGTTACAGACAAGGGAAGGGGATTACAATCAACTCCGCAAGAACTTGGTCTACGGACACAGGGTATCAGTTCCAAAACCAAATCATGCAATGGCTTCTTTACAAAGTCTCCATTTTGGATTATCTCCGTTCCATCGAACAAGATAAAGCAGGTGTAAGAGCTCAAGAAGATCATTACAATGCGATTTGGTCTTACATGATCAAAAAATATGATGCTGGTGAGTTCTTCCAAGGACAAAGAGAAGACGGAACTCCAACTGAATTTCAGGATGTGGTTCAAATTGTGAATGATTTTACAGTCAACACTCTCGCAGACATTGCGAACGGTATTGAAAACAACTTCGTTCAATTCATTGCACCTCCTCCGATCGAGGAACCAATTCTGTCTTTGGCTTCGGCTCCAGTAACAATGGTAAAGGGATAAACAATGAAACACACAATTGACTTACAATTATTCGCAAGGGCTCAGTCCTGGAATGCGGAACTTAAGATCGATGCGGACACTGTGTATGTACAAAATATCAGTGAAGTATCGGAAGGAGAAGAGGGCAGGATCGACGTCGTCGACGGAGACCGAAAGTACAAAATCGGTGACCAAATTTTCGACGTAGGTGAGATCACTGCAACCGTTCTCATGAAGAACAAAACGGAAAGAAGAGATTACGATCTTCTAAACGAATTCGCAAAAGGAAAACCGAAAGATGTGTTTCTCACCTTCAGGGATTCCCAAGGGGTTCCTCAATTGACTTATCTGCTTTCCAACTGCGGATGCCATAGAGGAAAAAAGAATGCTTACGACCGTAAGTCGAAGGCAGAAGACACACACACGTTTATCTTAACTCCAGAGGCAGTGAAGGAAGTAGCTTAATGTTTCGATTGTATTGCGGTTTAGTTCGAGAAGGTATTTGGTATAACCATGCTGAGGTGGAACCGATCAGCGGAGGAATTCTTTCCATTATGGATGGGATGGATAAGTCCGGTGCAGGTTACATGTTGAAAGTAGTAGAGGGGAGTGTAAAAACCCTCTACACTCAGGAAGGCAAAAGTTATTCTCTCGAACCGGAAGATTACAAAGAGATCAAAGGGAAAGACGGTTGGAAGATCTGTGAAGAAGCATCCAAACTTTTTACCGGAGAAAAGTATCATACGTTTGAAGAACATTTTTTCTGCTCGGTTTGCTCCACCACGAATCACGAGAAATACACTCCCGTGAAGGAGAGTTGGCAGCAACTTGCGGAAAAAGGACTCATCGATGAACATTACTTGAATGATCCTTCCGAATTTCGATGGATGACGGAACTTCCCGTCCCTATCGAAATCAAACCCTTACAAAGTCACATTACAGGAGGGACCTACACGAAACTTGTGAGAGAAATTTTGTCCATAGGGCAGATGATTCGTCTCTCCAAGGATTCCTGGGCGGCACAGACAGAAGCCAATATGTTATGTGCCACCTGGGATGCGGAAATCGTAGAAGTGGTAGGTCTCTCCGAACGAGAGTTGAATATTCTGAAGCGAAACAATCAGGAGAATTTCTCCAAAAAATATCTTAAAGATCAGGCTAACATCGAAGAGATGTTAGTCAGCGAAAGAAAGTTAGGATATGAAGGCGAATTTAGAAACGTTTCTTGTAAACATTGCGGAAGTGAAGTAGGGGGGCACCTCGACTTCACAAATTTTTTTTCTTTCTTATCTCCGAAGAAATCAAGCCATTCCGCGAGAACGGCAGACCGGACAACCCGCTCTACTACCCGTCGATAGGAAATCCTGATTATCCCTATCAGGATTGGAGAGATAAGAAAGCAGAAAAAGCTTGGGAGTTTTTAGGTTATGCGGTGGATCGATATCATTCGATCTGCCGTGCATTC
>NZ_RQHW01000051.1 GCF_004770995.1 Leptospira idonii | reverse complement strand
ATAATATTTGATTTTCTTCGACATTTTTGTCTCCTAAAAAGGAGCTTTTTAATGTCCGTTTTTTGGTAGGAACTCCAGGATCCCCACCCACTGAGATCAGGGCGGGGAGACCCTACAAAATTTTCCTCTCCCGACAGATTCGTTCAAGTCGGTTCTCCTAAAATATTGTATATTGTTTGATAGGTTCAGGAGATAGAATATGCGCTTTGCAAAAGAAATGGCCTTTTATTCGGCTTACCATCAAGAAAAGAGAAACGTCTGGATTCACGTAATCGGTGTTCCTACCATCAGCTTTACCCTGTTTTTGGTATTAAGCCGTTTCCAGATTTTTCAAGTTGCCGGTTACCAAGTTACCGCTTCTGCCATCTTTACTGTGTTAGTTCTCGGATATTATTTTACTTTGGACGTTTTGTTCGCTTTGGTATCCGCAGTTCTTTTCGGTTCTCTCTTTTTCGCTGCGGAGTATCTCACATCTACTTTGTCGTCCGGAATGGCATGGACTCTGTTCGGAATCGGCCAATTGGTAGGTTGGGGTTCTCAGTTTTACGGTCACTTCGTGTTCGAAAAAAGCAGACCGGCTTTGTTTGATAACTTATTCCAAGCACTCGTATCCGCTCCCTTATTTGTAGTGGCGGATGTGTTTTTCGAATTGGGATACCGCACCGAATTGAAGGATGCCGTTGAACAAGAGTTAAAAGCAAGAGGGCAATGGAAAGATTTTTCAAAACCTTTAAAACACGCTTAGTTCAGGAATGGGGGCTACAAAAACAAACTTTGATTTTGTTGCCCTGTCCTAAAAATCGGGAAGGTTGAACCCCGAACATTTTTTTAAAAGTGCGGCTGAGATGGGCTTGATCCGAAAAACCGGCCGCATGAGAAGCTTCTGTTAAATTTCCTCCGGACTGCAGCATCTTCGCCGCTTCATGAAGTCTTAGCCACAATAGATACTGTCTCAGAGGCAGTCCGAAGTTCTCTTTGAATAAATGCATCAATCGGTCTTTGGATAAATCTACTTCTTTGGCTAGTCGAGACACCGGAATGGAATGAGGAAGATTCGTTTTGATTAAATCCGCAGCCTTAGTCATTCGGCTGTCCATATTTGTTTTTTCCTTTCTTTGTCTGGATCCGCCTAAACTTTCTAAAATTTGATAAAATAAGTTTTCGGCTGATTTGCAATCCAAATCACCGGTCATCAATCTTTCACAAGAAGGCTTGAGTTTTTCCAGGTAAGATTCGGAAAGCGAGTGCGCTTTTTCTCCGGAAAAATTCGCTTTCAAAGAGGAGTAATCGTCGCTTCTAGGATCCAACTGTAGAACGATCATTTCCGAATCCCTTGCAATGAGTGTATGATAAAAATTAGGCGGTATCAGCACTCCTGAATGAACTTCTTTTCCGCCGTCTTTTAAAATGATTTCAAAAGGTTTCGTTAAGGAAAAAAGTATGGAAACCGCATAATGCGAATGCGGCTCCGTTTCCAATCCGGAACAACTGAGCAGTATCCTTTCTCCGAAGTAAAAAAGGCTTCCGTTTCTATTAGAAGTCATTAACTTAGAATCATGTATCTTAGCATGAAATCAATAAATATTGAGAAAATAATAAAGACTTTTGGCTTATATAAAAAGGTTCTATTACTCTTATTTTGCTCTTTTTGTTTTATGAGTCTAAGCTGCTCTTGGATTCGCTCAGGGGTCTCACCCGTCGTTCCAGACGACGAAGTGGAGATTATACCCGTCCGTGAGAATGTATTTCTTCATAGAAGCGTAGGTAGCGCACTCGGGCAATTATTCTCAGCCAACGGACTTGTAGTAGTGACGGGAAAGGGAATTTTAATCATAGATACTCCTTGGACGGAAGAACAAACCTCTTTTTTGATCAGAGAAACCTACAAAAGGTTTCAGAAAAAAATCAGTTTCGTCATCGCAACACACGGTCATGGGGACCGTATTGCGGGAATTAGAATATTTAAAGAAAATAATATTCCTGTGTTGAGCACCAGTTTGACGGCAGCAGAAGCGGTAAAAAACGGATTTATGCGCCCCGATCCTAAATTGGATTTGGATCCTAGATTGAGTTTAGGAAAAGTCGGTATCGAAGTTTATTATCCTGGTCATGGGCATACAAAAGACAATATCATTGTTTGGCTGCCTCATATACAGTTGTTATATGGAGGGTGTTTTGTAAAATCACTTGAATCGTCGCATCTGGGATACATAGGGGAAGCGGATCTTACAAAATGGAATATTTCTTTGAAATCGGTGAAACAAAGATATCCTGACGCTAAAATAGTAATTCCCGGTCATGGAGAACCTGGAGGAGCAAATCTAATCGACCATTCTTTGTTTCTTCTCGAAAAAGGAGCCGGGTTATAAAGCCCTGAGAACGAGAGATGTTCGGGCGAGAAAAGGGACTGTTTTACTTTCGCAGCACCCAATTCTCTCCGTTGTTTGCTCCTGACTTACGGATAAAAAGTCTTTTCTCCACGGAGATTCCCAGAAGAACTTGATAGATGTCCGTAAGGATGGGGCGGGAAGAATAATATCCGTGACCAAGACCCCCGATCCCTAGAACGGGAGAGTCCACTTCGTTCACATTGATCACGTCGATCCCTTCGAATTTATAACACATTCCCGCTCTGTTTCCTCCGTTTACTTTCTGAGAGGCAACAAGTGCATTGTCTCCAGGAGAACAATAGAGAGTGATTCTGTTCGATGAATCTAATAATTGTTTTGTGATTAGGCCGAATTCCGCTTTATCAAAATCAGGTGCGTTTAAAATCAATTGGTCTAAAAACTTTTTTCTTCCGTTTCTTACTTCCGAAGCGATTGCAGGAAGAACTACTTGGTGTCCCATACTATGTACTACCAAATGGATTTTCTTTCCTAGTTTTTCTACCTTTCCTAAAAAATTACCGAAAGGAACACGATTGAGTCTGGCTTCATTGAAGTTGGAATCATAAACGCTTCGAACCATAAGTTGATTCAAAACTCCAGCTTCGGAGCCGGCAGGCCAGGAGTAAAGAATCACTTCGCCGGGGAATTTCAAATCGTAACGGATTTGCCCGGCTCTCACAACCGCTTCATCGAAATTCACATTGAAGCCGTGCACGAAGATTAGGATTTCTTCAAAAGGGTTCGCTTTGATTTTAGCGAAAAATTCTTCTTCACTGTTGTCTCTTTTTCCCAAAAGTTGAAAGAAAGAATTTCTATCCTGAGAATTGTCCCAAGTGACGTCACCAATGGAATGTTTTGCGGGAATGTTCAAAGCACATTCTCCGTAATGAACTCCTATATCGGTCAAAAAACCGTAAGTGGCACTGTCGCAGTTAGGAGCCGTCACAGGATTGGATCTCCTTGTCGTGACGAAATTGACGGAAAGCACTTTGGTTTCGTCGAAACTATCCGTAATTCTTTTGTTTAATTCTTCGTTCAGTTTGACCGCTGGAATACAGCCGGATGTAAGTAAGACAAAACCGAGTAGGGCAGCTTTGAATTTCATTTATAAGAAAACCCCTTGAGGATTTTAGTAGGATTTATATTTTTTCCGTCTTTGATGATTTCGAAGTGAAGATGCGGCCCGAAACAGTAACCAGTACATCCTGAACGTGAAATTTGTTTCCCTGCGGACACATAGTCCCCTTGTTTTACATAAAGGCGGGAGTTGTGAGCGTATAAACTTTGGTATGATTCATCGTGTTGAATCATAACCGCATTTCCGTATCCTCCCATCCATCCGGAAAAGATCACCTTACCTTTTCTAGCCGCATAAACCGGTTCGTAATTGGCACGTAAATCGATCGCCATGTGGAATTTATATTGAGGATAACTTCTGGTTCCCCAGCCGGAGGTGATCACTTTGGATGTTACAGGAATTCTCCAGATAGGTCCCGTCTCTGGAATGACAGCGCCTGGTAAAAAAACTTTTTGGCCGGATTTAAGTAGATCGTAATCTTCTAAACTGTTTTCCGAATAGATATCTTCCATTTTGACTTTATAGAAGTCCGCAACTTTGGCCAATGTATCGCCTTTTTTCAGTTTATAAACAAGTCCTTGTTTATTGGGGATGTTGAGGATTTGGCCTTGCAGCAAAGCCACTTCCGCCTGGATTCCGGAAGAACCTGCAATGGATTCTGCAGACACTTTGAATTTACTTGCGATCTCTGAAAGCGTTTCGTTCTTTTTCACTTTGTACTGAGTGACTTTCAGTTTTTTCAGTTTGTCTTCTGTGGGTCGATCCAATTCGGCAGAACGAAGGATTGCGAACTTTCTATCTTCCGTTTCTTGCAGGTATTTTTCATCCGCAGATTTGGCTTCTCTGTCCTTGGTATCGTTCTCTTGAACTTCTTCCACTGCTGCTGCAGCGCTGCTTGCTTCCATATCAAGATAACTTTCGTCGTAACTGGGTTTGTTCCAAATCAGACTAAACAGTAGGGCAAGGGAAGCGGAAGTAAGAAATAGAGGGATGATTCTATATCGTTTGCGGTTGAGGTCTATGGTTCCGTGAAATACGGAAGTTTGCAAGTGAACATTATAAAAGAATTTACCCGGGGAAAGTTGGATGATATTGATATTTCCCCAGCGTAAGACATGCTTACCGATCGTAGTTTTTTCCGGAGATCGAAGTAGCATGATGACCGAATAAGGTTTTTATTCCTTGGTGTCTAAAGATTTAATTCCACCAAACGATTCTTCAACGATTTTGCGAACATCTTTCTTTTGACCACCGGTTATGGTAATATTTCCTTTTGCGACCACACCTTTTTGCAATTCAAGGTAAGGAGCGGTGATATCACCTAACATTCTACCTGTGCCTTCAAGTTTTACTTCATTTTCAGCTTTGATGTTTCCGATCAAAGTTCCGGAAATGATCACTTCCTTCGCACTGATATTCGTTTTTACTTTTCCAGTCTCGCCAATGACGAGGGCGTCTTCCGTTTTGATATCGCCTTCGAATTTACCATCGATTCTAAGGGAACCCGCAATGTAAAATTTTCCTTCGAAAATCGAACCCGGCCCGATTACGCTATTGATGGTGTCTTTACCTATCGCCATTCCTGCTCCTTTTTACCCTTCTGTGAGATTCAGAATTTTTGGTTTATGTGACAAGCCTTTTTAGTAGTCAATATCCTCATCCCCGCTGAAGAGACTTTTCTTTTTCTTCTTTTTGGGGAGGACTTGGTTTTGTTTCGTTTCCGAATGGTTTTTTTCCTTAGGAGTGACAGTTGTCTTAGGTTTTTCCTGCCTATGAGACACGGAAGGAGTGGAATCTGTAGAAATCCACTGAGATCCATGGTCCGCACAAACCTCTTTCGGAAGGGTTTGTGGCATAAAATACTCTTCGATCAGCTCTCTGCACTGAGATCCTGGCAATTTTCCTGACATTGTGCACACAGATCTGCGAACAATCTTTAGGTCATTTGCCCAAGTAAATTCGGCTCTAGGCTCCGATTCCAAGGATCTAGCCATAAATCGACCCCATACAGGGGCGGCCAATCTTCCTCCCGTCATTCCTCTTCCCAAAGAAATAGTTCCTACATCGTAGCCGAACCAAACGGAAGTGACTAATTCGGGAGTGTATCCTACGAACCAGGCGTCTCTGAAATTATTTGTAGTACCTGTTTTTCCATAAGCTGGACGAGAGAGACCGTAAGAAAGAGCGCCTCTTCCTGTTCCGTCTTTGACCACATCCGACATCATGGATGTGATGAGAAAGGCGGCTTCCGGGCTGATGACTTGTTTGCGATCAGATTCATCGAATTCCTTTCGAAAGTCTTTGATGATTTCTCCCGATTGGTTTTCCACATACAGAACGGAGATCGGATTTACCGTTTTTCCTCCCGACGCCAAGGCTGCGTAAGCTCTTGTCAATTCGTAAGGAGTGAGTTCGAAACTTCCCAAGGATACACTGAAGTTATAAGGAATGTCTCTTCCTGGAAGTTGCAATAACCCTCGTAAGGTGTCCATAATATTGGAAAGACCGATTTGTTCCAACACCCTTACTGCAACCGAGTTTTTGGACTGCTCCAAAGCCTTTCTTAGAAGAACGAATCCTGAATATTCTGCACTGTAATTTTCAGGAGCCCATTCGTCTCCGTCTTCCATCAGATATTGAAGAGGGGAGTCCGCAAATAAGGTAGCAGGCGTTACGTTTTTTTCCGGATCGGGATTTTTACCTGAGTAGTCCATTGCCGCAGCATACAAAATGGGTTTGAATGCGGAACCAGGTTGTCGGAACGCCTGAAAAGATCGGATTTGTTGGTTGTCGGAACGGAAACCAGAACCTCCCACCATGGCAGTGATATAACCTGTGTTTGGTCTGATGGAGATAAGAGAACCTTCCACGGAGAGAAGATGGTCTTGAGGAGATTGTTGGATATAATTTTTATCCAAAACGTCTCCTAAGGAATCGTCTCCCACAAGCAGGTTTAATGTGGTGAAAATATCGCGGATCTCTTCCTGGTAGGCGGAAGAGAAAGTTCTTTCCGAACGGGAGATTTTAAATTTGAACTCTGGAAGATCGTAAAGAAGCTCTAATAACTGATAGCTGGAACCGAATAAATCGTCGAATGCGTCCACATTACGGAAAGCTCTTTGGTTGGATTCTTGGCTTTGTCTGTGGAGTGCGGGAAGAAGAGCTTTTTCCGCTTCTTCCTGGTGTTTGATATTGATCGTAGAATAAATCTTCAGTCCGCCGTTATATAATCTTTCCTTTCCGATGGTTCGGAGGAGATTTTTACGAATATATTCAGTGATATAAGGGAATCTGTTCAATCTGTCCGAAAAAGCGGAATCGTTCGGAGAACGGTTCAGGGTCGCATAATAGTCCATTAGGTGAGTGTATTCTTTTTCCGCATCTGCTACGCTCATCCTTCCGTTTTCGATGAGCTTTTTGAATACGACTCTTACTTTATTTACACTCGTAATCGGATTTGTCAAAGGACTGAATTGAGTGGGTCTTGTTGTGAGACTTGCTAAAATGGCAGCCTCTCCCCAACTGATATCCTGTACTTCCTTTCTGAAATAAAACCGCGCTGCCGCACCTACACCTATGGTTCCATGTCCTAAAGGAATTTCATTCAAATACACTTCCAAAATTTTATCTTTGGAGTAGGCGGTTTCCAGAAGAGTAGCAAGCCAAGCTTCTCTGGCTTTTCTTGCAATGGATCTTTCGATTGTAAGATACTTTAGCCTTGCCACCTGTTGTGTGATGGTAGAGGCACCTTCTTTCACTTTTCCTGCCAAAATATTGACAACGAAGGCGCGTGCGATTCCCCTCAAATCGATTCCATTGTGGGAATAGAATTGGTTGTCTTCCGTAGAAAGAAAACATTGAATCAGTTTGTGTCTATGATCGGTAGAAAGAGGGTTTGCTTCTTTTTTTAAAGAAGCAACTTCTACGGGAATTCTTGAAAATTTATAATATTCTGCAATCGGCTCGAACTTACCTTTTTCGTTCTGTGCAAAAAGAATGGAAGGGATGTCGTATTCAGCAGCTTCCTTCAGGCGAAAAAAATCTTTTACTGAACCTGTCAGAAGAAAGACGTTCAATGTCCCTAGGATCAGTATGGCGATCGTAGTTTTTCGAAGAACGTTTCCCTGATCCCAAATCCAGGAAGTAAGATCTCGAAACCATACGATAAAAACTTTCTCAAAGAGCCCTACGGGTTCTTGTTTCATTTGCGATTCTCGTTCATAAACATTTTATTTATATAGGAAGAAGGACTAAATCAAAGGGGAAAATTCTTTCATGCTGGAAATTCCCTGATAACGAAGACCGGTATCCAGATTGTATCCGCCGTATGTCTCCAAGATCTTGGATCTGCTTTCTGGAGAAAAGCTATATTCGTAGGCGCGTGTTAGGATTTCTTTTGCTGCATGACTGGCTTGGTTTAAAAGTTCGATAAACGAATCTTTAAAAACCCGTTTCGGGTCTGCAGGATAATGCCATTCCCTTTTTTCTTCGTTCATGATTTTAGGATTGATCGTTTCCAAAGTGGGAAGCATGAGAACGCTTGCGTTGTATTTATGGAAAGTTAGGTTGTCTACCAAAGTGACAAGCCCTCTCATCCAGGGACTTCTGGAATCGATCGTGGAATTGAAACGATAAAAACCCATATAAGATTCGTTTAATATATCACCCGGAATGATTTTCTTTTCGGAGCCTAGATAGGAAGATGTGAATTCCTGTGGAAATGTTTCTTTGAGTGCGTGAAGCCAAAACTGCCAAAGAATGGGATCCATTTTATTTTTGATTCCCACGGTTCTATGGCGGATGTCAATGTATTGGGGGAAATCGTATTCTCTGGCACTCATTCCCCATCTGTAGTGAAGGAGCATCGTATCCAATCCGAACTCTACCTTCATATGGTTGACTTGCGCCTGATAGGAGATCTTCTTATCGTCGTTATAGTAATCGCCGGATATATAAAAAATATAAGGATGGGTTTGGATGTCCACCACGCAGTGGCAAATGTATCCCAGTGCGAAAGCGAGATAACGATCTCTATAAAGACCCATCTCCGTATCGTGGATTTGATTCAGGAAGTTAAGTATAAGTTCTGTTACACGAGAGTGATGGGATAAGTCCCCCCAGAAAGCCGCTTTTTTCGTTCTGGTCGGCTGCAGTACATGGTAAAAATAAAAAATATCGGGGGCGACCGCACCTAAATTCGCATAGGAAGCGACATCCGGCCGATTGAGTAGTGCTGCGATTTTCCTTTGAGTGGCATTGCCGTGTTCCAAGTGTTTTTTCACCTGGGAGAGCGCTTCTATGTGGGTGATCTTTCCTGCCATATTACTTTTTTTGACTTTTAAGAATGGAACCTATTGAAAGGTTTATCTTAATTCTTATGACATCAATCGAAAAACTAAAGTTTTTGAATGAGGGACAGGTTCGTTCCGTAGCGGAAAATTTCGGAACTCCCGTCTTTGTTTATTCCCAGTCCTTGATCGAAGAAAAATGTGAAGAAACCCTGAAGTTTCCCAATGCTTACGGTCTAAGCGTTCGTTATGCAATGAAGGCCAATCCGAATGCGAATGTCCTCAAAATCATGAAAAAAAAAGGGATCTTAATCGACGCATCCTCGGAACATGAAGTCTATCGTGCTTTGGCGGCAGGATTCTCCCACTCTGAGATCATGATCACATCCCAGCAAATGCCTAAAGATCTGGAATCTCTTGTCAAATCGGGAGTTTTATTCAACGCCTGTTCCTTGCAGCAATTGGAAGCATACGGAAAATTATTTCCTGGAGGCAAAATCTCCATCCGCTTCAATCCAGGACTAGGTTCCGGCCATACGAAAAAGGCAGATGTAGGGGGAGCCACTTCTTCCTTCGGAATTTGGCACGAAAAAATCGAAGAAGTGAAAGAGATTGTCAAAAAATACAATTTGAACGTCCACAAAGTCCACACACATATCGGTTCCGGAAGTGATCCTGAAGTATGGAAGGCTGTGGCTCATTACACTTTGGAATACGCAGAGATTTTCAGGGATGTATCGACCGTTAGTTTAGGTGGCGGTTACAAAGTAGGAAGGATGGAGGATGAAAAAACTACAGACCTTCAAAAAATCGGCGCTCCTGTAAAACAATTGTTCCTCGACTTTGCGGAAAAACACGGCAGAAAGTTGAAATTGGAAATAGAGCCGGGAACTTATCTGATCGCTCTTTGCGGAGCTATGGTCACTACGATCGACGATCAAGTAGATACAGGCTCTAAGGGATTCACTTTCTTAAAGTTAGACGCAGGAATGGATTCCAACACCAGACCTTCCTTATACGGCGCCAGACATCCTCTTGTGACTGTTTCCAAGTCGGGACAAACAAGTTCCGAAGTGAAGGATTACGTAGTGGTAGGCCATTGCTGCGAATCCGGAGACGTATTCACTCAAAAAGAAGGGGGAGAACCTATCATTCGCCCTATGGCAAAGGCGAATACAGGAGATTATGTGGTGATGGAAGCTGTGGGTGCTTATTGTTCCGCTATGTCCACTAAGAACTACAATAGTTTTCCTGAAATCGCAGAAGTGCTTCTCACGAACGAAAAGGAGTTTAAGCTCATCCGCAAAAAACAAGAACTTTCGGATATTTATAAAAACGAAATTCAAGTTATTTCTTAAAGATGAGAAATATATACGCCTTGGTTCTTGCGGGAGGAGTCGGCTCCCGCATCGGAGGAAACACTCCGAAACAGTTTTTAGAATTGGGGGGCAAACCCCTTTTTCTTCATTCCTTAGAGGTCTTTCGATCTTGGGGACTTCTTAAATCTCTAACACTTGTTTCTCATAAAGACTGGATTTTGAAAATAGAAGAAGAGGCGAAGGATCATCTTGAGTCGAACGATCGAATCGTTCCCGGAGGAAACACTAGGCATCTTTCCACTTTGGAAGGGATCCGTTCCATTCCTTGGGACGAAGACGATTTAATTTTCATCCATGATGCGGCAAGGCCGTTTTTCACTCATGAAGAATTGGATCAGCTCGTAGGAGTTTGTTTGAATGTGGGAGCCGCCACACTTGCATTAGGTTCTTCGGAAACAGTGGTTCATGTGAAAAAAGGAACAGGTTTTACGGAAAAGTCCGTACCTAGAGAGGAAGTGTATTTCGTGAAAACCCCCCAAGTGGTTTACGGTAAAACGTTAAAAGAATTATTGGAGCTTCCTTTGGAAAAAGAGGAAAGCTCTCATCCTACCGATTTATGTTCTTGGTTGGAGAGAGCGGGGAAAAAAACGGGAATCGTAGATTCCTCATCCAAAAATATTAAAATTACTACACCTTCCGATCTGTTAGTTGCGGAAAAAATATTAAAATCGTAATTACCTTCCGTGAAAGATTTTAAATCTTTGTTTCCAAACCCAAATTCGAAAATGGTTTAGATTTTCCACAGACTCTATCTGAAGCCCGTAACCTTTCGGTTTACCGTATTTCGCTTGCGGGTTGGACCATCTTACGATTCCTTTCAAAGGAATGTTTCCCGATCGAGTGTTGATTCTCACGGAGATGACCTCTCCCATTTCGTAAACGGTTTCGGATCTAACATAAAGACCTTCGGTAGAAATATTGACTAGTTCTCCCGAAGATTCTCCCGCTTCTTTTCTTCCTGCCTCTACGGAGTTTTGTACCGGATAACGAGGAGCAAACACTCTTCCTAAAAATCGAACGAACTCTTCTTTTTCTTCCTTTTGAACCGGAAGAAATTCAAACATAATGCCTGCTAAATCGGAACCGTTTTCTTCCCGATCCAAACGAATGATCGTTCCTTTGACGGAAATAGAGATGAGTTCTCTTTTTTCGTTTTCCAGTTTCATGAGAAGATTGATCGGATCTCCTTCTTTTAGAAAATGATGAGCGGGAAGGGGGATGAGAGCACCTGACCCCGAAACGTTGATGGTGAACCCGTCTCCTTCTCTTTCTCCGTCCATATTCGTCCAATGGAAAGGAATCGGATGAGTTTCTCTGTAACCCGCTCTCCATCCTCGATTCACCAAACTAAAATATGGTGCTGAAATTTCCTTACGAAGGAAATAAAAAATGAGACCAAGGATGATCGTAGTCAAAACTGCGTTCCAAACGATATCGGATGCTTGAATTCTCATCCCTGCCATAAACAGTTTTTTTCCCAAACTGATCCAAGCGATCATCCAGAGATTATAAGATGCTAATACGATCGAAAATATTAGAAATAAATAATAACCGAATTTCTTTTTTGCTATGAGTCCGTAGGAAATGACTAACCCCAAAACCGACAAAAGATATTGAAGTGGCTGAATGCGCTCGAAAACATGATCCCATCTTTGATTCAGGTCGTAAAGAGCAGCAGTCATAAAAAAATTGAGAAAGGGAATCGAGAAGAAGATGACTGCGACTAGGACGATAGGAAGAGGATAACGAAACAGATGGAGCGCCATTCCCAAAAAATGGGAGTGAAATTAGGGGAAGTCAAGAAATTTTTAGATATAATATTTACGGAATGATCCTAGTTTATCAGGCGCAAAGCCAAAGGCAAGGGTTTGTTTGGTTACGACGGTTCCGGAGGGATAAACTCCGCATCCGTTTTTTCTTGGGAACTTTTTTCCCCTTCGTTAGGTGGCTGTGAGGTGTTTTGAGTTGTTGTCGTTTCTTCCTCTTGATTGAGTATCGCATGAATCACTTCTTTGGATTCTGAGATTTTTTCTTCAACTTCTGTTAGACGACGGATGACAGTATTCAAAAGAACGGATAAAAACCCAGGGCTTTCATGTCCCATTCCCAGAAAGGTTTCTCTTGTTATGATTCCTAATCTCACTTCTTCGGA
The DNA here is from genome assembly GCF_004770995.1 of Leptospira idonii. GTDB lineage: Bacteria > Spirochaetota > Leptospiria > Leptospirales > Leptospiraceae > Leptospira_A > Leptospira_A idonii. The sequence goes on along the minus strand of NZ_RQHW01000051.1, from coordinate 21,556 downwards.
AGATGCGATGATGGTGGCGGCACGAGGGAAGGGGTGGACTAGAGCTAATTCTCCGAAAAATTCTCCCGGTCCGATTTGGCGCAGAATCAAATCCTCTCCGGAACCTGATTTTTTAAAAACTTGAAGTTTGCCGGAGAAAACGAAATACATGATTCCGTTGGATTCTTCTCCTTCGGAGAAAACTTGGACGCCTTTGGGAAAATGTTGTACGGTAACTTCGCTTAGGTATTGTTTTAGATTTTCAGCACGGATCATTTTTTCACATCCTTCATCTCTTCGATGAGTTTTTCCAACTCGGAAAGACGCATTTCCGCATGATGCAATTTTTCCACGGAACTTCTCAGCAGATGAAAAAGAAAATGAGCGTTTGTTTTGGCCAGCTTTTCGAATTGTTCTTCTCTTAAGATTCCCAGTTTTGCGTTAACGGAAACCACGCTGACTGTCATCGCTCTTTGTCTCCGAGTGAGTAGGGCCAGTTCTCCGAAATATTCTCCCTGTCCCATTCCTCTGATGATCTCTTGCATACCGTTAGGATTTTTTTTTGTAACTGCAAACATCCCTTGCATGATGCAGTACATACTTCCATCATGAGGGTCTCCTTCTTTAAAGATCACATCTCCCCGCAGGTAGGTTTGTGTGGAAATGTTTTGCATATAATCGAGGATATTCATATCGGTCGGCCTGAAACATTTATGCGAAGAGGAGAGTTGTTGTCATTCCTTAAATGCGACATTGATTTATCAGTGAAATTGTTTCTGGAAATACTTTCTTAAAGAATAAAACAGCTAGACAGCCGGGGATGATTCGAGAAGATGCCCTTACACACTACTTGCGGGCGTGGCGAAATTGGCAGACGCACCAGATTTAGGTTCTGGCGCCGTGAGGCGTGGGGGTTCAAGTCCCTCCGCCCGCAGGAAGTAAATCCCCTTCCTTTTTTATTCCTTATTTTCCCCCTTGTTTTTGATTTCTGTTTGAGCCAGTTTGGTTCGGCAGGTTATTGATTGTTCTCTCTATTTAGACTTTCGTTCTTTCTGTCCTCACGGTCTCTCTATGTTTTCTTTTATATAAATTTTGTATGAAATCCTTTTGTTTTACTTGAAATTTTAGATTTTCATTCTATTTGAATAATTTTATATATTGAATTTCTGGAAAAATAAAAAGCCGGACTTGAATCCGGCATGAGTAGAAAGAAAAAAGGTATGATTTCAAAGAAAGGCTTTCTAAGTTCGGAGGATAACTTAGAAAGCCAGTGGGAAAGCCAAGGTTGTTTTTTTGCTAAAAATTAAGAACGAGCTAGTGGAATGAAAGAAACTACAATCGCTTTCGTTTTCACTTCCGCAGATAACTTAGAGAGTTGTTTTTTCAATTGTTCTTTGTCGGAAGATTTTCCCATTTGAACAACGAAGTAACCGTTTTTGTAAACGATGAACGGTTTGGAGGATAATTTCGATTTGCTTTGGGAAGTTACCTTCGCTAAGAAAGATTCCGCTCCATCTCTTGTTCCGAAAGCACCCAATTGTAAAGTATACAATTGTTTTCCTGGCGCAGGAACAACTACTGTTTCTTTCTTAGCTACTTTCGTTTTCACAGGAGCTTGGTTTTTGAATGCAAGTTCCGTATGTTTTGTTGCCGTTTTTTTAGGAAGCACTGTAGGTTTGTTTAAATCAACCACTTGCGCTTTTTTCTCATCCTCTTCGTCTTTGGCAGTAGAAGTTTCCGCATAATATGGATTCGTTACATTTCCAACATCCGCCATGGGAACTTCCATACCGGAACCTAAAGCAACTGTTTCCTTGGACTTGGACGGTTTAGTATTAGGATCGGAAGAACTCATAGGCGCAGGGATCGATTCTTCTTTATTCGCTGGAGAAGACGTTTCTTCCGTGTTCGTTTGTTGCAACGAAGCTGTATTCGGAGTAGGTGCGCTCTCTAGTCTTCCTTTTCCTACGGATACTCCCAAAAAGAAAAAGGAGAAAAACAATGCGAATAAAAACAGGGAAAGAACACCTATCCTTTGTTTGTCTAAATTAATTACGTAAAAAACTCTCTCTTTCATACCGAACCCTTGGCCGTGGCTAAAATCGTTTCGTACACGGACTTTATTTGTTTTTTTAGCTCTTCTATAGAATTATCGTTCGTTATCACGAAATCGGAGAGTGCCTTTTTTTTCTCCAAATCCATTTGGGCGGCAGTTCTTCTTTCGAAATCCTCCCGGCTCATTCCCCCTCTTTTTTCCACTCTTTCCCAGGCGGACTTCTGGTCCGTGGTGACGCATAGTTTTCCGTCGCAAAGAGTGTGGGCATCCGTCTCAAAAAGCAAAGGAACTTCCCAGGCAATGATTTTGTCCTGAGGAGCATCTTCGTATTGTCTTTTGAATTCTTTACGAACCAAAGGATGGATCAATTGATTCATCGCTTTTAAAAGATCGGGATTGGCAAAAGCCAGTTCCGCGATCTTTGTTTTGATCGGAGCACCTTCTTTATCGAAGATCTCTTTCCCGAAAATGGATTTGAGTTCTTCTTTGATGGGCGAATCAGGATCTGTGAAACGTTTGGCGATTTCATCCGAGTTGATGCGAAAGGCACCTAATTCGGCAAAAAGTCGAGTCACTGTGGATTTCCCGGAACCGATGGATCCCGTGATTCCCAATAGATACTTTCTGTCCTCTTTCCAAGCCACGAGTTTATATCATTTTCGAGCGTGGAAAGTACAAGCATTTTTTTAAGAAAAATGAAAAATTAGAAAAAAGAATTCAGCAAAAAAGAGAACAGGTCGAAACTTTAGGCTTCGGAAAGGCTTCTCCAAAGATAAAAAACGAGATAACTTTCCCAGCCTTTGTATGGTTCGAAAAACTCTGTTAGTTTCTCTTTTTCGTTTCTGTTTTGTATGATTCGATGTCGTTCCAGCGCATTCCATAATCCCACATCCCCGTAAGGAATGCAGGATGGTTCTCTGAGGGACTTCATCAAAGAGTAGTTAGCTGTCCATATCCCCACGCCTTTCCATTGAGTGAGAAATTTTTGCTTCGATTCCAAGTCAGGTAAGGAAACGAGATCGTTTTTATTGATTTTTCCTTCTGAAAAAGATTTTGCAATTCCAATGATGTATTCCGCTTTTTTTCCTGAAAATTGAAGTTTCCTTAGTTCGTCCACGGTCAGATCCGCAAGGACTGAATGTTTCGGAAAAAGGTAGTAGGTATGATCTTTGAATTTTAATTTTTCTCCATAGTTTTCCGTCAGTCTCCTTTTTAAGGTATAGGCGAATGTAAGATTGATCTGTTGTCCTATGATGCACCAAGAGAGCGCTTCGAATAGGTCGGGGATGCCGATCAGTCTCAATCCTTCATAAGATTTTGTCATATAAGACAAGTAGGGATCATGATTTAGAATTTTATAAAATGGTGTTAAGTCTCTTTTTAAATCGAACCATTCCGTGATGTAATCTCTTAAAAAAAGAATATTTTCCTGAGAGGGTTCTCCTTTGATCACCTCATAATATAATTTCGTTTTTTCAGTAAAAATGCGAACGAGCAGTTTTCCTGACTTCGGCTTTAGTAATTTGAAGACGGATCCTTTTTCGATTCTCAGCAAACAGTCGTCATAATTTCGATCCAAAAACCATAAACATTCCTCGAATTTGAATCGTTTGGGAGTTTTGACTTCAAACTTAGGGACTGGCTTCAATTTTCAGAGATCCAATCCGCCCAAATCTCTGCCGTTTCTTTCGGTTTTTCGATCATGGGTCCATGGCCTACTTCCGGCAGTATGAGTATTTTATGTTTTACTTTTAATTTTTTTTCGAGAACGATCGTGCAGCTTTTGTCAATGATATTGTCTTGATCTCCCCATAAAACAAGAGTAGGCGCTTTGATTTTGGGAAGCAGAGGCTCCAAAGGAAAACCTTCCCCTCTGATTTGCCGAAATATACTTTCGTTCCATTCTCTGTTTCTGATTGAGTTTTCCGCAAAATATGTTTTGAGAGGCCAAGGTATATAAGGAGGATTTACAAAACTAAATCGAATTAGGCGGTCGAAATCTTCAACGGAATTGACAAGAAGCGGGTTCGGTTTTCCCTCCAAATACATTTTCATCGCAAGGCTTGGTTCCGGGCTTTTGATTCCTGCCGTATCGATCAAAGTCAAGGTTTTGACTTCATCCGGATAATTGGCTGCGTAGACACCTGCGATGCTACCTCCCATGGAATTGCCGACGATATGGTATTTTTTTAAACCGAGAGATTTGGCAAATTCATGAAGTCGTTTGGATTGTTCTAAAATGGAATAAGTGCGTTCCGGGATTCTTGCATTTTCTCCGAACCCCGGCAGATCGGGAGAGATCACTCTGTAGCGGCCTGTCAGAGTTCTTGCAAAACGGGTCCAATGGTCTTTCTCTCCGCCAAATCCATGTATGGTGAGAACGGTTTCTTCAGAATTCCCTCCTTCCAGATACACCCAGCGGAATTCTCCCAAAACGATTTCCTTTTTGGAAAGATCCGATTTCGATCTTTCCCACATAATTCCGGTTTTGTGCAAAAAAGAGGAACAATTTACTGAAAAAAACAGGCAGGTAAGGATTAAGAACATCCTTATGCCCCAAAATGGATTTGTATTTCGGGAAAATAAGAATGAATGTTTATTAAAAAATGAAAGGATCGTTGACATAGACACCCTCTGCAATATTTTGGTCGTAACCAAGGCCCTGTAGCTCAGTCGGTAGAGCAGAGGACTGAAAATCCTCGTGTCGGCAGTTCGATTCTGTCCGGGGCCAAGGTTACTTTCCAGCCTCATTTTTTCTTTCTTCTCCCATCCCCCAAAGACCTAAAAACTCATTCTCTTCGACGGACTTACAAAGTTCAGGCTTATATAATTTTTTGACGGGAGGTTTCGGATAGATATGGATTTCATCGTTGTCCGGGATAAAGGTCAGCATTCTAACGATTTGATCTTCTCCTTCAATTTCATACATGGTGTATGACATTCCCTTGGAAGGAATGATTTGGCTTGTTTCCAGATATTTCATCGATTTCTCCTGATTGTGTTTTCGTTTCCTTATGAATAAGAAGGATTCGTTTATTTTTACTATACCGTAAGTCTCGAAACAAATGCAAATCGGATATTTTTTTGAAAGTTTCCTAAGAGGATTTCGATACGATTTCTCCCAAACGGATCAGTGCGTTTTCCAGATCGGAATTCCATTTGAGTCCCACGTTGATTCGGAAATATTTTTTCCAGTGATGGGAGAGACCAAATAGGACTCCAGGAGCGATCGTGATTTTTCTTTTTTTCGCTTCCTGCAGAACTTTTTGACCATCTAACGGAGATTTGATCCATAGAACGAATCCTCCGTCCGGTTTTTGGATTTTCATTTTGCCTTCACTCGCATTTTCCAGGGTCTTGAGGGCCAATTGAATGTTTGAGTGAAACGATTTTCTAAGGAAAGTTAGATGCCTTTCGTAAGGATATTTTCTGAGGAATTCGTATGCTGAGATTTGTGACAGTTGGTTGTGAGAGATTTTGTAGGCTCTGGCAAGTTTGGTGACGTTTCTGATCTCGTTTTTCGAACTCACCCAGCCGATTCGAATTCCTGGGGAGATCGTTTTCGAGAAAGAACTGCAAACGAACAAGGGAGGATTGGATTTCGAATTTGGAAAATAAGAGATCAGTGGTCTCGGTCTTGGCCCAACATGGGGAAGGTCTCCGTAAATATCATCTTCGACGACTGCCACATTGTATTCATAGAAAATTTTTGCCAACGCCTGTTTGGATGATTCGTCCAGCATTGCCCCATTCGGATTGTTAAAGTTAGGTGCGATAATCACAGCGTTCGGTCTGTGTTTTTTGCAGAGTTTTTCCACTTCCTCTCCATCCAGTCCCACTTCGTCTCTGTAAGGAACTTCTATCGCTTTGAGTTTGAGTGCTTCCAGGATTTGAAAAATTCCCACATAGGTGGGAGAAGGAACAAGAACAGTGTCACCCGGGGATACGCACGACTGCAGGGAAAGGGAGAGCGCTTCCGTACATCCCGTTGTGATGAGGACTTGATCGGAAGAAATATTGTGACTGTATCGTCTCGATCGTTCCGCTATTTTTTCTCTCAGAGGAGGGAAACCCTGTAGATCCCCGTATGTGTGCATGTCTTTGTACAGTAAGGCGGTTTTGTAAGAGGTGATAAATTTTCCCAAAGGCAAAAATTCGTTTCCAGGGATGGCTGCCCCCAAAGGGATCAAGTCGGGGTTCATTACATCCCGCATAATCGATTGTATGCGGTCGTCTGCGGATATATGGTCGTGGAATTCGTTTTGCGGACCTGTGATTTTGTTCTCTATATTTTTTCGAACGTAATAGCCGGATTGAGGTTTTACTTCGATAAACCCTTCGTTTTCCAGTATGCGGTAGGCTTCCTTTGCAGTTGTTAAACTGCAGTTTTTGAGTTCCTGAATTTCCCGAAGAGAGGGGATTTTTTCCGATTCCTTATAAAGTCCCGATTCTATTTCCGATTTGAGGGAGTCTGCAACTGTTTGGTATTTTGTCATAAAAACTGTATATGAATAGATTTATCTAACTGTATATTTACAGAATTTAGAAATCAAACTAAAATTTTTTTATTATGAAATCCAGGCTGCCCATATATCAAGTCGATGCCTTTTGCGAAGGTAATTTTACGGGGAACCCTGCTGCGGTCATTCCTTTGGATCGTTTTTTAGATGATGAATTTCTTCAGAACATTGCGATGGAAAACAATCTTTCCGAGACAGCTTATATCGTTCCCGATCAGGAAGGTTATCAAATCCGGTGGTTTTCTCCCACTCATGAAGTGGATCTATGCGGCCACGCCACTCTTGCCTCCGCATGGGTGGTTTTCGAAAAATTGAATCCTACTTTTTCAGAGATTCGATTTTTTTCCAGATCGGGAGAACTCAGAGTGACCCGGTTAGGTGATATACTTTGGCTTGATTTCCCTTCTTATTCTTTCAAAGAGAATTCCTCTTGGAGTTCGGAAAAAGGAAAGGTTTTGTTTGGAATTTCCCCTAGTAAGTATTGGAATTCGGAAGATCATATTTTACTTTATTCCCACGAAGAAGAAATTTTGAATCTTTCTCCCGATTTCGAAGCCTTAAGGAAAGAAACGGGAGGAAGAGGGTGGATCGTCACCGCTCCTTCTTCGAAACCTAATTTTGATTATGTGTTTCGATTTTTTGCTCCCTGTTTAGGAATCGACGAAGATCCCGCCACAGGTTCCGCTCAATGCAGTCTAACGCCACTTTGGTCCGGAATGTTGAATCGTAATTCTTTCCGATCCTTGCAGTTGTCCCGTAGACAAGGATATTTCTCAACTGAGGTAAGGGGAACCAGGATAGGGATTGGAGGTAAGGCGGTTTTATTTATGCAAGGGGAGTTGGAAATATGGATGTAGAATGGAAACAAAATCTTTTATCGGAAAGAACGGAAACCTTTCGTCCTTCTCTTATCCGAGAAATCCTAAAGGCTTCGTTGGGGAAAAAGGATCTATTGTCTTTTGCGGGAGGTCTTCCCGATCCTAGTCTATTGCCTTTGGATGTGTTTCGATCTGCTATAGATAAAGTGATTCTGGACAAGTCCGGAATCGCGCTTCAATACGGAGAATCTCAAGGTTACTTGCCTCTTCGGGAATGGATCTCTGAGTTTTATTATGGAGGTTTCGGGGAAGAAGTTTCTCCTTCGGAGATCATCATCACTCATGGTTCTCAACAAGGTTTGGATTTAATCGGTAAATTATTTTTAGACAATCGTTCCAGAGTATTAACGGAGAGTCCCACTTATCTGGGAGCCTTGCAGGCGTTCCAGGTATATTCTCCTTCTTTTTCGACTCTTACTTTGGAAAAGGATGGAGTCAATTTATCCGAGCTGGATGAGATACTGAAAAAGGAAGATATCACTCTGTTTTATACGAATCCTGTATTTCAAAATCCTTCCACTTATACTTGGAGTGAGTCCAAAAAAAGACAAGCCGCCGAAATTTTGGATTCTAACGAATGTTTTTTGGTGGAAGATGAAGCGTATCGTCTCTTGGATTTTGAAGGAAAAAAACATAGTTCTATCTCTTCCTACAGAAAAAGAAAAGATTTATGCATTCAGCTGGGTTCTTTTTCCAAAATTGTTTCTCCCGGTTTCAGATTGGGGTGGATGAGAGTTCCTTCCGGTATTTTCGGAAAGATGATCCTTGCCAAACAAGCGAACGATTTGAACTCGAATCAATGGTCTCAACTTGTTGTTTCAGAATTTCTAAAAGAATGCGATTGGGAATCGTATTTGTCCCGAATTCGTTCCAGTTATAGGGAGAGAAGGGATCTATTTGCCGAAACATTAAAATCCGAAATTCCGGATTTCGAATTTCATATTCCTGACGGAGGGATGTTTCTTTGGGTTCGCATTCCATTGACCGATAGTTTTCTGTTATTCGAAGAAACGTTTAAAAAAGGTTTGGCTTTCGTTCCGGGAAGGGAATTTTTTCCTGATTCTTCCGACTCTTCGTTTTTGAGAATGAACTTCACCGTTTTGAGTCCCTCCGATATGCAAAAAGGAGTAGAGATCCTTGCGGATGTTTGGAAAAATTATCCTCGTGAAGGAACTTGAATTTTATTTCGATTTTGCAAGTACATATTCTTATCTTTCCGTGATGAGAGTGTCTTCTCTTGTGAAAGAGAAGAATGTCCGCATTGTATTCAAACCGATTTTACTCGGGCCCATCTTTAAAACGATGGGTTGGGATACTTCTCCTTTTCATATTTATCCTGCGAAAGGGAAATATATGTGGAAAGATTTGAACCGAAGGGCGGATAAATGGGGAATTCCTTTGGTGATCCCTTCCGTATTTCCTGCAAACGGTTTGTTTGCTGCAAGAATTGCGGTTTTATCTTCCGGGGAAGTTTGGAATTCCGATTTTATTAAACAAGTGTTTTGTGCTCAATTTCAGGAAAACAAAGATATATCTTCGGAAGATACACTTAGGTCCATTTTACAAAGGTTAAATGTTCTTGGTATCGATTCTATCCTGGCAAATTCCAAATCGGATGCCAACAAAGAAGCTCTTAGAAACGAAACGGAGAAGGCTCGCGTCTTAGGGATTTTCGGAGCTCCTAGTTTCATTTACAAAGAAGAATTATTTTGGGGAGACGATCGTTTGGAAGATGCTCTGGATTGGGTGGAAACTCACGATTGAAGTGAACTAGACATAATCCTTTTATTTTTAAGAAAATGCCCGTCTTTTGAAATGTATATTTTTGTTAAGTAATTATTTTTCTTGACGATAACTATACCAATGATTGGTATTTAAGTGTTATGGCAGTGATCATAAAATCTCTTCATCCGGAAATCAAAGCCTTGAGTTTGGATGAGAAATTGGAGATCTTAAAGAAAGATCCTCATTTCTCTATTCTAGTGGAACAAATTTACTCCGACTATCTGAGCCACCGTATGACTGTAATTATGTGATTTGGAATTTTCTTTCCGATTTTTATTCATTCCCTTTTCAAAAAAGGGAAAATACTAGACTCTTCGTAAAAAATGGAAAGAAAAACACTTGTTTCCTCGTGCTTGCTTGGAACCATTAGGCCATGATTCGTTACCTAACCATTCCCCTTTGTTTATTCCTATTCTTGAGTTGCGCACTCAGTGAAAAAGCGACTCGATTCAACGGCATGCCCACTCCTGATGGCAAACCGGACCACTATCAAAAAACAACCACTTTCGGTTTAAATCTACTCATCATCTATCCATTGAGAAGAAATGCTGAATTTGCGGAAAGTTTGGAATCTTTTTCCGAAGCAGTGAAAAAGAACAAAGGATCCAAATTCAGAATCATCCAAAAAGAATCTACAAAATGGGCTTTTTTGCTTCCTCCTTTCACTTTTATCCTCACACCTGTAGTGACAGAACTCGTTGGAGAAGTTTACGAGTAAATTCTCACCCGAATCTCTTTGGTTAAGTTTTTCTACTTAACCAAAGATTTGGTTTCCTCTTCCGGCGATTCTTTATATAATGTGAATCTATGGAAATTAAATTAAACGAATCCGAAGCAAAACATCTATTAGAGGCGCTGGCCATCTATGAGTGGGTGGTGAACTCTCCTCATGAAGAAAGCGAAGAATCCGTAGATTCTTTCTGCCAATCCCTTTTTCAGAAACTGCATAAGGCCGGTTTAGGAAAACCGATTGAAGTTGATTCCAGCGGAACCTATTCCTTATCCGAGGAATTTTTCCATAATCTGCACGAGTCGTACATCGATCCTTATAACGATGATATTTTTTGGTCCGATCTTGCGTTTGAATTAGGGCAGAGGGATCTTTCTAAAACCGTTTCCGAATCCGATTTGAAAAAGATGTCGGAAGAAGAATTGGAGAGAAAGTCCGAAGTTGAAATTCAAAAATATGATAAAGAGTTCGAAACGCACGGAATCGATAGGCTCTTTATTAAAAAATAAATTCTTTTTATCCCTTGATTAGGGTCTGTCTTTCTGGGATTCCCATTCTATGAACATCATAGTCTGGTCGTCTTCCTGAATGCTCGGCCCTTGGAAGGAAAATAAATCGATCACTAGTTCCGCAACGATCCTTTCTCCTTCTTTATTTACGAATCGTTTTAATACGTTTAAGATTCTATCTCTTCCGTATTCTTCCCTGTTCGTATTTTTTTGTTCCAAAATCCCGTCAGTGAACAAAAAGAGCTTATCTCCCGGATAAAACTTAGTCGTATTCTGAGTGTAAGGTTGTTCTTTTCTTAATCCTATGATGTTTCCCGTTCTGGGAAAAAAATGAAATTGGTCTTTGGAAATTAAAATCTGATCGGGATGGCCTGCGGAACTATAGTAGATTGTGTTCGTGATCGTATCTATATCCACTAAAAAGCATGAGAATACGATCTTTAATCCTGCGAATTTGTTCTGCACTTTTTGATTGAGATGGTTCATCAAATCGTCCGTTTTGGTGATGAACCTTTTGATCGCTTCGTATTCGGATTTGATCGCCATCGTATAAAGAGCCGCTTGGATTCCATGGCCTGTGGCGTCCGCAAGGAAAAAACGAACTGTTCCGTTTTCCAATTCGAATACGTCGTAAAAATCTCCTCCCACTTCGTCCTGAGGTTGGAAATAAAGATGGAATTTAATATTGGGAAGGTGGATGTCCTGAGTCGGCAATATCTTTTGTTGTATCTTTTTCGCAAGCTGGAGATCTTTCTTTAATCTTTGCAATGTGGAATTGAGCTGGGAAGTCCTTTCCGAAACCATAGATTCCAAGTTCTCCGTCAATGCCAACAAAGAGTCGTTAGATATTTTTAGACTTTCCGCCAATTCTTCCGCTCTTGTGAATGCGCTTGCAATCCTGCTGGAAAGAATCAATGATTGGAAGAAGATAAAACTCAAAAGACCGTAAGGAGTCAAAGAAACTCCTCTGTCGTTCAGGCTATGGCGGATGATATCCAACGCCACAGAAGATGCAAATGCAAGTAAACCGATAAGAAATAGTTTGGAATTGGGTCTTTTATTGAGGATCGCTTTGGTATTGACATGGATCACATAAGCGATCGTAACAACGACGATTGCTGAAAAACCGTTGAGCAGAATCGTGAAAATGGAAATGGGAAGTAAAAGAGTCAGTCCGAATAAAAAGGAAAGGACTAGGATGGTTTTGACGAACTTTTTGTTCGAATCCAAAGGAAACAGATGAGAGATGAATAATAAGAATACAGGAACTGCAAAATAATAGGAAGTGAATTCGATTCGAAAGACTGTCGGCCAATGGAGATCGGGGAAAAGTTCCAATATGTATCTGTTGCCGGTAAAAGCGACACGGATGCCCAGAAAAAAACAAAACAATGCGAAATAGAAAATGGATTTTTCTTTTCTTCTGTAAAAATACAATCCCCAGTGATACAAACCGATGAGTATCAAAGCACCTAACAAGAATAATTCTCTTGCGATGGTGATCATTCTTTCTCTATCTAGCGCATATTTGTTGCCTATCTTTGGAATGGCCCAAAAACCGCCGAAGTTGTTTTCGTAATTGGAGATATGAAATACGATTTCGATCCGATCCGAGTCGGGGATGAGAGTGTAGTATTTCGGTTTGATGAGTGCAGCGTCGTCGAACCGATTGATTCCCGGTTTTCCTTGCCCTCCCAGTAAAACTCCGTTTGCGAACATTCTGTAAGAAGAAGCCACATCGGGGATAAAGATCCTAAGTTCTTGTCCCACTGTTTCTTTGTTGATGAGAACGGTTCCTCTTAATGTGACATGACCCGTTCTAGGAAGCGTTTTTCCGTCCACTTCCATTCCTTGCCAGGAGTTCGGAAGATCCAAATAAGCTGTGAGTTTTTTTTCTCCGTGAAAAGGAGGATAATGAAACTCATCGTAATAGAGTTCCCATTCCCCTTGGATGTCTACTATGCTGTCTTCTTTGAATGTGTAGGTGCTTAGATCCAGAATTCCTTTCCGGAAGACTAAGGTTTCTTCCGGAAGAAGGAACACTCCGTCGCATCCCCATAGGAAAAGGAAAAAGATCCCAACCAGGAAACGGAGCGGAGAAGAAGGATCAATTCGCATAATAGGTTTTCTCTTTATCAGAAAATCTATTAATTTCGTCCAGAATATCCTATTACATCCATAAATGCGGAAACTGAAAAAACCGCCTTGCCGGGTCCGGGTTCTCCGTATCCAGGAGGAGTAGGAAGATTGTATTTTTCAAATGTCTCTTTCCAGGCACGTAAAAGTTCGCAGAAATATACGAGAGGGGGACCTGCTTGTTGGCCTAAGGTAGTGTAAGGTTCCGGGCACCAAGCTGTAAAACGAGGAACAATTCCCTTACTCATAAAAAAATCTAATCCTTGTTTTGTGGAATCGACTGCTTCCTTAACCGTTTTGAAACCCCAAGGTTCGGAAAGTTCGACTCCTCCTACGAAGTTAGGAATCACTTTTTCCGGTCCGAAGACTTCAGCGGAATCTACCACTCTGCGGATCCAATTTTCCCATCCGATCCAGCTTGCTTTCCCCGGGCAGATCTTTTCGAAAAGGTTTTTATCCCAAACTTCATAATTAGGGTGGTAGATTTCGATTCCTGCATCTTTGAATTTTTGGCAGTCTTCTTTTTCAAAGGCCTGCGCTACTAATTTTCCCATCCATCGTTTCGGAAATCTTTCTTCGATGGCTTGAGGATACTGAAGGTAAAAGTCAACTTCCGATTTCTTTTTGAGAGAGGTGAGGACGGATCCTCCTGTGATCGTATACACTTTTGCGATTTGGTCTTCCGCATCGATCCAGGACATCACTTCCAAGATGTCTTCTACGTCTTTAACGCCTGTATAAGGTCGGCCGGCACCTTTCTGTTGTCTATAGTTGTGATTGATGTCGCAGTAAGCGCATTCTTCGTCTTTACCAAAATATTGACAATTTCGAAAAACTGTCAGATAAATGAGGTAGCCCCATTCGATGACAGGAGCGATTTCTCCCGGAAGTTTCCCGCTTTTTGTTTTATGTTTGTACCAGCTGGGAATGGGAGGATATTCTGCGCTTCCGATCACAGTTTCTCCCAAAAAGAGGGTAGGAACCCCCTCTAACGCCTTCATTTTATAAGGGGAATGAGGGTTGTTTCTTGTGGAGATCACCGTTTTTAGAAGGTTAAAGTAACCTCCTTGGATTTTGATCTCTTCCGGGGCCTTCGTATCGGCACCGTCTTTCAGATCCGCCAAAGGAATATGATCGAATGAGAATATGAAATAGTCTTTGGCTTTATAATCTCCCACCACTTGAAATGATTCGGGTAAAAAATGAATTCCCTGTCTGAGGATGTCTTGTTTTACGATGGCTTCCATAGGAAGGTCTTTGTATGTCCTTTCCATTTCTTCCAAAAGAGCAATGCTGGAGGGGGGGCGTTTTTCCAAAGTTGTCGTATCGACCATAATTTATGTAATCTTTTCCACCTCCATTTAGACAAAGACAATTTCAGAGGGAAAACGCTTTCTATAGCTGAAAAACCTAGGGAATTGAGAAAAAATAGGCAAATTTGATTTGCAAAAGGGGCAAGAACATTAGAATTTTGCCAGTTACCTGGGATTTTTTTCTGCAATACTAAAAAAAAAGAAAACTGAAGAAAAATATTTCCAGTTGGTTTGTTTACCTAAATGACGAAAGTTGAATTTCACTAAGGGATAGGACGATATGAAAGCATCGAAATTAGCCATTACCACCGCTCTAGTAGCCGTTCTGGGTCTTACAGTATGTAAGAAGCCGGAAGCAGAAGTGAGCGAAACTTCTAAAAAATCTAACGAACTTTCTGCGATCGTAGTGTTTGCTGTGGGCGAATCCAGCATCAAACATGCGGACAATACGGAAGAAAAAGCTCAGTTGGGTATTTCTCTGAAAACTGGAGACAATATCGTAACCGGCGATAATGGAAAGGTGGACGTACAGTTCCCAGATGGATCGAGCATTCGTATCTCTCCCAAATCCGTAATCGATTTCAGCAAACTTTCACAAAACAATTCTGGTACGACAGACACTCAAATCGCTCTCGTATCCGGAAAAGTATTCGCGAAAGTCAACAAAGCTAAGAAAGAAGACAACTTTACTGTTGTTACACCAACCGCAATCGCGGGTGTTCGTGGAACCTCATTCATCGTAGAGTCTCCTGAAGGAAAACCTTCTAAAGTAAAAGTGGTGGATGGAGCTGTAGCTCTTGCTCCTCGCGTTCCTGCTTTGGAAAAACTCTCTGCGGATGAGATCAATGCAAACGCAGATCTTAAAAAGCTACAAGACTCTCTATCTAACGTAGAAGTAGTTCTTGAGAAAAACCAAGCTTCCTCTGTAACAGGAAAAGCATTGGAGCTTTCTAAAATCGAAAGCGTTGAATCTTTGGATGTAAACAAAGCTTTGAAATCCGTTGGAAACAAACCTGCGGTAGAAACAGTTAAGTTGACTAAATCCGAAGAACAAGACATCAACACAATCGTAACTGTGGATAAAAGCACAGCAGAACAAATCGCTAAACTCAGCGAAACTGCTCAAACAGATAAGTTGGACGAGATCAAAAAACAAGAACTCGACAAACAAAGATTAGCTTTGGAAAAAGAAGTAGAGAAGAAACATGAAGAAGACGTGAAAAAATTCGAGTCTAGCCTTGCTTCTCAACCGAAAGAATTCAAATCTAAAAAAGACATCATGAACTACTACGAAAAACTTGAAAAAATCGTATTAGTAGACGGTAAATCAGTGATCGGTGCGATCATCAGCCAAGAAAACGGTGTGATGGTGGTGCATACTGAAAACGGAATCAAAAGAATTGATGTGGATAGCGTAGAAGAAGTTATCTACGAAAAATCCAAATTCTAAAGTTCCCTTTACCCCTTAAGTAGAAAAGAAGCTCAAGGAGAGTCCTCTCTCTTTGGGCTTTTTTTATGCCGTTTCGGTTTCTTTGTTTTTTGACTTATATTCGTTCCAAAGAATGCGGATGGTATGGATGAGAGGAGTTGCTTCGATGACGAGCAGGTTCGATTTGACTTTGAGCAAAAGAGTGCTTTTTCCGAATCGGTCCGATTCTCCCCATTCCACTTCCATATCGGGAATTCGTTTTAATCCGGAAAGGATGAGTTGTTTGACTTCGAAATCGGAAAGATGTTCTTCTACCTGACTTAGATCCTGCAAGATGGATAAAAAAAAGGTTTTGGCCAGCTCTTCCTGCCAGACTTTCATTTCCGATTCGTTCATATCTATCCTTTCGACAGGATTTTAAAATTCGACCAGAGTATCTTACTAAAAAAGAAGAATTAGAAAAGCAGGATTAGATTTCTTCCGGCACATATTCGTCCGCATGATAGGAAGATCGAACGAGAGGGCTGGATGCTACGATTTTGAACCCCAGTTTATAAGCG
Organism: Leptospira idonii; assembly: GCF_004770995.1. Lineage (GTDB taxonomy): Bacteria > Spirochaetota > Leptospiria > Leptospirales > Leptospiraceae > Leptospira_A > Leptospira_A idonii. The sequence goes on along the minus strand of NZ_RQHW01000051.1, from coordinate 5,661 downwards.
AAGGATTTCCAATCGTCAAAAACTTCCGGTTTCAGATATTCTTGAACGGGGTAGTGAGTGGGAGAGGGTTGAAGGTATTGTCCGATGGTGAGCATTCTTACTCCGTTTTCGTACAGATCGGAGAGGCATTCTTCCACATCCGAATGAGTTTCACCTAATCCAAGTATGATTCCGCTTTTGGTCATAAATCCGTGTTCCGAAATGTCTTTCAAAACCTGTAAGGATCGTTCGTAATTCTTTTGTGGAGCGATTTTGGGAAATAGGGCACGAACGGTTTCTATATTATGATTGATGATATTGGGTTTGGATGCGTACAGAAGATCCAAGGAATCTCTTTTCGCTTTAAAATCGGGAATGAGCACTTCTATGGAACAATTAGGGCGAAGGCGTCTGATATGATTCACTGTCTCCGCAAAATGTTCCGATCCACCGTCTTTCAGATCGTCTCTGTTGACTGCAGTTAGAACCACATGATTCAATTCCAGTTCCAGAACGGATTCCGCCACTCTCAACGGTTCCTCCGAATCTAGTTTTCCCGGTTTTCCGAAAGCCACATCGCAGTAATGGCAGCGTCTTGTACAGATATCCCCACCTAACATATAGGTAGCAGTGCGCCTGTTCCAACAATGGTTTAGGTTGGGGCAGGATGCGGATTCACAGACTGTATTGAGTTTGCGGGAAGCGACTTCCCCTCTCACTTTGGAAAGAGAATCCTCTTCTGTCGGGAAGGAAATTTTGACCTTCATCCATTCCGGGTGGCTGGGAATGGGGTGGTTTTCCTTGGTCCGTGGCTTTTTTTTCAGAGGATTCATTTCTCAATTAGACTTTTTTTTGAAGCATGGGTTTGTAAAATGGAAAATGATGAGAATCAATCAATTTCTAGCCAAAGCCGGAGTGGGAGCCAGAAGGAAAGTAGAAGAAATCGTGCTTTCCGGACGAGTGAAAGTCAATGGGAAAACTCTTACCGATCTCTCTTACCGTGTGGATACTGAATCGGATTTGGTCGTTTTGGACGGAAAAAAACTATCCATCCTAAATTCCCCCGATCTAGCAAGCATCATCGCTTTTAATAAACCGGCAGGTTTTTTGACTTCTCACGAAGACAAACACCATGACCAAACGATCTTCGAACTTTTGCCGGAAGAATACAGAAGATACAATTATGCAGGCAGATTGGATTTGGATTCCAGAGGACTGGTGATTCTTTCCTCTGACGGAGACTTTATCCAAAGAATCACCCACCCGAAACATAAGATCGAAAAAGAATATATCGTCAGTTTGCAGAAAAAAGTGGAATGGAAACCTATCGCAGAGGAACTGGAGTTAGGTGTTAGGGAGGGAGGAGAGACTCTTCGTGCTTTTAAAGTTCTTCCCGCAAAATTGGAATTTGACGGAAACGACAGCGAACTTACGAGTCATTTGAGAGTCATTCTAAGGGAAGGGAAAAAAAGACAAATCAGAAGGATGTTTCATACTAAAAATCTAAGCGTCATTGATTTGTTCCGGGTGCGCATCGGTTCTCTTTCCATTGAAAAGAAAAAACTGGAAGAGGGCAAGTTTCGTGCGGTGAAAGAGGAAGAGATTCTGGGAAAGTAAAATCCTTGAACCTAAATCCATAACATTAGAATCGATATAGAAGAGGAAAAAAGGATCTTGTTTTCGCGACCATTTTTATTTTACCCGCTCATTCTTTTGGCATCCGTGCTGATCATAGATAAGATTTTTCTTCTGCCTGTTTTCCATAAGGAATTTTTACAGGCAGGCAATTCCGTGTTTTACCATCATAGAAAGGTTTTGGCGGATAGGTTGGAAAAAGATCCTAAAATTAAAGAAACCAAACTTGCATTAGTTTTCGGAGATTCTCGTTCCTATCCTTTTTCCGAACTAGGCATTCCTGCGGAAAAACAATCTTCCTGGTCTCTTTATAATTTCAGCGGTCCGCAGGGAATACCAATGTATTCTTATATTTGGCTGAACGATCTTTTGCAAAGAGGGATTCAGCCTCAGTTTATCATTCTTTCTTTGAGTCCGGAGGCTTTCGACGATTCGAAAGGTTTTATCAATACTCCTTTCCTTCGATTGGGATGCGATTCCGAATGTGTGGATTTAGTATGGCAAGACATCCCTTGGAAAGATAAATACGAATTTTATTTGGATCGAGCATTCTCCATTCGTTCCGTGGAACTCAATTTGTCTTTGTTCTTTTCCAGACTGAAGTCCGGGAAATTGAAGGAATACACCGCATTTTATAATCCAGAATATCGTTTGGTGAACTATGCTAAGGGGGATTATCTGATGTATGCTACTACAGCCAATCCTACTGAAAAACTGGAAAGAGATTCCAAAAGAATTTCAGCATTGTATATGAAGACCTTCCAATTGGGAAAGTCGCAAACACCTTATGTGGAGGCTTTTTTGAAGCTCACTCGGGAGAAGGGAATCAAAACAGTTGTGATTTGGCCCAAGGTGTACGGAAAGTATTATAAAGAATACGAAAAACATAATATAGGAAATGTTTGGTGGGCCGGTATCAAAAATTTGGCAGTGTCTTACGGGGCATCTGCCATAGATATGAATTCGGAAAGCAACTGTGAGTTGTTCAACGATGCTTCTCATCAATCAGTTTTATGTTTCGTGGATCAAACTAAAATGATTTGGGATAAATACGCCGATCCTTCCTTTAATAAATAAAAGAATTTAACTTTGTTCGTTTCCTGAGCTTTTTAATGAAGAATTTAACTTTCAAAATATCATCTTTCTTTGATTTCATTTTTAAAAAGCCTAAGGTATTGTTTCTGATATTGATTTTATTCTGGGGCGTGGTATTTCTAAGAAATTTTTCAAATCTCGGGATTTTAGAAACTCTTTCTGAGAGAATGTTCTATTTTGAAGATTCAGCAACTTATCAAAATTGGGAATTGGAAATTCGGCCTTTTTTATTTCCTTTGTTTTTGTCTTCCTTCGGCAATCATGTAGCATTATTGTTTGCTGTTCAGTTTTCACTCATTCTTTTTTCTTTTTGGGTTTTATTGGATCTTCATTATAGAAATAAAAAAAGTTTCTTATATACTCTCTTTTTAGGAGCCATTTTATTTCTTAATTATTCTATTTTTCTTTATTCTACACATGCACTCACTGAGGTTCTTACATTTTTTCTTGTTTGCTTGTATTTTCGTTCCTTGTTTATAAGAAAGGGAAGATTTCCTTTTTCATCCTTTCTACTCTCTCTTTTGTCTGTATTAAAACCTGTTTATTTATCTCTGTTTTTATTCAATTTAGGAACGGAGCTTGTTTTTCGTAGGAAGGTGAAATCGAGAAAGTATTCATTTGCTATCTGGGGATGCGTTTTATTAATTTTATTACAATCTGTCCTATTCTATCAAAGGACTGGAAAAGTTGGGTTTTCCGATATTTCCACAAAAACTTGGGAAGTGTATTTCAAAGCACAAGTATTTGGAAGAGTAAACGGTTTAAAATGGGAAGATGTAAATAGGGAGTCAAAAGATTTCAAAGAATTTCCTAAATTCTTTTTTGTAGCGTATCCTAAGGAGACTGCCATTGCATTTTTTGATAATTCTTTAGAACCGTTGTATCCGAGTTCACCTTCAATTTATCCTTTCCTTATCCCTAAATTAATCAAAAAGACCTTATCCTGGAATTTTTATTTTTATCCTTTGGCATTTTTTATTTTACTTGTATCTTTGTTTAAATTGAATTTTAAAAAACCTAACTACCATTATGTTCAAATTTATCTACTTATCTGTTGGATTTTGCTTACTTCCGGAATTAGCTTCTATCAATCTGATAGGTTGGTATTGCCACTTTACGGAATCTTATGTTATTTTATCGTTTCATTCATTCAAAAAAGCATTTTAGAGATGAAGAAGCTTTATTTGAGTTTGGCGAATCAAAGGAAGAGTTTAAGGTAAAAGACAAAAGAAGGAGGAGGTAAATAGGAAAGGTAAGTAGGTAGTAGAAAGGGAAAAGGATCTCGAGAAACCTTCTCCCTTTTTTAGTTTTAAGAAACTCAGTTTACCAAGTAAGTTTTTTAGAGTCTTCTACGAATTTTGCAAGTCCACTGTCAGTGAGAGGATGTTTGAACAACATCTCGAACACATTGTACGGTAAAGTCACACAATCTGCCCCTCTGAGAGCTACTTCTTTGAAGTGGATCGGATGACGCACGGAAGCTGCTAAAATTTGAGTTTCGATTCCGTAATTGTCATAGATGTCTCTGATTTCAGTGATGAGTTCCAATCCGTCGTATCCTACATCGTCCAGTCTTCCTACGAAGGGGGAGATGAAAGTGGCTCCAGCTTTTGCGGCGAGAAGAGCTTGGTTGGCAGTGAAACAAAGAGTTACATTGGTTTGAATTCCTCTTTTTGTGAATTCAACAACCGCTTTGATTCCTTCCGGAATGAGAGGGACTTTCACAACTACATTGGATGCTATCTGAGAAAGTTCGATTCCTTCTTTGATCATTGTTGGGGCGTCCGTAGCCAGAACTTCCGCACTGACAGGTCCTTTTACGAAACTGCAAATTTCTTTGATGACTTCTGTGAACTTGCGGCCTGATTTTGCGATGATGGATGGATTGGTTGTGATTCCGTCAAGAAGGCCTAATTCGTGTACCTTCTTGATTTCGTCGATATTGGCTGTGTCTAGGAATAAATTCATTTTGCCTCGTGGGAGAACTGGTCTCACGAGACAGAGTAACTATGGGATTAAATCCCGCAAGGTTTTTGTTTCTTGTACGCTGAAGAAATCTTTATAGTCCTTTGCGATCATGTCTCTGATGTTGGCGGAGAAATAATCGATTCTTCTTGTATAAGGAGCTTTTTTATAACCTTCTCTCCATTGTACCGCAAAACCGCCTCTAGGTGGATTGTCTCTTCTATCAACTAGTTCCCAAATAGCAGCTCCGGATACCTTATCGTCTCCTATGCTTTCTTTTCTAGGTTTGCCGTATTTTCCTTCCAGTTTCTCTCTGATTTTTTCGGAAGGAACTAGATTGAATGTCACTCCTACGGAAAAGAGAATTCCGCTTTCTCTGTATTCCGTCTGGCCTACGATGCTGGGATCTGTTTCTCTTTTATCTTCTCTCGGTCTCAATTCTCTGACGATGTCTGGGGTTTTATAGAATCGGTAAAGATAGAAGATTCCGTTTCTTTTGATGAGAAGTTTTTCGTCTTTCTTTTCGTTGATGATTTCTATTTGTTCTTTGGATTCTGGGTTGGTGGCCATAGAGATGAATTTTTCTCTGATGGATTCGAAGGTCATCCCCCAAGAAGCTTCCGCAAATCCGTCCAAGCTGGATACGATCTGCTCGGATTGAGCGAAAAGAAGATTCGGCAAAAATGCGACCAAAAAGAGAGAACGAATGAAATTCTTCATAATCTATGTATCGGACAAATTTGAAATTTTAAAAGTCCATTATTTTATGTCGAAATCATCGAAGCTGGGGGCTTCGTCTCCCAAAGCACCTTCATCGATTTCCGCCCAACTGTCGTCTGTAGGAGGCTCGTAACCGAAATTATAGGAATCTTGGTCTTCTTCTGCGAATGGGTTGAAGTCCTGATCTTCCTCGGGCGCTGCCTCGCTTTTTCCTGGAGGTGGTGGGGAAGAAAAAGAGGAGGATCCGGTTGGGGCAGGGCGAAGGGG
>NZ_RQHW01000034.1 GCF_004770995.1 Leptospira idonii | reverse complement strand
TTCCGTCTTTCTACCGAGCATGCGTTCCAGACTTTTGATTCTTTGTTCGAGTTTTTTAACTTCAGATTGAGGAACTAATTCTTCTTCGTTTTCGATTCCTTTGCTAGCACCGTTTTCCATAAAACGCCTCCATTGGAAGAGCTGACTTGGTGCTATATTATACTTTCTTGCAACCAGGGAAACTGAATTTCCTGGTTCCAATGTTTCTCTTACGATCGCTTCCTTTTCCTTAGAAGACCATCGTCTTCTTCGCTGAACCGATGTGATTACATGGATCGGTTCACGACTACTAGTAGTATTCATAGTTTTACTCCTATTATTTAGGAGCTAGCTGACTGTGTGGTTTGCAAGGGGGTAAGTCCAGATTTTAAAGAAGGATTTAAATCGATTAGCAAAGGAAGCTACGGCTTTAAATTTAAACAAGGGCGAAGCTCTGTATTCACAAAAACAATCAATGAATATATTTACCTTAATAAAAATGAATCTCAAGATGAGCTTGAACTTGGTAATCAAATTCAAGAAAAAATCAAAAGTCTCCTTACTTTAGATGAATTGGATCATATACAATCCGAAAGAAAGGGAGGTAAGTATCAAAATTACGATTTCATCGGTTATACAAAGAAAAAGACTCCTCAAGGTGAGAACCTCGAAATTTTTACTTTTGAATTAAAAGCCACAAACAAAGTATCTTCTATTTCTGAAGCTATTAGCCAAGCAACTAGCTATAAATCCACGAGCAATTACACTTACATCATTATACCGATGTTCGATAAAAAATTATTCCATGATGAATCTAGATTTGATTCTTTTATCGATCTTTGTAAAGAGAATGGCCTTGGGATTTTAACGATAGAAGTTGACCCCAAAAAACATCAAGTTTTAGATGTTTATGAGATCATTGCACCAAAAAAGTTAGAAATCCTAGATTATTCACTTTATTTTGGACTATTGGAATCTAAAAATTTAGAATTATGCAGAATGTGTAAAGCAATTGTTTCAAAAGAACCTGATAGAAAAGGTTGTGAGTGGATGATAAACTTAGAAAATGATTCACAATGCATGAAATTGCTCTTTCAAGAAAAAATGGTTAAGCTGGTATAGGTTCAAACAAAAAGAACACGGCGTTTAACTACTGCTTACCGCTTCGAAACTCGAAACGTGCATGCCAACTTCGGTAAGCCTAGTGCGTTAGCCGTGATGATCAAAGATAAATTAAGAGATATGCAATGGGAAGAAAAATAACAATTTTTCAGATCGATGATTCTGAAACTGGACCAAAAACACTCGAAGTCGGTGGCTCATCTTTAAGAGCAATTTATTCACCACGATCGAGACTTAAAGATCTTCTAAGTAGGCAGGAGTATGAAAATCCTGGCGTATATATTCTGAAATCTTTTCCAACTTCTGCTACCTTCAATGAAAGAGTATATATTGGGGAGGCAGATCCATTAATTGAGAGATTAAAAACTCATCTTTCAGACGAATCCAAAGATTTTTCTGAATGCGTCGCTATCTATAGCTCGAATTCTGGTGAACTAACCAAAGCACACATAAAAAATATGGAATCGAAGCTTTATCAGGTGGCAATCAATGCAAAAAGCTCTGAAATTGGTAATTCCAATACACCGACAGCATCAACTTTATCGGAAGCTGATGAAGCCTTAGTTGATTTATTCATTGCTCAAATCAAATCTATTCTTCCGTTATTAGGTTTTGAACTTTTGATTCCCGCAACAACTACAACATCGACTCAAAAAATTAATGAATCAACGAAATATTACATCAATCGTAAAGGACTAGACGCGACTATGATCATCACAGATGAAGGTTACGTTGTTTTGAAAGGTTCAACTGCAGCGAAAGACACAACACCTTCTATTGGTTCATATAAAGAAATAAGAGAAAAATTAATATCTACAAACATCATTGTGCCCAAAGATGATAAACTGGAATTTATTGAAGATACGTTATTTTCAAGTCCGTCCGCTGCATCCTGCGTAATTGTTGGAACTTCATCTTCCGGACCGGAAGAATGGAAAACAGAAAAAGGAATTAAACTCAAAGATCAAATTTGACCGGCCAGACACCTCGCTACGCCGCCGGACTTCCTTTTGCTCGACGGCTCCTCTCCTACCCCCTTCCCTCAGCATACCGAACCAGATTCCCGATATGCTGTTTACCACCCTCAATCGCACCGTATTTTTCATTCACTCGAATCAGCTCTTCCCGATTCGGAAAAATCTGTTCCATGATTAGGTTCGTTCCTTTTCCGGCTTCTTCGAATATAATTTTGGATTGAAAATTTACATCCGTATCCCCTTCTCCATCCCCAAGATGTTTATAACAAATGTAATGCGGTCTTTTAATATCGGTGAATTGAATTTTGTTTTTATAATCATGTCCGTCGGGGCCGTGCATTATGAACTCCCAAATTCCTCCGTTCGAAAAATTCATACTTTTACTCGTTAATGTAAATCCATCCGGACCCCACCATTGTGTAAGGTGTTCTTCCGAAGACCACAGCTCAAAAAGAAGGTCGATTGGTATATCGAAGTATCTTTTATACACTACTGTGTTTTCTTCAATAACGGTTTCCGTTTTATTTTCTATCATGTGATCTCTCCTTTTTTACTCTCAGCGCATATTTTTCCAAACGATCCAAACGCTGATTCCAAAGATTTTTGACATCTAACAACCAATTCTCCATCTCATCCATCCCTGAATCGTTCAGGCTGTAAATACGCCTCTGAGCATCCTTCCTCATCTGTAAAACCTTAGCCTCTTGCAGCACCTTCAAATGCTGGGAAATAGCGGGCGGGCTCATTCTAAAATTCTTACAAATCGTCGTCGCAGTAAGCTCACCTTTCTTTGCGACTAATTTCACAATTTCCCTTCTTGTCTCATCTGCAAGAGCGGCGAAAGCATTCATAATCCCATACTTAACAAAATACTTAATTAAGTAAATAACTAATTAAGACTTTTCGAAGCCTCACATGCAAAAACTTTCCCTCAATACCTTCCCGATCCATCCCGGCGAACCGATTTTTAGCCTGAAAGAAAACAACATTTCATTTCAGATTCGTAAGTAGAAAAAGCGAACCTCTGTCTTTGTCCTTAGCGAACTGAAATCTCTGGGATAGATGACAAAAACAAAGAAAAACGAATTCATAATTGTCTGGAAATTTTTTGCAGCCTTGATACGAGTGATCTAGAAACGGGATCTTATAACTGGGAAGTAAAGTTAGAATCTCTGTACGAGAAGGATTGCAAAATCTATCGATTCAGACAATCCACAGAAGGAGAAACAAACATTCATCAAATGAACTTTTTTATTAAAGAACCTAAATATATATTTCTACTAGACGGCTTGGGTGCTCTTTTTTCTGCATTTATGCTCGGAATAGTGTTAGCGCAATGGGAAACCTTTTTCGGTATCCCTAGAAATTTCTTATTCATGCTCGCATGGATTGCAATCGCTCTTTCTTGTTACTCTCTATCGATTTATTTTATAAACCCAATCCGTCGGAAAATCTTTCTGGGAATGATTGCAACTGCCAATTTTCTATATTGCCTACTGACGATTTATTTAATTTTTCACCTTTTCGGAACAATCACCATTTGGGGTATTTCATACTTTATCATCGAAAAGATCGTCGTTATTTCCCTGGCTGCTTTCGAACTGAAAACAGCACTAAACTCGGATTAAACCTGTGATATAAAATACCGTTCTCTTATATAAAAGTATTGATGTTTTCTAATTTTTCGGAAGTATTTCAAACAATGAAAAAGATCCTTCTCACTTGCTTGCTTGCCGGTTTTTTCCAACTCAATTGTTTCCTCCATCATGCAAACGTGTCTGGAGATTTTTACGGGGCTAAAAATCTAGTTTCATTGAATTTCGGAGACAAGGCGAGAAGTTTGCCCATTAAGATCGAGTTCGATACCAGAGAAAAAAATTTCATCTTCGAAAAGTTGAGAAAAAAAGGCCAAAACATCAAAGTAGATCCGAACTTGGTGGAAGGTTATTATTCGGAAGAAATTATTTCCAACTTCAGATCCAGCAAATTATTCAATCATAACCCGGATGCGAACATCAAAGTTCGAATCTATTCCACAATCGAAGAAGTTAGAGATCCGGTTCTTACACGAATCCCCAACATCATCACTTTAGGTTTATTTCCGGCTATCACAAGAACCTACGGAAGAGTTGAATTTGAGTTATTCGATGATAAAACAAATACAATCTTAAAATCCTTTAAATATCCGATACATCACAGGATGTTTCTCACGGCCGGCGCATTCGTCCTCGGCCCGATCCTTCCTATGTTCAGCAATCGATTCGATCATTCACAAAACGAAAGAACATATGCAATCATGAGAGTTGCCTTCCAACAATTCGAGATCGACTTGCATGATACTTTACAAAACAATGAAGCTTTGCTCGCTAAGTTCACCGTTGAAAAACCAAGTGTATTCGCATTTTTACCGTTTCAACCGGAAAAGCCGCCAGAAACAGAAGTGTATCCTATCTTATATTCCGAGTTGGAAGCTGCATTTGTAGCAAGAGGGCTCAAGCTTGTTGAGAGAAAAGAATTACATAAAGTCTTTGAAGAAATTACTTTTTCTCAAACCGGTCTGACGGAGAATTCCAGAAATAAAATCGGTACGATGTTAAATGCAGATCGAGTGATTATCGTATCCGACTTAAAATATGTTCCTGCACAGAATGCACGACCTATGGAACTCGGTTTTTCCGTACGTTGTGTAGATGTAAAAACAGGAAGAATCATTTGGACAGAGCCGTCCAAATATCAAAGTTATGAAAAACTACCTCTTCACTCCCATGTAAACTCTGCCATCTTTCCTTTTATTTCTGAATTGAGAATGAGAGGAGAAATTTAATTCCTTTTTGATTTCGAGCGAGTATGGGTAGGCATGCGAAGACTGTAATTTCCTCCGATGGTTTCGACAGACGCCGGACAGGATACTACTCAACGCCCAAACCCATCGCAAACTATCTTTTCGAGAACATGACATCCCTATTGCCGCAAGGAAAAAAAGTTTTAGATCCTTGTGTAGGCAAAGAGGAATTGATTGAAGCCTTTGTCAAAAAAGGTTTCGATACAAATTCCTTCGACATTCATAGATATAAGTCAGAATACCTCTCTAACTTTCGGGAAATCGATTTTTTAAGATTTTATCTCGATCATAAAACCGCAGTCGAAGACCTAAATTTAGATTATGATTTTTATATCGCAAATCCTCCTTATAATTGTCACGAAGACGATTATATAAAAAGTCACAAGCTTGCTTTAGAAAAAAATTTCCAAAGCATAGGAACATTAAATATGTATTCGATGTTCTTATATTCCATTTTAGATCTTGCTAAAGAAGGAGCTATCATCGGATTGATCACGATGGATTCTTTTCTCACTTCTTTTTATCATTTCCGTTTAAGGAAATATATCCTAGAAAATTTTTCGATTCATCACCTTCTTCTCTGCCCGACAGATTTGTTTGCCGATCAAGATGCCGATGTAAGAACCTGTATTTTGATCCTGCAAAAAGGAATTCAGTATCAGAAGAAAGTAATCCTTAATAATCGAGATGCGAATCAAAAGATCTTTTTCGAAAAAATAGGACAAAACTCATTCAAAGAAGCGGATGTAAATGAAATCATCCTCCAAGACCCAAAGGATCATTTTGAAATCGTAGTAGATGTTCCGGAAGAAATTCGAAGCCTTTTCAAATACAAACGATTAGGTGAACTTTTCCCTGCGTCACAGGAATTTCCACAGGCAACGATTCTCTCTACTTATCCAAAAATAGATCGGAAACATTCGACATTCCTTTCTATAAAAATCCGGGAAACAGAAAATTCCATACGGATCCTGACTGTTTCCTAACTTCCGATTATGTAAGGATAGGTGCTGAGATTAAAAATTTTATCATCCGAAATAAGAAATATATAGGTAGAGAAGGAATCACTTGTTCCTCTATCGGCATCCCTTTTTCTGCGGCCTATCTGCCGATGGGTTCCTCTTTCGGAGTGAACGCAAATGTATTTCCGGAAAACAAAGATGACATCTGGTGGCTCTTAAGTTATTTGAATTCTGGCTTTTGTACTTATATGGTACGATCCGTACTCATCAGAACGAATATGATCACGTCCGGATATGTTTCTCGGATTCCTGTCATCGAATTTACTGAGGAAATAAAAACAAATCTTGCCTTGTTAGGCAAAAAAGCATACGAAAAGAAAAGAAACAACGAAAGCTTAAAAGACATAACCGCTCAAATAGATGAGATCATTTTCAAATTCATTCGGATATCCGAGTCTTCCCAAACATTGATCGATCATTTCAATAAAAATCTCATCAAACATGTTTGAAAAATCATAGACTTTCAATGCAAAAAGATTTATAAAATACTATGAGAGTCTTGTCTAACGGAAGATACTTCGACCGGATTTCCGAAGAACCTTTATGAATTTACGAAAACTCACCCAAAATAACATAAATGATGAAACATAGAATTTTTACTACATCGTTCGCCAGCGTTTATCCATTCTATTTGCAAAAAGCGGAGAAAAAAGGACGAACTAAGAAAGAAGTAGATACAATCATTTTTTGGCTTACTGGATATGATGATAAATCTTTTAAAGCGCAACTAAAAAAAGAAGTTAGCTTTGAAGAATTTTTTGATAAAGCACCTCAGATCAATGAAAATGTAACTTTAATTAAAGGGATGATTTGCGGCTATCGAGTTGAGGAAATCGAGGATGAATTGATGAGAAATATCCGTTATCTCGATAAACTGGTCGATGAATTGGCAAAAGGAAAGTCGATGGATAAAATACTTCGGAAAAAAACAGTGTGACCTTGCAGTTTTGCACAATGCCAACCCGGAAAAAACTTCCATCGCTGTTTTCGCAAGTACACTCATAGCAATCGTATATATCCCTTTTATGCTCGTTCTCACTCGCATGCTCCCGTTTGCGATAAGATTGGATTTTCGACTATTTTATATCGCCAATAGGCAAAGTTGTTTTTTTATCACACTTGTTTAATTGTATTTGGGTGTATATGCATGAAATCAGCATAAAATCGTAAATTTTTGAATCATTAAATAGCCGTGCCATAGAACAAAAGTAATCTCGATCACTTTGTTTTCCTTTCTCTTCATTGCCTTTGCAATTATCTCTGGGAGAAGAGTTTTCAATAGTATAGCATGAAAATATTGAAGCCAAAGAAACGGTTAAAATTAAAAAGCAGGTATTTTTAATAAAGTACATATTGAATGGAAAAAAATCCTTAGAAAAATAAAAACAGATAAACAAGAGTGATGTGAAATAAAATCATAAATTAGAATATAAAACTAATCTAAGTAATTAGATCTATCTTTCAATTCATAATGTAAAGCAATAAATTATTTATATTGACCCGAAAATACAAATTTTACCGCACATAACACGTATGCAGGACCTGATTTATCTCTATTCGACAAATACGTGGCAGTAAGGCTTTTTATTCTCGATTTTACCGAAATCGAATTCTGCGAAGCACTTAAATACGGTTTTTCGAGATTACCCATAGAAGTTAAAAATGAATTGGATCAATCGAGAAATATTTAACGCCGGATTTCCCCAACAAAAAATGTTTTGCATAAGGAAAGAAACATCTCTTTAATGAGCAAAATGAGATGTTTAGGAATGAAAGAAAAAGTTTGCGTTACTTTATAATTTTAAAATAAAAACCGAGGCTTTTATATGAAACCGATCATTAAGAACATTCTAGCAATCGTTGCTGGCAGCATTTTAGGAAGTATCGTAAATATGGGAATCATTATGGTCAGTGGCCACATCATCCCTCCCCCCGAAGGAGCGGATGTGACCACCATGGAAGGACTGAAAGCCTCGATTCATTTATTCGAACCTAGACATTTTATCTTTCCTTTTTTAGCCCATGCTATCGGCAGTTTTTTCGGAGCTCTAGCTGCAGCATTCATCAGCGCAAGTCATAAAACAAAATTTGCCTATGCAATTTCCATTCTCTTCTTGTTAGGAGGGATTGCGAATTGTTTTATGCTCCCTGCCCCTCTCTGGTACAATGTTTTGGATGTAATCGGAGCTTATATTCCGATGGGTTACCTTGCAGGTAAATTAGCTTTAAAGAAAGGGTAGATGCAATTCAATAAAGTATATTTAGGTGATTGCAACGATCTTTTGAAACAAATCGAATCCGATTGCATTAATTTAATATACTTTGATCCCCCGTTTTTCACACAGAAAAAACATTCTCTCTCCGATTATCTATCGATCATAGAAGCGACTCTTTTTGAATGCAAACGAGTTCTGAAAAATACGGGAAACGTCTTCCTGCATTGCGACCGAAATCGTTTGGTATTACAAACGTTTGGAAGAGATGATCTTTAAAGACTCTCATCTTCTCAAATTGGATTTGGAAAATTATATGGAAAAAACTCCGAAAGAGCTCGCCATATTACAATCTATAGATGCAATCCCTGTGCATAGAAATTCGGGGATCGACGGATTTCTCAAAAAACACCACAGCCAATTTCCTGTTCCGATTCAGATCCAATCGGAAAGGGAAACATTGGAAGACTGTATTGAAAAAATACAGAAAGCTTCTTCAGAAAAAAATTTTCCCTTGAAGATCATCATCCAAACCCAAAGACTTCATTTGAGCGAAGAGTATACAATCCCTTCCGACATTCGAATCCTGCAGTCAATGGATCTGCAAATCTAACACAGGCAAAATGCAAAAAACAGAAAAAATTCGTATCTTTTCCGAAAACAATGAATTCCAACATGCAGACGTTTTGAAACGCAATCGAGTCAAACGATCGAAACATAATAAATTTTTTGTGGAAGGAGTGAACGCAATCAATCTTGCGATTGAATACGGATGGAAGATCGATTCCTTTTTATATTCCGAAGAATCCAAACTTTCCAACTGGGCGAAAGAAATCTTAAACCGCTCTCTCGCTAAAAAACATATTGAAATGCCGGCCTCACTCCTTTCCAAATTGAGCGATAAAGAAGAAAGTTCCGAATTATTAGCTTTGGTGGAAATGAAGGAAGATAACATCAATCGAATCGAAATCAAAAAAGATTTATTCGTCGTTGTTATAGACCGAGCCTCCAGCCCGGGAAACTTAGGAACCATCATTCGATCCTGCAATGCTTTCGGTGTAGATGCGATTCTGATGACCGGTCATTCCGTCGATCTATACGATCCAAAAACGATCAGAGCCAGCGTAGGAACTCTCTTTGCCACCAACGTTTTACGACTAGGTTCTCATAACGATATAACTCAATGGTTGAACACAACCAAAGAAACATTAGGTGAAATCCGAATCATAGGCACGACTGTAAAAACGGAAAATACAATTGATACATTTAAGTTTAACTCTCCGCTTTTGCTTTTGATCGGAAATGAAACCTACGGATTGAATCAAAACTATAAAAGTATGTGCGATTCCTTGGTTAAGATTCCTATCCACGGTGCTGCCAGTTCACTGAATGTAGCTTGCGCTACTTCTATTTTTTTGTATGAAATTTCCAAACAAATTTACAGAAACAGCTTTATTGTTCCATTCTAGTATGATCTCATCTTCTCTTTTCAAATATATTCTCAGTCTCATAGCAATCCTAATGACTTTGTATGCTTTTTTTCCTTATATCGGAAAAATTCGTAAAGGAGAAGTGAAACCTCATATATTCTCTTGGATCATCTGGGGAATCACCACCTTTTTAGTGTTTTTCGCTCAGATCGTTTCTCAAGGAGGACCAGGGGCTTGGCCGATAGGAGTCTCCGGCTCTATTACGATTTATGTTGCCTTGTTAGCTTATCGAAAACATTCGGATCACTCTATTTCACTTATGGATTGGTTTTTTCTAATCGGAGCTTTGGCTGCCATCCCTATTTGGTTCTTCACTTCCGATCCACTTTGGGCTGTCGTTTGTTTGACGACTATAGATGTTTTAGGATTCGGGCCTACGATCAGAAGATCGTATGAATTTCCCTACGAAGAAAATATCGGTTTTTTCGCCCTATTTACGGTTCGAAACTTCGTTTCCATTCTCGCCTTGGACAAACTGTCCTTAACGACAGTGCTTTTTCCTGCGACAATCATATTCTTTTGTTTGCTGCTCATCGCTCTGATTGCCTCAAGAAGGCTGATTGTCTCTCAAAATAAATAGTCTATTTCAATACATCCGAAGATGGATTCGATTTTCGTAAGATTCATTGACACGGAAAAAGAATATATGGGAATAGTATTTTAAAATAAACATAAGTTTTGCGGACTTTTTATGATCTTAATTCCATTCTCTTCAATCAAAAAAAACAAAAAATTAGAATATTTAAACATACATAAACATCTATTTCTCTTTTTTTTCTTTACATTTATTTCTTTCGAAGTCTTTCCACAAACAACTTCGCAAAGTGAAAGAAGAATGCAAAAACCTTTCTCTATTTCCGTAGGAGCCGCTTTTCCTATCTCTTCCTTATCCGCTTCCGTCGAATACGCAGCTTCCAAATCTTTTTCGTTCGGAGGAACGATCACAGCCAATCCCGGTTATGTGACTCAGGAAAAAAACTATCTAGACCCCAATCTTTCTTTTCGAGGACTGAGTTACGATCATTTTAAATTGTACAATCAGTCCTATTCTGCTCTTCTTTTTACGAGGTATTTCCCTTTTGAAAATTTACCGATTTTCTTAAGTGCTGCGGGAGGATATATCAGCTCCTCTAGTGGCTCCTTTAGAAGTTATGGAGTTCGCTCATCGGGAGATTATTCCTTTATTTCCGGAGACATAGACACACGACCCGGTGTGATCGTAATTCCTTCCATCGGATACAAACACCAGACCGAATCAGGATATATCTTCAGCTTGGAAGTTCTACAGCCTTATTTGCGGTTTGCGACCCATGCAAATATTACCGAACGTTCCTACCGTTTTTCAGACCCCTCCCTCGATTATTACGATGTAAAAAGCAAAGAAAACTTTTTCATCAACCAGGTTTACCAAACAGGGAGTGGCTGGTATTATACCTCTGTCATTTTATCCCTCAGTTTCGGTATTGCCATATAATCCTTTTGTACTAAACTCCTACGGATTGCGGTTAGTTTAGAAAAGAACACCGGAAAAAAATCAAGCTTTACATCATGTAACAATGATTCTAAAATTGGGACTTGGGTTCAGTTATGGATAAATTCGTTCTAGAGGAAGACATTCCCATTCTTTATGTGACCGCAACTTCCTTTCCTGCGGGCATCATGAAAGCTCATAGAAAAGTTTACTCTCTCGTTTCCTCCTCCAAGGAAAGACGTTATTTCGGAGTGTCACGCCCTGAAAACGGAGGAGAAATCGTATATAGAGCTGCCGCTGAGGAATTAGAAGAAGGAGAAGCTGCCAAACTGGGATGTGAATCTATGTTCATTCCCAAAGGAAATTATATTTCCATAGAAATAGATAATTATGTCAAAGACGTTCCCATCATCGACAGAACCTTTAGAAAACTTCTGACCCATCCCGACTTGGATCCGAACGGATATTGTGTCGAATGGTACTTAAATGAAAAGGATGTTAGGTGCATGGTAAAACTGCACCCGTAAAACCTAATTCATAAATTAGAAAATTCTAAAGCGCCAACTTCACTTCGCCAGCAAAACTTCCAACTTATCGAATTGCTGTTCCCATCCCATCTTCGCCATCAATTTCATAATCAAAGGAATTCCTACTTCTTCGATTGAAACGGATGTTTTTCCTTCCACTTCCTGAAACTCCACTGTGGCTTGAATTTCATCAGGCCAATCTCCTGGAACCTTTACTTCGGAACCGGGAATGATTTTTCCTGATTCATCAGAAAAGGACATCACGGAAACGATCTTTTTGCCGGGGATAATTTCTTTATAAGTTCCTGAATTCCAAAACATCTCTCCGTCGGGAGACTTCATCGATAAAAGGAATTTTCCTCCGACTTTAAAATCGTTTTGGATGACAGGAGCTGTGAAATCTTTAGGACTCCACCACTGCTTCATACTCTCCGTATCCGTCCAAACGAACCAAACTCGATCCGAAGGAGCTTGAAATGTACGACTAACAGTTACAGTCGAACTCGTTTTTCTGGCAACGATCACGAATAAGAAGAGAGCAATTACGATTCCCAGGATTACTTTTACGGATGTTTTCATTGAAACACTCTGCAGAACTTATTTTTAAACAAGGAATCATTGATAATGAAAATTTCATTTTATGTCAATCAGAATCAAATGAAGAGAGAAGACAAAATATTGTTTTTTTGAAAATCAAACCCGTAAAAAACGAAGGGAAAAAGAATTGATTCCCGTTTTTTAAAAGGGATAAAGTATAAGTATGTTTCCTTCGATCAAGCCGATTCTTTATCTGATTTTGTTTTGTGCATATAACGCCTCTTTGTTTTCCCAAAGTTATTTGCAATGGCAGGAAGGGGAATATTCCAGTTATCATACGGAATGGAAAGAAGGAGATTGGGAAAATCTATCTTTCCATGCAATCAAAAAGCAGGATGAGGAGTTATGGAATTTGGACGTAGTTTACAGATCCAAAAACAGAGATGCGCTTCTTAAATTCCAAGTGCCTGTCCCATCGGAGAAAAATGAAATTTCTGCCAATTCCGTCGGAGCAAAAGTTTTGAGAGGAAAAGAAATGCAGGATGCAGAACTCAAAACTCTGACCTCCCGCATCTTCGATCTACTCAGCCTAAAATATTTTCCTTGGCAGAGAACCAATCCGACCACTCTCAAAGAAACATTCTGCTGCGGTCTTAATTCTGCAAAAGAATTCGAGGAGATCAAAAAAGAGGAATCTTTCTTTCATGCAATCCATCCTTCCGTTCCTCTTTTGGGGCTGGTAAAATCAAAATCGGCAAATGGAAGTTATATTACATACCTCACCTCTTTCGGAAAAAAAGATTCGAAAGAGTCTGTTGCGAAAACGATGTATCCTACCTTCATCGACTTCGGTCACCTAAAAGAAGTTAGTTATAAAAATTTTTCGATCGCAGCTCCTAGTTCCTGGCTTTTATCTCCCATGCCTTCTATGGAGCCGAATACGGATATTTGGATCTCTAAGTTGGGTGGAAATGCCCATTCGGCGCAACTCATCCTTAAAATCAAAACGGACAAACCCGATTCCATCCAAAATCTCCATTCCCGATCCCTTTCCGAGAAGGGGGCAAAAAGTAATTTTATCCATAAAGACTTGAATTACGAAACGACTCTATCCGAAGATAGCCGCCTAACTCTATTTCAATTCGATCTCAAAAAAAAGGGAAGAATCGGAAAACAATTTATATCGTACGTTACGAACGAAGACAAAACGAAATTGGCGGAGATCGTTTTCTTCATCGACTTCGAGGAAAAAAACCCGAACCGCTCCGAACTTCCCAAAATCCTTTCCCAAGGTAAAGAAATCCTCAAAACCTTTCGGTTTGTTTCCTCCGCAGCAAAAGATTAGATTGATTTTGTTAGAAGAAACAAAAGAATGCTTCATTAATTCTAAACAAAAAAAGGAAACTGAATATGGGACAAACTACTTCGAAAGCTTATTTATGGACAGGAAGGGTCTTCAGTGGTCTTTCTATCGCCTTTTTACTCTTTGACGGAATTGGAAAATTCTTTTTGTCAAGCATGCCTCCCGAAGCTCTGGAAGCGGCAGCACAACTGGATTATCCTATGAGCATCATGCCTGGACTAGGAACCACTCTGATCATTTGCACCCTGCTTTATGCTTTTCCTAGAACCTCCGTTTTAGGTGCGATTCTTCTGACAGGGTATTTGGGAGGAGCTGTTGCTTCTCATCTTCGTATCGGAAATCCTTGGGCCAGCCATATCCTTTTCCCCACTTATTTAGGCATTTTGATTTGGGGCGGATTGTATCTGCGTTTCCCGGAAGTAAGATCCTTGTTTCCTTGGAAATCTAACAAGTAAAATACGATAAAATAAATTCTCTGCGCCAGGGATAGTAGCGGAAATAAAACGAAATCGCGAGAAATCGGTTCCGTTGTTTTAAGAGAAGCGGTTTTCGTTTTATTGGAGCGGATAGCCCGGTCGGGGAAAGAAAACAATTCACCTAGCAAAAGAGATGCGAGGCGCCCCGACTCTTTGCGAGAAGATGAGTGTGATCCATAAAAGTAAAAACTCATAAGGAGATCAGTATGAAAAAAATCATTTTAGGAATTTTAGGAGCTTTCGTTTTGGCGATTGCAGTATTGAGCTTTATAGCACCTTCGGATTTTAAATTGGAAAGAGAGATCGTAATCAATCAACCGGTTCCGGTCGTTTTCAACCATTTGAAATACTTAAGAAATCATGAACTATGGAACGCTTGGTCTCAGATCGATCCCAATATGAAAAAAAGTTTCTCCGGTACGGATGGAACGGTCGGATTCACTTCTTCTTGGGAAAGTGAACATGAAGAAGTAGGGACTGCAGAAGAAGAAATTAAGAATATTAAAGAAAACGAAAGATTTGATACTCAAATCCGTTTTAAAAAACCTTTCGAAGCTAGCTTTAATTCGTATATCACGACGGAGTCTGTGGGAGAGAAACAAACTAAAGTGGTTTTGGGAATGGCGGATAAAATGCCTTTTCCTGTGAATGTGATCAGCTTTATCGTGAATGTTTGTTTAGACCAACAGCAAAAAATTATAGATAATATGGATAAAAGCTTAAACAGTTTAAAATCCATTTTGGAAAAATAATCTTTCCGGCCCTAGCCCAAAAAGGTCATCTTTTTCATTCACAAAAGGCGTGTAAAAAAAGATAAAATGTATGCCTGGGCCGCAAAAAGACCTTGTTCGATTTCCTATCCCTTACAAAGCTAAAAGTATATGTCCATGTCTGTTCTTATCCTTTTTTTCACGATCGGCCTCAGTCTTTACACCTTATACAAAAATCAAAACCTGTTGGAAAAACTGCTTCTTTATCCCAACTTGATGTTCAAAGACAAAAGTTTTTACCGCGTTTTAACCAGCGGTTTTCTTCATGCGGATCTGAATCACTTGATCTTCAACATGCTCTCATTTTATTTTTTCGCAATTCCCTTGGAAGGAATCATCGGTTCTCTCGCTTTCGTATTGTTTTACTTGGGAACCATCATCATCAGCAGTTTGGATTCCGCTTGGAAACACAAGAACAATCCTTTGTATAAAAGTTTAGGAGCCTCCGGTGGAATAGCAGGCGTTATATTTTGCTACATCGTATTCAACCCTGCGACTACGATTCTATTTTTCTTCGTCATTCCTATCCCAGGTCCGATTTTCGCAGTCGCCTACCTTCTTTACAGTTCCTACGCTTCCAAAAATATAAGCGACAATATCAATCACGATGCCCATCTATGGGGTGCCATTTGCGGAATCGCATTTGCAGTGGCTTATGATCCTTCCGTGATCACCCAACTGTACGAAAGAATCATGGAAAGCTTCAGCTAAACCAACTTCTGCATTCATGATCAAAGAACTTGAATTGAGAGTCCTGCCGGAAGTGGCAGGGCAAAAGGAAGCGTTAAAATCTTACGTTTCCAAATCTTCGAAACTAAAATCATCTGACATTCGTCATGTGGAGATTATCCATCGATCTATTGATGCCCGCCAAAAAACGGTTTATGTAAATCTGAAAGTTTTGGTTTTCTTAAACGAAGATTTCGTAGAAACACCGATACCTCTTCCCGATTATCCGAATGTTTCTCACGCGGAAGAAGTCATCATCGTAGGCGCAGGTCCCGCAGGTTTGTTCGCAGCCCTTCAATTGATCGAACTAGGTTTGAAACCGATCGTATTAGAAAGAGGGAAAGACGTCAAAAGCAGAGTGGAGGATTTGCGAGGAATCAATGTCCATCACAAAGTGAACGAAGATTCGAACTATTGTTTCGGAGAAGGTGGAGCGGGAACTTATTCAGACGGTAAATTGTACACCCGTTCCAAGAAGAGAGGTAGTGTTAGGCGGGTTTTGGAACTGCTTGTAGGATTCGGCGCCAGCAAAGAGATCCTCGTCGAAGCTCATCCTCATATCGGCACGAACAAACTACCGGATATCATCCGTCAGATGAGAGAAACCATCCTCAGACAAGGAGGAGAAATCCATTTTCATCAAAGAGTTACAGATTTACTGATTCGAGACAACAAAATCGAAGGGGCTGTGACTCAATCGGGAATCAAATTCTCCTCTAAAAAATTAATCTTAGCTACCGGACATTCTGCACGAGATATTTTCACATTGCTTCATAAGAAAGGAATTCAAATCGAACTCAAACCTCTGGCAGTAGGAGTTAGAATTGAACACAAACAATCATTAATCGATTCGATCCAATACAATTGCGAAACCAGAAGCGAATTTCTTCCTCCTTCGGAATACAGCATCGTGAAACAAGTCGACGGAAGAGGAGTTTATTCTTTCTGCATGTGCCCCGGAGGAGTCATCGCTCCTTGTGCAACAAAACCGGGTGAGATCGTCACCAACGGATGGTCTTCTTCCCAAAGGGCCAGAGCAACTGCAAATTCAGGGATCGTAGTGGAACTCAGAGAAGAAGACTTCCGCCCTTTCGCAAAATTCGGTCCTTTGGCAGCTATGGAATTCCAGAGATCCATCGAAGAAAAAGCCTGGATCGCAGGCGGCAAAACTCAAACTGCACCCGCACAACGTATGTTAGATTTTGTAGAAGGAAAAATATCTTCCGATCTTCCCAAAACATCCTACTCTCCCGGAATCACTTCGGTAAACCTGGATTCGGTTTTGCCAGATTTCATTTTTAAAGCGCTTCGAAAGGGATTTAAGGAATTCGATAAAGCAAAACCGGGTTACTTAACCAACGAAGCGGTGTTACATGCACCGGAGACGAGAACTTCTTCTCCCGTGCAAATCCCGAGAGATCCGGAAACTTTGGAACATATCCAAATCCAGGGACTTTTTCCTTGCGGGGAAGGTGCCGGTTATGCGGGAGGGATCGTTTCCGCAGCGATCGACGGAATGAAATGTGCTATTGCTTGCAGCAGGAGAACTTAAAATATGAAACCGAAATTTCTTTTTTCCATTCCGAATCTTTTGATTTGTTTGTTTGTCTTTTCTCCCGAACTTCTTCTATCCGAAACAAAAAAAGCAAGTGATTCGCCTTATGCCATTTCAGGAGATCAAGTTCGAGTCAGGAAAACTCCTTCTTTGAAAGGGGAGGTTTTACAGACCCTTTCCAAAGGAGAAACTGTTCGAGTCATCGCATGTGATCGTTCTTTGAAAGAAACGGTAAAACAAAAAGACGGAACGGAGAAAAAAGGTTTTTGGATCCAAATCGAAACGAACGAAAACAAACAAGGATATATCTTCAGCGAATACATCGGGTATAATATGATTAAATCCGATTCTCCATCTTACATCGTTTCTGCGGAGACGAAATCCCAGGATGAACTTTACATCATCGGCTATTCTGCGGAAGGAGTTTTGGAAAGTAATCTCGATTTCCATAACAAAGAAAACTACAACCCTCAAAAATTTCCCAAAAAGAAACTGAATCTTTACGGGTTCTACGGGGAGACTGTAGGAATATTCGAGAACGCCGCTTTTCAAGGAATCGAACACGAATCCTACGAAGAAGATCTTGTGAAAGGAAATAGAAATATATTTCCAGGAAAACCGAAGGCGATTATAGGAAGAACCGTTGGAAGTTACGGAAAAGCCAAACAAGTAAAGATCGATAGAAAGATAGGACAAAAACTTTTAGAAGATTTAATCGCAGATAACAATCTTAGAAATAAAACGGAAAAATTAGATCCTAAGAAAATCCCTCTCCTCACCGCTTCCTTCTGCAAAGATAAATGTGATTTTTATCTGGTGAAAAACGAAGCTAAAAATTTTGAAATCCTGATTTCCGATATGAGATCCGAAACCAAGTCGGATGTAATGGAAAACTTCAATCGTATCTTCCGCATCGACAAAATAACAAACGGTAAAATCACAAACTTATATCTTCACAGATCCACTTCTCCCGAAGAAGACAGCGCCAGATTACTGGCAATTACGGATATCGACGGGGACGATAAACTGGAAGTTTGGGTTCACTTTTCCGGATACGAATGGTGGTATTACGGTTTGATCCTAGTGGAAGAACATTTCGCCTTACCTCTGTACAGTGGTAGCGGCGGAGGTGTTTGACAGAAGAGAGTCAACGAATCAACCGACGTTAATAAAATATTGAGAATCAATAAATGAACTTTTCCGAAATCAAAGCAATCGTTTTCGACTATGACGATACCATAGTACAAACAAAAGAAATACGTTCCATCACACTGAAGAGACTCGCAAAGGAAGAGTATCACTTCACTCTCAGCGATCTGGAAATACAAAACGCATGGGGACTTCCAGGAGAAGAATTTCTTTTGAAAATTTACGGCGATTATGCGAAAGATGTCGCCTCTCTTTGGGAAAAATACAACAATTACTGTTCTCAGGATAAAAATTTACCCTATCCGGGAGCGGAAGAGTTCATCAACGGATTAACCGATAAATACCCGTTAGGCATATTAACCTCATCCAGCCAAATCAGGGTTTTTAAGGAAATCGACTTGTTGGGTTTCCCTAAAGATCGTTTTTTCACAATCCAAACTTCGGATGACACTTCTGTCCATAAACCCGATCCGAACGTTTTTTCCCCTCTGCTCGAAAAGGCGAAAGAGATGGGAATCCCTCGTGAAAAAATCATCTATATAGGAGACAGTCTCCATGATCAGACTTCTTCCAAAGGAGCAGGATTGGAATTTTTAGGAATGGCTCATGAACCTTCTGCTGCGGAAAAATTTTCCCAAAAGAATATCCCTTTTGTCACATCCTTTCGTGAATTGGGAAATTTATTCCCCTAAAACCTCTGTTAAGGAAAGGGGAATGAAACCGGAAAATCCGCTACAACAAAATCTCAATTATTTATTGACCGACATTCATTATCCTTTATAAAATGGGAATGTTTTTCTCCTAGAGAATTAGAATGTCACGTAATTTGATTATCACATTCAAAGGAAACCTTCTACCGGAACCGGGATACAAGTCCTTGGGGAAGAATTGTATCGGGGGAGTCGTTCAATTTCATAATCAAAATAAAAACCCCCTCACTGTCTCCATTCAATCCGAATTCACTGCCCCTCAGAATGCGGAAATGCATGCACTTTTGAAGATACTTGAATTTTTAGAATCGAATGTCTATCAAAAGGGAGATGTGATATTTATCTGTTTCGAATCTTTCGAACTTCTATCTCAAATCTCCGAGTTAAAAATACTGAACGAAAGGGAAACGGAAAAGATCTTATCTTGTTTGGAAAAACCTCTTTCCGAAACGAAAAACCAAATCAATGATCCTTTTCGACTGACCGAATACGAAGCGATCTATTCGGAACATCAATTCTATAAAATAAAAATCAAACTGAAACAAATTTTATCCAAGTTTCAAGATCTGGAATTCAAACTCATCGAACCGAAAAAGAATATTCTAGCGCGTAATCTTTCGTCTGAAGCTTCCGGAATCGAAACTACAAACGAACTGGAATTGATTTCCGACTAATCTAAGTTTTACTATAATGAAATACATCATCATTCCAGGATTGGGAGATTCCGGTTCCGAACATTGGCAATCATATTGGCAAAATCTTTTTCCAAGTTCAGAAAGGGTGATTCAAAAAGATTGGAACAATCCGAAATTGGAGGATTGGATTTTCGAACTGCAAAATCTGATTCAAAATAATTCAGAACCGATGATTCTAATCGCTCATAGTTTGGGAGTCGCGCTTGTGGTTCACTGGGCTAATCTCCATAAGAACCCAAACGTCAAAGGAGCTTTTCTTGTTTCTCCGAGCGATGTGGAATCTCCCTCGCACACTCCGGAAAGCACTAGGGGATTTTCTCCTTTTCCCAAAATCAAACTCCCCTTTCCCAGTTTGATCGTTGCAAGCGCCGACGATCCCTATGTCCCGATCCAAAGAGCAGAATCCCTAGCCGATCTATGGGACTCCGATTTCAGAAACGTAGGCAGATTAGGGCATATCAATTCCGAAAGCAAATTAGAATATTGGGAACTAGGGCAGCACTTACTGAAAAAATTTGAATTGGAAATCAAATCCTAAGATTCGAAATGTAACCAAATGAAACTGATTGTAGGTATGCTGCTCTTTGACGAAGTCACTATTTTGGACTTTGTCGGTCCTTATGAAGTATTCACCAAAATCAAAGATTGGGAAATCAAAACGATTGCCTATGACTCGAAAACAATCGTCTGCAACGGCAGCCTGAAAATCGAAGCGGAATCGTTGATTTCCGAAATTCAAAATGTGGACATTCTGTTCATTCCTGGCGGTTACGGTGTCAATGCAGTCATCGAAAACGAAGACTTTCTGAATGAAATAGAAAGACTGGGGAAAAATGCGAATTATATAACGGCCGTTTGTACTGGCTCTTTGGTTTTAGCCGCTGCCGGTTTATTGAACGGATACAAAGCGACCAGTCACTGGAGATCCATCGACCTTTTAGGAAAATTGGGAGCAGTTCCTACGGAAGAAAGAGTGGTTTGGGACGGCAACAGAGTGACCGGTGGAGGAATCACTTCCGGGATCGACTTCGGTTTGGAGATCGTCAAAATCATAGAAGGAGAAGAGAAAGCGAAAGAGATCGAACTTTGGCTGGAATACGATCCGAATCCTCCTATGCGCACGGGACACCCTCGTATTGCGGACAAAGGTTTGGTGGATAAAATCGTTCAAAATACGGAAAGCAGCCGCAAAGAAAGAGAACTTTTGTTAGATGCTTTTATTAAAAAGAAAGGTAGATAATAGGTAATATGAATCTCTTGGAGATTCACTAAATTGTAGTTATACTTCTTTGAGCTGGTTTAGGATTGAAAGAATAGAAGATTTTAATTCTGGAATCTTGCTCTTACAGATGTTGAAAATAATTTCGTGATCCAAACCTTCATAGTGGTGAGAAATCACATCTCTCATTTTCATAATTTTTTCCCAATCAATGTTCGGGTATTTATCAAGGAATTGATTATCTAATTTAAAGATAGACTTCACGTTATCTCCGATTGCTTGTAATCTCATAGCGATAGAGTCTAAAATAGTAATTCCATCGTCGGAATTCACCAGATCGTCAGGGAACTTGATTTTAAGAAACCTCGCTTCAATAAGCTGGATTGATTCGAGTATGAATTCAAATCGCTCTTTTATTTCTTCAAACATGAATAAGATCTTTTTGAATTCTGTTAAGAAAAGAAGGTCTAATCTGACTTCTTTTTCTAACTAAATCAACGTTTCTTTCTAAGAGTTTTTCTAAGAAAATTTGTAAGCCGGCAAAAGAATCGAAGTCAGGATCTTTCAGCTCAACAAGAAGATCAATATCGCTATTAGAATGGACTTGGTCTTTTGCAAAAGATCCGAAAATCCCAATTTGAAGAACGCCAAAATCACTATTAAGTATAGGTTTGATTTTGGAGAGCTCCTGAATCAGTTCTTGCTTTGATTCGACCTTCATAACTTAATTATCTGAAATCTATCCGAAAAGTCAATAATAGGAAGTTGTATAACCCGATAGTTTTACTTATTTCGCCGCGACCAGCAGCATATGAGTCACTGGCCAAGAAAGAAGTTGTAAGTCAGAAATCCCTTTCGGAAAAGAAGAAGAAGTTTCGTAAAGGGCTGCCTTTCCTAAAAATCGATTCTCTACAATCCAAGGATTGGAATAAGCACGAGAGGAGGAAGACAAAGTGAATCCGCTTCGTTTCATTTCCGTTTTCCAATCTTCGAAAGACCAAAAACAGAAAGATTCGTGCATCTCGCTGTCCCAGTTGTCCGTGTAATCTTTCTTAGAAAGAAATTCGCAAACATTCTGCAGGGACATCACTAGAAAGTTTTTACCTTCCAAGCTTCGAATCTCATAATCCAAACGATAGTTTTGTTCCTTTCTAAATTCTTTTTGAAAATAAAAGAAACGAGCGTATGTGGAAATCGAATCCAGATGATTCTTTTTTTCCTGTTTGGAGGAGAATGTTTTCACGGAAGTATCGTTGTTTCCGTCTTCTTCATTTAACCAAAGATATACGATTTTATCTTTATCTTCCGGGCCTACTACGTCTCGATTGATCCAAACTCCTCCGTGAGCGAGTTCCTCGTAACGATTGGAAATAAAAGATAAAAGTTTTTCTCTATCCCCGTAAGATTCTATTTCATGTGTCAACGAAGAAGTGTGGATGGTCTTCATGGATCCTTTCGGGAAAACCAAACCGGTGACCGCATTTTTCCTTAGAAAAAAAACATTGGTATTGGAAAAGTCTCCGTTTTCCTTTCTTTGGTGGCAAATATCGTAGAGTTTTCTTGCGATTTCTACGCCGTAAAAATCACTCTCAATTAAATTAGGTTGTTCAGTCGCAAGTTTGATCCAAGAACCTACGGCGCATCCTATATCCCCGATCCGTCCCGGACGAATATAATCCTTAGTTTCGTTAAACTTTAATTCGGCGATCTCGTCCATTTCACGGACATAAGTATTATAATCTCTGGATTCGGTAAGATCTCCGTCGTCTCCTACAACTGAGTCAGCGAACAAAACCTTTACCTTTTCGACGATTCCGTATTCTTCCCAAAGACGTTTGCTGGCAGGATGCACATAACGAACGTAATCTTCTTGGTCTTTCGGGAGTCGTTTATCAACAGCGATGGATTCTAAGATCTGCCAAGGTTGTTTGGTGACAAAAGATTCTTTGGTTCCGGGAATCCTTTCCACAGGTAAAATGGAATATCCCAGGTTTTGATATAAGTGCATGACGGGAGTCGAACAAAGTACAACCGCATTGTTCGGTGTGAGTTGGAGTTTTCCGTCCGTCTCAGCTTCTATTTTTTTAATCGTATATTCCGCAAAATGGTCGGATAAACCTATATCGTCAATAGGCACCACATAAGAAGGATACCCCAGATCGGAGGAAAAATCCTGAATCATCATGGCTCTCTGATAGAGAGGCAATGGATTTCTGCGGGTGGAGTTGTGATTTGCGGAAGTGACCGCAAAGATCACCCCTTTGATACGGCCGGCTTTTTCCAAGGATTTACCGGCCACATCTATTGCTCCCCAAAGACCCTCTTTTCCTAACATGGAAAGATATTCATGTTGGAATCTTGTAAGTAGATGGTGTCTTCCGGGGAACAATAAGTACATTTTAATGTTCTAAGCTTTTGGGTTTTCCAGAACGATTGCGATTCCTTGCCCGCCGCCGATACAAAGGGATGCTACTCCGTACTTCACTCCTCTTCTTCTCATTTCCAAAGCCAAAGTCAAAGTCACTCTGTTTCCGGAAGCACCGAGCGGATGTCCGATAGCGATAGCTCCACCGTTTACGTTCGTGATTTTAGGATCCAAACCGAGTTCTTTTTGAACTGCCAAGTATTGAGCTGCGAACGCTTCGTTCACTTCTACGAGGCCTACATCTTTCAAAGTCAAACCTGCTTTTTGTAAGGCGAGAGGAATGGCAACTGCAGGACCGATTCCCATCTTCGCAGGATCACATCCTGCATGTCCCCATCCTTTCACAAGAGCCAAAGGTTCTTTTCCTAGTTTTTTAGCTTGGCTAAGAGAAGCGACGATGAGAGCGGATGCTCCGTCGTTGATTCCGGATGCGTTTCCTGCTGTCACAGTTCCGTCTTTTTTGAAAGCAGGTTTTAATCCTGCCAGTTTGCCGGAGTTTGCTTTTCCTTTTACGAATTCATCTTTCTCGAAAACGACAGGATTTTTTCCTCCGACTGTGATCGGTAAAATTTCGTCTTTCAATGTACCGTTGTTTGTTGCCGCTTCGGCTCTTTCTTGAGAAACGGAAGCCCATTCGTCTTGTTCTTCTCTGGAAATTTTATACTGGTCGGAAAGATTTTCCGCAGTCATCCCCATAGGAAGTTCCACGTAAATGTCCGTCAAACCTTGCGCCAAAGAATCTTCGAATTCACTGTTGCCGTAACGAACTCCGAATCTTGCATTTCGCACCACATAAGGAGCGTTACTCATAGATTCGACTCCTCCGGCAAGAACCGTGTGAGCTTCGCCTAATAATACTTTTTTGGCTGCCTGGATGACGGATTCCATTCCGGATCCACATAACCTGTTCAAGGTGAGTGCCGGTGCGGAAATAGGTACACCCGATTTCAAGCCGATGTGTCTTGCCAGATAAATTCCGTCTTTCCCTGTAGGAATTACGTTTCCAAAAATAGATTCTTCGATGAGAGAGGGGTCGATTCCTGTTCTTTGTAATGCCGCTTTGGAAACTTCCACTCCCAAATCCACAGCACTGAAATCTTTCAATGAACCGCCAAAATTGCCAAATGCGGTTCTGATACCGCCAACGATACAAACTTGTTCCATGGAACCAGAAAGACAGAAATTTGACCTCCTGTCAGCTAAGAATTCAAAATTCACTTGAAAGGAGACTCTTCCGCCTATATCATTATTCCCTGCATGAATCGAGAACCTCTCTTCGGCCTAAAAACAGGTTTTTTATCCAAACAAACAGCCGGCCTCATCCGAGGTTTTCTGCAAAAAAAATATTCCATTCATTGCGGAGTAACCGTACCCTTGGGCTTCGAACCTTCTCCCATTTACCCTGGCCTCGGTCTCATCGACGACAAAGCTACCGGAACCGTAGGAAAAGGAATCATTGTGGGTTCCATACGAATGGGTTACGGCCATCACAGAATGGCGATGTCGGTTTACACCCATTCGCTTTCCAAAAAAATCCCCACCTATCTGCACGACATCCTGGCAATCGATTCCAACGAATCCAAAGCCATCGCAGATATAGACAATTCTTACAGTTATTTCAGCCGTTTGTCTGCGGACATAGGCGGTGCCGTCGAATGGGCTTGGGGGCAGTTGATGGCGCAAGGAAATATCACCTCACTTGAGTTATCTTGTCAATTGGCGGATCTATACCGAAATTTGATTTCCCATCTTCCCAAAGACAATCCTATCATCACAACCTATCCTCTCAACGGACAGATGGCGGTAGCGGCAGGTTTTAAAAATGTGATTCATTTGATTTGTGACAATCACCCTCAGTATTATCTTCTTGTTCCCGGTGCGATGAACCTGGTGCAAAGCCCTTCTTCTTATATGAAGTTTCACGAGATGGGAGTTCCTAAGGAAAATCTATCCGTAGCGGGACATTGGGTGTCGGAAGACATCGCCAAAAACGCAATCACTGACAGTGAAAACAGAGTTAGGCGGATCGATACGAAGAAAAAGAGAAGGTTCCTGATTCCCATCGGAGGAGCAGGAGCACAGAAAGGATACGTCAAAGAACTGATCCGCCTTTCCAAAGAAAGATTGAATCTAAAAAAATATTTTTTTTGGATCAATACGGGAGATCATATTAAGGTTCTGAATTCTTTGGAAGAATTTTTAAATGCCCAAAAGATTCCCTATAAGTCCGTATTAACCTGGGAGGATCTAAAACAATTTATTTCCCGTCATCCCTTACGGGAAGACGATGATAACGAAAAAGCTCCTCCAGTAGTTCTGTTCCATTTTCCGAGCCATACGGAAGCTTTCTCCGCAACGGACAAACTCATCCGTATAGCGGACGTTTTAGTTACGAAACCTTCCGAACTGGCATTTTTCCCCATTCCCAAACTTTTTATCAGAAGAGTGGGAGATCATGAGGCCGCATCGGTTCATAGATCTTTGGAATTGGGAGAAGGAACGGTGGAATGCAGAGAACCGGAACATGCAAAAGACCTGATAGAGATCTTCACACATTCCGACGATTTGCTCTTGAGGATGAACGAAAGAGTGATTAAAAACTCGATCGAGTCCGTTTATAACGGAAGTAAAGCGGCCGTTGAAATGGCGGAAAATTGGCTGAGGTGATTCGAAATTCGAACCTACTTTCAGCTTCCGAATTTGACTTCTAATTCCTTGCGAGTGACTTCCCAAACGGAAGGAACTTGCCCGGAAATAACGATGGCACCTTCTATGTCTCCTTCCTTCGCCTTAGCTTCCGCCTCGATCACTACTTTGGAAAGAGCTGCCAGTCCGAAATTGGCGGCCACTCCCTTAATTTGGTGAAGCTCTGCCTGTAAGTCTTTCGGTTCTTTGGTCTGCATAAATCGGTTCAGGTTTTGGATGCGAACCGTCATGTTTTCCAAAAGGGAAATGATCATATCCTTCAACCAAGCTTGGTCGTCTGGATCATTCATATCGACTAAAGACTCTATTCTGGACCAATCTATATTCAAAAAATTTCTCCGATTCGGTAGTTATTTAGATAACGGACGAAGCGAAGTGTAAATTACTTTTTCAAAAAATCATTTGCATGGCCTCCTTTAGGGATTTTTCTGTTTAATCATCATGAAGATTCACCCCACAGCCATCATCGACCCCAAAGCGGAACTCCACGAATCCGTGGAAATCGGCCCCTTTTGCATCATAGAAAAAGACGTAAAGATAGGGGAAGGTACGATCCTCGAATCTCACAACAGAATTTACACAGGAACCAGGATCGGTAAGTTCAACAAAATTTTCTCCGGAGGAAGCCTCGGCGGACTTCCTCAGGATTTGGGTTTTAAACCGGAAACCAAAACCTATTTGGAAATCGGAGACAATAATACCATCCGAGAAAACTGTACTTTCCACAGAGGCACAAAGGAAGGAGCCGCTACCATCATCGGAAACGGCAATTACATTATGGGGAACGTCCACATAGCGCATGACTGCATCGTGGGAAACCAAAACATCATCGTACAAAGTTCCATGTTAGCGGGTCATGTCGTTTTGGGGAACAAAGTGTTCGTTTCCGGTTTGGCGGGAATTCATCAATTCGTACGTGTGGGTGATCATTCCATGATCGCAGGCTTGGCAAAAGTGGTAAAAGATGTTCCTCCTTATTGCACCATCGACGGAAACCCTGCTTCCGTCATCGGACTCAATGCAGTTGGTTTGAAAAGAAGCGGATTCTCACCTGACGCCCGCAATATGATCAAAAGAGCGTACAAAATCATCTATCACAGCAAATTAAATACGACAAAAGCTCTGGAAGAATTGGCGAAAGAAACAAATCCTATCCCGGAAGTAAAATACATCATCGATTTTTTCTCCAGCGGAAAAAGAGGAGTAACAGCTCACCGTACCATAGGCGGTGGAGGGGGCGGTGACGAAGAATGAGAATTCTTGTCACAGGCGGAAGCGGTTATATAGGAAGTCATATCGTTCTAGAACTGATGGAACTAGGACACAACATAGTGGTTGTGGACGATATGGAAAAGGGAAATGAAGTAAATTTATTTCCTTCCAATGAATTCATCCAAGGTAAAATTCAAAATCCGGAAATTTTGAAAAAAGCCTTCGAAAGACCGATCGATGCCGTTTTTCATTTTGCTGCTTGGAAGGCTGCGGGGGAATCCATGACCGATCCCGCAAAATACGCATTGAACAATTTGAACGGGACTTTACAACTAATCTCCGCTATGCTAGAGAACGGTTGTAAATATATTGTTTTTTCATCTTCTGCGGCGGTATATGGAGCTCCTAAATACCAGCCGATCGACGAAAACCATCCCCTGTCTCCTGAGAATTACTACGGTTATACGAAACTTGCCATAGAAGAAAACCTGAAATGGTTCGACCAATTGAAAGGTTTAAAGTCGGCTCGTTTGCGATACTTCAATGCGGCAGGTTACGATCCGAAAGGACGCATCCGAGGATTGGAAAACTCTCCTGCGAACCTTCTTCCCATCATTATGGAAACAGCTTCCGGGATGAGAAAAAGTTTCGAAATCTACGGAGAGGATTACGACACCCCAGATGGAACCTGCATCAGAGACTACATCCATGTTTCCGATTTGGCCAGTGCGCACGTTCTGGCATTAAAATATATTATGGAAAAGGACGAGAGTATAACGGTGAACTTAGGTTCGGAAACCGGTTATTCCGTAAAAGAAATGACCGATCTCGCAGAAAAAATCGTAGGAAAGCCGATCCCTCATAAAGTAGTAAACCGCAGACCGGGAGACCCCGCCAAGCTGGTTGCTTCTTCCACAAAAGCAAAATCTTTATTAGGTTGGAAAGCGCAATACAGCGATGCGAACAGTTTACTGAGCAGTATGTGGGAACTTTACAGAAAGTTATAAAACCTATTTGATTTTATAACAGTCCTGATTTATGGACTGCACATAATCCAAAGCGGTTTCTCCCAATACATCCCCGCCCAAAAAGGAGTCTTTCAAGTTGATTTTACCTTCCTTGAAAGACTTCACCCATTCCGCGGTCAATTGGTTGGAGATAGGAGCGTAAGACCAGTGCCATTTTTCTTCCTGGTATCCCTTAAAATTTCTTTTGGAAAATTCGTTGTACGGCTGACAAAATCCGTAACGAGCCGCATTTTCAATAAGCCAATCGTATAACACCTTACCTTTACCCGATTTTTCGAAATAAGAATTTTCCAAAGAGTTTAAATCGAAATCCGTTCCCCAATGATGTCTGGAAGTTCCTGGAGCACTGGAGAACTCTAAAATCAAAGAAACGATCTCGGAGGGAGTTTTGCCTTTGACGGGAACACGCATTTGTTTTTTGCCTGTGTATTTCGATTCCCAAATGCCTTTTTGATGATTGAAGTTTCGAAAAGAAGAAACAAGAAAGATATGTTGTTTGTAATGCGATGGTTTTGTTTCTTCAAAATCGTCGATCATTCGAAAGAGTGCTTTTCTTGCTTCCGGTCTAAGATAATGATCCTTGGATGATTCTTCCAAATTGGTTTCAGAAAGAACCTGAGACGCATTGAACTTACCTGTCAGGTAAACGATTTTGTCCAAACCCAAATAGAGGTTCGGATCTTGTTTCGATTGGGATTGTACCGGTTCGTCTGTGCAGAAAAGAAACAAAAGTAAGATGGAGAAAAAAACGAGTTTAGACATAGAATTCCTAAAGGAAAAATATAGGTTCGGTCGAATTCGTCAATTCGCAAATATAAATTTACCTTCTTGAAAACGGGATTGGATTTCCACTTTTTCCAACTCATCCCCTTTCGCAAAATCCCTCGCATCTTGTTTCGCTTCTTCCAAAAGATTGCGGTCATGTACCAAATCCGCAATTTTGAATTCAGGAAGTCCGCTTTGTTTGACTCCTAATAACTCTCCCGGCCCTCTGATTTCCAAATCTTTCTCGGCAAGTTCATAACCGTCGTTAGATTTAGTCAAAGCATTCAAACGATCGCTTGCTTCGTCGCTGATGAAGTCTCCCGTCATCAAAATGCAAAAACTTTCCAAATCGCTTCTCCCTACCCTTCCCCGGAGCTGATGTAGTTGAGAAATTCCGAAACGGTTCGCATGTTCCACAACCAGGATGGTAGCATTAGGAACATCCACACCCACTTCTACTACGGTAGTAGTCACTAAGATTTGAATTTGATTTTGTTTGAAGGCGGCCATCACCGAATCTTTCTCTGCGGACTTCATTTTTCCGTGCAATAGGCCCACACGCAGATCCGGAAAAATATTTTTACTGAGATCTTCATACGCTTTCGTACACGATTCCAAATCCACCTTTTCGGAATCTTCCACGAGAGGGTACACAATGTAACATTGTCTTCCTTCTTTTATGTACTTTCGAATCGAATTGTAGACTCCTGCACGTCTCTCTTCTTTGTACCATCGGGTATCGATCGGTTTTCTGCCTGCTGGTTTGGAACGGATATTCACAAGATCCAAATCCCCATATAGAGTGAGGCAAAGAGTTCTAGGAATGGGAGTAGCGGTCATTGCAAGTATATCCGGATTTTTTCCCTTGGAACGAATCGTTTCTCTCTGATCGACACCGAATTTATGTTGTTCATCGATGATCACAAGACCCAAGTCGGAAAATTGTATGTCTTCCTGAAGAAGAGAATGTGTGCCTATGATGAGAGAACTTTCTCCGTTCTTCATCCTTGCAAGTTTTTCCGCTCTGAGTTTTTTATTTTCCCCACCTAATAACAATTCTATTCCCAAAAAAGGCATATTTCCCAGGAATTTATAGATCGTTTCAAAATGTTGTCTGGCAAGGATTTCCGTAGGAGCCAACATCGCCACTTGAATGCGGTTGTCTATATAGTGAAGAGCGATGATGAGTGCCGTGATCGTTTTTCCCGAGCCAACATCGCCCTGGAGAAGGGCTGCGATCGGAACATCTTGTTTCGCCGATTTCAAAATGGAATGAACCGCATTCGTTTGATCTTCCGTAAGCCGGAAAGGAAGATTTTTCAGCAATAGATCGGCCGTAGGAGACTTCGGGATCGGCCAAAGCAAACGTTTGATTTTCTCACGTTGTTTCTGTTTGTAAAAAAGAAGAAGCTGAAAGTAGTATAACTCTTCGTAGGCGAATCTTCTCCGCGCTTCCCCTACCGCTTCCATCGTCTCTGGAAAATGAATTTTCCTAAAAGAATCGTCTCTGGAAGCAAGTTTTCGTTTTCGAACCAAGGCGGGAGGAAGGTTCTCCCGAATGGAACCTTTTCCCAAAACAAAGTGGATGATTTTTCTAAAACCCTTGGAATCGAAACCTTCTTCTTTTAAGGATTCAGTAGAAGGATACAAAGGGATGATTCTTCCCGCATGAAGCAAATCCGATTCATCATCTTTTTCATCGTTTAACATTTCATATTCGGGGTGAACGATTTGATATCCTTTGAAATATTCCAGTTTTCCGGAAATCACCAATTTACGATCGACTGTAAACAGTTTGTTGAAAAAGTTCACACCTCTGAAAAATACAAGATTGATTCTTTCGTTGTTTAAGGTTTTGAATCCTACGATGAGTCTGCTTTTTTTTCCGTGAACCAGATAAGAATCGGAAATATTTCCTAAAAGAGTGACTACGTCTCCCTGTTTGAGAATGATGTCTTTAGTAAAATTGCGATCCAGATATCTGCGGGGATAATTCGTCAACAGATCTCCCAAATTGCGAATCCCTTGGTCGGCAAGCAAAGCAGCCCTCTTGGGACCGATTCCTTTGATTCCGTCTAAACTGTCCTCTAAATCGATATAAGCCATAAATCAAAGATCCGATTGAATTTCGGGTTTGCCTTCGATATTCTGAAATCCCGGTTCCATCTGCAAATAACAATACTTACATCCGTAGATCTGAGCCTGCTTTTTTCCTTCCGAGTTGATATGAGAAGAAATAGCGGCGTATAAAAATTCGTCTTTGCGAAGCATGGTCCCACAAACAGGACAAATGCGAGGTCTGGGCAGATTCGGATTCCATTCTTTGGAATAAACTTTACGGGGATCAGCGCTTCTGAAAGAATCTTCCTGGTCTTTGCGGATTTTTTCCTTTTTATCCAGACTTTTGTTGTCCGCTGCGGATAGAGCGTGAAGAAAAAAAGCGACTGTGCCTAAAACCGCACAAATAGTAACGAATGTTACCATATTTAATTCCCGCGAATATAATCTTCGGAACTGACTTTTGAAATCGGATTTTGTCGGATCAGCTCCAAACTTTCACCGGAACAATCGACTTCGATCAAACGGTTCCATTCGTCGTTTAACAACTGACAAAGATTAGACTGAACTACTGTTTTTCCATCCAAGTAAATTTCGGCGAAGTAACCGCCCTCCTGAAATCCGTGCACGGAATCTACCGCTCCGAAATTGGAAGGATTCACGTAAACGGTTCCTCTTTTTTTGGCGATCCCTTGGTCTTCGTGCACATGACCGGAAACCACCAAAGAAGGAGATTCATCATCCAAAAACCTTCTGATTCCCTGGCTTCCCACATTCCCCACTCCGGGGATTTTATCAAAAAAACCGTAAGCAGGATTATGGATCACGCAGACATCCGGCATTTGTTCCCGGAAAAAATCCTCCGGTTCGCTGTAATTCTGACCTTGTTTGGTATATTCATGAAAAACAACCGTTAGTTTTTCGGGGATACCGGACGTCCAGATGGGAGCTCCTCCATAACCTGAAAATTTCAAATCTCCCAATTCGAAACTTTTCCTATGGACATCCCTCTGATATAACTCGGTATATTGAAGATCTAAATCGTAATTTCCCGGCAAACAATAAACAGGTGATTCTGCGTATTTCTGGATGAGTTTTTCGATGATCTCGTATTTTTCCTTCATCGTTTTCGCCGCCAATTGATACAGGCTTCTGTATGTTTGCGCCTTCTCAACGACTGCGGTAGGATATTTTTCCGGGAAACGAATCACTAGAGTGGTGAAGTCGAAAGGTGTGGAGTCGCTTTTTTTTTCACCTAACAAGTAATAAAGCTCTTCCTGAACTCCGCAGAAATCGATGATCCGATCGTAAGAGAAAAAAGCTTTGTAAATGATATCGCCGGAAAATAGATACAGATCGGCTTCCGTCGTTTGTAGGATTTTTTTCAGACCATGCAAACCGTCATGAATGTCGGTAAGATAGATGATCTTCATAATCTATGACTTGCCCCAAAGAAGCATAGGAACGTCTCTGTCTTCTTCTATATAATCGATACGCACATATTCCGGGCCGAAAAAGTCAACT
Source organism: Leptospira idonii (assembly GCF_004770995.1). Taxonomy (GTDB): domain Bacteria; phylum Spirochaetota; class Leptospiria; order Leptospirales; family Leptospiraceae; genus Leptospira_A; species Leptospira_A idonii. The sequence continues at coordinate 7,313 of NZ_RQHW01000034.1, read as the reverse complement.
AACGGTTTTAAGATGGTTCCGGATCTTACGAACACATACAATTCTTCATGATCGGCCACAATGTATTGGATGTCTATTTTTCCCGCAATGGATGGAACAAGCTCGAGAAAATAGTTCATATTGAATTTGATTTCCCATTGAAGGCCTGTTAAAGACAATAATTCGGGTGCGGACTTAAGAATGGAAGCGAGCACTTTCTTTTTGTGGAACGGTTCTATCCTTCCGAACCATCTCACAAAATCGAATTTTCTGGGTTTCGTATCCCAGACACGGTAACCTACGATTTTGCAGTGGGCCCGATTGTCTTTTACTATGACCGGCTTCAACCTAACCCGAAAATGAACCGCATCTACCCCGAAAAATCGAGCTACCCAGAGCCAACTCATCAGATAAACTCCCGTCAAAATGATCTCACCTTTATCAGATGTTATCTCAAGAGTTTCCAAATCGGGGTCTTGGTCGATGATTTCCGTTCGAATGACGGTTCTTAAATTCTTTAAGAGTATAGTTACTTTGTAATTACTTTTCAGCACCGCTTTTTGCGGCAAAAAAAGGTTCAGCGGATTGAAACGGAGAAGATCCGTTAAAAGCATAATTTAAAATTATTTTCTATTGCCATTTTGAAAAGCAGATTTAAAATACGGATCGCATGAAGATCGGAGTTATTGGCGCAGGAAGTTTTGGCACCGCACTAGGTAGCATTTTAGCGGACAAGGGATACAACGTAGTTTTATGGACTCGCAGTCCGGACCAAGCCAGGTCCATCAATGAAAACCACATCAACAACAAACATATGCCCGATTTGGTGCTGCCAGACCTGCTGACTGCCAGTACGGATCTGATCGAAGTCGTAAAAGGGAAAGATATGATCGTATCCGCCCCTCCTTCCCATGCCCTCAGCGGAATTCTCAAGGAAATCAAAGATCACATCCCCACAAAAACACCGATCGTTTCTGCTTCCAAAGGGATCGAAGGAGAAAGCCTTCGCTTAGTTTCCGAAATCTTTGAATCGGAGCTGCCTGGATCCTTCCATTCCCAACTTTCTTACCTTTCCGGCCCAAGTTTTGCCAAGGAGATGGTGAAAAAAGTTCCAACAATCGTTTCCATCGCTTCCAAAAACGAAGCCACCGCCAAACGAGTCCAAGAAATCTTCAGTTTCAAATATTTCCGAACCTATTGGACCCCGGATGTGGTAGGTGTGGAAGTTGGCGGCGCTCTAAAAAATGTGATCGCCATCGCTGCAGGTGTGGCGGACGGATTGGGCTTCGGGCAAAATACAAGAGCCGCCCTCATCACAAGAGGATTGAATGAAATCACAAGACTCGGTTTGAAGATGGGTGCCGATCCAATGACCTTTCTCGGTCCTGCCGGAATGGGTGATTTAGTTTTAACTTGTTGCGGGGAAGCCTCCCGAAATAGAACCGTCGGCTTTCGCTTAGGCAAAGGAGAAAAACTGAAAGAAATTTTAGCCTCCATGAATGAAGTCGCAGAAGGAGTGAAAACCACCTACTCCGGCAAAAATCTTGCCGACAAACTGGGAGTAGAGATGGCCATCACCAGTGAAGTATACAAGATGTTATACGAAGATAAAGACCCTAAAGAAGTAGTGAAAGATTTAATGGGAAGAGATCTAAAAAGAGAAGGAGTTTGATGCTTTCTCCTTTTCTTTGATAGTCAGTTTTTTTTCCGGGGAAGATTGACAGCATAAGGAAGTGATGATTCAAAAGCCAAATTTCAATCTAACTAATTATGAAAATAAAAGATATTAATAACAAATTCATAGGAAATTGGTATGGAAAATATCGTTTGATTCTGAGTTGGCTCCCAAATCCAGATTTTATATCAAACTCAAATATGACCATTAAAACTATTGCTAATGGAAAATTCATAGTAATGACCTATGATTGGCAACATGAAGATCAGACTCAAGACGGATTAATATTAGTTGGTAATGAGAACAAGCTATCTGAAGTTACTGCTTCATGGGTTGATTCTTGGGGTATGAGTGGTAAAATCATGAACTGCAACGGAAAAATAAATGAACATGGTGATATTACATTGCTTGGTTCTTACGAGGTTACTGATAGCCCTAATTGGGGTTGGCGAATTGAAATTCCTTGTCCAAGTGAAAATAAAATTCGAATCAAAATGTACAATATTTCGCCAGATGGAGAAGAATCTCTCGCAGGTGATGCAAACTATGATCGAGTTTAAGAATTTAAAGATTATACTGAAAAATATAAATTTCGTATCATTGTAACAACGCTATAGATAAAATTAAAATCATTTTTTAAAGGTAAAATATGAACGATTTTAGAGAGAAAAAACTTGATGAAGCATTTTGTAGATCGTGCGGGAATATCATCAAAAAGGAAGCTGAAATATGCCCGCATTGCGGGGTTCGACAAATCTCTGTTTCGGCTTCGACTACTACCGTATCAAATCATTGGTTAACTGCCCTTCTTCTATGCTTTTTTATAGGGGTTTTCGGGGCTCATAGATTCTATGTAGGAAAGATCGGCTCCGGTATAGCTATGTTACTCACCTTTGGTGGATGTGGAATTTGGGCTTTTGTCGACCTCCTTCTTATACTTTTAGAAAAATTCACTGATGATAAAGGAAACATACTCACAAAGAATTGAAACCGCTATTTCAAAAGAAGCCTAATGATTTAGGCTTCTTTCCTATAAAACCGCCAATCATTAAACGCACGTTTGCAATTATTTTAGGGATCCTACTTTTCTACAATATTCCAAAAGAATTTGTGGACTCGAATTATACAATATGTATACCCAAACTCTTTTTCGATATTAATTGTTTTGGCTGTGGTATAACGAGGGCGATTTGGTATTTACTGCATTTTGATATCGCAAAAGCAGTAGAATACAACAGCCTAGTAGTTGTAGTGTTCCCAATCATCGCATGCATCTCTATCAAATGGATTATCAGTAAAAATGAAATATATGATATATAATTTTATTTCGTATAACTATAACTAAACAATTCCTTGCGAGATTTACATAAAATCGCCCAATAAATGAAAATCCAATATGCTTCAGACTTACATTTGGAATTTCAGGAGAATAGAAAATTCCTGGAAGAAAACGATATTATTCCTAGCGCAGAAATCCTAATTCTTGCAGGTGATATCATTCTTAATAAACATAAAAAGAAAGCGGAAATCTTTTTCAAAGAGTGGAGAAAACAGTTTAAATATATCATCCACGTCCCAGGCAATCATGAATACTATTCAGGTGAAATTCTACATGCTTATCCGAATTATTATAAGGCGATATCGGACAATCACTTTAAAGTTAATAACAAAACCATTACAATAGAAAATGTAAGATTTATTTGTTCCACACTTTGGACTCATATTCCGATCGACATGAAAGAAGAGTTCGAAAGGAGAAGCAACGACTACAAGTTGATTCAATACTCAAAGAAAAGTTTGGAACACAGACAAATTACGGTGGAAGATACGAATTTTTTTCATTCAATTTCTGTTCAATTTCTTGAGAACGAACTATCGAAACCATTCGAAGGAAAAACGGTTGTAGTCACGCATCAATTGCCCAGCTTTGATTTAGTCTTTAACCAAGACAGTAGCCAGCTCATTAAACATTATTGTGCAACAAACTTAGAAAAAATTTATTCCAATCACGACATTGATCTTTGGGTTTTCGGTCATTATCACAGAACAGTCGATAAGACATTATTAAACACGAAATTCATTTCAAATCCACTAGGTTATATGACTGAAAACCAAAAGAATTGTTTCTCCAGATCTGCTACTGTCGAAATTTGAATGAGAGAAAGCAGTTCCGGTAAAAAATCTTTATCACTCATTTTCAAGAATATCTGTCGCTGTTTGGCTGCCAAGTTGTTCGGCTAATCCGATCAGAAGTCCTTCCGCTCCACGAATGTAACAGAGTCGATAGATGTTTTCATACTGAACCACTTCTCCTACAACTTGAGCGCCATGCTTCGCAAGCCTGGATAACAATTCATCAAGGTTATCAACCCTAAACATGATGCGAAGATAACCGAGAGAATTTACGGGAGCGGTTCTGTGATCCGCCACAGTATGTGGGGAAATAAATTGTGAAAGTTCAAGTCGGGTGTGTCCGTCAGGAGTCACCATCATAGCAATCTCAACGGATTGATTTCCCAACCCGGTGACTCGCCCAGCCCACTCACCTTCAACGATCATTCGTCCTTCCAATGTCAGCCCTATCTCTTTGAAGAAAGAAATCGCAGTATCGAGAGATTCAACAACGATACCGACATTATGCATTTCCAATAATTTACTTTTTGTCATAGCCTTCTCTTTCCATGAAACTGCGTTCAATCAATGTTATTGACAGAAATATCTATCTTAAAGTTGCATATAAATTACCGCATCTTTTGTTTTACTTTAGCTTATGATAAGCCAAATAAAAACAACGAAACAGATCAACTGAGTGATGTAAGCGGTGAATCTGAAATTCACAGCCATCGCAGAACCGGATGAAATGTGAATGAGAGATTGAATCACTCTTGCGAACACCACTAAGAAAGAAAGATTCACAAACAAATAATCGATCTTTCCCGTTAGATTCCCCAAAATCACCAATGTTGCAAAGATAGGAAGATTTTCCAATGCGTTCGCATGCGCTCGATTGAGTCTCCAGTATCTATCGGTTCCATGTTGGATTCCCGCAGGAAATTCATTCGACTTTTTGCGGCCAAGAAGAACCTGAATGCTTCTGTAAGAGATGAGCGAAAAACCGAGCGCCATCGTCCAACTAACAAAGAGTAATAAACTTAAAATTGTCTGATTCATATTATTTATTTACCACCAATCCTGAAATTAAGGAATCAAAACCTTCCAATTCGCGATCGAAGTTTGATTCCAAAGTGAAAGCAATGAAATGAATGGAGCCGAACTTACCGCTTGTTAAAAAAGAATAAAAAATAAAATTCAGTCCTTTCGAAGATGCATGGTATTTTACGATTTTACCTGCCATCCCGTTGACACTGACGTCTTCGATATCTATAATGTATGCGGTAGGATCTACATTTTTAGTATTTTCCAAAATCAAATTGGGAAAGGTCTCCAAAGGGATTTCTACTCCTTCGTAAATCAACATAGAATAGGAAGTTTTGCGAGTATTTTCGAATCCGAATTCCGCCGCCTCATTGGAGGCTTTCGCATTGAACCAATTTGCAGGATTATAATAGACAGAATAAGTATTGTATTTGCTGACCAAAACACTCGTATGATCGGAAGATCTTTCCAGCTTACGCATGTTTGTATTTAAATCGACAACGGCCGATTCCGCATACTTCCAAGTAAAATCGTCGTTTAAGATTACTTTTTTGCCCGTTTTAGTGTAGGCATCTTCCCCGAAAACGGAAGAACCGAAAAGCAGCAGAACAATGAGTACGGAATGTTTCAAACAACGTTTCACGGATTTCAACCACTCCTTTCCCTATGGGCACCACAGGAATAGGACAGATTTTAACTATCCGCAAAATAAAGACAAGTTTATCTGAAAATTTCCGAACGGATTTGGCTCCAAACAGTCATCCAAGACGAGGTGAAAAAATGATCCGGCGCAGTGGGAACATGTACAATTCGGATTCCACTCTCTTCCGCAAATCGAATCGTTCGATCTTTGGGAAACCAATGATCCTCTTTCGGAAGGAAAATTCGAATTTGAACCTCTGCTCTGATATGTTGTTTCGTGATCTCAAATCCGGGAAGAAACAAGTTTTTGAGGAAAACAGATAAATCGGAGAATTTGACTCTTGAATTATGGATAGGGAATTTCAAACCGAATAAATCTTTTGTGTTTAACCAAGAAGATGTTTCTAACAAATGATAAATGGTTTCATTATTTCTAAGAATTTCATCACTCTCCAAGATGCCTGCATTCGGATCCGTTTGTAATAGATCCAAAAACTCACGGATATTGTCATTCTCATAGAGATAAAACAAACTGAGTCGGCTGTCTAAGATCGGAGACAGTAAGAACAAATGAGTGAAGTTGAGTCGGGAAGACAAACGAATGAGTCCGGCACCTCCTCCGCTATGACCGATTCCTATAATAGGAAGATGCGATAGTTTTCTATCTTCCAAATAGGATATAATATCGTCGCCCGCAGTGGAAGGGTTGTAAATTCCTTCCGAGTCTCCATGAGACTTCGGGTTATACCGAACAAGAGTTATTTTATTTTCGGAGAGTTCGGAATCTTTGATACGAAACGATCTGGCATTTCCTCCTGTGGAAGGCCAAATCAAAAGAAGTCGTTCCGGATCTTCGGATCCGGATAGGAGAATTTCCAGCTTTTTCGACAAACTACAAGGTGGCGATAATCGCTTTATCTTTGCAAACGATCACAGTGTGTTCGTACTGTGCCACATAACTTTTATCAGCTGTGACAAGAGTCCATCCGTCTTCCGCTTCATAAGCAAATTCGGAACCGGTGGAAACGAAAGATTCGATCGCCAAAACCAAACCGTTGCTTAGTTTACGATTGTCTTTTTTGTCTTCATATACCAGAACCTGAGGCTCTTCGTGAAGTTTTCTTCCTGTTCCATGACCTGCCAAATTTTTGATCACAGTAAAACCGTTTTCTTTCGCAGAACGATGCATCATCTTACCTAAATTACGAAGATAATTGCCGGTTCTTGCCTGCCCTATGGCTTCCATAGTGCTTTGTTTGGCGGCTCTGCAAAGATTTTCCAAAATAGGTTTGGATTTTCCGATCGTAAAAGAGATCCCTGTATCCGCATAATAGCCGTCTAACTTTGCTGAGACGTCCACATTCACTAAATCTCCTTCCTGCAAAATCGTTTCATCGGAAGGAATGCCGTGAGCGACTTCATGATTGACGCTGATGCAGGTGTATCCGGGGAATTGATAATCGAATTTCGGTGCGGACAAGGCGCCTTCTTTTTCGAATTCTTCCCTTGCGATTTGATCCAGTTCTTTTGTGCTCATGCCCGGCTTTGCCGATGCAACCAAGAGATCGCGAACTTTCGCTACAAACTTACCTGTGCGTAAAATACCGATGAGGTCTTTTTCATCATGAATGGACATAAATAAAGGAAAAGAGATACCACACTTGAGATCAATTCTTTTCCCAAGAGATGGAAGCAGGCGGCAGGTACCACATTTTAGAGTTAGTCGTCAGAATAAGATGTGACATAATATGGGCGAGAATATAAATGGAGTTCCTACAATAATTCGGACAGAAAAATCAAGCAATCCTTTGATCATATATCTTACGAAATTCCATAGGACTTGTAAAGTCCAAAGTAGAAT
>NZ_RQHW01000047.1 GCF_004770995.1 Leptospira idonii | reverse complement strand
AAAATCATTTTCCCAATTAGAAGAGGTCTGACCACTGCTTCTTTACGAAACTGTCAGGTGAATACTATACTAGCACAATCTATTCCAGCGCCATCGGATCGCAGCGTAAATCCTTTCCTGGAAGGAAAGATTGGAGCGAAGAGCCGGTTCGATTGTTTAAATAAATTGTTTATCATAAAAATCATTGCGAGGCGCCCATACTAAAGTATAGAATGTTCATATAATGAATCTTAATCGGGAGAGAAAGCTTCTAGCGGTGACGAAGGCCAAGGATGGCCGAAGTTCGTTTGTCATGACAGGAGGTCATGCAAACGAGAGCTGGAAGCGAATCTCGACTTTTTTTGTGTTGCCAAATGACTACAGATAAATATATAGTCAAATGGCTACGTAATGAATTTAAGAAGAGATGCATTTCAGGCAATTGCTGATCCTACAAGAAGGGCCATCCTTCTATTGGTGGCTTCGCAGTCTATGACTGCTGGCGCGATTGCCTCCAATTTTGACACGGCAAGGCCGACCGTTTCCAAACATTTACAGATTCTCACGGAATGCGAACTGCTGAAGCAGGAGCAGAACGGCAGGGAAGTTTATTACCATTTGAATCCAGGAAAGATGAAAGAAATTGCCGATTTTGTGGAGCCGTTCCGTAAAATGTGGGATGATCGATTCAATGCGTTAGAAGCTGTGATGAAAAAATACAAATCTAAGAAGTGAAGCACTATGGAACGTAAAACAAAAATCAACGCGGAAGACGGCAAACAAGAATTAAGTATTGTTAGGGAATTCGATCTGCCGGTGGATTTACTTTTTAAGGCACATGTAGATCCTGAAATCGTTACTCTGTGGATGGGAACGAAGGTGTTGAAGCTGGAAAGTAAAAAACACGGAAGTTGGCAATTTGAGACTTCCGATCCGGATGGAAACGTGATGTTTCGAGCACACGGTGTCTTTCATGATGTGATTCCTAACGATAAAATCACTAGAACCTTTGAAATGGAGAATGCGCCTTTCGGAGTACAAATCGAATTTTTCGAATTCGAATCATTGGGTGAGGAAAAAAGCAGGCTGTCGATTCATACCGTGTTTCAATCCGTTTCTCATCGGGATCAGATGTTGAAACTTCCTTTTGCGCATGGTTTGAATATGGCGCATAACAGACTAGAGGAGATTGTAAAATCTCTTTGATCCGCAAACGAAGGAAACGTAAGAAAGACATTCACGATTTATAAAGATAAGGAATCATAAAGATAGGAGAAAGATATGTCTGAAAAAGTAAAAAAAATAATTTATTGGATTTCTACCCTTTGGTTGGCATTGGGAATGACTTCTACAGGGATCGTGCAGTTGCTTCGAGTGAAGGAAGATGTAGAATTCGTTTTGAATCTGGGTTATCCTGTTTATTTTCTTACCATACTTGGAGTATGGAAACTTTTGGGTACTGTTGCAGTGTTGGTTCCTCGATTTCCTCTCATCAAAGAATGGGCCTATGCAGGTTTTTTCTTTTCTATGTCGGGAGCGGCTTTTTCCCATATCGCAATGAACAATTGGAGTGAAATATTTCCCTCGTTGTTGCTTCTTAGTTTAACTGTGGTATCCTGGTATTTCAGACCTGCGGATCGAAAAACATCTTCGCCCGTATTCAAATAAGGCAAAATTACTACGAGTTTAGAAATATAACTTTAATTCTGCGGAGATAAAACGAGAGATATGAGCAAAGGCAAAAGCGGCAAAAAGAAACTTTCACAGGAAGAAATCGCTGATTTATTCAAAATATGTAAGGCTCGTTTTGAGAAAAATAAAAACCGTCATAAAGGTTTGGATTGGTCGAAAGTTCAGGCGAAATTAGAAGCTAACACGGATAAACTTTGGTCCCTTTTTGAAATGGAAAGAACCGGAGGCGAACCTGATGTAGTCGGTTTCGACCAAAAGAAAGGAGAGTTTATTTTTTTCGACTGCTCTGCTGAAACTCCCAAAGGCCGCAGAAGTCTTTGTTTTGATCGGGAAGCTTTGGAATCCAGAAAAGATCATCCTCCCGAAGGCAATGTTTTGGATATGGCTGACTCGATGGGAATCGAACTTCTATCGGAAGAAGAATACAGGGACTTACAGAAGTTGGGAAACTTCGATGGTAAAACATCCAGTTGGATCCAAACTCCTGCGGCGATTCGAAAACTTGGCGGTGCTCTCTTTGCCGATTTTCGTTATGACACCGTTTTTGTCTATCACAACGGAGCTCAGTCGTATTACGCTGTTAGGGGATTTAGAGGTTCTTTAAGAGTTTAGTTTTCCGATAGAACAATCTATTTGAGTTCTTTGGAACCGTTCCTTGCGAAAGGGATGTGCAGGGCTTGGTCCCGTATAACGGGACGGTAGCGAAGCGCACCCCGAAGCAGCCCGACCCGAACGTGATAGATGAGCTGCGAATATCTTGCAATGTTCGTTCGGGGTTCGCCCATTTTTATTGATTTGTCATTTTTGCCTGCTTATCTTAGGATATGTACCCTTTCTTTTCCCGTTAAAAACTTCAAGCCACATGAACTCGTCCTCATAGAGTTGTTTAAAATGCTATTTTCTAACAAGGCCTGGCTATGATCGAAAGACTTGTAGAGTTCTCCATCCGTAGAAAAGGAACCGTTTTACTCATCACATCCGCTCTTTGTCTGATCGGACTGATCAATGCTCTGAAACTTCCTATCGATGCGGTTCCCGATGTAACAAACGTTCAAGTTACTGCTGTGACTTCTTCTCCCGCTCTCACTCCTTTCGAAGTGGAACAGTTCATCACTTATCCGATCGAATTGGAATTGAACGGGATTCCCGGTGCGAAAGAGATTCGCTCCATTTCCAGAGCGGGTGTAAGTTCCGTTTCCGTGATCTTCGAAGACGGCACGGATGTTTGGTTTGCCAGACAATTGGTGAACGAACGTTTGAAGATTGTAGATGCTTTGATTCCTCCCGAATACGGCAGTCCTGAACTGGCTCCTGTCGCCACTGCCTTGGGAGATATTTATGAATTCGTTCTTACTTCCGATAAACATTCTCCTGACGAATTAAGAAGTTATATGGACTGGGATTTGTCCAAAAAACTCAAATCCATTCCAGGTGTGATCGAGATCAATACGTTAGGTGGAACGCTTCGTCAGTATCAGATCCTTATCGATCCGAAACGAATGGTCGCCAATCATTTGACTGTTTCCGAAATCCTGGAAGACATTAAAGCCGCCAATTTCAATACGGGAGGCGGTTATGTTCAGAAAGGTGCGGAACAACTTGTCATTCGAGGTGAAGGTCAGTTCGAAAGTATAGAAGAGATCAAACGGGTTGCCGTTCGCACTTCTTCCGACGGAATTCCTCTTCTGCTCGGCCAAATTGCTAAGGTGGAAGTGGGTCCTGCTCTTCGTTTCGGAATCGCAACTCAGAGAGGTAAAGAAGTTGTTGCCGCGACGGTGATTATGCTTCTCGGTCAAAACTCCCGAGAAGTAGTGGACAGTGTCAGGGAAAAAATCAAGACCATTCAAGCGGGACTTCCCGAGGGAATGAAACTTGAGCCTTTTTATGATCGTTCCGAATTCATCAACAGAGCTTTGAAGACTGTGTTTATGAATCTAAGTGAAGGCGCTCTTCTCGTATTTTTAGCCTTGGTTCTCACTTTAGGTACTGCAAAAGGCGGTGCACTCGTCGCTGCCGCTATCCCCATCTCCATGTTAGTTGCTGTTATCTTTATGAGACAGATGGGTGTTGTGGGAAATTTAATGTCTCTTGGTGCGCTTGATTTCGGTCTGCTTGTGGACGGCTCCATAGTGATGCTCGAATCGGTTCTTGCCGGTTTTTATCTGGGGCGTATGAAATTCGACCGCCCTATGAATGAGGAAGAACTTAGGATCGCTACGGAAGAAATCATTTTGGATCGATGCAAAAGAGTTGCAAAGGCTGCCGTTTTTTCCGTCGCAATCATCATGTTAGTTTATCTTCCTTTGATGGTTTTGGAAGGTGTGGAAGGGAGAATGTTTCGTCCTATGGCGATCACTGTCGCTTTGGCTTTGGCGAGTGCTCTCGTATTTTCCATAACCGTTTTTCCTGCCAGCCTTGCGTATGCATACAAACGTCCTTTCATTCATAAAGCGCATGCTTGGGAAAAAATTGAACAATACTATGTTAAATTATTGGATTGGGGTTGGAGCCGAAAGAAACAAATCTTGATTTTTTCTTCCGGCTTAGTCGTTGTTTCGTTTCTATTGGGAAATTTTTTAGGCTCGGAGTTTTTACCTAGGATCGATGAAGGAGAATTGGAGATCGATGCGAAACGTCTTCCTTCCACTGCCATCAATCATTCCAGAGATTTGAATATTGAAATCGAAAGGGTTCTTGCCGGTTTTCCCGAGATTGCAAGTGTCGTTTCCAGAGTCGGTAGAGGCGAGTCCGCTGCAGAGCCTTTGGGAACGGAAGAAACCTCGGTGATGGTGAAATTAAAACCTAAGAGCGAATGGGTGAATGCGGATTCCAGGGAAGAGTTGATGGATCAGATCAAAGCCAAGTTGGTTTCCGTCATTCCTTCCACTTATTTCAGTATGTCTCAGCCCATTGAAAATCGAATCAATTCCCTTCTGACCGGCTCCAAAGCGGATGTAGTCGTTAAAATTTACGGAGACGATCTGAAGGTCATCAAAGCGCAAGGCGATAAAATCGCTTCCGTGCTTTCCAAGATACAAGGTACGGGGGATCTTCGCGTACAGCGTGTGTTAGGTCTTCCTATGCTTCAGATCAATACGAACTACGATAAGATGGCAAGATACGGAGTGTCCGCTTCCGAAATTTTAAGAACAGTGGAAATGTTGAGAGTGGGTGCGAATGCGGGAAAGATCTTCGAAGGAATGAGAAGATACGATCTTGTGCTTCGGTTGGATTTGGAAGCGGATGAGATAGGAGAAGTCGAGAATATTCCCATTATGTCCGCTTCGGGAATGACCATTCCTCTGGGGCAGGTTGCGGACGTGGATGTTCTGGATTCCGCTTCCGCCATTTACAGGGAAGATCTGAAGAGACGTATCTTTGTGGAAGTGAACATCCGAGGCAGGGATTTGGGAGGTTATGTGGGAGAAGCGAAGAAAAAAGTGAAACCGATCATCGATGCTCTTCCTCCCGGTTACGAAGTGGAATGGGGCGGTCAGTTCGATAACTTTATACGTGCTAGGGACCGTTTGATTTTGGTCGTTCCTGTGGCGCTTGCGATCATCTTTATTATGTTAATCGCAGCATTCGAAAGCGTTTACTATGCATTAGGTGTTTTTGCTGTGGTCCCTTTGGCGGCGGCAGGCGGAATTTTAGGCCTATTTTTGAGAGACCTTCCTTTTAGTATTCCTGCCGCAGTGGGTTTTATCGCTGTGAGCGGGATTGCTGTTTTGAACGGAGTCGTGTATGCATCCACTTTAAAAGAAGAAATTCGCTCTGGAAAACAGATCGGAGATGCGGTTCTTTCCGCTGGGATTCTTTCTCTTCGTCCCGTCCTAACGACTGAGCTGATTGCCGCAATCGGATTTTTGCCTATGGCTCTTTCCAGTATGGCAGGTGCGGAAGTGCAAAGACCTTTGGCAACAGTAGTGATCGCAGGAGTTCTGGTTGCCACTGCTTTGTCTCGTTTGGTACTTCCTATCGTAATGGAAACATTGTTAGGTTGGGACGAATCCAGACAAAGAAAACAGGAAGAAATCCGTGAGAAAAAAAAGAACACTTATATTCGAATCGATATAGGGCATCACGATCCTTCTCACAAACAAACCGGTTCTTCCGAAGATTCGAATCCTACGGATAAAACGATAAAAAATAGAAAGAAAAAAGGCGAAAGCGAGTCATAATTTTTTTTCTTGAAGGGAATGAGCGACTCTCTTATTTCATCAGTTGCGAGGTGATTTTCGGATATGAATAAATTTTGGGGCGGATCCGCTAAGAAGATGTTGGGCCATTGCCTTGCCGTAGGTATATTTATTTCTGAAGAAGGAAGCGATGTTTGGACGGAAGAAGAAAAAAAAGAAAGTTGGGCCAATTTAGAGAAAGCCTTAGCTTGGCTTACGAAACAAGCGGAAGAATACGGAGTTACCGTTCAATTTGAAACACATTGTCCCAATTGGGAAGAAGATATCGTATTGGAAAAAATTCCCGGATACGAAGATTACGATCCGGAAGAAACCAAAGTCGTCGTCAATGAGATTGCCAGCCAATTAGGATACGATGATATCACCGCAATGTATCATGGCATCAAAGAAGAATATGAAGGTTATAATATTCATTTTATGTTTTTTGCGAATGCGGACGACCGGGCTCACATGAGTTCCGTGGATGTAGCGGACGAAATCAGACTTTTAGAATACAATATGTTATATAGAGCTCCAGGAGAGCCGATCGATAGTTTTACCTTCGCACATGAGTCTCTTCATGCATACAGCGCGATGGATCTTTATAACGTTTATCAAACGAAACAAGGAGCCGCTTCCGAAAAGATCGCAAAAAAAAGATTTGAAAGCGAAGTAATGTTAGTTGATACGGGAGAAGGGATTGAAAAATCGGAACTTTCCGAATTTACAGCTTTTCTTGTAGGATGGCATGACGATCCTAAATCCTGGTATGCCGCTATGGTGCAGCCTCATGACGAGGAGGCATTTGCCGAATTTTTAAAAAACCATCAGCATTTCGACGAATCCGGCAATGTGATCATTGAGGAAGAAGAGGAGGTCCTTCGATACAGTTTCGAAGAAGGAACAATCGTTCGTTATACGATTAACGGGAGCGAAGATTTGATCCATTGGAGAAGATTCGATGCGGAAGGTGAGGAAGAATACGGATATTGGGAAAGTTATACGGATGAAAATTATTATTGTTTGACCGATAAAAATTCCGCGGAAGAACTTGCCATTCCTTTCGAAGGAGGAATGGCTCTCATCAAATACAGTCCGGATCAGGAATATGAAGATTGGCTCGAAGTATCCGAAGAAGAGGAAGAGTGATTTTCTAAAACCGATACAGCCAGTTTTTGATTCGTTTTGTATAGATCGGCATAATGAGATAGACCATTAAGGAAACGATCGTTCCCGTGATAAGTAGAGAATCCAAAAGTTGGTTTTGGGGAATTTTAGAAAACCTTAATATGGGAAGAAGCCCTAAAGGAACCAAATTGACCAAGGGAAAGATGGCAGACCAAGTCACTAGAAATTGTTTCCATCGAACAGGAACTTTAGGTGTCTCTTCGCTGGGTGCTGCAAAGAGGAAATCTAATCCTTTTTGTATCGAATAACGATCTACTGTTGTTAGAAGAGAGGACACCTCTTCAATCAGCTTGCTTCTTTCCAAAGAAGTCATCCATCCTGACAAATTTTCAACCGAATCAAAACGAATCACCACCGTATATGTTGTTGTTAAATGAGAAATGGGGCGGATGATTTGCCAGTCCAAATGTCCTTTCGATTGTTTGCAAATCGGTGCGATTCGATTCAGCCAGGCTTCGTACTCGTTTTCTTTTCCTTCCAGTATCTGATGAGTGATGACTGCGGATGCACCGGACGTTTTTTTTTCCTCATATTGTTTTGTCATATAAAACCTTTTTTATGGTTCTAGGAATCTACTTACATTCTGCAAGTCCAATTGTGGCGCTTGTTTCAGGTTATTATTTTTTTATTGAATTCTGCTTCTATCTCTGTAGCATTTGCAAAATCGAAATATAATGCACTGTTTTCGTTTTTCCTCGGAAAACAATGAGCCATCTTGGGCTCACAGTGAGAGAAGGAGATAAGAATGCCGATCAGAATGACAGATGACGATGATGACGGACAAGAGGAAGAGAAGAAGAAAGGGGACGATAGTTCCGGCTCTGGTGGTTGGATCTTTGCGATTCTTGCACTTGTAGGAGGGCTTATCTTTCGTTATCCGAAAGTAATGATCCCTATTTTGCTCCTTGGCGGTTTGAGTTTTATTTGCCTTGCTGATTTTGACGATAACACGAACGATTCCGACGATGTGGAAGTGGAAGAATCCTATAATGATGAGGATGAGGGAGTGGAGCGTAAGTCCAGTTCCTCCGGAAGGTTAGGTGCTAAGTTTGACGATAAAAAATACAGAGCCACTCCCGTTTACGAACAATTGGCGAGCAGTTACAACGAACTTCCTGCAAAGTCTTCCATGTTGAAGTATGCTCCCAAGAGAAAGAACCAAGGGGATCAAGGTTCTTGCACTGGTTGGGCGATCTCTTACGCCGCTAGAACCATTCTACAGGCAAAAATGACGGGGGAAAATCCCGATAAAATCGCATTTAGCCCCGCTTATCTTTTCAATCAAAATACGGATTCCGAGTGCGACGGCGCTTATCCGATCGATCTTTTGACTACTTTGAAAAAGGAAGGAAGTCTCCCTTTTTCTGATTTTCCATATAACGAAGAAAGCTGTAGAAAAAAACCAAGTTCTTCCGAACGATCCAGAGCGGGCGAATTTAGGATAGAAGGGTTTCAGCGCCTAACAGAAGACGGTGAAAAATACGATACTGATTTGGAATCCGTAAAACAATATTTGGCGAACGGCTCTCCCGTAGTGATCTCGATGGAAGTGGGCGGATCGTTTATGGGACTTGAGGAAGCCGTTTGGCATCCGTCTAAACAAGATTATTCGGAAATCAAAAAATATAAAAAAGGAAAAGAGGTAGGGGATTGGGGGGGACACGCCATGACAGCCATCGGTTACGATGACGATAAGGACGGCGGTGCCATTCAAATCATGAATTCTTGGGGAGAAGAGTTCGGAAGTAAGGGTGTGTTCTGGCTTCGTTATGAAGACTTTAATACATTCGTTCGGGAAGCATACTCCGTGTATCCTCCAGTGCAATCTTCTAGAAAAGATGTCCGTAAGTTAAAATTCGGCCTCATCGAAAATAAATCCGAAGAATACATTCAACTTTCCAAAGAAGACAACTTCACGTATAGAACAACTGATCCGATTAAAAAGGGGACTAGGTTTAAGGTTTCCGTAGAGAACGATTCTCCTACCTATGTTTATATCTTCGGAAAAGAAACGGATGGAAGTTCTTACGTATTGTTTCCTTACAACGACAACCATTCCCCTTATTGCGGAACCAGTGGTGTGAGAGTGTTTCCTAGAAAACAAAGTTTGGAAGCGGACAATGTAGGAAAAAGAGATTCGATCGCAGTCGTTTTTTCATCCGAAAACCTGGATTATAAAAAATTGAATTCTCAAATCAACTCCAGCAGCGGAAAAACATACGGAGATAAAATCAAAAAAGCGCTTTCTTCCCGACTTAGCACCTCAGCGAAGTTAGGTAGCGGAGGCGATTTCATCGAACTGACTAGTAAAGAAAAAGACGCATCCAAAGTGGATGCATTGATCATAGAATTCGATAAAGAATAATCGATTCTATGATCTAAGAAAAATTCATTCGAGCCTGAATCATCCCGCAGGAAGACCGGCTCGGATGAATATCTTTTTTAAATCCTCCGGGATCGGCATAGGAGTTAATATTCCCACATTTGCGCCTCCCGTATTTCCCATAGGTGCTCTTCCTAAAATAGAACCGATCCCTGCCACTGCAATCCTAACGATCTGACCTAAAACTTCCGTATGATCTTTGTTACGAACTCCTACTTTCAACATCCACCAATGATTGATTGTATGAGGAACCGCATCTCTTTGACCTAGGATGTGCGCTCTTTCCAAATGAAGGAAAGATTTTTCCCAATCTTGGGAACGATATGATTCTTTTGCATGATGCATCTCAGTTTCAAATGCTTCTTTGAGAATCGGATTCATAATCGTAGTTTGTCGGGAGAGATGATAAATTTCATTCTTTTTTTAGTAAATATATTATCTTTTTTTCTACTGAATGAGTCTATAACTCCATATGTGCATTTCAGAGTTAAAAGGCCAGAACGTTCCCATCAAACTATGGACTGATTATAACGAAGTAGAGTATTCTGCGTTAACTCAGTTGAAGAACATAGCAGCGCTTCCTTGGACGTTCAAACATGTCGCTGTAATGCCTGATGTGCATTACGGTAAAGGGGCAACTGTGGGTTCCGTCATCGCAATGAAGAATGCGGTAAGCCCTGCGGCCGTAGGCGTGGATATCGGCTGCGGTATGGCTGCAGTGAAAACGAATTTGAAAGCGGACAGGCTTCCCGATTCCTTAAAAGAGATTCGCAGCCAAGTGGAACGTGATATTCCTGTAGGTTTCAGCGGACATTCTAAGGAAGTTTTCGCTTCCTTATTCAAACACGGTCCTAACTTTACTTTTTGGCGCGATCTATTCAATGAGTTCAAGACCCTTTCCGAGATCGTTCAAAAACAATATTCTAAGGCAACACAGCAAGTTGGTACACTCGGAGGAGGAAATCATTTTATCGAGCTTTGTTTGGATACGAACGATACCGTATGGATGATGTTACACTCCGGTTCCAGAAATATAGGGAAAGAATTGGCTGAATACCACATAGGCATTGCCAAAAATTTATCTCATAATGTGTATTTGCCGGACAAAGAACTCTCCGTCTTTCTTGCAAAAACGAAGGAGATGGATTCTTATCGAAGAGATTTATTTTGGGCACAGAGATACGCTTATTTGAATCGAATCACTATGCTTGAACTTTATAAAAATGCGTTAAAAAGATTTTTGCCCGATTTGGAAGAGGTCGATCGAGTTGTTTGTCATCATAACTATGTATCCGAAGAAAATTATTTCGGAGAAGATTTGGTGATCACTCGTAAAGGAGCCATCTCTGCAAAGAAGGATGAAAGGGGAATCATTCCCGGTTCCATGGGAGCAAAGTCTTTTATCGTAAAGGGTTTAGGGAATGAAAATTCTTTTTGTTCCGCTTCTCATGGCGCAGGAAGAAAGATGAGTCGTTCCGAGGCAAAGAGAATTTTCTCAGAGGATGATCTTGCGATTCAAACGAAAGGGATCGAATGCAGAAAAGATAAAGCTGTGATCGATGAAATTCCCGGAGCCTATAAAGACATCGAGCAGGTGATGGATTACCAAAAGGAATTGGTAACGATCGAGTATGAATTGAGGCAGGTGATGTGCATCAAAGGATAGACGATAGGGAAGAGAAAATCATTTTTGAATCGGTAGATAGATGTCCGTGATTTTTTCTTCCTTTTCCTTTCCTAAAGGATTCATATAAATTTCGAACGGGGGAGAGTTACGAAGATGGATTTTTTCCGCAGGAATATAATCTTGCATTAAAAATTCATAAATCGAAGGAAGGTTCGTATAACTTCCCCTATATCGAACCTGTAAGTATTTCCCGCCCGTTACCGTTTGTTTTCCTAAATGAGGAACGGAATGGATCTTATTTCCTACAGTGATTCCCAAATCGAATCTGATCTTATCTTCCGGAGAAATATTAGGATCGTCCAAAGAAATTCCCACCCATTTGTGATTTTCAGGTAAGGAAGAAATCGTATTTATGAACGTTAACAAAAGTTTAACTTCCTTGGAATCGGAAAGAGGGCCGGGGAGATCGGAATAGGATCCTATATGGCGGACATAAACGATTTCAAACGGAGCAATTTCTTTTTTCCTAAATTCTTTCTGTTGTATTCCCTCAGGAAAAACCAACCCTTTTAGATTCACCTTAGGTTTGTTTGTTTTCTTTAATTTGGATCTGTATTGGGAAGGAGTCGCTCCCATATATCTTTTGAAGGCTCTTGTAAACGCTTCGTTGGATTCGTATCCTGCTTCCATTGCGATTTCCAAAATAGGGAAGTCGGATATTTTCAGTTCATAGGCCGCCTTTTCTATCTTCAGCCTTTTGATATAGTTTTGAACGTTTTCTTTTTGGTGTTTTTTGAAGAAACGATGGAAGTGCCAGGGAGATAAATTGCTGAAAAAGGCAATTTGGTTCAGTCCGAATTGCCCTTCCAGGTTTTGTTCAATGTATTCCCAAACGGGATACAGCCTTTCCCTTCCTAGTTTTGTCACTCATACACATAGGACGGGAGGCGTTCTCTGATTTCAAGAACGTAATTGCACTATATCGATTCCGATTCCGTTGGGATCAACCAAAGTAAAATGCACATCTCCCCATTCTTCTTCCGTCAAAGGCAGATCAATGGGTGCTCCTTTTCGTTTCATTTCTTCATAGAGGGAGTGAACATTTTCCGATTCGAAGATCAACCAAACACCTTTTCCGGAGTATTCCTCTTGAAAGTATCTTTTTCGAACCGCTTCCATTCCTGGCAGCATAAATGCAATTTCTTGACTAGGATCATCGGGAAGATGCATAAGAAGAAACCAATCCGTTTCGAATTTGATTTCCATTCCGAACCAGGCTTGGTAAAACTCTTTGTTCTCCGATAGTTTTTTAGTGATGATTCCCTTTTGAATTTTGCTTACTTTCATATTCAATTCCTTATGAAATCAGTATATACCGCTTCGAATCTCAGATTGGATCGTTTTTGCTATTTTTACCGTTATCCATCCGCAATTTCCGTATTTGTTTTTGTAGGTTCGATCAAGATTACATTTCCATTTCTCATCTCACCGGGAAGATTTTTCTTGCGACGATTCATTCCCCAAAAATGATTTCATTACCGGCGGTCGGATTTGCCCGAAAGACGATTCCCTGGTTTTCCATTCTCTTTGTTTTTTCTGACAGTCATTCTGAAACGTTTTTAATAATAAAATTCAAGGAAATCTAAGTGAATTTCAAATTCAATTCCTACCAAATTTTCGTAATCGCCCTTTTGGCGTTTTTACAGTTCACAATCGTTCTCGATTTCATGATATTGTCTCCGTTAGGTGTGATGGTTCTCGAAGAACTTAGAATCACCACCACCCAATTCGGACTGGTAGTATCCGCCTATGCATTCAGTGCGGGGGCATCCGGAGTGATTGCGGCAGGTTTTGCGGATCGTTTCGATAGAAAAAGACTACTTCTGTTTTTTTATACTGGTTTCGTTCTGGGAACGGTATTCTGCGGAGTCGCTCCCAATTACAAATTCTTATTAGCTGCCCGCATCATTACGGGGATTTTCGGAGGAGTGATCTCTTCCATCAGCTTCGCTATCATCGCCGACCTATTTCCTTTGGAAGTCAGAGGAAGGGTGATGGGGTTTGTGATGACTGCATTTGCGGCAAGCCAGGTATTCGGGCTTCCGTTGGGAGTTTATATTTCTAACTTATGGGGATGGCATTCTCCTTTTTTGATGATCGCAGGAGTGAGCGGAATCGTTGGAATCATCGCATTCGTATATTTACAGCCGATCAATTCCCATTTGGAAGCAGCCAGACATCAAAATGCATTTTTGCATCTTTGGAACACTTTGACCAATGTGGGTTACTTTCCCGGGTTTTTGGCAACGACTCTTCTTGCAACAGGAGGGTTTATGTTGATGCCTTTCGGAAGTGCATTCACAGTTCATAATTTAGGAATTTCTTTGGAGAAACTTCCTCTGATTTATATGATCACCGGAATCGTTTCCATTGCAGGAGGACCTCTCATTGGAAGATTGAGCGATTCCATCGGAAAGTATAAAATGTTCGCAATCGCATCTTTTTTAGCGACTACAATCATACTCTACTACACCCAGTTGGGAATTTCCCCTCTTTGGTTAGTGATAGGGATCAACAGTTTGTTGTTTGTGTTCATTACAGGAAGGATGATTTCTGCGAACGCATTGACTTCTGCGGTTCCCGAACCGAAAGATAGAGGAGCGTATATGGCGATCAGTTCTTCCCTGCAACAGTTGTCAGGTGGGATTGCGGCAACTTGCGCAGGGCTTATCGTGGTTCAGACACCCAGCGGATATTTGGAAGGATACGAAGAACTTGGTTTTGTAGTGGGTCTTGCGATTTTAGCAACTGTCGTTTTTATGGGGAATGTGAATTCTCTCGTGGAAAAAAAGAAAAAACAGCACAAACCCCTTTAATGATGGTGATGTTCGTGGTGGTGGTGCATTTCCTCCTGAGAGGAAGTGCCTGCCGCAGGAGAATGGCCGGAGTGATCGTGTCCGAACCGAAATAGAATCATAAAAATGGATACCATCACCACGACTCCTCCCGCATAACGAACCAACTTTCCTCTCCATTTTGAAAATACTGTTTTAAAACCAACCCCGAAGAGAAACAATAGGGGAAAGGTTCCCAGAAAAAAACACATCATGATTCCTGCACCTAACAAAGGATTTCCGCTGGCAAAAGCGGTCACAAATGCAGGATACAAAACACCGCAGGGAAGAAAGCCCGTTACGAATCCGAATCCGAACCCTAGAAGTATTGTTTTGGAAAGGCCAGGTTTGGAGGAGGTAAGTTCACCTAAAAATGGTTTTGCGATTTTACCTATGATTTTTCCTAGGAAACCTGCGGAAAGAGGTGTTTTCCCGAAAAGAAGAGAGATTCCCAAAAACATCAATACGGAAATTCCGATCCATGCTGTAACTTCCTGAACAGGAAGTAAAAAAGAAAAAGTCAGATTGGTTCTTTCCCCTAAAGCCCCCAAAAGCATTCCTATTAAGGAATAGGAAAAAAGTCTGCCGGAATTGTATGCAAATTGGAGGAAGATGTTTTTGGATTTGTCCGAGGAAAACAGGGAAATTGTTCCTGCAAGAGGTCCGCACATTCCCACACAATGCAGGGAACCTACCAAACCAGTGACAAATGCGGATCCTAAAAGTGTAAGTGTGATGTCCATTTAAGTTTCCTTCTTTTGGCTGGGAGAATCATCGTCGAATAACATTCTATATTTGGGGCCTTCGATGTCTTCGTATTGTCCGGAGCGATAGGCTTTATAGAATACATAAAATGCTCCCATCGCAATGAGAAGTGCTATGGGAATGGTAAGATACAATGCGTTCATAAAGAGACCCTCCTTTTCATGGAAACGGAATTTAGAACTACTGTAAAGGAGCTTAATGTCATAAACCCGGCACAGATGACAGGAAGCATATACCCGAATGCCGCCAAAGGGATCATGATCGAATTATAGATCAAAGACAATACTATATTTTGAAGTATGATTGTTCTTGTTTTGCGGGAGATGGCAATGGAACCGGGAAGGGAATCCAAACGGTTTTGGATGAGTATCATATCGGAACGATCCAAAGAAAGATCGGAACCCATTCCCATCGAAATTCCCAGATTCGATTGAGCGATACAGGCAGAGTCGTTGATCCCGTCTCCCAACATAACAACTATTTCTCCATTGTCCTGTGCTTCTAGTATGCGATCCCTTTTTTCAGAAGGAGAAAGTTGAGAGGAGTAGTTTGCGATTTCCAGTTCGTCTGCGAGAGATTTCACTTTGGGTTCTATATCTCCCGATAGAATTTCCAAATGAGGGATCATTTCTTTGAGTTTGCGGATCGTTTCTTTCGCATCAGTTCTAGGTTTGTCGCCGAATTCCCAGGAGAGAAGGGGAATTCGATTTTTACTGAAATAAATTTTACCGTCATTTTTGTAGTTCGATTCCGTTGCGAAATTTTTAGTTCCTATATGGTAAGTATTTCCTTCCCGATCCTTCGCAGACATTCCTTGCCCTGCAATCTCTTCCAGATGCTGCCAATCAAAATTAGAAGAAGATCTGTTTTGTGAGAAAGTTTTTACGAATGCTTTTGCTATCGGGTGACTGGAATGTGTTTCCAAGTCTATCGCTAAATCCAAGTAATGTTCCTTGTTTTCCGAATCTGCTATAACGATTTCTTCCTTTAATTCCAGTTTGCCGGTGGTTAAGGTTCCCGTTTTGTCGAAGAAGATGCGATCCGCTTTGGCAAGTATTTCCGCAGTCTCCGGGTTTTTGACTAAAACTCCCTTTTTCGATTGGAGCAGGTGGCCTACTACGAGAGCGGCAGGAACACTCAAACCTAATGCACAAGGACAGGCTACGATGAGTATGCTGATCGTATTGAGAATGGCAGTTTCCAAAGAACTTACATAAAACCAATAGATGAACGTTCCTATTGCAAACAGAAGAACGATTTTGATAAATACGGATGCGAGTTTGTCTGTGAGTCTTTGGATTTTCGGTTTGGCGAGAAGAGAATCTTCCAGTAGTTTTCCTATTTGTGCCAAAGAACTTTCTTTGGCAGTTCCGTAGGATAGAAGTAAAACCCCGGAAGAAAGAGAGAGGGAGCCTGCCTTTACCGTATCTCCTTTTTCTTTACGGATGGGATTACTTTCTCCAGTCAGAAAAGATTCATCGAAGAAAGATTCTTCCGTTAAAAGTTTCCCGTCTACGGGAACTCTGTTTCCGTGCACCAAACGAACCGTATCTTCCTTTCGGATGGATGAGGTAGCTTTTTTTTCCCAACCGTCTTCCGTTTTCACATCATATTCTTCCGGAAGAGAAGAAAGCAGTTCTCCCATCTTCGCACCCGCCTGATAACGAATCATCGCTTCCAAATACTTTCCCAACAGAATGAAAAAATAAATCGTGCAGACTGAGTCGAAATAAACTTCACCTTTTCCTGTTAGGGTCACATAAACGCTGTAAAAATAAGCAAGGCTCACTCCTGCAAAAAGCAGAGTATCCATGGAAAGAATTTTCCTTTTCCAGGATTCATAAGCTCCCTTCCAGAAAGGATAACCGGAATAAAAGTAAACAGGTGTGGCTAAAATCCAAGAAAGATAATGAAATAAGTTTTTGATATTCCACTCCATCCCTTCGAAATAACCCACATAGAGACTTGCGGAAAATAACATGATATTCCCCCAGCAAAAACCTGCAGTGGCCATACGAAATGCCAGATCTCTAAAAGGCTGAGAAACCTTTGATTCTTTCAGACGGGAATATAAATGGGGAGTGTAGCCAAGGGAACGGATTTGGGAAAAAATCTCACCTAGGGTGGCGAAGCCGTTTCGGAAAACCAATTTCAATCTTCCTGTCCCGAAGTTGATTCTGGCTTCGGAAATTCCTTGGGTCTGTGTCATTGCGGTTTCGATTAACCATACACAGGCGGAACAATGGATCCCTGAGATTGTGATCAGAACGGAACTTTCCGTTTCAGAAACCTTATCCACAAACTCTTCATAAACGGAAGCAGTATCTACATCTTCCGAATCTTTCTCCTGGTTTGTGCGTTTCGGTTCCAATACTTGAGTGCCTCGGATTTGATAAAATTGATCCAATCCGTTTTCCAACAGTAAGGCGGATACAGTGGCACATCCCTGGCAGCAATACTCCCTTCTGACACCTTCCTTTTCTACGGAAACAAGAGTTTCGATGGGAGAATTGCAGTGAAAGCAGGACTGTAAGGTAGATACTGTCAAGGTTCGATCCGAAGTTGTCTTGTCTTTTCCAGACTGCCATCTTTCGTATTCGCAGTGAGAACCGCTCTCCAAGAACCTGCAAAAGGAATTTCAATCTCTCCCGTATATTTACCGTTAGATGTTTCTTTTAATACTGAATTCACGTTGAAAGAATCAGTAGCACTTCTTTCCCATCTGAGTTTGACCTCAGCTCCTGAAACAGGATTTTCATTTTGTTTCAAACGGACTGTTATGACTTGTTTTCCCTGTCGCAAGCTGCTTTGGTTTTGAAACCAATCCGCTTCGAAATCGTATCCTTTTGCGATCATTTCCTTTTGGCTGGCAACCGCTTTGTCGTAGTTCAAACCTTTTTCGTAATAATTTGCATCCATAGGAGGAGTGTGCCCGCTCAATGCGATCTTGATGGTAACCGCAGTCGCTAGGAACAATGTCAGAAATGTGAGGCCTATGAAAAAAAACGCTCTCTTTAGACTAACGTGCATATACGATCCTCTCTTTCAATTGAATTTTATTTTGGACGATTCCTTCCGGCAAAAGGAAAGGAACTTCATTGACTTTAAAAAAACGGGAATCTTCGGTGTCTGTGACTTTTAAGAAAATGGAATGGCTTCTTTTTTTAGAGTCTTCCTTCGTAGGGCGAAGTTCGATGAACAGTCTGTATCTTTGGTTCGAATTCGCAGGCAGTTCAATGACTGCTTCCTCCGTTCCTCCTATTAGGATTTTTCCTTCTCCTTCCAAATCTTTCTTTTGGATTTCGAATTTAAGAGACCTGTTTGTCATCGTTAGGTTTTGCATCTGTACTTCGTAAAAATTACGGATGGTTCCCTCTCCGAGAGAAATGGGTTGGATGTTTCTATCCGGCAGAACGGAAAGATACAAAGGTACTCTGTTCCATAAAAGCAGACTGAGTGAGGATAAAACGAGTAGAAGTCCGCTTGCATAGATGATCGTTCTGGGACGTATCCAACGCACTGAAAAATCCCTGGTTTCGATTTGGTTTTCGGAAGAGTAACCGATCAATGTTTTTTTGTTTTCTTTTGCCATCACTCCCGTGCAGGCATCGGAACATTTACCGCAGGCGATACATCCTACATTGGTTCCTTCCCGAATATCGATTCCCGTAGGGCATACCACAAGACACATATTACACGAGATACAGTCTCCGATTTTGACTTTACCGTCTCTTCTAGGTTCTCCTCTTTTATGGTCGTAAGTGATGTTGATTGAATGAGCATCCATCATCACTGTTTGAAATCGAGCGTAAGGACATGCATATTTGCAGAATTGTTCCCGAATGAATGCCATATCCGCATACATCGCCAAACTAAAAAAAGCGAGATAGGGGCTCCATGAAGGCAAACCGCTTCCTAAGTCGGACAGATCGTTCCACATCAGATAAGGGTCTGCAAAGTAAGAGATCCATGCGGAGGAGGCGATGGCACTCACCAGAATCCAGCAGACGTGGGTGATGATTTTTAGAAAAACAGAGGCATCTTTTTTGCCGTATTTGTTTCCTTGGATTTTCCTTCCGATGAAATCGAATAAATCTGTATAGATGGTTTGAGGACAAGCCCATCCGCACCAAACCCTTCCTACTAAAGTTGTAAAAAAGAATAGGGCCAATCCCATTCCTATCAGGAACAAATGTAGAAAATAACCTTCTTGAGGTGTGAATATGTTTCCTAAGAGAAAAAATTTCCTTTCGGGAATATCCAATCGGATGAGAGGCATATTTTCCCATCGGAGCCAGGGGGCCGTGAAAAAAAGCAGTATCAGGAAGAACTGCACGTAGTTACGTGCAGTTCTGATCTTTCCTGTAATCGGGCGTGAGATAATCATTTATTTCTCTGCCTTTCCCGGAAAAATCCGGGAGTTCGTTTAATTACCGGACAAAACGTTCGGGTTT
Organism: Leptospira idonii; assembly: GCF_004770995.1. Classification (GTDB taxonomy): domain Bacteria; phylum Spirochaetota; class Leptospiria; order Leptospirales; family Leptospiraceae; genus Leptospira_A; species Leptospira_A idonii. The sequence goes on along the minus strand of NZ_RQHW01000047.1, from coordinate 743,189 downwards.
TTAGAAGCAATCCAAGCTAACACTTGATATACTTTTTCGGAACCTAGGCTCATTTCATGAGGAGGCATTGGTCCTCTTCCCATTTTGGCTCGGTCCATTGCGATTCCTTTCATTACGTTCTCATAGAGTTCGCTGTCCGTATTTCCGTGAAGCCATTCCTTGTCCATTAGGTTCGGACCAACGAGTCCTTCCCCGGTAGGGCCGTGGCAGGCAACACAATAGGTTTTGAAAGTGGTTTCTCCCGCTGCGATTGCATCTGCGTTCCCTCTCAGAGGATTGGATCCGTCCGTAGACTCCAAAGCCACGTTCTTATTGGGAAATTGTTTGGTGTATTCCTCTACTTGAGAAGAATAGTAATCCGCCATTTCTTCTCCCGAAAAAACGTGAAAGTAAACAGCATAGATGATTCCCACTATGATTCCAAGGAGAAAGCCCCATTTCCACCATCCGGGAAGCGGATTCTCCGCTTGTCTGATTCCGTCAAATTCCTTATTTGGGTCGCTCATCTTTAATCTTCCTCTAACATCCTATATTTGGGTTCTTCGATCCTGTCCTTACGTGATTTTCGATAAACATAAAGACTGATGACGGCGATTGCGATCATCATTACAGGCAAACGCAACGCTTTATAAATTTGTAAACTATCTAAGTCCATATAGGCCTCACTGTAAGTTCTTGGATAAGGCAGCGCTGTCTTTTCCCAGTTTCAAAAGGTAAGCGATCAGTGCGTCTCCTTCCGTTTTTCCGTTTACCAATGACTGCACCGAATGGATGTCCGCATCCGTATAAGGAACTCCTATCTTTTTCAGACCTTTCATATGTTCTGCGATAAGAGCAGGATCCAGTTTTGCCGATTCTTCGAATAACCAAGGATAGGCTGGCATTACGGAACCTTTCGCAGTATCCCTAGGATTGATTAAGTGCGTTTTGTGCCATGCGGCAGACGGTTGGATCTGGGATTCGTGCGCCAGATCCGGCCCGGTTCTTTTTGAACCCCAAAGGAAAGGATGATCGTAAACGAATTCTCCCGCTTTGGAATATCCGTCCTTTCCATAGGCTTGTTGGGGATCGAAACGATCCACTTCCCATTTAAAAGGTCGAACCAGTTGCGTATGACAATTGTTACATCCTTCTTTTTGGTAAACGTCTCTTCCTGCAAGCTCCAAAGCGTTGTAGGGAGTGACGCCTGAGATCGGCTCCGCAGTTTTGGAAAGAAAGAAGGGAGGGATGAGTTCGAAAATACCTCCGATGAGAATCGCAATCATCGTATAAAGAGTGAATTTGACTCCGTTCTTTTCCCACTGATCCGTGAAGCCGGAAAACCAATCCAATAGTGCATCAAACCAATTCATGCTTTTTTCTCCTCTTTTAATCCCATTCTCAGATCGATTTCTTTAAATCCTGAACCTGATGTTGCCATGGTTTTGGCTAAGTTGTAGATCATAATGATGAGTCCGATGAAGTAGAGACCGCCGCCGATCCCTCGGAACAATCTGTACGGTTTTAATGTTTCCGTAATTTGTACCCAGTTCGGATATTTTAAAGCTCCCGTTTCATCGATCGCTCTCCACATAGAACCTTCCGTAATTCCGGAAACCCACATGGAAACCACGTAGAGTAGAATTCCCAAAGTCGCCAGCCAGAAGTGAGTATTTGCCAATCTTTCCGAGAAAAGATTCGTGTTCCATAAACGAGGGACCAGGTAGTATAACACTGCAAAGGACATCATTCCTACCCATCCTAAGGTTCCTCCGTGTACGTGTCCTACGATCCAATCCGTATTGTGACCGAGTCCGCTGACGGCTCTGATGGAAAGAAGAGGGCCTTCGAATGTGGACATACCGTAGAAGGTGATACCTACCAGGAACATCTTTAGGGTGGCATCCGTTTTGATTTTTTCCTTAGCTTGTGTGAGAGTTAAAAATCCGTTCAACATACCTCCCCAAGAAGGCATCCAAAGCATAATACTGAATACCATACCTGTTGTTTGAAGCCAATCAGGGAGCGGAGTATAAAGAAGGTGGTGAGGACCTGCCCAGATATAGATGAAAATCAAACTCCAGAAGTGAATGATGGACAATCTATGGCTGTAGATCGGTTGTTTGATGTGTTTAGGAAGATAGTAGTACATCAAACCTAGGAAAGGAGTCGTAAGGACGAAAGCCACTGCATTGTGACCGTACCACCACTGTATGTTTGCATCATAAACGCCCGAGAATATTGAGTAGGATTTGATCCAGCTGACAGGGATGGAGAGATTGTTTACGATAAACAGGATGGGGATAGTGACCCATGATGCGATGTAAAACCAGATGGCCGCATATAATTGTTTTTCGTTTCTAGTGAATATAGTTGCGAAATAATTGAAGATAAAGATTACAAACCAAACAACGATTAATAAATCGAGCGGCCATTCCAACTCGGCGTATTCCTTGGATTGGTTCATCCCCAAAGGAAGGGTGATCGCAGCAAGGGCAATCGTTAGATTGTAAAGAACGAAGTGGACCTTTGCCAAAGTGTCACTCCAAATTTTTACTCTACAAAGCCTTTGTACCGTATGATAGCCGGTCGCAAAGATGATGCTGAGTGCAAATCCGAAGATGGCTGCGTTCGTGTGCAGCGGTCGAAGTCTTCCGAATGTGAAATAAGGCCCGATGTTTAGTTCGGGGTAGACCATTTGAAACGCGATCCAGACTCCGACTAACATCGAGGCAACTCCCCATACCAGTGCGGATATCAGAAATGCTTTCACAATTCCGTTGTTATATGTTTGTTCCATTGAACTCATTCTTGGTTTCTCCGGTTCTTCCTTGAAGATTGTCTTCCATGTTTTCATGAGAAGACTCGGAAGCAAGAAATCCAACGGCTCTTTGCTTTTTACACTGTATGATAATTGTCAATCGAAGCAGTCGATTTCATACTGGTTCAAATTTACTTCTTATGTGAAATGATGCATTCCTGCATTGTATGATTATTCTGAGAATTAGAATCTTTATAATAATTGAAGTTAGAGGGCGAGTAGGGCTTTCATGGATCGTCTGTACATAAAAAAAGTAGGCAGAACGATCTCTGCCTACTTTTACCTTTACTCAGTTAGGAAAAGGTATTTATATCTCTTTGGGGTTTTTGATGTAGTGGAGTGCCAACCACAAGGTTCCAAAGAGGACGCCTGCGTATGCGAGAACTGCGGTAGTGACGTCTATCGCCGGAAGTAAATAGGCGAGGAAAGAGATTTTATCCGCTGTAATCCTAGTAGCTTCTCCTACTAACATAAACAGACCGCCTAATCCAATCAAGTGATAGTGAACTATCGCCTCTCGTGATACTTTTGCAAATCTAGCAAAAACAGGAACCGCTAATAAAGCTAACGCAAAAATTGTTATAGCATTCATTTTTGGTCACCTCCTTTTGCAATTTAGACTTTTTGGGTGTGTCAAAATGTTCGCAAAAAAGTAAAAAAATTGCAAATTAGTTTCTTTCTATTTGTCCGCGCCTTTCACAGGCCATAAATATGTCAAGAAAAATTCTGTAGTAGTAAGTTTATCTTCCTTGTCGTTTGGCTCGGATTGCCTTTAGATCCTACCTTTTACGGTTTCTACGCCAATCCGATTCCACCGATTCCCTTTTGTCGGACACAAATCTAATTGACTCATTGTCGGAAATCTGACTACTTCTTGAAGAGATTCCCGAAAAAGGCAGTTCTTTCTCGTCTTGTATAGGGAGAACGGAGTCCTAACCCAGTGCCAGAAAATAGTGAGAACCCTGATTGGGAACTTCAAGTAGACGGTCCTCCTCCATCGTTAGAGGAATTCGTAAAAGTAGATGCGGAATCCGCATTTTTAGTTCTTCCTAAACATTCCACAAGCTTCTCCGCAGCGGCGCAAGCCATCTTGGAAGAACTTCGCATTCGCCAGAGAAGATACGAGATGCACGGAAGTTCCGAAATCACTCCTTCTCTTTTTCTCACTTTGGATCAGGTTCCGGGAGTTTTGCATAAGGAAGTTCATCTTCCAGAAACTCATAAAACGGAAAAATCGATCAGCGAAGCTATATCGGAGCTTTCCAATAAAAAAGAAGGATTTAAGAACCGTTATGTGTATTTGTATCCTTTTTTTCTACAATTGGAGAATCGTATTTCCGTAAGGATCGCAATCATTGCACCGCAAAACCAAGAAAAGACGGATATCGTTCCCTACAGACGTTCTTGTTTCCGTTATTCCACCGATCTTTTGAACATCCTTCTGAAGAATCGGGCCACAAAAGCTCCCTTGTTGGAAGAGTTACATCCAGGAAGATTCTTAATTTCGGAAGTCGTGAAAGGAAATGTGACTTATTCACCATTGAAGTTCTCTTATGAATTTGAAATCGATTCCATCATTAAAAAAGGTTTCGAGCCTTATGATCCTGTTCCCGTTCCTGATTTCATCCAAGATGCGGTATCTTACGGAAAGGATACCGGCAAACTTTGGCAGGTGACAAACGACTATCATATCATTGTTCCAGGGGCTTCTTTCGTTTCCGAATTGGAAAGACATATCGCAGTTCAATTGGATGCGATTTGCATTTTTGCGTTTCAATTCCTGAAACAAATCGCCAAGGAAAATAATTTCCATTTGTTTCTTGACCAAGCCGAAACTTTGGAATCCAAGGTTCCTCAAAAACTCTCCGCCTTACTTTCCGAAGGCTGGAAGTTTACTGATTCCGTTTCTGCCATGATCGGTCATTTTCCTTTCGACCGATTGAATCTCCCCGAGGCGAAAGTTTGGGCGGAATCCTCCTTGAAGGGGATTGAAATTTTAGCGAAACTCTCTGCCGCATTGAAGAAAAACGGCAAAAATGAATTGGATGCGGTCGTTGTAGACTATCTTTCCTCGGTGGAAATCAGAATCAGGGAAAATACTTCGAAAACTTTAACGATGACTGAGATCAATCTGGACACAGAGGTTGCCGCCTTTACTAAGTTAAGTGTAGATGAGAAAAAGGAAGCGAAGGAAAGAATTCGTTCCGCACTTATTGCCAGGTTCGGCGTTTTCGAAGAGATCAGAGACGCCAATCAAAAGATACTTTTCGTTTTGGATCAAAGATACTTCTCCGAAGTTTTCAATCATCTCCAGGATCTTCAAAAGGCGGATTCCTCCCTTTCCAAAGATATTTATAGGCTTGAGGAAATGAAAAAAAGCCTTTTGGAAAGAAAGGACGACCAATTGGATCTGCTTTCTTCCAAGAAAGAGGCAAAACAAAATGAGACTGCTCCTTCCGATGCGAAGCAGACAGCCAAACTTGACTTAGATGCAATTCATTCCCGTTTTAATATCCCAGCGGGAGCGATCGGCTTTTTATCCGGCTCTGTATTATCCTTCGTTCTTGCGATTTCCTTAAACCAAATTCAGTTGTTGCTCATCGGTTTCGTTTTGAGTCTGGGTGTTGGAGCGGCGCTGGCTTATTTTTTAAGAAAAGACGCTTTTTCCAAATCGGAAAAGGCGGGCGGCAAACGTAAGAATGCGGAAAGGGAAGAGAGTTTTTTAAGTTTCATTAAGGCTTCCGAAAACTTGATTTATCCCAAGAAGTTCAATGATATATTGGAAAAGGTCTACGATTCGAAACGATTGAGATATAAGATAGAGGAAGAATTGGAAAACATCAAATCTCTCCTTCCCTTAAAAGATCGCAAAAAGGAAGACGAGAAGATGATTTCCGAAGTAGAATACGCTCTTCTTCAGATTTCAGTTGTGATTCGGGTTCCCAACTCCATACAGGTGAGAAACCGGCCAAAGGAATTGATCGTGAGTAAGGCCGATTTTAAAACGCCTCTCTGTAGGGAAAAACTGGCGGAAAATTACAGAAAGGAAGCTAATCTTTACAAATCGGACAGAGAAGTCATGGAATATATCAATTACATGATCAAAGAAATTGAATTCGGTTATTCTAAATATTTGAAGTAAGATTTGGCCTATTCTAAATTGACGAAAAGGAGATAACTATGTCGGCACTTTATACTGCAAAAGCAACAGCCAGTGGAGGAAGGGAAGGGAAAGTTCTTTCCAGTGACGGAGTTTTAGATTTAACTCTTGCTATGCCTAAGGAGCTGGGAGGTTCCGGCGGAGAGTTCACGAACCCCGAACAATTGTTCGCTGCCGGATATTCCGCTTGTTTTCATAGCGCTTTGAAACTAGTCGCTAGATTTGCCAAAGTTTCTTCCGAAGGATCTACCGTTACTGCGGAAGTGAGCCTGCATAAGGAAGGAGCGGGTTATAAACTTTCCGTAAATTTGGCAGTTCATCTTCCCGGTTTGGAGCGTGCGGAAGCACAGTCTCTTGTGGAAAAAGCACATCAAGTTTGTCCTTATTCCAATGCCACTCGAGGAAATATTGAGGTAACTTTAAACATTGTTTAACGTTTTTTCTCTTTCTTCTCTGCAAAAGAACAACTAGTTATGAATCTGATCGTTGGTTGGAAAAATCGAATTCGGCTGGCCAGCGGCCTAGTTTTATTTTTTTACTCTTTCACTCATCTTCTCAATCATAGTTTCGGAATCGTTTCCTTGGAAAGTTTGGAACAAGGCAGATCCGTATTTTTATTTCTTTGGAGAAATCCTTTTTCTCATTCCCTTTTGATTCTTTCTTTTCTCGCTCATTTATGTTTTGCCATATTGCCTTTGTTAGTTAAAAAAACTTGGAAAATGTCTGCGGGGGAGATCCTTCAGATTTCTTTCGGATTTTTAATCCCTCAGGTTCTTATCGGGCATATTTTCGCAACGATAGGAATGTCCGGTTTTCTGGGAATCAAAGACAGTTATACTTATTTGATGCTTGTTTTCGGTCCTTGGGTGATCGCTACCGATATCTTTCTTTTGGTCTTGGTTTGGGTTCACGGATGTTTGGGAATTTATTATTGGATTCGATATCAATCCTGGTTCGTAAAGTATTCGAATTTGATTTTGGTTTTTGCCGTTCTGTTTCCTTTTTGTGCAGTGATGGGAATCATATCCGCTGAAAAGGAAGTGAATTTAATTTTTGCAGATCCTGTTCTGTATTCCGAATATCTTTCCTCTTTGCCTTTGCCTCCTGAGGAAATCAAAGCCTATTCGATGGCTTTGGGAACAAATGCAACGGTCGGATTGAATCTTTTGTTAGGTGTTCTTTTCCTCGTCAGATTCATCCTGCTGAAATCATATAAGAAAAATAAAACGATAAAGGTTTCGTATCCTGGAGGGGTGATTTCAATCATTTCTCCTGGCACTACAATTTTGGAAGCAAGCAAACTGGGAAAGGTGGCTCATGCGAATGTATGCGGAGGAAGAGGGCGATGTTCTACTTGCAGAGTGCATGTGGAATCGGGACTTGCGGATTTGGATCCTCCCAGTCCCGAAGAAGCTGCCGTTTTATCACGCATCTCCGCGCCTCATTCGGTTCGACTTGCCTGTCAAACCAAACCAAAGTCCGACATTCGGATCGAACCTCTTTTGCCTTCCCAAGCGAATTTGGAAGATGCAAGGCATAAACCCCGTTATTTGTACGGGGTAGAAAAAGAAATCGTTGTTATGTTCGCCGATTTGAGGGGTTTTACTTCTTTCGCCGAACATTTGTTGCCTTATGATGTGGTATTCGTTTTGAATTCTTATTTTTTGCAAGTGGGCAAGGAAGTGGAAAAAGCGGGAGGAGTGATCGATAAATACATGGGAGACGGTCTGATGGCAGTCTTCGGTATGGAAGAGAGTTTGGAGAACGCCAGCAAACAAGCGGTTCTTGCCGCAAAGAATATGAGCGAACAATTATTTCTTCTCAACTCACGTTTGAAAAACGAGATCCCTTCTCCTTTGAAAATGGGAATCGGGATTCATTCCGGACTTGCTATTTTGGGAACTTTCGGAAATTCCAAAACTCCCACCGCCATAGGAGATGCGGTCAATACGGCAAGCAGACTCGAATCTGCCACGAAAGACTATCGATGCGAATTGATTTTGTCCACCGATGTTGCGGAACATACGAATTTGGATTTTACTTCTTTCGATAAACATCAAATTTCCGTTAGGGGGAAGAAGGAAACTATGACTATTTATGCGATCCCTTCCGGCTCGCAATTGGAGAGCCTTTTCGTTTCGAAATAGATTCCTCTTCAGAACTCTGTCGTTTTATCCCCTAAACGAGTAGCCTTTTTTATCTACACTTCATTAGGCGGGTTTACTTCCTGCCGAATTATTCAATAAAATCTGTAAAATTGTTTCCCGATTTGCTTTCCCAAATTAAGACATTCTTTGGAATGCAAAGAATCCTAAATCATCTGACTACCCGATTCTGGATCCTTTTCCTTTTTTCCTGCTTGGTACATTGCAATCTCTTCGTTCTCCCGGAACGTTCCCCTTTGGTGGAAAAAGGCGTTTTGTCTTTAGGCTCCGGCCATGATTTCGAAGAAAACGGTTTTCTCAGTTTGGATGGGGACTGGGAATTTTATTGGGAAAAACTGGCTTCCGATCTGAAAAACGATCCGAATTTCGCTCCTCAATTCGAATATGTTCCGGATGCATGGAATCGTTATACGGTAGACGGTAAAGAACTGCCTAGTTTCGGTTATGCGACTTATAGAATGAAAGTTCTTTTGGAAGAACCTATCGAAGGTATGGCGGTAAAGATGTTGGAAGCATCCACTTCCTACAATTTATATCTCAATGGGGAGTTGTTATTGTCGAGCGGAGTCGTAGGAAGAACCTCAGAAACAAGTTTTCCTCTGTATCGTCCTAGAGTCAGCATTCCCGTTCGTTTGGAAAAAACGAATGAAATCGTTATCGAGGTCACTAACTTCTCCCATTCCAAAGGAGGTGTTTGGGCTAAGGTGCTTCTAGGCACTCATAAAGATCTTATCTATCTAAGAGAACGTACGATTTGGCTGGATCTATTCATCACGGGAGGTCTCTTTATCGGAGTTTTGTATCACATCAGTTTATTCATTCTTCTTAAGAGGGAAACTTCTCATTTTTACTTCGCACTGATCGGGATCGTTGCCATCGTTCGGATCATACTTACGGGGGAAAGGTTTTTATTCACTCTGCTTCCTGACTTCGATTTCATTCTCAGTTATCGATTGGAATTACTTTCCGTTTATTTAGGTGCCTTGATTTTGGCGTTTTTTATCCGTTCCATGTTTCCTGATGAATTCAGTAAAAAAATTATTTTACTGTTGTCCGTTTGTTTTTTGGCTTTGTCCGGAGTCATTTTATTTACGGATCTATTCGTATTCTCCAGAACTCTTCCCGCTTTCAGTATTGCCGTCTTTTTAGAATGCATTTATATCGTGTATGTTTTGATCCAAGCTCTTAAAAACAAAAGGGTGGGCGCTTGGATCGGTCTTCTTATCTGTCTACTTCTTTGTCTTATTGTTATAAATGATTTACTATATGCGAATATGATGATTAATTCTGCATATTTTATATCATACGGCATTTCCTTTTTCTTTTTGGCACAAGCCTTTATCATCTCCAAACAATTCTCCAGTTCCTATTTTTTGGCGAAAAAACTGAGTGAGGATATGCAAAAGTCGAACGAACGTTTGATTTCTTTGGACAAACTGAAAGATGAATTTTTAGCCAAAACTTCCCATGAATTGAAAACTCCTCTACAAGGGATCATAGGAATTGCAGATTCCTTGAGAAGAGGAGTCGGAGGCCCTCTTTCCGGTTTTGTGGAAGATCAATTGACAATGATCACTGCAAGCGGGCAAAGGCTTTCCAGTTTGGTGAATGATATTCTGGACTTTTCCAAGTTCAAACACAGTGACTTGATTCTGAAAAAAATTCCCGTGGATCTATTTCAATCGGCTAACTTCATTTTGGAATTCAACCAAGTGAATGTTAATTTGGATCAAATCAAAATCGTAAATCTAATTCCTTCCGATTTTCCGTACCTGCTAGCGGATGAAAACCGTCTACAGCAGATCTTGCAAAACCTGGTCGGCAATGCGATTAAGTTCACTGAAAAAGGTAGCATAGAACTCAGTGCAAAATTGATCGCAGCGGGTATGGCTGAAATCAGTGTGAAAGATACTGGCATTGGAATCGAAGAAAAAGACCATCATAAGATTTTCGAGTTCTTCGAACAAGCCGACAGTGGAGATTCCAGAAACAGTGGGGGAACCGGACTAGGACTTTCCATCGCAAAGGCACTTGTTTCTCTTCATGGAGGAAAGATCGGAGTGGAATCGCAATGGGGAGAAGGTGCCAGGTTTTATTTCACGATCCCTCTAGCTCCCTATAAAAAAGAAGATCCTTTCTTAGAAGCGCCTAAGGAATGGATGGTGGCAAATGAATTGGTTCGCTCCGAAGTTTCCGATTTGGAATTTTCCCAGAAAAACGGAGAGAGTCGCTTCGAAGGAAGAATCCTTGTCGTTGACGACGAACCGATCAACCTTCAAGTAATCAAAAATTATCTTAGATTGAAAAATATAGACTGCGTAACTTCATCTAATGGACCACAGGCGATATCGATCTTAAAATCAGACCAGATGTTTCATGCGGTCATTCTGGACATGATGATGCCTCGTATGTCCGGTTTGGAAGTGGCCAAGGAAATTCGAAAAGATTACAGTGCGCTTGAACTTCCCATACTTATGTTGACCGCAAAAAATCAAGACAAGGATTTGATGGCTGCGATCAATGCGGGAGCCAACGATTATCTTTTGAAACCTTTCGACTATGAACAGTTGATGTTGAGGGTGAATCATATATTAAGAATGGTTTGGGACTATAAACACAAACAGCAGATGGAAAGCGAAAAAAGAATCGCTGTCAATCATGTCCGCCAAAAAATCAATTTGGATCTTCATGATCATCTAGGCGCCAAACTTATCGATTTGAAGTTTTTGTCGGAAGAACTTGCTTCTAAAGAAGTTCACGATTCCGGTCTTTATGAAAAAATAGTAACAAACGTTAATTCTTCTATTCAGATCTTACGGGATCAGATGCTTAAAATCGAAGACTTAGGACTCCTTTCCGAAAATTTCATCAAAGGAATCAATTTGGTTCTACTTAGACGTTACTCGGGGGCGGAAAGGGATTTGGACTTTCAAACGGATGAAAAATTGGTTCAGTTTTTCGATTCCAATCGAAATGAAAACAGCATGATCGAATTGTACAGCATCGTAAATGAAATCACTAGTAACGATCTCAAATACGGGAAGGGAATCTCCCGATGGAATTTTTTGTTAGATAATTCAAATATAGTGATGGATATGAAATCGGGATCCGACTATAAACTTCAAAAACACCGTACAGGCAGGGGAACGGAAAACATTGTTTATCGAACTGCGAAACTAGGCGGCAAAACGGAACTTCTTTTGGAGGAAAACATCTATCATATCAATCTGAAATTAGGACTCGATCATTTTTTGACGGAATAGGGAAAAGAGTATATAAATATGGAAACGAACATGGAAACTAAAAAGACAAAAATAGGCATTGTTGAGAACGACGAAAACTTCCGAGAACAAATCCTTAAAATCCTTGAATCAACACCTAATATCGAATCGGTGCTGCAATGGGAATCCGCAGAAGCTTATTGGAAGGACGATAAAGGACGTTCTTTAGATATTCTTTTTTTGGACATTATGCTTCCGGGAATGAACGGAGTGGATCTTGCAGGTAAAATCTCTGAGAGAGACCCTTTGATCGGTAAAATCATGCTTAGTAATATGAACTCTGACGAATTGATCTATAATTCTCTTCGTAACGGAGCGATCGGTTACATTCTGAAGTCCGAATTGAAAGATATTTCCGAAGTGATCGATACGATTCTCCGAGGGGGAGCGATCATCACTCCCACGATCGCCTTTAGAGTGTTCAATCATTTCAAACAAAAATCCAGTCCGAATGCGGTTCGACTTACTGAAAAGGAAAATCAAATTTTAGACCAAATGGTGATGGGAAAAACGATCAATCGAGTGGCGGAGTTTTTGGGAGTGAGTAAATATACGATTCAGCATCATGTGAAAAATATTTACCGTAAACTCAATGTGCACAATCGAGCGGAGCTGATTAAAAAGGCGAACGATATCGGTCTGGTAAATCCCTTTGCCCCGGAGACAAAAAACTAAGGATTGAATCGTTTTTTACATTTTGATCTTACTTGACAATATTTGTCTTTATTGTCAGGTTTGTCTAAATGGCAAACCCCGAGATTGATCCTTCTTCCGGTCAGGACAAACGTAAAACAGATATCCTGGAAAATTCCATTTCTGTTTTTCTAAGATACGGCTTTAGAAAGACTTCTATGGACGATATCGCCCGCGCAGCGGGGATTTCCAGACAAGGTTTGTATCTTTATTTTTCCGCAAAAGAAGACCTTTTTAAAGCCTCGGTATCCTATCTTTTGGAAACTTCACTTTCCTCCGCAAAAGCAAAACTTTCCGACAAAAACTACGACATCCAAGACAGGCTTGTGAACGGTTTCGAAGAGTGGATGGGGCGTTTTATCGGTGTTATGGGGGAAGGTTCCGGTGATTTAGCTGAGGCGGGCAGAACTTTGGTAGGAAACATGATAGAAGACTACGAAGTTTTGTTTCAAAATTCAGTAGGAGAAACGATCGATTCCTCTTATCTCAAATCATACTACAAATCCAATCAAATTTCAGTAAAACAACTGTTGGAAAATTTATACGCAGTTTCCAAAGGTCTGAAATATATTGCCAAGTCCAAAGAAGATTTCAGAGAACGTTTTGCCAATTCTGTCAATATTATATGTAAGCCTGCCAGGAGACAAAAAGCATGATCCGATTTAAAAAACGAATTTTTATTTCTGCTTTGATTTTATTGTTTTTGTTTGTTTCCGGAAGCTGCTTGTCCGATTCCGAAACGGAAAGAGAAAATAGAATCCATCACTCACCTAATTGGAAAGAAGGATCTTTCGTAAACCCTCAACCTCTCCAAAATGATATATGGCAGATGTTGATCGGAATGTTTCGTCAAAGCGATTATGTTACACCAAATTCTGATTTGGTGATTCCCAAATCAGATGCAAGTTTGTTTTTTAAAAAACCTCCCTCCGGTCTTCGTGTGACTTGGTTCGGGCATTCTTCGAGTTTGGTGGAAATGGACGGATACAATCTTCTCATTGATCCCGTATGGTCGAACAGAACTTCTCCGATCAGTTGGATCGGACCAAAAAGATGGTATGATCCTCCCTTATCTTTGGAAGAACTTCCTCGTGTCGATTTCGTTCTAATCTCTCATAATCATTATGATCACTTGGATTACGATACTGTGATCGCTTTGGGTAAAAAGGGAGTCAGATTCGTCGTTCCTTTGGCTGTTGGAAGTCATTTGGAGGATTGGGGAATTCCAAATGAGAATATCATCGAATTGGATTGGTGGGAAAATTTCAAAACGAACGACTTTGAGATCGTTTGCACTCCTGCCAGACATGCATCAGGAAGAACCTTAACAGATAAAGACGAACATCTTTGGGCGGGTTATGCCGTTCTGGGCACAAAACATCGATTTTATTATTCCGGTGATACTGGCCTTTTTCCCGCAATGAAGGAGATCGGTTCTAAATACGGTCCCTTCGATCTGACTTTGATCGAGGTGGGCCAGTATCATGAATCCTGGAAAGATTGGCATATCGGTCCGGAGCAGGCGGTGATCGCTCATACTTGGGTGAATGGAAAAAAGATGTTTCCTGTTCATTGGGGTTTATTCGGTCTTGCTTATCATGGCTGGACAGAACCGGTGGAAAGGGTGCTTGAAAAAGCGAAAGAGATGAACGTGAAGGTTTTGACTCCTCGTCCGGGGCAGTCCATTGAACCTGAATTAAATGAAACAGGAACCAAATGGTGGCCGGAAGTTCCTTGGGTTCGAGGTAAAGACAATCCGATCCGTTCCACTCAAATCGATTGATCAGAAATAGGAGAAAGTAATATGAAAGGTAAAATTAGAGCGATCATTACCGGAGCCAGCGGAATGGTAGGAGAAGGGGTTCTTCATGAATGTTTGAAATCCGATTCCGTCGAATCCGTATTAGTTGTAGGAAGAAAACACTGCGGAACCACTCATCCGAAATTGAAAGAAATTTTAATTCCCGATTTTAAAGACATTTCTTCTCTTCGGGAAAATTTAAAGGGATACAACGCCTGTTATTTTTGTTTGGGAGTTTCTTCCATCGGACTTACGGAAGAACAGTATTTCGATCTTTCTCATAGAATCACTTTGGATTTTGCAAAAATTCTTTCCGAACTCAATCAGGAGACAACGTTTTGTTATGTGTCCGGTTCCGGCACAGACAGCACTGAAAAAGGTTCCGTAATGTGGGCGAGAGTGAAGGGCAAAACGGAAAATGATCTTATGAAACTACCTTTGGCACAGGTATTCGCTTTCCGTCCGGGGTATATGCAACCTACGAAAGGCCTGAAAAATACTTTAAAGTATTATAAATACATTTCTTGGACGTATCCTTTTTTGAAGGGAATTTTCCCTGGCTTTGTATCCAGTTTGGAGGAAGTGGGAATTGCGATGATTCGTGCGACGTTACAAGGTTATCCTAAAAAGATCGTGGAAGTGAAAGATATAAAAGTTCTGGCCGGTTCCTGATTGGTTTGACTCTCTTTTGCAGTCAGGAAAGATATGGGACTATGAAGAAATTTTTTGCCATTTCTCTTTTACTAGGATTCTACTCTTACCTCTCCGCAGACAATTGTGACCATCCGAAAGACGATTTCGACGGATTGTATTGTCTAAATAAAGTTTATCTTCAAGCGGACAAAGATCTGAATGAAGCATATAAAAAATTGAATTCCTCTTTGGACGGGGAAGCGAAAAAGAAATTGAAACAGTTTCAGCTTTCCTGGATCCAAACAAGAAACAACGAATGCAGCTGGAAGGACGAAAGAGGTTTTTTCGTAAACATGTTATGCGCTACTAACAAAACCGTCGATCGAACGAATTTTCTCAATTCCAGAATCAGAGAATGCAAAAGCACCGGGTGCCAACCTAGCAAACTCGAATAAAAAACAATCTTTTTAAGCGACTGCTGCCTTAAGTGCAGCAATGTCAATTTTTTGCATCTTTAACATGGCTTGCGTTGCACGTTCCGCCTTTTCAGGGTCTTTATGGGATATAAGCTGCAATAGAATTTTAGGAGTCACCTGCCACCACATTCCATACTTATCCTGAAGCCAGCCGCACATGGCCTCTTTCCCACCTCCAGCAAGAAGAGCATTCCAGTAATAATCGACTTCTTTTTGCGTTTCTACGCTGATCATAAATGAGACACCCCAACTGAATTGAAACTCAGGTCCGCCGTTGTAAGAGGAAAATTTCTGACCATTTAGAATGAAGTCTGTCCTCATAGAGTTAGAGACAAGAATTTTGGATTTTTTAAAAATCGATACATAGAATTTCGCAGCTTCATCTGTGTTTGCATTGAACATAAGAAAAGGTGTGATGCTGTGAGTGGGGGAACTTGAGATCTTAATTTTTTTAGTCTTAGATTTAGTTTTTTTTACACTGCTTTTTTTCTTTGGTGCGGCCATGTTCTTCTCCTGTATTCGGACAGATTTATGATTTGGTTTTAGAAATAGTGAGGATGATTGTTTCTAATTCATTCTCATTAAATTGCAACAGAAAAGATTTTTAATTTGTCATTTAATTTAATATAAGGAATGTTCCTCACCTGGTTCAAGTAAGTGAATGTTAAAAAGAAGAAAATTCTTTTTTCATCCTTTCTCTTTCTTTTGCATTCGGTAAATTTCCTAAACCCGCCTGCATATTCTCTTCCAAATGGGAGAGTTTACTTGTGGCAGGAATCACAAACTGAACCTTTTCTGAAGCTAAGATGAATTTTAAAAAATATTCCGCCCAGGTATTGATTCCTATTTCTTTTGCGAATTCGGGCAGATGTTTTCCTTTCGTTTTTCGGAATAAATTTCCTTTGTCGAAAGGTTCGTTGGCTATGACAGTGACACCTTTATCGTATGCTATCGGAATCAAACGATTGTCAGCTTCCGTTTCCGAAATGGAATAAGGAATTTGCAGAAAATCGATTTTTTCGGATTTGAGAACCGCTTCCAATTCAGGGAAAGCGGAAGGAGTGTAATGGGTGATTCCTATATACTTGATTTTTCCTTTTTCTTTCCAATCTTTAATAGTAGTTAGTTGTGTCTTCCAGTCCACCAAATTGTGGATTTGCATCAGTTCCAGATGTTTACGTTTCATTTTGGATAAAGAGGAGGTCATTTGGTTTTCCCCTTCCTTTTTTCCTCGAATCCAAACCTTGGTAGCTAAAAATAATTGAGAATTGATTCCCAATGTTTGGGATACATTCCCCAAAACTTCTTCCGAACTTCCGTACATAGGGGAAGAATCTACCATCCTCCCTCCCCATTCGTAAAAGCGAAGCATAACTTTTTCCAGTTCTTGGATTCTATCTTCTCTTCCTATTGCATCAAATGTTTGATAGGTGCCGAGTCCGATTCTGGGGACGGACTCTCCTCCTGAAATAATTTTCGCTAAAAATTGTTTGGATCCAGTCATACTTGGTTTATTTTCCGAAGAAGGAGAAGGAAGAATATTTCGACTCAGTAAAGGAATCATCAGACTTCCCCATAAAAATCGTTTTCTGGAAAGGAGCATAGTCCACCTCCCTATGGTTCTTCCTTATATTCTGAAGAAAGAACTTTTTCCTTTTTCCCCAGCCAGACGGAGTTCCACAACCAAAGTGCGGATACAAAAACACCTAACATGGAAATTTGCATGGAGTTCATTCCGATCCATCCGAATAGGGTTTGCATCCAGGCACCGCATTGATCCCCAAGTCGGTAGAGAGCAGTGTCCATAAAGTTCTTCGCTTTGAATTTATCCTCTTTCGAAACCAAAGTAAATAATATTTCTCTTGTGGGTTTGGCAAAAGCGAACTGGCAGATTCGTCTTAGAATTTGAAAACAAATAAGGAAGATGACGGAAGGATAAAAACTGAGAAAACCGAAACCCAAAAGACCTAAAAAAGGCAGTACTATGAGTGACCCAGTGACCCCGATCCAATGGATGATTCTTGCAGTTAAAAACACTTGCAGGAAGAGAGTCGCAGCGTTGACCGTGAGATCCATTTTAGCAAGTACAGCCGTTCTTTCCCCCGAAGAGGAAAATGCTGTTTCGAATATACTAATCTGCTGAAAATATAAAAATGAGGAAGTGATCGTATAAATGAAGATATAGGCTGCAGAATTCAAAAGATAAGGGGACTGGAACAAACCTTTGAGTCCTGAAAATAAAGAGCCGTTATCCAGCACCGTTTGATCCAATTCTCCCGAGGATACTCCCTGTCCGAAATCCGTATCGTACATTCGGAATCCTGTTTGAGTGGCCGCTTCCAGAAAGAATGCGGAGATGAGGATCATTGCATAGTGGGGGAGATGTTCCGCAGTAAAAACCGCAATCAATGAACCTGCGATCGCTCCTAAGGAACCTCCCGCAGAGATCATTCCGAAAAGTCTTTTTCCTTCCTCTTCTTTGAAGAGGTCAACTAACAAAACCCAGAATATGGAAACGACAAACAGATTGAAGACGGAAACCCATACGAAGAAAATTCTGCCAGTCCAGACAAAATCGGGAAAAGAGCGGAAACAGACTGCGAATAGAATTAGATTGATGGTAAAAAAACGGAATAAAAAACGAAGGAGAGATCTTCTTCCTAATTTTTGAGTCAGCCAAGAAAAGGGGAAATTCAAAAGGATGATGGCAATCAGAGTCGCACTGAAAAGCCAAGGAAGAGTATTCGTTCCCGTTTGAATTCCCAGTTCGTCCCGAATCGGTCTGAGTATATAATAAGAACAAAGTATAAAGAAAAAAGAAAAGGAGGAGTAAAGAAAAACCGGAAGTTCTTTCTGACGAAATTGAAATAATTTATTCACAAATTCCGCCTACGGGTAATCCATATTTGGCGGAAAGATAACATTGTATTTTTTCATAATCGGTATAGTTCGTAGCCGGGGTAGTATTGTCGATCCCGGTATTATAGAAAATAAGATTCCCCAATCGACCTGCAAGAGAATTTCCCACTTGCGCATAGGTTGTGGTTCCTACTGTGAACGAGGCTATGCAAGAATAAGCGGTTCCTGTAGGTGTTACGGATTGGGTTCTGTCGATTCCATCTTTACTAACGATTCCTGTGCTTCCTCCTCCGTGACTGAGTGCAAAGATCATATTTGAAAAACCGGAACCTAACAAAATATAATTATTCGAACTGGCGACCGCAGGTCCATTGAGTCCGGGAGATTCCTGAAAAGCGGTAAAGTTATTTGTAGGGCCTCCCGTCATATACAGCAGTCGATTCCCATGATGGAAGAGTCCTTTGAAACCACCCCCGGTAACGGAATGGTTCATCGCTCCGAAGTAAGATCCTTGGTTCGTGTTGAAAGACGGAATACAAACCGCGTTCTCGAAATATCTATTTGTAAAATCCAATCCCGGTTTTCCATTGACTCCATTGGATTCGAAAATCGGTTCGAAACCCGCAGGTGCATTCATATCCTGATTGCTTCCGCTGGCATCTTCCAGGTTAGCGACACTTGATAAATGAGTGGTTGTAGTTGCAGTAGCATCCAGAAAAAATCTCAAAGTGGCAAAACCGGTGCCGGATGCATAAGCTCCACCGAATTGGTACGGATGTGGTCCGGCTAACGCTTGTATTTCCGTAGGGGAGAGTGTTCTGTTATAAACCAATACTTCGTCCACATCTCCTATAAAACCGTTCGGATATCCCCCTGAAATTTTGGATCCTATGAAAACTCCGTTAGTCGGGGTGGTTCCTTGTGTAACCGCATAAGAACCCATCATGGCGCCGTTGATATAATGTCTAACTCCTGTTCCGTTAGAGATCGAGACTTCGCATACATGATTCCAGGAATACATCGGCAGTCTGAATGTTGTGTTGGAACTCACCCCTTGGGAATTGTTCGTAATATAATTGGTTCCTGCCGTATTGGTCAGTTCAAAATGGAAAAAGTCGGAACCGCCGTATCCGAAAACTGTCTGGACGTTGAAAGATGGCCGGGAAGTGTTTCTAATCCAAGCGCAAATACTTCTATCCATGGTTTGGTAAGGTAGGTGGTTGTAGGAAGATCCGCTTAGAGTGGAACTTCCCCCAAAACCTGCGGCACGATTTGCATTTCCGAACCTGTCCGAGACGAAGTTGACCGTCCCGTTCACTGTCGCCAGCGTATCTCCGAAACCTGTATGTTCTTTCGTGTCTCCGTTCAAACTGTAATGTGCCACAAGCCCTTCCGGGATCTGCGCGGATAATTTTGCAATTTGATCCGCATTCAAAGCATGATTGTATATCTGCAGTTCGTTGAGTTTTCCTACTAAACCTTCGTTAGATGTAAAGTTTCCGAGCGCAATCCTCGAGTTCGCATGAGAACAATTTGTACTTAATGTTTTGGCCACAGGAGTTCCTGCTTGTGTGCCGTTAAAATAAGCGGTCAATTGTGATCCGTCATGGGAAACACAGATATGGCTCCAAGTATTCAGAGGAATGTTGGCCGCAAAATCATCGTTTGTTCCTTGAGTGGAAACTCTGATTCTTGTCGTGCCTGCCACGGTACCGATCCCGATTCCGAAAAGTTCATTGGCAGCAAAGTTTCCGTAACTTGTGAAATAACGAAACGTTGTGTCTATTTGGGAAAGATGCACCCAGCCGCAAACGGTTCTAGGAGAGTTTCCGTCCGGAATTCCCAAAAGCATGCTTCCACCGCCCGTAGTCAAAAGAACACTGGTCGATTGTTCAAATCGTACGGAGCCGTTCGCATTTCCGTTTCTACTTAAACCGAGGGATCTGGTTCCTGCTCCCGCCGAGTTCGCTATAAAATTATTCGGGCCGTAATCAGGAACGAGAGTCGTGGATGTGAGCTTATGATGGGAAACAAGTCCTAATTCTCCGTCGGAATCGGCAAGCATATTGATTTCAGAGTCGTTCAAAGTTCTGTTATAAACTCGAACATCAGCAATGGAGCCTATAAATTGTTGTACATTTCCTGCTTGAGTTCCTATTTGGATCGTAGAAGCGATCAGATTCCAGCTTTTTGTCGTATAACCGATTATTTTTCCGTTTAAATAAAGTTTTGCGGTAGTGTTTTCGAACGTTCCGCAAAGATGATTCCAGTTCCCCGGAAGTAATCTTTGAGATACGATCAGATCGTTGCTGTATCCTACCAAAGAAATCAACGTTTCCCCAGCAGCAGTTCTTTCCAAACCTAAGCCGAATTGGTTGGAGAAACTTGCCTGGCCCATCACTGCAATCATTCGGAAACCGCTGTTTATCGGGAGATTGTGTTTGATCCAGGCACATAAAGAGCGGGGGCCTGTTCCTGTAGGAAGTCCTGTGCTCGTAGCGGATGTCAATGCGTTGGTTCCGTCAAAACTCAAACTTCCATTGGCGGCTCCGTTTCTTGCCGTATCGAAAAGGACTCCTGTAGTTGAAGTTAAATTATTTTGAGACGCATTATTACTGTTATAATCATTGAAAGTGGAATTGATCGCTGAGTTTGCGGGGAGAGTCGGATGTCCATTGAGCGGCCAGTAGGCGACAAGTCCTTTTTCCTCAACTTTTTTGATCTTTTGGTTTAGATTGTCCGCTAAAAATATCCTTCTTCCATCCGTAGCGATTCCCTGAAGAATTGATTGAAATCCCGCATAAGACCCGTTCGATCCCAAATTTTCTATGGTATTCCCTCCTGCAATCGTATCCCAGAAGTTTTTGCTTTTACTCACTCTTCTGAGAGTGTTCAGGGCTTGGTTGGATCCGTTCGAGTTCGTGATGTAAACCGAATTTTCATTGTCGAAGAAAAGAGCACCCAATCCTGTAATTTGGGCGTTAGAGCCGTATCCGTTTGCGATCGATCCTCCTGCTGAGGATAAAATCGGATTCACTGCTGATGTCCCTAAATTGACTTGCTGCACCGCATTTGTTTCGCCTACGTACAGATAGGTTCCGTCGGAAGCCAAAGCAACCGGTGCTGTGAAAGTGGAGGCAGTGAAAGTAGAAACCTCCCCGGTAACTAAATTCAGTTTTCTAACTTTACCGTTCCCTGTGTCCGCAATGTACAAATTGGAACCGATCAATGCCAGCCCGGAAGGTGAGTTGAACTGGGCTAGTTTTGGGTTCACATTGTCCACATAACCGGAAGGAGATGCAGTGGAACATGTGCTGCTTCCGTCTCCTCCTGCCAAGGTAAAGGAACGTCCCGAACTAATTATGATTTTACGGATTCTATTCCCCGCCGATTCGGAGACGTAAAGATTGGTTCCGTCGCTTACGATCCCGGAGGGAGAATATAAACCTACACCTGTTCCAACGGATGCATCCGCACAGCCGGAAGTGGGAATCCCTGCTAGCAATGTTCCGGCAAGAAGAGTGACCGCACCTGTGCTCGGATTAATTCTTCGGATCAGATGGTTTCCTTTGTCCGTTACGAATAAATTAGTTCCGTCGAATGTGATTCCGTTCGGATTTTGGAACAAGGCTGCCGCTCCCGTTCCGTTGGCATATCCTGAGTTATTTCCTGCACCGAGTGTCACCAAACCCTGGTTTGTATTGTAACGAATCGGAGGAAGCACTCCCGGAAAAAACTGAGTTCCGTTTACGATCTGCCCGGAATGACAGACAAAACTAAGAGGTACATTCGTATTATAAGGAGGGTAACCGGATTGGCCGGGAGAATCGTCTCCATAACTGATCCCTGCAATGGAACAAACTTTTCCAGGGGGATGAGAAGTGATTTCTATCTGGTAATTGGTTCCTGAATCGAGATTGATCGGCAAACTAGCATTCGGTGTCCCGTCGTATGCGATCGTATAGGAGGAAGAAGGGTTTCCTCCGTAGGCAAGTGAAATGCCAATCGTTTCTCCGGAGTTCATCCCGGAAGCATTTCCCGTACTAACCAAGTTGAATTTACGAGGAGAGCAGTTGACCGCTACATTGCTGATGTCCGCAGTAGCGACTGTTCCGCTTCCATTCGTAACAGAACAATCATACCAAGGATTTTGAGGATAGGAAAGAACTTGAACGTTATAGGTCGCCCCGGAGCCCACTCCTGTGCCGAAAGTAAAACTGGCAGAACCTGCGGCGATGGTAAGGTCTATACTTCCATTCAACTGCAAAACGAAAGTTCCCAACCCGAAACTTGCAGGAAGGCCGGTGACCGTACCTCCGATATTATGCGTTTGAGGAGTATAGTTCTGAGTTGTTTGACCGGACGAAGTGTATCCTATCTTACATCCTACAGCTCTCAGACTGATATTTCCTCCTGCGTAAGAATAGGAAGATCCTGGATTTCCAGTAGAACAAGTATTTACTGATCCTCCGCATACGGGGGTGGTTGCGGTGGAAGAACAAAACCAAGCGCTTGTAGTGGTGGTTGAAAAAGCAATGTTATCTCCCGAATATAAGGAAGATGCCGCAGGAGTCATGGAAACGGAAGCTACCTGCAGACTGGAATAGGTGTCTGAGGAAGGAGTAGAAGAAGTCAAAAGGTTTCCACATCCGATGGCGCGGATGGGAGTGGCGCTGTTTTGGGTGACAGTCACACCGCTTGCATATAAAACTTCGGAACCATCCGCCTGGCAACTGGGCGTTGTATTGTCTGTCGTATAATAGATATGAGATGCATTTGCTGAAGATAAAGTGACGGTAACATCGTTATAAAAAGGGCCTGCACCTGTAGGAGAAAAACCGACCGTATTCACCGTTCCTGTGAATGTGGAAACAGTCGCCGCTTCAGTGGAAGGAATGAAGCCGGACTTACAGCTAACCGCTCGAACATTCGCAGTCGCATTGAGCACTAAACTGGTGGAACCTCCAGCGGAACCGTTCGTAGTACCTCCTCCACAGGCTCCTGTTGAGGGAGATGCATCGCAACTAGGAGCCGAGCCGTTTGTCGTATAACAAATCGTATTCGTAATCGGAGCAGTGATGGTAACCACATTGGCAGGGCCGGTCGCCACACTTACTGTAGGTGTGGGGGACTGGGAAGCACAGTTGACTGAGATCGAATTGATATGTCCGCTGACACCGGAACCTGAGCCGGATGAAATTGCACAAACGATTCCCCCTGAAGGCTGAGTGTCTACAGTCACATTATAATTAGAACCGCTTGTAACCGTATTCGGAAAATTAAAGTTAGTTGCTCCGGAAGCGATCGTAACGGTGTCTCCGGAAATTTGATCCCTTAAAACCAAACCGGAAGAAGTCAGCCCAGTAATGGTTCCTCCCAATAAAAATTGAGTGTTGTTGCACGTGATAGGAAGATTGAGAATGGTTCCTCCCACGGTACCAGTGCTGAGAAAAGGAGCGCAAGTCCCAGAGCTAGGTTGTGTCTGTACGGACAAACTGTAACTGGATCCGCTCGCTACTTGAGTGGGGAAATCATACGATCCGTCCGATCCGATCGGAATGGTTTCCGAGTTTTGATTGATGACTACAAGTCCTCCGCCTGACAATCCAGTGACGGAAACCCTCATAATATAAGTGTTAGTGACGCAATTGATATTGGCGATAGGAGATGCATTTTGAGGAAATGTTCCCGAAGTGGGAGTGATCGAACACACTTGCGTAGGAGAAACAGGCTGGGAAAAGACGCTTAAGGTGTATGTGATTCCCGCGACTTGAGGTTTAGAGAGACTGTAACTGCCTAAAGAGGAAACGGGTCTTGTCTCCGTGTCTCCGTTTGAATAAACGGCCGTTACTTGAAGATTGGATCCTGCAAGACCTGTCACCGTACCGGTAACCGTATACTGACTGACTCCACAAATCACTGTTACCGTAGTGACATCGGAAAGAAAAGTACCTTTGGATCCTTCCACTCTGCAGGTTTGGCCAACAGGTTGTTCCTTAATCGTAACTTCGAAAGCGTCGTCCTTTTTGTAAGTGGAACGAAATAAAAAATTTCCGTTCGAACTGATCGTAAGTTCTTCACCTGAATTGAGTAAGACGATTTTTTTACCAGAATCCAGGCCGGAGATGGTTCCCCCTAAAAAATAGCGGGTTGTAGTGGAGAGTAAAAAACGGGTAAATCCTAGGCTTTCCAAAAGGGAACGTTCTAGGGAAGGAAAACTGCAGTTTGAGAAAGCTGCGGCAAGGAAACCAAACAAAAGGAAACGTTTCATCATTGGAAATCCCTTTTTTGACTGCAAGCCTAAGCAATGAAGACACAGCCTCCGCCCTTGGAAATAAAAAATTTCATTAGGCGGAAAATATTACAAAATGTAACTACCTACTCGTTTGGTGTAGCGGTGATATTTACGTGTTAGAAACTTAAACTTTTCTGGACCGTCTAGTGAGAAAGATGCGTTTGTTTCTTAAAAAAACGGAAATCCACAAAGAGGCGATCAAAAAGAAAGAAATAGGGAAGACTCTTTCTGCGATTTCAATGGCGGCCGCCCCGCCCAGATAAGAACATAAAAACAAAAAGCCCAGTTTATAGGTTTTCGGGGAGAGGAAAAGTAAAACGAACATAAGTTCGAAGAAGGCCACAGTTCGGATGTAAGGACCGTAACCTGCTTGTGTGAGACTGGCGACCACAGTTTCATTACCGACGAACTTTGCAATGGCGCTGCCTATCAGAATCACCGCAGGGAAAAACTTAAACGCAAGAGAGAGCTTTTTTTTCCAGTCTTCTGACATAATGTCCTCGCTTCAAAGAGCGACATCATATTAACCGCATGTTAAATTAAAGCAAGCACGAATTGACTGTATTTCATTTCGAGAACCCAATTCTCTTTTGGAAGAATTTTAGGGCGTTCCCCTTCGGGTCGGACTCTCCGCTCCCATCTTTGCTTCGCAAAGTATGTCCGCTGCGATTCCTAACGCAGGAAAATCCTTTTTTAAAAAGATTGCCGTTCTTTCGCAAAGGGGTTTTATGGAAGAGGAGTTTTTTCATGTCTAATCCTTTATCTTCATCCGAACCTTGGTCTCATGTTGCGATCGGTTATAAAAAGAATACGCAGGCATTTCTGGAACCTTACTCCTTGAAGGCGATCGAAATTATAAATCCGCAGTTAGGTGACTACGTTTTGGATGTTGCCACAGGACCTGGAACATTATCTTTACCGCTTTCTAAAATCGTGAAACGAATCGAAGCGATCGATTTCGCTGAATCTATGATCGAACAACTCAAAGGCGGGATTCAAAAAGAGAAAATCGAAAACATCTTTCCTCATTTGATGGACGGCCAAAACCTGCAATTCCCCGACCAAACCTTCGATCTCGCTTTCTCAATGTTCGGTTTGATGTTTTTTCCGGATAAAATGAAAGGTTTGAAAGAAATTTACAGAGTTCTCAAACCGGGAGGAAAAATCGCAATTTCCAGTTGGGCACCAGTAGCAGATTCGAATATGATGCAGCTTGTATTCGGAGCTTTGAGAGAAGCGGTTCCGGAAATCCCTCCTGCACAGGAGAACATCGCCAGTTTGGAAAACCGTGACTATTTTTTATCTCAATTGAAGGAAGCCGGTTTTTCCGAAATAGAAGTGATTCCTTTTTCTCCCGAATACGAAGTGAAAGATCCGGATGAATTTTATCATTCTATGGTAGAAGGAAATGCCCCCATCCAGTGGATGAAAAAATCGATGCCGGAAGAGGTATGGAAACAGAAAAACGAAATTATGTTAGGTTATGTACGTAGAGAATGGAAACTGCTTCCTTCTAAGCTTACTTCCAAGGCGTGGATCGGAATAGGAAGAAAGGCGTCTTAAAAAAATAAATTGACTGTCTTATTTTCATCGTCTTATATCTAAACAACTATTATGAAACTAAGACTATCACTTCTTATTTTACTCGCTTTCGTTTGGAACTGTGCCGGTGCCCAGGAAAAAGACGCTTCTTCCGATGGAAAAGGCGGACTTGTAGAAACGATCATCGAAAAAGCTCAGTCTGAAGAAGGCCAAAAGGCAATTCAGGCTGCAAAAGAAAAACTGCAAGAGAAAGAAACCCAAGACAAACTGAAAGGTTTGGTCACAAAAGAAAAAAAGAAATAATTGATTTTATTTCCATTTCCTGCGGGAAAACCCGCAGGAAAATTCTTTTAAGTTAGGTGGAAGCAGAACTTACTTCATAAAACGGAAACGTTTCGAAGTAGTTTTGTTGAAATGTTTCTATCCTTTCCTTGTGGATGAGTGTGACATCTATATCGTCCCATCCGTTTTTGATTCTTTGTTTGGCGTTTTCTTCCAATCGAAAAGAGTAATCTTTTCCTCCCACTCTGACAGTCTCTTGTTCCAAATCAATCTCTACCGATTCTCCTTCCTTGGTTCGTAGAAAGTTTTTGATCTCTTCCAGTTCTTCTTCCTGCAAACGAATCAATGCGATTCCGTTTTTGGGAGCATTGATGGAAAAGATATCCGCAAAAGAAGCAGCTAAAACCGCTCTAAATCCGAACCCTGCCAAGGCCCAGGGAGCATGTTCTCTGCTGGAACCGCAGCCGAAGTTGCTCCCTGATACCAAAACAGTTGCCTCGGTGAATGGAGGTCGATTCAAAACAAAGTCTGGGTTTTTTACTTTTCCTTCCGAGTCCGAATATCTCCAATCAAAGAAAAGGTGATCACCAAATCCCTGTTTGTGAATCAATTTCATGAATTGTTTCGGTAAAATCTGATCCGTATCGATATCGTTTCTATCTATAACCGCAGCGATTCCCTTATGTTGTTTCCAAGATTTCATAATTCTCTCCAAGTTCTAACGTCCGTAAATTTTCCTTCTACTGCGGCTCCCACCGCCATCGCAGGACTTACCAAATGGGTTCTGCCTCCTTTCCCTTGCCTTCCTTCGAAGTTACGGTTGGAAGTGGAAGCACATCTTTCTCCCGGCTGCAATACATCGTCGTTCATGGCAAGACACATGGAACATCCCGGTTCTCTCCATTCGAAACCGGCATCGATAAAGATTCGATCCAAACCTTCCTGTTCCGCTTGGCGTTTCACTCTTCCTGAGCCTGGGACAACTAACGCTTGTACATTTGGATGTACCTTTCTTCCTTTGGCTAGTTTTGCGGCGGAACGCAAGTCTTCGATCCTGGAATTCGTACATGATCCTATAAATACCTTATTTATTTGAATCTCCGTCATTTTTGTCCCTGGATTTAATCCCATATAACTCAATGCAGAGGATACTGTATTTCTTTCCGAAGCAGGGATCTCTTCCATCTGAGGAATGGTTCCTGTGATGGAAACCGTTTGTGACGGTTTGGTTCCCCAAGTCACTTTCGGTTCCAACCGGGAAATATCTATCTCAACTATCTTATCAAACACTGCGTCTTTGTCGGAACGAAGGGATTTCCAAAAGGAAACCGCCTCTTCCCATCTTTCTCCCTTGGGAGAAAGTTCCTTCCCTTTCAAATAAGAAAATGTGGTTTCATCGGGAGCGATGAGTCCCGCTCTGGCTCCTGCTTCGATGCTCAAATTACAAAGAGTCATTCTTTCTTCCATAGTCATGGAATCGATTGTTTCTCCGGAATATTCTACGATGGAACCTGCACCTCCGTTTGTGCCGATTGTTTCGATCATAAACAATGCCAAATCCTTTGCAGTGGTACCTGCCGGTCTTTTTCCTACAAAACGAATCAACATGGACTTAGGTTTTCGTTGAACAATTGTTTGTGTTGCAAAAACATGTTCCACTTCGCTTGTTCCGATTCCGAAGGCGATTGAGCCGAATGCTCCGTGAGTGGCGGTATGGGAGTCTCCGCAAACGATCACGTTTCCGGGAAGTATGAACCCAAGTTCCGGGCCGACCACATGCACCACACCTTGGTCCGGATGATCCCATCCGAATAATTTTAAGCCGAACTCGTCCGCATTCTTTTCCATAGTATCCATTTGTGTTTTGGAAACAGGTCCGCTTGCATTCTTGTTCTTTCTGTCCTTCGTAGAGACATTGTGATCGATGACGCATAAGGTGAGTGAGGGAAATTTCACCTTTCTCGATTTTTCCCTCAAACCTTGGAAGGCTTGTGCGGAGGTGACTTCATGCACCAAATGACGATCCACAAAGAGAACGGATTCTCCCTGATCCAAAACCTGAATTTCATGTCTGTCCCAAATTTTATCCAATAAGGTCTTCATATTTATCTTTCCTTATGAATAAGGGTAACAAATCTATTGCTATAATGCAAATAAATAGGAATTATATAATATATAAGCAAAATTTATATTAAGTGGCAGGAATATGGAATTCAGACAAGTTCGTTATTTTTTAGAAATCATAGAAAAGGGAAGTTTTCAAAAAGCTGCCGATTCTTTGGGCCTCACTCAGCCGGCTTTATCCTCTCAAATCGCAATTTTGGAAAGAGAGTTCGGAGAAACGATTTTAGAAAGGGGGCCCAGGGAAATCAAACTCACATACAAAGGAGAGATTTTTCGAAGTTATGCGGAAAAAATGAAAGAACTTTGGAGAAACTGCGAGGAAGATATGAACCGTATCGATTCCGAAATCAACGGCAAATTTTCAGTCTCTGCAGGAGGAACCGTTTCCGCATGGATCCTTCCTAAAATCATCAAACAAATATTAAATGAAAATCCTCGTCTCAGTCTTTCCGTGATCGAGGGAGATGCATCCGAAACCAAAGATCTTGTATTGAGCGGAAAAGCGGATCTGGGAATTTTAACAGGCCCTGTAAAAGACCCCCATTTGGTCACAAAAGAATTTTTAGTGGATGAGATTGTTCCTGTAGTTTCCAAGTTTCATCCTCTTTCCGGAAAAACGAAAATCACGGAAAAGGATGTAAGGAAGGAACCTTTTATTTTTTTTCATCCTGCATCCGCAGTCCGAATCGCATTGGAAAAAAAATGGAGAGCGGAGAAAATATCTTTCGATCCCAAGATATTGATGGAACTCAGAAGTGTGGAATCCATCATAAAATCAGTGGAAGAGGGGTTGGGGATCGGGTTCATCTCCCGATTTTCCGTTTCTGAAAATTTAAAAGTGCTGCCTTTGCAGGAACTAGCTGCGGAGAGAAAGTTTTTTCTTTGTTATAAAAAGAACTCCCGCTCCGGTTTATTATTGTTAGTGGATGCTATCCTGAAATGGAGAGATAGTTTGTGATTAATCTTTCCAAACTTCGAATTCAGGAAGCCATTTTACGGGAACCCATTCTATGATTTGATATTCTGCCACTCCTTCTTTACAGAAAGGGTCTCCGTTGCAAAAGTCTTGGATTTCTTCTCTCGAATTGCCTCTTGCTAGAAGCACCCCTCCCGAACGAGGGTTTTGCGGTCCTGAGGCCAATAAAACTTTTTTTGCATAGCCGGTGGCAAGATACTCTCTAT
Organism: Leptospira idonii; assembly: GCF_004770995.1. Lineage (GTDB taxonomy): Bacteria > Spirochaetota > Leptospiria > Leptospirales > Leptospiraceae > Leptospira_A > Leptospira_A idonii. Next base: position 713,896 of record NZ_RQHW01000047.1, on the reverse strand, counting down.
GTACAACTACGAACTTTTCTACGGTTTCCAAAGGAACCAGGTAACGAAGTAAAACTACAAAATGTTTCATGAATACCAGCCTTTTCCTGGTTTGTTTCGAAACGTAGCAAAAAATTAAAACTCTGTAGTGAAAGACTGCCCGTTTCCTTGGCCTAAAGTCTGAGACAAAATTCCATGCGCGGAGGCATTCAATAGTAGAGAATAAACCGATTGGTCACAGAAGAAAAAAAGAGAAATCTCCAAATGAGAACGATCTCCTACAAAATAAAGCCTATGGTTTTCTATATCGATGGATTCGATTTCGGAATAAAGAATGGATTTTCCTGAGTAACGAACTTCATCGGAAGTGAAGACGATCTCTTTTTTTCTAACGCCTTGGTAATATACATAAGCGATCGGAAAGATCCCTGCGAACACAGTGACTGCTAAAAATATAATTTCGGTTATGCTAGGTGGAAAATCTTCCCAATAAAAAACGGAAAGCTCCAGCATAGAACCTAAACTTAAATTGGCGATAAAAAACAACATTACCCCGAATACGATCCCTAAAATCTTCAAAAAACCAGGGTTATATGTGGAAGAGATGATATTGTTTCCGTTTTCTTGCCGCCAGTGCAGGGATTCTGAAGCGGGGAAATTCGGTATGGAGAATGAATCGTAGTTCGGATGATTTCTTTTATGAAAAGGAACATCCAATTCGTGTGATTCCCTTTTCTCTCCTTTTTCATCCGTCAAAGAAAGCCGCATCGTTTTTGCGAAAACTTCGGCATAATTTCTGATCTTCAATCGATCCGTTGATTCCGCCAAAACGATTTCTTTGTTATGCGGAGATACTACCGTATAAACGGTAACTGTTCTGGATCCGTTTTTGCTTTTCACCGTATAAGTGTATCTGGATTGTTCTAAACCGGAAATTTCGGAAAAGGAAATAGAACCGATTTCCTTTTTTCCTTCATAGAAGGTGATTTTTTTTTGGCTCGGGTCTAATATCGTTTTTTTGCTTCTGCCTGCGATCATCCATGCGATGAGTGCAGGTAAAAGGAAAAAGGCAAAAAATACAGGAATGAAGATGATGAGACCTGAATCCAATTCCTCCAGGTCGGAAAAAAAAGAGGAGATGAAAAAGCCGATCCCTGCCGCAGCTACGATAGAAAATACAACCGCAAAACTTTTGGCGATTTTACTTTGGGAATGTTTATGGTCGAAGAATGTGATCGTATCTTTCATACTGCTTCGCTCGGCTCCATAAATAAATAACCTTGCGAATATTCGATTCCCATATCTACGATCGTTTTTTGGATTTCTTCGTTGGAGACGAATTCTGCCACAACCTTGGCTCCTATCCCATGCGCTAAATCGACGATTCCTTTGACGAGTAGGGTGGCGGTTTTGTTATGTGGCAGCTCTTTTATAAATCGTCCGTCGATTTTGATATAGTCCGGATCGATTTCCAGAAGTCTGGATAAATTAGAATATTGGACTCCGAAATCATCGATTGCAATTTTGCAGCCTAATTCTTTCAGATCTCGAATCGTAGTCACACTGTTGATGTTTTCCGCAAAACTCACATCCTCCAGAATCTCAAAGGTTACCCTTTTCGGGTCGATTCCGTAATGGGCAAGCCTTGCCTGCACCCATTTGCTGAAACTTTTGTATTCCAGTTCCGCTTCCGTTAAATTGATCGAAAATTCGTAGTTTTTGTCTTTAAAATAATTCATAGAACCATCGATCATCTGTAAGCCGATGAGTCTGATGGATCCGGTCGCTTTGGCTAAATCTAAAAATACGGAAGGAGCTAGAAATCCGTTTTTGTCTCTGATTCTTGCCAAACATTCGAACTTTGTAAAAGTGTTCGTTTTGTTGTCTCTAATCCCTTGAAAAAAAGGAACGATTTCCTTATTCTGGATGGCGTTTCTTATCTTTTGGCTCAATTGAAAGTTTTGTAGATGGTGATCCGTAGAAAGTTCGTCACTGTAAGATACGAAGGATGAGGAATTGCTTCCTTCCGCCTGAAATAACGCCAGCTTCGCCTTGTAATACGCATCTTCCCTTCCTGTGGCCGAGGAAAAAAAACAATTGAGGTGAAAACTCACTTCTTCCAGAACGATGTCATCCGCTTTCAAAAGCAGTCTGAAATTTTCCACATTGGCGACTAAGTTTTCTTCTTTCTCCATGGAGAGGATGGCAATTTCGTCCTCGTACAGGTGATATACGGTCCCTCCTGCCTGCAGATGAACGGATAACATTTGTAAAAACCTGGATATGATTTTTCTGTAGATTTCGATACCGAAATTTTTGATGATGGTGGGGTAGGTTGTGATTTTGATCAGAACCAACGACAAGGAATCGAAGGTTTTTTCCGGATCTGCCAGCAGTTTGATCAGGCTTTCAAAATTAGGAAAGTTTGTCTCTGGGTTGAAATAGAGGGACTTTTCGAGCTCTTTGTTTTTTTCTTCCAGGGATTTATCCATATAAAAGGAATCAATCGCCTGTTTTATGGTGAGTTCCAAATCGCTCGCATCCCAGGGTTTAGGAAGGTAACGGTAGAGGCAGCCGTGGTTGAGCGCATTTCCTACTGCTTGTGCGGGAGCTTGTCCGGTCAGCATGATTTTTTTCGTATTCGGGTTGGTCGCCTGCAATTCGATGAGAAATTCGTCTCCTTTTTGCCCCGGCATCACCTGATCGCATATAACAACTGGTATGTCTTCACCTGCGGAATTGATTTCTTGAATGATTTCCTTTGCAGATTCCGCACTTTCGGCGGTTTCAATCGTATATTCGTTTCCAAATACTTTTTTGAGTTGTTCTTTTAAGTTCCAGAGGATGAAAAACTCATCATCTATGCAAATTATATATCGTTTCTCTTCCAATGATCATTCCTAATTGCGGGCAGGTTGATATGACTTCTCAAATTTGCAAATTGGCAAGAAATATTTAAGATTGACATTTTTTCGAGATCGGATTTAATCTATCCGTTCCATTCGCTGTGGGACATGTTTCAATCTACGAGGACAGGAATGAGTTCTAAAAAAATTTACGTGGGTAACTTAAAGTTTTCCCTAAAGGAAGAAAATATCAGACAGATTTTTTCTGTGTATGGTGCGATCCAAGATTTAAAAATGATCTATGATCGTGAAACAGGAAACTTTCGAGGTTTTGCATTTATAACATATGCTAGTAATGAGGCTGCTGAAGATGCGGTAGCTCAAATGAACGGGCAAGAAGTTGATGGGCGGAATTTAAAAGTTACCTTTGCTGAAGATAAAAGAAAAGAAAAACAACCTTAAATTTCTCTTTTCTCCTATTTGCCTTTTATTATAAGAGGGAGGATGTCTCCCTCTTCCTCCTTTTCCTCTTCCCCCGTACATCTCTTGGAAGATTATTCTTCCCCTAATTGGGTCACTCCCAAAGCGCATATCCGATTCGATTTGGATGTGGAGAACACCATAGTTCGTTCCGAATACACCGTTCGCTGGAATGGCGTACAAAATGTCACAACTTTGCCATCGTTATTCCTGAACGGGGAGGGGATGGAGTTTCTTTCTCTCCGAGTGGATGGAGCGATCTGTGATCCTGAGGAGTTCGAACTGACGCCGACTGGCCTCTTGTTACGTGAACCTCCTTCTAAAGAATTTCTTCTCGTAGTGGAAAATAAAATCTCTCCCAAAAGAAACACCGCTCTCGAAGGTCTTTACCTTTCCGGATCTATGTTGTGCACTCAGAACGAACCGGAAGGATTTAGAAAAATCACTTATTCCATCGATCGCCCGGACAATATGATCGCTTTCACTGTCAGTCTGGTGGGAGAAAAAGAACTTTTCCCAGTGCTTCTTTCTAATGGAAATCCTGTTGCAACCAGGGATTTAGGAACCAAACAGGAGGCCGTTTGGGAAGACCCTTTTCCTAAGCCGAGTTATCTTTTCGCAGTGGTTGCTGGGGACCTAAAAGAGGTCTCCGATACATATACCACACTCTCCGGAAGAACCATCCAATTGAAGATTTTTGTGGAGTCTGGGAACCAAGAAAAAACCGAATTTGCCATGTATTCTCTTAAAGAAGCAATGCGCTGGGATGAGGAGACCTTTGGGTTGGAATACGATCTAGATCTGTATATGATCGTTGCCGTAGACGATTTCAATATGGGAGCCATGGAGAACAAAGGGCTCAACCTATTTAATTCCAAATTGGTTTTAGCGGATAAAAAATCGGCAACGGACGAAACCTTCGAATCCATTTTGGGAGTGGTTGCTCATGAATACTTTCACAATTGGACGGGGAACCGAGTCACTTTGCGAAACTGGTTCAATCTTACCTTAAAGGAAGGATTGACCGTCTTCAGAGACCAATGGTTTACGGAAGATAAAACCGACCCAAGCGTCAAAAGAATCAAAGACGTACTTTTTCTAATAGACCATCAATTCCCGGAGGATGCAGGACCCATGTCCCATCCGATTCTTCCCAAATCGTATGTAGAGATGAATAATTTTTATACGGTCACAGTGTACGAAAAAGGTTCGGAAGTGATTCGTATGTTATCCGTTCTTTTGGGAAGGGACGGTTTTAAAAAAGGTCTCAAATATTATCTTTCCACCTATGACGGGCAAGGTGTCACTTTCGAAGAGTTTGTTTCTTCTATGGAAAAGGCGAACGGTAAGGAGTTGCCTTTGTTTCGAAATTGGTATCATCGAAAGGGAACTCCTTTGATCCAAGTTCGCGAAGAATGGAAACCAGAAACGGGGGAGTTCCGTCTTCATTTTTCGGACTCGGAAGATTCAGAACTCGGACTTATGTTTCCTATTCCTGTCGCTTTATTCGATGCAGAAGGCAAAACTTTGCAGGATGAGACTCTTACGATGCAAGGTAAATCTCTCTCTCATACTTGGAAGGGATTTGTTTCCAAGCCGACTGCCTCCGTCTTCCGGAATTTTTCCGCACCTGTGAAAGTTTCTTTCGAGCGAAATGAAAAAGAGGCCGCCTTTTTGGCCAGAACGGAAACGGACGGTTTCTCTCGCTTTTTTGCCTTCCAAGAAGTGATTCGGGAAAAGTTCGGAATTTCCTTGGGTTCTTCCAAAAAAATCGACAAACAAGTGATATTCGATATCTTTTCCCATACTTTGCAGAAAAAGGACAGTTTCCCCAAGGACTATCTCAGTTATTATCTGAGTTTTCCCGGACTCACCAATTTGGCGGAATCCCTACAAACCTTCGACTATGAAGAGATTTATGCACAAAGGGTTTTGTGGCTGAGAGAAATTGCAGATCATTTTCTTCCTGAGTTTCAGGAACTTTACGAAGCAAACAGAAATCACAATCCGAATCAGAACAGAGAGGAGATCGGCAAACGAAAACTGAAAAACATCGCTTTGTACTATTTATTTCATTCTTCTTTGGATTCCAATCGATTGGGAAATTTGGCGCTCAGCCAACAGAAAAATGCGAAACATATGAGCGAAGAGCTTGCCGTATTGCGTTTGTTCAGCGAGATGGGACATCCTCTTCAAGAAGAAAGTTATCTTACTTATTTTGAAAAATGGAAAAACGATTCTTTGGTGTTGGACTATTGGTTTTCCGTGCAGGTGAGTTTTAGAGACAATGCGCTTTTGAAGGCGAAGGAACTTTTAGAACATTCCAAATTCAATTGGAGTAATCCCAATAAGGTGAGATCTCTCATCGGTGCTTTTGCGAGAAACCCTTTGTCCTTCCATAAAGCGGATGGAAGCGGTTATCAATTTCTTTCCGAGTCAATCATTCGGCTGAATGCGATCAACCCTCAAATGGCGGCGGCTCTTGCTAAATTGTTCCAAAGTGCTTGGTTGCAGTCCGGAAAACGACCTACATTCGCTTCGGAGCAATTGAAGAAGATTTCTGAAATTCCCAACCTTTCCAGAGAATTGGGGGAAGTTGTTTCCACCATTCGAAAAGGTTGGGGCGAAAAAGTGTAGATCTAATACATGGAAGAGATCAGTGATTTGTATTTATCATGAATCACATTTCTCTTCATCTTGTATAGATTGGTGAGTTCGTCTCCCACTTCCATCGCTTTCGGTAGAAAGCGGAAGTCGGTGAGTTTTTCGAACGATTTGAATCCGTTTTCAGAAGAGATTTGTTTTTTGATGATGTTCTGATAGAAGTTTCTCACTTCCTTGTTTTGGTTCAAGTCTTCCCCTTCCTGGAAAGTGATTCCTGATTCTTTCAATCTTTCTTTGTCGGGCCAAATCAAGGCTGTGAGTGATTTTTGATCCTGACCCACAACGATCACTTGGTTGATGTGTCCGTTTTCCAAAAGAAGGTTTTCTATCGGAACCGGTTCTACGTTCTCTCCACCTAATAAAACTACAGTGTCTTTGACTCTTCCTCGGACGGAAAGAGTGTCATTGAAAGAAATGAAACCTAAATCTCCAGTGTTCATCCATCCGTCTTTTAGGGTTTTGGAAGTGGCTTCCTCGTTTTTATAATACCCTTTCATGACTTGAGGTCCTTTCACATGGATGACCCCCATCTTTCCTCTAGGAACCACTTCTCCTTGCTCATTGAGGATTTTCACTGCAGTTCCTTCCGGCCAAGCACCAACGGAACCTTGGATCACTTTTCCTACGGAACGAACGGAAATGATAGGAGCGCATTCCGTCATACCGTACCCTTCGTACACCGGAATTCCTATGACATTGAAAAATTCATCCACATGAGAAGGAAGAGCTCCTCCACCCGAAATCGTTCCGTGCAATTCTCCTCCCAATACCTCTCTGATTTTTGAGAATACTACTCCGTCCAAAATTTTCGCAGGAATGAATAGATTGATGGAACTAGCGAGAGCTACTGCGGTATTTTTCGCTCTTTCGAAAGGAGTTTCCTCCGTAACGAATAGTTTGTTGCCGGAGAGGTAATCGGAACCGTCTCTCCATTTTTTGCAGACATCGTATGCGAATTCGAACAACTTTCTTTTGTTATCCGGCGCTTTTTCCAGCTTTTGTTTGATTCCCAAATAAAGGTTTTCCCAAAGCCTAGGTGCGGATGCCATAAAAGTAGGTTTGATTTTCACGAAATCGTCTCTTAGGTCTCTTACGTTCGTATAAGCGATGCTTGCTCCTTCCGAAAGAACGGAGTAATCGATCGCTCTTTCGAAGATGTGCCAAACGGGGAGTATCGATAAGGTTCTGTCTCCTGTTGCTAAACCCACTTTAGGCGGAACTTTTAGAACGTTATAAACCATATTCTGGTGAGTGAGCATCACTCCTTTCGGCATCCCTGTGGTTCCTGAAGTATAAATGATTGTGAACAAATCGTCCGGTTTGACTTGTTTGGCTCTCAGTTCCAAAGAAGGCAGATTTTTTCTAAGAGATTCTCCGTCCTTGATGAGATCTGCCATGGAGTAAACATTTGCATCTTTAGGTTTGAAGTTGGGATCTAAGATGATTGTTTTTTCCACTTTTGTGGAAGGCAGAATCGGTTTTAAGGATTCGTACAATTTTTCATGTTCAACGAAACAGAATCTGCTTTCCGAATGTTCCAAGATATATTGAATTTCTTGAGGAGTGGAGTCGGAACCTCTCGGAACATCTATCGCTCCGTTCAAAAGCACCGCCATGTCGGCAATCGCCCATTCTGTACGGTTGTCCGCCATAAGACCGACTCTGTCTCCCGGCTGAAGGCCCAATTGTAGAAGAGATAGGCCTAGGTTTTCCGCTTGGTGGAAAGCGTCGCCGAATGTAGTTCCCTTAAATACTTTCTTTTCGTCCTTAGCAAGGAAGGTTTCTCTCGAACCGTAGTTCTTTTTTGCGTAGTAGAAAATATCATTGAGGGTAGTGAAATTTTTCATTCTGAAAATGGCTCCGAATTTGATTCCTAGAAGTTTTTACTATTTTGTTCTCTGTTCAAGTAATATTTTATTTTCAATTTCTTTCCTTCTTTGGTTTCGAAGAAGGAGAAGAATGCTGTTTCTTTTTCTGCCCAGGGAAGAAGTTCCGGATCGGATTGAAGTGCCTGTTCCAAATAGAATTTCCCTTCGGATTGTTTTTGAAGTTTGTAGTGCGCCAAAGCCAATTTGAAGGAAAGTACGGATTGATATTCCTTTTCCCAACCGAAATCCCAAGATTTTTTCAAATCAGAGAGTGCCGCTTGGTCTTTTCCCAAAGAAAGGGAGCAGGAACCTCTGTAATAATAATAAAAGAATTTTGCAGCGGGCTGCAGCCTTCTTTCGTTTAATCTTTCTAAGCTGGCAAGACAGGAAAGAGGATCGTTGTCCTGGTATTCTGCCAAGGCTAAGTTCATCACTAGTTCCGGGTTTTCTTCTCCTTTATCTTTTTGATAGACCTCTGCTGCCTGCCTATAGGTTTTTTTGGCACCTTTGGAATCATTGGAAAGATAAAGCTGATAGTAACCTTTGTAAACGAGTATATCTAAGGAAGTTTTTTCACATATAGGAATATTCAAAAATTCATCCAAACTACTTTTGAAGGATGTATAGTTTTTCGTATTGTATTCGATTCTGGCTAAGTCTTTGAGAAGGGAACAGGTTCTGGAGGATGGTTTGTTGAATTCTTTTTTTAAGGAGTCAATGGCTCTTCTGTACATGGTTCCTGCCAGTGCGAAATTTTCTTTGAGTTCCGCTTCTTTGGCTTCCTTTTCCTCTTTTTCTCCCACACCGTCGCAATGAGTCGGTTTTCCAGATTCGAAATAACAAACTCTTTCTTTGAAACCGTTTTCATTTTCATCATATTCGATTTTGGAAACCAGACATTTATCGAAATACCACCATTCGTCGATTCCACCGATCTCGTTTCTGTCTTTTGTGATTTCTTTCGGGCAAGATTTCCCCTCGTATCTTGTGAAAGAGTCTTTTTTACCTGATTTGGATTCGTCCTCTTCCGAAAAATAAAGATTCCAAGATTTATCAAAATGATCCCAACGATAGGGTTGAAAGGTTTTTCTATTATAATAAAAATCGATTTTAAGGAACGGCTCGTCCTGCCTGAGTCTAGTGAAACAGGAAAATAAGTTTTTTCCAGCCATGATCTGAAGACTGATGTCTCCGTAGGCATCACTTAACGCATAACGAATGTCTTCTCTCAGTTTGGGAGCAGGGTAGTTCGTATGATACTTTTCCAGAAACTTCTGGCAGAAGGAAAAAATTTCGTGATTGGTCGTGTCTTTGGTTAGGACTTGAGGTGCTTCATCTCCGAAACGAAATTCCAAACGTTTGGGAGATTTATCCGATAAAAGAAATTCTTCTTTGGTGTCCTGAAGAGAAGACCAAAGTTCATTCAAGGAAATGGATTCCGCTCTTGTGGAGAAAAAACAAACGAGAAAGAACCATACAAAAAATGAATTTTTATACGGAGAAAGAGAGAACAAAGTTTTATGTTTTGTTTTTCAGATAGAGATCGAAAAGAATCGGGTTCTCATAGGGATTTCCTATCTTACGAATCGAAAACAGTTGAAGGAGAGGTAGACCGTTTTCCAGGTAGAACGCCGCATGATCATTGTTATAGCGTATAACTCCTATCTCTTGAGTTAAGTTTCCGCCTTTGGCAATCGTATGTTCGATGATGTCTTCTTCGTAAAGTTCTTTGTCGTATTTGTCTTTTAAGCCGGTAAAAGCGTGCAAAACGAAATTATCGTCCTTAGGAACCGGCTGACCCAATCGAAGTAGTTTTCCATCGAGTGTCAAAGTGAAGCCTTTTTGTGAAAATTCTTTGGCGGTTTTGTCCCAAACCCTGAATTTGATATCGTATGCCATAACTCTACGCCAATCATTTCTCCTCCCTAAGAGAAGACCAAGGAAATTTCAAAAAATTCCTTGGTAAATCTACTAAAGTTTGCAAAATCGGTTGGTATGAAGGTGGTCACTGTTTCAAATATCAAAGGGGGAAGTGCCAAATCCACTACGGCCATCCACCTTGCCGATTCCCTTTCCCGCCGAGGTAAAACACTCGTCATCGATATGGATATGCAGGCAGATCTTACCGATTTTTTTCTGCCTCATCATTCTACCGAAGCCATTGAAGAAAAAAATGTAATGAGCCTGCTTCTCGGCAGATCCAAGATAGAAGACGTACTCATCAAAGGGAAAACGATCGATATCATTCCTTCCACTCTTACTCTTTCCAAATTGGTTCGCATTGCGGAAGATCCTTTTTTTCTTTCTCAAAATTTAAAGAAGGCGATCGATTCCGTCAGCAAAGAATATTCCTATGTGGTTATAGACACTCCCGGTTCCGCAAAATACGAACTAACAAGCGCTTTGTACTGTGCTAATTTGGTTTTGATTCCTGTTACTCCGAGCAAATGGGCCATTCGTGCAGTCAATTTATTATTGGATGAAATCTCTCAAACCGAGTCTCTTTTCAGTGCCTCTAAAAAATCCGCCTTTCTTCCTTGTCTTTTCGGAACCTCCAAAAAACACAGAGAGATATTGGAACGTCTGCGTTCCATTGAAGAAATCCCTACCTTAAACGAAATTCCCAAATCGGAATCGATCAAAACGAAAACAGAAAAACACGAATTTTTAAAGAAAGATTCCAATCCTTGGCATGCGTTTGACGTGTTAGCCGATGAGGTGATTCGAATCGTAGATCCGGAAAATCGATTTCCTTTTTTGGGATAAAAATCCCTTTTCATGAAAACGAAACCCTTCCAAGAATTATATCTGACTTTGGAAAACGTCAAACTTCGTTTTCGAAAGTATCCTGGCAAAACTTCCAAAAATCCGATCCTGCTCATCCACGGGCTTTCCGGCAACTTACAGTTCATGCATCGAATTGCTACCGCACTCGCTCCTTTAGGGAGAGATGTGTATTCTTATGATTTAAGAGGAAGGGGGAAGTCGGATAAACCGGAAGGGATTTATGGACCTGAAATCCATGCGGAAGATCTGAAGCAGTCAATCGAAGCTTTAAAGTTAGGTGCTGTAAGTATCGTCGCTCACTCTTTGGGCTGTTGGATTTGTTTGGCTTTGGCTGAAAAAAATGCAAACCTCATTTCTAAGTCGGTTCTTCTCGACGGAGGTGCCGTTCAGCCTATTTTGAGAAAATGGCGCAATCTACAAATGGTGCGTTTGTCCCTCACTCGCATAGGAAGATTTTTCTCTCAAAAGGCCGATTATTTTCAAGAGATCCAAGATTCTCCCTTTATTTCCGCTTGGAATGATTCCATTGAACAGATGTTTGCGTATGAGTTGGAGAAAACGGAAAAAGGATATACTTGCAGTCTTCCTTCTTATGTGATGGAAGCGGAATTAAACGCATTGGGAGGAAGTTTAACCAATCGAACGCTGGTTAAGAATATATTCGTTTCCCCGTCTGAATTTTTAAATAAGCTGAAAAAAAATAAAAATCTTCCTTACTCCAAGCTTACCTGTCCTACTTTACTTGTTCGTGCTTTGCGGGAAAACCTTTCCCCATCGGATGAGATGATTCCCGATCCTTCCTACCAGAGAATGCTGTCAGAGATTCCGAACGTAAGAGGGCTGACTCTTCATGAATGCAACCACTATCAATTCATCATAGAGGATTGCCCCGTTTTAGATCGGGAAATGATTTATTTTTTGAGATGATAGTGTTGTTGCGTCCTAGTTGTTCTATATACTTTTACGAAATTGTATTCGAAAAACGATAAAATTCTATAGCTTGGAAATAAAAATATGAACCAAACGATAATCACTTTCTTTTTGCTTATTTTAAATATTAGTTTATATGCTCAGTCTTCAGACTTAACTTCCCATTCCCCTTTAAATGAATTTCCGAAACATTTCAAAAAAGGTATTCTTAATTGGGGTGTAGATTGTGAACATTTTGAATTCAAAGAAAATGGTTCGTTCATTTATAAATTTACCGGCGATTGTAAAGGCTGGGGGAGAAAAATTGAAGGTAAATGGAGTAAAAATAAAGATAGAATGATTCTTTCTGCTAAAATGATGGAAGGCCCAAGTGAAGAAAATGGTCAATGCGCTGGCTCCTACTATCATACAAATACGAAAAAAGAAAAAAATGAATGCATCAAAAAATACAAAGCAGGAATTCTGAAAAATTTTCAAGTGTATCCCGCAATTTTTGAATTCACAGGATTTATCCATTTGGATGAAAACAAAAAAGCAATTGTAACAATAAAAACTAATTTAAAGAATAATAAAAATCTAAAAGATAAACCAGGCTTTCTCAATATTGATGCGGATTCATTCGGAGAATTTGATGGCCACTCAATGGAGTAATTAAATCAATTCAAAATTTATTCTTCGCTTAACAAAAGGTTTTAAACATGTCTTTTATAATGATTTGCAATGACCCCGGATTTAAAAGTTTTCGAACTCAGAAGATCTAATTGAAAACCCTCCTGCAACTTCAGAGTATCGAATAACTTAGGGCCGTTTCCTACGATCACAGGATGGATTACGAAATGATATTCATCAATCAGATGGAGTTGAGAGAGTTGAGAAGCAATACTCAAACTTCCTACTAGAATATCTTTTCCTGTTTGTTGTTTCAATACTGTGACTTCATCAGCCAGATTGCCTGTCGCTAATTTCGTATTTTTATCTTCAATTTGTTTCAATGATTTTGAAAATAGAACTTTCTCAAGAGAGTCGAACACCAGAGCAAACTCATTCGAGGAAGCATCTTCGCTTTGGCTTTTGGCGATATCTGGCCAATAGGGTACCATCAATTCGTATGTAACCCGCCCATAAAGGATGTGGCTTCCATGAGACAAGAGGGCAGTGAAATATCTGTGCACATCTTCATCGGGGAGCATTCCCGTATGGCCGAAATAACCGTCCAAGGAAAGATTGATTCCAAAAATGACTTTTCTCATAGATTTGTTTGTAAAGGAATCACTAAAAAGGGAAAGCAGAAATTGGCAGCTTTCGTAGCGAACTACTTAAAATTTTAGTAACCTAACCTAATTTAAATAAATAAATACACAGAGGGATAAATCCGATGGAAAGAGCCATAAAAATGGAAACTCTCAAGTAATTGAGTTTCTGCCAAACGGATGCCTTCGATAGCAAGTTTTCTTCCTTGGATTGTGTTTCTGCAATTTTTTGAAACCGTATGATGTTCGGTGCGAAATAAGAAACTGTCCAGATACGGACTGCAAAATGAATTGCAAATAAAATCAACAGCCAATGTCTTATAAGTTCTATTTCCCAGCAAAAAACAATGGCAAGAATGAAAGTAATCTCATGTATAGAATGAAATACGATCCAGAAAGTTTTCAGACCGGTTCCTTGTCCGTCCAGTAAAAGTTTGAAATTGTTTGGAGGAGAGTCTGTCCATTTGGGAACAAAGACTAAGGTTTCAAAAATTTGGGCTCCATTCATTAGAAAATAAACGAGTGTAGTCGTAAAAAGCCATAATTCTGCTTTAGATAAACAAGATATTGTTATATTTTCCAATTGAATCTTCCTCTGTATTGTTTAATTTATTCGTTGTTTCTTTCATGATGAGAGTCGCTTCAGTAAAGTATTTCTCAATGGTTTGAATTTCTGCATCGCTAAAAGAAGAGATTAGGGCGGTCGTTTTTTGTTGCAATTCGTTGAAAATCGGCTGAAAGAGTTTCATGCTGTTTTCCACATTGGGAACGATCATTACCTTTCTTCTGTCATCTTTGGTGAACTGCCTTTTCAATAGTTTTTTCTTTTCCAAACGGTCTACTAAACCTGTAACCGCACCTGTTGTCAGTCCTGTCATTTTGGCAATGTCACCTGCAGTCAATTCTTTGTGCGGAAGTATAAGTCCTAAATATTTATGATCGGTGCCCGATAAACCTGCTTTTCTCGCAATCGCTTCATGCATAAAAATGGAAGCATCTGAATACTGTCTGCTTGCGATCCTAAACTTTTCGATTGTTGCATTCGACTGTTTTTTTCTCATTAGATAAATATCTTAGTAACAAAGATATTTAGTTTGTAAACAATATTTTTTGAAGTTCGTAATCGATTTTTCTGAAAACTGAACCGTCCATTTTTGGCCGGATGTCCTCGTCGGAAATGGTTTTTGAAAGGGTTTCTTGGACGAATCAGATGTTATTGAATGCTAATTGGATTCTAGGTATCTTGGGGAAAGGTTCATATAGGATCGGATCCTGCTATCATACAGTCGTTTTTTGAATTGAATTCTTCCTATTTTTCAATTGCCAGATGATGCGGTCATAATTTGATGAAAGCTATCGTTCCAGTAAGAGGTAATTATGTTCGGTGGCGGCGGCGGAAATAAATTTGAAATGTTAAAACAAATGAAGAAAATGCGATCTCAGGTGAAAACCATGGAGAAAGAACTCGCAGGATTGAATTTTGTGGGAATTGCAAAAAATAAACTTCTTTCTGTTACACTCGATGGAAAATTCCAAATGAAATCCATTCAAATCGAAGACGAATTGATCGAGAAAAAAGACAAAAAACTTTTGGAGAAGTCAATTCAAGAAGCTTATGCAAAGGCTCTGCAAGATGCACAAGCAGGAGCTGCAAAACAAATGCAGGCGATGGGCGGTTTTCCCGGTTTAGGAATGTAACAAAAACAAACGCACTTGCCTCCGGAAAAGAGGCAAGTTTTTCTTTCGATTACCCTGCGGCTACGATTTCTACTTCTACTCTTCTGTTCGCACCATCTTCCGGCTTTAATCCAGTAGCTGGTTGAGAAGATCCAAAACCTTTCACTTCTCCGATTCTTTTCGTTTCGATTCCGTTTCCTAAGATCGCAGACTTAGCAGTTTCTGCTCTGGATTGGGACAACTTGACGTTATTGTCTTCCGCTCCCGTTCTGTTTGCGTGACCTGCGATATTGATTTTAGTTTCAGGATAAGCAGCAAGAGCTTCCGCTAACTTGTCGATGTTTTCTTTTCCTTTACCTTTTAGGTCGGCTTTTCCGTCTTCAAAGGAAATTCCTCCGTCCATTTTTACGAGAAGGGCTTCTGTTTCTCCGCTGCCGCCTTTAGAGGCAACTTTTTCCAATTGAATTCCTTCTTTGGACATTTGCTCGGACATATTGTCGTACATAGTATTCAGATAAAAGCCTGTTCCCAAACCTGCCAAACAACCGGCGCCTAGTCCGATAATTTTACCCTTGTTTTGCGGCTTTTTCTTTTCTAAAGCAAGCGCTTGTTTGATTTGTTTTTGAAAGTCGTTCTTTGTGTTTTTGCTTTCTTTTTTTCTTTGAACTTCGTCGTAAACGGCACCTAATGCAAGTCCTGTGGCACAACCGATGGAAGTACTGAGGATCAAACGTTTTGCATTGTCCGAAAGGGAACATGAAATGGAAGAAATTAAAGAGAGCGTTGCCACTCCAGCGATGATTTTGTTCAAGGGGAATCTCCTAAGATATTTGGTAGATGATTGGAAACATTTTGTATGGATTCGCCCATTGGGCAAGAGGATTTCTGGAAAAAGGGGGAATTTATCCCCCTTTTCCAATCTTAGTATCGATCGGTGAGTAGTTTTACTACCGACTCGGGTCTTAGATTTGCTTGAGCCAGCATAGCCACTCCGGATTTGGTGAGGATTTGATTTTTGGAATACTCAACCATTTCCGTTGCCATATCGGCGTCTCTTACCTGAGATTCTGAGGAAACCATGTTCACATAATTGTTTTCCAAAGAACGCATGGTAAGATCCAACCGGTTGTAGTAAGCACCTAGATCGGCACGCAATTGATTCACTTTCGTGATTGCATCGTCTAGTACCTGTAAGGAGCTATTCGCTTGTGCCGCAGTTGACAAAGTGAATCTGCTTCCTGTCGATTTCAGTTTCAAAGAAGACCCGTTCATCGTATTGATGAAGATGTCTATCTTTTCTCCTGCATTCGTACCTACCTGAACCGTCATCGGATTTTTTCCCGCTTTAGAGAACCTTCCGTCCAAAGGACGAATTTTATTGAACTCTGCGGTGTTTCCGATCCTCTCCACTTCTTCGACTAACTGTGATACTTCCATTCCGATCAATTTGCGGTCTTCGTTGGAATAAATTCCGTTCGAAGATTGGATCGAAAGTTCGCGTAATCTCTGTAAGATGGAGTTTACTTGGTCGAGAGAACCTTCCGTTACTTGCAGAAAGGACATACCGTCCTGTGTGTTTCTTTCTGCTTGGCTGAGTCCTCTGATTTGGGATCTGAGTCTTTCCGAAACGGCAAAACCGGGGGCATCGTCTCCCGGGCGATTGATTCTAAGCCCTGTGGACAGACGCTCCATGGATTTGTCCATGTCACGACTAGTGTTGCTGAGCGATCGTTTCGCAACGAGCGCACTGACATTGTGATTGATAATCATAGTCACACCCTCCTGTGTGTACATGACCCGCTTGTTTCCCTACAGGCGGAAAAAGACAAAATACAAGTGGAAGCGGTGAAGACCGGCTTCGGCTCGGGGGAGGGTTGCCTTCCTCTGGTCCCGAAATGAATTTTGCCTTTCCCTTTGAATCTACTCCCTTCAAACTGTGTCTGTAAAGAAAATTTAGGAAAAGAGCGGATCATTTTGAAGATTTATACCAAAGCAGGTGACGGGGGAGAAACCTATCTCGCATCGGGAATCAAAGTTAAGAAGACGGACAGCAGGGTGGATTTGTACGGAACCTGTGACGAATTGAACTCTTTTCTGGGGCTTGCCCTAACACACTCCAGCGGGTTGGAAGAGGAGTTTACTGAATATCTTTCCTCCATTCAGCATCTACTTTTTGAAATCGGATCTGAGCTGGCGGGGTATGTGCCTAGGGATGCGGAAGGTTCGATTCTTACGGAACAAGATATTGAGAATTTGGAGAAAGAAATCGACAGACTCACTCTTTCTTTACCTCCTATCAAAAATTTTATACTTCCTGGAGGAAGTGAAATCGCATCCACTCTTCATATCGCCAGAACCGTTTGCAGACGTCTGGAAAGAGATGTGCTTCGTTATGTGGAGTCACAAGGAGAAATTGCGGGCAATGTCCGTAAATATATCAATCGTCTTTCCGATTATCTATTCACTGCGGCCAGATATGCGAATCTAAAACAAGAGAGGACGGAGACCACTTGGAAGTCTCGAACCAAAAAATAGCCGATAAACATCCGCAAGGTGTTCCTTATCTGTTTCTCACGGAAATGTGGGAAAGACTAAGTTATTACGGAATGAGAGCTCTTCTGATTCTGTATCTTGTGAGCGAACTTCATTTTTCGGACGAAGATGCTGCGCAGGTCTATGCGGTTTATACGGCACTCGTCTATTTGACTCCCATACTGGGAGGGTATCTTGCTGATCGTTATTTAGGATACAAAGCAGCGATTTATCTGGGCTCATCCTTAATGCTGCTGGGACATTTGAGTTTGGCATTTCCCGAATTACCTTTCTTTTACTTGGGACTAGGTCTTTTGATTTTCGGAAACGGTTTTTTTAAACCGAATATGTCCACTGTTTTCGGCAAACTGTATCGAAATAAACCGGAGTTACGCGACAGCGGGTTCACTATTTTTTATATGGGGATCAACTTGGGAGGACTGATCGGTCCTATCATCTGCGGCTCCTTAGGCGAAGGAAAAAACTGGCATTATGGATTCGGTGCTGCAGGTATAGGAATGGCGATCGGTATGATCGTTTTTTATTTCGGTTCCAGAAAACTTCCCGCTTCTCTTTGGGAAAGAACTGCCTTTGTAGAAAATATTCAATCCGGCGAAGCCTCCCTACAACCGGTGGATACTCATATCAAAGAAAGAATTGCTCTCATCGGTATTCTTTCTTTTTTCAGCATTTTCTTTTGGATGGCCTTTGAACAAGTGGGCTCTTCCATGAATTTGTTCGCCCTGAGACATACCGACAGAAATTTGTTAGGTGTAGAAGTTCCTGCATCTTTTTTTCAGTCCATCAATCCTTTGTTTATTCTGATCTTCGGACCGATCGTTGCTTATTTATGGAGCAAACTTGCGGAACGAGGAAAAAATCCTGACCCTATTTTAAAGTTCGTGATGAGTTTGTTCTTATTGGGATTCGGATTTTTAGTGATGGTATTTGCCTCTTGGGAGGTAGCCTCAGGACTCAAAGCAGGAGTATTGTTTTTATTTGCCGCATATTTTTGGAATACGATGAGTGAATTGTTTTTGTCCCCCGTGGGACTTTCTTTCGTCAGTAAAACGGCTCCTTCTCGATATGCGGGGATGCTTATGGGGATTTGGTTTCTTTCTACTGCCGCGGGTCATTATTTAGCGGGCTATTTGTTCGGATGGGCTGGAAAATTTTCAGATCTTTCCCATTTCTTTTTATTCTTTGTAGGAACTTCCTGGGGAGCGGCGGCTTTGCTTTTTGGACTTTGGTTTTTCCTTCGAAAGTGGCTTTGGAAGCTGAATTAATTAACCTTGGGTTTGGTTCACTAAAGAATCGATCTCCGCAAATTTTTCCTCTCCTGCTAATTCTAGCACTTGTTCTGCGAGTAACTTCGCTTTCCATACAGTCGTTTCTGCGACTCTTTTTTTAACTTTCTGCATCAGAGGAAGAGCGCAGGATAAATCCCTGTAGCCTAATCCTAGTAAAACGGGAGTAAACAAAGGATCGCTTCCTATTTCTCCGCAGATGGAAATTGGTTTCTTTTGGGACTTTGCCACTTCCGCAATGGTTTTGAGAAGAAGTAAAAACACTACCTGCCAAGGGTTGTACAAATCGTTCACTACGTGGTTGTTTCTTTCCACTGCCAGAAGGTATTGCAGAAGGTCGTTCGTTCCTACGCTGTAAAAATCAACGTGTTTCCCCAAAAAAGGAAGATTAAGAGCGCAGGCGGGAGTTTCCACCATAATCCCCATCGGGATTTTTTTATTGATTTCAATTCCTGATTCTTTCAGTTCCTCGACGCATTCTTCCCACAAAACCTTTGTTTGTAGAATTTCGGAAAGAGTTGTGATCATTGGCAGCATCACCTGTATGGTTCCGAATTCACTGGCTCGAAGCAAAGCTCTTATCTGTTCTTTAAAAAAATGAGGATGTCTGAGAAGATAACGGATTCCTCTCGAACCCAAAAAAGGATTCGCTTCTTCGTATCCGTTCTCCATTTTATCTGCGCCTATGTCCCAAACTCGGAAAGTGACGGGACGACCTTCCATTTTTAATAGAATTTGTTTATAGGCTAAGAACTGTTCTTCTTCCGTAGGTTTCAGTTCTTTGTATTGAATGAAAAGAATCTCAGTTCGAACAAGTCCGATCCCTGCAGCACCTTTTTCGAAGGCGGCTTGCACTTCTTCCTGGGAATCTATATTCACTTTGATGGAGAAAGGAACGCCGTCCTTAGTTCTTAGATCTTTTGTATCTTCCTGGAAGGGGACGGATGAGGATTTGATTTCGCTTTGCAACCCGAATAGTTTGATGTCTTCCAAGCTGGGAAATCGATTTAACAAACCTTTGGTGGCATCCAGAAGTACGTAATCTTCGTCTTCCGTATGTGATGTTATATTTTTGAGACCTACGATGGTGGGGATCCCGAAGTTACGGGCGATGATTGCCATATGTCCCGTTTTTCCTCCGAAGTCTGTCGCTATCCCTTTGATTTTGGATTTGTCGATCGTGATCATCTCGGAAGGAGTGATTTCCTTTGCAATCAGAATGATGTTATCCGGCAAATGATTGTTTGGTTCCGTTTTTTGATTCGGTTCTAGGTTGCCTTCTAATCTTTTTCCTATATCCAGGATATGATCCGCTCTTTCTCTGAAAAATTCGTCGGGGATCGCTTGGAATTCGTCGTAGAGGGAACTGACTGTGGTCTCTAAGGCTAAGTTGGCGCTTTCTGCACTTTGGGTGATTCGTTCGAAAACTCTCGCACGAAACAACGGATCGTTTAGAAAAACGATTTGGGATTCTATGATTTCTACTAATTCTCTTCCGTTCGGATCTTGGCTGTGTTTTTGAACGATTTCTGCAAGTTCCGATTCCGTCCGATCCAAACTATGTTTGAACAGATCCAATTCGATTTTGATTTCTTCGGGAGTGAGAGCGGTTCTCGACTCCTTTTTTTTACGAGGAGGGCGCCATTTGTAGACTTGGCCGTATACTACACCCGGGTAGGCAGAAATTCCCTTGAATATGCTCTTTTCTTCTACCATGGCTTTCTACCTTGGCAGAAGTGTCTCTCAGAGGAAGTCTATTGAAAAGAAAAAAATAATCGTACTTATCTAGCTGCTTCTTTTTTGGAGAAAAGAGGCACTCTTTTGCTCTTGAACTTGGTCAATTCGTCTCCTGTGACCTGGCTCATGATGCATTTGGCAAGAGAGATATCCAAAGCATGGCCTGCTTTAGAAGCGATCAAATGTCCGTAGAACGGTCTTCCCATCACTGCCAAGTCACCGATTAGATCTAGGATTTTGTGGCGAACACATTCGTTTTCGTAGCGAAGGCTTTCGTTCAAATACCCGTCGTCGGTAAGTACCACAGCATTGTCCAAAGATCCTCCCATCGCCAGTCCTCTGGCTTGGAGAGCTTCCACATCTTTCAAAAACCCGAAAGTACGGGCAGGAAGGATGTCTTCGGATAGGATGTTTTCGTTTAAGGTAGTGGTGTAGGATTGGCCTCTGAGAAGAGGATGGTTGAAATCGATATTATAAGTAACTTTGAGTTCATCGGAAGGGAGCATCACTAGATATTTGTCCCCATCTACCACCCACATTGGGTTGGCAATTCGAATCGGTTCGATGGTTTCTTCCAATTCTTGGATTCCTGCGGAGCGGATTCCTTCCCAGAAAGGAGCGGAAGATCCGTCCATGATGGGAACTTCTACTGCATCAATTTCCAAGATACAATCTGTGATTCCTAAGGTATGTACTGCTGCTAAAAGGTGTTCGATGGTTTGGATTCTGTTGGAGCCACCGTCTCCGATGGTAGTTGCGTTGCTGGTATCTACCACATGGTCCAGAGATACCGGAATTCTCACTTTGGAGAGTCCCTTATAAAGAAAGAAAATAAGGCCGGTTCCTGCCTCGGCGGGGTGCAAACGAAGCGTTACCGTCTTCCCCGAATGAAGTCCGATTCCCTTCAAAGTGATCGAACTTTTGATTGTCTTTCTATGAATTTGCTGTATCATCTATTTTCTCTTCTATACCTTTCTCAAAGCGGCTTTCGCTTTTTGCCGGCGTATCTACCGTAGAAATGCAAACTCCGTGCCAGATCTTCAGATCAGGTGAAAAACCTACCAAATCCCTAAAAGAGGGCTGGAAGGCCGAAATTTGTAGTTCTTTTGTTATCTAGTCGGGCAGGATCGGCGAGGGGCAATCGGAAATCCGTAAATGGAAACAGAAAAACTGTCTCCTTTTTACAACAGTGTTGTTTCCCTGCAACAGGGCTAAAATGCGGAAAGTGCGGACCGAATGAAGCTTGTAACAGGCGCTTGTTCCCTGGTATCCTCCAATCCTTCCCTAATTTCTTTGAGAACGATCTGCGCATCTCCTAACGTAGTGTTTACGGACTTATGAACATCGTTCTCGTTGATCAGCTTTCCCAAGGTTCCTTGTCCGTTGTTGATTTTTCCGGTGATGCTCGCTATATTTTGGACCGTTTTACGGATGTCGGAGCGATTTTCTGCAATGAGTTCTGAGAGAGAGACAAGAGGGTCTTGCGTGACCTTTCCTTGGATGGGAACGAGTTTCCCTCCTTTAGGAAGGATCGTAAGTTGGGAGTGTTCTTTCTCTCCCATGATGTATTGTTTGGTTTTGGGGTCGACAGGGTATTTGGAACCTGGGTCTAGTGCGACCACTCTTCCTGAGAGTAAACTTTCGTTTTTGATGGTGATTTGGTAGTTGTCGAAAAGCTGAACCGGGCCTTTGAGAAGAAGGACCAATTCTACCTTGGTTCCAATGCCTGTGTCTCCTTCAGGGAGGATGTTTCCTTGTTCATCGATTTGAACGAGCCTGATTTTGGATACATAGCCGAAGGGAACTCCGTGGATAGTGACTTTGCCTCCCACTTTGATCCCTTCTGCGTCCGGAAAGTAGACGGAAAGTCGAAAACCTTCTTTTTGAAAGGGGCCGCCTTCCGTAACGATTGTGAAATAACCGACTGCTACAAAAGCGAAAACAAATAGAAACCCTACAATGAGGGTGCGTCCAAAAGAAGACATTGTGGCTTGATGATCTCCGTTCCCTGAAGGAAAGTCAATTATTTTGTTTGTTTGAGTTCCGAATGATCCAGAATCATCGGTCCTTCCGTTCTTCCGTGTATGAATTGTTGTATGATGGGATTGGGAGAGTTTTGGATCTCGTCGGAGGTACCACAAAACAACACTTGTCCTTCATAAAGAAAACTGATCCGATCTGCGATTCGATATGCGGAACTCATATCGTGAGTGACTACGATGCTTGTTAGACCCAGTTCTTTTTGCATTCGGATGACAAGATCGTTGATGACGTTGGACATCACAGGATCCAATCCCGAAGTAGGTTCATCATACATTACGATTTCCGGCTGAGAGGTGAGAGCTCTTGCCAAACCGACTCTTTTTTTCATACCACCGGAGATATTACTGGGAAGAGTGTCTTTGGCGGGAATCAAATCCAGCCATCTTAATTTTTCCATCACGATTCGATCGAGCTCTTCTCCATGTGCGATTTTATGTTCTCTCAAGGGAAGTGCTACATTTTCATAAACGGTGAGCCAGTTGATGAGAGCGCCTGACTGGAATAAGACGCCTAGTTTGGATCGAAGCGCCTTTTTTTTCTTTTCATCCGCATGAACAATGGATTCTCCGAAGATATAACAGTCTCCTTCGTCCGGATCGAGTAAACCAGTGATGTGTTTTAGACTGACTGATTTTCCGGTTCCGGAAGGTCCCAGGATGACCATCGTTTCTCCTTTTTTTACTTTAATGTTCATTCCTTTCAGGATCTTTCTATGTCCGAAAGTTTTATGAACGTTTTTCATTTCAATTGCGATGGTTTCCATAAAGCCTCACTTATAAAAAACGGCAGTCAACACATAACCGAAGAATATGACCATAAGAAAAGAAGTCACTACCGCTTGTCTTGTGGTTTGACCCACACCGATCGCACCTCCGCTGGTGCGAAGACCTTGGCTGCAAGATACAGTGGAGATGATGAGTCCGAAGATATATCCTTTGAAGACTCCCACATAAAGATCTTTTAATCCGGGAAGAGAAGAAATGCGGTAAAACACATCTTGGAAGTAGGAGATCATATCGATTCCAAATTGAAAATGGCCTACGATGGCACCGCCTAATATTCCTAAAGTGGAAGAATAGATGCAAAGTATGGGAACCATAATCGAAAATCCGAAAATGCGAGGCATCACCAGATAACGAACAGGATCAATCGACATCACTTCCAAGGCATCTATCTCTTCGGAAACCTTCATAGTTCCTATCTCCGCCGCCATTGCGGAACCTACGGAGGCCGCTAAAATCAAAGAGGTCATAAAAGGAGCCATCTCTCTTGTCAGAGTGATCGTAAGTAGGAGACCGATCTGACCTTCCGCACCGAAGTCGCGAAGTCCAAGCCCCGTATTCAAGCCCATGATCATTCCCGTAAAGATGGAAACGACGGAAACAACGAAGAGGGAACCGACCCCAGCGATAAACATCTGATCCAAAATTTCTCTTCTTTTGAAAAAGGCGTGATGGGATTGGGAGAATGTTCTGAATAAAAGTAATACAGTGAATCCTACCGCATAGATGGTAGGTTGGATCGTTTTCTCAAAGAATGATTTCATATTTTTAACCATAAAATTTGATATTGAGTGCGTTCTTCTCTCGTATCGATTCCCAATAAGCCGTAAAAAAATTGGTATTCGAATCCTGTTGCCGTTTTATTGAATTCCGCAAGAAGAGGAATGTGGATGCTGGTTTCTTTTTCCGTCCATCTTTGCGTATAGAGTCTACTGAGCAGATGGATTCGTTTTTCTCCGTTAGATGACTTCCTGAATTCAACGATGGAAAAAATCGGTTCCCAGGTTTCTTCCATTCCCTCGAAACGGATGGGAATGATCGAAATCGTATTCCAAACCGAATTTCCTTCCGAATCTCTATGATACCGAAGAAGAGGCCAGAATTTCCAATAGAGATCTGTCCTTCCTGTTTCCACAAACTCTTGTTTGATATGAGAGAAAAAAGGAATCAGGAAGTAGGATTTCGATTTCAAATGATTCGTGTTCTGCGCCAAACTGAAATAAAAGGGAGATATGAATTCTGATTCTTTTTTTGCAAAATACGAATATCCGTAGAAGGGAAACAGTATAAACTTTTCCGTATCTTTTTTCACGGACGTTGTGTATTGAAATAGAATGAACAAAGCGGAATAATTGGTTTGCCCTGTTTTGCGGTCGTATCCGTAAGAGAAAAGGGAATTCAAAACGGGAAACCAAAGATAGGCGCGGCTTTTCATATTTCCGTCTTTGGAATCTTTCGTATTGTAGAAAGGAAAAAACATAAAGTATCTAGAAGGTTCTTTTTTATCCAGCCTTTCTTCTCCCCATTGCAGAAAGGGCCAAAGGATGGATTGCCTTTTGTATTTTCCGAAATGTTCCTTCTTCGAATAAAACGGGAAAATTCGGAGATCGTCTCTGGATTCAGATTTTCCCCTCATCGTCAAAGGCCAAAGAATGGATCTGGCTTCGTAGGTTTTGTATTTCCAATCAGTATAAATAGGAAACAAAAAGTAGTTTAACTCTTGATAGCTGAGTTTGTTTCTGATCTTTCCATAGAAAGGAAAGATGCTGAAATAATTTTCTCTGGGAGAATCTCCCTTACCCCAAAGAAAAAGAGGAGTAAGTAGAATGTCTTCATCCTCGTCGCCTTCTTCATGTTTAAAACCGGTTCCTGTAAAAAAGAAAAGAGAGGACCAAGTGTACCAATGATTTGTTTCTTCTTTATAATAAATGGGCGCCAGATAACTTCGAATTCGAAATGCGGTCGTTTTGTCCTGAAAATCGATATAAAAAGGACGAACTGCCGTGAAAGTTTGGTTCCCTCTTTTTTCGGATTCATATAAAAACCAAAATTGATGATAATCGGAAGGGATATCTTCCGTAAAGGAATTTGGCAATTTAGCGGAGAGAGGAAAGGAGGATAAAAACAGGCAAAATCCAAGAAGGAATTGTTTTTTTAATGCGGATCTCACTTGATTCCTTATTATAGATGGAATTGGAAAGGAATCAAGTGATTTCATGATACGCAAAAAACTAGGCCTGATTTTCGGAGGAGTTTCGTCTGAGCACGAGATTTCAATCCGCTCTTCTTACTTTATTTATAAGACGATTGATCGTACAAGGTTTGAAGTAAAACCTATTTTCATCGATACGAACGGAACCTGGTACATTCCTAATGGATTCGAATCGAACTTCCCCGATCCTCTGCAACTCAAAGGAAGTTTTCTTTCCGAATTCACTTCCGGAAATCAAATATTACAAGACAGCGACAAACATTTATTAGTGAAACTCGGATTGGATGTAGTCTTCTTAGGTCTTCACGGAGGACAGGGGGAGGACGGTTCCATACAAGGTTTTTTGGAAGTGATCGGCCTACCATATACCGGTTCAGGAGTGCTTGCTTCCGCATTGGCAATGGATAAATACAGATCCAATCTGCTTTTCGAAAAGGCGGGAATTCCTGTCGCTCCTTTCGTAGAGGTTTCGAAAAAGGAAATAGATGTGAAACGTTTCGTTTTGCAGCTTCCTATTTCCTTTCCAGTCTTCATCAAACCGACGCTTGGCGGATCAAGCGTAAATACAGGTCCTGCTAAAACCCCGGAAGAAGCGATTCTACTCATCGAAAAAATATTCGTTACGGAAGACCGAGTTTTCGTTCAGGAATTGATTTCAGGAACGGAAGTTTCCATAGGAGTTCTTGAGAAAAAAACGGGAGGACAGTGGGAACCATTTCCATTGGTTGCGACTGAAATTCGTCCTAAATCCGAGTTCTTCGATTTTACCGCCAAATATACGAAAGGTGGTAGCGAAGAGATCACTCCCGCACCTGTTTCCCAAGAGATCATGGAAAAATTACAGGCATACACTCTCGTTTGTCACAAAACATTGGGTTGCCGAGGTTATTCCAGATCCGATTTCATCATCAGAAACGGGATTCCTTATGTATTGGAAACGAATACTCTTCCCGGAATGACTGGAACAAGTCTAATCCCTCAGCAGGCACAGGCTCTGGGAATTCAAATGAAAGATGTGTTCAACTGGCTTTTAGATCAGTCTCTCTCTTTGTAGGAAAAAGGACCATTCCTAACAATATCCCCAGAAGGCTGGCAATGGTTCCGTAAAAATGGCTGGTGGTTTCGTCATGAAACCACTCCAAAATTACCCATGTAGTCATACCAAAGACTAAGGAAAGTAAGGCGGCTTTTTGGTTCGGTCTTTTGGAAAGAAGACCGAAGACCATCGGTATGAACAGGGAAACCAAAGAAATTCCTCCCGAGTCTTCCACCAAAGCATAGATAGACGGTTTTCCTACCGCCAAAAGAAAGGAAGTCACCGATATGATGATGACGGATGTTCTGGACAACCAAAGTAGTTTTTGATCCGATTTGTCTTTTAATAAATATTTTAGAATATTCTCAGATAGTATGGATGACGGAGCGAGTATCGCCCCGGAGGCAGTGGAAAGAATGGCAGAAATCAAAGCCGAAAAAAATAGAATTTGAACGACAGGAGATGCAAATTTAGAAACCATTTGAGGAATCAGCAACTGACTGTTTTCTCCGTTCAAATCGAAATCCGTCAATAGTTTGGATGCTTGTAGTCCTAAAAACAAAGGAATCATCGCAAAACTGATGTAAATGACGGAAGATAAATAAGAGGCAAGGATGGCCGTTTTTTCCGATTTGGCGGACATCACTCTTTGGAATATATCCTGCTGGGGAAGAGAACCCAGTCCCACAACCATCCATGCGGATATATAAACCACCCAGGAACGGTATTCCGCTTTCGGGAAAAAATGCAAGAACCCGTCCGGAGTGGATGCTAATGTAGAAGTGATCGGTTGGATCAAGTTGATCTCATAGAAAACCACGATCAGACCTATGATGATGGAGATGGATTGAAAAAAGTCGGTAAGGGAAACGGACCACATACCGCCTAAGTAAGTATAGAAGACAACGAGTAATGCACCGCAGGCAATTCCCATAAATTGGGACATCCCGAAGATGACCTGCATCATAATTCCCAAGGCTACAAACTGTGCCGCCACCCATCCGAAATAGGAGAAGATCAAACAAATCCCTCCTAAAAATTCCATCCATCTTCCGTAACGATCTCTGTAAAAATCACCGAAGGTAAGGATCTGCATTCGATACAATGATTTTGCAAAGATGAGCCCTAAAAGAAAGAGGCAAAGTGCACCACCGAACGGATCTTGTATGACGGAAAGATAACCGCCTTTAGCGAATTCTACGGAAGAACCTAAAATGGTTTCACTGCCGAACCAAGTGGCGAATAGAGCCGCAGTGGAAATGGGAAGGGGGAGGCTTCTTCCTGCGAGAATAAAGTCTTTCGCATTTTTTACCCTTCTTGCCGCAAAGATTCCTATCGCTACAGTAGTCAGCAGATAGGCGGAGATAAAAAAAGCCTGCCAGTTCATTCTGTAGGATTAAAACAGATCGTCTTCTTCTTTGGAGTTCGTTTTGGAAGATTCTTCTTTCTTCTTTTTCACAGTGGATTTTACGATTTCTCCGTTTCCACCTTTTGCTAAAAATTCGATTTTGGCTTCCGCTTCAGTGAGTCTGTCGCTGCATACTTTTTTGAGTTCCATTCCTCTTTCGTAAGCTTTGATGGAATCTTCCAGAGAGAGTTGTCCTTTCTCCAATTTTTCAGCGATTTCTTCCAATTCTTTTAAAGCATCTTCGAATGTTGTGTTTTTATTGGACATAGTTATTCCTTCGTTTTACCGGTAACTTCTATTTGGAGACGACCGTCGGAAAGAATGAGTTCCGCGG
Organism: Leptospira idonii; assembly: GCF_004770995.1. GTDB lineage: Bacteria > Spirochaetota > Leptospiria > Leptospirales > Leptospiraceae > Leptospira_A > Leptospira_A idonii. The sequence continues at coordinate 686,024 of NZ_RQHW01000047.1, read as the reverse complement.
TTTCTTTTTCTTTGATTTGATGTAATGAGGAAATGACTTCCTTTTTCTGATTTCTCAAAACGGAATATCCTCTCTTTAAAGTTCCCAAAGGGGAAAAATGTTCCACTCTGGATTGAATGAGTTCGTAATCCTGCTTCTTTTTTCGGATATATTGTTCCATTCTCATTTTGAGAATTTCCGTTCTGGAAAATTCACTTTTTTTTTGGATCAAAAAGTTTTTTCCCAGAAGGCCGATTCGATTCATCACTTCATCCACATGAATGGAGCGGGTTTCTAAAATCGTATAAGGATTTTGGAATATGGAACGAGTGATGAGGCCTTGGTATTTTTCCTTTCCTATTTTGGTTCTGTTGGAAAGGGAGTGTTTCAATCTTTGCCCCATTTCTTCCAATCTGGAAATCATATCCGTTACGTTGGGAATGGCCAGTTTTGCGGCGGCGGTAGGAGTAGGTGCTGTCGCATCCGCTGCCAAATCGGTGAGGACTCTGTCGATTTCGTGGCCCACTGCGGAAATTATGGGAACCTTGGAATGATAGTATGCCATCACCACGGCTTCCGTATTGAATGCCATGAGATCTTCGAAAGATCCTCCTCCTCTTCCTGCAATGATCACATCCACTTCCCATTTAGGATCGTTTAATTCTCGTATTGCGCCTGCGATGGAGCCTGCCGCTTCATCGCCTTGTACCAAACAAGGAGAAACTAAGATTTGAATGGAAGGATTTAGATCGGTCGCAATTCGGATGATGTCTTCCACTGCGGCGCCTTTGGGAGAGGTGGCGATCCCCAGTCGTTTGGGAAATTTAGGAAGAGGTTTTTTTCTATTCGGATCGAAGATTCCTTTTTCGGAAAGACTTTGTTTCAGTCTTTCGATCTGAAGCAAAATATCTCCTTCTCCCAGTTCTTCCACTTTTTGAACGGAAAGACTGTAGTAACCACCCGGTTCATAAACGGAAACGGAACCGAAGAGTCGAATCTCCATTCCGTTTTTCAAAGGCCTCCCTTTGTATGATTTGGACTGGAAGGAGAAAAAGGCACACTTGATGACGCTTGTGGCATCTTTCAGGGAAAAATACATATGCCCGGAAGATGCCGTTTGGGAGAAGTTGGAAATCTCTCCCTTGACCCAGATGTTTTTTAGACCATCTGACTCTTGTAACGTGGCCTTGATGATGCGATTGACTTCGCTTACGGAAAGGGAATTCGGTTCAGCCATTCTTCGAGTTTTGGAAACCTGTCTCTTTGAATATTTTCCAAAAATCCCATAAGATGATGATGAGAGTGAGCGCCATCGGCCCGATGATGATCCCTGCAACTCCGAATTCCTGCAGACCTCCGATTAAGGAAAGAAAGATCAGGAAGGGATGGGTTTTTAGTTTTTTATCCAGGATTTTCGGTTTTACCAAGTTTTCTAGAATCAAGTAGGCGGAAGCACCGCCTATCATAAATAAGATTCCGTAAGACCATGCATTTTGCACAAGGCCCAGATAGATTCCTACAGGGAGCCAAACCACAGAAGTTCCTATCACAGGAATGAGGGAGAAGATTGTGGCGATGCTGGATAATAAAAATTTATTGGAAACGGAAGTGAAGAGAAGCAATACGTAAATCAAAGCACCTTGCAAAAGTGCGATAAATAGATTTCCCAACATCACAGTACGAATGGCTTCTTCTATCCTTCTTCCCAGTCGTTCTTCTATTTCTTGAGGGAAGGGGAGATTTACGAATAACGCATGTTCCATTCTGTTCCCTTCTTTGTAAAAGAAAAACAAAAGAATGAAAGTGAAAAAGGCGTTGAATACGATCGTTCCGGGAAGTTCCATCGATCCCAATAAAAAACCGGACGAGTTTTTCAAAAGGCTGTAGATGGAATCCAAGTTCAAAACGTCCATGTGTTGGCCCACATATTCTCTGTAAAGAGCGGGAAGTTTGATCCAGAAAAATTCGTTCTCTGTGAAAAAATCTGTCAACATAGGAGAGTTGAGGAGTAGAGAAACGATGGATTCTTCGGAGAGTTGGTTTCTAACATAACTCACCAGGTTTAGTGACTCCCTAATGATCGTAGAGAGAATGAGATAGGAAGGAACGAACACACCGGCTAACATCACGATCACCATGATGTAGGGAGAAAGAAAAGCGATCTTAACTCCCAAAAGGTTTCGTAGCCGTTTATGAAGTTTTCTTGTCGTTAGATAAAATAGAAGGGCTAAGAAGGCGGCCCAAAGATAAGGTTTGAATACGAAAAAAAGTGTAAAACATGTGGCTACAAAAAGAGAAGCCAGAATGATATAGACAATGATTACGTTTTTGTTTTCCAGCCACTTGGTCATATCGTTTTGTTAATAACTGCTTTGTTTTTTAAAAAAATACTTAGCGTATCTTTTGTCTCCTTGATCGGTCACAAGAACCGACATGGACTTGTTGAGAAAACCTTCGAAGAGATACACCGTTTTAGAACCTTCGCTGTCTTTTTGGATGAGTTTCCAGTCTCCCATTGCACTTCTTGCTTCCAAGGTTTTTTCAATCTCTTCTTTGGTGTTCGTAGATTCCAAAAGAAGATAAGATTCCCTTGCATTCGCAAATCCGGATCTCAGTTCAGAAGAATCGATAAACACTGCCGATTCCGGCAGAAAAGAGCGAGGGATGGATGGGGGAATCTTTTCCGGATAATGAGCCAGATTCAACCGATCGAAAGAATAAGATTCGGGGGCGGAAGAAGGGGTTCCGCTACAGTGAAGCAAAAGTAGGAAAAGGAACAAAAACGAAAAGAGACGCATTACGGAAATCAAATCCGACCGAGACCATAGTTCCAATCATTTTTTAAAAACTTTCTTGCTAACTCATTTTATCTTTGCGATAAATTTGCTTTGAGTGGAGATCTTTTCTAGTATTCCTCGTTTCATCGAATTCGTTTCGGGAATGCCCGGCTGGGCGTTGTGGTTGTTTTTTGCCTTTTCCAATTTTTTGGAGAATGTATTTCCCCCTTGGCCGGGAGATAGTTTCACAGCCTTTTCCGGTTTTTTGGCCGCCCAGACTCATCCTGCCATTTCCTTATTTTCTGTGATCACTGCCAGTTTGACGGGAAACTGGTTGGGAGCTTTTCTTATGTTTCGATTCGGAGCAAGGGTATTGCAGTTTTTAAAGAAAACGAAATTGCCCTTTTTGAAAGCTTTGTATGAAGAAGAGTCTTTGGAAAAAACTTTCCACTGGTTTCGTAGAAATTCCATTTTAGTGGTCATTTTGTCCCGATTTTCCGCAGGGATTCGATTCTTCGTTTCTATCGTTGCGGGGATGGCCAAAATGAACATCATTCAATTTATGTTCCTTTACACGGTAGCCATTGTGCTGTGGTGCGGACTACTCATCGGGGGAGGGTTCAAACTGGGAAAAAATTGGAACCAAATTCTTGTTATATTATCGGTTTATAACAAAATTATTACTATTGCGATTGTGTTTTTTGCGGTCGTCTTTTGCATTTTTTATTATCTAAAGAAAAGAAGAACGAAGTTGACACCGTAATTTAGTTTGGTTAATTTTTTACCACCATGGCAAATTGGGGCTCCGTTTCTTTCGATTTCTACTCTTTTGGTTCGCTGATCGGCGTAATCTTCACTTTTTACAACGCACAACTCTTTCTTACAGTGAAAGAAAAATCCAAAGCTACGTATCTGCTTGGAATGGGAACTCTTTGGCTCGGTTTCTTTCACCTGGCCTATATGATCAATTTTTCCTTTATGGGCCCATCTTCCGCTTACCTTCGTTGGCTTGTCATCACTTCCGCTTTGATGGGTGCCACTTATCTTACCAGCTTCTTTCTCTCTTTTCCGGAAGAGTATTTTGTAAGAACCAGAAAGTATCTGTTCATCACGATGACTTCTTTCGTAGTGATCGTGACTTTATATTTTGTTTATATAAGTTTGAATGCGGGAAGGCTTTACTTCTTTTCAGGGCATTATTGGGATTTTCCGTTGCCTCAATTCTATAAATTCTATGCGCTGAACGTACTTTCCTTTTTTGCCATCTTTATCATTTCAGGAATCGTACAAATTGTCCGAACAACGAAGGATATGAAATTGGTTTTGGGAAGCATTCTCATGTCGTTCGCTTTCCTCACGATCGTTCCTGGAATTTTAAATGCACAGTCCAGAGACGGAGCCATTGACCGAGGGATCTATCAAACTTCTACGGATTTGTTTTTGGTGATCGGTCTTTTCGCATCCACAGTGATGTACATTAACAACACTAAGGATAAAACCACCATTCTTTCTCGCATCATAGGAATCTCCCTCGCTTGTTTCCTTCTTATCATTCAATTGGTGGCTTATGTTTCGATCCGCCAAACGGAAAAAAACTTCGATCTGGCAAATTACCAAAGAGCTAAAAATGCAGTCATCCAGCCGGGAGATTCTAAATCCGCATTTCATTTCACTTACGACCTAACAACAAACTCAGGTAAGTCCTTAAAAGACCCTGAAAAAAATTCATTTTCTCCCGCTTCTTATACTGCGGAATTTTGGAACGCTTGGTTGTACGAAAAAATCGTTTCCATCAAGGATTCCGATTCTTTGCAAAGAAGCCTTGAAACCTATTTGAAACAACTTCCTTCCGACAGTTTGGGTTATGCGGAGGAAATCCGTTATGCAGTGAGAGAAGAAAAAATCGCTACATCCTCCGATTTGATCGAATACATCGATTCCTTAAAAAGAAAGATATTATATACCAGAAATAAGTGGAGAGAAATTCTCCCTGCGGATGTGAAAACGAAAGGGAAGGCTCTTTTTACAATTGCAAACGGCCCTCTCAGCGGCTTTCACAAAACGGCCGTTTCTATCATAGATTCTTCTCTTCCGGAACAGGAAATTTGGAATCGAATCGAATTGTTACTTTCGCCTATTCCTCATACGGGAGAAAGAAATTACAGAGGGAAAGTCCGTTTCGAAGAGAATGCTCCCGAATTTCAGTTTTATATCAGTTATTTTGTGACCGATGAAAGCAGAAATCTGGTGCATGAAGTGGGTTTCCCGTACCAATCGTACAGAGACTTCCAACATGAAGTGGTGCTTCCTTGGATGTATGCGGGAATCGCTCTAGTTGTTTTGGTTGTTTTCGGCTTCCGTTTGTTTTTCTTGGGTGCACTGATTCGCCCCATCGAACAAATCATAGAAGGTTTGACCGAGGTGAATTCCGGGAATTTGGAATACAAACTCACCATTCATGTGGAAGATGATATCGGATTTATGGCTCGTTCTTTCAACAGAATGGTGCGTTCCATCCAAGCCGCCAGAAAAAGACTGCAACAATATGCAAATCAATTGGAACTAAAGGTTCAGGAAAGAACCAAAGAGTTGGAAAACACTTTGCAAGAAGTGCAGGCGCTCAAACACCAGCAAGACGGGGATTATTTCCTCACCTCTCTATTGTTACAACCTTTCTCTGCCAATCATGCGAACCACGACAATGTCCAGGTAGATTTTTTACTGGAACAAAAGAAAAAATTCACATTCCGTCAACATGAAAAAGAGATCGGAGGGGATTTAAACATCGCCAACCAAATCTCTCTCAATAACAAAACTTATACGGTCTTTTTGAATGCGGATGCTATGGGTAAATCCATGCAGGGAGCAGGAGGAGCTTTGGTTTTGGGTTCCGTGTTCGAATCTATCATCACTAGAACTCAACTTTCCAATGAAGCGAGAAGAACCTATCCGGAAAGATGGATCAAAAATACATTCATAGAATTGCATAAAGTTTTTGTGGGATTCGACGGTTCCATGCTTGTGTCCTTGGTGTTGGGACTCGTAGACAACGAAACAGGGCTTTTATATTTCATCAATGCGGAACATCCTTGGATCGTTTTGTATCGTGATGGGATCGCCAGTTTTATGGAAAACGAACTGATGTTCCGCAAACTGGGAACATCAGGGGTTGCAGGAGATATCTACATCCGAACCTTCCAATTGGAACCTGGAGATATCGTCATCGCCGGATCCGACGGAAGAGACGATTTACTCATCGCACATACGGATGATGGAAAAAGAATCATCAATGAAGATGAAAAACTTTTCCTAAAAGTCGTAGAGCGAGGGAAAGGTGATTTGGAAGTCATCTATGAAGAACTTCATAAAATAGGAAGTTTGACGGACGATTTGTCCTTACTCCGTGTATCTTTCGTGGAAGAGAGAGAAAAGGCAAGGATTGAAAAAGAGAAATTGAAAGAGATCCAAATTTTACTGACCAAAGCAAAACAAGCCTCCGATTCCCAAGATCTGCAAGAAGCAATTTCTTATCTCCAACAGGCAAATACTGTGGAAGAAAATATCCCCGAGATCAAAAAGAAATTCATCCAATTGTATCTGAAACTGAAGGACTACGGAAAGGCAAAAACCGTGGCGAGAGACTACAGCGAACTCAAACCGATGGATACGGAAATTATGTACATCACCGCTTTCTGTGCGAGAAAGGTAGCCGACCTCAAAACAGCAGTCGACTTCGGGGAAAGGGTTCGTTTGAGAGATCCGCATCATGTCAAAAATCTCATCAATTTGGGGCAAACCTATCTGGCGGAAAAAAATTATATCCGTGCGGAGATCATTCTCACTTCCGCGGTCGTTTTAGATCCTGATAATCCTAGTTTACTTCGACTTTTGGAACACATTCGGAAAAAACAAAGTAAACTGGAATCGGCAAGCTGAGTCTAATGTTTAAGTGACGAGTTTTACTTCCCCTTTATCTTTAGAGACCAGCTTTTTCGCCTTTTCTCCAGGAGAGTGGAACCGTTTGGTTCCTTCCGATTCCGTATTTCAGGAATGGGAATTTCTTTCCACCTTGGAATCTACCGGTTGTGTCGGAAAAAACGACTGGGTGATTCGCATCCTCCGTTTTCAAGAAAACGGAGAGTTGCTGGGAGTTCTTCCTTTCTACAAAAGATTCGATTCTTACGGAGAATACATCTTCGACTTCCAATGGGCCAACGCATTTCACCGTGCAGGCATTCCTTATTATCCTAAGTTTACCGCAGCTGTTCCTTTTACGCCTGTTACTGGGGCGCGCATATTGATATCTCCCTCTCTTTCGGAAGAGAAAAAAAAGGAAGTGATTCTTTCTCTTTTGTCCGCTTTGAAGGAATTGGGAAAAGAGGAAGGAGTTTCTTCCCTTCATGTTTTATTCTGTAAAGAAGATGAATTGAAGTTAGGTGAAAATGCAGGATACGTTCCCAGACTCAGTCATCAATACCACTGGTTCAACAGAGGGTTCGAAACTTTCGAGGATTATCTTTCCACTTTGGTAAAAGAAAGAAGAAAGACGATCCGACAGGAGAGAAAAAAGGTAAACTCTTTAGGGCTTACGATCGAAACCTTAACGGGAAATTCCATCGAAGAGAAACACCATTCCATTTTCTATCGATTCTACGAAGACACTCACTCCCGAAAATGGGGACAGGCTTATTTGAACCGAGCTTTCTTTCAAAAGATCTTTGAAGTGATGAAACATAGAATCCATCTGGTACTTGCCAGTGATGCATCCGGCAGACCCGTCGGAGGCAGTTTTAATTTTTGGAGAGACGACTATCTATTCGGTCGTTATTGGGGAGCTTTGGAGCAGATCCCCAACCTTCATTTCGAGTGTTGTTATTATCAGTTGATCGATTATGCAATTAAGAATAAAATGAAACGAGTGGAAGCGGGGGCTCAAGGGGAACATAAATTCCTCAGAGGATACGAAGCGGTTCCTATGCACAGTCTTCATTATATCTATCATGAATCGGGAAGTAAGGCGATTTATGATTATTTAGAGAGAGAAATCAAAATGGAAGAGCAAAACATTCAGGAATACAATTCCCATTCCCCCATCAAATCTCTCAGGGAGGGAACATAGATGGCTGGAAATAAAAAATTAACCCAAACGGAAGAAGATCTACTTCTTCTTGAGAAGGAAAAGATCCGCCCTAAAAAACCGGGAAGATACAAAGTCATTTTACTCAACGATGATTTCACTCCTCAGGAGTTCGTGGTTTGGGTTCTTGCCAATGTCTTTCGGAAATCCGTTGGAGAATCTCGTCAAATTATGTGGACGGCACATACCACAGGTTCTGCCGTCTGTGGAGTATATCCTTTGGACATTGCCAGAACCAAAGTGGAAGAAGTGCATCGTTTGGCGGAAGAAGCAGGACATCCTTTGCAGTGTCAGTTAGCGAAAGAAGAGGAGGGGGATATATGAATTTATCTAGTGATCTGGAGAAATCTCTCGAAACGGCAAAAAAAGAAGCTGAAAAATATCATCACGAATTCATTACCTTAGAACATGTATTATTTGCTTTGAGTTTCAATGAAAAAGCGAAAGAAGTCCTTTTGAATGTAGGATGTGATTTGGATCTTCTCAGAAAAGATCTGGAAAAATATTTCGAAGACGATCTGGCGACTATTTCCGTCCCTCATTTGAAACTTCAGCCCAGATACACCGTAGGAGTTCAGTTCGTCATCCAGTTTGCCGCATTCCATGTGCAAAACAACGGCAAAACGGAGATCGACGGAAATAATGTTTTAGTGGCTCTTTTTAGAGAAGAAGATTCACAGGCTTGTTATCTTCTCGCCAAACAAAACATCAATCGTTTGGATGTGATTCGTTTCATTTCCCACGGAATCAAAAAGAAAAAAGAAGAAGAGCCTTCCGGTTTTGAAGATGAGGACGATTCCGTTCCATCCGAAGAAGGTTCCAAATCCGCATTGGAAAAATTTTGCCTCAATCTCACTGAGAAGGCCCGGTCCGGCAAACTCGATCCTTGCATAGGAAGAGATGCGGAAATCGAAAGAACCATTCATATCCTTTCCAGAAGAAGAAAAAACAATCCTGTGTTTGTCGGAGAAGCGGGAGTGGGAAAAACCTCAATCGTGGAAGGACTTGCCCAAAGAGTTGTAGAAGGAAAGGTTCCTTCCAGTCTTTCTAAAATTGAAATTTATTCTTTGGATATGGGACTCATTATGGCGGGCACCAAATTCAGAGGAGAGTTCGAAGAACGATTAAAATCCATTCTGAAGGAAGTCGTAGGAGATCCTAATAAAATCATCTTTGTGGACGAAATTCATACCATCGTAGGAGCGGGTGCGGTTTCCGGGGGAAGTTTGGATGCTTCCAATTTGATGAAACCTGCTCTAGCCAATGGAGAACTCAAGTGTATCGGAACTACTACTTATAAGGAATACAAAAGCATATTCGAAAAAGATCATGCTCTTTCCAGAAGATTCCAAAAAATAGAAGTGGGAGAACCTTCTATTGAGGATGCGGTGAAGATCCTTCAGGGACTCAAACCTCGTTATGAAGATTTCCATGGGGTGAAATACAGCACCAAATCCCTGCAAGCTGCTGTAGAACTTTCTAATCTTCATATCAGAGACAGGCACCTTCCCGACAAAGCGATTGATTTGATGGATGAAGCAGGTGCTTTCGTCAAACTCAGGGACGAAAAAAAGGAGAATGCGAAAAGACAGGTGAGCACTCCTGAAATAGAAAGTCTCGTGGCGAAAATCGCAAAGATACCCGCTAAAACGGTCAAAACGGACGATAAGAAAAAACTGGAGTCCCTCGGTTCCGAAATGAAAACAGTCGTTTACGGACAAGACCACGCCATCGAACAAATTGTAGACGCAATTCTGTATTCTCGTTCCGGTTTGGGGGAAGAAGGCAAACCCATAGGAAGTTTCTTGTTCGTAGGTCCCACAGGTGTGGGTAAAACGGAAGTTGCGAAAACCTTGGCCGAAAAAATGGGGATCGAATTTCTTCGTTTCGATATGTCCGAATATATGGAAAAACATTCCGTATCCAGACTCATCGGTTCCCCTCCCGGTTATATCGGTCATGACCAAGGAGGGCAGTTGACGGATGCAATCGCCAAAACTCCTCATTGTGTTTTGCTTCTCGACGAAATCGAAAAGGCACATGAAGATATATACAATATACTTCTTCAGGTGATGGATCACGCCACTCTTACGGATAGCACAGGCAAAAAAGCGGATTTCAGGCAGGTTATTTTGATTTTGACTACGAATACAGGAGCCGCAGAAAGAACGAAACCCCTCTTGGGATTCGAACCGAGTTCTTATGATGATAGAAGCATGAAGGCGATAGAAAGAACCTTCACTCCTGAATTCAGAAACAGGCTCACCGCCATTGTGGAATTCAATTCCCTTTCTCTCTCCATCGTAGAAATGGTTGTGGAACGTATGTTCGGCACCTTACAGAAAAAAGCGAAGGCGAAAGGAATCCAACTTGATCTGTCTCCCGAAGCAAGAGTGTATTTGGCGGAAACCGGATACAATAAGGAAATGGGAGCAAGGCCGATCCAAAGGATCATCGATACGGAAATAGGAAAACCTCTTTCTAAGAAGATCCTTTTTGCGGAACAGGGCTCACCGCATTATATTGTGATTGTGGAAGAAGAAAACGGACGTAAAAAATTAAATTTAAAGTCCGTTTGATTTTTATTAAATGATCAACCTTGGAATACCTCATCTTCCTTTTGGAAGGTGAGAAAGCCGATCCCGAAACAAACAAGAGAAACTCCACAAAACACGTAAAATACGTGGTTGTATTGGATTTCGTTTTTATTGACCAGGTCGTAATAATAACGATTCGGTTCCAGATAGCCCCAGATCATGATGATGATAAGAAGGATTTGAGTGGAAAAGAACCAAATTCTCACCCATGAACTTTTCCAAAATCCCAAAAAGAAAAAATTAAAAAGACTCACTAGAATGAAAAAGAAATTCCATTTTGGCCCGATGTTCACCGATTCCGGAGAATCGAAAAACTGAACTTCATAACGAAACCAAGGAAGAGCACTTAAAACCAATTGGAAAAACAAAAGCAGAAAGAAGATTTTATCAAGAACGATCTTTTTGTTCCAAAACTGATACAGATACAACAAACCCGTTTTGGAAATATGAAACCATCCTAAAACAATCAAAGGAATGGATAGAATCGTAAACCGAAAGAATTCGGTGAAACCGTTGAGAATGGATGTGATCATTCGACCTCTACGGTCAATTCCAACTCTACACAGGCATCCAAGGGAAGAGAGGAAACTCCTATGGCAAACCGAGCATGTTTTCCTTTTTCTCCGAAAATGTTTCCGATGGTTTCTGAAGCACCGTTAGCAACTAAGTGTTGTTCTGTGAAGTTTGGTGTGGAAGCTACGAACACTCCCAACTTTACGATTTGTTTGATTCTATCCAAGGAATCAATATGGAGCAGAAGCGTGGCTAGTGCATTTAAGACAGCTTTCTGTGCTTCTTTCTGAGCCGTTTCCAGGCTTACATTATCGCCTAACTTTCCTTTGACTTCAATCACTCCTGCTACGGAGGGGAGTTGTCCCGAGGTAAGGATTAGGTTTCCCGTGCGGAGGGAGGGCTGGTACAAAGCCACTGCCTTGGGAATGGGAGGCAAAACTAGCCCCAAAGACTCAAGTTTAGAGGTGATTTCCATGTTTTTAGCATCTTTCGGGGTGGTTCTGGTTTGGCAAAAAATTTAAAATTCGGGAGAAAAAATCATTTTTTTCTTGCTTATTGGCAGTCTATCATGTAGAGTGCTGATTTAGTTGGCACTAAAAATGAGAGAGTGCTAAAGGAGAATCATGATGCTTTTTCGAATCCTAGACAACCCTACTAGAAACAACAGCTTCTGGAGAGACTTTGACCGTTTGAACGATGAGATCACAAAATCCATCTTGGACTCCCAGTTCGGAAATTCCGCCCGCAGTTTCCCTCCTGTAAACGTTTACACCAAGGAGGATGAAGCGCTTGTAGCAGCTTTGGTGCCTGGTCTGGAAGCGGATCAAATTGAAATCTCCGTAAAGGACAATCATCTGACCATCCAAGGTAGAAAAAAAGCGGAGGATTTAGCGGAAGGAACGGAAGTTCTGAGAAGAGAGATCTTTTCGGGAGAATTCCACCGCACTGTAGAACTTCCATTCCGAGTGAATCAGGATTTGGTGGTCGCTAAATATACAAACGGAGTTTTAAACATTCATCTTCCTAGAAGAGAAGAAGACAAACCTAAAAAAGTCACAATCACAAGAGGAGCATAATAGGAGTAAAACATGGTAGCAGCAACAGAAACAAAACAAGAATTAAGTGTAGGAGTTCCTACATCCGAAAAGAAAGAAACCGTGAAAGTTTACTCACCGAATGTGGACGTTCACGAGACAGCGGAATCTCTTCTCTTTTTCGTAGAGATGCCGGGCGTAGATCCTTCTTCGGTGGATGTTACCATCGAAAAGAACCAACTGACCATCGAAGGTAAGTTTGTGGAAGGAATTGTGGAGACGGGAAAACCTCTCTTTCAAGAATTCAAAGAAGGAAACTACTTCAGAAAGTTCACAATCGGAAAAACGATCGATTCAGAGAATGTGAAGGCGGTAGTGAAAAACGGATTTTTGGAACTTGTGATCCCTAAACTGGAACCAAAGAAGAAGAAAATAGACATTCAATAAGAGAAAAAAAACATCTATCCAGAACGAAGAGTGGGCTCCTGAAAAGGGAGCCCTTTTTTTACGGCTGTAAAATGGATTTTAATTCTTTAAGCAGGGAATTGTTTTCTTCTTCGGTTCCGATGGAAATTCTTACATAATCTTTGGAGATTCCTGTAGAAAAATAACGAACCAGAATGTTTTTATCCTTCAAAGTTTTATAGATTGCTTCCGGGGAAATTCCTTGTTTCGGTTTGCAAAAAATAAAGTTAGCCGAACTTTCCGGGATGGAAAAACCCAATTTTCCTAGTTCCTCCGTCAGCCTTTTTCTTTCGGAAACAACCAAACCCAGACATTTTTGAAAATAGTCTTCGTCTTCCCAAGCAGTCAAAGCGATCCTTTGATCCAAAATACCCACGTTATACGAATCTTTGAGTTTTCGGATGAGATCGATAAGTTTACTTTCTCCTGCGATGAAACCTACCCGCAGACCGGCCAAGGAATAAGATTTCGAAAAGGTTCTGGATACGATCAGATTGGGATGATTTTGAATTTCAGTGATCAAACTTTGATTCGGTTTGGCAAAATCGATGTAAGCTTCATCCGACAAAACCACACCTTCGAAATTTCGAATCAAATCGAGAAGTTTGTTTTTATCTTCCAGAATCCCCGTAGGAGCGTTCGGATGAGCAAAACAAAGTAGTTTTCCTTTTTCTTTTTTTAGGGACTCGAAATCGAAATGAAGGTCGGAAAGGAGAGGGATCTTTTTATAGGTCACACCTAACATTACTTCTTCGGATAAAACCGGGTAGAAGGAGTAGGTAGGATCCGGCGCGACCACAGTGTCTTTAGGAGAAAGAAGTGCGTAAAATAAAAGACGAAGCGCCTCATCGGAACCATTCGTGACCAGGATTTGGTCCGGTTTGAGTCCGTATCTTTTTGCAATCGAATTTTGAAGTTCCGCAGAATGGTAGTTCGGATACTTTCTCAGAACTCCTTTGGAAAGAATTTCCCGTATCGACTCTTCTATTTTAGGAGAAGGAGGATACGGATTTTCATTCGTATTGAGTTTTATTACGGATTCACCTAACCCTGGTTGTTCTCCCGGAACATAGGGCTGGAATTCGATCACTTCTTTTCGTATGAGCTGCAGCGGATCTATCATCTTATAGCCTGTTCAGTGCATTGATGTAAGCCTTTGCACAAGCTTCTATGATGTCAGTAGAATCTCCCTTTCCAACGACTCTTTTTTCTTCGTATTCTATGGTAACGGAAGCTTCTGCCATTGCATCTGTTCCTTCCGTAACAGGGGAGATCACCAAACGGGATAAAAGCGGATAAATTCCGGTGATTTTATCGATCGCTTTGAAGATACTGTCTACCGGTCCGTCTCCTTCCGCATTGGCTTCCTTTTTTTCTTGGTTCACTTTGAGAGTGAGTCTGGAAGAGGGAGTTTTTCCGGAACCTGTTGTTTGTTCGAAAGAAACTAGTTCGTATTTTTCTTCCACTTGGGTCTTTCTCGTTTCGGATTGAAAAAGAGCCGCAATGTCTTCGTCGAAGACTTCCTTTTTTTTGTCTGCGATCTCCAAAAATCTTTGGTATGCATTGTCCACTTCCTCAGGTTTCGGGTCGAAACCTAAGCGGATGATCCTATCTTTAAACCCTGCGCGGCCTGAGTGTCTTCCTAGAACCATTCGATTGGATTTGAGCCCCACGGATTCCGGAGTCATAATTTCGTAAGTTTGTCTATTTTTAATCACTCCATCCTGGTGGATTCCTGATTCGTGTGCGAATGCATTCGCTCCCACAATTGCTTTGTTAGGTTGAACTACCATGCCGGTGATTGTTTTGACCAGATAGGATGCTCTAGAGATCAAAGTGGAATCGATTTTGGTTTCAACTCCGAATTTGTCTTTTCTTGTACGAAGTGCCATCACCACTTCTTCCATGGCGGTGTTTCCCGCTCTTTCTCCGATTCCATTGATGGTACATTCGATCTGTCTTCCGCCTGCAAGAACGGTTGCCAAAGAGTTCGCCACCGCCAAACCCAAGTCATTGTGACAGTGTGCACTGAAGATGGTTTTGTCGGCACCTTTCACTTTGGTTTTTAAAAATTGGAACAGTTCCAGGTATTCTTGAGGAGTCGTATAACCTACGGTATCCGGAATGTTGATGGTAGTGGCGCCTTCTTCGATGACAGCTTCTACCAGTTCTCTCAAAAATTCCCATTCGGAACGAGTGGCGTCTTCCGGGGAAAACTCTACGTCTTCCACAAAACCTCTCGCCATTCGAACCGCTTCTCTTGCCATCGCCAAAACTTCGCTAGGTGATTTGCCGAGTTTGTGTTTCATATGAATGGGGGAAGATGCGATGAAAGTATGAATTCTTTTTTTTGCGGCAGGTTTCAATGCATCTCTGGCCGCTTCCAGATCGGGGCGGAGGGATCGGGCGAGCCCGCAGATGATCGGGCCTTCCACTTCTCTGGCGATTCTTTCTACTGCTTTGAATTGTACGGGAGAAGAAACAGGGAAACCTGCTTCAATGATATCTACCTTCATTTTTGCCAAATGGAGAGCGATTTCCACTTTTTCGTCTTCGCTCATGGCAGCGCCTGGGCATTGTTCTCCGTCTCGGAGGGTGGTATCAAATATGCGAACGTAATCTTCCATCTCTTTCCAGATCACTACCTAGAAGTCCTTTGTCAAGGAGTTAGGAATCCATTCGACCCATTCCTGCCGTGAGGAATCGATTTGCCGGGTGAGTTCTTCCCCTGGATTCCAAAAAGGATGTAAGTAGGCTCCTGTCACCCAAAGATAAGGACGTTTGCGAGCATCCACAGGAAGGGGTTTGAGTTTTCCTTCGCTCCAAAACCTAAGAGGTTTTTCGTGGGAATAGTCGGTGATTAGAATTTTTCCCCGGCTTCTGCCTTCCCATTCTTTGGCTAAAAACAATGCTTTGTTTCTCGGCAGTTCTTTATCCCAGAACATGGAATACAAAAACACTAAATAGAAGCAGGTGATCGATAGAAAAAGAAAGGAGGAAAGGGATGTTCCCAGTCTTTTGAAAAAAGTAAAAGAAAGAGTGTTATAAATTCCGAATGCGAAAAAACAAAGTATCGAAGGAGTGAGATAACGAACGGGAAATGGATGTTGGTATAAAAATCTTCCGATCAGCCCCGTAAAACAAACACTATAGAGAGTCAGAAATAGGAAAAAAGATTTTTCCTTCGTAGGGAGGTATAAGTTCTTCTTTTTTCGAAAAAGAAGAAGTAAAAGAAAGAGGATTGCCTGAAAGTAATACCCCGTCTGGGAAATAAATAGTTTCAAAAAATCGTAATAATAATGAATTCCTAAAAAAAATATTTTGGATACAGGAATAGATAGAATTCTTGCGGATAGATCTCCGAAAGAATCGGGGATAAGGAAATAAGCTTTTGTCCGAATTTGTAAAATTTCTCCTAAAAAGATGGCAGTAATACAAAGAAAAAAATAATAGAGTTTGTTTCTTTTTTTTAAAAGAAACAAGGAAGATAAAAGAGGTAGAACCAAAACCAAAAGCAGATATCTGTCGGAGCCATAAAACAATCCTAAGCTGATGCATGCGACAAACGTGAAAAAATAGTTTCTGCGATAAGAGGTAAGTGAAAATAAAACTAAAATGGAAAGGATAAATCCTGTTATGTGGTGTCCGTTTGTGAGTAAAATTCCCACTGGGTTTTTCTTTTCTCCGTCGAAAAAGAAAAGAGATGAAACCAGTAAAAACAGAAATCCGAAAATGCTGAGACCTAAAATCGCTTTTTTCTTTCCTAAATGCTTTTTATAGAATAAGTAAACAGTCGTTTGTAAAAGAAAAAAGACCAAACAACCGTAGATGCTGGGAAGATACAAAAACGGAAAAACACGCTCTAATAAAAATAAAAACAAACCGTCCGGGAAAAAATAAGAGGAAGGAGGCAGATGCCAATGAGAAACGGAACTTCCTAAGTCCCTGATAAAGAGAGGCAAATAAAGATTATCAGGATGATAGACGTAAGAGAAATAAACGGTTTCTGCCGCAAGAAAGGAAATAAAAAATCCCAATAAAAAATTTAGAAGAAGTAAAAATCGAATCTGCATCGTAAGAAGGCTGCCGATTCATTTCCTGATTTCGAAATTAGATTTCTATACAAATTTAAGAGTTTTTCTAAATTTTGTTTATGCAAAAGTTTTATTCCGTGAATTTACACGGAGGAGAAGATACTGCAAAGGCCGCCGAATTTTACAAACAATTGTTTGGTTGGCAGGAGGGGACTTTGAGTGAGGGGCACTCCGAACTCTGGGCAAACGATTCCCTTCGCATCGTTTTTTCCAGACCTACAAAAAATTGTCCCGTTTCTCCTGGTACCATCACTATGGAGTTTTACGATCTCCCTGATTTTTCGAAATCGGGGCTTGTGCGGGAAGAGGGAACTGGAAATTCCTCTTCCTACCTTTCCTATTTAGATCCTTGGAAAAACCGTATCTGGGTTTACGTTCGTTAAAGTGTCAGAAAAAAATTTACAAACCGTCTCTTCGGAAAAATTTAATCTATGCTCTTTCCCTTTAATTATGGGAATGGATGAAGTAAGCGGGTAAATTTTTAGATGAAATTTTTTTCCTTTCTTTCCCTTTCTGGAAATGTTAAGTTTTGGTCTTTTGTTTTCTTTTGTTTTTTACTTTCTCTCCCCATTTTAGGGGAGGATGAAAAAAGTCCGGTTCCTCTTTCCATTTCCGACCGGAAAGGAAGATGGAACATCCAATGGGGTTATAACCGTTCTTCCTATACCCAAAGCGATATCAATTTTCGGGGACCTGGTTACCATTATACGATGAAGTCGGTGGATGCCAAAGACAAACCTGAAAAATTCAATCCTTCCGTTTATTTCGATCCTACCAAGTTCGAAATCCCTCAATACAACATCAAATTCACCTACTTTTTCTCGGATCGTTTTTTCCTTTCTTTCGGCCAAGATCATATGAAGTATGTGGTCTCGCAGGGCCAGTCAGTCAATTACGCCGGTTATATCGATCCTCTCGTTGTGGCCAAAAATCAGTTGGCGATTTCCATGGAAGCACTTCCTTTCATCTATTTATTTCCTGAGCATGTGGCGCAGATGGCAGGTTATCACGGAGGGGAACAAACGATACAACTCACTCCTGACATACTTAAATTCGAACATACGGACGGATTGAACCTTTTGTTCGTAGACTTCGGAACCATCACTCCTCTTTGGACTGCGGAAGACGGGCTAAGCGGGCTCAGTTTGATTTCTTCTATCGGTGCAGGTGCGGTAGTGTGTAGAAGCGATGTGAGGATGATGGGAAAGGGGCAGAACAATAACTTTCATCTTTCCGGTTACGGAGTGTCCGGTTATGTGGCGGGAAGATACGACTTTAACCGAACCTACTTCTTGGAGTTAGGTGCTAAGGGCGGATATATCGATTTGACGAATATACTTACCACGGGAGGCTCCAATCGTGCCTCTCAGAATTTCGGATTTTTAGAACTCGTTTTTTCCGGCGGTGTGTCGATTTAAAACGGCTTCATTTTTCCAGATAAGAAAGAAGCAGATCCGGCCTGTCCGTGATGATTCCGTCGACCCCTGCTTCTTTCAAGCGGATCCAATCCGCTTCTTCATTCGCAGTATAAGGAATCACCAGATAACCTTCCTTATGAAGTTGGCTGATCCATTCTTTTGTGACGGATCTATGATTCGGTAAAATCAAATCTGGTTCCGAGACTTTCCAATCTTCCTCTTTCCAAACGGAATCCAATAATTGTCCTCGTAAAAGAGAAGGGTTTTTCTCTTTTACTTTTCCCAATAAAAAAGAATCGAAAGAAGATATAAAAACCCTATTTTCTATTTTTAATTCTTTCAAAAGAGGGATGAGAGCTTCTGCCAAACGGATTCTTTCTTTTTCCTCTCCTTCCGATTTGACCTCTATATCGAAAATGCAGTTTGAAGGCATTTTTTCAAATAACTCACGTAAGCTGGGAATGGATTCTCCTACGAATTCCTCCGAAAAAAAAGCGCCTGCATCCAAACTTTGGATTTCCTCAAGACTTAGGTCGGACACTCTTCCTTTGCCGTTCGTAGTGCGGTCTACCGTTTCGTCGTGGATCACTACCAGTTCTCCACTGCCGCATAACATTGTATCCAGTTCGAAATAGGGAGTGAAACGATTGGCGATTTGAAAAGAGACCAATGTATTTTCCGGAGCCAGCCCTCTGGTTCCCCTATGCCCCATATTGATAAATTTATTTCCCAAAAGGGAGCGGATGGATTCGGTTCTAGGTTTCCAGTTCACTTCTTTAACCCGGTTGTATTGTGGTTTCTTTGCCTTCTTCCATGGCAAGAGAAGCTAGTTTTTCTTTCAGTTCTACACCTAGATACTTGTCGATATAGTTGTGGATCAAATAAAGAAGAGGAGTAATCAAAATCGCTACCGCCATTTTATAGAGAAAGTTGGTGTTGGAGATGGAAACCAACTGACCTAAGGAATGGGTCTTCCAAAGAACTATAAAAATCACCACATAAGAATCGATAAGTTGTGATAAAATTGTGGAACCTGTGGCACGGAGCCAGATATGTTTTCCTGCCGTTTTCTTTCGCAGGATATGAAACACTTGGATGTCCACCAATTGGCCGATGAGATAGGCGATGACGGATCCTGTGATCACTAATCCTGAGTTTGCAAAAACGGAATTGAACGCTTCGTCAAGGACGGGAGAATCCGGGCTTGCTGGAATTTGGATGTCGATCACGATCAGAACATAGGCCAAACTGATCATCGCCATTCCGATGACAGTAGTGGCTCTTACGATTTTTCTTCCGAAATATTCATTTAACAGATCGGTAATGATAAACGTTACCGGAAAGGGAATGACCCCCATCGTCATTGTGAATCCGAATGCCACAAAGAGTTTGCTTCCTGTTAGCTCCGCCATCAAGAGAAAGGTTAGAAACAAAGATAATAAAACTACGTAAAGAATTACCGGTTTTTGGTTGAGATAGGTCATTTCTGAAAATCCTAAGTTGGAAAAAAATTTACGCTAGGAGAGCGCCCCCGTCTCAAAATTATGGACAGAGCGATCAAGACCCAAGTTCGCATTTTCTTCTCTATTCTTTTTTTCAATGAATCGATATATAAAACAAGTATAAACTCTATGTCCGAACAACAACCTGAATCCAAATCGAAATTACCCAAACTTTCCGCAAAGGCGAAATATACATTCCTGTTTGCTTCTTGGGTGTTTTTATCCGCTTTTTCCTTTTATCTCGGAATGAATCTAATGGGAAAAGAGGCTCCGGCCAGCTTAACCCTAAAAAATACTCCTCCATCTACGGTAGAGGAAACCGCATCCGAAGAAACCACTCTCTCAACAGAAAACGGAGAAACCCCTTCGGAAACAAAAGCAGAAGAATCCAAATCTGTTTTGGAAGAATCTTCTTCCGAAAATTTAATCCCTTCCGATTTTGCTGCAGAAGAAAATCCTTCTTTTCGCGCTTCCGCCTGGTCGACCGATTGGTCCGCCATGAAAAAAACGGTTCATTTGTACAATGAGATTCATCCTTTTATCTACGTGATGAAGGGGGGACTTTCCAATAACGGAGAGTTGATTTCTTCCTGGTCTTCCACTTCCAGAAAGGAAAGAGTGCAAGAGCTAAGAGCTTTGAATCCTAAAGTGAAAATCATTCCTACCATCTTTCGTTGGGAAAATCCGAAAGAAAAGATTCAGGAAAACATAGGAATGGGCGGACGCAACGACATCCGAGACAAACACATTCAGATCATTGTGAATGAAGTGGAAACTTACGGTTACGACGGAATCGATATCGATTACGAAGGAATGAGCTGCGACAAAAAGGAAAAGTTCGAAGAGTTTTTCGTCCTTCTCGCCAAAGAGATCCATAAAAAAGGGAAATTAATTTCAGTTGCAGTGCATCCTAAAACTCCTGCGGAAAAGAAAAAAGACCTCAATTGCAAAGGTCTTTCCAAACCGATTCATTTGGACTTCCGCGAAAATTGGAGAGGACCGACAACTCACGATTATGCGTTCTTGGCAAAACATGCGGATAGAGTGAAGATCATGGCTTATGAACTTCATCCTAGAAAGTATCACAACCCCGGTCCTGGTCCTCAGGCTCCCAATGTTTGGTTGAAAGACATCATTGCTTATGCTAAAAAAAGAGTTCCTACGCATAAACTGTATATGGCGATCCCTACTTACGGTTACGATTGGGCTTTGAATTGTAAAGCTTCCGCCAAAGCAGTGTATCATTCCGACGTTTTGAGAATCAAAGGCGGCACTCATAAAAAACATCAGCCTACGGATATCAATCAAATCATCGCATCCGAAAACAAAGTGGCAAATTGGAGAAATCTTTCCAAGTTTTCCGACATCCATAAAAACAGAGCTTATGAAGATCCTACGCTTTGGTATTCCAGCGGTGGATGTGATAGAGTCGCTTTTTACATGAACAGAAAAGCCTTCGAAGAAAAAATGAACCTTCTTCGTAAATTCGACTTAGGCGGCTTTTCCTTTTGGCAGCTTGTTACTGACAACGATCCTGAAATCAACGACTACTTGAGTCTTCTCGTGCAAGGCAAACTCCCTCCCGTACAAAAGGTGAGTGATAAGGAATTGGAAGAGATGTTGAACCCTCCTAAAAAAGTAGAAGAAGTTAAGGAACTGAAAGTAAGCAAAACGAAAGATAAATCGAACAAAAAACAATTGTAATATGAAGCCTCCCGCTCTCATCACGGAAGATGTCCTTTCATTGGGACAGATTTTAAGAGAGGGAGGTTTGGTCGTGTTTCCAACGGAGACAGTTTACGGAATCGGGGCATCGAGTCTTAATTTCGAATCTTGTCTTCGTATCTATCAAATCAAAAACAGACCGAGCGATAATCCTTTGATTGCTCATTTTTCCGAAATCGAAGAGATCGATCGGTACTGCATCCTAACTTCGGAAGCAAGATCCCTCTTGGAAAAATTCTCTCCAGGACCCATCAGCCTGGTATTAAATCAAAAAGGAAATTCCCTTTTTCCTCCCGACCGCAAAACCATAGCAGTACGAATTCCTTCTCATGAAAAAGCAAGGGAACTGATCCGCGCTTCCGGTTCTCCCATATCCGCCCCTTCCGCAAATATTTCCGGTAAACCTTCGTTAACCAGAAGAAAGGATGTGATCGATACATTTCAATTTTCAGTGGAAGGAATTCTTTTAGGAGAAGATCCAGAGATAGGAATCGAATCTACAGTTGTGGATATGACCGGAAATCCTCCCGTTCTTTTGCGGCCAGGGAAAATCCGTGCGGAGGAGATAAAGCAGTTGATTCCCGATTTGGTTCTTCCTTCTTCCGTTTCGGAAAATGTTCTTCCCCAAAGTCCGGGAATGAAATACAGACATTATTCTCCTGAGGCGGAGGTGAGGATCGTATCCGATACCGAATTTGAGAGTTCACTTCGTAATGCGAATGAAACGCAAGGTTTAACGTTTGAAGGAAAAAAGACCGCTTGGATCGGATTTTCGTTTTCCAAGCTTCATTCCGAAGACGTAATTCTTTCCTCTAACGAAGAGTATATGAAAGAACTGTATGCTTTTTTTGTGGAAGCGGATAAAAGAAATATTGAGCTTTGTTTATGCCAAGAGCCAAAAAAGGACGGCCATTATCTTTCTTTGATGAACCGCTTGGAAAAAGCGGCCAGCAAAAGATAAAAAACGTTCTTAGTTCTTTCTGTTATTCCAATTAATTTTAATATTCGAATAATACAGAGGTCTTTCCGACATTTCCTTTAAAAAGAGAATTTCTTTCGGTAAAAAAGTTTTCATCATCTGTTTCAAACCGAATCCTTTTAGGAAGGGAATTTCCGAACGGAAATTGTATTCTGGAAGTTCGTAACTGATCATGAACTTATCTTTAGGGAAATTATTTTTGATGGTTTGTAACACATCCAAAATCCCTCCCAAAGAATCGACGATTTTGTTTTCCGTTTTGGGAAGATACACTCTTCCTCCTCCCCATTTCGTTTTCAATTGATCCAAGGGAATCTTTCTTCCTTCGCTGACTCTTGCATAAAACTGAGATTCTATTCTGGCAATTTCTTTCTGCAGGAACCCGACGGATTCTTTTTTTAAAGGGGTGTATTCGGAAAGAATCTCCCTAAAAGGATAAAAACCTACCGTTTCTTTTTGCACCTTAGCTTTGTTATATAATTTTTTTAAATTGGCTCTGACCATCACGGCTCCTATGGAGCCTGTAATACAAACGGGAGAGGATGTGATTGTTTCTGCCGCAGAAGCGATGTAGTATCCTCCTGAAGCGGCAGTGTCTTTAAAGTAAACGAAGACTGGTTTTTCTTTTTTTAATTCTGAAATTTCTCTGTGGATGAGTTCGGAATGAAATGCGGATCCGCCTGGGGAATTGATTTCCAAAACGACTACATGTACGTTTTTATCTTCTTTCAGTTCTTTTAAGAGGGAGATGGTAGGATAGGCTTCTATTTTACCTGCTTCTCTTTCTTTCCCTGAATACTCACCCGAAGAGATTCCTCCTTCCAAAGGAAGTATGGCGATGTTCTTTTTTCTTTTGGAAACGAACTTAAAGTCTTCTATTCTTTGAATCAAATAAGAATGATTAGGTGAAAGTGCTTTTTCTTCTTCCGGGAAAAATTCTTTTTCCGATCTAATGGAATCTAGAAAACCAGCTTCCTTCAAACTTTCTGCGGTAAGTATGGGTTTGTAGAAGGTTTCTTTTTTGAATTTCCCCTTTTCGGTTAACGCATCTAAGATGATGTTTTGGAGATCTAAAATCAGGTCTTCTATGTTTTTTTTGGCTTCTTTCGAAAAACCGGTTCGGGTGAATGTTTCTGCAAAGGATTTATAAGGACCACTCGCATAAGCTTCCACTTCCACTCCTAAATGTTTCAAGAGTCCTCCGTAAAAGGAGGATTCTGCGGAAGGAAGTTGGATGTGAAATTCAGCTTCTTTGTCTGCGGATCTTTCGTTGCTTGCGGACATAAGAAGTAAGGTTCCCAAACCACCTTCCTGAGCATAAGATTCGATTCGAATTCCTTGTTCTTTCAGTTTGATCAGTTCTTCTTTCACTTCCCAAAACTCGGAAAGACTCCAATCCATAGGAGGCAGAAATATCTTTAGGGTTTTGAGTTGTTTGATTTTTCCTAAGGATCGTAAGACAAGAAGGAAATCGAGTCGAGTCATCGAACTTTGTTTTCCTTGGAATTTTCTGACAAAAAAGGATTTATGAGAGGTTTCGAAATAACTAGGGAATTCGAAATGAAGGACGGTTCTTTTTCTCCGTAAAAAAGCCCTTAGACGCAGGTAAAAGTAGTAAAGCAGTCGAATCGGAGAAAAAAGGATTAGAAAAAAATATCGCAACAAACTGGGATCCTCCCGCCTTCCATCTCTTAAAATTCTTTCCAGAAAGAAAGAGGAAAACAATCTGTTCGATGTGGATTCCTTCATTCGTATTCGCGGCGCCCGCGAGCATAACCTTAAAAACGTAAATTTAGACATCCCTAGGGACAAACTTGTGGTAGTTACCGGACTTTCCGGTTCAGGGAAATCTTCCCTTGCTTTCGATACCATTTATGCGGAAGGACAGAGACGTTATGTAGAATCTCTTTCCAGTTATGCGAGGCAGTTCCTAGGGCAGATGGAAAAACCGGAAGTGGATCTTATCGAAGGTCTTTCTCCTGCCATTTCCATAGAACAAAAAACGACTCATAGAAACCCCAGATCGACTGTGGGAACTGTCACGGAGATCTACGACTATTTGAGACTTCTGTATGCCAGAGTGGGCAAACCCCACTGTCCTAAATGTGGAACTGCGATTACTTCTCTTTCCGTGGATCAAATTACGGATCGAATCAATTTATTTCCGGAAGGAACCAAACTCCAGATCTTAGCTCCCGTCATCCAAGGGAAAAAGGGAGAACATAAGGAAGTTCTGGAAAAATACAAAAAGGAAGGATTCAGCAGAGTTCGTGTTAATGGAGAAGTGTATTCTTTAGAAGATGAAATTCCTCTGAAGAAAAATTTCAAAGCGGACATCGACGTGGTGGTGGATCGTATCGTAATGAAACCTGGGATTCAATCCAGACTTTCAGACTCCGTAGAAACCGCCTTACGAACCGCAGATGGAATCCTCATTGTGGAGGACGGAGAAAAAGACCATCTCTATTCCCAGAAACTTTCCTGCCCGAAATGTGACGACGTATCCATTCCAGAGCTGACTCCCAGACTTTTTTCTTTCAATTCTCCTTTCGGTGCCTGTGACGTATGTGACGGATTAGGTGCTATTCTTGAATTCGATGAAGCTCTTCTTGTTGCGGATGAAGAGGCCTCTCTTGCGGATGGAGCTATCGAAGCTTGGGGCGGTTCCAAATCGAATTCTTATTGGTATATGGCAACCATCACGGCTTTGTCCAAAAAATTGAAATTCAATTTGAACACAGCTTGGAAAGATCTTCCTGCTAAAACAAAAAAAGTGATTCTATTCGGAGACGAATCCATCCAGATCGATTACGATTTTCGAGGAGCGAATTCTCATTACGAATTCTCACGTAATTTCGAAGGTGTGATTCCCAATTTGAAAAGAAGATATAAGGAAACCAAATCCGACTCTATGAGGCAGTGGTTTGAATCTTATATGACCAATCATGATTGCGATGTTTGTAGCGGCAAAAGACTTCGTCCCGAGGCTTTGGCCGTAAAAGTGCAAGGAATCGGAATCGACCAATATACTAACTTTTCCATCGCCAAGGCATTGGAATTCACAAAAAGTTCCAAATGGGCAGGTGCGGATGAAATCATCAGCAAACCCATCTTAAAAGAGATTCTGCAAAGATTGAATTTTCTTTTCGATGTAGGAGTGGGTTATCTCAACCTGAGTCGTTCTGCGGGAACTTTATCCGGTGGAGAGATGCAGAGGATCCGTCTTGCCACTCAAATCGGTTCCCGCCTAATGGGAGTTTTGTACATTTTGGATGAACCTTCCATCGGCCTACACCAAAGAGACAATACCAAATTGGTGAACACCTTAAAAGGGCTGCGTAATTTGGGAAATACGGTTCTAGTCGTGGAACACGACAAAGAAACCATGGAAGAGGCGGATTTCATCGTAGATATGGGGCCTGGTGCAGGTGTGCACGGAGGAGAAATCGTTTCCTTCGGAACTCCTGAAGAAATCAAAAAAGACCCCCACTCGGTGACAGGGAAATATCTTTCCGGTGAAAAAAGAATCTTAATGCCTTCCGAGAGAAGGAAGGGCAACGGAAAATTCCTTAAAATCGTAGGAGCGACGCATAACAACCTAAAGAACGTGGATGTTTCCATTCCTTTGGGAACCATGACTGTCGTTACGGGAGTTTCCGGTTCGGGAAAATCCACTCTCATCAATGAAATTCTTTATAAGGATTTAGCGAGCACCATCCAAGGGTCCAAACTGATCCCAGGAAAACATAAAAAGATTCAGGGAAAAGAACATCTGGATAAGGTCATTAATATCGATCAGTCGCCGATCGGTAGGACTCCTCGTTCGAATCCCGCCACCTATACGGGTTTATTCACTCATGTAAGAGATTTGTTTAGTAATTTAGAAGATGCTAAAGTAAGAGGATACGGTCCGGGAAGATTCAGTTTCAATGTTTCCGGAGGGAGATGTGAAAAATGTGAAGGGGACGGAATCTTAAAAATCGAGATGCACTTTCTTCCCGACATCTATGTGGAGTGCGAAGTCTGTAAGGGAAAAAGATACAACCGAGAAACTTTGGAAGTCAAATACAAAGGCAAAAATATTTCCGATGTATTGGAGATGACGATCGAAGAAGGAGTTGTATTTTTCGAAAACATTCCTTCCTTAAAAAGAAAGTTGGAAACTCTGATGGATGTGGGTTTGGGATACATCAAACTCGGTCAGGCAGCGACCACTTTTTCCGGAGGAGAAGCCCAAAGGATCAAACTTTCCACCGAACTTTCCAAAAGGCCTACAGGAAAAACTTTGTACATTCTCGATGAACCTACTACGGGACTTCATTTCGAAGACATAGAGAAATTACTTCATGTGCTTCAGGTTTTGGTGGAAAAAGGAAATTCTATGGTTATCATAGAACATAACTTAGATGTCATCAAGGCAGCCGATCATATCATCGATATAGGTCCGGAAGGTGGGGACGGAGGGGGAAGGGTGATTGCGGAAGGAACTCCCGAAGATGTTGCCTCCGTAAAAGAATCTTTTACAGGTCAGTATTTGAAAAAGGTTTTGGCAGAGGAAAAAGCCTTGGATGCCAAACCCAAAAAGAAAAAATCTTGAGTCTGTTTTCAGAACGATTAAAGACGAAATTGGAACATCTTTCCAACAGGGAAGATTCCGATCTCTTCTATAAAAATAGAAAACCTCTTTTGATAGAGGAGGGTTTTTATTCCGTGTTAGATGCAAAAAAAAACTCCTATCTGGAATTCCAACATAGGCTTCAGGAATTGGTTTCTTTCAAAGACGGTTTGAGTTTGGCTCTTTCCTCTATGGTAGAGGTGAATGTGGCAGGAGGGATTTTATCCAAATCGGAAACGAATAAAGGAAAAGAACTTCTGCAGAAAATAACAAACAGTGATTTCGTTGTCGCTACAGGAGTTTCCGAACCTAAATGGGAAGGGCAGCTTAAAAACCTCACATCCTCTTTTGACGAAACATATAAACTAACGGGAATTAAATCTTTTGTTACGAACGGAACCTCTGCAAACACGATCCTTTGGGTGGTTCCTTATCAAAATAAATACTCTGTTTTTGCAGTGGATGTGTATTCGCAAGAAGACAAAATCGTTAAGGAAAAAATTACGACTCCTTTTGCATCCTTGGCCTCCCATTTGAAGATAGAACTTACGAATTATTCTCTTTCTTCTTCCGATTTGGTTTTGGAGGATTACGGAAAATTGGGAATTGAACTTCGTTTAAAGGAACTTTTTAGTTTGGTCTCACTTCTTTTAGGATTTGTAAATTTAAGCTTTTCTTATGGGTTTCCTTCCGAAATCAAACAAGAATGGGAATCTTTATCTTTATGGAGAGACAAGGCTGCGGTCGAGCTTACGAACGAAAACTTCAGCGAGCTTTTGGAATCGTTCTTTCCTTTTCCCATCTCTCCTTTATTGGAAAGTTTGAAACATTTCCACGGATTGAATTCCGTTTCCGAACTTGTATCGATTCACCCCGATTACTCTCTATTCATTTGGGAAGACGGCTTTACCAAATATCTAACTAAAAGAAAAAACAGATCCCCTCAAACTTAGTGGTGATGGTGGTGTCCGTGAGAATGGGAATGTCCTATATGATGTTCTTTCTCTTGGAGTTCTATATTTTGCAATTTTCGTAAAGCTGCATCAGAGATAAGTTCTACGGAAACAAAAGGGACTCCGAAATGGGATTTGGAAAGAGTGTGTGTTTGAAAGATCAATTCATCTCTATCCGCATCTTCCTTCACTACAATCTGTACTTCCAAAGAGAAAACTCCTGAAGTGAGTTTTCTTACCGTCAGCCCTGAAACTTGGGAAACACCAGGAAATGCCTGCAAGTGTTCTATAAAATGTTCTCTTTCGAAATCCTGCGGCTCAGACTCTATCAGTATTTCTATGCTTTCTTTTACGATAGAGGAAGATGTTTTTAAGATAAAAAGCGCAATGAAGACGCTTAAAATAGAGTCTATTTCTTGAAACCCTGTCGTTTGCATCAATAGGGCACCGCTAGCGACCGCAATGGTTCCTAACAAATCGCTTAATACGTGTAAGTATGCTGATTTTAGATTTAAACTTTCCTTGCTGACTCTAAAAAGAAGTCCCACAGAAATGAAATTGATGAGTAGCCCTACTAAGGAATAGGCCAACATGGATTCCGTATGGATGGAATGCGTACTCGTAAAACGCTCGTAAGATTCCCATAGGATAAAAACGGAGATTACCACAAGAAGGAGTCCGTTTGCCAAAGCGGCAAGCACTTCGAATCTGTGGAATCCGAACGGATATTTACGACTCGGTTTTTTCGCAGAGATATAGATGGCAGAAAAGGAAATCAGATGAGCGAATACATCCGTAGCGATATGGCCTGCGTCCGCAAATAGAGCCAAACTACCGCTTTTTTCGGAACCGATCCATTCGATTACGAAGATCAGCAGCGAAAGAAGGCCGGAGATTCCTAGATAGGTAAGAAGTTTTTTCCTTCTGTTTCCTTGGGAATGGTGCAATTCGAAAGATTCGCTCATTCCGTATCCGAAACGGTTCCGCTGAGTGCTCTAGGAACAACCACGATATCGACCCTTCTATTGAGTGCTTTGTTTTCTTTCGTGGAATTCGGAACGATCGGCTGAAACTCTCCGTAACCTGCGGAGGAAAAGTTTTTAGGATTCAAGTTTTTGTTGGAGAGTAAATGCTCTAACACGGATAAGGCTCTTTCGGAAGAAAGCTGCCAGTTGTTCCTGAATTTCGTTTTGATGGGAACATTGTCCGTGTGTCCCTCTATGACGATGTAATTTTCTGGATAGGAAGCCAAAATTTCTTTGATTTTATCGATTGCAGGTATGATCGCAGGTTTTAATTCCGCAGAACCACTGTCAAACGAGATTTTGTCGTCTATATTGATGACTAGTTTATTGTGAAAACGTTTCAATCGAATTTGACCGGAAAGAATTTCCTTGGAAAGTTTTTCTTCCAGTTCCTTGGCTTGGTCCGCCAAACGATCCAATTCTCTTTTTTGATTTTTGTTCATTTGTTTGAGATTGGAAATTTCGTTTTCCAGATTGCGGATCCTTTCCTTCAACTCATCCAGTTTAGATTCGTAACTTTCACGTAATGTTTGTTCTTTGGTCAAACACTGCCTTTCCTGATCTTCCAGTTTTTTCTTTAAGGCATCGATTTCTTTTTTATCTTTCTCTTCTCTACGTCTGGCTTCTTCGGAAATCGTTTTTTCCTTATCGGTTCCTTTCTTTTCGATGCTTCTCAGACGCATGTCATAGTCTCTGATTTTATCCGCAAAGTCGTCTTTTTCGGAAGCCCTGTTTCTTTTTTCCAATTCCAAATCTTCGTTTAAATTTCTGATTTGAGATTGAAGGTCTTTTTTTTCATCTTCCTGGCGGGCCAAATCGTTTTGGTATTGTTTCTTCAAATCCTGAAGTTCCAATTCCAAAGCATATTTTTCCTTATAGAGGGTGTTGTATTCGACGGGAAAATAAATCCAGTCGGCAAACAGGGAAAAGGGGAGAAATAAAAAGGCGGTAAGTGATAGGATGGGTTTACGCATAACTACCTCGATTCTTCGTAAGTGTCTTCCAAATTGATTTTTGGAAGTTTCGCTGCTTCATTTTTCACTCTTTCCCATTCCGTTGTTTTTCTTCTGGAATCCGATTTACGGCTGCTGTATTGAGTTTCGAAAATTTCTTTTTTTACAAATTCAGGATCGGAAGGAACTTTTCCCTGAGACTCCTGAAATTTCACTGCGACTTCCGCACGAACCAATTCCAATTCAGCGATATTTTCGGAGAGCATCGCTTCTTTCATCTGGAGAAAAGCAATGTCTTCTTTTTCTTTTTGAATCCAAGTGAGGTATCTTGTTTCTTCTTTTTGTTTTTCCAAGTCGGCAGCTTGAGATTCATCTAAGTAACGTTTTGCGTTGGAACTTTCGTCTTTGATCAAAGAAAGTTTTTCTTTCTCTTTGAGAAGGTCTCTTTGAGAGGTGTGTTTTGCAATCTTCGCCTTGGAGATTTTGATAGATTGAGATGTGATCTC
This sequence comes from Leptospira idonii, assembly GCF_004770995.1. Classification (GTDB taxonomy): domain Bacteria; phylum Spirochaetota; class Leptospiria; order Leptospirales; family Leptospiraceae; genus Leptospira_A; species Leptospira_A idonii. The sequence goes on along the minus strand of NZ_RQHW01000047.1, from coordinate 655,752 downwards.
ATTTGTCTTTTTCTGAGTGGCAATTTCGTTTTTAAGAGTGATGATTCTTTGTTTGATCACCTTAATGGCCGATTTTTGTTCCTCATTCATGACTTCTTCCCGAACATAGGTATCGGAAATGGTGCTCAGTTTTGGTTCAAATAGGGCGCATTGAGAAAAAACAAGTAGGAGAAAAACCACTGTATGAAAAATTCGAATGTAAGAAGCCATAAGCAGAGATTAAGTTTTTGGTGACATAATCGTCAATTGTAAAATTTCAGGAAAAAAACTGATCCATGGAAGAAGAAGCAAGGAAAGATACGGTTTTTAGGCTGAAAATTGACCGTGAAAGCGAGACTTACGAAGAGTTCTTGGAAGAACTTCGTAATCAAATCCAAAGCGGTTCCGAAAATAGCCTCAAAGCGATGTTAGAGGGTGCTCACCCTGCCGATATCGCCACTTTGTTTAGAGATCTTTCCTTGGAGGAATCTCTTTATCTTTTCAGGCTACTGTCTCACGAAGAACAATCCTATACTTTGATCAAAATGGAAGAAGAGGGTCTGGACAAGTTTCTGGACGAACTTTCCATCGATGAAATTTCCCTCACTTTGGATTTCAACGAGACGGACGAAACCACTTATTTATTATCTTTTTTGACTCCGGAGAGAAGAGATCAGGTTCTTTCCAAACTCAGTAAATCTGACTCTTTTGAAATCCGTTCCCAGTTGGGATTTAGGGAATCGAGCGCAGGGCGTCTTATGTCCAAGGATTTCGCAACTGCAAAGTTAGGTGATAATGTCCGAAAGGGAATCATCAACGTAAGAAAAAAAGCGAAAGAAATCGAAGACATCTATCAGATCTACGTAACGGATGAAGACGGTGTATTAAAAGGTTTCATTCCTCTGAAAGATCTTTTCCTCACTCCGATCAATACTAAAATTTCTAAAATTACGAATTACTCCGTTTATTCCTTTCATTATGATACGGATCAGGAAGAGGTCGCTAAGTCTTTCAAGAAATACGACCTTGTCAGTACTGCGGTTGTGGATGATTTAGGTAGAATCATCGGCAGAATCACGTTAGACGATGTTTTGGAGATCGTAGAAGAGGAAGCTTCCGAAGACATCTTAAGGATGGCGGGGGTTTCGGAAGATGAAAGACTTTCCACTCCCATCTTACAATCCGTAAAGAGAAGGATCATCTGGCTGAACGTAAATCTTCTGACCGCATTTTTATCCTCCACTGTCGTCGCCTTTTTCGAAGATACGATTTCCCAAATCGTGGTGCTTGCCACCTTGATGCCCATCGTCGCAGGACTGGGAGGAAATGCCGGAACTCAATCCGTGACGGTAGTCATTCGCAATATCGCCACAGGGGATCTTACTTTTTCCAACTGGTGGGATGCGGTTCGGAAAGAATTCACGATCGGATGTCTCAACGGTCTCGTATTGGGATCGATCACAGGCACTATGATTTTTTTAGTCAAAGGAAATCCCGTTCTGGGGCTAGTGGTGGGAGCTGCGATGTTGGTGAATATGTTAGTCGCTTCTTTGACAGGTTCTCTTGTTCCGATTCTTTTGAAAGCGGTTCGGATTGATCCTGCCATAGCTTCCTCTATTTTCGTGACTGCAATGACGGATGTCTGCGGATTTTTCTTTTTTTTGGGACTGGCGACTCTGTTTTCCCGTTATCTGATCGGCTAAATTTATCTGTAAAATTCTTGCCACAACCCATATTGCCAAAAGAATTATTTCAAATGAACCTCTCTTTCTTTCGAATCTTAGGATTTCTTCTATTTTCCCTTTCTATTCTTGCCAATTGTAAATCCTCCCAACAGCAAAGTTCGGTATCAGAATCGCAAGCAGTCGAAAAAATCGTCGGCGATCTTTTGCCTCCTCCTGGAGGGGAGGGTGAGATCATCTTCAACGAGAAAGGGGAAGAGGTTCAAAATTCAACGGGAGAAGTTCCTTTTTTCCAAAAAAAATCGGATATGCCGAACGAGCTGTACAGAGTGTTCATGGGTTCGGATACATATCAGGTGCGTCAAATTCGTTCCAGCGATAAAATCAAAAGAAAACCAGATCCGGGCGGGGACGAGCTGACAAAAGAGGAAATGAAACGTTTCGATTTATTGAACTTCGTTGACGACGGTTATGTGACTGTCGGATTAAACTCGAATACAGGCAAACTAGAGACTATCTCTTTCGACAGAAGAGTTCCTAGGATCAACGATATCGCCAAACTCATCCAAAACGATGCATCCAGATGGAATTACGAACATCTTTCCAAAGACGGTCTTCCTTTAGTCACTAAATTTTTGATCAATTATCAAATTCGTCTTTATGCGGGAAAATCAAGGGACGAAATCAAACAAATGTTACAGAAGAAAAAATAAATGTCATCTGCGAAAAGAAAATTCGCATTCTTTCCTTGGATCGTTTTTTTTATCTTAAATTGTTCAACGATTTCCATCATTCCGGAACCTTTTGTGGGAGAGAACCCGGGTTTGGTTCTTTTCGGAATGGTTCATTTTCACGGAAAGATCAGTTTCGGAGTAAGAGACCCTTTTCATTATACCACCTATCGCAAAGATTTTTTTCTGTTTCGGGAAATCGAAGAAAAGCAGGACGGAACCTTTTCTGAAATCGGGTATTCTTTACCTCTTACCGCAAAAGATGTAGTGATCAGCGATACGGAAGGAATTTATTTCGGAATCACATCTCTTCCCACAAACAAAAAGTATGCGATGGTCAGATACGGTTATATGGAAACCCGTTCCAGTGGAAGCGGTGCGAACCGAGTTACTTATACCGTTCCTGTTTATTTTTCTGTCAAATCCGCTGTCACCTTTCCTCTTCTCCCGATTCATGTGGAGGAAGGTAAGGCAAAATTTGCAGGAGTATTAGGTGTCTCCGAATCAGGAATGATCATCGACGGTCTTCAACATGTGATAGAGAAGGGTTACGACGAAGATTGGAATCATTTTTTCGGCCCTTATGAAACCACACGTAAAGGAGCAGCCTGGCAGATCAGAGATAAGATCTTGACCTATCAACCTAACGGATATTGGACGACTCTTTTGAAGAAAACGCAGGCGGATGAAAAACTGAAAAGGGAGAAAACTTTTTAAAAATCGATCGGCATGTACAATGTTAGGTCAAAGTTCCTGAATTCCGCCTTATAGTTCCCGATGTTCAAAATGGGACCTCCGAAGGAAAGTCTTAAGTTCAGATCTCCCATAGGCACCTCCCAAAACAACTGCCACACGAATGCCCTTGCTCTGGCTATCGAAACTTCCGTTCTGGAGATATTCGATAGGGTGATCACTTCGAAAGGAGTGAGGTTTTTGTTCAAAGCCAATGCTGCGAAAGTGACAAAAGGATCTCCTATCGTGAAATCCCCTTTTGCCATTGAATAAAGACCATAGAGTGTTAGGTTGTCTCCCGAACTTAAATTCAACAACAAAGAGGATTGGATGGGATCTTGCTGAAGACCTCCGAATGCAGCATTATAACCTAATAAATTGATTAAATTGTCGTTTGGATTGGCGAGTAAAAGAGGATACATGATCCTTGCGATCGGATTGGCATCGAAGTTTCCTCTCATGCTTATGGTTCCCGGCCCTGCGCCCAGTCCGATTCGGAAATGATCGATTCCTTTTTTTCCAAAATAAACTGTGGGAATTGCGAAACTTTGGAATCCTTTGATTCTGGTTCCCAAATTGACTCTTTCCGTATTCGAATCGGAAGAGCTGCTGGAGGAACCGGGGGAACTTGCTAGATTTGTATTACTTCCTAATGGTTTTTCCACTGTTTGGCGGTTAAGAGTATACTCCGAATTGCGAAAGAGTAAAGTCGCTCCGAACCATTCCGTAAACTGCCAGTCGGGGGTTTTTAAATCGAAAGAAAACTGAACTTCTCCCAAAGAACTTTGGGACATGATTGCGTTGCCGGAAGGGCCTTTGATATGCAGGTTTGTGCTTTCGAACTTCACACCTGGATACAGTCGAAAGTAACGAGGCCCGAAAGTTCTTCTTTGAGAAAAAGAACCTTCTCTTGCATCCGGATCGATCGCTTTCAATTGTTTTTCTTTGAGAAGAGGATCGCGGATGCGGGGAGGCTCCTCTTCCCAATGATCGAATGCGGATAGGGAAGAGGAGATATAAAATAGAGTTAAAAAAAGTTGAAGTTTTTTCCTCAAAGAAAAATTACCAAGAGAATTTCCCGTTTTTCGTATAATTAAAGTTCATCGACTCGTTGAGTCCCGGAACTTTCAGTCCTGAGTTTCCGTTCAAATCGAATCCTGCCGATTTAGATTGAATGGTTTTGTAAAGACCGGAACTGATAGATGCTACAGGGAAAGCCGTTTTCACTTTAATGATGGATTCTTTTCCGTTATTGATGATTTCTTTAGGAGCACCTGCTAGAAATTTTTCCCCGCCTAACTTTAAATCGTAGTTTAAACCTTGGAACATCAACTCGGAAGCCGCTTTGTTTTGAAAGTTCAGATCGAATTCTGTATTTAGATCCAAATTAAGTCCAGATAAACCGGCACTTGCTGCCGATTTTGCGGATTGAGTGGTCGATTTGCCGGAAAGAAGACCTTCTAAAAAGCTGACTGCTGTATTTGCCATCGTTCCTGTATTTGCAGAAGAAGTGATTTCCTCTTTGCTAGGCATTAGGATCTTAAAGTTTTTGATGTCTACGGAAGGAAGAACTGCCGGAATTTCTCTGCTTTTTTGGAATGCGAAACTCATCGGTTGGCCTCCCACTAAGGGAATAGAAGCAGGAACCGGAACCTTCAGATTTCCATCAACCATAACGGATAACAATGATTTTCCGGGAACTTTTTGATACAACTTCAGCAAATCATCATATTTGATTTTAATTTCGAAAGGAAGTTGTTTTGATTTTTTGGATTCGATTTCTCCCAAGTCTGTCGAGATATGAGAAAGATTGGTTCCTTCTATTTTTAGATCCATTTCCAAAAGGGATTTGGGAAGCCCTACCGGATACGGATTTTCTACGGAAGTAACCATTTTTAACGTAATGTCTGTTAGTGTAATTTCTTTGATGCTCAAGGATTCGAAACTGAATTCAGGGCGGGGAACTCTGTCTTGTAAAACTCCCAGAATCGAGCAGTTGATGGATGTTAGAAGAAGGAATAACAGGCTAAGAATGCGTTTCATGACAACATAAGCTCCTAAATAAATTTCTTTGTCAAGTGAATTGGATTTCCAAGGTAACTGGAGCATGATCGGAAAGAGCAGGTTCGTTTACGATGTTTGCTTTCTTTATCATAGGCAGTAAGGATTTGCTTCCAAGGAAATAGTCGATTCTCCAGCCTTTGTTATTTTTTCTCGCTTGAAAGCGATAGGTCCACCAACTGTAGAGATCTTTTTTATCGGGATGAATTTCCCTAAAACAATCGATCATTCCTGATTCCAGAAACCGGGTCATCCAGGCTCTTTCTTCCGGCAAAAATCCGCTGTTCTTTTCGTTCCCTTTCGGGTTATGGATGTCTATTTCTTTGTGGGCAATGTTCACATCCCCGCAGATCAGAAGCGGTTTTTTCTTTTTTTTCAATTTTTTGACTAATTCGTCCACTTCGTTTAAAAACTCGTATTTGATTTTTTGCCTTTCCTCTCCGCTTGTTCCGGAGGGGAAATAAATATTCCAAAATATAAAATTAGAATATTCTAATAAAACAGATCTTCCTTCCGATAGAAAAATTCCCCCTCCGTAGCCGACTTCCACAGATTTAGGCTTTTCCTTAGTGAAGACTGCCACCCCGCTGTACCCAGGCTTTTCCGCAATACAGGCATAGGATTCGTATCCCATTTCCGCCCAATGGGGCTTTTGGATTTCGGAAAGAGGGGCTTTTGTCTCCTGAAAGGCAAAAACATCAGGTTTTTCCTTACGAATTAAATCGAGTAAACCTTTTGAACTTGCCGAACGAATTCCGTTGCAATTTAAGGTAAGAAATTTCATATAGAAATGGAATCGATTAAATCGCTCAATCAGTCGATACTAAAAATGATATGTTAGAAATTTCTCCAGAAATTCCCTTTGTCAGCGGGTCAAAAATTCGCTTCCTTGTTTGGGATAGGTCTCCTCAGGCCTTAGAAACTTGGAATTGGTCTCAGGGACTCTACTGTTTTCTGCAATCCAGAACGCTTACAATAGGAAAAGAATTTCGATTCGGAAGTCCTCTTTGGGGAATTCCGAATCATGTGCAACATATCGAATATCCTTTCTATTTTTCTAATGATTTCGATTCCGTTTCCAGTGTTGCTTTGGCTTGGAAACAAAATTTATCCGGGAAAAATATTACCGTCCTCGTTTCTTCGGAAGAGGAAGAAACTGCAAGATTAGAATTTGCAAAAATTTTGCTTTCCTCCTCACAGGAAGAGAGTTGGGAAACCATTGCCAAACGATTCGGGTTGATCGGTGAAAAATACCAAACCCTAAACGAGTTTCATAAGACGATGAAACGAGTGGCTCCCGAAAAACATTCCTTATTTTTTAATCCTCCTCCGATTCTGATCTGCGGCTCTTCCGTACCCAATCAATCTGTAAAAAACGAATCTTCTCCTTCCATTTCCGTTCAGGAAAAGAAAAATCCGATTTCAGTCGTTTCAGAAACAAAGCCTTCCGAGGTAGTTTCTTCACAGGCGGTAGTCATCGAAGAAAAACCTGCTAGAAAATCGGAAGCGGAAGAAATAGAAGCAAACGCCAGTATGGTGGAGAATGCCTTTGTTGTTCCTGAACCTGAAGTTTCCAAAGTGGAAACCCCAGCCTCTAAGGAAGAACCTTCCTCGGCCGTGAAGGAAGAGGCGAAAGTAATTCCTCCTTCTACGACTTCAAAACAAGAAGCTCACTCTGAATCTCTTCCTTTGAATTCCGGAAATGTCCAAACGAAGTTTTCTCTTCAATTGAAAATGATGGGAGTGATCTCTCTTTTATTCGTTTTATCCGTATCCACGATCATTTTTTTCGCATCCTATTATTTTAAACAAACCGCAGAGCTTCAGTTAAGAGCAAATAACTTAAGATTGGCGGAAATCGTTGGACTAAAGGTGAAATCGGACGTATTGAGTTCCGTCGAAAAAGGCCGCCAAATTGCGATTACACTCACTTCCCAAGGTCTTCCCGAAGATCAAAGAAAGATGCTTTTGAAGACTTTTTTCAAAAACGACCGTGAGTTTATTTATATGGGGATTTTTGAAAAACAAGGCAACGAGCTTAGAATGAAGAAAGAAGTGTTCAACGAGGAGGAATTGAAACAATCCTCCGTGACGGAAGAAGACTTTCATAATGTAGTTCTGAGAAATAAAGAAGCATTGAGCGAAGCTTTCAACGGACAATCCGTACTTTTAAATTCCAGTCCAGGGTTCCAAGAACCTTCTTTTGCAATCGCAATTCCCACTTCCGAAAACGGGGAGTTGGACAACGTCCTTGTGATGGTCATCAAACTCAGCAAAATCATAGGAGCCTTTCAGGATAGAGGGATCGAAACCACTTTTATGGTGAACGGTCAAGGTGTTGTAATCGCCCATCCTAAAGAAGATTTGATTTTAGCTGCGACCAATCTTTCCTCCATGCCGATCGTGAGGTCGATGGTGACGAATCCTACCAATAACGGTCAGAGCAGTTATTTCGATCAAGAATTGAATGCTCAATACTTAGGTTCTTTTCAGAAAATCGGTTTTGCGGATACAGGCGTCATCACTCTCGTTTCAGAGGATAAGGCATTTGAGGACGTTTACAAAAGCCAAAGAACCAATCTTTACATTATGGGAATCGGGCTTTGTTCCGCACTCATCTTCGTATTCTTCTTTTCCAAAACGATCACTAAGCCGGTATTACAGTTGTTAACTGCTACACTCGAAATCGCCAAAGGAAATTTTCGAGTTCCCATCAAACCTACGACCAAAGACGAGGTGGGGCTTCTTACCAGATACTTCATCGACATGGGTCACGGTCTGGAGGAAAGGGAAAAGGTAAAAAACATTTTGGGAAGTATGATCGATCCTGTGGTGGTTCAGGAGGCGATGGTCGACTTAGCTGCGTTAAAGAGGGGATCTGAAACCATGATCACCGCATTCTTTTCCGATGTTGCCAGTTTTTCCACAATCTCCGAACAGTTGAAGTCCGCGGATCTTGCAGCTCTTCTCAATGAATATCTTTCCGCTATGACATTGATCTTGAAACAACACGAAGGTGTTTTGGATAAATACATCGGGGATGCCATCGTAGGAATCTTCAATGCTCCTGTTTCCGTTCAAGACCATCAATTGAAAGCCGCTCGTGCCAGTGTGGATATGGTTCAGAAATTGGAAGAACTGCGTAAGTATTGGACTAGGCATAATCTTTATTCCAAAGAAGCACAAGGAATGGATGCAAGGATCGGTTTGAATGCCGGACCGGCTAAGGTCGGTTTTATGGGAACGGATGCTCTAGCTTCTTATACTATGATGGGGGACACTGTCAATTTGGCGGCACGTTTGGAAGCCGCAGGAAAAGACTACGGAGTGAACATTCTCATCACGGATGCTATTTGTAACGAAGTAGGTGCGGAGATGCTGACTCGTTATGTGGATTTGGTGCGTGTAAAAGGAAAAAATGAACCTGTTAAAATACACGAACTGGTAGGTTACCGTTCTCAAATTTCTTCTCAAGTTGCCGAGTCCGCACAGCTTTATGAAGCGGGTTTTTCCTCTTACTTGAACCAAGACTGGGATAAAGCTGTTTCCTTGTTTCAACAAGCGGAAGCGGCAAAAGGCAAAAAAGACAAAGCAAGTCATGTCATAATCGAAAGATGTTTGGAATATAAACTTTCTCCTCCTGGCTCCGATTGGGACGGGGTCTTCACTAGAACACATAAGTAATTCGGTATATGCGCCTTCTCAACGATACTAAGTATGTAATTCCTTTTCTGATCTTCCTCATAGGGGTGTTTTCATTCCTATTGTACAGAAATTTAGCCAATCGAGGAGGCGGTTCCGGAAGTCCCAGCATCGGAGTCATCACTTTTAAAAACAAAACTGTTTTGAGGAAATACAACGATCAGGTGGTTTGGGATACGATCGAATCCAAAACGGAAGTTAAAAACAGGGATACGATTCGTACGGAAGGTTTGTCGGATGCCGTTCTGACTTTAAACGACGGAACTAAAATCAATATATCCGAAAACTCGATGATCCTTTTGGACATATCAGATAAAAACATCAATATCAATTTCGCATACGGATCTTTCGAAGCCGCCAGGGAAAGAGACGGAGAAGATTCCAAACTTAACATCACTGCCGGTGACAAAATCGTAGAGGTCGGTAAAGGCGATATCAAACTGGATAACACCAAAGGGGAGTTAAACCTCAAGGTGGGAGAAGGGGAAGCTAAGATATCCGCGAACGGAAAACAGGAGATCGTAGGAAAAGATCAGGTAGCGAGTGTGACTGGAGATGGAGTTCGAGTCAGCAAACCTAAGTTCGGTTTGGTGTCTCCTGAAGACAAAAAGAACTTTTTGACTGAAAGCGGAAACGAAACGATCCAATTCTCTATCGCTGGAGTTACTTCCGAATCCCTTAAAGATACGAATGCGATGATCGAAGTCGCAACTTCCCCCGATTTCGGTAAACCGATCGTAAAAGAGAAAGTTAAATCCGCTTCTTATTCCAAAAACCTTTCCGGAGGCTCTTACTATTGGAGGATCAGTTATGTAGATCCAGAGTCCAAAAATAAACAGTCTACGGAAACGGGAAGATTCAGAGTGTTGGCAGACCCTTCTTTGAAGTTGTTTTCTCCTAAAGAGGGAGAAAACTATTCTTATACGGACGGTCTTCCTATCGTAAAGGTTTCTTGGCAGAATTTAGATCTTTATTCCGGTTATACGGTGCAAATCTCGAAAGACCAAGGTTTTTCTGGAGATGTGAAATCGAAACAGACACAAAATCAGTCCGTCGCATTTGACGGATTAGGTGATGGCGCTTATTTCGCAAGAGTGATCGCCAGATCCAGCATTCCGGACGTTCCGGAGAAAGTATCTTCGCCAGTTAAATTTTCCATCGGAAAAAGGCTGAACCTGGAAGCTCCCGTTCTTTTGGAGCCTGCTAAGTCCAAGGTTTTCACTAAAGAACAAGTCAAAAATCAGATATTCTTTACATGGAAAGACAACCAAGATTTCAATCAGTTCTTTTTCGAATTGAGTTCCGATTCTTCCTTTTCGAAGATTCTCACCAAACAATCTTTACAAGCAAACTTCATTAAAACGGGAGAATCCCTCTCAGAAGGAAATTATTTCTGGAGAGTGAAAGGTTCTGCCAGCGGCAAAGAGGATTTAGTGTCTTCTGTAAATTCCTTCTCTATTGTCGCAAAGGAAGATATGAATTTGATTTCTCCTTCCGTAAATTCGGAAGTAGAGATGGACGAAAAGGGTTCCGTTACTTTGCGTTGGAAAAAATTAAATTCTAAAGCCACTTATACTGTCGAAGTTTCCAAAACGAACGATTTTACTTCAGCAGTTTTGAAAGAAACCACTCAAAATCAATATTATGAAGCCCATTTGAAAGATTTCGGAAAATTCTATTGGAGAGTGAGTGCGGATACTTCTTCCGGGGAAGCCGTAAGTGATGTTTGGTCTTTTGTATTGAACAGTTCTACGGAAGCGCCTGTTTTGAGTTCTCCCGCAAAGAATGAATCCATCGACATGTCGAATCGTTCTTCTATTTCTTTTTCTTGGAAACCTACCGAAAAATCCTCTTCTTATCGAATCCGAATTTTGGACATCAGCGGAATCAAAGAAAAGATCGTTCTGAATGAGAAAACCTCCAAACCTTCTTATAATCTCACCGATTTACAAAAGTTAAGTGAAGGTAGATACCGCTGGGAAGTTTGTTCCGTTTATAATACGAGTGCGGGAGAAAAGGAATCTGTTTACAGTCGGGCCGATTTCTTTATTTCTCTTCCCAGCTTAAGAATTCCTAAAATTCTCACTCCCGGGAAAATCTATGTCGAATAAGACTCTATTCGTTTCGATTTTCATTTTTTTTGGAATTTGTTGCGGTTCCCTTTTGGCGGAACCAGTCACTACGGAAGACACAATGCCGCAGCAATTGAGCTGGCAAGAAGTTCCTGGAGCCTCCGGTTATATTTTGGAAATTAGAAATTCCAACGGTTACCAAGTATTGTCCGAAAAAACGACAGCCAACGCTTATACTCTTGTTAATTTTACTTCGGGGATGTATGAACATAGAGTAGGTGCCGTCAATAAATTGGGAAAGGTGAGCGGATACTCGGAATGGGTTCCTTTTGAAGTGATCGTTTCCCGAATTCCCAGCCTAACAAAAAATAGTGTATTTTCTTTTTCCAAAGAAGAAAAACAGAAGGTTCTGATTCTGGAAGGAAAAGATTTCATAGATTCGATGAAAGTCTATATGGTGATCGGGAGTAAAAAAATCCCCGCTAAAAAAGTGGTTTTGGAGTCTGGAACGGTAGCTAAAGCGACTTTCGATATAGATCCCGATCTGGATACCGGAATTTACGATTTGGTTTTGGAAAACCCTCGTAAAAAGACGTTAACCGCCAAACAAAGAGTTGTTGTATCCGATTCCAAAGAAAGAGCTGCGAGGTTTGCCAGCCGCCAGGAAAGAATCATCAATAAGGAAATCCCGGAAGACTATTACGAAACTCCTTATTGGTCCACATTCTGGAGATCCTCCATTCTGCCGGGATGGGGACAGACTTATATAGACGGTCAGAATTGGAAGTTGTACGTTTATCCGGTAGTGGCTGCTGGGATTTTGGGAGCTTATGCGAGTTCTTATTCCAAGTTCCAATCCGCCAAGTCCTCGTATGAATCTACGGTATTGATGGGAGTGTTTCTTGCCGAGGATCCGAACACTCAGTTTTTATGGTTATTGAATCGAAATTCAGCACAGGCAAATTTCAATTCAGCAAAACAACAGTTAAATGTAATTCAGGCGGGAGCGGGAGTATTCGGTTTATTCATCCTTTATAACCTTGTTGACTCTTATTTTTCCGCAAGAAGGAACATTGCTTGGGAAGAACCTAAGCCTGGTTTTCCTATTTTAGAAGAGAACGTGAGAGTTTCCGCCAGACTGGGTGCGGACTCGATTTATTCCTATTCCTCACAGCCGATTCAGTATAAAACTTCCGCTTCCAACTACCAATTGGAATTCTCACTTCGTTACTAAACAAAAAGCTTGAGACTAGAACATCGTTTAGGATAGAGTATTTCTATGCCGATTTCTATTCTCAAAGCGGATCCTGCGAAACCGGAAGGGTACAGCCATCTTTTAAAGAAGGCAAAGTCGGATCTTTCCGTTGCCACGGAGAAAGTCATTCCTATTTTGCGTTCCGTTGAGAAAGAGGGCGACAAAGCTTTATTCGAATTCACAAAAAAGTTCGATTCGATCGAACTATCTTCATTAACGATCGATCCTCGTTCTGTTCGAACCAATGTCCCTAAGGATATCCAAGAAGCATTTTTAACCGCTAAAAAGAATATAGAAACATTTCATAAAGCCCAACTGAGAGATTCTTGGTCTGTCAACGTCGATGGAAATAAGTTAGGCGTTAAATACACTCCCATTCCTTCTTTGGCTGTATATGCTCCCGGAGGAACAGCTCTTTATCCTTCCAGTGTGCTTATGGGAATCATTCCTGCTAAGATTGCGGGAGTGAAAGAAATTCAATTGGTGACTCCTCCTCAAAAAGGAGGTCTTCCCGATATTTTGGTCTGGCTTGCGCAGATTTTAGAAATCGACCGAATCGTTACAGTGGGAGGGGCGCAAGGAATTGCAGCGGTCGCTTATGGAACCGAATCCGTTCCTAAATCTGAATTCGTAGTCGGCCCCGGAAATTCTTACGTAGCAGCGGCTAAGTCTTATTTGGCGGGAGTAGGTCTCATAGGAATCGACAGTCCTGCGGGTCCCAGCGAAGTGGGAATTCTTGCGGATGAAACAGCTAATCCTATGTGGATCGCCTGCGATATGTTATCTCAAGCGGAACACGGGGAAGATTCTTCCGCTATTTTGATGACTACAAGCCAATCCCTTGCGGATGCGGTTTCTGTGGAGTTGGAAAAGGCATTCGTAGAAAGACCGAAACGTCTGAAAATGAAACAACATGCGATTTATGAAAATTCCTGTATTTTAGTATTTCCTAAAATGGACGATTGCATTCATTTCTCAAATTTATTGGCGCCAGAACACTTGGAGATCCAAACGGCAGATCCTTACAAAGTATTCGAAGGGATCGAACATGCCGGTTCCGTATTTTTAGGACCGTATTCTCCTGTTGCGATGGGAGACTATATCAGCGGCACAAATCATATACTTCCCACTGCGGGAGGAAGTCGCATTTATTCTTCCTTAGGCGTCGACACCTTCTTGAAAAGAGTCACTTATCAGGAAGTCACAAAAGAATCTCTTAACCGTTTGTATCCTCATGTGAAATTGATGTCCGAGCTGGAAGGTTTGGACGAAGAACATGGAACCAGTGTTAAGGTTCGATACGAGGAAAAGAAACATTGATCGTTGTTAGAACTGTAGAAGAACTGAAGTCCCAAATTTCTCTTTGGAAAAAGGAAGGAAATTCGGTAGGATTTGTTCCCACGATGGGGTATCTACATGAGGGACATATTTCTCTTGTGGAACGTTCCAAAAAACAGACGGATAAAACAGTATTATCTTTATTTGTAAATCCCACTCAATTCAACGATCCTGAAGACTATCTGAAGTATCCTGTGAACATAGACGGAGACTTGGAAAAATGCAAAACTGCATCCGTCGATTTGGTGTTTCTTCCCAGCAAAGAAGTGATGTATCCAAAGACCGAATCTACGATCACTATGACTCAAAGTCTGCTTCAGACAAATCTCTGCGGGCGCACTCGTCCGGGTCACTTCGAAGGAGTAATGTTAGTCGTTTCTAAATTTTTCCATTTGGTAGAGCCTAACTTTGCTTTCTTCGGACTGAAAGATTACCAACAGTTTCGAATCATAGAAGAGATGGTTTCTCTTTTAAATTTTCCTTTGCAGGTGATCGGTGTGGAAACTTTGAGAGAACCGGATGGTCTAGCCATGAGTTCCAGAAACGTGCGATTGAGCGAGAAGGAAAGAGAAACTGCCAAACTCATCCCCAGAATGTATTCTTTAGCAGAAAAACTCCTGAAAGACGGAGAGAAGAATCTTTCCAACTTTAAGGAAATTCTAAGGGATTTTCTTCTTACGGGACAAGACGTAAAAATCGATTATCTGGAGACGGTTGACCCCGGAAACTTACAAGAAAAATTGGCATTGGAAGGAAAAATCCTTTTGGCCGTAGCCGTATTCGTAGGAAAAACAAGACTCATAGACAACCGCATCTTTACTCTGCCGATCAGTTAATACTTTGGACAAAAAACAGAAAGAAACTCCGTCAAACATCGATTATTCCGGAATAATCTCGTCTCTTAAAAAAAAGGAAGTGCATCTGAGCGGTGTGCCCGACAGTGCCGCCTCTTATCTTGTTTCCGATTTATTCCTTCATTTAAAATCAACCGATCATTTTTTCGTGGTTCTTCCAACGAACAGTGAAGCTGAACTTTTTTCCAGAGAGTTGGTCAGTTTTTTGCCCGCAGAGGACATCTTTCATTTTCCAGGCCCTGAGAATATCCCTTACGAATATACGAAATGGCAGGCGGAGTGGAAAAGGGATCGTATCCTTTGCATCAATCGCATCTTTTCCCAAAGAAAAGCGGTCATCGTTTCTTCCGTATCCGCTTTGCTTCGAAAAATTCCCCATAAGGAAAGTTTAAAAGGAAAGTCTTTGGTTTTAAAAGCCGGTTCCGATTTTCCTTTGGAAAAACTTCTCTCCGAATTGGTTCGGTTAGGTTATCATAGGGAAGAAGTGTGCGAACAATTCGGTCATTTCAGTTTGAAAGGAGGGATTTTAGATATTTATACTCCTTTTTTAGGTCAGCCGGTTCGTATCGATTTTTTTGGTGATACCGTAGATGAAATTAGAACTTACGATCCTAACACTCAAAAGTCTCTTCAGAAAATCAAAGAGGTGATGATCACCGCTGCCAATGAAACTGTAATCACTTCGAAGGAATGGGAAGATTATGGGTCTTTACTTTTATCTCATGAAGACAAAAGACTTCCGATCCAAGAAGACAACCTTATCCTAGAAGAACATCTTCCTTTTGTACGCAAACACGAAGGTCTTTTGAGTTTATTCGATTCTCCTCCGATCGTTATTTTTCCAAGGTCTTCCGAAACCAGAGAAAGAGCTTTCGGAATGAAACGAGAATACCAAACTCTTTTCGATAAAAAAAAGGAAGAGTCTCTTTGTTTGGAGCCGGGGGAACTCATCTCTCTAGGAAAAGAATGGAATCTACTTACGGAAGATGAAGAACCTTCCATTCACCTCGGACTACTTCCCGCAAAGGAAAACGATTTTCCTGTTTTTCCTATAACTGAAGTAAGAAGTTTTAGAGGAAAGATCCGGGAAGCCAAAGAACATTTCGATGAAATCCTAAACGAAAATCCGGAAGCAAAAGTATTTATCACTTCATCTTTTTCTGCTCAGATGCAAAGGCTGAAAGGACTTTTTCCTCAGGAGAAAGTGAATGTTTTGAATCCTGATTCGGAAGAACCGCAAAGAGTCGATCTTTTAGGTCAGTCTTCCGGAGTTCATTTAGTGATTTCCGATTTGAGAAAGGGATTCTCTTTCCCCGAGAAAAATCTTCATATCTTTACGGACAACGATCTATTCGGAAGACAATACAAACGCAAAACAAGGTATAAAAAACAAGCCTCTCAAATGATCGAATCCTTCATCGATTTGAAGGAAGGAGATTACATCGTTCATGTCAATCATGGAGTAGGAAAATTCGTAAAGATTGAACGAACGAAGGCGGACGGAAAAGAGAGAGACTTTCTAAAATTAGAATATTCTGGAGGAGATACTTTATTCGTTCCTCTGGATCAAATCTCTCTCGTCCAGAAATACATAGGGGGAACAGATTCCCCCAAACTGGACACTCTGGGAAAAAATTCCTGGAAAAAGGCAAAGGACAGAGTTCAGGAGTCCGTAGACAAACTTGCGGAAGACTTGGTTCATATGTATTCCAACAGAATGAAGTTGAACGGGTTCGCATTTCCTCCCGATACGATTTGGCAGGAGGAATTCGAAGCGGCTTTCGAATTCGAAGAGACCCCTGATCAAATCTCAGCGATCGAATCCGTAAAACAAGATTTGGAATCTGCAAGACCGATGGATCGACTCGTCTGCGGAGATGTGGGTTACGGAAAAACGGAAGTGGCTATCCGCGCCGCCTTTAAGGTGATTATGGCAGGGAAACAAGTGATGCTACTCACTCCTACCACCATTCTCGCATTGCAACATTATAATACACTAAAACAAAGATACGAAAACTATCCGATTAAAATCGCATTCGTTTCCAGATTTCGTTCCGCTGCAGAAGTTAAGGAAGATCTAAAGAATTTTTCTGAAGGCAAAATCGATATGCTTGTGGGAACCCATGCTATTTTGTCTTCCAAAGTGAAACCCAAAAATTTGGGACTTCTTGTAATTGATGAAGAACAGAAGTTTGGTGTCACTCATAAGGAAGCGATCAAAAAGTTCAAACAATTGGTGGATGTTCTCACTCTGACAGCGACTCCCATTCCCAGAACACTTCACATGGCACTTACAGGCATTCGGGAATTGTCCATCATCTCCACACCTCCTAAAAACAGGCAAAGTGTGGAGACCTATGTTTTGGAAGAGGACGATATACTCATTCAGGAAGCGATTCGTAAGGAAACGGAAAGAGGCGGCCAAGTTTTTTATCTCTACAATCGGGTGGAATCGATTGAAGAAGAAGCAAGTTACGTTCGTTCCCTTGTTCCCGAAATCGCAGTGGGAATTCTACACGGTCAGCTGACCGAAGATGAAATTGAAGAGACTCTTGTCGATTTTTACAATCGGAAATACGATATACTTGTGACTACCACAATCATAGAATCCGGAATCGATATGCCCAATGTGAACACATTGATCGTAAAGAAAGCGGACATGTTCGGTTTATCCCAGTTGTACCAAATTCGGGGAAGAGTGGGACGGTCGGATAAAAAAGCGTATGCCTATTTGTTTTATCCTTCCAAAAAATTGATCACAGAGCAGGCCGAAAAACGCCTCAACACTATATTCGAATATCAGGAATTGGGATCGGGTTTCAAAGTCGCAATGAGAGATTTGGAAATTCGGGGAGCGGGGAATCTTCTGGGAAAGGAACAGTCGGGAGATATCATGGAGGTTGGATTCGATCTTTATGTGAAGATGTTGGAAGAAGCCATTTCCAGAGTCAAAGGCGAAGAAGTCACCGTTGAAGTTCGAACAAGTGTTAACTTATCTGCCAACTTTTACCTTCCTGAAGATTATATTCCCGATACGAAACAGAAAATCGAATTTTACAAACGATTCGAAGGTGCCGGAAACCTGGACGAAATCGAAGAATTGGCACTGGAAATGGAGGATCGTTTCGGAGACCTTCCCTCAATCGCCAAAACCTTTGTGGAATTGGAGAAAATTCGCACTTTATCTTCCAATTTGGGATTCGAATCCGTTTCGGAAAAGGGAGAAGAGGTATTGTTTAAATGTGGTACCTACTTCCGAGGCAATCCGGATCGGGTGATTCAGGCTTTGGGAAAATTTCCAGGCCTTTTCATTCATCCTCAAGAGCCATCCATACTACGTTATTCGACAGCGGAAAAAGACGATCTCAAGAAGATTCGAAAGCTATTGTCTTTACTTCGTTTCTTAGGGGAGTAACTTCTCTTTCTGTCAAAAAAATGATGGACATCGGCCTAATTTTTCCCATTATCATCACAAAATATAATTTTATAAGCGGTCGGATCCTCTTACATGGCAAAAAATTTACTACTCGTTTCCTTATTGGGCATTTCCTCTTTTTTACTGAACTGCAACGACAGTCCTGTCATTGAAACTTTTGATAGACATCAAATCACTGTTAAGGATTTCGAAGCGGCTTACGACACAGCTTTGGATTCCATCAGCAGATTGCAAAATATTGAAAAAAAGACTCTTTTAGAATTCATCGAAAAGGATGTAACCGAAGTTCCTCAACAGTTCCAAGATCTGAACTATCAATTACAAAAGAAAAACTTTTACCAAACCTACCGCCAGATGTTGATGACCAAACTAGTCGCTGAGAAAAACGGCTACTATTCCAGACCGGATGTGCAAGAAGTTTTGAAACAAGTAGAGATGCAAACCATCGCTCAGATGTACGTATCCGAGCAAGTTGAGAAAAAAATCCAAATTTCCGACCAACAAGCGAAATCAGAATGCGAACGTATGCGCGGTTTGGATAAAAACATCGCTACTCTAACAATTGATAAATGTTTGTCCTTTGCAAAAGCACAAATCAAACAATTGCAGACTAGAGAACAACTGCCTTTGATCATTGAAGGTATCAAAGAAGAAGTAGTCATCAAAAAGAATCCTAAATTCGACTTAGATGCGTATCTTGCTCCTAAAAGAAAAGCGGCAGCAGAAGAAGAAAACAAAATCGATCCTGCTCCGGAATCCAAATAATCGATAGAGAGTTTTTTCCTCTGGACAATACACTCAATGCGTTCCTCCGTGGTGTGATCGAAGCTGCCACGGAGTTTCTTCCTATATCCTCAACAGGTCATCTTTTTTTATTCAGTTATTTTTTTCCCTTTCAAGGCTTAGGGGAAATATCAGAATCTTTCGAAGACTTGTTCGATATTTTCATTCAGTCAGGAGCGATCCTCTCCGTATTTTTCCTCTACTATCAAAGATTGTTTTCCCATGCGAAAGAATCATTTCGTTATCTAAAAGGGGATTCTACCGCAAAACAAGGGTTTGGTTTTTATAGAAACATTTTAGTGGGAGTTTTCCCGATTCTTGTTTTGGGTTTCGTTTTTAAGAAACATTTGGATGTGATCAAATCCAGTCCTCATTTGCTTTTGATTTTGGGCGGAAGCTGGCTTGTCGGAGGAATCATCATGATCGTGGTGGAAATCCTTCGAGAGAAAAAGGAAAAACAAGAGCAGGGAGAATCAATGGAACACAACCTTGGTTTGAAAGAAGCTCTTTGGATCGGAATTTTTCAATGTTTTGCATTGATTCCGGGAGTTTCCCGTTCTGCCGCTACTATCATCACTGCAAGGGTTTTGGGAGTTTCCAAAAAAGAATCGGCAGAGTTCTCTTTTTTTCTAGCTCTGCCCGTTTTGACTTTGGCAGGTCTTTATAAACTCTATAAGCACAGGGCAGTTTTGAATTCGGAGACCGTCGGACTTCTGTTATTTGGAAGTGTCGTTTCTTTCGTGATTTGTTATTTTATCATCAAACTTTTTATCGCTTTCTTGCGACGAAGAAGTTTTCTCTCCTTCGGGATTTACAGAGTGATTTTAGGAATTTTAGTTACAGTCTATTTTTACAGACTGTAACTAAAAAGTTTCCTTAAGTTAAGCTTCCAGTTTATTTTTCAGATCGTTTAGAAATCCGTCATCTGGATTGGCTTCCCAGGCCTTTCCTATGACGGACTGTGCCTTTTTTAAATTTCCGGACTTCCAATAAAGATTTGTTAAATGGAGAGTATTCTTTTTATGAAGAGGGTTTCTGATAAAAAGTTTTTCGCCCCAAGTGATTGCGGAAGAAATATCGTTTTGTTTGCCGTACGCGATGGATACAAGTAGAATCAATTCTTCTCTGTCTGGGCGGGAAAGAATCGCTTTTTCCAAAGAAAGAATCGCTAAGTTCCAAAGTTTCAATTTGTAATAAACTTGGCCGAGAAGGGCGAGGATCGATTCTTGTTCCGGGATTTCTTCTATGATCGTTTCTAAAATTTCTTTCGCTTTTTGCGTTTGGGAAGATTTTGCGAAGTTTTTGGCTTCTTCCCATTTTCCCTGCAAGTGAGTAGGGATGTCCGCTTTATTTTTAGCACCCAAAAAACTTACTTTAAGGAAAGTTAAATCATCCGTCACTTCTCCGAAGTTTTTGATTTTATCCACGATGGTATTCAGGTCCGCATCCGATTCTTCTACCCATTTAAGGATCAAAGTTTCATCTTCGTTGATCACCCTTTGGTTTTCCGCACTCACTGGAAGAGCGATATCGTCTCTTCCGTCCGAACCGCAAATGATGACGTCCCCCGGTTGAAGTTGAAAGGTTTTTACGGAGAAGTTTTGATCGTTCTTCGGGAATCCCAGTTTACGGAGCCAAAGTTCGTTTTCGATAAAAGAGGATTTTCCGTCTCTGTAAAGAATGGTCCAAGGGTGTTCCGCGTTCAAATAGTACATGAACCCGGATTGTTCTTCTACAAGTCCTAGGGCGATGGATGTAAGCATGGAACCGTCGAAACTTTCGAAGATGGTTTGTAGTTCTAAGAATAGTTCTTTCAGCCAAATTTCAGGAGGTTTTGTTTTTGCCAGGGACGTACGAGATCTTGCTAGAACTGCATGAAAAACGACTCCTAATACAAGAGCTCCTCCTGCTCCTTGGATGGATTTCCCCATGGCATCTCCGTTGACGAAGACCGTATATTTATTACCGGCTAACTCTAGATTGGAGGAAATACAGATATCTCCGCCGATTTCGTTTTCTTTCCCTCGAAATGAAAATTTCTTTTTCTGTTTCGTATAAAATTCCGTTAAAATCGTTTCGCTTTGATTTTCGTTTTTTGCAAGAGGATTGATGAGAAGGGAGGTTAAAAAATAGTCCCCGTCTTGTTGTTCTTTTAGGCTGTTGACCTGTTTTAAGGATTGGTTGAGAGCTTCCGTACGATCCGTAACTTTTTTTTCCAGATTTTTGTTGAGGTCTTCCACTTCTTCGTTCAGCTTTACGAAGGAGTTCGCTAAAATAGTCGCCAAACTTACGATAAATGCTAAGAATGCGTAACCTAAAATTCTAGGAAATACGATGACTCCTCTTGTGGAAAGCACATCCAAAATACTTGCGGAGATCACCACCAAAAGTCCGCAGAATATATACATTGCCTGCCTGTCCTTTTGGATGATCTTTTTAATCAGATAATAGAGGATGATGACGACGTAAAATAGCCAGGTAGGCTGGATGACGTTATTTGTCAGAAAATTATAAAATTCGATATTGGAAGAAAATACGAAAATCAAAATAAATCCGAGCTGAATCGCATCTACGATTTTGGAAACGAGCAGGTATTTATAATCGAATAGTTTACGAATGAAGTGAAACATAAAAGGAATTTGCATCACTAACACTGCGTATTCGAGGCGTTTCATGGGAAGAAAAGGGACACCGAACTCGTATTTGATTTGGTTTCTAAAAAGATTATAAATCACAAGGGAAAAGGAAAACAATGCGAAGAAAAAGTTTTCAGATTCCCTTCTTCTTCTCACGAATAGGAATAAAAAATAACCTCCTACCGTCAGATAGACCATAAGGAAGAGAAGTTTGGTGAACTCGTCAAGATAAAACTGTTTGTAGATTTGTGTAGCGGAACCGATTTCCGTTCTATCCTGTTCGACTCCTACAGTGTAATCAAAGTAAGGCTGTATTTGGATGAGAATGAGATTTTCCTTATCGTATTTGACATCTCTGTCAGGGATGGGATAGATTCTAACTTTATCGTAACATTGTGCATCCGGGTCGTCCCACTTGCCGCTTCCTCCCAAATACCTTCCGTTCCAGTACGTTCTGTCCCGATCGTTGATGACACCCAATCGTACTGCAAGGCTTCCTGTTTTTTCTCTGGGAACTTTCACCCATTTTGCCAAAAGGATGGTCTTTTTGCCGTTGAATTCTGGTGCATCCTTCACGATGTTTCCGGGCACTCTCACCGGCTTCCAAGAGTAACTGTGGAAATTGGAAAGATTGATGTTTTTGATTTCCTCTTCCGTAAGATCTCCCGAACTCGCCAGCCAAGGAGTGGAGGAGTCGGGAAGAGAATCTAGGCTGACAGGAGAAGATAGATTCTCAATCTGGAAGACGGGAACTGTCTCCGCTCGTAAAACGGAGAGGAAAAAAGAAAAAAGGCCCAAAAAACAGAAAAAAAGAAACTTCATCAAGAATCATCTTTTCATAGTTTTATAATAATTAAATGACATTTTGGTCAAAAATATGTCGATTCGACTTAAAAAAAATAAAGAGAAAGCCGTCCTAAATTACCACCCCTGGATCTTTTCCGGGGCTATAGAAAAGGAAGAGCCAGGTCTCACTCCCGGACAAACTGTTCGGGTTCTTTCCTATGAGGGCAAATTTTTAGCTTGGGGTCATTATGCTCCTGATAGCCAAATCCGTATCCGCCTGTTTTCTTTCGAAGAGGCTGAGTCCGACCTAAATCCTGGATTTTGGACCCGCAGATGGGAATCTGTCTACCGTTCCAAAAAGGAATGGCTCGATCCTAAATTCACTAATTCCTTTCGTTTTTTGCATTCCGAGGGAGATCTTTCCCCAGGCTTCATTGTTGATTGTTATGCGAATGCGGCAGTGATGCAGCTTCGAACTCCCGGAAGCAAACTGCATAAAGAGGAACTTGTCTCTTTTCTAAAGGAGAAGGGTTTTACTACCGTTTTGGAAAAAGGTGAAAAATCGGACTCAGGAGAACCTGCCCACTTACAATGGTATTGCGGTGATGAAAAGCAGGTTCGATTCTTGGAGAATGGTCATTCTTTTTTGGCGGATCTGGAGAACGGTCAGAAAACCGGCTTCTTTTTAGATCAAAGAGAGAACAGAAGTCTTTTAGGTAAATTTGCAAAAGGAAAAAAGGTTTTAAATACTTTCGGATATTCGGGTGCTTTTTCCGTTTATGCACTTGCTAACGGCGCCGAGTCGGTCCATACATTGGACATTTCCAAATCTGCAATCGATCTTTGCGCTCAAAATCTCGGTCTGAATTTTTCGGAAGAATGGATTCAATCCAAACACAAGGGACTTGTTTCGGATAGTTTTCGTTATTTGAAAGAGATGGAAGCGGGCGCCTACGATTTGATCATTTTGGATCCTCCTGCATTTACGAAACATATTTCCACAGTGAATCAGGCAACAAGAGGATATAAGGACATCAATTTGAAGGCGATGTCCAAAATCAAACCGGGAGGAATTATATTCACTTTCTCCTGTTCTCAACATATTTCTCCCGATTTATTCAAAAAGATAGTGTTCGGTGCCGCAAAAGACGCCGGAAAAAGGGTGCGAGTTCTTTACCAAATGACGCAAGGTCCCGATCATGGATTTTCCATCTTCCATCCGGAAGGGGAATATTTGAAAGGGTTAGTGATTCAAGTTGATTCGTTCGTTTCCGATTGATAGGGTGGCCGTAATTTAAAATGAAATTTACATCTCTTAGTTTTCTTTTGTTCTTTTTGGTGGTTTATGTGCTCAATTGGAGCATTCGAGGGCAATGGAGGCTTGTATTCCTATTTGTCGCCTCTTTATTGTTTTACGCTGCTTGGTCCATTCCTTTCGCATTCCATTTCCTGGGTTTGGTCGCTTTCAACCATTTTTGTAATCTCAAAATTCAAAAAAATTCCAAGTCTTGGGCATTTCCTATTCTTCTTTTCGTAAACTTGACCAATCTCTTTTTATTCAAATATTTTTATTTCTTCTGGGACAGCCTTCTGTATCTGACAGGTTCCTCCATGTTCCAGCCGGAAGTGATTCGAAACTTTTTGGATTCCCAATTCGGATTCGAATCCATCACGCTTCCTTTGGCTATCAGCTTTTACACCTTTCAAATGATCGCATACTCCGTGGATGTGAAAAGAGGAGAAGCAAAAGAAAATCCTAATTTTCTAAAATATGCTTTGTTCGTATTCTTTTTTCCTCAACTGGTTGCAGGGCCGATCGTGCGTCACGGGGAATTTTTCTACCAACTGGACAGATTGTCCGCTACCAAACATCAGTTATTCGAAGGTTTTTATTTGGTTTTTCTAGGACTTTTGAAAAAGGTAGTGGTTGCGGACAATCTGTCCCCCGTCATCGACCCTGTCTTTTTAAATCCGGATCAGTACGACGGACTCACCAATTTTATGGTGCTTTTCGGTTATGCGGCACGTATTTTTTGCGATTTTTCAGGATATACGGATATGGCTAGAGGTCTTGGAAAATTGTTAGGAATCGATCTTCCTGAAAACTTCAGAGCTCCTTATCTTTCCGTTTCCATTCGGGAACTTTGGACTAGATGGCATATTACCTTATCCAGCTGGATCAAGGACTATATCTATTTTCCGTTAGGCGGATCTCGTGTTTCCGAATTTCGTTCCTATATCAACCTTTTGATCACATTCTCTCTTGCCGGGATTTGGCACGGAGCCAATATCACATTTTTGGTCTGGGGATTTACCCACGGCGTGGTTCTCAGCATAGAAAGAAAATGGGAGTTGTATCGAAAATCGAAGGGAATCGATGTAAGGCTGCCCCTTCCTACTTACAAAAAGGTTTTGGGAACCGTATATGCCTTCCTGTTTTTCTGCCTGATGATTCCTTTTTTCAACGCACCGGATATGCCTAGAGCCATTCAACTGCTTCAATTCACTTTTTTCGGTCATGCAGGAGAAAGAAGCCCTAAATTGGAATTCATCTTTTATTCCATGCTGATCACTTTTTTATTCAATTATATGCAGATGAAAGAGGATTTCCCCAGAAAGGAATGGTCGACAAAGAAGAGTTTGGTGTTTTTGACCGCTTTCGGTTTCGTATCCTTGATTTTACTCGGTTATTTGGCTCCAGGAGGAACGGAATTTATTTATTTTCAATTCTGAAATACTTATGATCTGGAAAGAAAAATTTTTACTGTACCCTTTATTTCTTTGTTTCGTTCTCTTTCTGATCGATAAGATCTTTTTTCTTCCCATCATTGTGGAGAATACGCATAGCTGGAAAAAGATAGAAAGAAGTTTTTACGATCTAAAAGAAGATCTATTCTCCGTAATGCTCGAGGAAAATAAAAAATTTCCTAACAAAAACATAGGTTTGATTTTGGGAAGTTCCAGATCCGGGGAATTCGATTCGGATCATATCGCAGGTTTGATGCAAAATACATCCACATTCAATTTTGCAGCTCCTATGGGACCTCCTTCTTTCGAATACTATTGGTTGGAACGTTCTCTGAATGCGAATCTTCCCATTTCGTATGTGTTAGTGGAGGTGGATCCTCTTCTTTTTTCTAAAAGTTCCGTTGAGTATTCGTTAAACGGATCATACGATGCGGGTTTTATCCTAAAAAACATAGATTTTTACAGATCTAAGATTTCCGATCCTTGGAAATCGGAAGGAACCGGTTTTTCCGTAGATGAAACCGAAACCTATTTTCTCAAAAAGCTATTCGCATTGTATAAGTATCCTGTCGATCCTTCCGCCATCAAAGCCAATAATAAGGAATTGGAAATGGGATTCATTCCCGGAGTGAGTACAGGAATCACAGGCAAAGAACACAAAAAAGGTTTTATCGAAAAAATCAAACTGGCGAATCGAAAAAAATTCGGAGCTCTTCCGAATGAAATCAAATTCGCCAATGCGGATTTCTTTTTGGAAAAGGATGCCGAAAATATTTTCAACCAACATTTAAGACCTTTTCGCATTTCTCTCACTCAAATCCATTTCTTCAAAAGAATCGTGAAGTTGATGGAAGGCCGTAAAATCCCTGTTATCTTTTATGTTCCCGTCGTTGCGGAACCTTTGCGTAAAAGAATGGTTGATTCTGGAATTTGGGAAGATTTTAATCTGAAATTGAAAGAGATTGTTGAGAACGGTAAAAAAACTCCCGGCTCTCCTTTTTATCTGATCGATCCGAGTAGAAACCCTACTTGGGCCTGCAAAGACTTTGTCGATTCTCTTCACCTAAGTGGTGCTTGTTTTTCGAATATACTTCCGATTTTATTTCCGGAGGAGATTCGGGAAAAAAAGGACTAATTTAATTTTCTGGATTCTTTTCTTTTTCGCAGTTTAGGATTCAGAAAAAACTTTCTTAGGCATAAGTAACCTAAGGCAGAAACTACTATATATACAGGGATGAGATAATTTCTCCATTTTGCATTTTTTTCGACCCAGGATTCCGGCAAAAAAGAAATCGATAAAACCAGAAGCGAATACACAAGCAGACTCAAAACCAAATAGACTGTAGTCGTTTTAAGAAGCCATAAGGTATCTCCCAATTCGTCCTTAAAAAAACTGAATTCGTTTAGAATCTCTTGGTATGTTTTTTTATGAGTGCTTCTGTATACGTCGTAAGCCTCTTCCATGTCAGGGTCTTTGGTTTTACCGTCTAACAATACGAATTCAAAATCGAGGGAGAGGTCGTATTTTTGCCTTTCTTCCGGATCGGAAAGTACGGAGAAGGCGCGGGTGATCTCCAGAATTTGGGCTTCCGCTTGAGAGGCGTTCGCACGAGCCATTTGGCTCCAAAATCTATGCAGATCCTGAAATTGAGAACGAATTTGTTCTACGGAGGAATTCCGATCTATCCCCAGGATCTCGTAATAAGTTGCCTTTCTCACTCTGGACATGATATTTTGATCCTAAAATGCCAGACCTCAGGGAATCAGTCAATTCCTAGATGATCTTTGCTTTACACTAGGATTTTTCTAAAAATCATAGAATTATGAGCCTGACCTTACCCGAATCTTCCCCATTAGTTTCCTCTCAGTTGGGAAAGGTATTTGTGGAAACCTACGGTTGCCAAATGAACGAATACGATTCGGGGATCGTAAGGGAATTGTTTCGACAAGAGAAATACGATTCCGCAGAAACCATTGAAGATTCCGATATTATCTTTCTAAATACATGTGCGGTTCGTGAGAATGCTCACGCAAAAATTTACGGCAGACTTCAATCTCTAGGTTATCTCAAAAAGAAGAACCCGAATTTGGTGATCGGCGTATTGGGATGTATGGCACAGAACCTGGGAGAAGATCTTTTTCACCAAGAACTTCCTTTGGATCTGATCGTCGGGCCGGACAACTATCGCAATCTTCCCGAACTCATTCGTAAAATCAGAGAAGGGGAAAGAGACGTCCAACTCACTCGTCTTTCCAAAACGGAAACCTACGACGAATTGGAACCTAAGGTAGTGAATGGAATCCAAGCATTCGTTACCATCATGAGAGGATGCAATAATTTCTGTACTTTCTGTGTGGTACCTTATACAAGAGGAAGAGAAAGAAGCAGAGAGCCGATTTCCATCGTTCACGAAATTCAAAAGCTGGTGGATATGGGAGTGAAACAAGTCACTCTTCTCGGTCAAAATGTGAACAGTTATTCCTACGAAGATGCCGATTTCTCTCGTTTGGTGGAAGACATCTTAAACAAAACGAAAATAGAAAGAATCCGATTCACTTCTCCTCACCCTAAAGATTTTCCAGTTCATTTGATCGATTTGATGGCAAAGGAAGATCGTTTTTCTTCTCAGATCCACATGCCTCTTCAGGCAGGAAACGACAAAGTTCTGAGAGACATGAAACGAAGTTATACGAAAAAGGAATATTTGGATTTGGTGGAAAGAATCCGTTCTCAAATTCCGAATATCGGAATTACCTCCGACATCATCGTAGGTTTTCCGGGAGAAACCAAGGAAGAATTCGAAGAGACTCTGGAAGTAGTAAGAACGGTAGGATACGATATGTCCTATATGTTTAAATATTCCGAGAGAGAAGGGACAATCGCCAAAAGAAAGTTCATCGACGATGTTCCCGAAGAGGAAAAATCCCGCAGGTTGATCGAACTAGTGGATCTTCAAACCAAAATTTCCTTGGAACGAAACAAGGAAAAAATAGGGCAGACCTTCGACATTCTGATCGAAAATACTTCTAAAAAAAGTAAACTTGAGTTATGCGGAAGATCCCATTGCGGTAGAATGGTAGTGTTTCCTATACCTGAAAATGAAAGCACCGATCTGAAGGATTGGATCGGCAAAACGGTGCCTGTTGCGATCGAATCTGCGACAAGCGCCACTTTGAGAGGAAAGGCGGTTCGTGGCTAACGAAAAGAAAGTCGACCTAAGAACCGTTAGGGTATTTTCGAAGGACGATTTACCTCCTGATTTTCAGGTTCATACGGACAAAGGAGGGCGATTCAAAAAATTCAAACCCCCTATCCTCAGGCTTTACATTCTGAAAGAAATCTTAAGTCCATTTTTAGTGGCATTGTCTTTTTTTACGATGATCTATATGGCGGTCGCCATTCAGAAGATGATCGGTCTTTTTGTGGGAAAGGGAGTGGATATCTTCCGTCTTCTCGATTATATGGGGTATGTATTCGGCAATACTCTTCCCATGACCATTCCTATGGCTTGTCTGATGTCCGGGATTATGGCAGCGGGAAGGCTATCCGGAGATTCAGAAATCACTGCGATGAGGGCATCCGGAGTTTCTTTTCCTTATATCTATTCCAACTTTTTAATGTTCGGCTTTCTAATGACTCTGATCGTGGGGTATCTGAACTTTTATCTTGGACCGGAAAACACCCGTAAGATGAAAGAATTCGACAATTGGATCGCCACATATAACCCATTACTTGCCATTCAGCCGGGACAGTTTTCCGGCGATAAAACCCAGGATCTATTCGCTGAAAAAGGAAGAACCATGTATTCCGGGGGAGTGGATGAAAACGGGAATCTAAGCAATGTACAGATTCGGGAATGGCAGATCTCTTCCGAAGGAACCGATTTTATCATGATGAATAATTTGGCCATTCCTATGGGAGGTTCCAAAGTCATTCAAATCATCAATGCCAAAGAAGGGATGTTAGTTGAGAAAAAAAATCTTAACGGCGATTATGAAAAATCCATTCGTTTGAAAAAGGGTTTCGTACTGGAATGGAATCCTGATACGAACGGGATCAGTCTTACCAATTTTTTAAAAGGGGAGATGGACTATAACGTTCCTGCGAAAAAGGAAACGAAAACCTTAGGAATCAACGTAAAACCCGATACGTTTTCCCTTCCTATGCTCATCCATATCCGTAATTCCATCGAAAGCGAAGGATTGGAAAACATCCCCGGACTTGAAATTTTAAAAGAAATGGGATATTCCATCAAAGGGGTTAAGGGACTGCACGGAATCGTAGAGCAGTTGAAGATGGAGATCCTTATGGCAGGCACCAGCGGGACGGGAGATCAGACAGAACTGACTCAGAAGTTTGCCATCTTCACTCAGTTAAGTGAGCTGCTTACCGAATCCAAAAAAACGCTCACTTCTTTCAATGTGGAGATACACAAAAGGTTCGCCACTCCTCTTTCGTGCCAGATCTTTTTCTTTCTTTCTTTTCCCTTGGGGCTTGTCGTCAAACGTTCGGGTAAGGGAATGAGTTTCACTTTAGCTGTAGTGTTTTTACTGATCTACTACCTTTTCTTTATCTTCGGCTCAGGAGTCTCTTATAAGGCGAATGTCCCGGACTGGGTGGGGCCATGGTCTGCCAATATTGTGATTGCACTCATTTCGGTTTATATCATGATTTCTAGGACGGATGCGAAACTCCCCGAATCGATTCGAAGCAAACTCTCTTTTTATTTTAAAACAAGAGATCGAATCTCTGATTGGATGGAGATCGTAAAAAATCGATTCAAGAAATCGAAATAAGGTAAAATTTTGCTGGAAAATTCCATATTCAGCCTGTTGAATCAGATAGAAGACCGGTTTGGAGTAATATCGTTGAAAACTTCCTTGATTTGGAATCTCTCGCAGGATCGCCCCTTTCCCCTTGAATTGTGGAAACACCCAAAAATAAAAATACAAGTGAATCAAATTTCTTTGAAGGATCTGGAAAAAGTCCAACCTTCCCCAAATGATATCAATATTCTATTTTTACAATTGACCTTACAGGAATGGAAATCCCTTCCTCCCTCTTTCCGAAAGGATTTCGACCTTCATCCCTTTGTTTCTTTGATCATCGTTTCTTCCCCAGACGGAGTGGATTCCATCCAGGAGGATGTGAAGTCCAACTCCAAATATTTGGTTTTGGAAAACCCTCTCCACCAAAGAGAGCTGAGACTCATTTTGGACCGAACCATCCAAGCCGAATTTTACAGATCCGCTGCTTTGGATATAGGCAACAGTTGTTTGGAGAACGTAGGTTTTTTCGAAGGGGTTTTCTCGCTAGCACACAGGGAATATGAAGACTCCAAAAAGGAAAATGACGCATTAAAATCCATCCTTCAATACGAAGAACATGTGAAAAAATCCCAAGAAGGGATCAATCATGCGATGGAAAAAGTGACGGAACTGAAACACCAAGAACTTATCGAACTTCATCAAAGGGTTCGTGCCAGTGAACAATTGGATGCTTTGAGAGAAAGAGAACTCAAACACGCTTTGGAACTGCAAAAGGCCACAGAAGAAGTGTTAAACTACTCTCGTATCGAAGAAATGAATCTGGATAAAATCCTAAGAGCGCAGGACAGATTGTTCGAATATACGGAACAAGAGATCAGAGATTTGATCGAAGAAAACAAATCTTTGAAAAAGAAATTAGGACTTTCTTAAATATCCTTCGCAACTTTCTCTTCTATGGCGGTGAATTCTTTGGAATCTCTGCCATAGTGTAGCTCCGCAAAACGGAGCAAATGTTTCTTTTTTGCTTCCTTCCATTCTTCCGCAATGCTTGTGTTTTTTCCCTTCCAGGCGTTCGTTTCTAATTTCTCATAAGCAAGTGCCAAAAGTCTATGTGGTTCGGCTTCCTTTTCGTGTTTTTCGGAAAGGCCGATGTATCTTTCCAAAAAATCGGAAGACTGCATGTAGTTTTTAAAAGCGTCCTGGTGTTTGATGTATTCTCTGTACAATCCCGCTTTTAAATCCAAATAGGGCGCAGATTCTTTCACCTTAGGATTTTCTATTTTATCCAAATAGGACATACCTTTGATGAGTCTTGCTATTGCTTGGTTTCTAGCTTCCGCCAATTGTCTTTGGAAGTCTTTTTCTTTGGTTTCCCATCGGGTCTTTTTTTGCCATTCGTAACGGTCTTCATAGAAGATTTCTTTTTTGGATTCTTCCCGTTTCTTTTCGATCGATTTGGAAACCACATCGAAACTTTCGATGGCAAGAGAGTATTCTCTGTTCGCATCCTTCCAGCGTTTTTGGGAAGAGGATTCGTCCACTAAATCTAAGATTTCAATTTCCTGGAATCGCTCCGGTCCATCTCCCCAAGGTGAGGTTTTGTCCGTACTTCCCGGCAGGATTTGCTCCAATTTGGATTCCGAATTTCTATTTTCCGTTTTGGATGCGTCCGAGAAGAGAGAAGGCGTTAAAAATAAAAGGAAAAATAAGGAGGAAAGAGTAAAAAGAACAAACTGCATATCGTTTCCTAAATCGGTTTATATAAACTTTCCTTGAATCTAGGAACTTGGCAAGAACTATCATTCTATGACCTCGATTCAAAGAAAAATGGAATTGGCTAAAAACATAGTTTTGATCGCTCATGATAACAGAAAAGAAGATCTTCTGGAATGGGTGATGTACAATAAGGGGACACTCTCCAAACATCATTTATCCGCCACAGGTACCACTGGAAAACTCATCCAGGAAAGGACGGCACTTCCCGTATTTCGTTTTATTTCCGGTCCGCTCGGAGGAGACCAGCAGATTGGAGCTAAAATCGTGGACAACGGAATCGATTTTATGGTTTTTTTCTGGGATCCTTTGACTGCCCAACCCCACGATCCGGATGTAAAGGCGTTGCTGAGAGTGGCCGTACTTTATAATATTCCGATGGCATGTAACAGATCCAGTGCCGATTTTCTCATTTCTTCCCCTTTGATGGACAAGGAATATGGCAGACAGCTCATCGATTATAGCAATCGTCTTCCCGCAAAACATTGAAAGGCTGGATTTCCTCTCTTTTCATTTTTAAAAAGAAAAAACTCTCCTTCGATTTTGCCGCAAAAAGCAGGTATGGGAAGGAGGGAAAATCGAATTCGAATCTGACTCATTTGAAGATTCGGGTCAAAAGAAATGCGAGCGGATTAGGAAATGTATATGTAGGATTTGGAGAAGGGGAATGGAACGGGCTTATATTAGACGGTTTACCTTTGGATATCTCAGAAACAGATATTGGGATTTTGGAAGGAGGTGAAATTTCCTATTCATTGGAAGAAGGTAGCTTTCTTTATTTTACGAATGCGGATTTATATTGGAAAGACACTCCGAACCCGCGCATCAAACGCATCCTTTCCAATAAAAAATTTACCGATCAGGAAATTACTTTTACCGCAGAACACCACAAAACATCCATTCTGCCTATACTTAGAATTTTACGAAAAGAAGAAGTGGTTTCTTTGTATGCAAAGGGCAAAATGATGCAGATCGAATTTAAGGAAACTCAAGTCCCTGAAAGTTTGGAGTCTGAAATCTCAGAATATCTGCTCAGTTATTTTTCCGGGCTTTATCCTCGTTTGGACGAACGGTAACAAAATCACCGGTTGCCAATTCTTTCTCCCAACCTCTTTGTTTCGGTTTCACCAAACTCATATCTTTTCCCAGCTCGATGATTTCCCCCTCCGTGACAAGGGCATCGTTTTTGATAAATTGAATCACAGATTTAACGGAAAGTCCGTCCGATTTACCTAAAGAAATCAGAACTTCATCCGTTTTGACTCTTAGAATTTTTCCTTCTATAGGAAGGATGTTTTTGATCTTCTCTGTCACTCTGGAAATGATCGTAGAAAGACTGTCTCTTCCTTTTTGACTTGTTTTCCACTGGCCGATGTCTCTGGACAGCTTTCTGTCATAAAGTCTGATATCGATTTCTATATTGTCATTTACATATTGATAACTTCCATGCACCACATAACGAATCTTTGTTACGTTTCTTCTGTCCTGATCCAAATTGTGAAGACTTTCTACGGAAAAAGGAATGGTCTTTGTGAAGGGATGGAAGTTGGTTTCAGAAAGGGAGTTTCTGATTTTTGCCAACTCACCGTTGTTTGTCACTCTTACATTCTGAATTTGGGAGAGATCATAACGAATCGCTTTGGCAAGAAGTCTCCCCGCAGGATAATTTTCAGGAAAAGCAAGTCTAGATTCCAGGTCGAATACGAACACTTCTGGGCTAGTGGAAGTAGGCTTTTTCTGGATCCCATGAAGTTCCACATTGAGATAACCTTCTTTCGATTCCAAAGACTGTTTCAATTTCTGAATGGCAAAGTCCAGTTTGTTCTGCAGTTTGAAATGGCTAGGGTCTTCTTCTCTCAAACGAAGAAGAAGATTCACATACTGGATCGATTCTCCGCTTAGATCGTAAAACTCGAGTAATTCGGAACGGACGGATGGAGTTTGAGGACTTAAATCTTTGGCTCGCAGAAGATGGAACTTCGCACTTTTGAAATAAAGGGAATGTTTTTCCGCAATGTATCTTTCTCTTCTGTATTCGCCCAGTTCTCTTCTCAGTTTGGAATCTTCTTTTTCCGATTTTACCGAATATTCTTCTGCAGCAAAACGAACGATTTCATCCAAATCGTCCAGACCCAAAGTTCTTCTATAATGATAACTTGCAAATTGGGTTCTGCCTAATTCTTCCGCAAGACTTGCCTCTAACGAATGATAGTGTTTGTTCTCAGGGAATTCTCTTGCCAATTCGTAAATGATCCTAAAGGCGGATTCCAAAACCGCCTTCTCCTGATTTCCCGAAATATTGGCTTGGATCATTTTGAGTTTTACCAAAAGAAGGCGAGACGCTTCGTGTTTGGAGTTCAAGCTCAAAGCATTGTTTATATTCTCTTCCGCATCTTTTAGCGAATCGATAAGCTTAGGAACATGAAAGTAATTTTGAAAAAGATTCAGTTGGGCTTTTAGATAAAATCCGTCCGGATCACTGGGAGAAAGGCTGGTGTATCTGGAAAGGCTTTCTTCCGAATCTTTCCATTTTCCTGTCAGTAGATAGAGTTCACCTAACATCTTTTCCACATCCGTAGGATGATTCAATTTTTCACTCAATCGCTGTAATTTATGGATGGCCAATTCCTTTCTGCCTTGCGCAAATAAAAAACGGGACTCTAAGATGCGAAGCCCTGTATGGTTCGGGTATTCTTCAAGAAGAGGGTCGATCCTTTTGGGAACCTCAGAGAACTCTCCCAGCTCGATATTGATCTCAGTAAGACCGATCACTGCATCGAAGTTTTTGGGATCTCTCTTCAAAACTTCGGAAAAGGCACGTTTACTGTCCGTAATGGAGCCTAATATTTTGGAACATTGTGCGTATCCGATCTTTGCTTCAATCGAATTCGAATTTCTTTGTAGGGCTGTTTGGAAATGGATGATTGCCTTTTTACAATCGTTTGCTGATTGTTTTTCCTTTCCTAAGGAAATTTCATCCAGTGCTGATTGTGCGGAGATCCCAAGTGCGATCAGCAGAGAAATAAGAATAAGATAGAGGGTTCTAATTTTCACCAGGAACAAAATAACCTCCTTCGTCTTTTCCCTTTACGTTTCTATGTTCCACATCCACCACCAATTTGATGTAACGATCGATCAAATCGGGATTGGTATCCGTTTTGTAGGAAAGAATGTATCTGTAGTCCAAATAAGATCTAAGAGTGGAATAAAGTTGTCTTTCTTCTCCTTCCCCGTCCAAAACGATATAATTTCCGTTTGTCGGTTCTGTGATATCCAACCAAGACCTTCTAACGGATTGTTTGGGGGAAGTGGAAAGAACAAAGATAGGAATGGAATGGGAACGTGCGTATTCTACGATCCTGGTTTTGGAATATTGTAAAAAACTTTGTTCTCTGCTTTCTCCGGATACTAAAAGCACGAGCACTCTCGGACCTACATTCGTCGTCAGTTTGTTCAATGCCATAACGGAAGCTTTGCCGAAATTCCATTTTTCTTCCTTTGAAGAATCTCTGATTTTAGCCAAAATCTCAAGAAGGGACTGTGTTTTAGGAAGAATCAAATTTGCATCTTTCCCTGCACGATACAAAGAAAGAGAATCCCATTCCGTAAGGGATTTGAAAAAGGGAGAAAGTCCGTCTTCCAAAATAGGTCTGGCTTTTGCCAATGCCTCGCTGTTTTCATAAACAAAAGCGACATTCATCTTTTCATTCAACTTCTCTTTTTTTGCCAAAGAGAATAGGGGAGTCATGTTGTCGTTTTCATAGACTCGGAAAGCGAGTCTGTCTGCGCCTATCACTTCTTTGCCGGAACGATTGCGAAGCCTTGTATAGATATGAACATTAGGAAACTCTGCCGTATCGATGGCTTCTATCTTCAGATCTAAGTTGGATAGAAGTGTGTTTTTGGCTACGAATACGTCGACTCTATGTCTTCCGTAGTCCACTGCATAGAAGGATCCTGTGGAATCGACATTGACTGCAAAGGGGCGAGTCAATACTCTATAAACCCCTTTTTTATCTCTGAATCTGGGAAGTAATTTCCATTCTCCCATATCCATAGAATAGGACCAAATCCCTGTTAGTTCATCGGTAAGATGGATTTGATTTTCGAAAATACGTATATTTCTGGGTTTTTTCCAATCGTCTTTGCTGATTTTTGAAACTACGTTTCCATCAGTATCGAATACTAGAACTCGCACATTGTCTTTGTCTACTACATAGATCTTTTGGTCGTAGACGCAGATCCCTGCGGGATTTTTCAGACGATTCCCATCCATTCCTTCGAATTGGATTTCGAATTCTCCTGTAGGACTGAATTTTTGGATTCTATTGTTCCCCGAATCGGAAACATAAAAACTTCCCTTAGAGTCGAAGCTGATTCCTGCAGGGCCATGGAATTTTCCTTTTCCGTTCCCTGTTCCTCCTACGGAACTCAACAATTTTCCTTTCAGATCGAAAATTAAAATCTCATCTTTGGCGAAGTCACATACGTATATCTTTTTATTGTGATATGCGAGTGCTACAGGCTTTTCTATTTTTTTAGTGAAACTTCCTTTCCAGTTTGAGATCGGTTCTCCGTTTGAATTGAATTGAACTATGTTGGAAGTTTCGAATCCTGCGATATAAAAATTACCGTCTTCATCGAAAACGATATCCACAGGATTTCTAAAACGTTTCCCCCGGAAACCGTCTCCATCCAATGTCTTGAAATAAGTTCTTTCTAACGAGGAACTTCCTCCTGCAATGCTGAGGCGGAGGACTTCGATTTTATTTTGAAGGAGAAGATCGTTCTTATTCAGGGAGGAAAGTATTTCCAACTCTTCCAAGGACTGTTCCCATTCGCCTAATAGAAAGTAGTTGTTTGCTAGTTCCAGCCTTGCTAGGTGGAAATCTTTCTTTAGAGAGACCGCTTTTTGAAATCTTTCCTTGGCGGCGGAATATTGTTTTAGGTTTTTATAGGTGATCCCTTTTTTGAACTCTTCTTTGGCTGCATCTTCCCCTAATTGGAAATGGGGGAAGTCGATGGAGAAAATCCGAGTGGTCAGGATTAGAAAAAGAAAAATAATGACTCGTCTCAAAACAATCTCCCCTCCCTATCTAATGGGACATAATGGGAAAGTCAATCTCTTCCCCATAGAATGACTACAATTCTGGCCGATTCTTCTTTATTCTCGACAGAATCCCGATTTTTCCCAGAATGGAATAGCATTTATGTCCCCTGAATTGATTGAAAAAGAGGTAAAACGTCGCAAAACTTTTGCCATCATTGCCCACCCGGATGCCGGAAAAACCACCCTTACCGAAAAGCTTCTCCTTTACGGAGGCGCCATCCAACTTGCTGGAGCGGTAAAGGCCAGAAAGGAAGGTAAATCCGCCACCTCAGATTGGATGGCAATGGAAAAGGAAAGGGGAATTTCCATCACTTCAGCGGCTCTTCAATTTGAATACAACGAATCCATTCTCAATTTACTAGATACACCCGGTCACGAAGACTTTTCGGAAGACACATACCGAACTCTCATGGCTGCCGATACTGCGGTCATGGTTTTGGATGCGGGGAAAGGGGTAGAACCTCAAACTGTAAAACTATTCCGTGTTTGTCGGGATAGAGGAATCCCCATCATCACTTTTATCAATAAAATGGACCGTCCCACCAAGGATCTATATGCTCTCTTGGACGAAATCGAAAAGGTTTTGGGTATCAAGGCAGTGCCGGATGTTTGGCCTTTGGGAACCGGTTACGATTTTAAGGGTGTTTACGATTTGAGGGAAAAACAACTTTTCCTATTCGATCGAACTCCCGGAGGAAAACAAAAATCCAGCTTTAGAGTGTCCGGTCCCGCAGATCCTGAGTTAGATGAACAATTCGATGCGGAGATAGTTTCCGCTTTCCGTGAGCAAATCGACTTAGTGGAAAACGGAATCGGTTCCGTAGACATCAATTCCTTCCTGGCAGGGAGAGAAACTCCCGTTTACTTCGGTTCTGCGGTAAACAATTTCGGTGTGGAATTGTTTCTGAATAAATTTTTGCAACTGGCTCCCGCTCCGGACTATGTTCCTCTGAGAGACGGGAACCTTTTGGATCCGGTTCATTCTCCTTTCAGCGCATTTGTATTCAAAGTACAAGCAAACATGAATAAGGCGCATAGAGATAGAATCGCCTTTTTACGAGTTTGTTCCGGAGTCTTTGAAAGAGGACTCAACGTAAACCACAACCGTCTGGACAAACAAGTTAAGTTATCTTCTTCCTTCGCATTTTTCGGTCAAGACCGCAACACTGTGGATCTTGCTTATCCGGGAGACATCATCGGACTAGTGAATCCGGGAACATTCAAAATCGGAGATATTCTTTCCAGTGGAAATGCTCCTCTTCTCAGACCTCTTCCCAGTTTCGCTCCGGAACTTTTCGCTACGATTTCTTGCAAAGACACGATTCAATTGAAATCCTTCAAGAAGGGATTGGATCAATTGGCAGAGGAAGGCATCTTACACTTGTTTACTTCCAGAACCATCGGAGGAGGAGTTCCCATTATAGGCGCCATGGGAAAACTTCAGTTCGAAGTGTTTCAAAGAAGACTGAAAGACGAATACAGCGCTGATACGAATTTACACATTCTGCCTTATGCCATCTCTAGGTGGATTTCTCCTGACGATAAATCGAAAGTTCCATCGAATGCGAATTTGGTGGAAGACATGCACGGCAACGCTGCTTTGCTTTTCGATACGGAATGGGATATGAATTATTTTCAGAAAAACAATGAGGAAATCAATCTACTCGCTTCTCCGCCTCTGGAAAGTTAATTGATGTGAAGTCCGATCCATGTGATGTCATCCGGATAGGTGGCACCTTGGGAATACATTTTTATTTTTTGAATCAGTTCGTCTTTCACTTGAGTCATGGGGGAAGAACTCCTCTCCAGAAAGAAAGAAACAAGTTCATCGTCTCCCAATTCTTCCTTTTTTAGGTTTCGCACATCTCGCAATCCGTCCGTAAAAAGATAAAACCTGTCCTCTTTCCGAATCGGAAGTTCTAAAATCTTGGGAGTGAAATTGGGAAGCATTCCTAACATAGGATTCAATCTTTCCGGAATGGAAATTTGATTCTGAGAAATATGGATCATTCCAGGATGGCCTGCATTTCCATATTGAATCACATTCGTTTTGAAGTCGAAACAAAGGAAATGGAGAGGGACGAAGGAATAAGAATCGGGGAGATTGTTCCTAACCCCTGAATTCATTTTTACCAAAATTTCTCCAGGGACGGTCGTTTCTTTTACGATTTGATGAAACAAAACACGCACTACCGTCATCATCATTGCAGCCTGCACTCCGTGACCGACGATATCCGCGATAACAAATATATAACGATCGTTACCTAGATCCAGAAAATCGTAATAATCCCCCCCTACTTGGATGAGAGGTTGATAGAAATAATCATAAGACAGATTGGGGATTTGTATTCTTGCCTGAGGAAGGTATTTTTTTTGAAGCGTTTTTGCATAACCCATCTCTTTTTCAAAGACTAGTTTTTTACTGGTGATGTCCTGAACCAATACGAGAGAACCTCTCGCATTATTTGTGTTATTGTCCAGATACCAAAGATGGAATTGGATCTCTAAAAATACCGTTTCTTCGTCTGTGCCGACAGTTTCCCATTCTTCTTTTCTTGTATTGGCGATTGAGTCTTTGTTCTTTCTTGCATTGGAAAGAAATAAAACCGCTTCTTCATTCAGAAGATCATAAACTGACTTATTCGATACGAACAAGTTTCGAATCGATATTTTCGATTCCAGAATGGGATTGATCAAAAGGATTTTTCCATCCAGATCGTACAATGCGGCTGCATGGGGGAATTCATTGAATACTATATTGAGTTTTCTTTTGTCCTCCATTTCTCTTCCTGCAATCCAAGCGGAGAGACCTATGGACAATACACCTAACAATGATAGGAAAATGATATTTTGAAATAGTTCCTTTCTGATGGGGATAAGAATGGATTCTTTCGGGCTAGCAACGAACAGATGAAAGGGAAGTCCGTACAAAGGGAAACTGGAGAGAAAGTAAGTTTCTTTGTTCGTCACTTCCCTGATTTTAGGAAGTTTCCCCGCTTCTTTTATGGAAGAAAGAATCGATTCTGACCAACCTTGGTTGATCTGAAAACCGTCTTCTATCAAACTGGAGATTCCGTAAGAGCCGTCGTTATTTACGATAAAAATAGTTTCGTTCGGCTCGCTATAGGGAGTGTCCAGAAGCAAGTCTTCCAGAAAATCGGCGGAATAAACCCAGACAGATTTTCCTTCCAAGAGCAAAATCCAATTCGTTTCCTCCGAAGAGTCCACAACGCAAGGGAAAAAATAAGCGGATCTTTCTTCCAAAAATTCTTTAGGAATCGTATTCGGAAAACATTTGGAAAGAACCGGATGAAGGCTAAGTTCCTCCGGATTTCCTTTGAAGTAATGGATTTTATCTTTGGATTGAACGAGCAGATGGTCTCTGATGTGGTTTTCCAAATCGATAGCTAACAATTGAACTCTTGTTAATTGAAATCTGTAGTTCCAATCCAGGGACTCCGAATAATTGGAGTAAAGAACCGAGGTGATATAAATCGCATAGGGAAGTATGATGAGAAAAAAGAGGGAAAAAAACAGTTTTAGAAACGATTTTGATCGTATGATCTCAAAGATCGATTGAAAGGAACGGAGATATCCCTTGAGTTTTTGCATTTCGTGTATATTAAGGAAGACGAAAGGTGAGAGTGGAAACGGATTCTTTATTCCCCACCTTATCTACGCTATAGTATTCCAGATGGATTTCATTTTTGCAAGATTTTTCCGATAAAATGGAAAAAGGAATAGGGGATTTATATTGAATCCAGTCTCCAGGAGATTCTCCTTTGCAGTAATTTCTAAAAAGAGAATAGTCTAGCCCCGATCCTTCTTCCTCTACGGAAAAGCCGATTTTGAGTTTAGGAGATAAATACAAAACTTCTCCTTTTCGAAAACTTTCCGATTGGAATTGCAAATCCGTTTTAGGAGGAGTTTGATCCACATAAAAGCTGAGATAGTTCGATTTTTCGACGTTACCCAGTGCATCCTCAGCTCTGTATTCCAGTTCGTAAAACCCGTCTTTGGCGATTTCCAAGGAAGGTTTGGCTTCTTTTTTCCAAGGTTCTCCTGAAAAACGGTAGTGTACGAATTTCGTCTCAGTGTCGTCAAAACTTTGCAGGATGACGTTTTGTCGTGTAAGATAAGTTAAGTTTTCATTCTTGGAATTGGTTATACTTAGAAAAACGTCCGGTTTCGTTTGGGGACGAGGCACAAATACCTGTTTGGGAGTTTGGCTTGTTTGGTTCGTAAGAGGATACCTTCGGATTTGGTTGAACTCTGTCCAAAAACCTCTGATATTCATTCTTGCTACTGCCCTAACTCTGAAGAATTGATAGTCTTGAGGAACAGAAAGCACAACCCTCCCCGGTGGCACCAGTTTTGAAATGGGAAAGTTTTTTCCGTTCAAAACGTTCCCTTCTTTTTCTCTCCAAAACTCCACCTCATATTCCAGGATGATCGGATTTTCTGAATCCAAATAGGCAGTCATACGAAACTCATCTGGGGG
The DNA here is from genome assembly GCF_004770995.1 of Leptospira idonii. GTDB lineage: Bacteria > Spirochaetota > Leptospiria > Leptospirales > Leptospiraceae > Leptospira_A > Leptospira_A idonii. The sequence continues at coordinate 614,803 of NZ_RQHW01000047.1, read as the reverse complement.
AATTTCCGTTTCTGCGAAAAGAGGAGATAGAAAAAAGAGAATCCCAAAAAAGAAAAGGGAAAAAATATTCATGGTTTGATTTCGGGAGCTTTCGGGATCAAAAAAGGAGTCGTTGGAGGTTTTCCTTTTTCTACGAATGTCGCATAACCTGCATTGAGTTCGACGGTAACTTTCTGGGCGGATACTTCTACTTTTCCTTCCAGACAGCCAACGCTTGTATTTTCTTTTTCATCCACTTCCGTAATGAATTCGGTTCCCTTTACTTCCGCAGTTGCGGCAGGGGTCTTCAGGATGAACATCTTTTTGGGAGGAGTCGATTGTTCTTTGGAGATGATGGCCCTCAGTCTTCCTTTTCGTAATAGAAAAGAGTCCGGCTCGGAATCGGTTTTTACTTTTTCCATTACCACATGACTGTTCGGTGCTAATTCCAGAAGCGAGCCGTTGTTTAAAATCAATTCTAGGTAGGATTCTAATTTGGTTCTTGCTTCGTCTCTCAGATAGAGTCCAAGTCCTAAGGATGGATTTTCCCAAGATGTCTTTTTTTGAGAAGCAAGCAGAACTTCCGTTTCTCCTTGCGTTCTTGCAATTTCTGCGATCGGTTTTTTTCCTAAACTGGCAGGAACCCAAAGTTTCATTCCAGGAAGAATTAAATTGGGGTTATCTATTTTGTTCGATTTTAGAAGTTCTTTCCACTTTCTGGGATCATCCAAATAAGTTTTGGAGATAGTGGATAAGGTTTGTCCTTTTTCTACAGTGATGACGATCCCATCTTTGGGAAATTCAGTAGGATTGGATTCGGAAAGAAGAGGGAAAAAATTCAGTAAGAGAAGTAGAGATAAGAACAACCCGAAGGAGGGAAGATACATATTGAATCTTCTTGAGAATCCAGTATGTATTCCTCCTTCAGGGGACATGAGTTAGTTTAAATTTTCCGCAACTAACTCAGCAATGTCTTTTACTTTTACAGAATCGATCTTTTCTGCAGCTTTGACGCCGTCAGTAATCATCGTAATACAGAAAGGACATGCGGTAGCAATCGTAGTCGCACCTGTATCCAAAAGCTGACCGGTCCGTTTGCTATTTACACGCATACTTTCCGGATTGGATTCATCCACGTGTTCTTCCATCCAATACTGAGCCCCGCCGGCACCGCAACAGAGTCCTTTGCTATGATGATCGACTGCTTCTTCCAGTTTTCCGCCGGAAACTTTTTTCACAACGTCTCTAGGATTCTCATAATTGTTGTTATATCTACCGATGTAACAAGAGTCATGGTAAGTGTATTTTCCTGCATTCGCATCATCCGCAACTTTCACGTCGATTTTACCGTCTTTGGAAAGCTGGTTGATGTATTCTGAGTGATGGATCACTTCGAAATCCCCGCCAAATTGAGGGTATTCGTTTTTGATCGTGTTGTAACAGTGAGGACAAGCTGTTACGATTTTTTTGATTCCGTAACCGTTGATCGTATCCACATTTTGTTGAGCTAACGTTTGGTAGAGGTATTCATTTCCTCCTCGTCTTGCGGAGTCTCCAGAACAACCTTCTTCCGTTCCAAGAATTCCGAAGTTGACATCCGCCTTTTGCATGATCTTTACGAAGTCGCGGGAGATTTTTTTGTTACGTTCGTCGAAAGCTCCTGCGCAGCCTACCCAATAGAGTACGTCTACGTTTTTGTCTTCCGCTTCGGAAAGAACTTTTACATCTAAACCTTGTGCCCAATCGGCACGAGTGTGAGCGCCCACACCCCATGGATTGGAATTGTTCTCCATATTGGTAAAAGCTTTTTGGAGCTCTGGACTCATTTTGGATTCGGCAAGAACTAAGTGTCTTCTCATCTCGATGATTGCATTCACTTGGTTGTTGCCTACTGGGCAAGCTTCTACGCACGCATAACAAGTGGTACATCCCCAAATGGATTCTTCGCTGAGACCTTCATGAGAGTTGATGACTCCTGTTTCCAAAGCGGCAACTGCTTCCGCAGCTTCTTCTCTGGTTTTGCCGGCACGAGCTTGGTCCACTTCAGGCATTTTTTCGAGCAATTGGTGTTTGAGTTCTACGATGATCGCTTTCGGGTTTAACATCTTACCCGTTCTGTTTGCAGGACATTCTACTTGGCAACGACCACACTCGATACAAGACATACCGTCTAAAAGGTTCGGCCAAGGGAAGTCTTCCACTCTGTTCGATCCCCAGACAGCATTTTCATCATCCAAATTAAGTTTGGACAACTGACCTTTAGGAGTATCTGTTGCGAAGAAGTAATTGATAGGTGCAAAGATTAAGTGGGCATGTTTGGAAGTAGGAACATACAACATGAAAGAGAATACAGTGAGGATGTGACCCCACCACATAATTTGGAACACTAGATCCGCAGAAGAATTACTTACTCCTACAGCTTCCCAAACTTTACCGATGGCACCGTCGATGAGACCTGCATGAGAAAAATAAGTAGCGGCTACCGTTTTCGCACCGTTCCCAAGTAGGGTGGTGATCATAAGAGTTCCGATCATGCTGATTACTACTGCGGAAGCAGGAGAATGAACATCCAAACCTTTCGCTTTTTTGATCCATCTTCTCCATGCAAAGAAACCTAGACCGGTAAGAACCAGAAGGGAAACGTAATTTACAGTCTGTTCGTAGATGTGATTTACCGTTTCGCCTAACAAAAATTCAGGAAGAGCGAAATGATAAGGATCATCCATTAGGTATCCGAAGACACCCGCAATCATTTGGCTGGTTGTATGGATGGTATAAACAAGAAACCCGTAGAAAATAAACGCGTGCATGATTCCACGAAGAGGTTCTCTGAAGTTCTTCTTTTGAAGAACTACGTTTTCAAAGAAACTCTTGATTCGGAATGGAATGTTCGGGTTCTTTTGAATGTCTTCGTTAAACGATGCTGGTCTTCCTTGGAAGATCAGACGCAAACGGTAAAGGATGGCTCGCACAAATACTACGTTTGCGGCGATGAAGAAAACTGTAAAAAGAAGGTGAAAGATGATTCTTCCGATATCCATTTATATTTTTGCCCTTGAGGTGTGTTGTATTTCCTAGGATTTTCATAGAAAAATGAATGTCCAGGAAAATTCGATTTTTACAATGATTAGAAAGGACGTTTCTTTAGTCCCACGCAGGTAATCTATGCTTCCTAACTCGTTCTCATTCTCAGAATCCGACCCGGTAGACAAAATACTGATCCAAGCAGTAGGGGGAAAAAGGATTTCCCAAGAAGAGGCGCTTCTTCTCTATGAGGAAGGCGATTTTTTAAAAATACAGATGGTCGCCAGACATTTGAGGGAAAAAATCCGACCTCATACCCAAGCTTCGTACACAATGTTCCGAGTGGTGAACTATACCAATTACTGCAATGTGGAATGCAATTTTTGCTCTTTTATGGATGAAATCGGGAATGGAAAAGGCTACATTCTCTCTCTAGATGAAATTTTAGAAAAAATGGACTACGCAGTGGAGATGGGAGCCGATCAACTCTTCCTCCAAGGCGGTGTCTATCCTGATATTGAGTATCAGTATTATAAAGATGTGATCTCCGGAGTGAAAAAAAGATTTCCCGACATGCACATACGGGCCTTTTCCCCTGTCGAAATCATCAATTTGGAAACCATTACCGGTCGTCCATTGAAAGATGTTCTTCAGGAATTAAAATCCATCGGTTTGGATTCGGTTCCTGGAGCGGGGGCAGAGATACTAACGGAAAGAATGCGGCAAATCATTTCGCCTAAAAAAGCGAGTGTAGAAGAGTGGGTGCGTGCCATGGAAACTTGTCATGAAGTGGGTCTCCCCGGTTCCGCCAATATAGTGTTCGGTTCGGAAGAAACGAAAAAAGAAGTAATCGATCATCTGCAGGTGATAAGAGATTTGCAAGACCGCACGGGAGGATTTTTATCCTTCATTCCTTGGACATTCCAACCGCAAACAAAACGATTTAAAGTTAGGCCTGTTCCCACTCATGAATACTTAAAGGTTTTGGGAATCAGCCGTATCTTTTTGGACAATATCTCCCATATTGAAACTTCCGTTATGGTTCTAGGAAAGGGTGTGGGGCAATTGGCACTTTACAGCGGTGCGGATGATATCTCTTCCGTGGTCATCGAGGAAAATGTACTTCGCTCTTTCGGGTTAAAGACGGAAAAAGAAGCTCATAAGTTCCTTTCGGAAGGAGGGTTTGAACCTGTGAGAAGGGATTTATTGTATCAGGAGAGATATTCGGGAGCACCTGCGGTTTAGAGAGATCTAAAAAAATAAGGGGAGAAATCCCCCCTCTAATCTTTACACCTTATCCGTCAAGGGACAAAGACTGAGAATCAGTCTCATTTGTAAGCTTGCAACTCTCTCCCATTCTTGTCTAGTTTTTTTATAAAAAAAATGACCGTTTTGGTTTTGACTGAGGGGAAGGAATGATGGGGAACAGGAGGATTCCCTTCAGATCTCATTGACTTTATTGTCTTTCGAGATACATGCTTTCACAGAATAAATACAAGTTTGATAATTTTTAGAACAGACTTCCTGGTTTTCTAAATTACCTGCGGAACATTCTTGGTTTTGATCCTTGCAGTATATGTACAAAGCACCGCATACCTTTTTATCCGTTTCTTTTTTCTGATGTAATGGATTGTAAAACTCACCGTCTTTATTGATGCAATGTGTAATGCTGGCAGTGAATACGATGAAGAATAAAATTTTACGCATGTTTACTCTCAAATCGACAGATAAGCACCAAACAAATCGTTAGCGAAGATTAAACCGGAAGGGAATCCGAAGGAGGGAGAATTGTAATTCTGTTTCTTCCTTCGTTTTTGGAAGTGTAAAGAGCTGTATCTATTTTATGATAGAGTTCGTCAAAAGTGGTTTCTTCGTTCGGACCGAACATTGTGGCTCCTATGGAAACTGTAATGCGGATGGTCTCCCCTGCTTGGTTATAAACGGGAATTCTCAATACTTCTATTTTTTCCCGGATACTTTCCGTTAGAGTTTCTAATCCTACCGCATCGATAGGAGAAGCTAAAATACAAAATTCATCTCCTCCGATTCTTGCTGCAATATCAGTGGAACGAACACGAGAACGAAGTGTACGCCCGAATGCTTGGATCGCTAAGTCACCTTGTTTGTGGCCGTATTGGTCATTGATGAATTTGAGTCTGTCCAAATCCAAAATCACTAGACCGATCGCAAGTCCTTCCCGTTTCGATCTTCTTCTGTATAAATCAAACTGTTCTAACAGATAACGACGATTAAATAGATCCGTCATGGAATCGATTCTGGATAAATCTTGGATCTTTTGATTGATTCTTAAAAGTTTACCTACGGTAATGCGTAGTCTTATCTTTGAGCGGAACTCCTCGAATCTCCAATAATTAATAAGAAGGTTTGCAGTAAAACCCATACCTAACAAAAATATAACGATCAGTATATCTTGGTAGAATATGAAACGATCGAATCCCATAATTTGCGAGAAGTTCAAGTGTAAAGGGATGAACAAACAGAGAAATAATATGGAAAGCAGGAAGATACGGACTGGTTCAATCCAAAGTATGATGGAAGCACTGGCAATGACGATGGCGGAACCGTAAAGATAGTAAGAGTGGTTCGGTTTATCATAGATCATCATAGGAATGTATATCAAAATTAGGGAAGCAATGAAGAAACCGGTGAACGAAAAGATATGTCTTTCAAAAAAACGGATTCGCTTTTTTGCAGAGGCATAGGCGGTGAAACAAATGAGCAATGTGGAAATGCGGAAGAATACGATCCAGAAGCTGGCTTCTTTGGTTCTCACCAAAGAATCGACAAAAAGTAGGGAAACGATGGACGTAAATGCTGATAGTACGGCAAAGATCATGACGGAAGAGCGAATGTCAGAGATATTTGTAGCGATAAAGGTAGGGTGGTAGGTACGTAAAAACAACCTACGTAAGATAAAGAAGGCTCTTTTGAATGAATACCTACGCATGGTGAGTGAATCCTTCAAATATTACAAGATCCATGGAATCTTGCAAGTAATAAGAAAAATTTAGAACAAAATGACCTTTCTTGGGTTTTTCGCTAAGATTTCGGGGAGGCTCATTCCGTCTCCTCCCAGGCTTCTCAATTTGGTTTTGCCGATGTATACTGAAATTCCTTTGACTCCGAAGTTTCCAATCAGGCTGTAAGTGATTTGATCGATTCTGTCTTTGAGGATTTCAGGGCTTCCACCTAATTCTAAATCTCTGGAAAAAGAAAGATGTAAAATTCCGTTCTCAAATTTATAATTTGTGTCAAATTTAAGTCTTCTAGGAATCGCATTCAAAATTCCTTTTGATTTTTCTTCCGCACTTGGCCCTTTCAGAAGCTCTTCCATCACAAAAGGAATAGGATCTCCTCCCTTAAACTCTCGACTAACTTTAACTAGCTGAGATTGAGTGTTCTTTCCTTGTCCGTAAAATTTCAAAAAGTAAACGGGAAGATAACCGGAAGTTTCCTGGATTTTTTTTCCCGAAGAAGGGAATCTATCTTCCGGTAAAGAAATTTCAGGAATGGAAAAACCGTCTTCCGTATCGGCAGAGGCAACTTTGGTTTTTCTTTTCTTTTCTTCTCCGATGAGAATCGGATCTTCCAAAGCTTCTTCTTCCCAACTTAAATCGTCTTCCCATTCGTTAGAAGTTAGAGGATCGCTGGATTTGAATAATGAATTTTTCTTTTGAGGTTGGGAATGAGAGCTTATATTTTTAAAACTATCTGTCCCGAAACCTTTGGGGAATTGGTTTCCCGAATACCCTAGGGACTTTTCGATCAAAACAAGAACGAAAAAAAGACCGCCAATCACATAACTCAGTGATTTCAATCGATCGGGTGATTGTGGAGGAGAGATTGCCACTCTATCAATTTCGGAAAGATTTTATAAAATGGATTTAAAAAAACTGTTTTAATTCGGGCAATTCGTCAAATTTCCAATCGAAATCGGGGATTTCTCCGTTTACGGAGTGTCCGTAGGTGCAAAATCCGAAAAGGCATTTATTCTGTCTGGCAGCTTCCCAATCGCTGTAACGATCTCCCACCAAAATGACGGACTGAGCCGCATATCCGTATTTTTTCAGATACTCGGAGATGATATCTCCTTTGGTGCATATATTTTCTTGGTTGATCACCAAAATAGGTTCGAAGTATTGCAAGACTCCTGCTGTTTCCAAAACAGTTTCCACATACTGCTTTCTACCGTTGGATGCACAAGTGATCGTATATCCCTTTTCTTTGAGATAATGGATGGTGGAACCGACTCCTGCATAAAAATCTCCCCCTCCGTTGCGGATGGAATCGCAGAGAAGCTCCAAAACTCGAGAAGAGATTCCCTCTCTTTCCTGCTCGGGGAGTTCCGGGAGAAGGTTGGCAAAGATCTCCCTCACCGGTTTTCCGATCTGCATCATGATTTGGTCGTGGGTAGGTAAATTTGTAAGTTTTCCCTTCTTCGCAGCAAACTCTTCGATTGCCTGGACATAGGTCTTGAAGATTATGGATTCTGAGGAAAACAAGGTACCGTCGACATCGAAGGCCACCATTTTTATTTCTCCAAGACGATTTTCTAGCATTACCACCAAAAAAGAAATTGGCGGTCTGTTGGCAAGTAAGGAATTCAACGTTATGTTATCCAATTTCTCCCCAGAGGAGATTGAATCGAATAGAAAGGATCTATTTTCCCGCACGATTTGGGAAGATCCAACCTCCCAATTGGCTCATAGGGTCAAGGGAAACGATTTAAGCAGATATTTCCTCCTTACGGATTCTGAAAAAAAAGGAATCGAAGAAACCATTCGTTTGAACGTTTCTGTAACTCCTTATTATTTAAGCCTTTCCGACCCATTTGATCCTCATTGTCCCATTCGCAGGATGATCGTTCCCGATTCCAGGGAATCCGTTTTTTCCGCAGAAGAGTCTCCCGATCCCTTGGAGGAAGAAAGACTCTCTCCCGTAAGAGGGCTCACTCATATGTATCCCGGGAAGGTTTTATTATTTTCCAATCATTCTTGCAGCGTCTATTGCCGCCATTGTATGCGGGGAAGAAAGGTTTCTTCACCTAATGAGAGAATGGCGAAAGAGGATCTGGAACTTGCTTTCGACTATATCCGTTCCCATCAGGAAATCGAGGATGTGGTCATCAGCGGAGGGGATCCTTTGAACTTGGCAGATTCCCGAATTGACTGGATTTTAGGAGAACTTTCTTCCATTCCTCATGTGAAAATCTGCAGGCTGGGAACCAGAAATCCTGTGACCCTTCCATTCCGTGTAACGGAAGAACTATGCAAAATCATAGAATCACATAACAACGATTCCTTATCTATTTTTTGTAACACTCAATTCAATCATCCTAAGGAATGTACGCAGGAAGCGAAAGCGGCAGTTTTGCGTTTACTCAAAGCGGGGGTTTCCGTAGGAAATCAATCCGTTCTACTCAAAGGAATCAATGATGATCCCGAAATTATGCTTTCTCTGCATAAAAAACTTTTGGAGATGAGGGTAAGGGCATATTATCTGTATGATCCGGAACTCATTCCCGGCTCCAGAGGGTTTCGTACTCCGTTAAACAAAGGTTTGGAGATTGTGGAATATATGAGAGGGAAAATCGCAGGAATGGGAATTCCATCCTTTGTGAACGATCTTCCCGGCGGAGGAGGAAAAATCACTCTTTCGCCAAATTGGTATTTGGGATATTACCCGAAAACAAGGCAGCATGCATTCCGTTCCGCACTGACAGGGAAAGTGCATTATTCCTTCGAACCTGTGGATTCCGAAGAAGAATCCAAATACCCTATTTTGGAAGAATCTATTTGGGAGAAGTTGAATGAAAACAATACTTCTCGCCTGTGATTTGTTTGACGAAAAAAATCCCCGATTGACCCAAGAATGGGAATCCTCCGAGTCGATTCAAAATCTAAAGAATACGATTTTAGGTTTGGGATACGATCCTGTGATTTTGTCGAATCCTAAGGAGATCGTTCATTTTATACTCGATTTCATCGAAAGAAAAAACAGGGATGATTTGATCGTTTGGAATTTCGTAGAAGGTTATTTTTCCAGAAATAGGGAAGGATACATCCCTTCTTTATGCGAATATTTGGGGGTTTGTCATACAGGCTCTGATGGTTTTTCGCAAAGCCTAACATTGAATAAGTTCCAAACCAAATTACTTGCGAATCATCTAGGCATTTCCACGCCTAAGTTCGAACTGATCGGCCCGCAAAACTCGGAATCGAAACCTGCTTCATTATCGTTCCCTTTGTTCGCCAAACCGAACGGAGAAGGGTCCAGCCTGGGAATTTCAGAAACAAATATCATAAAAAATGAAATTCAATTCAGGGATCGAATTCCATCCTTACTGGAAGAATTCGGAGAAGTCCTTTTGGAAGAATACATCGAAGGAGCGGATCTCACTTTAGGTGTGATCGGGAATCATCCGAATTATGAAGTCACTCCCATTGCAAGAGTGGAATATCCGGGAGCAGTGTATTCGGAAGAAGTCAAAACGAAGGATGGAATGCCCGAGACATTGGTCTTCGATGTTTCGGAAGAAATTTTTAGACAGGCAGAAAAAAAATCGATTCACCTAGCGGAAATAATTCGATTTTCCGGATATGCTCGGATCGATTTTATCCTCAAAGAAGATCGTTTGTATTTTTTAGAGATCAATCTGACCCCTGGTTTTTCCAATATATATTCTTCTCTTCCGGAAGTTTGGGAAAAGTCAGGAAAAAAATATTCCGATTTGATACGATCCGTTTTGGATTTGGCGGAAAAAGAATACAAATCCCATCCCAGATACAGATATGGTAAGGAAAATTTGAGTTTATGAGTTCTATCGTTTCCCAATTGAAATCGGATGTGCAAAATCACTCCGTTTTGAACCATCCTTGGCTTCTTAGCAGATCCTTAGAATTGAAGTTCGACGATCTTTTGCTCTGGCTTTCTCAGGAATATTTCGTTTCTATCGGGTTTGTGGATTGGTTTCTCATTGTCGCATCGACTACGAGAAACCAAAAGGCGAAAATCGTTCTTGTGGAAAATATCTGGGAAGAGTTAGGGGAAGGAAAAATCGAAGACACTCACGTTTCCATTCTGGAAAGTTTTTTGGGAAAACTAGGTTTCGATCTGAATACGAATCGAATTTTGCCTGAGACGGAATCCTATCTGAACGATATGAAAAAGGTCATTGAAAAGGGATTTTTTTACGGATTAGGCGCCTTGGGTCCTGCGAACGAATATTTATTAAAATTAGAATATTCTAAAATTTCTGATTCTTACCAAAAACTGAAACTTAAAACGGATCTGCCTGAAGGAAAATTTTTTCAAGTGAATCTGGAAGCGGATGAAGGGCACAGCAAAAGAATGTTCGATTTAATTTCGGAAACTGCAGTTTCTTCGGAACAAAAAGAGGAAGTGATTTTGGGAAATCGTTTGGCTTTGGATGCGAGAGAAAAATTTTATGAAGGATTGGAAAAGATTTCTCCCAGCGTCAAATTCGTTTCCTAGACTTCAGATACTTTAAAAAATACATCACTCCCATCCCTAAAAAAGGAATTAAAGGCAAATAAAGAAGAGGGGCAAAGTAACGATAGGTTGTTGCCCAAAACAACATTCTTCTGACTCCGAAAAAACCGGGAAGTCTAGTTCCGCCTGTCACTAAATTTACTTCCGCCTCACATCTATTCCATGTTAAATCTGGATGGATTTTTTGCAGTTCTGTCTCGGAAAGATCTCGAAAAGATATAAATTCCAAATTTTTTTCATCGATCCTACTTCGAAAATGGTCTGCCAATTGAGTGCAGAAAGAACAATCTCCGTCGTATAAAAACTTTGCTTTCATATCAATGGGGCAGGGTAAAAATCTTCAGGAAGATTTTTTAGATAATCGATGATGCCGGGGATATTTTTATAGTCTTGGCCGAGCCAATAATAAAACCAATTTTCATCCTTTTCCACTCCTTGTGCGATTTGCATGTACCATTTATTGATGTTGTTGTTCGTTTTGGAACGCCAAAACAAAGGAGTGTTTTCTTCCAATAGAAGATCCCAAATGTCTCTTCCTACACCGGCACCTCTTGCAATTTCGTTTACTGCAAACTTAGAAAGAAGATGACCGAATTCCGTTTTTTGCAGCCAAGCGCAGGCCCAGTAAGATTCCTCCAAATACAAAAGATCGAATTTGGATTCCAAAAAAGAAGGTTTAAGCTTTTTGGAAAAAGAAGATTCGATCAAATCGAAAACTTTTCTAGAGTCTACCGAATGAAAGTCAGTGTATTTTCCTACTTTGTTTTTTCTTTTGACGAGTGTCCCGCTTCCTTTCACCGTAAAAAGCTCTCTTAACAAAGTATAGGCGTAAGTAAGAACGACAGAGAACTTAGGATTGGAAACGGAAGGGACCAGATGGGAAGCTAAAGAAAGAAATTGTTTCTCTTTCGGAGAAAGGTTTTCTTTTGTTTGAAACTCATCCAATGAGGAGTCGGCTGCGATCATAGAAACGATTTTTCCCGTTTTTTCATCCCGAATGGGGCCGTTAGAATCTACGATGATGATTTTGTTCGATTTTAAAATGGCTCTTGTTTGTTCCAAAAAATGAACGAAGCTGTATTTATCCGGATTCCAAATCAATATGGGAATTTTCTTTTTTTCTATGGATGTCTTTACGTCGGAGAGCAAGTCGTCCCGTTTCACTATGATTTGAAACGGAAATCCGATTCCGAATTTAGATTCTCCTCCGTCGGATTTATGTTCTGTGTTGAAAAAAAGTTTGAGATAGTGGTAGGAGTTTTCTTCCAAAACCACAACGGGAAAAAGATCCAATTGATGGAGAAGTTTGATGTCGGAAAACAAGGCTTCCGAACTTTCTAAAATCGTTTCCGAATCGGCAAAGAGTAAGGCAAAACTTTCCGGAGATAAGGATTTGAATTCTTGTAAAAAGAGAAGTCCGTCTCTGGGATCTCTAGTGATTTCAAATACTCTGGAAAGTATGTCTTTGGAATTCATTGTTTTAAAGTTTGTTCTTTTCCCTTGATTTGGTAGTCTACGATCTTTGCTTTCAGATTGGCATGTCTTAATGGAAGATGATTTTTTTCTTTCATTGCCAATTTGCCTAGCAGGGAAAACTCACCGCATAACACTGTTAACTTCCATCCTGGAAATTCGTTTTTAAAAACTCTTCCCATTTGAAAGTACATCTCTCTTAAATTTTCGATCGGTTTTCCCAATCTATCTCCGTAAGGAGGGTTGGTGATGATATGACCATTTTCACCGAAACGATTCTGTATGTTCAGAACATCCCCTGTGTCAAATTGGATCCAATCTTCCACACCTGCTTCATACGCATTTTCTTTAGCGATTCGAATCGCTTCCGGATCGATATCGAATCCGAAGAAATGAGGAGTTTTCGGTTTTTGTTTTTGAGCTTCCGAAAAAACATAATCGGGAAATAAACCGGTGAAGATGGGAGATTCCGCCAGAATGAATTTATTGATTTCGCCTAACAGTTTTTCTCTAAGTGCCGCCTCAATGAGGATGGTTCCTGAGCCGCACATAGGATCGACGATCGTGGAACCAGGTTTCCATTCCGAAATTTCCAACATGGCTTGTGCGATCGGCTCTCTTACGGGAGCTGCTCCCGATTCCAGACGATATCCTCTTCTTCCCAGAGATTCTCCCGTTAAGGAAAGCTCAATGCTGAATTTGTCCAGGAAGGATCGTAAAACTATGGTTATATCGGAAACTCTTTTTTGGATATCGGGAAGAGGAACCTTTTTTTCTCTCAACGCATCTAAAATCGCATCCTTGAGTTTATGGGTTGCGAATTGAGAATTATGAAGGCTGTCTTTGGTTTGGGCGTCGATTCGAAAGGAAAGGTCTTCGGTGATCCATTTTTCCCAGTTTATCTTTTTTGCCTTTGCATAAAGATCTTCGTAGTGTTCCGCTTTTTCTTGGAGAAGTTGAAGATTGATTCTGGAAGCGAACTTGGAGGAAATGCAGAAGTTAATGACTTTATCGGTTTTGCCGGAGAAAAAAACTCCTCCTCTATTGGAGCTGACAACGTTGAGGTGGTTGTCCAAAATTTCCTGAGTCAAAAGCGGGGAAAGACCTTCCCCGCAAACCGCATGATAGACAGAAGTAGAAGTTTTTATTCGGATTCTCCCAGTTTTTCAGCCAAGTATTTATCGAGACCAATGTCTGCGATGATGCTTTTCTGAGTTTCGATCCAGTCGATATGTTCCTCTTCGGAAACGAGGATTCTTTCGAACAGTTCTCTGGTTCCAAAATCTTTCAGCGCAACGCAGATGTCAATCCCTCGACCTAAACGTTCCACAGCATTGTATTCCAATTGCAGATCGTTTTCCAAGAGTTCCGGAACCGTTTTTCCTACGTTCAGCTTCATGTATTTTTGAAGATCGGGAATCCCGTCCAAATATAAAATTCTTTCTATGATATCATCCGCATGTTTCATCTCTTCGATGGACTCTTTTCTGAGATAATCCGCAAGTACAAGGTAACCCCAGTTTTTGCAAAGTTTGGCGTGAATGAAATATTGATTGATTGCTGTTAACTCTGCGGACAAAACTTCCGCAAGAATTTCTAAGACTTCTTTTTTTCCTTTCATGACGAATCCTTCCTTTCTGTCTTTAGGGAAGCATAAAATGCTTTCGCAATAACTGCAAGCTTAAACTATATTCTTATGGCGAAAGTTTTTATTCATGGTCCAAGTCTCAGTCATTTCGGCAAATTTACTGGCAATCATCTTGAATTATCCTATCAAACCACCAAACAATCAGTAAATGAGTTTCAATCTCACAAGATAGAGTTTCTCATTTATGCCGGTTTTTCGCCTGACGTATACACGAAAGACTATCATCTTCCTGCAAAACTAGCATCTTCTTTGGGTTTAAAAAATCCTTATTCTATAAGGGTGGAAACAGCGTCTTCTTCAGGAGCTTCCGCACTGCAACTAGGTGTGAATCTCATTCTCAGCGGAAGATTTAAACATGGGTTAGTCGTAGCGACTGAGATCATGTCTCAGTTGAATCGGGAAGAGAATAATCTTTTGTTAGGTTCCGTTCTATCCGACCAGCAAAGAAGGTTGGGCATGTCCATGGCGCAAGGCGGTGCTATGTTCACTCGACGTTATCTAGAGTTATACGGTTATAAGGCAAAAGACTTGTTTGCGATCTCCAAAAAACTGCACGATAACGGTTTAAAAAATCCGAAGGCCCAAATCAAAAAAAATCTGACTTGGGAAGATTATGAAAAACAACCTATGATCACCAGCCCTTTGGGACTTTACGATATATCTCCTCTTTCGGACGGATGCGCTTCCGTGATCCTTTCCGCAGAAAAAAGTAAGGTGAGCGTGAAAGGGATGGGACATGGAACTGCCGCATTTCTTCCCTCGGGTGATCCCAGTTTTTCCTCCAGTGTGACTGCCTTCGGCAAAGCCTATGAAGAAGCGGGAGTCGGTCCCAAGGATGTGGATTTTGCGGAACTTCATGATGCATTCACTCCTTTCGAAATCATAGGTGCGGAGGATGCAGGGCTTTTTGGAAGAGGAGAAGCTCTTGCCAAGGTGGTAAGCGGGCTTACTCATCCGGAAGGGCAGCTTCCCATCAATGCGTCCGGAGGGCTCAAGTCCAGAGGACATCCGGTAGGAGCTTCCGGGTTGGCACAGATCGTAGAAATCTGCAGGTTTTTCGATCTTTGGCAGGAGAAACGAATCGCTCTCTCTCATAGTATTGGTGGACTGGCAACGAACAATTTTGCTACCATCCTAGAAAGAGAGAAATGAACCAAAAGATACTCATCATACAAACTGCCTTTTTGGGGGATTTGATTCTATCGACTCCTTTCTTTAGGGCGGTTAAAAATTTGTTTCCAGATTCGGAAATTCATCTCATTGTAAATCAAGGAACAGAACAGGTATTAGATGGAAATCCGGACATTCAAAAACTGATTCCTCTCGATAAAAAAAGAATTAAAAAAAATATCTTCCGTTTTCTGGAATTCGCCTTTTCTCTGAGAAGGGAAAAATACGATCTTGTTTATTCTCCTCATTTTTCGTTTCGCTCCAGTATCCTCAGTCGTCTGACAGGCGCTCCTATTCGAATCGGATACAAAGAGTCAGGATTCTCATTTTTACATACAAAATCCGTCTCTAGACCCAGACTGGGTCCTCATGAAGTCGATAAATTATTTTCCTTATTGTTTTCCTCCGAATCGGAATACCCCAGGGGAAGGGAAAGAAGGCCGTATCTCTATCTCAAGGAAGCGGATGAAAAAAAATTCCAAACCCTTTCTTCTTCTTTGAAGATCGCTGAAAAAAATTATATACTCATCGCAGCGTCCTCTTTGTGGGAAACCAAAAGGATGCCGGAAGAAAAGTTCGCCAGTGTCATCAGTCTGATTTTAAGAAAACGAACCGAGAATGTGATCCTAATCGGCTCTAAAGCAGATCTTCCCATTGAGGAAAAAATCCGTTCTCTCTTAGGGATAGAGCCTTTGAGGGAGAAAGAAAGATCTCGTTTTTTATCTCTCATCGGGAAAACAAGTTTATCGGAACTTTCCGTTTGGATTCAAAATGCCAAGGCGGTGATTTCCAACGACTCCAGTCCGATCCATTTCGCATCGGCATTTAACATCCCTACTGTGATGATCTATGGAGCGACCGTTCCCGCTTTCGGATACTCCACACTTTCCGAAAAACAGAAAATCATGGAAATCACAGGTCTAAAATGTAGGCCTTGCGGAATTCACGGAGGAAGGATTTGCCCTGAATCCCATTTCCGATGTATGTTGGACCAACAACCACAGAAAATTTTTGACTCTTTAGAGGAGATATTGAAAGAAGAATGAAATCCGCAATTAAAATGAAAGAAGTAAGTGATTCCGTCTATATCAAAAGAATCGAAGAAGTAAAATCAAAATTAGGTGATGGAGAGATTCTTTTCCTCTTTGCCGCACAACATAAAATCCGGAACAGAGATGTGGAATATAAGTTCCGGCAGGATTCCGATTTTTATTATCTGACCGGAATTGTAGAATCGGACGCGATTCTGTTTATTTCGAAAAAACAAGCGGGGATGTTCTGCCTTCCCAAGGATAAGGAAAAGGAAATTTGGACGGGAATCCGCCTTGGAAAACAGAAAATTAAAGAAAAACTAAAGTTAGATGTTACTTACGATTTGTCCGATTGGGATTCCCAAAAAACGGAACTTCTTTTGGGAAATCATACTCTTTATTATTTTTTCGGAATCGATTCGGATAGAGACAAAGATCTGATCCAAACAGCGAAACTTGTTTCATCCAGAGCCAGGGAAGGAAATTTCGGACCTGAAAAAATCATCGAACCTGCATTTCTTCATGAAATGAGAATGCAAAAGTCCAAGGAAGAGATCCAAATCATCTCTCAGGCCGCTCATATCACTCATTTAGGACACGAAAGAATCATCAAAGAATCCAAACCGGGAATGTACGAATTCGAATTGGAATCCATTTTGGAAGCGGAGTATCTGAAACACGGCTCCTGGGGTGGAGGATACGGACATATCGTTGCTGCAGGTAAAAATGCGTGCATTTTGCACTATGTGGACAACAACTGCGTTTTGAAAGACAACGATTTAGTGTTAGTCGATTCCGGTGCGGAATGGAACTATTACACCGCAGACGTAACCAGAGTTTTCCCCGCAGGGAAAAAATTTACGGAAGCACAAAAGACTATCTATGAAGTTGTGCTTCATTCCCAAAAGAATGCGATTCAATATTCCAAAGAAGGAGTCGAATTCAATGAAATTCATAAAAAGACGGTCTATTTTTTGGCCGATTGTTTGAAAGAAATGGGATTTTTAACGGGAAGCATCGACAGCATCATCGAAAAAGGAACTTATCGTAAGTTTTATATGCATAGAACAGGACACTATCTGGGAATGGATGTGCACGACGTTGGAAAATACTATATCGAAGGCAAAAGCAGACAGTTAAAGAACGGCCAAATCATCACTGTGGAACCTGGACTTTATTTCGATCCGGAAGACGAAACCATCCCGGAAGAATTCAGAGGGATAGGAATCCGAATCGAAGACGATATTTTGATCGACGGTAAAAATCCTGTAAACCTAACCGCTGCAATTCCTAAAGAGATTTCGGAAATAGAAGCGTTAAAATCATAATAGGCGATCGGATTTCTTCCAGTGAGAAAAAACGACCGATTTAATTCCGTTCAATTCATAGGGAGACTGTCCGAATTTTTGACGGATACAATTGAACAGGAATTAAAGAAAGTGGGATATCCTTCCTTATCCGCATCTCATTTCGAGATTTTAACCTATCTCATCCGTAAAAAAGACTCTCAGAATATGACCAACATCTCCGAGGCGATTCATAGAAAAAAACCTACCGTCACCATTTTAGTCAATAAATTGGAAAGTATAGGTCTTGTGAATAAGGAGATTTCAGAGGAAGACAAAAGGGAATATAAAGTCCATCTTACGAAAAAGGGCAGGGGATTTCGTCCCATTGCCCTTCGCATCAGCTCCAGAGTTTTTTCCCTTTCCCTCTGGGGAGTGAATGAGAAAGAATCAGAAGATTTGTATCTGCTTTTGGAGAAAGTATATCTCCATACCAGAAAAAAGCTTTAAGCTGTTAGTTGAAGTTCGGCCTTCTTCCTTCTACAGCTGCGTTCACTCCTTCTATCGCATCCTTTGTCTTCAAATTGGAAAAAGTTTTTTCCAAATCCAAAAGAATCGTGGCTTTGAGATCCGTAGATAAGGATCGGATCGCTTCTTTCGTTGCTGCAGTGGCCTCTTTCGAATTTTTTGAAATCTTCACTGCAAATTTAGAAACGGATTCCTTTAGTTTTTCAGGATCCGAATACAATTCGTCCAAAAGTCCTATTTCCAGAGCTTCCGAAGTTTTATAAGCATCTCCCAAAAGAACATGTTCTTTCGCTTCGTTTTTTCCAATAACATCCGCCAATAATTGAATGATGAATGCGGGAACTCTAATTCCTATTTTTACTTCGGGAAGCCCGATCCTTGCGTTTTCCAGGCCGTAACGAAAATCGCTGACCAAAGCCAACATCGCTCCGTAACCCATCGCATGGCCGCCTAATTCCGCAATGACGGGAGCAGGAAAAAAATATATCTTTTGTAAAATCTCGTAGAAGTATCCCAAAAATGTTCTTAAAACGGATTCGTCTTTTTCTCCGTTCAATTGGCTTAGGTTGAGTCCTTGGGAAAAAACTTTAGGACGGGAACTTCTTAAGATCAAAACTTTACCGTTCTCTTTATAAGCGGCATCCAGTCTCTCGTTTAATTCCCGGAAACTATTCAAATCGAAGCTGTTGGATTCGTTCGTATCGATGGAGATTGTGATGATTCCTGATTGGTTTTCGAAATGGATCATTTTTGATTCCTTGCAAAAAGATTAGATATCTAACTAATTTCTCGGATAAAACTTATGTAAAGGATAATTTCCAAAATTTGAAAAAAAGGATTTAGCCTGTTTCTAAATAGGTTTTGATGACTTCTTTCATCACCGAAAGTCCGATGGGAAGGGAGTCTTCATCGAAATCGAAAAAAGAACTATGATGAGAATGTACATAACCTTTGGATTCGTTTCTGGAACCGATGAAAAAGTAACAGCCTGGGCGTTTCATCAGGAAGGCGGAAAAATCTTCCCCTCCCATGGTTCGTGTGTTTTCTTCCGTAATGGAGTCCGGACCTAGGATTTTTTTTCCAGCCTTTCGAACGATGTCCGCCATCTCAGGGTCGTTGATCGTCGGTTTGTCGACTCGAGTGTAATTGAACTCCACTTCGGCTCCGAAAGAAGAGGCGACTCCTTTCACTAGTTTTTCCAGTTTTAAAGGAACAGATTCATAAACTTCTTTGGAATAGGTTCTTACTGTTCCTCTGAGTTCAGCCGTTTCCGGAATGACATTGAATGCGTTTCCCGAATGGAAAGACCCTACAGTAACAACACAAGGTTCTAAAGGATCCACATTTCTGGAAACGATCGTTTGTAAGGCGGTAACGATATGAGCACCGACTACGATAGGATCCACAGTATGTTGCGGCATAGCGCCGTGACCGCTCGTACCTTTGACAACGATATGAAATTCGTCTACGGAAGCCATCATCGTTCCGTTAACTACGCCTAACTTTCCTAAATCGATATGATTCCATACATGCAGCGCAAAACAAGCATCCACATTGTATTTCTCCAAAATTCCAGCTTCGATCATCTTATCCGCGCCGGAACCGCCTTCTTCGGCTGGTTGGAAACAAAGAAGAACTCTTCCTTTGGGAACGAAACTGGAAAGAGATTCTTTGAGCTCGGAAGAAAGCCCCATGAGAACGCTAGTATGACCGTCGTGACCGCAGGCATGCATTTTGCCGTCTACGGTGCTTTTGTAATCGTGATGATTTTCTTCCAGAATGGGGAGAGCATCCATATCCGCCCGCACGAGAACCGTTTTTCCAGGAAGACCTGAATCTACCAGGCAGACGATTCCGGTTTCCGCAATATTTTCTTCGAAACTATAACCTAATTTTCGTAAGTGGGAAGAAACAAAGGCAGCAGTTTGTTTTTCTTCGTATTTCAGTTCGGGAAGTTTATGAATGGTTCGTCTGTAACGAACCAGTTCTTCTTTTCTTGCGGAGGAGATTTCCATAATTATAACTTATCTGTTTCCAATTTGGCTCTTTTTTCTACTTCGGCAAGAATTCCATAGAGATCGACACCGTATTTGTCGAAAAGGGAATTTTTTGCCAGCTCG
This sequence comes from Leptospira idonii, assembly GCF_004770995.1. Taxonomy (GTDB): domain Bacteria; phylum Spirochaetota; class Leptospiria; order Leptospirales; family Leptospiraceae; genus Leptospira_A; species Leptospira_A idonii. The sequence continues at coordinate 595,011 of NZ_RQHW01000047.1, read as the reverse complement.
TAACGAACCAAATTGATATTATAATTAATTTTTGCCTGAGAAACGCTTAACTCTGATTGTGCGAGAGAATCGAGTGCGTTTTTTACGTGAAGGGCGGTGAATCTTCCTTGGCGGAATCTGGTCATCAAACCTTCGTAATATGTTTCCGTTTCTTTTCTCGTCTTTTTCAGATCTTCTAAAAGTTTATGACTGGAGACTACCATCTCATAACGGGTATCTATTTCCTGGGTGATTTCTTGTTCTAAATTGGAAATCTGCAGATCGATCATTTTTTGATTCGTTTCCGCTTCCTTGATTCCCGCTTTCACTCCTAAATCCCAAAGAGGATAACTCATTTTCATTTCCGCATAAAGTTGAGGAAATGCCGTAAGAGAAGTCACTCCGTTGGCTCTTGCCAAAAAGTTCTCTTGAGGAGACATGAAATTTTGTCCGATGGAACTGTATGTGATGCTTGCTTTTAAAGAAGGATCGTCTTCGGCAAGGGCTGTCGATAACAACAGTTTTGCCACCTCTCTTTGTCTGAGTAAAATCAAATAGTCGATTCGATTGGCAAGTGCGTACTTTTTGTCCGCTTCCTTATTGATTCCTGTAGGAAGAGTTTCACTTAAATCCGTGACTCCTTCGACGCTGGAACTAGGATCTACATTTAATACGCGAACTAAATTTCTTTCCGCTTCCAATCGATCCACTTTCGCTTTTTCCAAAAGGGAAGAGGTTCTTAAGTAAGCTTGATTCCATTGGTTGACTTCGAAACCTTCAGAAAGTCCTAAACCAGCTTTGCGCGCAGTGAGTCTTCTGATTTCGTCCGTATTTTTTAGGACTTTTTCATAGGTGACGATTTGCGAATCGACGATTCCTAAACTCCAGTAATCTACCAGAATTTTTACGACTAACTGAGTAAGTACGTTGATATAATTTTCTCGAATGAGTGCCGTTTGGCTTTTGAGGATTTTTTCTTTTTCCTCTTCGGTTTTTCCGAATCCGTATTTCAAAAGCTCTTGTGAAAGAGTGACGGATACAGCTCCCGTATACATAGGAGGAGCTGCCAAAGGAGCGAAGGAGGCCGCATTCGGATCGTTCGGATTTTCAAATGCGTTCGTATCGTAACGAACCGTTGAAACTTCCGTTTTAAAATAGGTGCCCATTTTAAACTGTTTTTCGATCCCTGCGGAAATCTTATCTTGGCCTCTGATCGTTCCTAGAAAGATGTTGTTTCTGTTATTCGGAAAGTATTGTTTGGAAGATTGAATTCCCGCCAAAGCTCTCCAAGCAAATTTGGATTCATTTTTCAGCTCTGGAGTATCCGCTTTGATGATCTCAAGTTTTGCATTTTGAACGATGATATTGTTTTCGATTACCTGCTCGATTGCTTGAGAAATCGTAAGGCGAAGTTTTTTTGTTTCGGAAGTATTTTTTTCCTCGGGAAGATTCGCCAAGCCCACTTCCCATTCGGAAGTATTCAGCCTTCTCATTTGTTCTTCGAAAGAGTCTTCGGAGAGAATCGGTGTGACCAGAACGGATAAACCTAAGAATACTAAACACTTGGTCAACATTTGGGTCTGGATGAAACGTAAATTAAAAAGGGAAAGAACTGGTTTCAATGGATTTTCTTTTTCTACCCCTCATTTGACAGGATCGAAAAATCAATCTTGTCAATCAACACAAAATAGGAAAAGTTTACTCAGGCATCATTGTTTTCAATGATGAGGGGAAATTTCTTGCAAGCCGACCGAAAACCTAACCATCTCATTCACGAGAAAAGTCCATATTTATTACAGCATGCTTACAACCCGGTCGACTGGTACGCTTGGGGGGATGAGGCTTTCGAAAAAGCGAGAACCGAAGACAAAATCATTCTGTTATCCATTGGGTATTCTACCTGCCATTGGTGTCATGTTATGGAAAAAGAGTCCTTCGAAGATGACAAAACTGCGGAAATTCTAAACAGACATTTCGTTGCCATCAAATTGGACAGAGAAGAGAGGCCGGACATAGACAAACTGTACATGGATGCACTACATGCCATGGGGCAGCAAGGAGGATGGCCGCTCAATTTATTTCTTACCCCTAACAAAGAACCGATCTTGGGAGGCACATACTTTCCTCCGGAAAATCGATACGGAAGAAAGGGATTTAAGGAAGTATTGTTGCTTGTTGAGCAGGCTTGGAGAAATCAAAGAGAAGAATTGATACAAGCGGCAGCAGACCTGGCTGATTACCTAAGAAATTCAGAGAAAACGGAAGAAGGTTCCGAACTTCCCGACAAAGACGTTTTCGAAAGAACCGTTTCCACATACAAAAAGGTTTATGATCCGAATTTTTTCGGATTTAAGATGAACCAGCAGAATAAATTTCCTCCCAGCATGGCTTTATCCTTTTTGGTACATTACCATCATTTTTTCAGGGACGAAGCCGCTCTGGAAATTGCATTTAATACTGCGTATGCGATGAAGTCGGGAGGCATTTACGATCAAATCGGAGGAGGTCTTTGCAGATATTCCACCGACCACGAATGGCTTGTACCTCACTTCGAAAAGATGTTGTACGATAATTCCCTTTTCCTTTCCGCATTATCAGGACTATTCATTGCAACAAGACATTCTTTTTTGGCGGAATCGATCGAAGATATCGTTCATTATATCCGAAGGGACATGAGTTTGGACCAAGGAGGAATCGCAAGTGCGGAAGATGCAGATTCCGAAGGGGAAGAAGGCAAATTTTATGTTTGGTCCGAAAAGGAATTCGATTCTCTCGTTGCGGACGAGGAAATTAAAAATTACTGGAATGTGACCGAAGAAGGAAATTTCGAGGAAAAGAATATTCTAAATATCTATTTTTCCGGAAAAAATCCTTACCGGGATAATATTTCCTTAACGGAAACGTTCCAAGAAAAACTGAAACTCAAAAGACAGATTTTACTGGACGAAAGATCCAAACGAATTCGACCTCTTCGGGACGATAAAGTCATCACTGCATGGAATTGTCTTTATATCAAAGCATTGGTGCAGTGTTTTCGTGCGACAAACAATGAAACCTATCTGAAGGATGCTTTGCATGTGTATCATTTTTTACTCAGCCATCTGAGAGATAAAAACGGATTTTTATTCAGAAGATACAGAGAAAAAGAAGCGAGGTTCCCCGGAAATTTGACGGACTATGCAGAGTTCGTAATGGCATCACTTATGCTCTTTCAGGAAACCATGTCTTCCCAGTTCTTTCATACTGCTATGGAAACTCTGAATATAATCGAAACACATTTTGCTTCTCCTGCTGGAGCCTATTATGAATCGATTTCAACAAACAACGATTTGATTGTTCGGTCGATAGAAGGTTATGACGGGGTGGAACCTTCCGGTAACTCCACATTGGCACATGTGTTTTTACTTCTTTCCGGCTTAGGAATCGAACCTTCGAAACATTGGGATAAAGCCGGCAAAATATTCTCTTATTTCCGGAAAGAAATCAATACGAATTCTCTCAGTTATCCTTCTATGTTGGATGCGTATCTGATTTGGTCGAAGGGGTTGGTGGAAGTGGCAGTCATCTACAAACAAGATCACATCGAAGATGTGAAAGAGATTTTGGACGGATTGCACTCTCATTCATATCCGAATGTGGCTTGGGTGATTATGGAAGAGGAACATGCGAAACATCTTTCTTCCGAAATTCCTCTGCTGCAGGGAAGGGGTGCGGGGGATACCCACCTAGTTTATGTTTGTAAAAACCTGGCTTGTGCGGCCCCCGTCACGGGATGGGAAGCCACAAAACAATTGATTACGCAATCACTTTAGCATCTCCCCAAAGGCGGTCTAGGGAGTAGTAGTTTCTCATTTCTTCCGTCATGATGTGAACGCAGATCTCACCGTAATCCAGAAGGATCCATCCGGTTGCATCTTTGGGAAGATCTGTTAGATGGTTTCTTGTCACGGAAAGTTTGAGAGGTTTCATGAATTTTTCGATGTCTTTCGCAACGGATCTGCCTTGTGTTTCCGTTTTTACGGTAGCGATGATGAATATGGAAAGATAAGAATTCACATCCTGAAGATCCAACACTTGGATTTGATCGCATTTTTTATCAGCGAGCGATTGTTTGATTTTTTGAATATGGGAAAGCGTTTCTTTGCTGATTTCTGTCATTCTTATTCCTTTGTTCCTTGGAAATCTTCTCCTAAAACGACCGTAGCATCCAGTCCCAAGTCTTTTCTGAGTGCATAAAATACCTTTCTTCCTTGAAAGGTTTCCGATATGGAATCGGTGTATTGTGTGTTTCCGGAGCGGTTTAAAATCACACTTGTAGTAAAATTATTTTCCCAAGCATTGTCTACTGTAAGTACTTTGAGTCCTTTATCGTTTAAAAGTGCTTTCCCGTATCTCGCCAAACCGTTTTTAGCTGTTCCATTTAGAACCTCGATTCTCGCTCTTTCCCCATCGGAGAAATAAATGGAACGAACATCGGAGGAAAATTTTGTGAACGCTACTTTTACAGTGTCTTTCTTCGCTTTAAGGATTTCATCTTTTTTCTTAGGTCTGCCAATAGGTTCTCCTGGAAGTTCGGAAACGCCGTATTGAATCTTTTCTTTTTTTAGAAAATCGATCAGACTCTCCCAGTCTTTCGCGGAAAAATTGTTTTCGATTCTTTCATGGAGAAGGGTGACTCTTTGTTTTGTCAGAAAATCTTTCTTCAAGTGCAGGGATTCCAAAAGAGTTAAAATCACGCTTTCTTGGGTTTCCAAACGACGGAAGTAAGAAAGAGTTTTTTTATCTTCCAGATGGGAAATGACGTCGAAACAATCTTCTCCGTCCAAGTTGTACACTTTTTCCTTTCTTTCGTATCGATCCGTGATTCTGCTGGACTTAGGTTCGAAGAACACTTCTAGGCCGCCTAACAAATTGATTAGATCTTTGAAGTTGGTTTCCGAAATGGTAAGTTTGTATTGGATGGAATGATCTAAAATATCTTCCAAGGAGGATTCCAAATGCCCTGGGGCGCTGTTCCCTCTTTCTTCCAAAGATTTTTCCTCATCTTCAAAACTGGTCAGAGGATTTACGAAAAATAGAGCCGCCTTTTTTTCCTGAGGATATAACTCCGAATAGAAGGAAAAAAGATATTTCTCAGAATCTGAAAGTATATGAACTAAGATGGAAATTTTTTTCGAGGAGGATAGTTTTTGATCCACATAAAAATTGCCTCGGTTCTTTAAGCTGAGAATCAGAAGTGCTAAGACTAAAAACCCTCCTGCTGCGATCAAAAGATAAACTGGTTTTTTGGATGGATGGGTAGGTTCTTGTATCATTTATATTTTAACTTTCTTTTAACGCAAGTACTGCCTGGTTGTAGGTGACAATAGTATCGTCGTGGATGGTATTTCTGGTTTCAATCAGATTATTCAATGTTTTCATCGCTTTGAGATAGATTCCGAAATTCAGATTTTCCTCCGTTTTTCGAATCCAAACGGGCAAATCGGTCTGTTTTTCGGCGTATTCAGAGCCTAAAAAATCGCTGGCATAGATGATTTTTTGGAGGAGGCTCATGTCTTTTTTGCCAAGAGTGTGGATGCGCATCGCGGATAAAACTTCTTCGTCATGATAGCCGAAGTCGTGTTTCAAATAAATAGGAGCGCTGAAAGCATGATACGCTTCTTTGGGAATTTTATCATACTCCGGAGACGGTTCTTTTTCGAAATATTTCAAATGGAATTCGTTTTTCTTTTGTTTGGTGATATCATGCAGAATCCCTACCAGATACGCTTTTTCCGGATTAGGATAGGAATGAATGCTTGAAAGAGTCTCCGCAAAACCTGCGACTCTCAGACAATGTTCCCATCTTGTGGAAGTGATCTCTTCCGGAACGATCGTTTTGAAATATTGAATCCATTCGAAGTCGGTTTTCACGAATCTAAAACCAGCCCTTGTCTGCCAAATACCGCAGAGCATTCGGATTCATCCATTGTTTTGCATATTCTAAATCTCTATCATTTCTGATACGAGAGGAAGAAATGTCCCAAAGTTCATTGTCCAACACTTCCGATTTGTTTTGAATTTCCAAACTGGGGAAGGTAAGAGGAAGGGGAGATGGTGTATGTCTTCTCAATACGAAAAAAGAACTGAGGATGGAATTCAATTCTTCGAATCTATACCATTGGTGGAGACCAGTGAGGCTGTCTTCCCCGATGCAAAGACCGATCGTTTCTTTCGGATGGTTTTCTTTTATTTTGGCGACAGTATCGAATGTGTAGCTGATTTTTTGATCTTTGATTTCCACATCGGATAATAGGACTTTTTCACCTAACAAAGATTGAAATGTCAATTTGCATAGTTCCCAAATATCGTCAGCGGAAAGGGATTTGCTTTTTTTAAATGGAGAAATGGCGTTCGGAACGATCCATATTTTTGATACGGATGTGATCTTGGATAAAATTGTCTCTACGATTCGAAAATGACCTAAATGAGGAGGGTCGAAACTTCCGCCGTAGACGACAATCATCTCATCCTCTCGTTTGCCCGGATCCGGTTACAAATGTAGTTGTAGTCGTTAAGTGGATGAGCCCCATCGGTCCGCGAACATGTAGTTTTCCTGTCGAGATTCCCACTTCCGCACCTAATCCGAATTCTCCTCCGTCGTGAAAACGTGTGGAGCAGTTCACAAAAATCGCAGCGCTGTCTAGTTCCGATTGAAATCTTCTCACGGAGCTTATGTCCTCGGAAAGAATACATTCCGTATGTCCTGAACTATGAATTCGAATGAAATCCATGGCTTCATCCAAGGAAGAGACAGTTTTTACGCTAAGTCTTAGGTCTAAAAATTCAGTAAAGTAATCTTCGTCTGTGGCAAGTTCTGCGGAAGGAAGAAGTGTTTTTGTATCCGTATCCAAAAGAAGACGAATTCCTTCTTTTTCCAAAGAAGTGAGAAGTTCTTTTCTATGGGGATAATCTTTATGTAAAAGAAGGTTTTCCAAAGCGTTACAGACTCCCGGTCTTTGTGCTTTGGAATTCAGTAGGATGGGAAGAACGATTTTAGGATCTGCGGAAACATCTACGAATAAATTGGTAACGCCTTTATCGTGTTTTACGACAGGCACTTTACTGTTCTGAGATACGAATTGGATGAGAGCTTCTCCTCCTCTAGGGACGATAAGATCGATGTAACTGTCCAAGTGAAAAAAAGGAACCATTGCTTCTCTTTCCGTATTTTCTACGAAAGAAACACAAGCCTTGTCGATATTTTCCTCTTCCAATGTTTTATGGAAAAGTCCGCTGAGAAACAGATTGGAATGAAACGCTTCCGATCCTCCCCTTAAGATACATGCATTTCCCGATTTAAAGGAAAGCGCTGCGATATCGATGGTGACATTCGGTCTGGATTCGTAAATGGTCATTACGACTCCGATCGGAACTCTTTTTGTGACAAGCTCCAATCCGTTGGGAAGTGTAGTACCTCTTACAACCTCTCCCACAGGATCGGGCAAAGATTTGATTTCTTCCAAACTTTTGATGATATTTGCGATTCGTTTGGAATCCAAAAGAAGACGATCCAAAAGAGCATCGGAAAGCCCTTTGGTTTTTCCGTTTTCCATGTCTTTTTTGTTTTCCGAAATGATTTGGGTTTCAGAGGCCTTTAAATTTTGGATGAGTCTTTCCAAAACCTTATTTTTGCGCATTGTGCTTAAGGATCTGATTTTTTGACTGGCAGCTTTTGCTTGTTTAGCGACACTCAGAGCCGTTTCCGAAAATGAATTCGTGGTCATACGGATTCTCCTTCTTCTTTTGTAATGGCAAAAAATTGATTTTGGATTTCTCTTTCCGTAGGTGTTTTGCGGGAGTGATTTTCGTTGGCGACAAGCGTTCCGAAATCTTCTTCCTGAAAAAAGCGGGAAACAGAGGATTTGATTTCTCCGTTCAAAATCCCTGTGATGATTCCGAAAGGGAGTAGAAGTTTCGCCGCCTTCAATTTGGTGGCCATTCCTCCCGTGCCTGGACCGGAGGGACCGGTAGCAAAAGATTCCTCTTTTTCTCCGATCTCTTCCAACAAGGATTGTTTTTTGCCTTCGATTAAAAATCCGTCCACACCTGTGAGAATCATCAACAGATCGGCTCCTACAATGGAAGCGACTATGGAAGATAAAATATCATTGTCTCCGATTTTAATCTCTTCCGTGGCAATGGAATCGTTTTCGTTGACGATGGGCAAAATCCCCCAATCCAAAAGTTGGCGAAATGTGTTTTTCAAATTGGAAAGATGTTTTTCCTCATAAAGATCATGGCGGCCGAATAAAATCTGTGCGATAGGAAGATTCACTCTGCTGAAAAAACTGTCGTAAAGATTAAGAAGTCTGTTTTGCCCCATAGCAGCAAACGCTTGTTTTTCGGAAAGGGTGACTGAGCCGTTCACTTCCTTTCTGTATATTTCATTGTATAATTTTTTGCCTTGTGCTATGGCTCCGGAAGAAACTAAAATCACTTCCTTACCTTGGTCTCTGAGAGCGCGGATGTCTCCCGCCAAACCGAAAAGGAAATCGTTGATTTTGGGACTCTCACCGGAAACTCGCGCGGAGCCGATTTTGATCACGATGGTTTTTGCGGATCTTATTTTTTCTAAATAATCCTTTCTAGTTCTCATACGCAAGTTTGGATCTTTCCCATAAAAAAACTTTATCGATCCTTTCCATCAGATATTCCAGATTCATCTCTTTGTCTGCGGAAATGAAAACGATCTCTCCCAAATGAGAGTAGGTTGCTTTGATTTCTTCGGTAAACGCAGGATCATCCCAAATATCCATCTTATTGATTACGATCAGAAACGGTTTCTCAAGAAGAGTTTTGTTATAGGATCCCAATTCGTTTCGGAGCATTTCCAATTCTTCTTCCAGAATGAGGTTTCCTCCGTCGAACAGGAACAAAATCCCTTGCACTCTTTCGATATGCTTCAAAAAGGAAAGACCAAGTCCCACTCCTTTAGACGCCCCTTCAATGATTCCTGGAATGTCCGCTACGGTATAACGAAACATATCATTGAAACGGTGAACGACTCCTAAATTAGGAGAAAGTGTAGTGAAAGCATAACCTGCGATCTTGGGATGTGCATGAGTGATTTTAGAAAGTAGGGTGGATTTTCCCGCATTCGGAAGACCCACGATCCCTATATCCGCCAGAAGTTTCAACTGAAGGATGATGGATAATTCTTCTCCGTCTTCTCCCGGCTGCGCAAAACGAGGTGTTTGGTGAGTGGATGATTTGAAAAATACGTTTCCTTTTCCTCCTCTTCCTCCCTTGGCGAGAACGAAAGTTTCCGCATCTTCGGTAAAGTCGTGGAGGAGTTCCCTCGTTTGTTCGTCGAACACTTGTGTGCCGACAGGGACTTTGAGAACTAGATCTTCTCCGTGTTTTCCCGTTCTATTTTGGCCGAGACCAGGATCTCCGTCCGCTGCAGAGTAGAGTCTGTCGGGGAGATAATTTTCCAAAGTCATCATTCTTGCTTCGGCAACTAACGTGACATTGCCGCCCATTCCTCCGTCTCCTCCGTCGGGGCCTCCGAATTCCACGAATTTTTCTTTGTGGAAATGTACGGAACCTGCACCGCCGTGTCCGGCTCTCACTCGAATGGGAACTTCATCAATAAAACTGCTCATGGGGTTTTAATAAAAAAACCCGTCGGAGGTTTGCCTCGAACGGGTTTTCATGCTCACTGATTTTGTGAGCAGATTAGTTTTTTGGGTAAACGGAAACTTGTTGTCTTTCTTTCGTTACATGTTCGAAAGTTACAACACCGTCAGTCAAAGCATATAGAGTGTGGTCACGACCAATCCCTACGTTCTTTCCAGGTTTGAATTCAGTTCCGCGTTGTCTTACGATGATGTTTCCGGCAATAGCCAATTGACCGCCGTAAACTTTTACGCCTAAACGTTTCGATACCGAATCACGACCGTTCTTTGTGGATCCCCCGCCTTTCTTTGTAGCCATTTCCTTACCTCTTTATTATTTCTTCTTGGATTCGAATCGCATCCGGATATTGGGAGGAGAGTGCTTTTAAGCCGAACTCTACCATTTGGAGTAGATTTTGATAGTTCTCTTGTTTTTCTGAAGAGATCAAAAACTCCAAATCACCATCTTCCTTTTTTTCTTTTTCCAATGCTTTTTGCCAGCTTAAGTAAGAGTGAGCACTCTGAACTAGAGTGGAAACTCCTGCACAAAGAAGATTTTCTCCTTTGTTTCCCCATTCTTTAGGGGAATGACCTTCTACATGGAAACCTGCGATACGACCTCCTTGGTAGTATACTTTTGTATGAATCAATTAACCGCTGATAGAAACTACTTGCAGCTTTTGGAGTTGTTGTCTGTGTCCCCAAGCTTTTTTGTAGTTCTTACGCTTTTTGTATTTAAAACCGTGGATTTTATTTGCTTTGCAGTCTTCTAGGACTTTCAAAGTAACTTTTGCGCCGGCAAGTGCAGGAGCTCCGATGTTTACTTTGTTATTGTCGGAAAGGAGAAGAACCTTTGCATCCAATGTATTTCCTACAGTAATTCCTGTTTTATCAGCTGTAAATACTTGTTCAGGAGCTACCTTAAATTGTTTTGCTCCGAGTTCAATAATTGCGAACATAAACCTTTCCTAATCTCAAACTAGTGGTTCTTACCAGGATTTCTATGTCTACCACCTTGTCAAATATAAATCTACATCGACATGAAAGAGCTTTCTTAATTTTTGGTAAAAATAATGGAAATCCGGAACATCGCAATTATCGCACACGTAGACCATGGGAAGACCACCCTTACCGATTGTATCTTACGCCATACAGGCGCGGTCACAGCCAAAGAAGATCGAGAAAGAATCATGGACTCGAACGCTTTGGAACAGGAGAAAGGGATTACAATCCTGGCAAAAAACACTTCTGTAAAGTATAAAAACACAAGAATTAATATCGTAGATACTCCAGGCCACGCCGACTTCGGCGGGGAAGTAGAAAGGGTTCTGTCCATGACGGACTGTACACTTCTTCTGATCGACGCTTTTGACGGCCCTATGCCTCAAACTCGTTTCGTTTTGGGTAAATCCCTCCAGTTAGGCCACAAACCGATTGTGGTAGTGAATAAAGTGGATAGAGACGGTGCCAGACCGGGTTTTGCTGTAGATAAAGTATTCGATTTATTTTCCGACTTAGGTGCTACGGAAGAGCAGTTGGACTTTCCTATCATCTACGCATCCGCAAAACAAGGTTGGGCGGTGAATGAGCTTTCTGAAGCTCCTGGAACCAACATTGAACCTCTTTTGGATAAGGTTTTGGCTCATGTTCCTCCTGTGGAAATCAACGACACAAGACCTCTTCAATTCCAGGTAACTGCTTTGGATTACAATGAATACGTTGGTCGTATCGCCATCGGCAAGATGTATGCCGGAAAAATCCGTAAAGGGGGAGATGTCACTCTCGCTAAAACAAACGGAACTACTGCTAATTATAAAATCACCAAACTTTACGGTTACGAAGGACTCACTCGTTACGAAATCGAAGAAGCATCTTCCGGAGATATCGTAGCTCTTGCGGGAATTCCTGACGTGTTTATCGGAGATACGGTTTGTGATTTAGGAAATCCTCTTCCTCTTCCTGCCATCCAAGTGGAAGAACCTACCGTTTCCATGTTCTTTATGGTAAACAACTCTCCATTCGCAGGAAAAGAAGGTAAGTTCGTCACTACTAGAAACTTGCGTGAAAGATTGGACAGAGAATTGGAAACGAATGTGGCTCTCCGTTTGGAAGAAACAGAAGACAAAGATCGTTTCAAAATTTTGGGAAGAGGAGAACTCCACTTATCCATCTTGATCGAAACCATGAGAAGAGAAGGATACGAACTTCAAGTTTCCAGACCGGAAGTAATTTTGAAAAAAGATGAAAACGGAGAAAAAACAGAACCTTACGAAACTTTGGTGATGGATTTACCGGACCAATACTCCGGTGCTGTGATCCAAGAACTCAACCGCCGTAAAGGGGAAATGCAAGGAATGGATGCTCATACTTCCGGAATCACTCGTGTGGAATACATCATTCCTACAAGAGGACTCATCGGTTTCAGAGGTCATTTCATCTCTGAAACAAGAGGGGAAGGAGTAATGTCCAGCCGCTTCCTTAAATTCGACAAATACAAAGGTGAAATTCCTGGAAGAAAGAACGGAGCTTTGATTTCTATGGACTCAGGAGAAGCGACTGCTTACGCTCTTTGGAAAGTTCAGGAAAGAGGGGATCTTTTCATCGAACCGCAAATCTCCGTATATCCTGGAATGATCTTAGGAATCAACAGTCGTGATTCTGATTTGGAAGTAAACCCAGTGAGAGAGAAAAAACTCACAAACGTTCGTGCTTCCGGATCTGACGATGCGATTCGTCTCACTCCTCCTAAAAAACTCACTTTGGAACAATCCATCGAGTTTTTGGATGATGATGAACTATTGGAAGTGACTCCTCAGAACTTGCGTCTTCGTAAAAAAGTGTTGGATGCAAGCATGAGGAAGAGATCTAACAAGTAATAGTTGTTCAAAGATCTTTAACTTTTAAATGATTTAAGAAAAAGGCGCCGTAAAGAGCGCCTTTTTTATGTACGAGAGAAAATCATTGGGAGAGCTACGGATAGGGATTAGTGCGGGGCTTTTCGCATCATTTACTTAATTTTAGTTCACTTCGATGGTAAGAAGTGTGAGATCATCCTGCAGACCTCTCGGCCCTACATAATGTTTCACTTCTGAAATCAAATCTTCTGCGACTCGATCGATAGGATCATTTTTGCTTAAACAGGAAAACACTCTTTCTTCTCCGAATTCCTTTCTATTTTGATCGAATTCTTCGAACACTCCGTCAGAAAAGAAAAAGATTCTATCTCCTGAAGAGATAGGAACATCTACCGCTTGGTAGGATACGTCTTTTTTTAAACCGATGATCCTTCCTTGGGCTTTCAAGGGAGAGGTAACAGAGGATTGGCGGATGATCTGAGGAGGATGGCCTGCAGATGAGAAGGAAAGTGTTTTTTCGTTTAGATCAATATCCGCTAGAATAGCGGAAAAAATCATATTCATCGATCTGTACTTTCTGATGCACTCATCGTTTAGAATTTCCAAAATATGGGAAGGCTTGGAACGGATGTTTTTTAAACTTTCATACTCCGCCTTGATTGCCATAGTCAGAAGTGCCGCCTGGACTCCGTGCCCAGTGGCATCGACTAGGAAAAATCGAAAATGCCCAGGAGCTAACTCATGTATATCGTAAAAATCCCCTCCGATTTCCGCCATAGGAAGGTAGTAGGTGAATATAGAGAGTGTTTTAGCTTCGAAATCCAGCTTAGGCAAGGTCCTTTGTTGGAGTTTTTGAGCCATCGCTAAATCGGCTTTCATCAATTTCAATGAATCGTTTAGGTCTCTGGTTCTTTCCTCAACGATTTGTTCCAATTTCACATTGATCGATTTATAAGAATCTGTAAGTAGAGTCTGCATTTCCAAGGCTTTCGCTTGGGCTTCTTCTTTCTCTTGTTTGATGGTATTGATTCGGGAAGCAAGTGCGAAGGAAAGCAGAATCACCTCTAAGGCGGCTCCTATCTGAAGTCCGTAATTGGTGATAAATACAGCAGGCAATAGTCCGAAAGATTTGAGACCATATAGGATTCCTCCTGTAAGAAGAGTCAGCCATGCGATCAAATAATACATCGCAGGACGGTATCCGCTGGCAAGGGAATTCATCGCAGCTCCCAGGACGATGGGAACATTTAACATTGCATAAATGGCAAGTATGGAGATGATTGTTGAGATTTTAACGAATAAGGAAACGACAGTAAGTATGCTTCCCAAAATAAGGGAAAATTTTAAAAACTTATCGATGATCGGGGAATTCTGAGAAGTGAGTAGAAAGTATCTTGTAAATAGAAGTACGGTAATGGGAAGGAGCGGGATCAGAAAAGTAGGAGCATAACTGGCGAGCCAAACCGAATCAGGCCAGACAAACTGGAATGCGAGTCCGTTCAAACTCATCTGCAAAAGCCCGAAACAGGCGATGTAGATCACATAGAAAAAATAACTTAAATCTCTTACTGCAAAGAATAGAAATAAATTATAGAGAACCATTACGAAAATCAATCCGTAATAAATTCCAAAGACGAACTGTTCGTAGACGATTTGATTGGTAAAAGAAAGTTCGCTTAGGATGGTAAGAGGGACGGAAACTGTACTTTCCGATTCTACTCTTAGGAAATAGACGTTTTTCCCTTTCGGGTTCGGTAAGGAGGATGCTTCCAAATCGAATACGAAATTTCTATATTTGATTGCCCTTTCCCGAAAAAGATGGGAGTCTCCTTCTTTTTTTACCAAGTAACTTCCGTTTGCTCTGGGAATGTAAAGATCTACATGATCCAAAACAGGGTGACCTACTTCCAAATACCATTTTTTAGTTAGGTCGGATTCGTTCATGAGAACGATTCGAATCCAATAGGCGTTTTGAGAGAAACCCAGATTCAGATCCTTATAGATTTCAAAATCGGATTCTTTCAGAAGGGAAATTTCCTCGATCGTTTTGGATTTGTCCGCATCCACATAAATAGAAACATTCCCACCGATTTTGTATTCCGTTTCCGTCGGTTTGAGAAGAATTGATTTTAAATCGGAAGTTTCTTGGCTCCATAGGGAAGCAAAATTGAGGAAAAACAAAAAGGTTAGGATGGATTTGGATCTGAAAAAAGAAGGCATTTCTTTATTTTCCAAAGGAAGAAGGATCATTAGGTAGTAGTTCTGCGCCGCTTCTGTTGTCAACAGCAAGAGGGTTCAGAACGGCGTACAGTCTTTTTAAATAGAGCTGAGTGGCTTTGTCTTCCGGATTGGTTCGAATTACTTGATCAAAATGGAGCTTTGATTCTTCAAAATTCTTTTGGTGGAAAGAATGGACACCTTTTTCATAACTTTCTTTCGTTTCCAGTTTCAGGTCTTTTTCCTGAGGTTCGTCTCCGTCTATGATTTCATAAATGGAAACAGGCTTTTGTTTTCCTTTCACAGTGACTCTGTCCAAAAATCGAAATTGGAACTGGTTTTCCTGAATTTCTCCCACAGTGATGTCGCTGACAGCGATTCTTGCTCCATATACTTTTGTTAGACTTTCAATGCGGGAGGCCAGATTCACTGTATCGGAAATCACTGTTCCTTCCAATCGTTCTTCTGCTCCGATGGTTCCCAACATCAACGAACCTGAGTGGATCCCGATTCCGATCTGAATCGGATCGTAATTGCGGGTGGATCTGTATTGATTGTATTCTTTCAGATACAATTGCATTTCCACTCCTGCTGCAACAGCATCCAACGCGTTTCTTTGGAATAAAGCCATAATCGCATCCCCGATGAACTTATCTATGAAACCGTTGTGTCTTTGGATGATGGGACTCATTCTGCTCAGATACGAATTGATGAAATTGAAATTTTGTTCCGGTGTCATTTGTTCGGATAACGTGGTAAAGGAGCGGATGTCGCAGAATAAAACAGCCATCTCTTTTTGGATTTGGTCTCCCAATCGTACATCTAAGATGGATTCTTTTCCCAAATTCGCCAAAAAGTCCCTTGGCACAAAACGAGCGTAAGACTCTGTGAGTATCTTCTGCATCTCCAAGGTTTTGGCTTGCGCATCTTCCTTTTCTTTTTTGATCATATTGATCCTGGAAGCAAGAGCAAAGGAAAGTAAAACCACTTCCACCGCCACACCGATTTGCAGACCGTAGGTGGTTACAAAAACGGCGGGGAGAATGCCAAAAGATTTTAGTCCGAAAAGAACTCCTCCTGCCAGAAGGGTCATCCAAGCCGTGAGATAATAAATGGCAGGTTTGTATCCTTTTTTCAAAACATAGATGGCGATTCCCAAAACCAAAGGAACATTTACCATCGCATACACTCCCAAAACCCATAAAATAGATGAGATTTTGACGAAAAGGGAAATGACAGTGAGGACGATTCCGAAGAATGCTGAGGTTTTTAAAACTTTGTCGATAAAAGGAGCATATTCAAACGTTAACAGAAAGTATCTGGAGAACAGAATGACGCATACGGGAAGAAGGGGGATAAGAAATGTGGGGGCATAACTTGCCAGCCAAGGAGAATCCGGCCAAACGAATTGGAAAGCAAGCCCGTTCAAACTCATCTGCAGAAGACCGAAGGTGAGTATATAAAAAACGTAAAAGAAATAACTGAGGTCTCGGATGGTAAAAAATAAGAATAAATTATAGATCGCCATCACCAAAATCAATCCGTAATAAAGACCGAATATGAATTGTTCTGCGGAATTTCTATTCGTGAATTCTTTTTCACTGAGTATGGTCAAAGGAAGATTGACTGTGCTTTCCGATTCGATTCTCAGATAATACACCAACACATCTTCTTCTTTTCCCTGATTGTTTTCGTTCCAAAGATCGAAAACGAAATTACGATGGTTGATTTCCCTTTCATAAAAAGGAAACTTGTCTCCTAAACTTTTTTTAGTATAAAAATGGTTTTTGGGGATGTATAAGTCCAGTTTGTCTAGAACAGGATGACCCACTTCCAAATACCATTTTTTAAAACCTTCCGACTTGTTTTGAACGGGAATTTTCAGCCAATAGGCAGAATCTGAAATTCCGAAATTGAGTTTTTCAGGAAATACAAACCGGCTGTCTTCCAGTCCCAATATATCTCCTATCTCCATTTTTTTTTGTTCGTCGATGAAAACGGAGACGTTAGGGGAGATTTCATAAGTCTCTTTTTCATCAGTGATTGTGATGGGATTCGAAATTGTTTCCGAGAAAACGGAAAAGGTCGTACAGAAAGAAAAAAGGAAGAGCAGTAAGTGGGTCTTGGTTTTTATCATGGGCGGGCTTATGTAACTATGCCTAATGTTTTTGCAATCATACGATCAAACCATCTGGTAGGGAAATATTCTCCCAAAAGAGTATCCGTAATGAAACTACTTTTTAAATAATATCGAACTTTTGGATGAGGGGAATACAAAGCCTTTAGAATGGTTTGAATCACTAGATCCAAAGGAACCCCTGAATTTGCTTTTTTTTCATTCATTCTGATGAACTTGAGGATGGATTCCCTATATTTCGAATCTTCCGCACTGGTTTTTAACCTTTCGTTGATTTTGTCCGTCAGAGAGGTTTTGATCGGTCCCGGCAAAATGGAAATCACATCGATTCCGTCCCCAAAAAGTTCTCTTCTGAATCCGTCGTTCAATGCTTCCAATGCGAATTTGGAAGAGGAATAGGCCGCTAGATAAGGGAAGGTTCTGACTCCGCTTAAAGAACTGATGTTGATGATCCTTCCCGGCGATTGAGATTTGTTATGTGTCAAAAGAAGAGGGTGAAATGTTTTTATCATCAAAAAAGGGTTCAGAACGTTCACTTCCCATTGGTTGCGAAAGGATGAGGACTCCATTTCCAAAAGAGGACCGGGGATCACTGTTCCCGCATTATTGATAAGTCCTTTTAGATTCTGTTCTCCCAATTTTTCCCGGACCTCATCGAATGAGGAAGCGATTTCTTTTTCGGAAGTGACATCGAAGTAAAGAGGGTGAAAGGATGCTCCGAATTTTTCTGTTAGTTCTTTTCCTTTTTCCTTGGAACGAAGGCTTCCGAAAACGAAACTTCCTTTTGCCATCAAACTCTCTGTCAGAGCTTCCCCGATCCCTGAGCTAACACCGGTAACTAAGAAGTGGTCCATAGTCTGAATTTCAATAAATCAGTTCGGAAAGTAAATTATATATTGCAAAAAAAAATATGATTTTGTTTTTTATGGAACCATGACTGGAATCGGACATTTATCTTCTGCGTTTTTGATCAAATCCAAATTTAAGAACATCCCCATCTGGCAATTGCTAATCGGTTCTGAGATTGTGGAACTGTTTTGGGTGATTTTGAATTGGAATCCACTTTCCATAGAGCCTCCTCTTGAGTTTATGAAAGTAAATCTCCCTTTTGCTTACATCGGAGACATGCGTCTTCTGAACCAACCTTACTCCCATTCTTTGTTAGGAGGGGTGATCATAGGAATTTTCCTATTTTTAGTGTTCAAAGCATTTCGTTTTGTCACATGGAAAGAATATTTAGGGTTTGCCTTAGTCGTTTCCAGTCACTTTCTTTTGGATTATTTGGTGCACGACCACGATTTGCAGATCTTTCCATCTGAGTCTGCGGAAAAGATAGGTCCTTTTTTATCTTTAGATCCGACAAACCCTAGTTTAGGGGTGAGCACTGTTGCTCCTCTTTTGGGACTGGCCTTTCAAGTTGTATTCTCTTTGCTTTGTTTTGCGGTATTTTTGAAACAATTTCGTTTTGATGACACAAAAGATCGAAAAAAGTTTTTCTGGGTGATTCTATCTTTGCATTTGTTTTCGATTCCCATTTTCCTCAAAGGAGCCATGACATTTTTCATTCGATCCGAAATGGCGATGGTTCTGATTGTACTTTTGGATATGTTATTTGCGGGAGTGATGTTGTATTATTTTTCTAAAAAAGCGAAGGCTGCTACCGCCTAATCTTGCGAAACACAGGTGCTGAAGAACTCCAGCACCTGAATCGAAATTTCTATTTCCCCTGACTGTATTTTTTCAAAAACTTTACGATTTCAGGAAATACATCCTTATCACTTTGTTTTCCCATCAATGTATCTTGGTGGCCGTATCCTTTTGCGATAAAAAGTTCGTTTTTATTCCCAGGATTCAGTCGGTTCAAAGTTTCGAATGTTGTGATGTTCGAATTTCCGAAAATTTTGTTTTTATCTCCCGTTAGAAATAGGATAGGAGTTTGGATTTCCGATGCGTATTCCAAATATTGGTTCGGAAGGGAATTGTATTTTTCATCCTTCACTTCGTATTTCACCATAGATTTTTTAGAAACCGCTTTGCGAATATGCCTATAGTAATGTAAGGAAGTCGCTCCGAATAGATCTCCCAATCTTCTATGAGTGATTTCGGAAAGATTTTTATGTTCGTAACAAGCGGGCCAACCGGTTCCCCACATAAGGCTCAGCATATGACAAGCAGGGTTGTTGCATTCCGGATGGAATAAATCCACCACTTTGGAAAGTAATTTCCCTTGTGCGATTCCGGGAAGGTATTGCCAGCGAGGGTTTACATTCGGATAACGAAGCACATTTTCGATCAGAAAAGGAGCGAACCAAAGTTTGATCTTAGACCAGGTAGCTACGTTAGGTGTTAAAGAAACACTGTTGGATACTACGCTCGTAATGCCTGTGATCTTTTTGGCAAACAAACTCATAAAAAAGCTGATGGAGCCTACGCAATGTACTACGAAGTGGATTCTTTTGTCTTTTCCTACAACCTTTCTGACTTCCTCCAATGCCTTGGGAACATCGTAAAGAGCGATATCATCCAAGTTGTAACGATGAGGAAATAAATTATAGGGGTGTCTGAAACTTCCTCTCCAGTCGAAACTCCATACATCCGTATATCCGCTTTCATGCAGATAGGTGACCAGGTTTTTATGTTCCGGCATGATGTACATATCCGTGGAAGTGGTGAGTCCGTGCATCAAGACAACCACATCTTTTGTTTCCTTTTTCAGGAAACGGATGAGGCTGAGAGAGATTTTATCTTCCGTAACGAAAGGATAAGTAGTGATTTGGGAATGTTTTACTCCTTCCAAAGTATAAAGAGCGATGTCTCTTTCTTTCCAAAGTTCCGGTTCTGAACTTCTCAGATGTGGCCCATATACATCCCAAAGATTTCCTAAAAACAATTCTCCGAACCTGAGCATTGCATCTTTTCGTTCCGAAAAATTGCGACCGTTCGATTGGAACGTTGTCATCTGTTTGAGAAAATCTTTCTCTAGGATTCTAAGAATTCCCTTGGCAACTATGACAGCTTTTTTCTCTTCTTTTTCCTCCACAAAACCGTCGTAAATGGTTGTGTAAAGAGTGGAAGTATCCGTCCAAATTCGCAGGATCCCGTCGTTTTTTACCGCTTTGAATCCGCTCAATGTCAATTTTTTGCCGCTTGCATTTTCGATGAAAAGACGGTATTTCATGTGTTTTTGATTTTGATCCGGATCTCCGAAATCGGTGAAACAATTGAAAACACCTTTTACTACCGGGAACTTTCCACCTAATGCGTCTGATTCGACCCATCCTGCAGCTTCTCCCGTTTCCTGAGGATCGTACACAAAAAACTCAGTGTCCGGAATTTTAATCGTTAGGTGAAACATCAGATAATTGTTTTCTTCTTTGCCCAGCTCGTAAGATTCCTCAAAACTTTCTTTTTGAGAGAAATGAACATTTCCTTTCATTTCTTCCGTAAAGGATAGGGAAACGGGATGTTTTCCGAAAACGGAAGGGATCGAAGGAGTTTTCTTTTTTGCAGGAGAGAGTGTTTTTGCCATATTGAACCTTATACTAGTTTTGCGTTTGGTTTGATTCCGGTGATTGCTTCCGCCACTCTTTCGGAAAGTGCGGCGATGGTCATGGAAGGATTCGCTCCGACTGCTGTCGGCAAAAGACTTCCGTCTGCCACAAATAGATTCGTGTATCCGAAAACTTGCCCGAACGATTTGGGATCGGAAGAACAAACTCCATTGGAAGAAGCGGTTCCCAACACACAACCGCCTAATGGATGCACTGTGACATTGTTTCGAATGGGCCAAGAATAGGTAGGCATAGGGAAGTCGAATTTTGCATCCGTATATTTGGAAAATTGATCCGTAGTTTCCAGAATGGAATCGTACAGAGGTAAATTTTCTTTCTGAGGCCATTTGATTTGCAGATCGTTGTCTTTGTCCAAATACATTTTACCGTTGGAGGAATCGATTCCCATACAAAGTAGAACCGCAGATGTGTAAGAGATATCTCCTTTTAGGATTTCGCTCAATAGAAAACCGATGCTTCCGAAGATTTTTCCATCCAGAATTCTTTTAAATATCTCTTTGATTTTGGTCCAAATGTATTTGAGCCGGAAAATAAGAGGGATCGCACCTTCCACAAGATAGGAAGCAAATACAGGATAACTTGCATCTTCCAAAACATATGCTTTTTTAGGATCGAAATTTTCGAAGAGGTTGTGATCCGTATATTGAGTGATCACCGGTCCGTAATTGGGATCGGCAGGTTTGTTTCCTCTCGCAACGAAAGAAAGAAAGTCTCCGTTTCCTGAAAATTGTTCTCCCAGGCGGTCTGAAATTTTACTGAGTGTTTTGTATTCCAGTTTGGATTTTAAGAGAAGTTCCGTTGTCCCTAAAGTTCCTGCAGATACGACAACTCTTTTGGTGTCCACGAATCCGAACTGAGGGATGGGGGTAGAGAAATTTGCATACTGAACTCGATACCCGTATGTACCCGTTTCGGAAACATCTTCTTCTCCGAATTCATTCAAAGGAATGATTTTGCTTACCAAATGTTCCGTTCTCACTTGAAGTTTGTGTTTTTTTTCCGCAACGAACAGATAGTTCAGATCCAAAGTGTTTTTGGAGTGTGTGTTGCAGCCGATGTCGCATTCCGCACAATATGTACAGGAAGTTTGTACTGCACCGTATTTATTCTTTTCTTGGACGCCTATGTCCGTAGGTTTTTTTAGATTGTTTCCGAAGAAAACATTGATGTTGGCTCTTTTCGAAACTTTATGTTGAGATTTCGCAAAGGATTCATAAAGTTCCGTACGAACGACTCTTCTTCTCGGATCGTTTTCGAAGGAAGGGATGGGACGAGAACCCATCACTTCTTTTACAATTTTATAATAGGGAGTTAGGGTTTCCTTTTTGCAGGAAGTTGGCCATCTTTTGTCAAAGATATGTTCGGGAGGTTCCAAAAAGACATTGGCATAGATGAGAGAGCCCCCTCCGAAACCTGCAGAAAGCACCACATCTAGCTTAGGATAGTTGCGGATATCGAAAAGTCCTGTTCCTTTGTCTCCTTCCTTTTTAGGAAAACGAAAATGACCCTTAGGAATGGAGGCGGTCCAAAAGTTTTTGGCCATATCGTGAGGGCTTCTGGCAAAAGATCCCATCGGATAACGTTTTCCTCTTTCGAAAATAAGAACTTTATTTTTCCATTTTTTAGAAAGTCTGCATGCAGTGATGGCGCCGCCGAATCCACTGCCGATTATAACTGCTTCTAACATTAGCTCCCCTGAACTGAAACTTACCGAATCATCATTTTAATTCTTTGGTTTGCAATAATTAATTGTATGTTATATGAATTTTTTTGAAATGCGTTAGGTTGAGGAGTTTTGAATGACAAAGATACGTTACATGGTTCTATCCGACATCCATCTGGGTGCATATAACAGCTTACTTACTTATATAGAAGAAAATCAGAATCATTCTCCCCGTTATCGAGTGAATGCGGAAAAAACATCTCCCGTTTTAAAAGATCTTTTCCCTGTTCTAGAAACAATTGTACAAAAAATCAACGGAACTTCCTCTCCTAAAGTGGAATTCATCCTTCTGGGAGACGTATTTGAATTGGCTTTGGGGAGCATCAGTGACGCCTCCATGAGCTTCGAGAGATTTTTGGAATGTTGTTTTTCCAAAGGCACTCGTTTTTCAGATCACATGATTTACATTCCGGGGAACCATGACCATCATCTTTGGGAAACAGCTCGCGAAAAACAATACACCGATTACATTGCAAGTCTCAAACCCAAAGAAAAAATCCAAGATGCTTGGCACACAACCAAAATGATCTCTCCCGATTTCGTCACATCTGATCTGTTAACCGAAATCATGAGAAGAAACAAAGGACTCAAACGAGGGATCGTAAAAATCGCTTATCCGAATTTGGAAATTTCTAATTCGAAACAAACCAAAACGATCTTTCTCACTCACGGTCATTTTTTAGAGAACATTTATGAATTGATGAGCAGCTTGCAATCGATCATCTTCCCCGAGAAACAGAATAAAAAAACAATTTATGATTTAGAAAGAGAGAACTTCGCTTGGATCGATTTTTTCTGGTCCACATTGGGAAGATCCGGATCGGTCGGGGAAGGGATCGGACTCATTTATGACAAACTACAAAGTGAAAAGGCGATTCAAAAATTAGCAACGAATGTGGCAGGTTATCTCGTCGGTCTTTTGAAGATCGGACCCATCTTACGTTTTTTTCTCAAATACGGACTTGGATTTTTTCTGGGAAAATGGATCTCTAAAATCGGGCAGTCTGAAAGGGGAATGTCTGATGGAGTGTTAGGGGAAGAGATCACCACGAACTTGGATCGTTATTTTCAGGAACTGCTCCCCGGGCAATGGGAAATGGAAACGGATCGAAAGTTTCCGAACGAATTCGAATTTATCTTCGGACACACTCATAAACCTTTCAGTTCCGATGCGAAAGACTTAGGTTTGAAAACTGAGAATGTTTCCTTATTCAATACGGGGGGATGGGTTGTGGATACTGTGGAACCGACACCCGCACACGGAGGAGCTGTGATTTTGATCGATGACGATGCGAATGCAGTTTCGTTCCGAATCTACAAGGAACAAGATCAAACTCCTTTTTTCGAAGTTCCTTCCGGAAAATCGAATCCTCTTTATGAATCTTTATCTAAAAAAATAGATTTGGATGCGGCGGTATTTCTCAAATTGAAAGCAACCATTCATTCCGAAATCGAATTGAGAAGGAAGGTGATCGAAGCCCGCATTAAGGAACAGGCACCGAGCGAGAAGTGAAGGAAGAGGAGAAGATATTTCTTTTGTAAAAATATCTTCTCCTGGAAAAGAAATTAGAATCCCAATCCTTTCAGAGCATTTCCTGCTCCGGGGATATTTTTCAAAGCATCCGTTGCTTTTCCCTTGATGAGTTCTTTCACGGCTCCTCCGATCAAACTGGAGATAGAACCGATATCGACCCCCAATTGTACGCTGGGATTTCTCAAATCACCGTACGTTTTGAACGGAATATTGATTCGATCTCCTTTGATGATATTTCCTAGGAGTTTGTTGCGGAGTTCTTTCGGATCTCCTTGTCCTTTGGTGGCTTCCTTGATTTTTGCATCCACACCCGCGATTGATTTTTTGGATTCTTCTTCATCGTAAAGAAGGCCCATTTTCAATTCGTGGGAATTGTTCGTGATCACCAAATAAGAACCCTTGTTGATCTGAAGATCGTAATTTTTGGTAGGGAAGGTTGGTTCGTCCAGGAAAGTAATTTTTCCGTTGTTATACGAAACTTTGAAACTTACGTCTTTTTTCAAAACCGCTTTCTCTTTCAGTTTGTCCAGTTTCAATCCCGCTTGGTTGAGAAGAGGAAGTTCTCCCGCCAAAGCATCGAAAGCGGCAAATCCGGAAACGAATGAATCTTCAACCATTGTTACATTATATGTTACCGTTGGATTCACAAGACCGGATTCTACTACAAACGGCTGTAAATCGCCTTTGGTTTCTAAAATGAATTTTGCAGCTTCGTTTTTGCTTCTTCCTATGACGAAAACATCCGCATCTAAGTTGATTCCTATATGGTTGTGTTCTTTTAAGTCGCTTCCATCAATATCGATATCTTTCAGTTCGAAATCCAAGGCTTGGATTTTTATGACCTGCCCCGTTTTTTTCATTGTGACTTGGACATCGCCTTTTTTCACTCCGACTAACCCCATTTCAATGGCAATAGGGATGTCTTTGATGCTGAAAGGTTGGGAAGGTTCGTTTAGTGCTGCAGCACGAGCTTCTTCTTCCTCTTTTTTACGTTCTGCGATTGCCTCCGGGCTGAGTGCTGGGTTCGGTTCTCCGTTCACCGTAGCAGGAGCCTTAAAGAGAGGAGTGAGATTGTTTCCTCCCGATTCGAACATAACGAAGGATACTTTCGGTTCTTCGATCACCAATTTCTTCAGTTCGAATTTTTTCATTAAGATCCCTAGAAGAGAGAGTTTGATATCCGCTTTTCCGATGGAAATGACTGCCGATTGGATCGGTTTTCTTTCCGAAAGAGGAGTTCCCTGATTGGCTACGTTGTCGCGATAGGCCAATTGGATCCCTTCTACTTCTACGCTGGAAAGAGCGCTGAATAAATTTATATTCACTTTGTCTACGTTCGCACGAACATTGATTGCGGATTCAATTTGTTTCACAAGAAATTCGTTGGTTAAAAAACTTCCCGCAAAAACCAAAGCAAGAATCAATACGGCAATCAGTAAGCCGAAGAGGCCGCCGACTGCGTAGATGATTTTTTTCATGAGAGACTCCTAGGTGGTTGGATCAAAACCCCAATAGAATCTCTTTGAAAAAGAGGATTGTAAAGTAAAAAAATTAAATAAACCGAACGGAACTGATGATGTTGGAAAGATCTTGGAAAAGTTCGTCTTCGATTTCTTCATCCGTATTGTAAGTCGCAAGAAGCATTTTCGTTTGATTTGCGATCACATACACCATCCAGATGCGGTCTTCTTTCTGGAATTCACAGGCACGAATCGAGGAACCTTCGTTATTTTCGAAATGAGCCACTTTGTCTTCGTCATAATCGATTTCGTGAATTTTCAGATAATTCTCCAACTCTTGACTGACATCGAAGTGGTCTTGTTTGGATTCGAATGCATAAAATTGCAAAGCGCCGCCGCCTTCCGGTTGAAAGAAGGCAGGGATTTCTTCCACCACCATCTGTTCCCAAGAAGCAGGATACAAAAGAGAATACCATCCTTGCGGAGAACGAAATTGTTTAAACATGGGTCTAGTCATAAAAGAAAACTCAAGAAATCCCTTTTCTTTCCAGGAAATACTCCGTTTCATGACGGTAAAATGATTTTCCTTTTTTTAAGGAGAGGTTTCTTTTCTCTGTTTTGTCTGGGACTTGTATCTCTCTGTTTTTCCAGTCCTGTTTTTGCTCAATTTGCAGGGTATCAGCCTGCAGAATCGTCCGCTTATAATTCCGGTTTATTTTCACAAGGTGCAGGGCTTCGCCATGAAATGTCCAATCTCAGTGGAAATCATTCCTTTCTGATCAGTCATAAAACCAATTCTGTGGAAGCAGGTTTCGGACTTAGCAGTTCAGGCAAAACCACTTCCGCTATCCTCCTGAACGGAGGAGGTTTTTATAAATTCAGTGAAAATTGGGGAGTGGGAGTTCGTTTTAAGCCGGTCTACAATCGTTTTTTTCCAGGAGAGGAACGACTCATCAACTATGCGATGAACGGAATCCTCAGTTATAAGGTTTCTGAAAATATATATCTGGGGCTCGGTGTGGGTCCTGCCGTTTCAAATCGACCGGGAGGATTCAGTTCCTATTCTTGGAATGTTTCCGGATCCGTAGGAATCATATTAGGAAACTTAAACATAGGTTTGGTGGCAGAATCTCCGGGAGTCTATCGTTTTGAAAATTATTTAGGAAGCGAAAAATTAAAGGAAAGGCTTCCCGAAAAAGCAGTATTAGGTGCTCAGTATCGCATCCATCCTGCCTTTTTTCTTTATGGAGAGTTCGGCCGTGTCTTTTGGGAAAGGGCTATGTTCAGCCAGAATGGATTGGAAGAAAGACCTGGCTTTCGAGTGAGAGCATCTTACACGGGAAGCATTGGAGCCGGTTTTTCTCCATGGAACAATAATGTGCAGATCTTAGCGGGAATTGGAACTTTTGCGAACCCTACTAGTATTGGAATTTTGGATCCTGTGTATGGCGCCTCACTGGGAATCAACGGAGAAGTCCTTCCTTCCATTTTGGGAAAAGGGTATTTTGCAGGAGTGTATTTGCAGAGAACCGGAATCAACCAACCGAAGGAATATTACGAAAGGGAGACCAGGGTCGGATTTCAATTTTACTCTCGTTGGGGGGACGAGGCTTCGGAAGAAACATCCCCATTGCCCAAAAATTAAACTTCTTGCTTATTTTTTAAAATCCCCTAAAAATCATTGTTCAATAAATAGACAGTCTGTATAAAAAACTGCGATAAATTGGCTTTTTTCATCGTCTTGCTTAGTCGGTACGATTTTTGCATCGCAATATACAAAAGGTACCATCTATGGTTGATTTCAAAGTATCTAAGCGTATGCTCGTTAACTTCCGTGGCCAAAATAAGGTCGTCGGGGGATTAACCGATAAAGATAAAATCGCGATTCTACTCTATATCTCTAAAGAATTTGCAAACTTGGACAGGGAAGATCAACTTTTTTCCAAAGTCATTTTGATCTGTCAGGAGATTTTTGAATCCGATAATACAACTCTCCGTCTTTGGGACGGAGAATTTTTAGTTCCGGTTAAATTCGTCAGTGAAACAGAACCTCCTCGCAGAAACTTAAAATCGGGAGAAGGGTATTCCGGTACGGTTTTCGAATCCAGAAAACCGATCTTAGTGAACGATTTGTCCAGGTCTCCCGACTTCATCGATGAAGGCGAAAAAACAAGATCCGTTATGTGTGTTCCCATCATCCAAAAAGATGAGACATTGGGAACCTTAGCTGTGGAAAGCAATAGGGAAAACTTTTATATCCAGGATGATTTGGAAATTTTGGAAGCTTTGACATCCCAATTGGCTTTAGCTTTATCGAGCGTTAGGCTAATTGAAGGACTTGTAACCGCAAGAGCCAGAGAGGCCGCCATTCTCAATCAGTTGGAATGGGACTTGAAGATGGGAAGGAATGTACAAAGTCAAATTCTTCCTCAGGATTTAAGTGCTTGGAACGGGGTCTATTTTGCGACTCATTACGAACCGATGGCGGAAGTGAGCGGCGATTTGGTCGATATCGTAAGGCAAGGTCATTCTTTAACAGCGATTAATATCGATGTTTCCGGCCATGGGATTCCTGCCGCTCTGGTAACTATGGCGATCCATCACCAATTCCGTCGTTCCGTAATGGCCGGTTTGGGTTTGACGGAGATCATGGAAGAGTTAGGCGAGAATCTTAGGGAACAATTGCCTGAGTCCACTTATTTCACCGCATTTATGGTGAGAATCTTCAGCGATTATACTTTCGGTTATGTGAATGCCGGCCACCAAAGAATGCTTCATTACAAAGCGGCAGACGATGCGTTTCAATCTTACGATACCAAAGGAGTTCCTTTGGGAATCCTTCCTGTCCGCAAGACGGATTATGAAGAAAAACAAGGCAGATTAGAGCCCGGTGATTTTCTTCTTCTGATTTCGGATGGTTTCAGCGAACAAAGAAATGCGGAGAAGGAAGAAGTGGGAGTGGAGAGAATCCAAGCTTGGCTTCAGGACGAAAGAGAAGAGCTTCTGATCGAAGGAAAGGGAAAGTTCGAATTAAAAACTCTTTCTCAACGTTTTTTGAAACGTTTCCGGAGTTACCAAGGGGATGTTCCTAACGGAGACGACTTATCTTATCTGTTCCTTCACTGCAACGACTCTCTTCCCGAGGCATCTCATTACATGCAGATGGCAAAACAGGCAAATGCGAAACAAAAAACGGAAGATTCCTATGCGCTTGCTTCCAAGGCATTTGCGATCGATCCTTCCTTAAAAGAAACACTTATGTTTTTGGGCAAAATGTATTATAGGGACGGAAACTATGTGGAGTCGATCCGTTACTTGGAAGAGTATCTGAAAACATCAGGCGATAATACGGCAAGTTCTCATTTTATGATGGGGAGAGCCTATTACAAGGCGAACCGAATTTCAGAAGCGAAGAGGGCTCTAAAAATGGCTCTTTCTTCCGATCACTCTTTTGCGAAAGCAAGCATACTTCTTGCACAATGTTATTTAAAAGAAAATGCGAAACCAAAAGCGATCAAAGTATTGCAACAAGGCGTGAAGAACACGCCACAAAACAGTGAGTTAAAAGCCTCTTTGGTCAAACTAGAGGGTATCTCACAAAGGGCTAGTTAGGGAAAAAAAATATGAGAATGAGAAATAAACTCGTTACATTTCTGTTATGCGGTGCTGTTTGTGTTTCTACGGGAATTTTTGCGGAATCCGCTTCCAAAGAAACCAAATCAGTGAGTGTGGAAAGTTTACTGGAAAAAATAGATAGTTTGGAAGCGAAAGTCGCACAAACCCAAGCTGCTGCGGAAACCACCAAACAAGAAACCAATTGGGTTTGGACCTGTCTTGCAGCCTTCTTGGTATTTTTTATGCAGGCAGGCTTCGCTTATGTAGAAGCGGGATTCACTCGTGCCAAGAACGCTGTGAACATTTTGATGAAAAACTTCTCCGATTTAACGGTGGGTGCAATCGCATATTGGCTTATCGGTTTTTCTTTTATGTTCGGTCCTCATCTCATTGCCGGTTTGGGGATCGGAATGCCAGCGATTGCGGATTCTCTTCTGAACGATTCGGATGGAAAAATGGATCCAGGCAATTATACTTTTTTTATGTTTCAAATCGTATTTGCTGCCACAGCTGCGACGATCGTGTCGGGAGCAATGGCGGAAAGAACCAAATTCGGAGCTTACCTAATATTCTCTTTTGCCATCACAGCTTTGATTTATCCTTTTTTCGGATCTCTTGCTTGGGCAGGGCTTTTGGGTAAATCGACAGGCTTTTTGGAATCCTTAAATATAGGCGGATCAGAAGGAGTGGAAGGAGCCAACTTCTTAGATTTTGCAGGTTCTACAGTAGTACACAGTGTGGGTGCTTGGGCGGGACTTGCAGGTGCTATTTTAGTAGGCCCTAGACTGGGAAAATTCCAATCGGACGGAAGAGTATATCCAATCTTAGGTCATAATATGTCTATGGCGGCTTTGGGTGTGTTCATTCTTTGGTTCGGCTGGTTCGGATTTAACCCTGGTTCTACGACCTCCATCGAAGGAGGAGCCTTCGCTTCTATTGCGGTAGTCACTCATATGGCTGCATGTGCGGGTGCAATCAGTGCTATGGTTCTTACTTGGATTCTATTTAAAAAGCCGGAGATCGGCCTTACTCTCAACGGGGGACTGGCCGGGCTTGTTGCCATCACTGCTCCTTGCGATAACGTAAGCATTACGGGAGCCATCTGTATCGGGTTAGTCGCAGGTATTTTGGTGGTTTTGGCGGTTTTGTTTTTCGATAAAATCAAAATTGATGATCCTGTCGGAGCGGTTTCCGTTCATGGGGTTTGCGGGGCTTGGGGAACTCTTTCCGTAGGTCTTTTCAATCTGGATACAGGACTTTTTTACGGTGGTGGATTCAACCAGTTGATTGCGCAATCCATTGGAGTAGGAATTGCGTTTATTTGGGCCTTCGGAACCAGCTTTTTGGTATTCCTTGCCATTAAATACACAATAGGACTGAGAGTTTCCGAAGAGGAAGAACTCTTAGGATTGGATATTTTAGAACATGGAAACGAGGCATACCCCGTTTCCAAATAATTCCTTGACCAGGGCTTCCCGACGAGGGAAGCCTAATTTGTGAGAAGGTTTCTATCATTCCCCTTTCTGTTATTATTCTGCATCGGCTGTTTTGAGTATGAAGAAACCATTCTGTTTCGTAAGGCAAATTCCGGAACGGTAGAACTGGCTTACATTGTTCCCTTAAAAAAAGATTCCACGGAATCTCTTATCAAATTCCTCCCTACAGATAGAGTTACCATCGAAAACAAAATCAAATCCAAATCGAATGTGATTTTGGTATTGAAAGACTTTACTTTTCGAGAGTTGGAAAAAACCGAAATTTTCGATCCTTTTTTCAAAAGAAAGGGAAAGGTAACTTATAAAATCGATTTCGAAGATCCTTCCCATTTGGAAGGAATTTTATTGGGAAATTTCGCTGCCAAATCGAAAGGGAAATCCATTTCCGTCAAAAGAGAATTTCCCAACCTAACAGATGCCATCATTCAAGAATCGAGTGTAGGTGAAAAAAAGATCATCACGGAAACTTCCCGTCTTCTCAAAGAAGGAAAAATCCAATTCAGGGTTTTGTTTCCTAAAGATTCGGAATGCACTTCTACAAGAGGATTTATCGGTTTGGGAAATGTTTTGTATACATTCCCTTTGCAAGATACTCTTGAAAACCCGGAAACAAAATCCTGGGAATATAAAATCCGCTTCTTCTAAGTTCTTAATTTTCGATTTTTAATCCAAAATTCCGATCGTTCTGCAGATCCGAATGTATTCCCGAAACCCTTCTAAGTTCTTTTCCTCCGGAAAATAATGAAGTTCTTTCTTTAAATAACGGTCTACGATCGCAGTGGGAAGGCGGGTTTCGTTTTGGATGATCTCTGGCAGGTGGTTCAATCCGAATTTCAAAGCTTCGATAAAGAAAGCATCCTGGATTTGTTTTCCTTTAGGAAACGCCCAGAAGGCAAAACAAAAATATTTCCCGGTTAGCTGGTTCCACCATGTGGCCAGATCGAAAATTTCGTAATCGGGAGGAGCCGTATGCAAAAGCGCATGATCTCCGAAAAGCAGATGGGATTTTTTTGTCTCTTCCATCATTTGGCTGATTTCCACCGCCTTTGTGGGGATTACATTAGGAACTCTCCCATGTGCCAGATAGAACAAACATTGCAAAAGAGCCACACTGGCTCTGGAGCCGCTGTCCGTGCGCACCTCGAAAGGAGGAGTTTTTTCCGTCTTATTCTGAAAGTAAAGAACGGAACGAACCAAATCCTTCGCGCAAACTCCCACAGATTGGGAGTAATCCAAGGTTTTGGAATTTCTTTCACATTCTATGGAAGAAATCAAAGCGCAGTCCAATTTTCCTTGTTTGAGTTCTTCCACAAGGACACTTGGATTTTCCGAAAATACTTCGAACCCCGGTTCCTTTTCGAAAAAGTAGGTAAGGGGGCGAGCGTTTAGATGTTTTACGATTCCTATTTTCATAATCCTGACAGGCTCTAAAAAACAGCTTGTCAGAGGCTAGTCAACTTGTCGAATGATTGAGAGGCGAACTTGGACTTTAGAACAGTTTTAAATACGATTGGCGATCCTGAGTTCGAGTACATCAAGGATTTGATCTATAAACAGGCGGGCATTTTTTTAGCGCCTCATAAAAAAATCATGGTGCAGTCCAGGCTGAATGTTCGTCTCCGAACATTGAACATTCCTTCTTACGAAGAGTATGTGAGCCGATTAAAAAAAGATCCTAAGTTTGCCAGCGAAGAGATGCAGGAACTCATCAATCGCATTACAACAAACAAAACCGATTTTTTCCGAGAAAACCACCACTTCGAATTTTTAAAAAATAATTATTTCCCGCATATGGAAGAGGAAGCAAAATCTTCCGGCAACAAAACGCTTCGCATTTGGTGTTCTGCCGCATCCACAGGTGAAGAACCTTATTCCATTGCGATCACTGTTTACGAATACTTTCAAAACAAACCCGGTTGGAATGTGAAAATCTATGCATCGGACATAGACACTCAGGTTCTTTCCACCGCCAAAACAGGAATTTATAAATCGGACAGATTGGATCCTGTAAGTGCGGAAATGAAAGCAAAACATTTCACAAAACAAGTCAAAGGCGATCAAATCTATTATGAAGCAAAAGCTCATTTGAAAAATTTGATCGAGTTCAAACAAATCAATTTACTCCATCATCCTTTCCCGATCAAAGAGAAAGTGGATTTGGTTTTTTGCAGAAATGTTGTGATTTACTTCGACAAACCTACGCAAAAAACTCTATTCGCTCAATTCGACGATTTATTGAAGCCTTTCGGATTTTTGGTTTTAGGTCACTCCGAAACCATGTTCGGAATCTCCGACAGGTTCAAGTTTTTGGGGCACACTGTTTATCAGAAGAAAAACTGAATAAAGGCGCCGAAGCGAGTTCTTACTCGAACTCGTTCCAAAGTTTTTTCAAATCTTCCAACATTTTATAAGGTTCGTAAATAACGACTCTGGTATTTGCGAACACATCCAAAAACCCCGCCTCATTGGGAAATCTAGGTACGATGTGTTCGTGGATATGCGGGATAGATCCTCCGCTGTTTTTCCCTAAATTATAGCCTAAATTAAATCCTTGCACTCTCCAATGAGATTCCAAAATTCTCATCGTCTTTTGTGTTAGGCGGTGAATATCGGATGCTTCCTCTTCCGTAAGTTCCAGATAAGTGGTGATATGCCTTTTGGGGAAAATGATGATATGGCCGGGATTATAAGGAAATAAATTTACAGATACGATGGAAAGATCTGTGGATGCGATGGTTAGATTCGGAACGATCTCCAGTTTGTCTCTCACTCCGCAAAGAATGCAATCGACTGCGGGTCTGTCTCCCTTGGCATAACCCAGTTTCCCCACACTGAAAAGATTCTTTCTGTGGGAATGCTCTTCGTAAGAACTCATAGATACTTTCCATCTGGGTCGATCATTAAAGGATTGCAAGGATTTTGAAAGAATCCGAAAAAGAAAGTCAGACGTGACCCTTTCTCCTCATATTCCCGTACTTCCCCAGGAAGTTCTCTCTCTTCTTTCCCAAACGACTTCGTCTTCCCCCGGCTGGTTTTTAGATGGAACCGCAGGAGAAGGAGGCCATTCCCGGTTGATTTTGGAACAATTCCCCCAGGCCAAACTCATTTTGGTAGACCGTGACTCAGTCATGCTGGCAAGAGCTCTCCAGAATCTGGAATCCCATAGATCCAGAGTTTTCCCTTTCCAGATGAACTTTTCCGAAATCGATAGATCCATTTTAGAAGAAGCGGGATGTCCAGGTCTGGATGGTGTTTTGGTAGATCTGGGAGTTTCCTTATTTCATTTTCTGCATTCGGGAAGAGGATTCACCTTCAAGCAGGAAGAACCTCTCGATATGAGATTAGAACCTCAGTTCGGAAATAAAACGGCAGCGGATGTAGTGAATTACAGCAGCGTGATCCAGCTCAAAAAAATCTTCTGGGACTACGGAGAGGAAAGATGGGCGCTAAAAATCGCAAATAACATCGTACAAGTGCGTCATAAGAATAAATTCGAAACCAATCTTGATTTGGCCAAATTAGTGGAAGCTTCCATCCCTCGTAAGTTTTGGCCGAAAGAGGCTCATCCCGCTACAAGAATCTTCCAAGCACTCAGGATCGAAGTAAACCAAGAATTGGAACATGCAGACAAAGGAATTCGTTCTTTGGCATCCTTGCTTCTTCCGGGAGGAGTGATTGCATGCATCTCCTTTCATTCTTTGGAAGATAGAATCGTGAAGTGGGCATTTCGAGATTTGCAGGCAAATGAAGATTTCAGCATATTAACGAAAAAGCCGATCCTTCCTACAGATGAAGAAATTCGTTCCAATCGCGCTTCCAGATCCGCGAAGCTGAGAGGACTTTCTAAAATTCTTCCGATATAAATAGTAAGGTCTAGTGATGAAGTTCTCCTTTTCAATTCCTGCAAAAAATCTGCCTCAGTTTTTTTTGGAATTCATCACTCCTTTGCAACCGATTCTATTCCTATTTCCTCTTTATGTTCTTTTTTACTTTTTGGTTTGGCAGGGAATCGAAACCGCAAAATGGAAAAGAATGATCCATCAGAAAAATGCGGAAAAAGAAGATCTAGTTCGTAAAAACGACGAGTTAAAAATCGGAATTGTCTCCTATACCTCTGCAGAAAGAATAGAAGCATTGTATCGCAAAACATATCAATACCTTCCTATCAGTTTGGGAAATCGAACCGTAACCATTGAGCTGCCTCCCGTGCCGACACCGCCAAACAAGGATTCAAATTGAAAATAGCAGAACTGATTAAAAAAGTCCCCGAGTTGAAAGTAAGAAAAGGAGACGCCTTTACGGATGTGGAATACATTTGGGCCGATTCCAGAAAACTTTCTTCGAACGATATTTTCGTTCTTCCGGAAGGACAGACAGAAAAACTGACATCGTTTTTGGAAGAAGCAAAGAATCGAGGAGTGAAAACGGTTTTCGGCTCTGCTTCTCAATTGAAAACGAAAGGAATCGAAGAATTTCCCAATGTTCTGGAGTCGGAAGGATATGTAGGAGACATTCACGGCAAAATCGCATCGATTCTCGCAGGAAGTCCCAGCAAACGTTTGAAGGTAGTGGGAATTACAGGAACCAACGGAAAAACTTCTCTCACTTTTATCCTATTTCATATCGCAACTCGTTTGGGAAAAAAATGCGGACTTATAGGAACCGTTCATATCCGAATTCTAAATGAGATCCGTGACACCGGTTATACGACACCGGATGCTTCTTCTTTGAATTTGATCTTGAAAGAGATGGAAGAAAGAGGTGTGGAGTATGTATTTATAGAGATGAGTTCCCACGGTTTGAAATTGGGCAGAACCTCAGGAATGGAATTGCAAGGGGCTGCGTTTACAAACCTAACACAAGACCATTTGGACTTTCATCCTGATATGGAAGATTATCTTTCCAGCAAATACAAAATTTTCCAACTTTTGGAATCTTCCTCTTTGAAAAACAAGTTCGGAATCGTTGCTTCCGATTCTCCCGGCGGAGAAGCACTTGTCGAAAAAATCATGGAAGCAAAACTTTCTTCTCCCGTTTATCTTATGGGGAAAGCTGGAGAATTCAATTTCACTCATGTCAAACTTTCCTTAACAGGAAGCGAGTTCAGGCTTCATAAAAAGGAAAAAAATCTTCCCTTTATTGAAGTTAGGCGAGTAAAAACGAACCTTCTGGGAAACTTCAACGTATTTAATGTCAGTTTGGCGGCTTTTATTTCCTTCGAGTTGGGATTTCCTTGGGAATCCATCCTGGAAGCCATCGAAAACATTCCTACAGTCCCCGGAAGATTCCAAGTAATCCCTTCCGGAGACAAAACAAGAATCGCAGTCATAGACTATGCACACACTCCGGATGCACTGGATAATATTCTAAGAAGCTGTGTGGAGATTCGTCCCAAACAGTTGATTTGTATTTTCGGATGCGGGGGAGACAGGGACAGAACCAAACGTCCCCTTATGGCCAAACTTGCGGAAGAACATTCCGACTATGTAATCATCACTTCCGACAATCCCAGGACGGAAGACCCTGGTTCTATCATTGACCAGATAGAAGCGGGGTTTTCCAGAGGATTCAAAAGATACGAAACCATTTTGGACAGAAGAGAGGCGATTCAAAGAGGAATCGAGCTTCTGGAAAAAGACGGGATTCTGGTCGTGGCAGGAAAAGGCCATGAAACTTATCAAATCATCGGAAAGGAAAAAACCCATTTCGTAGATTATGAAGAAGTAGAGAAAGCTTTTCAAAAAATAGAATCGGACCGATAGAGAATAGTAACTATGTTTCATTGGATTTATGAGACCTTTGGCAATGATTTGGGATTCCTGAGAATCTTTCACTACGTGACCTTACGCGCTATGATGGCGGGTTTGACTGCGATGTTTTTTACCTTCCTCTATGGTAAATCCATGATCGGATTTCTACAATCCTTGAAATTCAAGGAATCCGTGCGAAACGACGGTCCTGAGTCCCATGCTGCAAAATCGGGAACTCCTACGATGGGCGGACTGATGATGATCGTCTCCCTCACAATCTCCACCTTGCTTTGGGGAAATCTGACCAATCCAAATATACTTCTACTTCTTGGTTCCGCAATCGCCTTCTGTATGTTAGGATTTAGCGACGATTACATGAAGTCCGTGAAAAAGATCAAAGGAGGGATGAGAGCAAGAACCAAATTTTTAGTTACCATCCTCATCGCAGTCACGGTCACTTATATCTTCTATTATATCTCAGGAAGACCAAACACAGTCGCAAGCAAAGGGATTTTGTTCGAGATCACCGACTTATTCCTTCCTTTTTTCAAAGGTCCTGTTCTCACATTGGGAGTGTTAGCTGTTCCTTTTGCGATCATCGTCCTGATCGGCAGTTCTCACGCTGTCAATTTGACGGATGGTTTGGACGGACTTGCTTCCGGAACGGTCGTTATTGCCACTGCGACCATGGCACTTCTTGCCTATGTTTCAGGAACTCCTGTCGCGGCAAATTATTTGAACATCCCTTATCTTCCCGGAGCGCACGAATATTCCGTCTTTCTAGCAGGACTATCCGGAGCCTTACTGGGATTTTTATGGTTCAACTGTCATCCTGCACAAGTATTTATGGGAGACACTGGTTCCTTGTTTTTGGGTTCCACTTTGGGACTAACTGCAATTATGCTAAAAAAAGAGATACTTCTTGTGATTTTGGGAGGTATCTTCGTTGCGGAAGCCCTCAGCGTAATGTTGCAAGTAGGTTCTTTTAAATTAAGAGGAAAAAGAATTTTCAAGATGGCGCCTCTGCATCACCACTTCGAACTTTTGGGATGGTCCGAAGAAAAAGTGGTGATTCGATTTTGGATCATAGGGATCATACTTGCGATCATTTCCCTTTCCACCTTGAAGATCCAGTAACCTTATGTTCAGGTCTATTTCGGAAGTTTTTGCAATCGGCAAAAGACGGTTTGACCTGCCGCTGTTATTCTCACTGTTTTTTCTTTTCGGATTCGGAATCATTGTTATGTTCAGTGCTTCCGTAATTCCTGCGGAAAGGGAATTTGCGGATCCTTATTACTATCTCAACAAACAGTTGCTATGGGGTGGAGCTGGGATTTTTTTATTTCTGGTTTTTGCGCAGATTCCTTATCCTTGGCTCGTTAAGTTTTCCTTTCCGTTTTGCCTTCTCAGTGTTTTTCTTTTGGTTTCCGTATTTATTCCAGGATTGGGAAAATCGGTCAGTACATCTTATGGAAGAAGTTTCAACAGATGGATTCAAATAGGAGGATTTCAAATCCAACCCTCCGAATTCAGTAAAATCAGCCTTTTGCTTTTTCTTTCCCTGTTCTTTCAAACCTTTGATCCCAAAAAAATCAAATGGGATCGAAAAAACTTAGTCTCCGTTTTTACGATTCTTCTGATATTGTTTTTAATCATCATTGAACCTGCGTTTGGTACTACCGTAGAGATTCTAGTAGTCATTTTCTTTTTTGTGATCATGGCGGGTTTTCCCTTCAAAAGAATTTTGATCCTTGCCGTTTCCATTCTTCCGTTGCTTCTCATTTTGGTCACACAGGTAGGATATAGAAAAAAGAGATTGGATATTTGGCTCGATCCATACAAATACAGGTTTGACGAAGGGCATCAATTGGTAACATCGTTTCGCGCATTTTTCGACGGAGCCAGTTTCGGAAAACCGATCGGGTCGGGGTATTCCCATCGTTATCTGGCATACAGCCATACCGATTTTGTTCTGGCAGCCTTCGTAGAAGATTTCGGATTTTTAGGTTTTTTAATTTTCTTCTTTATGGTTCTTTTTCTTTTGCATAGAACCTTTCAGTTGGTTGTCAAAGTGAAAGATAAGTTGGGATTTTATCTGGGCACTGGAATTTTACTTCTACTTGCCATTCAAATTCTGATCAATCTGTACGTAGTGACCGGTCTCGTTCCTGTAACCGGAATATCACTTCCTTTTCTAAGTTATGGTGGGTCTTCTCTGATCACTGTCTTTATACTTATGGGAATCCTTGCCAATATAACCAGAAAGGAGAATTTGGCCTTATGAAGGAATCGATCGTAATCGCCGCAGGCGGGACCGGAGGGCATATCTCTCCCGGAGTCGCATTGGCGGAAGTTCTAACGGAGAAGAAAGAAGTTTTTTCCGTTTCCGAAGTCTATATACATTCCTTACTTCGAAACAAAGACAATCCGGATCTCCAGTCTCCTCCTTGCGAAGTGATTTGGCATAATTCCCCTCAATTCAGGGGAATGCGCGCATTGATTTATCCTTTTTTATTTTTACTTCAATTTACCAAGACATGCATTGCTTTCCAAAAAAGAAAAGTAACAGCTGTTATTGGAATGGGAGGTTATTCCAGTCTTCCTGCCATTCTATATGCGATCCTTTTTAGGAAAAAATTATTTCTATGCGAACAAAACTGCGTTCCGGGTAAAATCACAAGATACTTCCAAAGATTTGCAGTAAAGTTAGCTCTTAGTTTTCCTACTAGAGATCCGATTTCTTCCAAAATTCCTTACAAAGTCATCGGAAACCCGATTCGAAAAAAAATCATCCCTCAGACGATGGGAATCCGCCAGAATGAAAATCTTCATGAAGGCAGAAAAAACATAGTCAATGTACTTGTATTAGGTGGCTCTCAGGGAGCAAGACAACTCAATAATATGATTTTGAAAACGACTGAAAATCCGGACGTGTTTCAAAAATTCAGATTTCGGGTTTTAACGGGAACTTCTCTTTACGATGAAACTTTGAGTAAATCAAAAGGAAGCACGGAAATCATATCTTATGCGAACGATATGAAGCCTAATTACGAATGGGCCAATCTTGTGGTCGCAAGATCCGGAGCAGGAGTGATTGCGGAATGTTTGGTTTTCGGACTTCCGATGGTTCTCATTCCTTATCCTTATGCTGCGGACAATCATCAAAAGGAAAATGCGGATTATATCGAAAAGGAAGGAGCGGCTCTCACCATCCATTCCACTTCGGACGATCCTAGTCTTCTTGTGAAATACCTTCTCACTTGGAAAACGAATCCGGACGAATTGAAAGAAATGGGTCACAATTCTCTTCGTCTCTCCAATGTGAATGCCGCATACCAAACCATATCTTATTTTTTTCCTCACTGAAGATCTATGCCTTTGATTGATTCTCTTCCCGGAGATAGGGTTTTATTTTTAGGAATCGGAGGAAGCGGGATGTCCAGTCTCGCCCATATTCTTTTGGATCTGGGTTTTGGCGTTTTAGGTTACGATAAAAAGTCTTCCGATATCACCGATTTTCTTTCCGAAAGAGGAGCTAAAATAAGAAACGATCTTTCCGGAATCGAAACGAAAGATTTTGATTTCATCGTCTACAGTTCCGCAGTGAATGATAAAAATCATTCCGTTTACAAAGAAGTGCAGGCTTTCGCCAAACCTATGTTTCATAGATCGGATGTACTTCATAGGGTTTTTGAAAGAGGTAAATCTATTTCTGTGGCGGGCTCTCACGGAAAAACTTCCACAACTGCAATGGTTTCTCAAATTTTGGAAACGGAAAAAAAAGATCCCACGATTATGATCGGAGGCGATACCGCCCTTTTAGGCAAAAGAGGGGGAAAGGCAGGGAAAGGAGAGTGGGGCGTTTATGAGTCGGACGAATCGGACGGAACCTTTCTCAAACATTCGGCAAACATCCGTATTGCGACAAACGTAGATAACGACCATCTGGATCATTACGGTGACAGGCAAAAATTAGAAGTCGCTTTTCAATCCTATCTTGGACCACTTCTTCCCGGACATGCAATCGTACAAGGGCAAGATCCTGGAATTCAATCCGTTCTGGCAAGAATCGCCACGGAACCCACTTTTTCTAAAAATTTTCATCTTTGGATTTTACTTCCTTCCTTCTGGGATGTTTCCGACTCCCTTTTGAAAGAACTAAAACTCAAATTAGGCGATAGACTTCACTTGATCCATTTTCAATTCGAGGAAGATCGATTGAATGTAAAAGTTTCAGAAGTTCGTTTTCAACTCAATCTGCCTTTCTCTGGAACACACTATTTGCTGAACGGACTTTGCGCTGCCACAGCTGCATTCATCGCAGGAATCGAATGGGAAAAATCGGCATCCATCCTTTCCGAATATGTAGGAGTCAAAAGAAGACAAGAAGTGTTAGGCGTAAAAGATGGAATCACTGTGATGGACGACTATGGACATCATCCTACGGAAATCAAAACAGTGATTGAATCGATTCAAAATTCCAAAAAAGGAAACGGGAAATTAGTCGTTTTATTCCAACCTCATAGATACACTAGAACAGACCTTTTGCAAAAAGAACTGGCAGAAGCACTTTCTTCAAGTGAAGTATTGTATTTGCTTCCTATTTATACTGCAGGAGAAAAGGAAATTCCAGGCGTATCCACTTCTACAATCGCCAAACATATCATAGCCTTAGAACCGAAAGTTCTTTCCGGAAATATAGAAGAGGATCTAACGTTGATTCGGAAGTCTATAGCGCATGGAGACATTCTATTGTGTTTGGGAGCAGGGAATGTTCGTTCTTGGGGAGAAGCGTTTTTAGAAGAAAAGAAAGCCGGTTAAATTTGAAAGAATCTAGGATCTAAATCCTTAAACTCTCCTTTAAAATTAAGATGCCCCATCTTTCTTCCTGCTCGGGGTTCTTCTTTCCCATACAAATGCAAGGAATAACGATCATCTTTGATCAATTGATAACATAGATCCAAAGAATGTCTATAATCGTTTCCTAATATGTTTTTCATCACTGCGGGCTTAGGAGAAAAAGAATTCGGTTTTCCTAGTCCGGAAACAGCATATAGATGAAGCAAAAATTGAGAACATGACTCCGCATTTTGGCTGAAATGACCGGAGTTATGCGGTCTAGGAGCAAATTCATTCAGGTAAATTTGATTCTCTCTGATGAAAAATTCCACTCCCATAATCCCTACATAATTCAGAGAGTCTGCTAGTGAAGACGCGATTTGAACCGCTTTTTCGGATAATGTCGGTTCAATGCGGGCAGGAAAAATGGAAACATCCAAAATGTGATTTTTATGAATGTTTTCAATCGTTCCGTAAGATAAAATGTTTCCGTCTTGAAAACGACAGAGAATCACACTGACTTCCAAATCGAAGGAAATGACTTCCTCGATTAAATATTCTTCCTTTCCCGTAGGAAAGGATTGGGATAAAAATGCCTGATAGTCGGATTCGTTTGTTACCTTAGTTTGCCCTTTTCCGTCATAACCGAATCGAAGTGTTTTTACGATCCAAGGAAAGGGGATAGATACTTTGTCATTTGCATTATCTTTTGTTAGATGGTGATTTTTAGGAGTGTTTAGTCCCAATTTAGAGAAATGGGATTTTTCTAAAAATCGATCCTGTGCGATTCGAAGAGAGTTGGGATTCGGAAAAATCTCCAATCCTTTCTTTTGGGAATAATCTTCCAAAAATAGAAGAGTGTCTCCCGGAATGTTTTCGAATTCGAAACTTAAAATGTCTATTTTCTCAAGAAATTTACCAAGTGAATCATAATCGGTATATTCTCCCACAAAATCGGTGACTCCCGCTTTTTTTGCAGGAGAAACCGGATCTGGAGAGTAACAATAAAAATCGAAACCGAGAGGGAGGGCCTCCAAAGCCATCATCTGTCCTAATTGTCCCGATCCGAGCACTCCTATTTTTTTGGATTTCACTGGAGATTCCGATTTTAAAGATTCAAATCTTTGTTTAAAGAGAGAGCTTCTTTCTTTTGTCTTTCTGCATAAGCGGAAAGTTTGTCTGTTAAAGAAGGATTGGATATGGATAAGATACGAATGGCAAGTAGAGCTGCGTTGGCGGCACCGCTGGTTCCTATAGCCAAAGTTCCAACGGGAACACCTTTCGGCATTTGAACGATGGAGAGTAGGCTGTCTTGTCCGGAAAGTGCTTTGGATTGTACGGGAACACCTAGCACAGGCAATGTGGTGAGTGCAGCTGTCATACCTGGAAGATGAGCTGCTCCACCTGCACCTGCAATGATCACCGAATAGCCGTTTGCATGAGCTGCTTTGGCGAAATCGTACATTAGATCGGGAGATCTATGTGCGGAAACGATTTCTTTATGGTAAGGAACGGAAAACTCCTCCAATAATTTACAAGCTTCCTTCATGGTTTCCCAATCGGAATGAGATCCCATAATTACGGCGACTTTTCCTTTGATTTCGGACATATTCCTATTTCTTTCCGTAGGCGGAAGGATTCAAGCCTTAAATTCGGAAAGGGATTTCACAAGATTTTCCATCTTCATGGAACGGGAACCCTTGCATAGAATGACGGATCCTTTCGGGATTCTATCTTGAACCCAACGAATCAAATTTTCTTCTTCTCCTTCGTCGAAAGAAACTCCCGCTTTTCGAGCCTTTACAATTTCGCGTGCATCTTTTCCATAAGTGACAAGAATCCCTTCCGGATGTTCCCATAAAAATTCTCCCACCTTTCTATGGTAGTGGGAAGAAAACTTTCCCAATTCTTTCATGGTTCCCAAGATCCAAACCAATTCTTTTCCTTTTGCAATTTGTACGCTTGCGTCTACGGAAGAAAGCATAGATTCAGGATTCGCATTATAAGTATCGTCGATTAAAGTGAAGTATCCTTTTCTGAGATTCAATCTTTTGTCGGGAGCTTTGAAAGAGGAAATTGCCTTGAGGATATGGGAAGTTTCCAGCTTTAGATATTCAGCAACTTCTATCATTCCCCTAACATTACTTAGAAGGGTTGTTCC
This sequence comes from Leptospira idonii, assembly GCF_004770995.1. Lineage (GTDB taxonomy): Bacteria > Spirochaetota > Leptospiria > Leptospirales > Leptospiraceae > Leptospira_A > Leptospira_A idonii. Next base: position 552,014 of record NZ_RQHW01000047.1, on the reverse strand, counting down.
TGGCAGTTTCCATTCCACTTTGTTTCCTAAGTAAGAAAGTAAAAAGCCGCTTTTTTTCGTTTCCAGAATCTTCAGTCGAGAGGATTGCGATTGTTTCCAAAAAACGAGCTTTCTTTTTTCTGCCTTCAATTTCTTTTCTATGATTTTTCTAAATTCCACATTCTCAGGTACAAATAAAACTCCTCCGTCAGAGAGACCCAAAGAAATATCCGCTTTTTCCAAAGCGATCTCTTCCGGTTTTTTCAAATATTCTATATGTGCCGATCCCACATTTGTGATAAGAGCGATCTGAGGAGTGGCGATTCTAGAAAGTCTTTCTATTTCCCCTCTGTGGTTCATTCCCATCTCGCAGATGACCACCCTTGTCTTTTCATTGATTCGGAACAAAGTGAACGGAACTCCGATCTCATTATTATAATTTTTTTCTGTAATGACTACTTCCGATTTTGGCAGGAATTGAAATAAATTGCCGAGCAGATCTTTGGTGGATGTCTTCCCGGAAGAACCAGTGACTGCGATTACTAGTGGAAAAAATCTATTTCTATGAAAACGAGCCAGTTTACCTAAAGCTTCCAATGTATGGGAAACTAAAATCGCCTTTGCTTTGTCTTTTTCGGATAATGTTCGTAATATGGGATGGTTTTTTTCACAAAGGAAAAAGGAAGCTCCTCTGGAAATCGCATCGGGAATGAATTCATGACCGTCTCTTTTGTCCTTTAAGGGAACAAAGAGGGAACCGGTTTTGCATTCCATAGAAGAAGTCGCAATGGTTCGGACAAAAGGATTTTCGGAAGATTCGAAACTCACATTCTGATTCAGTACTTTTTGAATGGTTGACAGAGAATAAGAAAAAGATGTTATCATATTACCCTTGACCATTATGAAAGGAAAGGGGGTATTTGGAAGAAAAACTTAAATGCGAAATCGCAAAATCAATACGATTCTCATCGGTTTAGGAAGGATCGCCACCCGCCTGGAAGCGGATCCCTTTCGAAACAAACCCTGCACTCATGCGGGCGTTTTGTTCTCTTCCTGGGGTAAATCCCGCTTTTCCTTCAATGCCGCCTTCGAGAAAGAAATTTCCAGAAGGGAAGAGTTTCAAAAACAATGGTCTTTGCCTTCCCGTATTTTCTTTTCCGAGAAAGATCTATCCGTTACTTCCCTTACTTCTTCCGAAAAACAACTGCTTGCTTCGCAAGATTTAGCGATCATCGCGACTCCCAGCTCTTCTCATTTTCCTTTGGCGAAGGAACTGATCTCCTTGGGCATTCCCCATCTTTTGATCGAAAAGCCTGTCTCTTTAGAGGCGAAAGAGGCAAAAATCCTCAAAAGACTTTCTGACAAAAAGGGAACAAAAATTTGGATCAATCACGAAAGAAGATACCATCCTCAATATCAATTCGTTCGAGACCATCTGCAAAGGAAACAATGGGGTGAGGTAAAATCGGTAAGAGCCTCAGTGTTCACTTCCGCCAAAAATCCGGGGCTTGCGTTTTCTAGTTTAGGAGGAGGGCCGCTTCTTCATGACGGAACCCATGCTCTGGATCTCATCCATTGGCTTTTCGGAAAACCTAAACTAAATTATGCGAAAGTCATCTTCCCCAAACTAGGAACCATCGAAGACCGTGCCACTGCTTGGTTCTCTTTACCTTCCGGAGGAGAAATTCTCTTGGATGTATCCGGAGGTAGGAAATACTTTCAGTTCGAATTGGACATTCTCACAGAAGAATACAGAGTCGTTCTTTCAAACGACGGGTTTCAATTTTTCCGAGCGCAACCATCTAAGTTGTATTCCGGTTTTCACAGCCTGGTTCCTATCCTGCCGAAACGGTTCCCTAAAAAGGAAAAATCGAACGCATTTTTGGGAATCTACAGGGAAATTTACGAAGTGATTTCCGGAAAAAAGAAAAGCCAAGAAGCCTATATAGGCGACAACATTGAAATATTAGAAAGCATAGAATCGATTTATCAGTTTAGGCGAAAATAATGACTCAGAGAAAAAACAAAGCCCGTTCCAGAACTATCTATTCCTTTGTAATTAAAACCTGGCTTCATTATTATCTGAAATCCAAATTACAAAAACCTTTTTTATCCTCGGAAAAATGGGAAGCGAACAAAAAGTCCTTTTTGCAGAATCGGGGAAACAAAGCGAAAGAGATTTTTTTCTCGTTAGGCGGAGTGTATATCAAGATAGGTCAGTTCGTCAGCAATTTGTTTCATATCCTGCCGGAAGAATTTTTATGGGAACTGCAAGACCTCCAAGATAAAGTTCCTCCCAGGGACTTTTCGGAGATCGAAGCCAGATGGGCCGCTAATTTTTCCACCCCTATGAGCGCATTATTTACGGATCTAAATTCAAATGCTCATGCAAGTGCCTCCACAGCACAAGTCCATACCGGTTACTATAACGGAAGAAAGGTTGCCATCAAAGTATTGTACTACGGGATCGAAGAGGAAGCGAGAGGCGACTTAAAAACAATCAAAAGAATTCTATGGATTGTGGATCGTTTTTTCATTAAAATTTCAGGCAAAGAAGTGGCAAGTCAGTTGGAAGAGATGATTCGTAAAGAACTGGATCTGAGAAACGAACTGCATTATCTGAAAAAAACAAGACAAAGCTTTCAAAACGAAAAGGATTTTTATTTCCCTGAGCCGATCGTTGAATTCTGTACAAAATCGATTTTAGTGACAGAGTTCGTAGAAGGGAAAAAAATTTATGACTTCCAGCCTGAAGAACTGGCGGGAAGAAAAAATCCATATCTGGAAAAACTCATCCGCGCCTATATGCTGATGATCTTCGAGTTTCGATTCTTTCATGCGGACCCTCATCCTGGAAATCTGATCTTTATGGAAACGGGACAATTGTGTTTTATCGATTTCGGTGCCGTCCAAGAAATCGGAGAAGAAGAATCCAGGCTTCTCGAAAAACTATTAATCGCTGCTATGCGAAAAGATTATCATGCAATGGCGGAATCTTTGATGGAGCTGGGGGCGGTAGGTGAGAATCTTAAAAAAGACGAACTTTGCCAAATCCTAAAATATTCCCTTTCCAAATTGAATCGAATCTTATCTTCCACAAAAAACTTTCGAAACCTGGGATTTGATACTCTTAAACCTGGGGAAGATCTGAAATTCTTAAAAGAAATACAAGTCAGCTTAAAACGTCTTTTTTCCTCTCTCAAACTTCCTCCTAATTTCCTTAGCCTGCATCGTGTTTTAGCACTTCTTTTGGGAAATTTTTCCTATCTGGATCCGGCCCGATCCCTCTTCGAATATGCGGAAAAACCGTTTTCTATGGTGGTTTTAAAAGGAGGTTCTCTCCGAAAAAGATGGAGGGAAGAAGGAGAGGAAATCATCGCCAGCACTTTGGCTCTTCCCAGGGAATTGAACGATTTTTTATATAAATTGAATCGAGGAGAATTCAAATTCGAATGGAAAGAGGAGGAATCGCTTTCTGTCAGAAGGTTTTTATTGAAAGAACAACTGACTTTTGGCACTCTCGGCTCTCTTTTTTTCTATTTCGGAATTTACTATGCCGAAAAATCCTGGAAAGAACCAAGTTTGCTCTTTTATATATTAGCAGGCCTTTCTTTTTGGGCTTTGGCGCGTTCCGCTTGGTCGTATCAAAATCGAAAATGATTCAAAGAGTGTATAGATGATTAAATTTCCAGAAAAACCTTTTTTCTCCGTCTACAAGCCGCATTATCTGGCTTTTGTTATGTTCGGCTTCTTAATCGATTTGGTAACGAAATACATCATCATCAAAAACATGCAGGCTTATGAAAGTATTCCGGTGATCGGTGATTTTTTCAGACTGTCTTTAACATTTAACACAGGTTTCGTATTCGGGATCCTGCAAGATAATTCTCTTCCTTCCTTATTTGCCACCGCTTTTGCTATTGTTTTTCTTTTCTTTTACAGATGGAACAACTCGGAACTAGGAAATCCTTGGGGCTGGAACTTGGTGATGGCGGGCGCCTTCGGAAATTTTCTGGATAAGTTTTTCGTTAAAATTCCCGGAGAAGGATTTCGTTTGGGATTTGCTGCAGATAAAACCAAACTAGAGTTTATCGGTGTGGTGGATTTCCTAGACTTTGAATGGCCCGATTTTCTATTGTTCGACAGATGGCCGGCTTTCAACGCTGCCGACTCATTCGTCTCAGTTGGTATTGTGATTTTACTTCTAACTATGAATTGGAAAGAAGAATTGAAGAAATAATGAAAAACGGGAAACGACTATAAAAAGAAGTTTCCCGTTACAGTTACGGACAATGTCTTCAACACATCCTTATCTTCTTCCACTTTTCCTACTTTCCAATTGATTCCGGAAGGCGATGCATACAAACTTCTCCCTTTCTGAGTTTCCGAAATTCCGCAGACCCGAATGATATGAGTTTTCGTTTCGCGGGATAATTTACCGAAGTATTCCAAATCTTCTTCGTAGGTTCTGGAATTTTTTTCAGAGGAAAGATGAAAGATCACTTCGATTCCTTCTCTTTTGAATTCATCCCAAATAGAGGATTGTTCAATATCTTCTCCGAGCAAAATTCCGAAACGTAAACCACCCATAATGAATATGGATTCCGTTTCTCCTTTTGAAACTTGTTTTTCAACAGGAGACTTTTTTTCGTAAAAGTCAACTAACACAAGTGATTGGACAATGGGGGATGCGGAAACCAACTTTTTTTCGTCGTTATAACGATAGTGGCTTCCTCCCATGATCACACCTTGATAAGATTCTGAAATTTCCAAAAGATGATCTTGGTATTGTTTTTCGTGAGATGTTGCATCCTCAGGAGAAGATGCTTGGAAAAAATGAGGAAACCCTTCCGGGAGAAGTAGAAAGTTCGCCTTTTGAGAGGCGATTTTAGTGATTTCTTCTTTCGAAAGGCGTTTGTGAAGGTTCTTTTGATAGATGGAAATTTTGATCGTAGGCATTAAAATGGATTTCCTTCAGGAAGGATATCGTCATCATCATGATCCACATGTTCTAAGTCTTCTAAATCCTCATTTCCTTCCGAAGAAACTTCCACAGAACTAGGCGCGCTTTTTTTCTCTTCCAATGCAGAGGTTTGCGGTTCTAGTCCGCTTTCTTCCACACTTATGTTTTCCCCACTTTCTACAGGAGCTTCCACTCCGAAAGATTCTTTCAATTGTTCCGGAGTGAGTTCCACAAGACCACCGTACAAATCGCCCGATTCCACTCGATCATGTAAGGCGAGAGTATAACAGTAAGCTTCCATAATACATTGTTTAATCGGCTTTTTGTTGAGCCTCTTGCGGGATTCCATCGCATCCAAAGTGATCAGATCGTTCATATTTCCCACGATCTCTTTTTTGGACTTCATATCCTTGATAAGTTCCAGAAGAATGTCTCTTGATTTAAGTGCGAAATCCTTAACTGCTAGTCGAACGGTTCTCGATTGACCGGTTCTTTTTTGTTCGATGGAAGTCAATTTTTTGGAAGCTTCGATGTAATTGGCTCCCGGATTTGCTTTATGTTTCTGCAATTCCTTCATTACATCCAGATAGATTTTAAACTGATCCGTTATGGTTCTTGTGGATTCGTAAATATCCAACATCTTCTGTCTGTAATCCACCTTCACTCCGTTCAACTGAACCGGCTTGAGATCGATTTTTTTGGTGGTCATTACGAAAGAATATTCATCGTCAAATTCCTTGAAATAAAACAAAGAAAGCATGGCCTTATCGGTATCCGGAATGAAATTATATTCGTTGCGAGGATCGAATTTCTTCCTGAGTTTAGGAATGGAATACATCTGCATCAAACGAAGTCCGTACGCTTCTTCTTTGGATAAGGAAACCGGCTCTTTTTCTTCGTTCTTTTTCTCTTCTTCGGCTTCCTTTTTTGCTTCCTCTGCCTTTGCTTTAGGATCTACACCGCCTGGAACATTTTCTCCCACTTTTCTTTGTCCTGGTCTATCCTCCGGTTTGATATCCAAAAGAGATTCCATATAACGGGAAATAAGCGGAATATTTTTGTTTTCCGCACGAATAACAACTAAGTAGAGTTTTTCGAAGAAGGTATCGAAGAGGGTATCGATTTCGCTCGTAATTTTTTTCTTCTTGGTCGCATAAATCAATGCAGGTTTGTTTTCTAGTTTTTGAAGTTCATCGTATGCCTGAAGAAATGATTTTTTCAGAGTTTCTTGGTAAGGATACAAAACGTACATTCTTTTGAATAAGGAATAAATTTGCGGTTTGATTCTTTCTATTCCCACGGGAGAATTCGGTGCGGCAAGAATCGGTTCCGTGATGTCGGTAATTTCTGGACCGTTGTAAAGTTTTTGAGTCATCGCGATGAGCTCAACTAACAACGGATTGATTTTATCCAGATTCGCGGAAAGCGTAGGGGAATGCGTAGGGTTTCCTAGAATTTCGTTTCCGCTATAATGACATTCAATTAATGCTTGTTTTGCTTTCGTGCTGAGCTCGTGCATGAAACCGGGATTCAAGTCACTGGATCCGAAAGGAGTCACTCGTCCCATCCAACATTTGAGTTTCACAGAAAAACGGGCCATAAAATTGGAGATTTCTTTTTCGTATTCCGCTTTCAAATCGACATTCGATTTAGAATCGGATCCGGCCTTGGAATCTCTTTCTCTGGAAGAGGATCCGGAACCTTGTCCTCTGGAACGGCCGTCATTCCCTCCGCCTCGTGAAACTGTGCTTTGGCGAATTTTCGGGTCGGGGCGATTCTTTTTACTTTCGTCCTCTTTAGGTTCCGGTTTTTCTTTTATCACTTCTCCGCCGGCGCTGACAAATTTATTAAACATGTCTTTCCGTGCGGAGTCGTCTAGTTTGCCGACGCCGATTGCGCGTTTGGTATTATCAAATTCAGCCATATTTTTATATTCGATCCGTTTACAAGTTTAGAGAATTCAATTTCTTTCAAAAAGCAATTTTTAATGGATTCCTATGCAAATTCTGTCTAAATGGGACTGGAAACGGGGAGTGAAATCCCATACTTTAGGCGTATCAAATATGGCAGAATACATTCTTTCGGAAGAACTACGGGAAGCGGTCCATGTAGCGGAAATCACAAAAAGACCTCTTTTACTCAAAGGAGAGCCGGGGACGGGGAAGACACTTTTGGCCACTTATGTAGCGGAATCAAAACAACTTCCTTTTTACAGATGGCACATTAAATCCACAAGTTTGGCAAGAGAAGGTCTTTATTTTTATGATGCGGTTGCCCGTCTGAACGACTCCCGTTTCCCGGAAGAAGAAGCGATGATTCGAGTGAGAGATGTAAAAAATTACATTCGACTAGGAGCCTTGGGAGAAGCTTTTTCCTTCCCCAAACGATCCGTTGTTCTCATCGATGAAATCGACAAAGCAGATATCGAATTTCCGAACGATTTACTTTTGGAATTGGATAAAATGGAGTTCTTTATCCCTGAAACCAAAGAACATATCGTTGCTCAGGAAAGACCCCTTGTCATCATCACTTCCAACAACGAAAAAGAACTGCCGGATGCCTTCCTAAGACGATGCATATTTCATTATATCGAGTTTCCCAAAAGAGAAACGATGAAAGCAATCCTACTCTCTCATTTTCCGAAAATCGAATCCGAATTTATGGAAAAGGCATTGGCCATGTTTTATTCCATTCGCAAAATAGAAAGTCTTCGTAAAAAACCATCCACCAGTGAACTTTTGGATTGGATCCAAGTGCTTCTTCATTCCGGAGAAAAACTGGAATCTAATTCCATTCCTTTTGCGGGAACCTTATTCAAATCGGAAGAGGACTACAGGGTTCATCTCAACTAACTTATGTTCTTGGACTTTTTTTACAATCTGAGAAGGGAATCCGTTCCTTGTTCCACGGGAGAACTTTTGGCATTTTTGCAGTCTCTCCGGGTTCTTACTGATCCTTCCGGGTACATTTCAATCGATCGTTTGTACCGGGTAGGCAGATTGAATTTTGCCAAAGATATAAAACATTATGACGGTTACGATCTTGCCTTCGCTAAAACCTATGGAAAGTTAAACGAAACAGGAATTCAAATCAAAGAACTTTTGAGAGAATGGCTGGAAGAAAAGGCGGATAAAATTCTTTCCCAAGAACAAAAAGACAACGCACCTCATTTTTCATTCGAAGAACTTTGGGAAGAGCTGAAAAAAAGACTGGAAGAACAAAAAGAAAGGCATGACGGGGGAAACAAATGGATCGGGACTTCCGGCACATCCCCTTTCGGAAATTCAGGTTTTAACCCGAACGGATTCCAAATGGGAGGAGAAGAAGGAGGGGGAGCTAAAACAGGAATTAGTTTGTGGACGGAAAGAAATTATAAAGCCTATAGAGAAGATGAAATTTTAGATACACGTTCCATTCAAGTCGCACTCAAAGAACTTCGTATTCTGAAAAAAGAAGGAAGAAAGGAAATCGATCTGGATAAAACAATCGATCGTACTTGTGAGAATGCGGGAGCGATCGAAATCATTGAGGAAAGATCCAGAAAAAACTCCCTTCGTTTGGTACTGATTATGGATATAGGAGGAAGCATGACCCCTCATTCGGAAAGAGTCAGCAAACTTTTCAGTGCAAGCAGAAGCATCTATCACTTCAAAGAAGTTCATAATTATTTTTTTCATAATATCTTTCATGATGTTTTATACAAAACCAGTAATTTCGACGAAAGAATCACTCTCCAACATTTCGAAGACAAATTCCGCAAAAACACAAAATTGATATTCGTAGGAGATGCATACATGGCTCCTTATGAACTCTTCAGTGCACCTTATAATCCATACTCCTATCACAGGGATTCGGACGGAGAAAAAGAAAGAAAGAGGAAGAGTGGAATCGATTCCCTAAAAGAATTGGTTCAAAAATTCCCTGACTCCGTTTGGTTGAACCCGGAACCGAAACGTTTTTGGGGAGCTCCCACCATCCAAGCGATAGAAAGCGTTTTGGATATGTATCCTTTGACTGTGGAAGGAATTCGATCTTCCGTAAAGAGCCTCTTAGGCAAATAGTCTTTTCCCTTGCATTTTCTAGGCATTTTACGTAGAATATATACGACATTCTCCTGTGCTTCGTCAATTTCGCCGGATCGTTTGTCGTTAATAGAAGGGTAGATGGCCGGTTTTTTATCATTTTCCAATTTCATCATTGTGATGATCAATCTGACCACTTTGGGCTTTTATTATTCTTTCTATCGTTTCCATTTTTACAGACACACGGAAAGTTTTTTACAATATACCGCAATCGCCTTTTCTTTGTTTTGTGCAGGAGTGACCCTTCTTCTCCAGGCAAGTATCCTCAGTTTTAATCCTTATCCTTCTCATGAATTTAAGGCATTCGTTTTGTCAGGGGCTGTGGAAGAATTTTCCAAACTTTTGGGCATCTATCTTTTTTTCAGAAAAAATCAGGATGAGTTTACCGTTACGGATGGAATTTTCTACGGATTGGTTTTGGGAGGAGGATTCGGATTAATTGAAAATATTTTATATTTTATAGATTCCGGACTTTGGTCCCAGGTGCTTCGATCGATCACCGCACTTCCCATCCATTTGATCAACGGGGGACTCATCGGTTGTTTTGTGATGATCTTTCTTTTTTCGGGAACCAATCGAGTGAAATGGTTCCGTCTTTTTGCAGGTCTTCTTTTCTGCATCAGTTTGCATGCGCTTTATAATTATTCCTTATTCTTAGATACAGGCGTACTTTTCGTACTCCCTTTCTGTATCCTAAGTTTGTTCTTCGCTTTGGAAATTACGATCGCAAAGTCCAGAATTTTGCTTCCGGGTTATGTATTGAAGCTCATGAAAATCACTGTGGAAGAATATGAAATCCTAAGCCGCCACAACAGGCACGAAGGATGGATACAAAACGTTCAAAAACATATTTCCACAAATAAGATCAATCTCTTTCAACTCCCGAAACCGAGGCATGTATTTATCACCGCTTTTTTCATTCTACCTTCTTTGATTTCCTTATTCACTTTACTGTATTCGCCGGAACTCATTACCAGAACTTTTTCCGAATTGGAAATCAAAGATTACTTCGCCTTATTCGTGATCTATCCTGCCATCATCGGCTTTATGTTCTTTTTCGGAGGAGTATTGAATCCTTATTTTTTCAGGGATCGAATGCTTGCCGTCCCTCTCTTCGGTTCCGTCGATTTAAAAACGGAAACGGATGAAGAAAACACAGCTTTATTTTATATTTATCTCAATCAATTTTACATTCCCGTTTCCAAACTTTATCCGGAGAACACGGAAGCAGAATTCGATCTTTGGGTGGGGATCAAATGTTACGGAAACCTAAAGGGAAAAATCACTTGGTCGAAAGAGAATGAAGAGGGAAGCTGCGGTGCGTTATGTACTTTGGATCAAATTCCTGTTATGTTTTTAATTCATTGGAACTTAGTTCGGTTCAAACAGAATTTTAAAAACTTGTTTATCCGCAAAACCGCATACTAAAAGCGAGTTTCGATTTCCAATCCGTAATTCATATTCATGGAATCTGAGTTTACGTTTCCTTGTCCCTGTCTTCCTGGAAGAGAAGCATAAGAGCGAATGTTCGGTTTGATCCGGACGGAACCTGTGTTTCCGTTTTTGGATTCCACTTGCCCCAAATAAAAACTATCGAACAAGGAATAGGCGATGATAGCGGTAAAGACACCCGTATAGATTTGAAATCTTTGGTTGTGGAAATCGTAACGATCCGTAGAGAGAACATTGCTTACGATGTATATCCTTCCGTCGGGACCGGGAATGAATTCCTGATCGTTATTGATCGCTTGCACGGATTGATTGTATTCGTAAGCCATCCCTAAGGCAGAAAGAAAGGCGCCACCGAACAAAAGTGTTGCTTTTAGATATTTTTTCTCTTGGATGGGCGCATAACCGGGAATCAGTCGAGGGGATTCTGTGATCAAAGTTTGAGTTAATTTCGGTTTTGCTTTGATTTCAAAATGTTGGATTTGAGAAAGTGAAAGTGAGATTTCCTTTTTTTCTCCTTCTTCCGTTTGCAATATCCAAACATCATTTTCATTGGATTTTAAGATCGCATTTCCCGTATAAATTTCGGTCTTCCAAAACCCTTTTGTGCCAGGCTGTACAAACCGTTTCAATTCCGTTTGGGAAGCATCCCATTCGATTCGTAGAGTATTGATTTTAGAAATAGGAACCACTTCCAATTCCAAAGGAGAGTCTTTTTTCACGAAAGAGGCGCTTGTTTTTGTGAGTCGAAAGAGGAGAAGATCACAGTTTTCCTTTCCAAAGGAAGAATAATCGGCACAAACGGGGATACCGTCGTATCCAACTTCTATACCCAAAATCTCATTCAATGGAATTTTCCTTGTTTTGCCTTCTTCTTGCCATTCCAAGTGAGTGGTTGTTACAGTAAGAGCTCGCCCGATTCTTTGTTCTCCCGATTTAAGTTTCAATCGGTCCGCATTTAATTCCATAGAAACATACAAAAATAGAAGTAAATAGAGGGATTCCCTCTGAAAGAAGCGGATAAACAATTTATATGCGATGCGAATCAATGCCAATTTTCTCTATTTTATGATAGATTTATCTCTATGAATTATCGACAATATCTATAGCGGCCGTGACGAAAAGTAAAATCAAAACAACGAATTCTCTCCGATTTAAAATCGGACTTTTTTATTCGCTTTTAGCACTCCTCAACATCATCTTTTTTACTGTGATGATTTTTGAGAACCAATCAGATCTACTTCTGAAAAATTTTCAGTTCCAATCGGAGAATCTGGCAAATACTATTTTGGCCGACTTACAAAATATAGGTCTTACTAAAGAAAGAGACGAAGCATTTGATGTTTTTCGTAAGACTCTGAAGTTGTACGACATCGGAAAGTTTGTCATTTTTCAAAATGACGGAGAAATTTGGGTTCGAGAGCCGCAAGATGGCCGGACGGAAACACATATTTCGGAACATCTTTTGAAAAAATCGAAGGATGTTTCCTCGGATAAAGAGGGAAGTTTATTTAAGTCCCGTTACAGTTTGGATCTCAATGAAGACGATTTCACAGTCGATTTTTTACTTCCCATCCGAGCTGCATCCGGGGAAGAAATTTTTCTATTCACTCACTTCAATATTGCCTCCATTCAAGAAAGGTTGAAGCAACTTTACATCCAAGTTGCCTACGCAGTGGTTTGGGGAGTGATCTTCCACTTAATCTTTGCTATTTTGGTGTACCGTGCGATCTTCAGAAGGGTAGGATTATTAGAATCCGCTTCCAAAGAAATGACGGATGGCAAACTAGGGGCTAGAGTCAGCTGGAATTTTAAGAATGAAGACGAATTGGATAATTTGGGTCGTTCCTTCAACAGCATGGCGGAACAGATCGAAAACAAAGTCGGTACAATCACTCGATTGAACGATGAAATCAATCAAGAACTTCAAATCGGAAAAGAAGTACAGGAACTATTCTTACCGCCTAACAAAAAATATAAAAAATTCAAAATCGGAAAAATCTATCGTCCGATGAGGGAAGTGTCCGGAGATATTTACCAATATTTCCATTTCGACGAAGGTGACGGAAAAGAGTTTTACGGTTTTTTCTTAGCGGATGCATCCGGCCACGGGGTTTCTGCGGCATTAGTAACCGTAGTTATGGCAATGTCGCTTCAGGCAATCATCCGAGAAAATCATGAACCGATTCATGCCATCAATAGTTTGGGAGAAGTGATCGCCAACAGGCTTCAGGCTTCCTTTTTCGCAACGGGAGTTTTCGTCATTCTGGACGAACCTGGCAAAGTGAAATTCGTAAATGCAGGTCATAATGCTCCTTTCATCGTTCGACCTTCTACGAAAGAAGTGATTTATGTGGAAAGTTCCGGTCCTCCTTTGGGTATGGGAGACGACATCCGTTATTCTTTGGATGAATTTCCTGTACAGCCGGGAGATAAAATCGTTCTATATACGGATGGAGTTGTGGAAACTCCTGTGAAAGAAGGAGGCCTTTTCGGATTGGACCGATTCAAAGACATCGTATTAAAATATATAGATGAACCGAATTCCGAAATCGTAGAAAAGGCGATGCAAGAATTGGATCTGGCACATGAAGAATACAAAGATGACGTGACCATGATCATCCTTGAAGTTCCGGAATGAGAAAAATACTTTTCTTCCTATTATTTTTTCTGTTATTCGGGTTTTTCGGACTCGCATCTCAGGCAATTGTAGGCGTTAAGCTGCAAGAGCTTAGATTCGGAATCCTGAGAGATCAGTTGATGAATTACGAACTTTCCTCTCAAACATTGAGAGAAAGGCTCAAACAAATGTTTTTATCAAAAGACGACTATCTTTTGGAAGTTAAGGTCAACGTTTTGGAATCGGGGATCATGAACTCAGAAACCAAAGGGCTAGAATTGGAGATGAGCTGGAAAGATAAGTTCGGGCTAGGTGTGATCAACGTGGTTCGCGCCTTGAATTTTAAACCGTTTTTGGAACTGGAAGAACAACAAAAAACGATCATCCGCCTTCAGTTCGCATTCTATATGGAAAGAACTAGAAAGTTCTCCATTGCCAGTAAAAAGTATGATGAACTGGAAACGATACTGGAAGATTCTCTTGCAGATGAACTTGCATTCACTCTTCTCCATAACGGTTATTGTTTGGTGATGATGGGAGAAAGGGAACATGCATACGTCAAACTCAGAAAAGCGGTAGACCTATTTCCGGGAACACATTACGCAGAGAATGCGGAACTACTGATAGGCTTTTTACAAGACGGAGATAAAAGGAAGGAAGACCTGAAAAACTCCAACAAAAAACCGGAAGAACTTGCTTACTCTCTCTTTCAATCGGGTGATTATGAAGAAACTCTGAAAACTTTGGAAGCTCTTCCCGAACTTACGAACGATCAATCCTATATCAAAGCGCGATCTATGGAAGAATTGGGAAAAACTTCCAATGCAGTAAAAGAATATATCCAGTTAGTAAAACAAAAAGAGAATAAGGAAGTTGCCATTCGCGCCAACAGAAGACTTCTTCTCATCGGTAATTTTTATCAAGAAAACAAATCCCTTGTCGAATTCTCCAAAACTGAAGCAACTAAGTTAGGCGATGAGAAGGCTGTCGCAAAAATAGAAGAGGGGAAAAGCCTGGTTCTTAAACCTGTTATCGTGGAAAAAATCCTGAAAGAGGAAACTTCCGTTGCCGCAAGTCCGGAAGAAGCGAAGGAACTTGCAGAAATCAAAAACAATCTAAAAGATTCTTTGGAAGAAGCAAAAACAGAAACCAAAAAACTTCTTACCGTCGTAGAAGAAGAAAAAATCCCCATCGTAAAAGAAGAGATCGCTTTAGTAGAAGAGAAAAAACCGGAACCGGTTCAAGAAGTTAAGGAAGAAAAGAAACAGGAAAAAACAATTCCTGCCGTGGTTGTCAAAAAAAACGAGCCGAACCAATTGCAAATTCATCTGAAAGACGGAAGGAAAGTCGTCTGCGAAGAATTCACTTCCAACGGCCGAATCGCAAAGTTAAAATTAGGTGATTTTGCTCTGGAACTTCCTTTGGAAATGATTGCATCCGTAAACACGATCGGATCTTCCGTAGATAAAATCTTCGCAGTAGGAAAAACGGACGGAACGAAATTGGAGATGAGTCAAATGAAGAGAAACGATGCGGGGGAGTGGTTCAGCCCAAAGAACTTGGAAGAAAAAATCCAAGACTCTGAGCTAAGAGAAGTGATCAGTCACTGAAAGGAAAAAGAAAACGATTAAGGAAGTTCTCCTTCTCCTGCTAAAATTGTAAAAAATTTATCTAAACTGGAAAGTTTGAGAATTACCATCACATCTTGACTTACATTGAGAAGAAAAAAAGTACCTTCTTCCGATTTCAGTTTCTTTTGTAGGTTGGCAAGTAGAGCGATTCCGGAAGAGTCTAAAAGTTTAATATTCACCATATCGATGGCTACGGATTCGGCTCCATCATCTATGATTTTATGGAGCTCTTTTTTGAGAGCGGGAGCAGAATAAATATCGAGAGAGCCTTCTAATGTAACTACTGTGTGATTTTTAACTTGTTTTGTTGTGAAATTCATTGAACTTCCTGCTAGCTTACTAAGTCTCCTAAGCAACCTCTATTTTGTAAAGACTTTTTGCACACAAAGAAGGAGGGAGGCGGGGAGTTCTCAAAATCCCTAGAAATTTCCCTAACTACAGAGCTTTCTCAGGATTTCCGTCACCGCTTGGTTGAATCCGTCAAAACCGCCTTTATCGTATTCATTCAGATCCCTATATTCTAAGTTCCCCATATCCAGGAGCATTTTTTTCAGTTCTTGTTCCAAAAACTCTTTTTTGATATATACTGTTTCAAACAATCTTGGGTGCACGGCTAGCGAATTAGACGACAGAACTTCTAAAAACAAAGCATTTTTATAAGAAGTTTTTGGTTGGAGAATCAATTGCTTGGATCATTCTGGATGAAAATGAACAAAGGAATTTATGGCAAGTCCTCTCAGCCTTTTGATCATAGAATCTGATTCCTCCGAAGTCTTTCGTTTGATTCGAGAGGTGAAGGCAAACGGTTTTTCTCCTTTGTACCAAGTGGTATCTAAGGCGGAAGAATGGGAGGAGAAGATAGAAGAAGAGGATTGGGACGTCATTCTTTGCGGGATGAATTGGCCCGATGAAAAGACCATCCACGATTTCCTTCGCTTTTTGAAAGATAGACAGATAGACATTCCTTTTTTACTGATCGCAGAAAAGTCCAAATACGAAACCGCCTTACAGATGATGAAAGAAGGGGCTGCGGATATCATCGATCATTCCACTTTGTTTCGGCTTCCCCATGTTTTGGAAAGAGAAAGAAGAGAACTCGTTTTCAGAAGGGAAAAGGAAATTACCGCCAATTATTTAGAACAGTCCTTAAAAGAAATTCAAGTCCAAAAATTCGCTTTGGACCAAGCCAACATAGTATCCACAACGGATGCGAACGGAATCATCACTTACGTAAATGACAAATTCATCCAAGCTTCCGGTTACAGCAAAGAAGAGTTAATCGGTCAGTCCCATCGAATTTTAAAATCACAAGACAGAACTAAAGAAGAATGGTACGATCTTTGGGAAACCATTCAAAATGGCAAGGTTTGGAAAGGGGAAATCAGAAACACAAAGAAGGATGGAACCAGTTTCTGGGTGGAAACGACGATCGTTCCCTTTTCCGCAGAAGACGGATCCATCTTTCAATACATCGCCATCCATAATGAAATTACGAATAGAAAGCTTGCGGAAGAACAACTGACCCATGATGCGTTTTACGACAGTTTGACGGAATTGCCCAATAGAGCCCTGTTTTTGGCAAGAGTAGAACAAAAGATATCCGAATACAATCTGTTCCAAAAAGGTTTTCCGATCGTATTTTCCATCAATATAGACAATTTCAAACGAATCAACCATTCCCTTGGAAACGAATCCGGAGATGAAATATTAGTAATTTATGCGAAACGCCTGCTTAAGTTATG
This sequence comes from Leptospira idonii, assembly GCF_004770995.1. GTDB lineage: Bacteria > Spirochaetota > Leptospiria > Leptospirales > Leptospiraceae > Leptospira_A > Leptospira_A idonii. Next base: position 535,548 of record NZ_RQHW01000047.1, on the reverse strand, counting down.
TGATCCTTCCGCAATCGTTACCAGGCTTGGTGCGGATTCTTTCGCCGTTCTAGTTACGGATTGTTTCTCCATAGAAGAGGGAACTGAAATCGCAAACAAACTTTTGGAAAATCTGAAAGAGATTATACCTTTCCAAGGTTATGAGATATTTTTAACCGCTTCTTGCGGAATCGCATCTTACGGAATGGCGGGTAAAGACGGAGAAAACATATTAAAAAACGCTGAAATTGCGATGTTTCACTCCAAGTCCAGCAAAGTAGGAACCGTTTCAGTATTCAATCAAAGGATGCAGGAAAAAATCAACTACCAGTTGGAGATACAAAACGATCTTAAAAAAGCGATCGAAAAGAACGAATTCATTGTCTATTACCAACCTATCTTCGATTTGGCGGCAAACGAGATATGTCATTGGGAAGCGCTTATCCGCTGGAGACATCCAAAAAAGGGGATGGTATCACCTACGGATTTCATTCCCATGGCGGAAGATTCCGGTTTAATCGTTTCTCTCACAAAATTCGTTTTGGAAGAGTCCGCACTTTTCGCAAAAAAAATGAGAGAAGAATCCAATTACAAATTTTCAGTAGCGGTGAACCTTTCTCCTCAAGTATTTTTGGATCAAAACATATTCCATTGGGTGGTTGACATACAACAAAGATTAGGTGTTCCTTATGAATGCCTCCAAGTAGAGATTACGGAAAGTTTAGCTATGAAAAATCTTTCCGAAACCATTCCGATTCTTTCCAATCTGAAAGATATTGGAGTGAAAATCGCTTTGGACGATTTCGGAACCGGTTATTCTTCTTTAGCTTATTTGGAAAAACTTCCTCTTTCCACAGTGAAAATCGACAAATCCTTTCTCAATAATGTAATACCCGGTTCCAAAGAAGCGATCCTTCTGGTTTCCATCATACATATGGCGCACGGTTTGGGTTATAAGGTAGTTGCCGAAGGCGTGGAAGATATTTCCCAATTTCATTTATTGAGGGAATACGAATGCGATCTCATCCAAGGTTATCTTCTTTCCAAACCGCTTTCTCTGGAAGATGCGGTTTCATTTTTGGAAAATTTTACTGGAATTCAGGAATAAATTCCTATTTTCATTCTTTTAAGCACTATTTTTACGGAGATCCTTATTATGAATCGTTTCCTTTTACTATCGTTCCATTGTTTCGTTTTGCTACTCATCAGCTGTCAAACTTCTCCTACAGGAAGAAGACAACTTCTTCTAGTGAAAGACCCTGAAATGAACGAGATGGGTACACAAGCGTTTGCTGAAATGAAAAAACAAACCCCCATCGAAAGAGGAGAAGCTGTCAATCGTTATGTGAACTGCATCGTACAAGCGGAACTGGCAGTTACGGAAGATTCCACAGGTGTGGCTTCTTGGGAAGTAGTCGTATTCAAAGACTCCACACCGAATGCTTTCGCTCTGCCCGGAGGAAAAATCGGGGTTCATACCGGAATTCTTCCTGTTGCCAAAACACCTGGGCAACTAGCTGCCGTTATTGGACATGAAATCGGTCATGTGATTGCAAGACATGGAAATGAAAGAGTTTCCCAAAACCAAATCACAAACGGAGGAATGGAAGCTCTCAAAACAATAGGCAAGGGAGATATGGCGGGTGTATTAGGAGCAGGTGCTAAGTTTGGGGTTCTTCTTCCTTATTCCAGAGCCCATGAATCGGAAGCAGATTACATCGGATTGGAAATTATGGCAAAGGCAGGTTTCAATCCGGAAGAAAGTGTAACTCTTTGGGAAAATATGAGTGCGCTAGGTGGAAGTAAATCAGCGGAAATTTTATCTACACATCCTTCCGATGAAACCAGAATGACACAGCTGAAAAGCAAAATGTCTGACGCATTACAATTGTTTAATTCTGCGAAATCCCAAGGAAAGGTTCCTGGCTGTAGATTGTAACTTAAATTAGGCACAAAAAAACCTTTCTCTCTTTGTTTTGAGAGAAAGGTTTCGATGCAGAAAACTTCCTAAAGAAAGTAAAAACAGGTTATAATTATTCGCAGAGCAGTTTTCTTGCTTGTATCTTACAGTTTCTAGGTTTGCCTTCTTCCAGCAAAGTTCCCGTACCTTCTGTTCCATCCGCAGTAAAATCGCCGTTCAAAGACTTGCCGTCTTTAAATGTATAAGTTCCTTTCCCGTTGATCTGACCGTCTTTGAATTCGCCTACATACTTATCGCCGTTTTTGAAATTGTATTCTCCTGCACCTTGTCGTTTGTCAGCAACATAGGAACCTGTGAATTTTTCTCCGTCCGTATATAGAAAATTTCCCTGACCTTCTCTTTGGTCGTTCTTAAAAGAACCTGTATAAATATCACCATTGTCGTAGATGTATTTTCCGATTCCGTTGACACAGTCTCCTTCCACACAGCCTTTTTTATCCGATTTATTCGGATCAGAAGCATCTACATTTTCAACGCTTCTTGAAGTGCTGGATTCTGCCGGTGCTGCAGATTGAGAAGACTCTCCTTCTTTAGGAGAAGAGGAAGAACATGCGATGAAGAAAAACAAAGACAGTAAAAGGAATAAATTCAATGCCCTCTTAAGAGAGAGTGATTTCATGAGAACCTCCGAAATGGTAAGCATAATTCCAAGGGAAAAGGAAAGAAAATCAATTCAAAAAGTAATTTTGAATCTGCTGAAACCTCTCTGTTTTCCCTAAATTTTCTCCCTTTTCGGAGGAAGAAACGTCCGGTTCCGAATGATATTCCTGCCAATCGAGTAATTCTTTGGAATTTTCCAATTCGGAAATGAACCTGCTGACTTCCTGAAGCTGGATCGATTTTTTCTCTTCTGCCAAAGGACATACCAAAAACAGATCCTCTTTTGCCCTGGTGATTCCTACATAAAACAGCCTTCTTTCTTCTTCCAATTCTTCCCAGGTTTTCACTCTAGAAGAAGGGAGTTGTCCTTGGATCGCCTGAATGAGAAATACTGTTTTCCATTCCAATCCTTTTGCGGAATGAATGGTGGAGAGTGTGACGTATCCTTCTTCTTCCGGATCGTCCGTACCCGTATAAGAAGATTCGATCGGTTCCAAACTAAGAGTCGCCAAAAATTCTCCCAAATCGGATGCGTCTTTCGTGATGAGTTTTAAGGAATCCAAATCGTTGGTTCTTTTTTCGGGATCGTCGTATTCTCTTTGTAAGATGGGAAGATAATGAGTCAGGAAGGATTCGAATGCAAACGTCACTTTTTTGTTTTCGGAAATCGAAACCTGTTTCAGTAAATTCAATAATTTTAGAATATTTTGTTTTGCTTCTTCCGTAAATCCGATCCAGAAAGAAATTTCATTTTCAAGATCGAAACTCACTTCCGCTTGGGGGAGTTTTTCCCATCTTTGCAGAAAAAGAGCAGACTGTTTCGGACCGACTCCCGCTTCCAAATGAAGGACTCTGTTCCAAGAAAGAGAGTCCGCAGGATTATGTAAAATACGGAGATAGGAGAGAACATCTTTGATATGAGCAAGTTCCAGAAATTTTTTCCCTCCGTATTTTTTATAAGGGATTTTTCTGGCATTGAATTCCAGTTCGATCAAGTTGCTATGCCATCCGGAACGGGAAAGAACCGCAATCTCTCGAAAAGGAATTCCGTTTTCATTTTGTTTTAAAACTTCTTCCGCAACGAAACTTGCTTCTTCCTCTTGGGATTTGAGTTGGATGAGTTTGGGAAGACGGTTCGGAGAAGTTTTTTGTGTGAATAAATTTTTATCGAATTTTTCCTTAAACTTAGATAAGGCGGAATTTGCCAAATTTAAGATCGGTTTCGAACTTCTGTAATTCTCTTCCAGAGTGATTTTGAGCGTGTTAGGGAAAATTTGAGGAAAATCCAAAATGTTTCTTACGTTGGCGCCTCTGAATCCGTAGATGCACTGTGCGTCGTCCCCTACAACCATAATATTCTCATGAATACTTGCCATTAAACAGGAGATATGCGCCTGGACTTTATTCGTATCTTGGTATTCATCAACTAATATATGTTTATAGGTTTTGGAAATTCTACTTCTTACGGTTTCGTTTTCCATCAGAATCTTTCTGGTACAATCCAGAAGATCGTCGAAATCGAAAGATTGATTGTTTTTCTTCAATATTTCGTATCTTTCCTTAACCGTCTGAATCTCTTTGATGTCGTTCAGAAACTGAGGGTATTCTTTCGTTAATATTTTTTCTATGGAAGTCTGCGTATTGAAAGAGGAGGAAAAAATTTCCCGTAAGGTTTCTCTTTTAGGAAATCTTTTTTTTGTTTTACTTCCCAAGACGTCTTCCCTTGCCATTCCTGTCAATTGAATGGAATCTTCTTCATCCAAAATGGAAAAATTAGAAGGGTATCCTAAGAGGGTGGAATATTTTCTTAGAAAAAAATTACAAAAGGAATGGAAGGTTCCTCCGCTGACCTGAGTCATTCTTTTATCCAAAAGACCGGATGCCCTGGACAACATCTCCTTAGCTGCTCGCCTAGTAAATGTTAGCAGAAGAAGGGAAGAGGGATCAATCCCTGAATTCACTAAAAAAAGAAGTCTGTGGACCAGAGTGTTTGTTTTTCCCGTTCCGGCACCTGCGATGACCAAAACCGGTTTTCCCAACGTCTCGGAGGCTGCCAATTGAGAGGGATTTAGGGAATTTTCTTTTTTCACTGAAGATCATTTTTTTAAATTTGATTCGATTGACAAACAGGAAAACTCACCCAGGATATAGAATGCCGAATTAGACCCCCAGATGACAACGAATCTAATCACTCCCAATTCGAATAAAAAAGTTCTGGTCGTAGAAGACGAAAGAATCATTGCCATCAATATTTGTTCCACACTCAAACAATACGGTTATATCTCCAACTACGTGTCCGAAGGGCAGGCAGCTTTGGAAAGCGTAGATACGGAAACTTACGATCTTGTTTTGATGGATATTATGTTAAACGGTGATTTGGATGGAATCGAAGTCGCTAAAATCATCAAACAAAGAAAAGATCTTCCCATCATTTATCTCACCGCTTATTCGGACGAATCCACTTTGGATCGAGCCAAAACTACGGAACCATTCGGTTATTTGATCAAACCATTCAACAGCAGAGATCTATACATTTCCGTAGAGATGGCGATTTATAAATCCCATATCCAAAAACAATTGAGAGACGTACAAAACAAACTCTCGGAAACCCAGAAATGGGAAACCATTGGGCTTGTGGCGACTGGGATTTCACATGAAGTCAATAATCCTCTCACTTCCATTCTCAATTTAGCGGAACTCATCGGCTTGGAAGCGGGAAAAGCAGGTCTTCCCCAAATCACTTCCTATTCCAAAAAGATTATGGAAGAGTCGGAAAGAATCGCGAAAATCATCAAAAACCTGGTCTCTTATTCGCAAACCACAACGAATCAATGGAGCTATTCCAATATTATGATCGTGATTGCGGACACTCGTTCCTTCCTACATCATTATTTCTTGAAAGAAGGAATTCAATGTGAGATACAATCGGACGATCTTCCTCTGGTTCCCTGCCAATCACAGAAAATCAAACAGGTATTTTTGAATCTATTGCAGGACGCTAGAAGCAGGGTGACTACCGCTCACGAAAACACCTTAAATCGTAAGATTCAAATCTTCCTTCATACATTGCTGATCGAAGAAAAAAATTATATACAAATTAGTATATTCGATAACGGGAAAGAAGACCTGTCCAGATCCCTTTCTCATTTCGAATCTCTAGAAATCACCAGAGCCATCATTCAAGAACACAAAGGGAATATTTTCCGAAAGGATTTAGAAGTAGGAGGAGAATGGGTGGTACAACTTCCCGTCTCCCCTCCGATTTAAATCACTGCAGAACCGGAAGAATTCACTCCACTGAAAGAAGAATAATCCACCAAACTTTCTTCTTCATCGTTTTGATTCAGAAACACTTCGATGCGAGCCGAATGGATCAGCCATTGGTCTTCCGAAATGAGCCTTTCTATATTTTTTTTGAAATCCCGAAAGTTGGATTCGGAAAGCTGCAGATCGCCGGTATAATCAAATAGTATGGCAAGAGAGATGCGATAAGCGACTTCGTTCCTAAGGCCTAAATCGGAATCAGGGAGAAAATTGTCCATTTTCCTTCTTTGGTCAAGAAGCAGTTCCCGTTTTGCCTTTCCTTCGTTTACAAAAACATGATAATTGACGGTCCCTGGGATTCTTTCCCCAGAATATGTTTTTGACATCAAAATCTCCTGGAAATATTTCCATTCTTAGACCAGAAAATTATGTCCTTTGCCTAAGTTTTGGCAAACTCTTTTCCTAAAATTTTGGGAATTTGGGAGGCGATTTTCGAGAGAAACAAAGGGGCAAAAAGAGTCTAAACCTCTTTTCCCATTGATTTTTTGGCAAGTCTTGAAATCTTCGTTCTATACTTTCAAAGCATCCTTTCCTCGTGCGTAAAATACTTCTTATCCCCATTTTGTATCTGGGAATCTTTCTCCCAAAATCGGTTCATTCTCAAGACACTGAGGGATTGAAGCTGATCTTCCCTGAATTTACAGGCACAAAATCAAATCCTCAAGAAGAAGAAAGAAAGGCAACGACTGTCAACGTACAAAGAAGTTTGGTGCAAAAATCAGTCGATGCCATGACGGACAGAGAGGTGGATGAGACTCTTAGAAATCTAGGGCTCAATCCTCAAGGAACGATTTACGTAAAAAGAGAAAGATTAAGAGAAGCTCTCGTTCCTCCTTTGGCTCAAGAAGTCACTCCCGAATCCATATTAGCGAATCAAAAAAAGAAAGAATCTCCCATCCAAATCCAAAATGCAGCGGAAGGACAATTACTCAACATCGATAAAACGCAAGGAGGAGTTCTTGTTTTAAGAGGAAAGGTTAGATTGAAAATCAAAGGCGGGGAACTGCAGGCGGATTCAGTTTCTATCGATTCTCAAAGACAAGAAATTTATGCGGAAGGCGGAGTCGAATACAGGGACGGTCAAGCAAAAGTAACCGGTGAACGCTTCTTATACGATCTCAAACTCAACCAAGGAGTGGTATATAACTCCAAATTGAGCGTGTACCCTTCTTTTTTCATAGGTCAAAAACTAAAACGTTTGGATGAAAAAAGATATTTGATGGAGATGGGATACTTTACCGCTTGTAATGCGGAACTCCCTCATGAATCTTTTCAAGCAAAGAAGATCGTTATCTATGACGACAAATCCGTCGTCGCTTTCCAAATCACTTATAAGGTCGGAGGAACTCCTCTTTTCTGGCTTCCCGTTCTTTACAACTCGGAATCAGGGAACGGATGGCTGGTTCAATCCGGTAAAAACAACACACAAGGCTGGTTTTTACAGAACTCTTATCAATGGTCGGATCCTTATCCGAACTCTTTGTTTTTAGCGAACGGATATAAATTCAGGTTCGATATGTATGAAAAAACGGGTCAGGCGGCTCAATTAGAAGCTTGGAAAGTATCCCCCAATTTAAACTACAACATCAACCTTGGTTACGCGAATCATAAAAAAACAAGTATCACTTCCGTTTATGAGGATCGATTCTCAAACATGGGAATCGGAAATGTGGCCGTCACAAATAATGTGGATCGGGGAGAACAGTTCCCTTATGCGGGACTTCCTTATAGAAACACAGGCGTGGATTATGATCCTTGGTGGAAAGCGGAAATCCGATTGAATGCGAAGTCGAACGATTTCAGCAAAGACACTACCCGCAACTTACAATTGCAATACGAGAATTTCAGCAATAGACAGTTTGATTATGAATACGGAAACAGATACGAACCTTCCAATTCGATCCAATCCATGTATACACAAAGGGATGTACGTTTCGGCCTCATTCGTAACCTTTTGAATTGGAACTTAAATTATACTGAGAACAGAGGGGATTTGAGTGTTGCTTTGGGTATGAGCAGAACCATGTTCTATCAAATCCAAGCGAATAAATATTTTGCTGCAGCGGACACTCTTCCTGCGATTACGATTCGTAACTCCAGCCAAGTAGGAACTTTGCCTTATGCGAACAGCCCGTTGTATTGGGATTTAAACGTTCAAACCAACGTGAACAGACTTTATGGAGCACCGACTCAGTCTACCATTCCAGGAACCAATCAGTATGATCCTTCGGGAAGATACAACGACTTCGTTTTAAGAACGCAAACAAACGTTATGGGAGAAACTGGTTTTCGTTCTCCTATGAGTTTGGGTGCCTATGCGTCCTTCACTCCTTCCGCTTATATGGGAGCAACAAAACAAACTGTGGAATATCCGGGAAGCGGCACTGCGGCCAACAGTCCTGATTTGGATTCCAATAAGGCATATGCAAACATTCTAAAGCAGCAGTCCTTTCAATACATCCGCCAATCCCACACGGCAAGATTCGGTGTTCCTGAACTATTTTTTACCACCACATATCGCAGACTGGAAGCTGAAAAGGCGGAAATGAAAGATCCTATTTTAGGAAATTTGCGCCAACACGAAGCAGAGTTTGCTTTGGAAAGTTACGCATTGAACGATTGGGATGTATCCGTAAGAACCATCAGAGACCTAAGGGTTCTTTCCCCCGGATACAACCCCAGTCTCACCAGCCAACAAAGATGGTATTATACGGTTGTGCGTGTGGGAGGATTCATCGACTTTGTGGATGGATTTCAAACCAGAAGACCGAGTCTTCTCGAAAGAAAAAGAAATTTCTATTCAGGGATTTTTATCAACAACGACTACGTTCATCATACTCCTCAAAACAGATCTTTATCGAATAACTTGACTATATCCTACAAAATGGGGGGCTTTTCCTGGCCCATCATTCGAGCCTTCCGCAGTTTGGAAATGGGTTCCACTTGGTATCATGTTTATAAAGATTCTTATCTGGACAGTTACCGATTTTTCTTCAAAACCGATACGAAAATCACCAGATATTCAGGCATCGAACTTGAGTTAGATTCCAGGGTGACGGAACCTTGGAGACTCACAGCACTTGCGCAAGGTCAATTTTATGCGATGAGCACCACCCCTGAATTGTACACTTCCCAAACAGGGGTCAATTATGATCAAACTACGATCTTTGAAGACGTAGCAGCAGGATCGGGAGCTTTAGGACAAGATAAACGTCAAAAAGCGGTATTCAACATCAACCGATTTATGATGACTTTCAAATTGGATCTGCATAACTGGGAGTACAGGCTGGGTTATAGTATGAATCTGAGAGCGTTTCCGGGCGGTGCTTCTGCGGACAATCAGCTTACTTTTTACGATCAATCCGTATTTTTTTCGGTCAACCTCACCAACTTCAGTTTCGGAGACTCTTCCAGTGCTCAAGCAACGAGAGTTAGGTTGTATCGTTTTAGGAAAAGACCTTTGGACGGTTTGACTTCCGGAGTCGCATCGGAATCGCAGTAGTTTTATATGTTAAAAGAAAGAAGCCAATCCTTTAAATTATTGTTCCTATTCACTGATCTTCTGATCGCTATGATCAGTTTTTCTTTGGCATTCGGAATCAGATATTTTTTGCAGGACGATTCCGATTTCCAAAGACAAGTAATCGATGTAAGAAGTTATTTTATTTTAGGAATCGTTTTAGGAATCTCCCAAACCATTTCTTTCCTTTCCATCGATCTCTATCATCCTAGAAGGGGGCTTTCCTTAACCGACGAACTTTTCGGAATCATTTCCGGAGTTCTTTTGAATTTAGTGATCGTACTTGCTCTTCTATTTTTCTTCAGAGGAGAAAGTTTTTCCCGATTGGTAGTAGGTTATTTCGCAATCACCACCATTCTATTGACTTGCGTCGCCCATTTGCTTCTTCGATCCCTTCTTCAGGTTCTCAGAAGCAAAGGATATAATTTGAGATCCGTTCTTATTTTAGGAACAGGGAAATCAGCACTTAACTTTGCGAAAACGATCCGTAGACATTCTATCTACGGTTATGTGGTAAGCGGTTTCGTATCCGGCGCGAAAACGATCGAGAATGAGGGAGAATCTCCTGCTCCGATCGTCACTCAGTTCAAAAATCTGGAAGACTATGTAAAAGAAAACGAAGTAGATCTAATCGTTTATGCACTTTCCCACGAAGAAGGCGACTTCTTAAAAGAAGCCATCGATATTTCAGATTACCATGGAATCGATTTGAAAGTAATCCCTAGTTACGAAGAAATCATCACTGCAAAAGGAAGAGTGGAGATATTGGACGGTTTTCCAGTCATTTCCATTCGCAACATTCCTTTGCGTTTAGGATACAACCGTGTTTTGAAACGAACCTTCGATATCCTTTTTTCACTCTTCTTTATCTTATTATTCAGCCCTTTTTATATCCTGATCGCTTTGCTTGTAAAACTTTCCAGTAAAGGTCCCGTTTTTTACAGGCAGGATCGAATCGGCTTGGACAATAAGGTTTTCGGAATGATGAAATTCAGATCGATGGTTGTACAAGAAAAACAACAATCAGATACAATCTGGACCACCAAAGACGATCCTAGAGTCACTAAAATCGGTTCCATTCTGAGAAAACTTTCCTTGGATGAAACTCCTCAGTTCTTCAATGTATTGTTAGGTGATATGTCCGTGGTAGGTCCCAGACCGGAAAGACCTTTTTATGTGGAAAAGTTCCAAACGGAACACCACCAATATATGCGCCGTCACGCTGCAAAAGCGGGAATCACAGGTTGGGCGCAGATTCAAGGATTTCGTGGAGATACTTCCATCGAAAAAAGAATCGAAGCTGATATTTATTACATAGAGAATTGGAGTCTGCTCTTTGATATCAAAATCATCTTACTCACTCCCTGGAAAACCCTTATGGATAGGAATGCATACTGAAGGAAAACTTATATGGACGAAAAAAACTTAAGAACGATCGCAAGCTTGGCTAAACTTTCCATCAACGACAACGAGATCGCAGGTATGTTGGACGACTTTTCAAGAATCGTACAATACGTAGACGATATCAAGAACCTGGATACTTCCTCCGTAGATGACGACGAAATCTATCAACTAACTATGAATACTCTTAGACCGGATGCGGCAAACGATTCCCTGAAAAGAGACGATTTATCTAAAATCGCACCCGCTTATGAGAACGGCTATGTAGTAGTGCCTAAGGTGATTGAAACATGAAAAACCTATACCAACTGACTTATTCCCAAATCAAATCGGGATTAAACAAATCAGAATTCACATCCGTCGATCTGGTAAATTCTTTGTACGATCGCATCGCTGCTTCCGAACCCAAAATCAACGCATTTTTGGAGATCAATAAAGATAAAGCGATTGAACAAGCGAAACAAAGCGACGAAAGAAGAAAAAACAAACAACAATTATCCGATTGTGACGGAATTCCTATCGCAATCAAAGACAATATCTGTGTCACAGGAGAGATCACTTCCTGCGGTTCCAAAATTCTAGAAAACTTTCGTTCTCCTTACGATGCTACAGTAATCACCAAGCTGAAAGAGAAAGGATTCGTTCTGATCCCTAGAGCAAATATGGACGAATTCGCAATGGGTTCCTCCACGGAAAACAGTGCCTACCAAACCACAAAAAACCCTTTCGATACTTCTAGAATCCCTGGAGGATCTAGCGGTGGTTCGGCGGCGGCGGTTTCGGCGGGAATGGCTCCTATCTCTTTAGGGTCTGATACAGGCGGATCCATCCGTCAACCTGCCTCTCTTTGTGGGATTTGGGGACTCAAGCCAACATACGGAAGAGTTTCCAGATACGGACTTGTGGCTTATGCATCCAGTTTGGATCAAATCGGTCCTTTTTCCAATGACTTGGAAGGGATTGCAGACATATTCGAAATTTTGCAAGGTGCCGACCCCAAAGACCAAACAACTGCTAGTGGTAAAACATTCGATTCCAAAAATGTAAAATCCAAAGATTGGAAAGGTGTCAAGGTAGGAGTGATGGCTTCCAAGGATACAGAATCCTCACCGGGAGTTTTGAAAAAATACGAAGATATCAAACAATATCTGAAAGACCAAGGCGCTATTTTAAAAGAGCTGGACTTTTCCCTTTTCAAACATTCCATTCCTGTCTACTATCTAATCGCAACTGCGGAATGTTCTTCCAACTTATCCAGGTTTGATGGAATTCGTTACGGACTTAGAAAGGGTGGAGAAGGAAAACTGGAAGACCTATATGTGGAATCCAGATCGGAAGGTTTCGGAAAAGAAGTAAAAAGAAGAATCCTTTTGGGAACATTCTCTTTGAGTTCCGGCTATTACGATGCTTATTACGGAAAAGCTCAGAAAGCAAGAATTCTCATCAAAAAGAAATACGATGAATTTTTTAAGGAAGTGGACTTCATCCTGCAGCCGACATCTCCTACGACAGCTTTCAAGATAGGGGAAAAAACGAAAGATCCGATCCAAATGTATCTGGCGGACATCTTAACGACAACGGTAAACTTGGCAGGAGTTCCCGCCATCAGCTGCCCTGCCGGTTTGGATGAAAACGGACTTCCAATAGGTGTCCAACTAACAACGGCACATTTTAAGGAAGAGGAACTTCTGTCTTACGCAAAATCGATTTCAGAGATTCCAGGGTGTAAAATCACACTTCCGGAAAACATCAACTAACGAAAATAATATGGATGAGTTAACCAAAAGAGTGATTCCCTGCCTTGACATCAAGGGGGGTAGAGTGGTGAAAGGGGTCAATTTCGTAAACCTGGTTGATGCAGGAGACCCGGTATCCTGCGCAATTGCGTACGAAGAGAACCAAGCAGACGAACTTTGTTTTTTAGACATCACCGCTTCCAGTGATAAACGGGACATTCTCATCCATTTGGTGGAAGAAGTAGCCAACAAAATCTTTATTCCTTTCACGGTAGGAGGAGGGATCCGTACCTTAGAGGACGTAAAATCGGTTCTCAATAAGGGAGCGGATAAAGTCTCCATCAATACAGCAGCTTTTCACCGTCCGGAACTTCTTACGGAATCCAGTGAAATCTACGGGTCTCAATGCATCGTATGCGCCATAGACTCCAAATTCAATCCGGAAAGAAAACGATTCGAAGTCTACTTGAACGGAGGACGTACTGAAACCGGCAGAGACGCATTGGATTGGGGAAAGGAAGCCACCGAACGAGGAGCAGGTGAAATCCTGCTTACATCGATGGACAAAGACGGAACCAAAGACGGCTTTGACATCAACGTATTGAAACAATTTACAAGCAATCTAAGTATCCCCGTCATCGCTTCCGGGGGAGCGGGAAATCCTGAGCATATGTCGGAAGCCATTTTAAGAGGGGGGGCGGATGCCGTTTTGGCAGCCTCCATCTTTCACTTCGGGGAATATTCGATCCAAGAAACAAAAAAAGCGATGAGAGAAATGGGAATCAAAGTTAGGTTATGATGACTTTCTCCCTTTTTGATCAATTTTTTTTCTTCACTCCCTTTTTCGTAATCTTAGGAATTCTTTTTTACTCCAATCGTTCCTCTAAAAAGAATCTAAAAAATTATTTCCAAGCGGAAGGAAACTTATCTTGGTTTGTGGCAGGCACTGCGATGGTCGCCACTACCTTTGCCGCAGACACTCCACTTGCAGTAACAGAAATTATCCGGTCCGGGGGAATCTCCGGCAATTGGATTTGGTGGTACATGGCAGTGGGAGGTTTTGCCACAGTTTTCTTCTTTTCGAAACTCTGGAAACGATCCGGCGCCACGACCGATTTGGAATTAATTCATATCCGCTATTCTGGAAAGGAGGCAGCTTTTCTTCGAGGTTTCAAGGCGATTTTTATCGGTTTTTTTCTCAACTTGGTGATTTTGGGTTGGGTGAATCTTGCCATGCTCAAGATTTTACAGGTATTTTTTCCGGAGTATAACAGTTCTTATCTTCTTTGTGTCCTTTTAGGTTTGGGGGTGATTTACACCGCCATAGCAGGCCTCAAAGGAATTTCCTATATAGATGTGTTTCAGTTCTTCCTAGCATGGGGAGGATGTCTCGTTTACGCATACTTTGTGTTAAATGCACCGGAAATAGGAGGGCTTGCAGGATTAAAATCAAAACTGCCTGCATCCAATTTTTCTTTTTTTCCATCTTTCTCCGAAGAGGGAAGCCTTCCTTGGGATCATTTTCTCATCATGATTACCGTGATTTGGTGGTCTAGTTGGTATCCTGGAGCGGAACCGGGAGGAGGAGGATACATTGCACAAAGGATATTGGCGACAAACGACGAAAAGTCTGCTTTCAAAAGTTCCTTATGGTTCGTGATCGCTCATTATTTTTTAAGACCCTGGCCTTGGATTTTGGTGGCACTTTGTTCTTTAGTCGTTTTTCCCTCTTTAAGTTCTGAAGAAAGCGGCAAAGGTTTTTTGATGCTTTTAAACGGGAATCTTCCTTCCGGAATCAAAGGTCTTCTTCTCAGTGCGTTTTTTGCAGCCTATCTTTCTACCTTAGCCACTCATCTCAATTGGGGGGCATCCTATCTGGTTTTCGATTTTTGGAAACCTATGATTCAAAAAGAAAAAACGGACGGATACTATCTAAAGTTATCTTACTTATTTCAAATACTTACAGGCATTTTTTCCTTATGGCTTGCCATGTACGGAATGGTGACTATCCAGGGAGCTTGGAAATTTTTATTGGAAGCATCTTCCGGAATCGGGTTCGTTTTGATCGCCAGATGGTACTATTGGAGAATTTCAGCATATACTGAAATTTTAGCGCTCATCGTATCTCCTCTTTTTTACGTTCTATATTCGATATTATTGGGCTTAAATTTCCCTTATTCCATTCTTTTCACTTCTTTTTCCAGTGTGATCGTTCTCATCCTCAGCACTTTGGTTCTGCCTCATAGTGACAAGGAAACACTGGTTCGGTTTTATCACAAAACGAAACCTCCTTATTTTTTTTGGAAGGGTCTTCACAAACAAATCGGAGAAAAAGGGGAGTTTGTTATTTATGGAAATAGAACACTCGATTCTTTTTTAGGAGTGGTTTCGGGAGTTCTCACTGTATTCAGCGGACTTTATCTTATTCAAAATATTCTTTGGCCTTCCGATCTTTTCTTAATACCAGCAGTTCTTTTCCTCTTAGGTCTTGCCGGATTAAAAATATCGATTCAAAGAATCAATTCGAACGAGACAATCAATTAACTTATATTAGGATACAAACGAATCGCTTCTCGGATTAATAACTTAAAAGTATTTTAAGGGGCGGAGCTTACAAGTTCATCGGCACTGTCTATCACTGCTTGGAATAGATTGATCGATTTAGCATCGTTCACGTTTATAGTTTGAAACGCCATCATGGAATGATCGTATCCAGTAAAAGTGAATCCTTTTTTGGAAAGACCGCCGAGTAGTGCACTGTTTTCCGGAACAACGCCGTCGTTTCGATTGAAACCTAAATTAGAACTTACTAAAGTATTACATGCGGTTTGATAATATATAGTTTCTTGTCCTGTGCAACCGGAAAGAATCCCGGAATAGGAAATAAAAATGGAATTTAAGCCGAACCCTTCGTTCACCAAATCGATGATTTGATTTTTAGCATCAGGAATTTGACTTTGACCTGCACCTACATTGGTATGACTCAGATCTTGTCCTCCTTGGGTGCTGATTAGATAGGACCCGAGTTCACTCACAGCAATGTTTCCGTAAGCGGATAAGAATGCGGAACTGGCAAAAGGAGAACCAAACTGAGGTGAGGCGAGAGTGACGACTCCATCAATAAGAAAAGGAAGGTATTCGGGAGAGATCATTCCTGAGCGGGTGACAAGTCCTCCCATAGAATGAGCGACTACAATGACTTTATCGCTCACTGAGAAAGTAGACTTCAGAGTTTTTACGAAATTTCTACCGTTTAGAAGGATTCCGTTCGAAGTGCGGTAAGTATAAAGGTAAAGATCGTATTTATCCTTCGCACCTTTTTGATTTTCCTGAAAATGAATGATCCCGTTTAAAAACGTACTTTTGATATTCGTTTTCTTTTTCGTATCTCCCGTAGTAGGATCCGCATCTCTTTCCGCAGGATTCCAGCCGTGAATGAAAACCAATTTCGGTTTGGAATTTTGAGGGGCAAAAGCGACATCCACAAATTGTTCGTCTGGAAGATTTCGATTGAAACCGGGAACGAAATAAAAGAGTTTTTGGTTCGGATTGGGAGCTAAATCGACCAAGCTAAGTAAAAGAACTTTATCCGACTCCTTTTTGTCGGATAAAAACTCTTTTCTATAAAAATCATAGATACACTGGTTTGTGGAAAAAAGAAGCAAAAGTAGAAAGAAAAAAAAACTAGGTTTCATCGTTGTCAACGATTCGCATTCACGACTCTATCTAATGTGATACCACAAGCCACTACCACGTTCAAGGAAGAAACTGATCCGAAAAGAGGAATTCGCCCAATATAATCCGCATTTTCCAGAAGGATTTTTTTGACTCCTTCCCCTTCGTTCCCCATAATCACCGCCATATTTTCCGTATCGGGAAGGGTTTCCCAAATCTCTTCCGAGCCTTCCTCATCCGTAGCAAGCACCCAATATTCCAATTTTTTCAAATGTTCCAATGCTTGGGATAAATTAGAAATTCTGAATATATTTAAATGGTGAATTGCCCCGGCGGATGCTTTTTCCACGACGGGAGAAATAGGGGAAGTGTCTCTGTCGGATAAGATGATGTGTTTTACTCCCAAACATTCCGCAGTTCTCATCAAATTTCCCAAATTGCCTGGATCTTGAATGCGGTCCAAAATAAGAATGGGACCTTCCCCAGGTTCCAAAGACTGTTTAAGCTGTTCCCAATTCCCCGCTTGAAACGCTTTTTGTTTGGTGCGAATGATCACATAACCTTGATGGTTCTTATCTCCCGCAACTCGGTCCAACTCTCTAGTGCTGACAGTCGTTATTTTGATATGACCGGGAAGGAAAGATTTGATTTTAGCTTTTTCTTCGGAACCTAGGGAATCTTTGATCATGATTTCACGAATGGATTTAACTCCTTTTTCTGGAAGCATCGTGTCCAAAGATTCTAAAAATTCGTAAAAGTTTCTTTTTCCAAAAAGGATATCTACTGGATTTTTTTCCATTGAGTGGAACCGTCCTTCACATCAATCAACTGTATTCCTCTTTCTGTAAGAGTTTTTCTGATTTCATCCGCCTTGGCGAAATCTTTATTCGCTTTCGCTTCCTTTCTCTGTCGAATGAAATCTTCGATTTCGGCTTCCTCTGCGGCGCTGAAAGTGGATTCAGGTTTTTCGAATTCTAAAAGACCTAACACTGAGTCAACGATCTGAAAATAATAAACAAGAGAAACACATTCTTTCGCGGACCAATTTCCCGAATCCAAGTTCTGATTGATTTCTCTTAAAAACTCGAAAACGGAACCCAAAGATTTAGGAAGGTTCAAATCGTCACAAAGCCCCGACTCAAATTCAGAAACTGCATTCGATACGGAAGAGTGGCTTATTTTTTCTCGAAGTTTTTGGAAATCGGAACCATCCAATTTTTCCCAATCGTAATTTAAAATCTCCAAAATACGAGTGAGAGTGGTTTGGATTCTATCTAATGCTTGTTTGGATTCTTCCAGTTTGGCAAAAGAAAAATTCAACTTGGATCTGTAATGAGAAGAAATCAAATGATAACGAATTTGTTTGGAATCGTATCCCTTGGAAAAAACGTCCCGCAGGGTATAAAAATTTCCCTTGCTCTTGGACATTTTTTCTCCGTCAACTAACAAGTGCTCACAATGAAGCCAGGTAGTTACGAATTCCTCTTCAGGATAGGCACCTTGAGACTGAGCTTCCTCGTTTTCATGATGAGGGAAAAGTAAATCGATCCCTCCCGTATGGATGTCCACACCGGAACCGTACACTTTGCGGATCATCGCTGAACACTCCAAATGCCATCCAGGTCGTCCGCTACCCAAATCGGTATCCCAAGATTTTTCGTCCTCAGACTTTTTGTTTTTCCAAAGAACAAAATCCCTTACATCGTCTTTTTCATATTCGTCTGCATCGTAACGAGCACCCGATTTCATTCCGCTCACATCGATATGGGAGAGTTTGCCGTAGTTTCCGAATTTTTGAATGGAGAAATAAAGACTTCCTTCCTTTTCATAAACGAGACCTTGGTGCTGCAATTTATGTACAAGATCCACCATATCGGAAATGGATTCCGTAGCCTTTGGATAATGTTCCAATGTCTGTACGTTTAAAGAGTTCAAGTCCTCAAAAAAAGCTGCCGTCCAAGGTTTCGTAAATTCTTCCACAGAAATCCCTTTCGCAATGGATTCACGGATGATTTTATCGTCGATGTCGGTGATATTCATGGATTGATCCGGAACGAAACCGCCTAACTTTAGGGCTCTTCTGAGAATATCGACGAACAAAAAAGAACGGATGTTTCCTATATGTGCGAAATTATAAACAGTGGGTCCGCAAGAATATACTTTTACCCTTCCAGGATCCTTAGGATGAAAAGGTTCTTTTTTATGGGTTTTCGTATTATAAAATTGAAATAACATAAAAACCTAAAACTAAACCTGAAAGATTTCTTTCACAAATTCAAGATTCGCCTGAGCCTGTTTTTCTTTTCCTGCGTCATTTCCTTCGTTAGGATAAATCTGCATTCTTTTGTCGCAGTTCATATGATTGAACAAAGCGAAGATGGATTTAGGATGACTGAGGTTGTCTTCCATACCGCAGGAGAATAATGCAGGAATTTTGATTTTCTTCGCAAAATGAACGGAATCGAAATAGGCTAAGGATTTTTTATAATCCACTTTTTTAGTGGCACGTTTTTCCAAAGAAGGAAGCATTTCCCGAACCCAAGGATTGGCTCTGAGAGAAAGTTGATCCTTATCAATATAACAGAAAGAAGGTGTTTCCAGAATCAAACCTTTGATTCTATCCGTATAAGCGGCGCCGAAAACGGATAGGGCGCTTCCTAAAGATTTTCCATGCAGTATGATTTGGTCTCCGTCGATTCCGTCACTCAAACGAAGGAACTCGATGGTTCTATAAACGTCCAAATAGAGTTTACGCATGTAAAAATCTTCTTTCAGATCCAAACCGTCGGCAAAATAATTCGGCGACCAGTTAGGAAGATTTTTTCCCGTATTTGGATCGATGGGAGCCTGGATCATTTCCTCGCCATGACCTCGTAAGGTGATGTGAAGCTGCGCAATTCCTAAATCGGAATATCCTTTTTGGATCTCTTCTTCGGGAGCCAAGTAGTCATGAAAAAAAACGACTACAGGACGATTTCCTCTTTTCCTAGGAATGGATAATTTTCCATGGATGGTATAATTCCCGATCCCTTGAAAAGAAATTTCATTCAAGGATTCCCAGATAAAACTTCCTTTCAAAATCGTTTTGTAAGTCGCCTTAACGGGAACTTTTTTTAGGGCGGCAATTCCTTCTTTCCAAAACGCATCCAGATCCTCGGGAGGATCCAGTTTAGGAAAGGTCTGAAAACATTCATCGAAACTAATAGGAGCTGGCATCGTCTTTATTTAAGAGGAGGAGAAAACTTCCCCTGGTAAGAGTAAAGTGTTTGAAGCAGTAAGACCGCTATGGTCATAGGTCCGACTCCTCCGGGAACTGGAGTGAAGTAGGAGGATTTATCTTTCGCTTTGGATATTTCGATATCTCCCACATTACCTACGTTATAACCTGCATCCAAAAGAACGGCACCTTCTTTGATCCATTCCGACTTGATGAACTCAGGTTTGCCTACAGCCCCGACGACTATATCCGCTTGTTTGACAAGTTCGGGAAGGTCTTTCGTTTTGGAATGGCAAAGAGTGACTGTTGCGTCCAAGTTGGTGAGCATAATCGCCATCGGTTTTCCCAAAATAGGAGAACGTCCCACAACCACAGCATGTTTACCGGCAACTTCGATTCCGTATTCTTTCAAAAGCAGAATCATTCCGTAAGGTGTGCAGGGGAAGTAAGCTTCCGAACCCATCGAAAGTTTTCCGAAAGAGTGAGTGGTCACTCCGTCCACATCCTTTTCAGGAAGGATCGCATCGAAGCATCGCCTTTCATCGATTTGGTGAGGAACCGGATGTTGGAGTAGAATTCCATGAACGGATTTATCCGCATTCAATTTATTGATTTCAGAAAGAAGTTCTTCCGTAGTGGTTTCTTCCGGAAGACGGACATATTTGGAAAGCATTCCTACGGAAGCGCATGCTTTCACTTTCATATTCACATAAGTTTCCGAAGCAGGATTATTACCTACCAAGATCGTTGCAAGCGTAGGAGGATTGTTTCCATCCGCATTGGTTTTCTTCAATTCAGAAGCGATTCCGTTTCTTATCTTTTCGGAAATCGCTTTACCGTCTAATAGGGTGGGAGATTTCATTCAGTAAGTTCAAAATTTCAAAGAAAAACGAACTGGCAAACAGAAAAACCATCTATGTCTCAGACTTCTTCATCCTCATCGTCTTTTTCCGACACAGTTTCCCACATTCAAGAGCTCTCCGGTTGGGTTCAAGGAATCCGGGGGAACAATCATGTTCAATTTTTACAATTCCGTACAAACGGTAAAATCCTTCAGGTGGTCCTGGAAAAGGAAAAACTGGGAGAAGAGGAGTTTCGATTTCTCAAAAATATCCCCCAGGAAACCTCACTGAAAATCAGAGGGTATTTTTCCGAAAACCCCAAAGCTCCCGAAGGAAAAGAACTGCTTCTGGAATCTTGTGAAATCGTTGGAAAATCGGGAGAGTATCCCATCACTCCCAAAGAGCACGGTCCGGATTTTCTCCACAACAACCGTCATCTTTGGCTTCGTTCCAAAAGACAAATCGCCATCTTAAAGATCCGTTCGGAACTTTCCTTTGCCATCAGGGAGTTTTTCAGAAATCAAAATTACACTCTGATCGATACTCCTATTTTAACCGGTTCCGTAGGAGAATCCTCAGGGACTCTTTTTTCTACAGAATATTTTGATCTGGGAAATGCCTATTTGGCACAAACGGGACAATTGTATTTGGAAACGGCAGTATTTGCCCATTCTAAAGTTTATTGTTTCGGTCCCACTTTTCGGGCGGAAAAAAGCAAAACAAGACGCCACCTAACAGAGTTTTGGATGTTGGAAGCGGAAACCGCATTTTTCGGCAACGAATCCAATATCGAATTTCAGGACGAATTCATACGGTATCTCCTAAAAACGGTCATAGAAAGATGCCCTTCCGAATTGAAAATGTTGGAGAGGAATCCGGAAACCATTCTGACGCAAATTCAAAATAAATTCCCTGTGATCAGTTATTCCGAGGCGATTGAAATCCTACAGTCCAAAGGGGAAAAAATTCCCTGGGGAGAAGACATCAATGCGGAAAGAGAAAACATCCTAACGGAACACTTCGGAACAGCAGTTTTCGTAAAAAACTACCCTCGTTCCATCAAAGCGTTCTATATGAAACAAAATCCGGATGATCCCAGAACCGTTTTATGTGCCGATTTATTGGCACCGGACGGAGTCGGGGAAATCATCGGGGGATCGGAAAGGGAAGAAGACTATCAAAAAATTATTGATCGCCTTATGGAAGAGGGTCTTCCCCCAAAAGATTACGAATGGTATCTGGATCTGAGAAAATACGGCTCGGTTCCCCATTCCGGTTTCGGTATGGGATTGGAAAGAATCCTGGCCTGGATCTGCGGACTTTCCCACGTTCGGGAATGCATTCCGTATCCTAGGATGATTTATCGCCTCCATCCTTAATTTTTTATTCAAGGAAAATTGCCACAGATTGCCGATCTTTTCCTTAAGAGAGGTAATCTATGGCACAGCAAGCAACTCAGGCAATCAATCCATCTTTGGAAACGGAAGCTTGGGATCTCTTTGAAGTGGGAGCGAACGAAGAAGTTCTTCTTTTAGCGAAAAAAAATCCGAATCATTATTATCTACAGCATTTAAGTTATTTAGCCTCTTTTGAATTGAACGGAAGAGGTTATCTACCTAGCCCGAAAGGAATTTCTTCCCTTTCTCCCGTTGTGGAAGCACTTGCCAACTTCGAAATGGGCAAAGACAAAGAAGCAGCGAAACAAATTTCCTTGTATTTCAACCAAACCAACAATCCTATTTGTTATGCGATCATCAATCTGGCGATGAAGGTTTACTTCAGATCCGAAAATTTCGCAGAAGCTAAGACGATTCTTTCTCTTTATAAAAAGAAACACAATGATGTTTCCTTTATCAAAGAGGAAATCACCGCTACATATCATTTAAGAAAACACGAAGAAGTGATCAAACTTTTCCGTGAAAATCTCAAGTCACTCAACGATGTGGAAATTCATAAGATGGTGGGGATGTCCCTTCTCTTTTTGGACCGCCATAAAGAAGCTAGCGTTATTTTCGAAAACATTCCTGGCAAACTAACATTGCCTAGTTTTGAAGATAAAAAAGAATCATATTCTCATCTTTTCTCTAAGATCGCAAACTTGGAACCTAGAGTGGAAGAGTTAAGCAATCGAGAATTGGAAGATATGGGATTTGCTTATTTGTTTCACGGAGAATATGAGAAGGCGGAAAAAACTTTCCTATCTCTTACTTCGAAACTAAAATCATCACTCTGCAACGTGTAAGATTCTTTCTGGACTCGGGGTGGCTGAGAAGTTTAGCCACTTCGTCCGAAGGAAGAATGATATCGGTTCCGTTTTTACCGCTCACTCCCAAACCCATTACGAAAAACGGATTTTTTCCCACTCTCTTTTCAAAGTTCTTTTCTTCATGATCCGTGCGATAGACTACGTATCCGGTTTCGATCACATACGCTTCTTTCACATACACTGGTGAGTAAACATCCAAACCTCTGTCGGATTGAATGCGAGGAAACAAAGCTTGTTTCAAATTCAAATGACGGGCGTCTACCACCAAACCTGAAAATTCGACAGGAATGATTTCTTCCGTAAATGTAGGAATTTGTTCCGTTCCGTATTCCATAGGAAGATAGGCAAGAAACCCTTGTTTCCCAGTCAAACGGATGGT
Source organism: Leptospira idonii (assembly GCF_004770995.1). GTDB lineage: Bacteria > Spirochaetota > Leptospiria > Leptospirales > Leptospiraceae > Leptospira_A > Leptospira_A idonii. The sequence goes on along the minus strand of NZ_RQHW01000047.1, from coordinate 512,628 downwards.
GGCTTTGGATTCCAAACGGTTCTTTTTAGGCTGAAAATCGTAGGTCTCTTTCTCATCCCCTAAAAAGGAATTGATTCTGGAGCGAACAAGTGGTTGTGCTTGAGAATATTCATATACAGTGTAATTCGAATCTAAGAACAAAGATTCCAATCTTTGGCTGAGGCGAATCCTCAGTTTTTCTTTGGCTTTTTTGCGAGCCAAAAGATCGGATCTGCTTTTATTGATGGCAGTTCCCGGCTTTCCGAATTCCGGATCTTCTTCGTCGAAAACGATCTTAGGCAGGGTTTCCGTTACCTGAGCGGTAACTGTCAAATCGTACCAATTGGTGATCGTTTGGAAAAAATCCTTTTCCAAAGAACTGTCCGCATAACTGCCGAAAAATCCGGAAAGAAGGATCAGAAGAAATAGATAGATTCGGAAAGTTTTCATCTTATTTTATCTTCGGTAGATTATTGAATTTTCTTTCCAGATCCTCGAATTCGGTCACGACAGGAACTCCTTTGGGCAGACTGGAAATTACGTTTTTTCCGTAAGATTTAGTATGCACTCTTGGATCCAGAATACTCACCATTCCGGTATCATAGGAAGATCGAATCAATCTACCGAAACCTTGGCGCAAAAGCAAACAGGTTTTAGGAACCTGCATCTCCCAAAAAGGGCTTTTGCCCGCTTTTTCCATATCTTCCATCTTTGCTTGAAGCACAGGTTCCGTGGGAACTTGGAAAGGAAGTTTGGTGATGATCACATTTCTAAGTTTATCTCCCTTGATGTCCACACCTTGCCAAAAACTGGAAACTCCGAAGAGAACACTCTCTTTGTTTTCCATAAATTCTCTTTTGGCTTGGATGGGACCGAGCATAGTTTGTGAAAAAATAGGAAAGTCCACTCGGTCGACTATATCTTCGTACACTTCTTGAAGGAGTTTATTGGAAGTGAATAAAACGAACGCATCTCCTCTGGATAAACGAATCAATCTTTGTATCCAATAAGAGATATCTACTTTGTTTCTTCCCGGATCGGAAACAGGATCTGCCACTTTTTTAGGGACGAACAAAACGGAATGAGTTTGGTAAGAGAAAGGAGAAGCAAGAGTTTTAGTCTGCACATCTTTCGTTCCTATCTCCTTTAGAAAATATTGAAAATTTCCCGGAGCTGGGGAAAGAGTGGCGGATGTCATCACCACGGATTCCAAATTAGGGAAGAGGGACTTGGATAGAATTTCTTCTGTATTTTTCGGTTGAGAATAAAGATGATAATAAATTTCCCTGGAAGTTTGATTGGGGGTTTCGATCCAAAATACGAGGTTTTGGTTTGTTTTATTTCGAAACTCTTCCAGAAAGGAAGCCGCCTTTTTAGAGTTAGTTCCCACCATTTCCAGACCGATAGCGATCTCTTTTTCATCGTTATCTTCCGAATCTTTTTTGTATTTTTCCAAAAGGTGCAGACAAAGTTCGGATACTTCGAATAGAGAATCTTCCAAAGCTCCTCCGTCTACTTTGATCTTTTTCGTATGTCTGGAAGAAAACTGAAAGTTCAAAGGAATTTCAGAAAGAAGAAGCCTGAAAAAATCTCCCGTTTGAGAGATCGCTCTTTCCGTTGCGAGAATGATCTCTTTTTTTTGTTTCTCTTTCAGCTTCTGAACCAAACCCGTTTTTTTCTCAGGGTGATGCAGATAATGGAGTAGGTGCATCAACGAATCGTGTTTCACTTCTGAACCGAAAGCTTTTCCTACAACTTCAGGAAAAGAATGGGCTTCATCGATCACCAAATGTTGAAAAGGTGGTAAAATGCGAAAATCTCCCGCCAAGTGAGCGGCAAGCAAATGGTGATTTACGATCAGAATGTTCGCTTTTTTCCATTTTTCTTTTTCTAAAAAATAATAAGACGTGGAAAAATTAGGGCAGTTTCTCGCCAAACAATTGTCAGAATCACGTCCTACTTGGTTCCAAAAAGAGGAGGATACGAATCCGTTGTATTCGGAACGAATTCCTGATTCCGTTTTTCTTTCCCACTCTACGAAACGCTGGATTTCCGATTCCATCTCTGGACCGAAATCTCCTCGTTCCATCACTTTGCCGTATTTTCTTTTGCAAAGATAATTAGCCGCTCCGAGCGCCACATGAGCGGTCACGTCTCTACCAATGGCTTCACTCACCAGTTTGATGTCTTTTTCTAGGATCTGTTCTTGGAGGGATTTTGTTTCTGTGGATACTACCACTGTGCATTCATTTTCCAAGGAAAACAATGCCGCAGGAATCAGATAGGCAAGAGACTTACCTACACCCGTTCCCGCTTCCACAGCCAAATTGACGCCGGATTGAAATGCTTCTTCGATGGCCACTCCCATCGAAACCTGTTCCTTACGAGCTTCGTAGTCTTTCCAGAGACTAGGAAGTTTGGACTCAAATATGGATTTTGTTTCGGACAAATTATTCCCTGTTTCGCACTAAATGATACACACAATACAGACTGAGGGCGATCACCAAGGCTAAAGAGGAGATCATGATGGTGACTCCCTGCCAATTCATGGATACTTCTCCCGTCATACGCTCTCCTTTTTTTCTCTCAAGAAAAAGGCTCTGGATACTACCGCATACAATAGGAAGAAAATGAGGATGATTCCCGCAACCACATAACGAGCTATATATGCTTTAACTTCGGCATCATGTGCTGACTTTCCTTCCAGAAGAGCCAATTGTCCCATTTTTTCAGGATTCATCTTGTCCAAGTATTCGGGGAGATTCATGTAACAAAAAGAAAGGAACACGAAAAGAAGAAACCAAGGAGTGATGTATTTCAAAATCCACTGGATCACTTTCGGGAAGGGAAGGATAGAACCTTCATTCGCATATTCGACTCCCTTATCGACTCCCACCTTAAAGTAAAAAACGAATATCTGAATCGATGCCAGAATATAGATGAGTATGGTTCCCACATAAAAGTCTGCGATATCAAGTGCGGCGAAATCTTTATTGAAGTAAACGATAGGAAGGCAAAGTGTGAATGTGAAAATGAAAAGTAGGAAAGATGATTTTTTACGGTTCAGCTTAAACCCTTCTTCCAAAAACAAAACTCCAGGCTGAAGCATAGTAACGGAGGAGGTGAGTGCCGCCAAAAACAGAACGAAATACCAGAGTGCTCCGAATATATTTCCCCCAGGCATCATACTGAATACGGCAGGAAGAGCGATAAACCCCATACCGAAAGTTCCGAAAGCAGTCACAGTAGCTCCTAAAAAAAGAAAGGCGACAGGTATTGTGATCATACCACCAAACACCACTTCTGCGAATTCATTGAGAGATGCGGAAGATAAACTGGAAAGAACCACATCGTCTTTTTTCTTGAGAAAACTGGAGAATACGAGTGCAATCCCGAAACCTGTTGAGAGGGAAAAGAAAATTTGCCCTGCGGCGTTGATCCAAACCTTAGGCTCCGCAAGAAGACTCCAATCTGGATTCCACATCACTGCCAGACCGGATTCGATTCCGGGAATGGTTAAAACTCGAATGAGAACGATCATGGAACAGATGCCCATCAGAGGTATGGCCAATTTCGCGAAGGCTTCCAAACCTTTTTGAAGTCCTCGATACACCAAAAAGAAGTTAAAGAAAAAACAGAGTAAAAAGAAAATGAAGATGGAGCTTTCGAAAGAGGAACCGTTTTCTTTAGCACCGGTTAAGTTCATAAAAAAGTCGGAGGAGTGCGCAATCACCTCTGCGGTTCCGGATGCTTCGGAAGAACCCAAACTCAAACCGCCAGTTAAAAAATAATACACATAAGCAAGACACCAAGACTCGATGAATACATAATATACGTAGATCATCACAGGAATCATCACACCGATGGTTCCGGAAATACGAAGAGGGTAACCCTTTAAGAATTCTTTGAAGATAAAAGGAAAACTACGGCCGTGACTTCCTCCCATTCTTCCCATGGTCCATTCCACCAAACAAACAGGGATTCCTAAGATTAAGAAACTGATGATATAAGGAACCATAAAGGCTCCTCCGCCGTTCTGAACCGCTTGTCCAGGAAAGCGTAAAAAATTACCTAGGCCGATGGCACCGCTGGCAACGGCTAAGATTAGCCCGATCCGACTTGCCCAACCTTCATTGGAAGAATTCATCAGGACTATCTGAAGTGAGTTGAATTATGTGACAAAATCTTTTTAGAAAAAAGGAAGAAAAAGCAAGGCAGACAAACTGCCTTGCTTCTGTACATTCTCTATTTTGAGCTGAGAAATAGCTCGTTTTTTTCCATTTTCAGAACTTTAGAAACGAGAGTTTTAAAATCTTCAGGCGGTTCCAAAAGGCCTAATTCCACTTTAGAGAGAAAAGGAGTAGAAACTTTCAATTTTTTAGCAAAATCGTATTGTTTGATTCCCATTTCCCTACGGACAGCCCAAAGTTTATTTTTCAATCCGTTGGCAAACTCAGGGTAGATATCTTCTACAGCGCTTTCGTTGAAAAGTCGATCCACAGTCGTTTTTAAATACTTCGCGCATGAAGATTTAAATTTTTCCGTGGGTTCTTGGGCGCCAGTTTCGATTTTGGAAAGATAACTCGGAGATACACCCAAAGCTCTTGCCATATCGTATTGTTTCACACCCCTTTTTTTACGTAACATGTAAATATGGTTGTTCATTTTTTCCCCCTAACAGTCAAAATATGTCACAGAAAAAGAGAACTCAAGAAAAAATTTCCGAGTTCTGTCATTTTCTTTCTTTAGACTAGATTGAAACCTCTTTCAATCGATCCTCAGCAATCTTTAGATTATAAGAAGATTTTAAACCGCTAATCTTTTGTTGAATGAAGGAATTCTTCTGAGAATTAGCCATATCTTTCTTAATTTCCTCTCTCACTTGTCCATAAGGCAGAGGGATTCTGTTTTGAGGGTTCTTAGGATCCGGGCTGGAGTAGGCATATAGTTTCCCAGCTTCGTATGCATCCCTAATTTGAGTCTCTGTAACCTCTACCGGAAGCGCTTCAATCTCATCTTGTAGCACTTTTAACCCGATAGACATTCTCATTTTATCAATTTGGATTTTGTAGCTGGATTCTTTCTCCGCTTTTTGCACTCTGTCGGAAGTTTGCGCGATTTTACCTTGTAAAATCGTTCCTTGGTAAAGATTCAATATATCCCAAATACGAGCTGCTTCGTCTTTGTAATTGGACTTCAATCGATTTGGCAACTTGTCAAAATCTTCCCTTAGGTTTCCCCAAGTGTATGTTTTACCGTCTTTTGTGGAGAAAAGAACTACATCGTTTGTATATGCATTCACATCTACCATATCCGGGCTATTAGGTGGGAACTTTACATAGAACTTTTCTAATAAAGCGGCGTTGCTTAGAGATCTGTCTCTGTCCGGGCTTTGTAAATAATTTGCAACTTGGTTTCTTGCAGCTTCATCTAGGAATTTTTTCTGTGCAGGAGGAAGTTCTCCAATGGTAAAACCGCTTTCTTCTTTGATTTTGTTCATTTCGGAAACATACAATCCTTGTTCGAATTGTTTCATTGTATGTTGAGCGAATTGAGCGGCTCTTTCTTCATTTCCTTCCGTAAAATATGCGACTGCATTTTTACTTTCTTCATCCGTATGAGTTTCTCCGTATTGGATCGCCTCTTTCGAAAATTTTTCAAATGTAGATGCGAAGTATTTTTCCAATCTTTCCGGGTGAACCCTTTCCGTTCCCAAAGAACGAAGCACATAAACGATAGGATCCTCTGCACCTTTGCTGTATTTTACGAAGGTTCCCTTAGGAGCTTTTTTTGCTTCGGAGATGATATCTTCCAAAGGATTGATGCTGCAGTTCGTGCAAAAAGGCTCCAACTTTCCGTAAACAGGCTTTCTGGAAGAATCCGCAGTTACTTCTGCAATCAATGCGTTTTTCTCGGACTCGGAAGCGGCATTCAATTTTGCCACCAATTCATCCGCATTCTTTTGATTCTCTTCTCCGTTCGGTCCACGAACAAGTGCTATTTGTAAATCGATGAATTCAAGAGGTTTGTTTTGAACGGCATATTTCACATACTCACGAATGTACACATTCAATTTGATGAAATCGGAAAGAAGTGTTTCCAGTTGATCCGCTTCGGAAGGATCGAATTTTTTCAATTTGACTCCATCGAGGAAAACCAATTTTTCCAAAGCTACTTGTTCGATCAGTTTGAGTTGTTTTTCAGAATCCAAAACCAGAGGTTTGTTCGAACCTCTTTTGAAAGTTTCCGCAAGGAAATTCATTTCTCCTCGGGTCACGGTTCCTCCGTCAAACGTTGCTAAGATTTCGGAATCTTTAGAGCAGTTGACGAATGAAAGAGAGCAGATGCCGAAAATCAGCATTGCCATGGATAATTTTTTTAAAGTCATTGGGTTTCCTTTGAATAAAATAAAAGATTAGTATTTGCGAATGTTTTTTTCCGTTTTCTTCTTCTCTGGAAGAGAGGAATCGGAAGGAGCATTTGTTTCCGTAGGAACTTCTTTTTTTCCCTTTTCCAAAAATCGTTCGGATCCGGCGGTGGAAACGGAAACTTTCAGGATTTCCTTTTTCTGCTCATCGAGATTTTGCATTTCAGAAAGAAAAGATTCCTTCAAAAAAGGGGAATATTCTCTATCGTCTGCAATGCGATCTGTCAATTTTTTAAGTTCAACGGAATCGCGTTCGATTTCTTCGAGTTTTTTAAAGAGATGGGCAACTTTAGCCTTCAAACAAGGTCTCCTACCAAAAGTTTTTATTTACTTGCCAAAGAGCGCAAGAATGAAAAATGAAAAGAGCAAAAATTTATGAGTCTCGACGATCTGGTCGTTGCCACCGAAAAAATCGATACTGTTTATGTAACCAAATTGCAGGGAAATTTGAATAATTTTACCGCAAGAAAATGCATCCAGTCAGTCACATCTTCCCTTAAACACGGTTCTGTCATTTTAGACTTGGAAGAACTGAATATGGTCACCACCCAGGGAATTGCAGCCTTTAAGACTTTGAGCGAAGAAGCATTTTTACAAAAACACAAGATCATTTTAATCAATATTCCGGTATCGATCCGCCAGGCATTTCAGATGGCAGGGATTCGTAATCTTTTTCCCATTGCAACAAACGAAGAGGGGGCCTTTAAGATGGCCACTCGAGGAACCAGGTGAAGCAGTTGTCAGATAAAAACGGTTTTAATTTTTTCAGAAAGATTTGGCATATATTGGGACTGATCATTCCCATCAGTCTCTACTTGGATCCGTTTCAGGATCACTACAATCTAGTCTATGCAAGCAGGGCAGTCATCGTTACCGGACTTGGCATTTTTTTATTTCTTCTACTTCTAGTGGAAATCGTCCGCCTGAACTCGGTTAGTTTCGAAGCGTTTTTCTTTCGTTACTTCGGGTTTTTGATGAAAGAATCGGAAAGAAGTCGTTTCAACGGAACCGTTCCTTATTTTTTAGCCAACTTCATAGTGGTTCTGCTTTTTCCTCCCGAAATCGCAGTGCTTTCCATTTTATTTTTAGTGATCGGAGATCCTACTGCCGCATACATCGGTTCTCGTTACGGCAAACACAGGTTTTACAACGGCAAGTCCAAAGAAGGTGTGATCGGGTTTTCTTCCGCAGCCTTTCTAGTGGGAGTATTGGTGTTGGGAATTCTAAGTTTTACAAACCCGGACAGTTTTTTAAGTCTTTTTCATAGAGATCGTTTTCAATGGGAACCTCTTTTGGTTTTATTCTTGGGAGTGGTTTCTTCCTGTTTGACGGAATTCTATTCTTCTACTACCGCCAAAGGACTGATTGATGACAATCTTCTGATTCCCATCGTTGGTGCTGTCGTTCTTTCCGTTTCTTCTTTGTTATTCTTGTATGACGTTCCCAGAGAATTGATTTTCAATCCGGTTCATCTGTATCTACAAAAGTAAATTCTACGGATTGTTAAAACCAACCGGCTTTCTATTTAAAGTTCTTTCCACCTAAGTTGAATTTCACGGTGGAGAGAACCTTTTGTTCCCTCCGGCAGAATGAAGTCGAATTCTAAAAACAGGGGAGGTTCCGATTCCAAATTCACTTTTTTTCGGATCTCTCCCGATTCTCTTTTCACTTCTTTTAAAAGAGAACCTAAATAATGAAAGGATGCAATCGTTTGGTTTCCTAATTCAAAACCTTCCATCTTCTCTCGAACTCCGTGTAGACGAATGTATGCGGAATAATTTCTGGAAATCGATATTCTTTCTTCAGGAGTAAAAGGGCGATTGAATTCCAAAAGAAAACCGGGAGTTTCTCTCGCTTTAAAATAAAGATAATTTCCGAAATTCTCCCAAGACTCTTCCGTCTGAGGCCCTGTTGTGCGCTCCAAAAGTACGAACCCTTTTTCAGGTTTAGGTTCGATACATTCCACTTTTCCGTCAAAATTGTCACATAGTCTTTGTTTTATGATCTTTAACTCAGCAGGAGCGACCTGGCAGGATGAAATCAAACACAGATGGAAAGAAAGAAGAATGAATGGTATGTAAAAAGAAACTCTCATAAGATACGTTTGTATTAGGATTTCAATTTATTGTATTCGTAGGATTCATGGAGGCTGTTGAAAAAGTAGGCTGCTTCCTTTGTTTTAAAAAAACCGGGAGCAGATTCCAATACGGAAAACTTACCGCCTCTAAAAACGTAGATAATCTCCGCATAAACTCCTTGAAACAGATACACCCTATGAAAATCGTCCTTGGATTGGGATATGACTACGTTATGTGATGTCAAATAACCAGGCATCAGGCGAAGAGTGGGATCTTTCTTTCTCAGAGCAGATTGGATCTCCACACATTCCTTTTTGATCACTACCAATTCTTCTCTGTGAATTCTTTGCAGAAAAGAGAGAATCTTGGTATTTTTTCCTGGAATTTGAATCAGCCGATCCACCTCATCCAATTCCCATTTGGGCAAATTACCTGACTCATAAACGGATTTGGAAAATTTTTTCTCGGAAAGGCTTTTGACTTCGAAATAGGACTCATCGTTTTGATAAGAAACGAGTAGGAAAAAGGAAGCGCCTAACGGACGCTCCAATGTCTCCGATAGATTCGGACTAATTCCCATCACCCATTCCCGTGATTGTGAATCCTTCCAAGAGGAAGTAGGGAGCCCAGTAAGATTCGCCTAACAACTCTCCTTGTTTGGAAATACCAACGATTCGATTCAAGGTTTCGTAGACATTTCCCACGATTTGCACTTCTTTGACGGGAATCTTTTCTCCCTGATCCAAAAGGTAACTTCCTTTTACGACTCCTGAAAAATCTCCGGAAGGACCGTCGCTGGTTCCTGAAATCCGATTCACAAATAATGTTTTTTCGGGAAGTTTGAAAAAGTCGTCTTTATCTGCCGTTCCAGGTGCGATTTGCAATTGTCTAGGCCCGCATCCGGGCAAAGCTTGCGCTCCTCCAGTGGCAAAACCATTGGAACGAGAAAGCCCCGCTTTTTTGGCTTCGTAGGTATTGTAAAAATAGGTTTCTAAAACACCTTCTTTCAGGATGGACTGTTTGCGAGTAGGCTGACCTTCCCTGTCGAATGCGGTGGTTCCCGCATAACGATCTATAGTGGGATCTTCCCAAATGGAGAGTTTGGAATCGGCAACTTTTGTCCCCAATTTTCCTGCCATTTTACTCTTTCCTTTGCGGATCCCTGTGCCGTTCAAGGCACCGATAAAAGAACCTAGAAAAAAGGAATACACCGCATCGGGAGGAAGCAGAATGTATCCTTTGAAACCGGGAATGGATTTTGCTCCCAACGCTCCCATACATTTTTCACCAAATGTTTGAAAGGCGGTTTTCCATTTTTCAGCGAAATAAGGATAATCGTTTCCGCTGGCGGAATCATAATCAAAGCTTCCCACATCCGAGCCGTCTACAGCCATTCCCATTACGGATGCGGAAATTCCCGCACCTAACTGACTGGCATTGACTCCCTTAGAAGAGACGATCAACTTAAAACCTTTAGAGAGGGACATATCTCCTGAATCGATATTCACTTTGGGAAAGTTTTCTTTTCTCCACTGCAAACTTGATTTGGCAATCTCCACAAGATCGCTCAGTCCCAGTTTGTCTAAGGATTCGTCATATTGGCTCGGTCTTTCTTCAAGAGGCTGCGCTTCAGGTAAAACCAGATCGGGATCGGGAGTGGTTTGGCTTTTTGCCAAGTCCCTAGCTTCTAAAATGGATTCATATAGACTAGGAAGATGGTTTGTTGTGATGAAACCCTGGTTTCCCTTTTCAATCACACGAATCCCGAACATATTTTCTTCCGTGGCGGTACAATTGTTCAGATCGTTTTTTTCCAAACTGACTTCTTCTGCATAACCGTAACTGGAAAAAATTTCCACTTGGTCGATCCCGTTCGCTTTGGCTTTTTGAACCAAGGACTCCAGATGATTTTTTTGTTCGTCCAGTTTTTTTTGAATCGAGGTTTTGTTCATTTACTTTCCACCTAACAAAACCTTTGTTCTCACATAAGGGCCGCCCGCATCCACTTTGGCAGGTTGTCCTTTCCCGCAATGGCCCGACCCTAAATCCCATTTGAATTCTTTGGAAACCATATCAACGGATTGGAGAACATCGAAAGCTAACCCGGAAACGGTGACACCTTTCAATAGTTTGGTGATTTTTCCGTTTTCGATGCGGTAGGCTTTTTGTACGGCAAACATAAATTCGCCGGTTGCATCCGCCTGTCCGTTTTTAGGACCATCAAGATAATAACCGTCTTTGGTATTTGCGATCATCTCTTCCAAAGAAGAATTTCCAGGAAGAAGAAACGTATTTCTCATTCGGATGAGAGGAACATCGGAATATTCCCAAGCTCTGGCGGAACCAGTAGGGGCCGTTTCAAAACGATGTGCCGTCTCTCTATTGTGCAGATAAGATTTCAAGATCCCGTCTTGGATGATCATCGTTTTTTCGGGGATCACACCTTCATCGTCCACAGGAATCGTTCCTCCTGCTCCTTCGTAATATTCGGATGCACCGGAATCGCATAACGAAACTAAATCGGAGCCGACTCTGGTTCCGATTTTACCTTGAGCGACGGAACCCGCCAAAACAAAGTCAGCTTCCACAGTGTGACCGATTGCTTCGTGTACAAGCAGACCGACGATAGAAGGAGAAAGAATGACTGTAGACAAACCACCTTCCGGCAGAGAGGAAGAAAGTAGGTCGATTGCTGTTTTACAAGCTTCTTCAGAAATTTGTTCCGGCTTTTGGCTTCCAAAGAGACAATCCCATCCGCCTGTCACTCCGATAGAGTGGGAACCAGATTCTAATTTTCCATCCTGATTGGCCACTGCGTTCACTCTGAACTCTGGACGCACCATGGAAAAAAAACTATCCGCACCGTCGCTTGTGACGATCGCCTTTTCTTCGTAAATTTCGGAATATCCGCAACCTACGGATTGTAAGCGAGAGGAAGATTGAAGCGCTTTATTTTGCACATCCAATACGAGCCCCAATTTTTCCTCAACCGTTCTGTTTCTGAAGTCTTCGATTCCTTTCCCGATAAAATCACCTTTCGCGAAATTAGCTTTCGGCAAGGATTGGATTTTATCTCCTCGTAATGAGGAAGAAACGTCTGCCGCTTGTTTGGCGATTCTGATTGCGTTTAAAATGGATTCTTTGGAAACTTCTCCTGTAGATGCGAATCCCCAAGTCCCGTTATGGAGTACTCTGACCCCCACACCGCTTCTTTTGCGAAGAGCTGTGGATTCGATCCTGCCTTTTTCCGCAAAAAAAGAACGGTTTTCCTTATGGTGATAACGAAGCTCAACAAGCCCGTTCTCTTCTCCTAAACATTCCTTTAAAAGATCTCTCATCCGAGACTCCCAAATATATAAAGATTACAATGATAAAGACTTACGTTTGCGGTCGAAAAAATCCATCAGGATTTTTGGAAGCCATCTTCCTTCCGGGAAATCGGGGCTAGGATCGGAAATAAATCCTACATGACCTCCTTTGGAAGTAAGAACGGTTTCAATATTCGGAAATGCGGACCAATTCACTTCTCTCCAAACATGGGAAGGAACCACAGGATCATCATCCGCATGTACCACAAGGCCGGGGATTTTGATTCCGGAAAGATAACGAATGCTTGAGCAGGTATGATAATATTCTAATACGTTTTGATACCCCGCCAAAGGGGCGGTGAAAAAATCGTCGAAATCAAAGAAGGATTTACTTTTTAAAACTCTTTGAGTTGTTTTTTCATCGATTGCATACACACCCGATGCCACTTTTTCCTTCATCGTAGAAAGGAAATGGTGTTTGTAAAAGGCACCCGCTTTCGAATCGATAAAGTCGCAGCTTCTTTTTAGATCGAGAGGAGGGGATGTGGCAGAAAAGGCGGCGACTTTTTGAGGTCTTCTTTCTCCGAAAAATTTAAGCACCATATTGGCGGAAAGAGAAAATCCGCTTACAAATACTTTGGAAGAAAACTTGGTTCTGATAAAATTCAAAACATCGTCCAGATCTTCCGATTGACCAGCGTTATATGGTTTTCCTGCGAGGCCGAATCCTTTGCCGCAATTTCTCAGATTCATCCGCACCACTCCGTATCCTCGCAGCAATGCTTCCTTACCCACACTCACCATATAGTGAGACTCTGAACTTCCTTCCATTCCGTGAATGAGAAGAATATAGATCCCGTTCCAAGGAATTGAGTTTTTTTTCACTTGAGAAAGGGGGGGATTGTGCTGAAGCCAAAGATGGTCTCCTGTAGCATCGCTGGTAGGGAGGAGAATGCTTTCGCAGAAGAACTCATCCTCCAGAGTGTTGTCCGGAGGAAAAAGAACATTATAAACGGTTTGTAGATGTTTGCCTTCTAAAAACCGTCTAGGAGTGAATTCTGGTTTAGACAACGTCTATTTTATTTACGATTTTATCTACGATTCCATAAGCTAATGCTTGTTCCGCATCCATATAGTAATCGCGATCCGTATCTTCAACCATCTGGTCGTAAGTTTTTCCGCAAGCGTCGGCTAACATACGATTCAGCTTTTCCTTCGTTTTGATGATATCGTTTGCATGGATCAAAAGGTCGGTTGCTGGGGCTTGGATTTGCCCTCCGATAGAAGGTTGATGGATCATCACTCTTCCGTTCGGCCAAATGGAACGATTTCCTTTCGCTCCTCCGATCAGAAGGATCGATCCCATAGAAGCGGCCATACCCATACAAACGGTATGAACAGGAGAGGAGATCATCTGCATCGTATCGTAAACGACTAGTCCGGAAGTAACGACTCCACCAGGGCTATTGATATAAAAAGTGATGGGTTTTCCCGGATCCATTAACTCCAAATACATGAGTTTGTTGGTAAGGTCTTTCGAAGATTCGTCCGTCACAGGTCCCCAGAGAAAGATCTTACGTTTCTCTAGGAATTTTTTCCCGATGTTTTTGTCGCTGATGAGATCCTGAAGTGTTTCGGTAATTTCTTTTTCTGGTTGTTCTTCTTCTGCCATATTAATTCAGTCTTTTAGGGTTAGACGTGGGAGGCAAGCTTTTCAGCTTCCAATAAATTCCCAGGCACAAGAAAACACTGAAGGTAAGGTAAAAGAAACGCAAAAGGAAAAGAGGAGGTTCTTTTAGGGATAAATTCACTTCTAATCCTGCCGCCTTTGGCATAGGCAGTTTTTTCTCTTCTTCTTGGAGAGACTTAGATTCTTCGAATTTTAGGACATGGGCATTTTCGGAAAGTAGGTAGTATTTTCTTGCTTCCTGTTCCAATGCATATTCGTCGTTTTGGAGGCGTTTTTCCTTTTCCTCCAAAACCTGGTTCTCAATGGAAAGCCGCTCCACTTCCTCTGAAATTCTCAGATATTCTTTTTCCAAAATTTGGCGTTCCGCAATGCCGGATGTAGACAATACTAGACAGTAGAACAAAACGCAAAGATAGGAAATGGAAAGAGCGGCTTTTAAGGGTGTCATATCATCTCAAGTTGTAGAAAGTATTTTTCCCGGAATAAGTCGCCGTTTTTCCCAACTCTTCTTCGATGCGAAGGAGTTCGTTGTATTTAGCGATTCTATCCGTTCTGCTGAGGGAACCCGTTTTGATCTGACCTGAGTTTGTAGCCACTGCGATGTGGGAGATTGTGGAATCTTCCGTTTCCCCGGATCTATGGGAAATCACTGCAGTGTATTTCGCTTTTTTCGCCATTTCTATCGCGCTCAAAGTTTCGGTCAAAGATCCGATTTGGTTTACCTTAATGAGGATGGAGTTTCCGATCCCTTTTTCGATCCCCTTGGAGAGTTTTTCGATGTTGGTTACGAACAAATCATCACCCACGAGCTGAATTTTGCTGCCCAATTTTTCGGATAATTTTTTCCAACCGGTCCAATCGTTCTCATCCAATCCGTCTTCCATGGTAATGATCGGATACTTTGAAACTAAATTTGAGTAGTATTCGATTAACTCTTCCGCAGTTTTCTCAGGTTTTTTCTCCGCTTTCAGGATGTACTTTTTCTTCTTCTCATCGTAGAATTCGGAAGCGGCACAATCCAGACCGATTTTGATGTCTGTATCCGGTTTATAACCTGCTTTCTCAATTGCCTGAAGGATCACCTCGATCGCCTCTCCATTGCTTGTTAGGTTAGGAGCGAATCCACCTTCGTCGCCGACTGCAGTGTTTAAACCTTTGCCTTTCAAAACAGCCTTCAAATTGTGGAACACTTCCGCTCCCATACGAAGCGCTTCTTTGAAGTTAGGAGCGGAAACAGGCAGGATCATAAATTCTTGGAAGTCGATGTTATTGTCTGCGTGAGCTCCACCGTTGATGATGTTCATCATTGGAACAGGAAGTTCATGTGCGAAAGAACCTCCGATGTAGCGGTAAAGAGGGAGTTTCGCATAAGATGCGCTTGCTTTTGCCACAGCCAAGGAAACTCCTAAAATGGCATTTGCGCCTAATTTCGATTTATTGGCAGTTCCATCCAAAGAGATCATTGTTTGATCGATTGCGATTTGATCGAGTGCGTTGCTACCGATCAATGCTTTTGCAATTTTGGAATTTACGTTTTCGACCGCCTTGGTCACGCCCTTTCCCAGGTATCTTTTTTTATCTCCGTCTCGCAGTTCTACTGCTTCGTGTTCTCCTGTAGATGCTCCAGAAGGAACTGCTGCACGGCCGAAGGAACCGTCTTCCAAAGTCACATCGACTTCAACGGTTGGGTTTCCTCTGGAATCCATAATTTCACGGGCTCGTACAGATCGAATGCTTGCATTTTGGGACATAGGGGGTTAGATTTCTCCTGGTATTTCTTTGTTCCCAGATTAGGGATTTTTAATGGCCTGACAATAAACTTTTTAGACAATCTCCCCACTCACAAGAAAATGACTTAAAAAGCTGAGGATCCCTTGAACGAACGTCAAAAATTCACTCGAAATTTTTCCATCATTGCCCATGTGGACCATGGAAAATCCACTTTGGCGGATCGACTGCTTGAGATTGGACTTGTGACCGACCAAAGAACCAAAAAAGACCAAATTTTGGATTCTATGGATATAGAAAGAGAAAGGGGAATCACAATCAAAGCCAATAACGCTTCCTTTGATTACCATGCGGAAGACGGAAACATCTACCACCTCAACCTCATCGATACTCCCGGCCACGTGGATTTTACGTACGAAGTGTCCCGATCATTGGCCGCCTGCGAAGGGGTTCTATTGATTGTGGACGCAAGCCAAGGAGTGGAAGCACAGACTTTGGCCAATCTATATCTGGCAATGGAGCTGGATCTTAGGATCATTCCTGTTATCAATAAAATCGATCTTCCTTCCGCAGACATAGACAAATGTAAAATCATGATTGAAGAGTCTTTGGGACTCGACCCGGATGAAGCCATCCCGATTTCTGCGAAAACCGGACTCAATGTAAAAGGCGTTTTGGAAGCGATTTCCAAACTCATTCCTCCTCCGAAAGGAGACATCAATAAACCTCTCAAAGCACTTATCTACGATTCTTTCTTCGATACCTATATGGGAGTGGTGGCTAAAGTTCGACTTTACGACGGGAAGTTAAAAAAAGGCGATACCATCCATATGATGAACGTAGGCCGCCAATTTGCAGTGACTGAAGTGGGAGTCAATCGCCTTACTATGGTTAGTGCAGAAGAACTGCAAGCAGGGGATGTAGGTTACGTAGTCGCAGGGATGAAAAAGATGGGGGATGCCAAAACGGGAGATACAATCACTTTGGCAAACAATCAAACAGATTCTGTGGTTCACGGGTTTAAAGACGCCAAACCTATGGTTTTCGCAGGTCTTTTCCCCATCAACGGAGAGGATTTCGATGCTTTCGTGGATGCAATCGAAAAACTTAAGTTAAACGATTCTGCCCTTACATTCGAAAGGGAGAATTCAGTAGCACTAGGGTTCGGTTTTCGTGTAGGTTATTTAGGACTTCTTCATATGGAGATCGTCCAAGAAAGATTAGAGAGAGAATTCAATCTAGCCCTCATCACAACGGCTCCTTCCGTTAAATTTAGAATTACAAATACTAAGGATGAAGTCTACGAAATCGACAATCCTTCCAAATGGCCCGATACCATTCTCATCGGTAAGTCGGAAGAACCTTATGTAAAGGCGACCATCATCGCTCCCGATCATTACGTCGGGAACATCATGTCTCTTGTGATTGAAAAACGGGGAATCCACATGGATACTGTGTATCTTTCCAAAGATAAAGTGCAGCTTACTTACGAACTTCCTTTGGCTGAGCTTATCTTCGAGTTTTATGATAAGTTAAAATCTCATACGAAAGGTTATGCTTCCCTGGATTATGAAGAGATCGGCTACAGAGAATCCAAATTGGTGAAGATGGACATTCTTGTGAACTCGGAGCCTGTGGATGCACTTTCTTCCATCGTTCATAAATCCAAAGCGGAGGAAAGGGGAAGGGTGATCATCGAAAAACTGAAAGATTTAATCCCTAGACACCAATTTATGATTCCTTTGCAAGCAGCCATCGGTTCCAAAGTAGTGGCTAGAGAGAGTATCTCTGCGCTTCGTAAAAACGTAACCGCCAAGTGCTACGGGGGGGATATTTCCCGTAAGAAAAAACTTTTGGAAAAGCAGAAAGAAGGAAAGAAAAGAATGAAACAAATCGGTTCCGTGGAAATTCCTCAGGAAGCGTTTTTGTCGATTCTCAAAACAGGGGACTAAGTCCTCTGTTTTTCCAATGAACTTTGGCTCTCTCGGAAATTCTAAAAAAGCCAATCCCTTTCCACATACAAGAACATTCTCTTTCCAGGGAAAAAACGGTCTTCGTCTTGAGAGACGATCTATCCCCTTTCGGTTTCGGAACCAAATTGAGAAAATTGGAAGGGATTATATCCTACCTGAAAGAAAACAAAATTCAAACAGTGAAATTATTCGGTTCCGTTCATGGAAATTTTCTTTCCTGTTTTTCTTTCGCATTACGATCTTTAGGTTTTCAGATTCATACGACTGCTTATACGAGAGACAGAAAACTCAAAACAGCGAATCGAATCCTTACAGAAAGAAGTTCTCATAAGATCAGAATCTTTTCGAATCGAAAAGAAGCGCTCTTCGATTGGGAAACATCTTCCCAAACCAAAGAAGGAGAGTTTTTTCTGCCCGAATTCGGATTTCATTTCAGTGCTGTATCCGGTTTGGATCGTCTCTGGCAATATCTTTGGGAGAAGGAAAAGGCTCCTTTCGTTTTATGGCTGGATGTGGGTTCCGGTCTTAGTTTTTTATCCGCAGCAAATTACTTTTCCGATAAGCCTGTGAAACTGATGGGGGTGATGATAGGAGAAACGGAAAAAACTTGGATGGCTTCTTTAGAGGAAAAATGGAAACTTCTTAGAATGGAAGCGCCTCCGATAAAGTTTCAATTGTTCTCTCCTCCCAAAGGAAAATCTTTTGCTACAACTTCCTCTTTTTGGAACAAGAAGATACAATCCATATTCGAAGAACAAAAACTTTTGTTAGAACCGGTCTACAGCGCAAAGACTTGGAAGACGATGGAAGATTTTTGGGAAAATCGAAAAATAAAAAATTCCGATCCGCAGCTGTTCGAGCAAAAATGGATCTATCTCCACCAGGGTGGTTTACTGAGTCACTTGGATTTGATCTTATGAGTGCAACTCCTCCTCTCGTTTCCATTATACTTCCTACTTACAACAGAGAGGAAGTCACTTTAAGAGCTGTGGACTCAGTGTTAATACAAAACTATCCTCACTGGGAATTGATTTTAGTGGACGATGGTTCGGAAGATAACACTTGGCAGATTTTAACCGCATCTTATTTAAGATGGAAATCCGGACTAGTAGGATTCGGAAAGAATTCGAAAACAGTTCAAATTCACCAAACAATGCATAGGGGAGTAAGCGCTGCCCGTAATTTCGGAGTCTCTCAGTCAAACGGGGAATGGATCTGTTTTTTGGATTCGGACGATGTATGGAACGAAAATAAAGTTTCCGAACAGATTCGTTTTCATCAGGCAAACCCTGCATATAGAATCTCTCAAACGAACGAAATCTGGAACAAAAAAGGGAATCTTTTGGAGCCCTTGGGGAAACACAAGAAACAAACAGGAAATTTCTTTCAAGACGCATTGGAACTTTGTCTCATCACTTCCTCGAGTGTGATGATGGAAAAATCTTTATTTCAGGAATTAGGAGGTTTCAAAGAGGAACTTCCTTCTTGTGAAGACTACGATCTCTGGAATCGAATTTTGGCGAGAGGAGAAAAAGTAGGTCTCTTGGAAGAAAATCTTCTGATGAGATACGGAGGACATTCGGACCAATTGTCTCTGAAATACAATGCGATCGAAAGATTCAGACTCTATTCTTTGTTTTTATTATATAAAGAAGTTCAAAACTCTCCCGAACTCTTCTTGGAAAATGCCTCTTTGTTGATTGAAGAAAGCATCGATAGAAGAATGAATACGATGATCCAAGGAAGGAAAAAAAGAGGGAAGTCCCTGGAAGAATGGGAAAAGTTAACTGAGAATTGGAGAGAAAAACAAACGATCGAATTGTCTGAAATCCGTTTTCTTTTGGAAGATGCCAGGTTCGATTGAAAAAAAATTTATCTATGCCTTCTCAGCCTTCTGTTTCTCTTATGTTCATAATTCTCTAAATCGTCCGCCTTCTCATAAAAATAACCAGCTTTGTAATTCGTATAAAAAATCATAACAATCCCGATTGCAAATAATATCACATTCAACAAAGAGTCGTTTGTTTCTATGGCTTTATAATTCATTTGATCTTCTGGATCAAAATAAATCGGAAATTCATTTTCATATGCTTTATAAGATTCCAAAAAGAAAAAAGAACCGTTGGGTAATTTGATTTTATGGATATATTTCGTGACTATGATTGATGACACATCTCTTCTGATAGGACGCCCGCCTGTGCCAGGATTTCTTTGAGAGAATGACTGAGATTTTTCTATTGTACAGTAAATTTTATTCCAATTCCTTACCTGAAAGAATTCGAATCCTTTATACAGAATCGGTATCATCAAACAGAGCCCGACTAAGTTCAAAAAGATCGCAGCCGAAAGGATTTCTTTCTTTTTCAGATTCATTTCAATTACATTGATCCTGTTAATTACGATAATTTGCCGGTCATTCAATGATCTTATATATCAATGGAGAGTCAAAAAATCGGTACTCAACCATATCCGAAATAAGAGAATAGAAAACAACCGTTCTGTTGAAGTATAAAATATACACGAATCTTCTGTACCAGAGGAAGTATTTGGATCGAAAATCAAACAAAGAAATAACTAAAAATAATATATAGGAAAAATGAAGTAAATAAAACTGATAATTCAGTAAATACGGAGTGTGATAATTCTTATCTGGAAAGGTTTTTCGAGTTACTGCAATTGTAGTAGGATGGTTGTAAAGAGAAGTCATGTATAAATAAAAGTTAGATGTCCTGTCGTCAGAAGTAAGCTCGTCACAAATTGCAGGATTTTCTCCCCAAACAACAAATTGTTTTTCTTTCTTAGGATTGATGCGGATATCTAAAAAATGGTTCGTTTTTTCATTCTCATGTTTTAAAATATTTGTTAGGTTTATTGAGCAACGAATATCCGAATTTTTATTGATAAATTTATACTGTATTTTTGCTTCTTCATGAATCTCGTCCAGGTAGGTATGGTCCAATATAAAGAGAAGCTCAAGTACAATCAAAACAATAGAAAACAACCTAACCAAAACTATTGCCATATCTGATTAAAACTTATCTCATTTCCTTTCAGGTCTATGATAAAAAAAGCCCCGATCCGAATCGAACCGAGGCTTTTCCTTTTTCAGAAGACAAATAGGAAATTCGCTTAACTTGCGATAAATTCCCTGTTGAGTCTGGTGATGAAGTTCACAGAAATTTCTTTAGGACAAGCTGCTTCACATTCATATTGGTTCGTGCAATTTCCGAAACCTTCTTTGTCCATTGCGGCAACCATCTTGCGAACTCTTTCCTTTTTCTCTACTTGTCCTTGAGGAAGTAGAGCCAAGTGGGAAACTTTCGCAGATACGAACAACATCGCAGAAGCGTTTTTACAAGCGGCTACGCAAGCACCGCAACCGATACAAGTGGCAGCATCCATCGCTAAGTCAGCATCTACTTTAGGGATCGGAAGAGCGTTTCCATCGGGAGCCCCTCCCGTATTCACGGAAACGAAACCTCCTGCTTGGATCACTCGGTCGAAAGCGGAACGGTCTACAACTAGATCTTTCACAACTGGAAAGGCTTTCGCTTTCCAAGGCTCGATATAAACAGTGTCTCCGTCCTTAAACTTTCTCATATGAAGCTGGCAAGTGGTGGTTCCTCTTTCTGGACCATGAGGAACTCCATTGATGACCATAGAACACATTCCGCAGATACCTTCTCTGCAGTCGTGGTCGAAAGCGATCGGCTCGTCTCCTTTGGCAACAAGACCTTCGTTGACAACATCTAACATTTCCAAAAAGGACATGTGTTCGTTCACATTGTCCGCTTCGTAGCTAACGATCTTTCCTTTATCGTTCGCGTTTTTTTGTCTCCAAACTTTAAGGTGTAATTTCATTGTTTCGCTCATACTATTTGTAGCTCCTTACGGCAAGGTGGATGTTTTCGTATGCGAGAGGT
The DNA here is from genome assembly GCF_004770995.1 of Leptospira idonii. Lineage (GTDB taxonomy): Bacteria > Spirochaetota > Leptospiria > Leptospirales > Leptospiraceae > Leptospira_A > Leptospira_A idonii. The sequence goes on along the minus strand of NZ_RQHW01000047.1, from coordinate 491,522 downwards.
TCTCTGTGTTCTTCAGGAGTTTTTCCTTCGCCTTTGTATTCCCAAGCAGTGACATGACAGAATTTATCGTCGTTTCTTTGAGCTTCTCCGTCTTCCGTTTGGTATTCTTCACGGAAGTGACCGCCGCAAGATTCTTCTCTTTTCAAAGCATCTAAGCACATCAATTCGCCAAACTCAAGGAAGTCGGCCACTCTACCTGCTTTTTCAAGCTCTTGGTTGAGTTCCGCTCCACCTCCAGCAACTTTCAGGTTTTTCCAGAATTCTTCTTTGATCTCAGGGATTTTTTTCAAAGCTTCCTTAAGACCTGCATCTGTTCTAGCCATACCGCATTTGTCCCACATCACTTTTCCTAGTTCTCTGTGGAAATCATCAGGAGTTCTTTTTCCGTTGATAGACAAGAACTTAGAAGTCATTTCTTTTACACGAGCTTCCGCTTCTTTGAATTCCGGTCTGTCTGTGGAAATATTTTTATGACCTTCTTTTGCGAAGTAGTCTCCGATTGTGTAAGGGATCACGAAGTAACCGTCCGCCAAACCTTGCATCAATGCGGAAGCGCCCAAACGGTTCGCTCCGTGGTCGGAGAAGTTCGCTTCGCCCAATACGTGTAATCCTGGAATGTTCGACATCAAGTTATAATCTACCCAAAGACCACCCATCGTATAGTGAACCGCAGGATAAATACGCATCGGAACCTTATAAGGGTTCTCTCCGGTGATTCTTTCATACATTTGGAAAAGGTTGTCGTAACGATCCGCAACGACAGGCTCACCCAGACGTTTGATGGCGTCGGAGAAATCCAAATACACTCCCAATCGTTTGTCGCCGACCAAAGGACCGACTCCTAAACCATTGTCACAAGCTTCCTTAGCAGAACGAGAAGAGATATCTCTAGGAGCTAAGTTTCCATAGGAAGGGTATTTTCTTTCCAGATAGTAGTCTCTTTCTCCTTCAGGAATCTCATGAGGAGGGCGAAGATCACCTTTTTTCTTAGGTACCCAAACTCTACCGTCGTTACGAAGGGACTCAGACATAAGTGTCAGTTTGGATTGGTAGTCTCCCGATTGAGGGATACAAGTAGGATGGATTTGCGTATAACAAGGATTTGCAAACGCAGCACCTTTTTTATAAGCTCTGAAAGTGGAGGTTACATTGGAACCTTTTGCGTTTGTGGAAAGATAGAATACGTTTCCGTATCCTCCCGTAGCCAAAATAACCGCATCTCCCGCATGAGAGGAAATTTCACCGGTCACTAAGTCTCTGACTACGATCCCTTTCGCATGACCGTCCACTAGAACCAATTCTAACATTTCGGTTCTGGCATACATTTTCACAGCGCCTCTACCGATTTGTTTTTCAAGAGCGGAGTAGGCTCCTAAAAGAAGCTGTTGTCCTGTTTGCCCTTTTGCATAAAAAGTTCTGGAAACTTGAGCTCCACCGAAGGAACGGTTGGAAAGAGTTCCGCCGTATTCTCTGGCGAAAGGAACCCCTTGCGCCACACACTGGTCGATGATGTTCGTAGATACTTGTGCAAGTCTGTAAACGTTTCCTTCACGAGCACGGAAATCCCCGCCTTTTACTGTATCATAGAACAAACGATAAACGGAGTCACCGTCGTTTTGATAGTTTTTTGCGGCGTTGATTCCCCCTTGAGCTGCGATCGAGTGAGCACGGCGAGGAGAGTCTTGAAAGCAGAATACGGAAACTTGATAGCCTAGTTCGGAAAGTGTAGCGGCTGCGGAAGCACCTGCAAGTCCGGAACCTACTACGATGACCTTATACTTACGTTTGTTTGCCGGGTTTACCAGCTTGATGTCTTGTTTGTGTTTGTCCCATTTTTGTTCGATAGGGCCTGAAGGGATCTTTGCATCTAATTTCATAATTATCTCCTATGTCCTACTTGACCCATCCGAGAAGGATAGAGATCGGCATGGAACTATTTCCGACGAATACGATCACAGCCAAACCGGTTGCGATTTTTTGAATGATAGGATTGTGTTTCGGAGCAAGGATTCCCAAAGATTGGAACATGGAACCCAGTGCGTGGGAAAAATGAAGTGCCAGAAAAAACATGAACACTACGTAGGCGATGGAAATAGGGAGCTGTTGGAATCCCAAAATTACCATGGCATATACATCGTGAACCACATCTCCGTTTTTGAGAATGTATTCATAAGAGTAATGATCCGGATTGGTTACGCCTAACGTAAAGTGGAGTAGGTGATATACAAGAAAGGTAAGAAGGAGCAAACCGCTGTAAATCATTGTGAGGGAAGCTTTCGATGCCTGAATGGTGGATTGTTTTGCATAAGCCACAGGGCGAGCGGCTGAGTTTTCCTTTTTCAAAAGAATGGCGACGATCACGTGCCCGAAGAAGGCAACCAAGAGACCGATGCGAGCGACCCATAACAAAGGGCCTAGGTCTTTTAAAAATTTAGCATAAGCGTTTAGTTTTTCAGGTCCTTGGAAAACCTGAAGATTCCCTAACATATGCGCGATCACGAACCCAAACCAGATAAAACCGGTAATGGCCATAATGATCTTCTTTCCGATGGAGGAACGAAAGAAGTCTAGACTCAAGGTCATTGAATTGCTCCTGAAGAGAGATTAGGTGTGGTAATTTTTTGCATTACAGAATGAGGTTCTTCTTCCTTTTTATGTGTAAGAAGCGGATAGATCATTTGTATACGTCCATTTCTAGACTTGGTACAGGTTTCGTAAATTCATAAATCTTTTTGAATTTCATTTGACCCCCTTTTTCCGAGAACCAATACTTCCCGAAACAGAGGTATCGGGAGATACTTCTTTAGAGGAAGAATGAATCCCAGAATCAAGTTGCTTTTATTTTTTACACTGACTCTCTCGGTTTTATTTTACGGCTTCTTATATGCCTATCAACTTCCCATACTCATCTCAAGCTCGGAAGACAGTAAGGTAATCTTGGGTCTTGCGGCACTTGTAGGTTCTTGGATTCCTCCCATTTTGGGTTGGATCTTTAAGGATCAGATCTTAAAACTCGGAAAGGAAACTCATGAAAAATAAAAAACGCATTCTATTTGTACTTTTGATTTCGATTCTCATTTTCTTCTTTATGACAGGATGTGAAAAGGTTCCGGCAGGTTATGTAGGAGTTAAGGTATATCTATTAGGTTCCAGCAAAGGGGTCGATTCCGAAGAATTAGGAGTAGGACGTTATTGGGTTGGAATCAACGAGGAACTTTATTTGTATCCTACATTCACAAAAACTTATGTGTGGACTGCTGACTTCCAGGAAGATTCAGAGACCAACGAATCCATAGACATCCAAACCAAAGAAGGTCTTACTGTCAATGCGGACGTAGGGATTCAGTTCCGAGTGGAACCGGATAAAGCAAATGTTTTGTTTCAAACCTATAGAAGAGGAATCGACGAAATTACGGACAGTGTTTTAAGAACAGCAGTACGAGACGTACTCAACAGACTGGCTTCTAGCATGACTTCCGATATGATCTACGGACAAGGAAGGGTCGAACTGATCGAAAAAGCTACGGAAGCTGTCAAAATTGAATTTTCAGGAAAAGGTATCATAGTGGAAAGACTGTATTGGATCGGAACCATGAGACTTCCAGACAAAGTAAAACAAGCGCTAGATGCAAAAATCGAACAGATCCAAAAAGCGGAACAGAGAGAAAACGAATTGAGAGAAGCAGTCGCACAGGCAAAAATCGAAAAAGCGAAAGCGGAAGGAACTGCCAACCAAATCCGGTTGGAATCTCAACAACTCACACCTCTTATGATTCAAAAAATGTGGATTGAAAAATGGGACGGGCGTCTTCCTCAAAATGTAATGGGAGATAAAGCCAATCTGATGATTCCTTTTCCTGCCAGATAAATGAAACACTCCTTCCTGCTGGCAATTTTTTTCTTAATTTTGGCCAGCCGCTGTGCGAGCACAGACCCTCAACTTTTTTCCTTAAAAGAAAAAGCGAAAAACTCAGGTTATCCGATCTTCCTGGAACTAAAGAACGAACCGGGAAAAACAACTAAAAACCTACAACTCTCTCTGAAGGCTCAAAACCTTTCCATTCATTCCATACAAGATCTTTCCGTGCTTCTGTTTGCCTTCGACAAACAAGGACTCATCCTAATCCCTGAAACCTATAAAACCCCGGAACTCATCTGTAAATTTCATACACCGATTCGAGTCGGAGCCACGGAAAGCTGCAAACTGGAAACCTATCTTTATGCTGTGGAATACGATAAGATCAAACTGCAATCCATATCCTTTACCTGGGAAGATGGAACCAGACACTTCATCAACAGAGAAGACCTAGAAGAAATCTCTGAATGGAAATAAAGAAAGACCCGTTCCTATCACTTACCGTAAAAACTACTGTCCAATGAAAAGATTGATGAATAAAAGTGTTACCCATGAGAGTGATCTAATGTGTACCTATGTGACTTGTCATACAAACGATAAATTCGCAATGCGACATAATATACATTATGGGAAGCTACATATTGCCTCATAATAGATGGTATTTGAAATTAAAATAAGGCTTCAAAAGTAAAAGTATTCGAAGTAATATTCTACCTCTGCTGAGTGAAAGCAAGCAATCACTCAAAGGGAGGTTCAAATTCGAATTGCTTTAGAGTTAATTCTTATAAAAGAAAAACCAAATACCCATCGCAAAAAAAGATGCAGAAACAAAGTAGCTAAAGGATCGACTGTAGACCAATTGATGGAATTTTTTCGGAAGATGAAAACGAAGGATACTTAACATTACGATAACGAAACCGATGGCAGGTCCGAAAGGATGATAGGAAAAAGAAGAAGATAAGTCCCATCGAAATAAACAAAGGATGGATCTTCCTAAACCGCAGGCGATACAATCCAAACCGGTAATCGCTTTGTACCAACAAATGGAAAACCAATATTCCGATTCGGTATCTAAGGGAATCAGTCGAGCAAGAACGACAGCTAAAACTAAAAAAAAGACCGTATAAAAAAAACGAACAAAATGTATCTTCGAAATTCCGGACAGGAATGTATCCTGCCCGAAATATCTTACAGATACGCTTTTAAGCTGCTTCTTTTGTAGGTGCAGCAGGTCCTTTGTATTCATCTTTACCAAAGCCGAGAATAAAGTATCCGGCACCTAGGATAAAGAATAGAAATGCGAACCACCATTCTTTGCCGAAAGATTTTGCCAAGTCGATCATGACCATGAACATAATCACGAAGTTCACGCAAGGAACGAAAAATAAAATCACCCACCAAGTAGGTCTTCCCACGATTTCCATGAGTATGATCAAATTGTAAACGGGAATGATCGCAGCCCAACCAGGTTTTCCTGCTTTTTCATACGTTTTCCACATTGCCACGATGATACCGACGGTAAGAGCTAAATAAAACAAAAGTCCTACCACTGAAAATTCCCCATCTGTACTGTCCAAATTGATTCCTCCTAAATTCGGACGAATTATAGTGGTTTCGAATTAAAATGCAAATGATAAAAAGATTTTAGAAAAAAATTTTTGAGTATATGGAAAAAGAATGAATGAGGTGGAAAATAGAGGAATCCCTTAATTTTTTTGCCTGTTCTCAAACGAACTTTCTTTTGCAGTCTCAAAGTGAGTCTATCCTGCTCTGATTTCAAATAATCGAATCGGTTTTTCTTTCAGAGCTTACTTCACTTCTGAATAACTTTCGATCCACAACGATGGGTTTTTATCTTTCTTCAGCCAGAGTAAAATCTCTTTTAATTTTTCCTCACTAATCCCCAAACAGCCCGAAGTCGGTTTGGATGCATCCGCCCAAGGATGAATGAAGATCATACTCCCTTTTCCTTCCTCCGCAGGATCCGTATTATATTCAATTACAATCATATACTTATACAAATTGTCTTTCCTAAGAAGAGAATGGTATGACTTCGCTTTCGGCTTTCCCTTGACTCTTCGGTTGTACAATTCAGAGGAAGAATCATCTACCCAATAATGATTGGAGGTATTGACCTCATAAGGAAAATGAATTCGAGAAAGAGAACGGTATCCGTAAGCGCGTAACAAAGGATATTCTCCTTTCGGTGTGGCCCCATCCCCTTCCTTTTTTTCGGAAGCGGAGAAAAGCCCGTTCCTTCCTACCGCCGCCAAAATGGGAGATCCCTTCTCTCTCCACTGCCCTTCTACGATTTCATAAAGCTGCAGAGTAGTTTTTTTCTTTTCTACATCCTGCAAAACCAAAATCATTTGTTCCGATTTCTGAAACAAATCCTCGGACGCAAACAAGACAAGAAAAGGAAATAAAATATTAACAAAAATCAATAGTCCCATCATAAGATTTAAATTCGATCTCTCCTTTGTTACGATTCCTGCAAATATTTCGTCCTATTTATCAAAATATAAAGAATATAGATAGGAAATAGAAAACATGTCACTCGATGATCGCATCATTTCAAACAAAATCAAAGTATCAGAATCGTCCCAAGGGTGTGTCATTGAATTCATGGAAGCCTGTTTGGACGGAAATTCGGTAGAATTCGAACACGCCCTTGAGTCCGCATTGAACCGAGGCGGAAATTTGGTTCAAATCCATATGCACCAGACAGAAATGATCAGCTCTCTCGCCCTCAGCAGGCTCCTTTCTTTCCAATCCAAATGTGCCAAACACGAGATCAAAGTGAGTTATTTGGGAATTCAGCCTAGTTTGGCAAAAATCCTAACTTCTTTGAAACTGGCAGATTATTTCGGACTGAAAGAAACGTAAAATCACTTGCATTTCTATTGGTTCTTCAAATGGAAAAAGTAGATTTTTAGCTGAAAAAAGAAGGGAATTTTAGGAAAACATCTGCCCAAGGCAGACAAATAAATAGGAAGGAAAAAAAATTGGCTCCCCCTGCTGGGCTCGAACCAGCGACCCAATGATTAACAGTCATTTGCTCTACCGACTGAGCTAAAGGGGAATGTCCAATCTCATGGCCATGGTATGGAAAAGCCCTCTCTGGTCAAATAAAAAAATGCGACGTAATTCTATTTTTTGAGGGAAAATTTTCGAAAATTCACAGCACCCTTCCGTAAAAAAGGAATGTTTCATTCTTCCCTTTCCTGCATTGTGACATAATCCTTATCGCTTCTGGTAAGGGGAAAAATAGAAATACTGTATGTTGTTGTTGATGGGGTCTACATGAAGATAGAGAGGCATTTCACTAAAGGAAACACTGGTCTTTACCCAAATATTATATGGGTAAAAAGAGATTCAAAAATTACGAACACGGATGGTTCCAGCGTATTCGAAGCAAACGATGTGGAAGTTCCTGAATTCTGGTCTCAGGTTGCCACAGACATCCTTGCGCAGAAATACTTCCGCAGAAAGGGAGTGCCCAAGTATCTTAAAAAAGTCAAAGAAAACGGAATTCCGGATTGGCTCCAAAGATCCGTTCCTGACGAAGAAAAACTTTCCGCTTTAAAGCCGGAAGACCGTTTCGTAGGAGAAAACGATTCGAAGCAAGTGTTCCACCGTCTGGCAGGCTGCTGGACTTATTGGGGATACAAACACGGTTACTTTTCCGATGAAGAAAGTGCCAAAGCCTTCTATGAAGAAACTATTTTTATGCTCGCGAGCCAAATGGCGGCACCGAACTCTCCACAATGGTTCAATACAGGTCTCCATTGGGCCTATGGAATCGATGGAAAATCCCAAGGTCATTATTATGTAGATCCTAAGTCGGGAAAATTGGTTCGTTCTTCCTCATCCTATGAACACCCTCAGCCACATGCTTGTTTCATTCAATCCGTAGACGATGATTTAGTCAATGAAGGCGGAATCATGGATCTTTGGGTCAGAGAAGCTCGTCTTTTTAAATACGGTTCCGGAACTGGAACCAATTTCTCCAACTTACGTGCTGCCAACGAATCCTTGTCAGGCGGAGGAAAAAGCTCAGGACTAATGTCTTTCCTTAAAATCGGAGACAGAGCTGCAGGAGCCATCAAATCGGGAGGAACCACTCGTCGTGCGGCGAAGATGGTTTGCCTTGATATGGATCACCCCGATATCGAAGAATTCATCGATTGGAAAGTGCAAGAAGAGAAAAAAGTGGCATCTCTTGTCACTGGATCCGTTCTCAACAACAAACTTTTGAACGAAATTATGGCGGCTTGCAATCAGGCGAAATCTTCCTTAGGAGAAGAAAAAGCTTATGATCCTGCAGCCAACCCTGCCCTAAAAACTGCCATCCAAAAGGCACGTAAGTCCTTTATCGCAGACAATTACATCAAAAGAGTCATCGACCTTTCCAAACAAGGTTACAAAGACATACTATTCGAAGAACTCACTACGGATTGGCAATCGGAAGCATACAATACGGTTTCCGGCCAAAACTCCAATAATTCTGTAAGAATCACAAACGAGTTTATGGAAGCGGTAGAAAAAGATCTTCCTTTCCACCTCTACAATCGTACAGAGAAAGAAAAAGCGAATAAGGAAAAAAGAGAACCTAAGGCATCTAAGACGGTAAGAGCACGCGACCTTTGGGAAAAAATTTCCAATGCCGCATGGAGTTCCGCAGATCCGGGAACTCAATATCACACTACCATCAACGAATGGCATACTTGTCCGGAAGACGGAGCGATCAACGCTTCGAATCCATGTTCCGAATACATGTTCCTAGACAATACTGCATGTAACTTGGCTTCTGCGAACTTAGTGAAGTTCCTGAAAGAAGACGGCAGTTTCGATGTAGAAGGTTATCGTTATCTGAACAAAATCTGGACCATCATTTTGGAGATCTCCGTTTTGATGGCTCAATTCCCTTCCAGAGAAATCGCAGAACTTTCTTATAAATTCAGAACTCTTGGTTTGGGTTATGCCAATCTAGGTTCCCTTCTTATGGTAATGGGAATCCCTTACGATTCTCAAGAAGCGATGGCAGTGACTGGAGCGATCTCCTCCATCATGCACATGACCTCTTATGCAACTTCTGCGGAAATGGCAAAAGAATTAGGACCTTTCGACGGTTATGCGAAAAACAAAGAGCATATGCTCAGAGTGATCCGCAACCACAGAAGAGCCGCTTACAATGCTCCGAAAGAAGAATACGAGGGTTTGACCATCACTCCGATCGGAATCAATCCTTCTTATCTGCCTACTTACCTTCTCCAAGCAGCAAAGGAAGATTCCGACAGAGCTTTGGATTTAGGAAATCAATTCGGATATAGAAACGCTCAAGTGACTGTGATCGCTCCTACCGGAACGATCGGGCTTGTGATGGATTGCGATACAACGGGAATCGAACCGGATTTCGCACTCGTGAAATACAAAAAACTCGCGGGTGGCGGTTATTTTAAAATCATCAACCAATCCGTACCGATTGCCTTAAAAAAACTAGGTTACTCTCAAGCAGAACAAGATGCGATCGTGAACTATTGTAAAGGCCATGCAACCTTCAATGGAGCTCCTGGACTCAACACTGCCAGACTCAAAGAAAAAGGTTTCACGGAAGATATCTTAGAAAAAATCGAAAAACAACTTCCTTTCGTTTTCGATGTTCAATTCGCATTCAACAAATACACTTTAGGCGAAGATTTCCTTGCAAAAACATTGGGAATCGATCCTACCGTTTACAATTCTCCTAGCTTCAGCTTATTGGAATACTTAGGATTCACTTCCGAAGAAATCAACCTGGCAAATGATTATGTATGCGGGACTATGACGATTGAAAACGCTCCTTTCATTAAAGAGAAAGACCTAGCTGTTTTCGATTGCGCAAACAAATGCGGTAAGTTCGGAAAACGTTTCCTTTCTTATCAATCCCATATCCGAATTATGGCGGCAGCTCAGCCGTTCATTTCGGGAGCGATTTCCAAAACAATCAATCTTCCAGAAGAGGCAACCATCGACGATGTGAAAAACGCATACTTGATGTCCTGGAAGGTAATGATCAAAGCGAACGCTTTGTATCGTGACGGATCCAAACTTTCTCAACCACTCAACTCAGTATTCCAACTACTCAGTGCGGTGGGAGAAGAAGAGGAAGAAATTGCGGCAACTGTCCCTAAAACGGTATCGGAAGTCGCAGAAAAACTGGTTTATAAATACATAGCAGAGAGAAGAAAACTCCCTCACCGCCGTGCAGGTTATACTCAAAAAGCGATGGTAGGAGGACACAAAGTCTACCTTCGCACAGGAGAATACGAAGACGGTCAATTGGGAGAGATCTTTATCGATATGCACAAAGAAGGAGCAGCTTTCCGATCTTTGATGAATGCATTCGCCATTGCGGTATCTCTAGGCTTGCAGCACGGAGTTCCTTTGGAAGAATTTGTAGAAGCATTTACTTTCTTCAAATTTGAGCCAAACGGAATGGTTTCCGGAAATGCACACTTAAAGATGTCCACCTCTGTGATCGACTATATCTTCCGCGAACTGGCTGTGACTTACCTTGGCAGATACGATTTGGCACAGGTGTCTCCGGAAGACCTAAGAACGGACGAAGTGGGTCGCAAATCCGATTCTTCCACTCGTGATTCCGTGGGAAAGTCTGAGAGCAACGGATTGAATCCGAAACCGCCGTTGCAAATCTCTCCTATTTCCATGAAATCCGTTTTGGAAGATAAGGAGCCTAGTTTGGTAGGTGCGACCGCTGCTTCCTCTGGACCAGGAGCAAGCGCTGCAGAAACTTTGAGAAATATTGCCGAAGCAAGAATCAAAGGTTATACGGGAGATTCCTGCACGGAATGCGGTTCCTTCCAAATGGTTCGTAACGGTGCTTGTTTGAAATGTATTTCTTGCGGAGCGACCACAGGCTGCTCTTAAGAAACAAACATTAAACAAACTTACAAACCTCTTCTTTCCGAAAGGTTCTAGGATCTCATTCAAAGATCGCTAGAACGGAAAGAAGAGTTTCTACCCTCCTCCTCCTCTCGTTTTACTTTTCCTTCATGAACAAGTATGTTTTTATATTCTTATTTTTCTCAGTAGGTCATTCTCATACGGACAATTATGGGAAATATCTTGCATCAAAATCCTTCTATACCTACAGGAAATGGAGCCAAGCGGAAGAGTTTTATGATGAATATGAAATCCTCACAGGATTCGATCAATATATGGAAGAGGAAAAATCGAAAAAGGGGCTTTTGCAAATGATTTGGAAACGAGCGACAAACTTTTAAGTTCGGATCAACTCGACTTAATGAAAAAAAGAGGAACTGTCATTCCTGCGGCTGATAGATTTATGGATTTGCCGGAGCGGGCTCAGTTGCCGAAGGATTTCCCGATTCTTCCGTTTGAATGGGGGCGACACCTAACTGATTAAAGTTGGGAACATCCACTTTAGGAGAAGATACGGAACCTCTGATGGGAACACAAGCTCTTCCGTTTTCCTGAGGAATCAAGGTAAAAAGGCCAGCGATATCCTGGCGTTCTTTTGCGAATTGTTCGTTTAAGCTGAAACAAACTCTCAGATCTAACTGAGAAAGGGTGATCACATCGGAAAGGCGAATCACTCCGTTGATTTGAATTTTAGCGACGGAAGAATCGATCGTTCCTTTTTCTACGGATAATTTACCGGAACGAATCTTAAATTGAAAACTTCCTCTTTTGATTTCCTGTCCTTTCAAACTTCCCAAAAGAGGGATTTCCATAGACTCGAAAAACTTTCCTCCGGAAAACTGAATTTCTCCTTCTCCGTTCCATTTTGTAATTCTGTCTTCCAAACCGGAAAGTTTAATCGGAATTTGAAGGGACTTGATTTGAACGGACCATTCCCCTCCTTCATATTTAAAGAAGCTGATGTCAGCATCCCCTTCCAGTTTATAATTGATCAGACCCAGAAGGGAAAGAGAAAGACTGGTTTCTTCCGCTTTTAAAACGGTTCCGGAAGGAAAACGAACTGCAAAACTGTCGAAGAACTTTCTGCCGAAGATAGGGAATTTAATTTCTTTTGCTTCCAAAAGAATCCCTGTATCTTTAAAGGAACTGGTAAGAAAAGCGCGAACGATCTCGTTCAAAGGGAAAGTGATGAAAACAAAGAGTAAAAAAGAAAGAACTCCGATTCCTATCAGATAAAAGATCTTTTGAGAATTTAATTTTTTATCCTCTTCTTCCGTTTCGTCATTGGATAAAAGATCGTCCTCGTCCGGTTCCAGCAAAGATTCTTGAACCAATACATCTTCCAAAACTTCTTCTTCCAAAGCAGGTTCTTTGATTTTATCTTTCGCCATAATTATTTCCCTTTTTTAGCGGAACGATAGTAGGAAGAAACACGCAGATCCACATCGTAAATTTCTTTTTCCGCAAACGGTTTTCTAAAAGTAAACCGATCCACTTTCCCTAACAATTGTTTGTTCTTTTCTATGTCATAAATCAGTTTGATCACGTCCTGCAACAGAACGGATCGAAAAGATACGTCGATTTGGATACGATTGTAGTCTTTTTTCCCTTCGACTGAATTCGTGGAATCTTTCATGGTTTGCACTTTGTCTTTTAAATTGTAGCGCACCAATATTTGTTCCAATTTGGAATACATAACACTTACATCTTCCTCACCGCCGGTAGTCTGTAGGCTGCGAAGATAATTGTATTCTCTGATGATTCGATCCAACTGCACCGCTTGGGAACCGGTTTCGTAAATCTCTGTAGTGAGTTTGTTCCTAAAATCGGCAAGAAGAGCAAACACTGTATACACGAGAAGTCCTACTACAATGAAAACTCCTCCGAAAACGAATAATCTTTCTCTATCATTCAGACGATCGAACATTTATATATCATCCTTAGGAATCACTATATCCATTTTGATCTTAAAACTGACCTTATACTTGGTCACACCTGTGATCAGACGTTTGTTCTGTGCTTGGATATTTGTGAACTTTTCCGATTTCGCTAACGCGGACTGAATGGTTCCGATGTCCGCAAAATCATTCACTCTTCCGTAGATCTGAATCTCATAATTGTCTTCAAAGGTAAAATTGTCCAAAACGAACGGCAAAGATTCGCTGCTGGGGAACTGTTCCGTAGCTTCATTCAAAAGATCTAAAATACTTTCTTTAGAAAGAAACAAACGATAGATCTCCGTTTTTTTTCTTTCTTCTTTTAATTTTATACTGGCAGCTTCAAGAACATCCTCGTCCTCGGAAATCTCTGCTCCCATTCCTGCTTTGTATTTTTCGATCAGAATCTTCTTATTTGCCGCAATCTTTCGATTGTCCAGAATCATCCCGATGATAAAAACTCCGAATAAAAGTAAGAGTGAAATCGTAACCAGAATTAAATGAGGTTTGAATGCGGACAGTTTGAAACGATTTGTGTTGATTCGTTTCGCAAAACCTGTTCCCAAAAAATTGACTTGGGACTTCGATTCGAAATGGATTCCAGTCGCAATGGCGGTCACCAAACTAGGATCGTCGATTCCCAACGCTTCGTATCTATTTACAGGAAGATTGAGTCTGGTTTGGATCGATTCGGCAAGTCCTCTGAACTGGCTTCCCCCCCCGGAAAGATAAAGCATCTCAGGTCTTTCCGATTCGGGTAGAGAGAAGATACTGTTCTCCATCTCATGAATCAAATCATCGAACTTGGACAGAATGAACTTCTTTATGTTTCGAAATTGAATTTGGCTGATGGAATATTTTGCTAAAAATTTATTTTCGGATTCATCTAGAAGGTTTTCCGCAAAAAGGGAAAAATCGATGTTCTGTTTGATTTCATCCGCACGAACCAAATCCGTTTTCAAAACCTTGCTGATTTCTTCGGTAAGTTCTTCTCCGCCCAAATAAATCTGACGGGTGTGTCTTAATTTCCCTTCGTGCAGAATGTTCAGAATGGAATATTTGCCGCCTATATCCAACTGAATGATCGTTTTTTCATGTATAAGAGAATTATAATATTTAGTGATGAGGGAAGAAAGAACGAAAGAATCAAGAGAAAGACAACTTAGATGAAGATCCCCTTTGGCAAAAGGTTTCAGGGCACGATTCAATTCGGAATGATGAACATTGAAGGAAATCACTTCGGAATTTTCACTTCCGACCCTCCAAGTTTTTCCTATCACTTCCAACTCTTCCATAGGATAAGGAACCAAGTTTTCCACCTCGAAAGGCAAAACTTCCCAAATGGCTTTTTCAGAAGTAAGAGGAACAGTCAGATCTCTAACAAAAAGATTATGAATCCCCAAGTTCAAAAGGAACCTGGTTTCTTCCGGAAAAAAGGACTGAATGAAACGAACGATATTGTATTCGAAAGGATCTCCCTCGTTTTCGTCCAACTCCACTACGGGAAGACTTTCTGTACGAAGGATCGTCACCTTTCCCAGCACCTTTTTAAAAAGAACCCCTTTTAAAAAGGTGCTTCCGTAGTCTATGGCTAAGTATTGATCAAATGAAAACATGGTTAATCTTCTGTATAATATAACATTTGGTTATTGGTGAGGTCAAAAATTCCAGTTACTTTACGAATCACTTTTTCTTTTATGATTCCTACTCCAGTAATTTTATAAACTTCTCCCTTGGTCTTAATCCGACCGCCGGAAACTTCCGTTCCTTCTCCGGCGAGTTCCTTATATAAAGTCAGTTCCCCCGAAGTTTTCACCTGAAATTCAGGCTCAGTCTCCAAGTCTTTCAACTCTTTAATGTACCCTCCTTTCTGCAACTTGAGTTTCAAAATTTTCATGGCCGCTTGTTTGGTCATAAAATCGGAAAGGGACATGAGTACAAAATAAGGGGCAGTATTGATATTGATCCGATCGTCATAGGAATCTCCGTGAGGGAGATACGCAGTGATATTATTGGACAATACATAGTCTTTATCGGACCGCAAGGCTCTTTCCTCATCCGTTAAAAAGTCTGCGGAATTGTTTTTGTCATAGTCCTTGGGTTTCAAGGATTCATAAACAATGGCCCGATCGAACCCTTTTACATTCAACAGCTCGGAAAGGGAATAAAAAGGTGCATTTTTGATCTTTCTAGGAGGTTTCAGACGGGAATAGTAGTACTGCTCGGCTCCTCCCCCGGTTTCCTGATGATTTTCATCGATCCAATCGATGATGGGAAAAATCAT
The DNA here is from genome assembly GCF_004770995.1 of Leptospira idonii. Classification (GTDB taxonomy): domain Bacteria; phylum Spirochaetota; class Leptospiria; order Leptospirales; family Leptospiraceae; genus Leptospira_A; species Leptospira_A idonii. The sequence continues at coordinate 476,500 of NZ_RQHW01000047.1, read as the reverse complement.
CTCTCTTTTCAAAGTGAATTGATAGAACAATCGGGACATCATTTCGATGGCTCTTTGGTTCGGTTGGTCGTCATAGATTTTGACCAAAGAGTTGATGTTGATTTTGCCGTCCTCGGGACTCATCGTATAGTAGATGACTCCTCCTCCGAGAGGAATAGGAGGAGGATCCAAAGCCAAACCGGATTGGTAAAGCACCTCTTCCGGGATTTTTTTCAACGCTCCTACAGCTCCCATAAAACCGGCTTTGGCCAACATATGCGCTTTGAATCCGTCCGCTTGCGTACGTGCGATTTGATATTCCGTAGCCGCATCCTGAAAGAATTTGCTGGCGGTAAATAAAGAAGCTGTCCCTAGGGCCATGATCAAAATGAGGATCATGAAGCCGCCTCGATTTCTTCTACTTAAATAATATGGCCGGATGCGCGAGTGATTCATATTTTAAAAACGAGTTTCCTACAAGGGATACGATTTCGATTCGAACAAGCCTAGGAATTTTTTTGGAGGTTCTGGAATTCCATTCATCCACCCATTTGTCTCCCCTTTCCGAATACTTTAATTGAAAACTTTTTACATTCTCCAAAAAGATATGTTCCACCCCTCCTTGTGTGGGAAAACTATCCACCATTTCGTCCTCTCTGCGGATGAGATAGTTCATATCTTCCATTTTGGAATCCTCCATCTTACGGAGATAAAACGAAACCTCTCTTACAGAGGCACTGTCCTCTTCTTCCGCATTCGGATTGGAGGATGAAAAAACCAAACGATCCGCTTTTCCTACGAACAAAACCCTTCTTTGGTTATCGATATAATAAGTTCTGGTGATCGACGAACGAATGTTCTCGATCGCATATAAAATGTCTCTCCGGTTGGCGCCTTTTTTGGAAGAGTTCTTTCTGGAAATTTCATGAGAAGTATAAAAAACGAGAAAGAGCATGATAAAAATGGTGCTGAGCATCATAATTACGATCGAAAGTTCGATCAGAGTGAATCCTTTTCTTCGTTTCATCAGTATTTGGTGGATCGGAACGTTTCTACTACGTAACTTGAATTTTTATTTTTATCTTCCGGAAAAGTCACTTCCACCCGGACTCGGAAAACTTTTAAAATCCCCCCGGTTTCGAATGTTTTACTTTTTCCTCTTTTTTTCATCAGGTCGTTGAGGCCGACGTCTTTATCGCCTAACATATCCTTGGGAGCCTTTTTTTTCAGTTCCTCGGCATTCGGTCCTCCTGCCAATTTCAAAAGATCCATCTCTTCCTCTTTGATTTCCGTCAAAAAACGATAACCAGGATAACCGGGAATTTCTCCTTTGGAACTGTCCGCCTGCATCATCGTAGAAGAGTCTACCTGAGCCATTTTAATCTTTGCTAAATGGACTGCATTTGCCAACTGAACCGCTTTCTTTTGGTATTTCATTCCATCGATGATCATATTATAAGTATATACCATTGCCACGGCCGCCATAGCAAGCCCGATCGCCATTTCGATTAAGGTGAAACCTTTCCTATCTAGGCGGATTCGATTGCGGCCTGGAAGAGTTTTGGTCTGTCTGCTCATCTCTATCATCTAATCCGTAGGATATTTTTTCTTGTTTCGCACTATTGTCTTCATAAATGTACTCTCCCGGATGGATTTTCACCTTACCTCCGTACCGATAGAGCTGCATTGTTTTTTTTACTTCGGACTCGCTTCCTATATAAAGAAACATATCCGTAGCCGTCCCTTGAGGAGAAAATAAGATCTTCAGATCTCCTTGGTAATAGACCTTTCCTGAAATATCCCTGGATTTTAAAATTTTAGAATAAAAGGGAAGTTTCACCTTCTTTAGGATGGGTTCTTCTACCAATCCTCCTTCTTCTCTTTTCAAAAGGAAAAATTGATATTCGGCGCTTTCATAATTGTAGCGAAACATGGCGGTTTGGTTGGTCAACTGCGCCTTGTCGGAACAAAACCGAAAGGCTTCCGCAAGTTTTGCAGAAATATCGGTAGTGGAAGGAACAAATAGGTTTCTAATGCTCCCTCCGATAAATACCATAAGGAAGGCGATCACTGAAATGACTACGATCAGCTCGATGATCGTTAAACCGGATCGAGCCGATTTTAGGGCGCGTCGCCTACCCAGGGAATTCATTTATTTGAATGCTGTAGGATAATCTTCAGAATCTAAAATATTGAAATCCTTATTTCTTCCTTCACCGCCGTCTTTTTTATCAGCACCTAACGTAATGATTTGGTAGTTGTTGTTATCGTCGTATCTCAATTGATACAAAGTTCCCCAAGGGTCTTTCAAAACCGATTTATCACGAACCAAAGGCTCGTAATCTGCGGCAACTTCATCGTCATCCGGTCTTTCTACAAGCGCTTTCAAACCTTGTTCTTCCGAAGGATATTTAGAGAACTTGTCGAAATATTCTCTCAGTTTGATTTCCAAAATCTTACTGTCGTTTTGTACTTTCAGTTTTGCTTGGCTGTCATTACCACCGCTACCGAAGTTCTTTAGACCCGCATAGAGAATTCCCATCAAAGACCCGATGATGAGAATTACAACCGTTAACTCAACAAGAGTGAGTCCTTCTCTTCTTTTTCTATTTTTTCCGATTCTTTTCATATCTTCCTCCTATAAAACTACATACTCTGAATTTGTTCTGTCAACTTGTACATCGGCAACATGATGGATGCCATAATGACGAAGATGATACCACCCATTACAAGAATCATGATCGGTTCCAGGGACTGGGTCAAAGACTTTATTGCGGTATCTACTTCGCTTTCATAAATTTCGGAAAGTTTTGTCATCATTTCAGGAACCTTGTCGGAAGATTCCCCTGCTTTGAGCATACCCAAAGTCATCTGAGATAGAATGATGGAACCTTGCAGGGAGTCGGAAAGTTTGCCCCCTTCCTTGATCTTCACGATCGCAGTTCCTATTTCTTCCTGAAACACAGTGTGTTGTACCACATCGGAAACGATCTGCAAAGACCGGATCAATGGCACTCGGTTCATCAAAAGAATGGAAAGGTTTCTAGCAAAGTTAGAAACCATGATTTTACGAAGCAGTCCGCCGATGACAGGAAGTTTCAGTAAAAAACGATCCCATGATTTTTTGCCGTTCTCGGAACGTTTCCACATAACAAAGAAAGTAAATCCGGCACCTGCGAAAAGAAGGATAAACAACCAATAGTTGGTGATCACAAAAGAAACACCGATCACGAAACGAGTGATAAAAGGAAGAGTCGCATTGAAGGAAGTGAACAATTCCTGAATCTGAGGAATCACAACTACCAATAAAAATACGGAAACCGCCAAAGATAAAAGCCCCATGATGACCGGATAAATCATGGCGACTTGCACTTTGGATTTTAGTTCCGCAGATTTTTCTTCCAGTTCCGCCAAACGATGTAAGGTGCCTTCGTAGTTACCAGTAGATTCTCCGACGGAAATCAAAGAAGGATATTGATCCGGGAAAACGGCAGGATGTTTTCTCATCGACTCGGAAAGGGAAAGACCTTCCGTAATGTCTGCCCTGATTTCGATTAAAACTTTTTTAAAGGGGATATTTTCTACCTGAGTCGTGATCGATTCCAAACATTTGTCCAGAGCGATCCCCGCACCGAGTAAGGTTCCTAATTGTTTTGCGAAGATTCCCACTTCCTTTCTGGGAATTCGATAGAGAAGCTGGGATAAAAAAGGAAACAGTTCCCTTTCTTCTTTTTCTCTGTCTTCCACGATGGAACGAACATACAATCCTTTGGCTTTGAGTTTGTTTCTAGCCGCCTGGATGTTGTTCGCATCTACTATGTTTTTTTCTTCTTTGCCCTTTCGGTTGAAGGCAACATAACTATATAAAGGCATGGTCTTACGCTACCCGAAGGACTTCTTCCGGAGTGGTCACTCCTTCGATCACTTTGATTTTACCGTAATCTCTCAAAGTGGAAAGCCCGTTTTTCAAAGCGATTTCCTTAATGCGGTTTGCATCGGCTCCCTGCAGAACCGCTTTTTTCACATCGTCATCCATAATCAAAAGTTCGTAAATTCCGGTTCTGCCCTTGTAGCCAGAGTTCATACAAGTTGGACACCCGTTGCCCTTATAAAGAAGGCCATTTTTTAGCTCTTTTCTGGAAATTCCCAGACTGGCCAATTCCTTATCCGTAGGCTTGTAGGATGTTTTACAATCCGAGCAGATTTTACGCACAAGTCTTTGTGCCATAAAACCTAAAACTGTGGATGTGATTAGGTAAGGTTCGATCCCCATATCCGCCAAACGAGTCACAGCCGAAGCAGCATCATTCGTGTGAAGAGTGGAAAAAACCAAGTGACCCGTAAGAGAGGCTTGGATGGCGATTCGGGCAGTTTCCTCATCACGGATCTCCCCTACCATCACCACATCCGGATCCTGACGAAGGATGGATCTCAAGCCGGCAGCGAAAGTAAGTCCGATCTTTTCACTCATCTGCATCTGGGAAATTCCTTCCATTTGGTATTCCACAGGATCTTCGCAAGTGATGATGTTTCTCTCTTCCGTATTGATCTCGGTTAACGCAGAATAAAGCGTAGTCGATTTTCCGGAACCAGTAGGACCGGTCACGAGTATAATTCCGTAAGGTTTATAAATCAGTTCTTTAAAAGTTTCCAGGATATGATTCGTAAATCCCATCGTATAGATGGAATATTTCTGATCCGTTTTGTTCAGTAACCTCATTACGATTCTTTCCCCGAACTGGCAAGGAATGATGGAAACGCGGATATCCACGTCTTTTCCGGCTAACCTAAGTTTGATACGACCGTCCTGAGGAAGACGGTTTTCCGCAATGTTCAAACTGGACATGATTTTGATACGAGTGGAAATTCCCGCCAAATAAGATTTAGGCGGACTAAGGACTTTCTGTAAAACACCATCCACACGATAACGCACTACAACGGATTTTTCAAAAGGTTCTATGTGGATATCGGAAGCTCTTTCGGAAACGGCCTGAGAAAGGATCACGTTCACCATCTTGATGATGGGAGCTTCGTTCGAAAGATCTAAGGCATCGGATTCGAACGCATCGGACAATTCCCCGAAGGAACCGTCCATTTCGTCCATCATTTCTTTGGCTTCCGCAGTCGTTTTATCGAACTGGGAATGGACGATCCTCATGATCTCTTGTTCCGGAGCTAATACGAATTCTATATCGTAACCTTTTAAAAAGGCGCGGATATCATCCATAGGATGCAGATCCGTAGGATCACTTGTGGCGACTTTAACCTTGTTTTTTTCCACAAGGAAAGGAACGATTTTGGAACGTTGGACTAGTTTAAGAGGAATTTTAGAATAAACTTCCTCGTTTTGATGAAACTCCAACTTCTCCATAAAACTGAGTCGATGGAGTTTAGAAAGTGCTTTGAGTATGTCTACTTCGGAAGCTAATCCTTTTTTTTGGATGATATGAGTGAGTGGTAAATTTGTCTTCTCTTGCTGTTTGGCGATATCATCCAGATCTTTTAGAGAAAGAATTCCATCCTCTAAAAGAATTTGTGCTAAACTCTTTCTCATCTCAGTCTTTTTTCTCGTTCTTCGACCATTCTTTCCTGCTCATTTTTCTTTTGAACGGTCATACGGTCGGATTTATCTCTGTCGTCCAAAATATGAGGAGTTAAAAATACCATAAGATTTGTTTTGCGAAGTTGGTTCGTAGTTCTTCTGAATAAATTTCCAACTAAAGGAATTTCCCCCAAAATAGGGATCTTCTGAACTTTCTTTTGTTTGTCATTGGAAAGCAATCCCCCGATCACTATGGTTTGTATATTGTCCACAACGATCGTAGTTTTGATGTCCCTCTTATTGAAAGTGGGGTTTCCTCCCGTTGCTTCGGAAGAAATCCCTGCAACGTTTTTGATCTCTTGGAACAAATCCAAAGTGATTCTATTGTTTTTATTGATATGAGGAGTGAACTTAAGTTTAATCCCTGTTGGGCGGTATTCGAAGTTGGATACGGTTACAGCGTTATCTCCGCCCGTTCCTGCGTTTCTGTTCTGAGTTCTAACTGGAACGTCCTGACCCACATTGATTTCAGCTTCTTGGTTGTCCAAAGTCAAAATCTGAGGAGCGGACAAAACGTTGAAGTTTTCATTCGTAGAGTTGGCGTTTAAAATACCGATGATCTGAGTTCCCCCTCTTTGCAAAAACCCAAGGGAGAAACCGGAAAGAGTGTTTACGTTGGTTGCTCTACCGTTTTTATCGATCACACCGCCCGTTGCCGCAAGACCGGTGTTAAACTGACCATAAGCCAATTGTTGGTAGCGCCAATCGATACCGAAGTCGTTTAAATCCGTGGAGCTCAACTCAACGATCAAAACCTCAAGTAACACCTGTTTTCTCGCGGAATCCAGAACTTTAATGATCTTTTTGATTTCTTCCCATTCCAAAGGAGTAGCAGTCACGATGAGTGAGTTGGATTCCTTATGAGCCACCGCTTTGATTTTTTCCTGTTTACCAGGACCGGAAGGTCTTTGCTGTGCCTGTTGCTGCACTGGAGGAGGATTCGTTTTCGGAGCTTCCCCCCCTTCCGACGGAGGGCCTTGTTGAGGAGGAGTCGGAAGATCCGGCATATCCAACTTAACCAAAACGCCTGCCAACTTTTCAGCTTCGTTATATTCTAATGTATAAATATGAATGTCGCCTGCGGAAGAAATCGATCCCGGACCTTCCACTTTCACATCCAAATTATCCACAAGTTTGAGAAGTTTATTGATGTCCGAAGTGGAACCTGAAAAAATCAAAGTGTTTTGATTTTTAGGAATGATGATGTCCGTATCTGCGGAAGTGACCCTTTTTAAAATCGGTTCTAATTCCATCGCATTGGAAAATTCCAATGGAACGATTTGAGTGATGGTTTTGCTCAAACTGATTTCGGATTCAGGGATAGGATCTTTTCCGATTCTTACGATTTGGGATTTCGCAAGTGCGTCTTTAATTTTTACTACTTTGATCAGATCGTGTTCTTCGATTAAACCGAAACCTTGGGATTCCAAAACGGATTTCATAAATCCGTAAGCATCCTCCACCTTAACTCTTTTTTGAGAGATGATGGTCACCTTTCTGCCTTTTACCGCATCATCGATGAGTATGTTCTTTTTGATGATTCCGCTCATTCCCATCAAAAAGTCTTTTAATTCAGTATCTCTCCAGTCGGCAGTGAAACTAGCTGCCTCCGAACCGGCGTTTGTCGTTTTGGATTTGAGCTTTTTCTCCTGCGAAAAAGAAGGAGTTACAAGCAAATAGAAAGCAGCAAACATTGCGAGCGCAACAATTCTTCGTTTCATTCTAGTTCCGTATAATAAATTCATATGTGATAATTTTGCCTTGTCTTTCCAAATCTACAGTAATTTTAGGTGCCTGTTTGACAGATCCCCAAATTTCCAACATTTTCTCCGTATCATTCAACGGCATGCCGTTCACTCTTCGGATCACATCCCCGCCTCTAGCTCCCAAAGCATAGAATACGTGGTCTTTTCCCACCTGATAGAGTTTGTATCCTTCGATTTTTCCATCCACCAAATGAGGACCGAACTTGGCGCCTTTGTAAATCGTATTCGGATCTTTCAATTTTCGGTTTACGTCTTCCCGGGAAAGGACTTTTTGCACCGTTTGGGAGGATGCTAGAGGTGCAGGAGCTCCCTCTTCCGTTTTCGGACGGATCCTTTCTTTTGCCTGGGCGGGTGTTTCCCCGATATTGACCCTTAGGTTGAGTCCGCCTTTTTTCAAAACGATATAATGTTGTTCAATGGAGTGGATTTTATATCCGCCTACGACTTCCCCTGTAGAGTATTCTTCCGAATCGTTCGCAGATTTTTCGCGGATGGTCACTCTGGCAAAAGTCCAATGGCCGGATAAAGTCCCAGTAATCAGCATTTGGTCGGCATCCCCATTGTCCGCAGCAATCTCCGGGTCGATTTCGATTCCATCGGCACCCTTTTTACCTGCTTGGGTGGGATCATAGACCACCCCTCTGATTAGGTTTCCGGATACTAATTCTTCATAGGTCGAAACGGCAAGAACAACTTCTTGTTTGGCTAATTTAGGTTTGGGAAGGGAAGAAAGTGCGGCTCCTGCTTCTGTGCTAAACAGAAGCAAAAGAATAAGACGGAATAGATAGGCAAGGGAAAAGGAAAATAAAATCACCGCAGGAGCAAGAGTGATAAATTTGCTATTTTGTATTCGGTTTAAAACAGAGTTCATCCGTATTGCTCCCTGAGGAACAAACCTCTGGGTAGCTTAGATTCCAGCAAATTCCGATTTAGGAAGTTTGGTCACGAACTTTTCGGTAATTCCGAGAGCTGTTTCCGGATTCATGATCTTTCCATTGCGAAAAACTTCAAAATGTAAATGAGCGCCTGTAGCAGTTCCGGTTCTACCGACTGCAGCAATCACTCTTCCCATTTTTACCACTTCACCCACTTCGATTAAAATCTGAGAACAATGAGCATAAACGGTTTTGTATCCGTTTTTATGCTGAATGATGACAGAATTCCCATAACCGCCGTTTCGCCCCGTAAAGATAACTTCTCCGTCGGAAGCAGCCAAAACAGGGGTCCCTACTTTCGCAGCTAAATCCAGACCAGAATGATAGACTCTATTGTATTTGTTAAAAGGATCTACACGGCGACCGAAGCGGGAAGTGACTCTACTTTGAGGAACAGGAAGAATAAATACTTTCTTTTTGATCACTCTGGAAGCGGATGCATTTTTAATTTGGACAGGGATGTCCAACACCTGACCCAATTTCAATTGGTTGGATGTGAGAGAGTTTTGTTTTTTGATTCGATTGACATCCAAACCGAAGGATCTAGCGATTTTGGAAAGATTGTCTTTTTTAATTACAGTATATTTTTTGATTACGATTCCGGATTCATGTACCACAGTATTACTTACCACAGGCGATACATCGATGTGTTTGGGGAGATCCAAAGAAGCAACTTCCACATCTTCGTCTTCCGCAGAATTAATTCCCGTTCCGAAAAGTTTTTGCACTTCCGTGTCCTGATTTCCAAACACACGAAACATAGTAGAAGAAGGAGTTGTCAGAGATTTATCGATTTCATCGTTGAATCTTTGGAATGGATTGGCCTGTAAGCCGGCACAAAACACCACGATAGAAACAACTAATATGTTCGAAACGTTTCTCACAGAAAAAATATCGGAAACCAAGAGAGTAAATCTTGAATTTTGCAGAAAGAAAGCGACTGCAACCCGCCACTTAAAGAATCGAAACATCCCAAACCTAACTTACTTTTTTGTTTTTTTGTCTTTCGGTTCATAGACTTGGAATTTGGATTCGACCCAAGCTTCCACATCTTCGAACTCGTACTTCTTTTTTTTCACATCTTCATTGATAATAAAGTAAGCAAGTTTGCCCATAGAACTTTCTCTGGACTCCGTTACCGGATAAAACTTTAGTTTCAAGAGAGATGGAGTGGATTCCACATACAATCTAACTTGAGTTCCTTTCTTCCACACTTCACTTGAAGAAAGACGCAAATCTTCCTTTAGAATGAATATCTTTTCATCATAATAATCATTGATCTCAATCAATTTATCTTTGTCGATCAATCGATGAGCACATTGGACTAAAATCAGTAAAAAGACTAGGGAAAATAAGCGGAACAACCTACAAATCAAAATAGACCCTGGGGAAAAGAGAACATAATTTGCTTAAAAAGAAAAGCTTATTTTTATTTTTTTGAACCAAAGCCTATTTCTTCTCACCTACATCTGCAAAGGCAGATTATGTTTCCTGAACTGGCAGAAGTGACAAGCCTTCTCTTAGAAAGAAAAGGCACCATAGACATCCAAGTAGAGGTGGGAATCCAAAAGGGACTCCCTCTCTTTCAAATTCTAGGAGGAGCCTCTCCTCAAATGAAAGAGTCCAGAGAAAGGATCAAACTCGCTTTGGAAGCTTGCGGTTTTGTTTTCCCTATGGAAACCATTGTGATCAATTTGAGGCCGGCTCATCTCCTTAAAAAGAACGCATTTTTAGACCTTCCCATCGCTCTAGGCATCCTCCAAGCCACAGGGCAATGGATATCCCCATTGCCGAAACAAACCATCATTCTAGGCTCTCTCCATCTCTCAGGAAGGCTTTCCGGAAAAAGAGAACTGCTTCCCCTTCTCTGGCTGAGAAAAACAAACCCGGACGACTTTTTCCTCCTCCCTAAAGAGCTGGAAAAAGAATCTTTGCCTCAAGCCAACTATCTCTTTTTGGATTCGCTAAGAGAAATCTTAGAACAGAATCCTGTCCTCCCCAGACAACCCACTCTACTTTCGAATCCTCCTTCCTTCTTTCCGAATGAAAAGGAAGAGAACTGGAAAGAAGCCTCCCTTACATCCGCACAGATGAAGGTCTTCCAAGGGATGTGTTATTCCATCTTAGGAAGACACCACTGCCTCACTCTGGGGAATCCGGGACAGGGAAAGACTATGCTTGCCAAATTGGCCTCTCATCTCCAACCACCTTGGACCGAAAAAGAAAGTTCTTCCTTATATTCGGAACAGCCTTGGCTTTCTTGGGAACAGTTGGGAAAAACACTTCCTCCTCGTCCCTTTCGTTCCCCTCACCATACGACTACGGATCTGGCATTGGTTGGAGGAGGTTCTCCTGTCAGGTGGGGAGAAGTGAGTTTGGCACATAAAGGAATTCTATTTTTGGACGAACTCACTGAATTCAAGGAGAAGGCATTGGAAGCCCTTAGAGAACCCATGGAAGAGAAAAAAGTAGTGATCTCCCGTGTATTGGATCGGGAAATCCTACCTGCAGATTTCGTTCTTCTGGGAGCCTGTAACCCCTGCCCTTGCGGACATTTTAAGGGAAACAAACGCTGCCGCTGCTCCCTGGAAAAAATAAGAAATTATCTAAGAAAGCTGACCGGACCTTTTTTAGACCGCATTACAATCGTTTCTTTTTTATTCGAAAACTCAGAAAAAAGAAATACGTTCGTACAAGAAAAGGAATATAGAAAAAAAATGAATCGTGCCAAGGAGTTCAGGGAAATTAGAATCGAAAAGGAAATCGAAGACTCCCGCTCCACCGACCCTGAACTTTTTCTTTCCTCTCAATATTTAAAGGATATAGGAAAAAAGTTTTCATTTCGGAAGAGGAAACAACTGGTGGAGCTTGCCCGTACAATTGCGGATTGGGAGAACTCCGAGATAACCAAGGAAGAGCATTATCTCGAAGCCTTCGATTACTTACAAAACAGTCTGTGGTTTGAGGACTTCGAATCTATTATTTAGAGATAAAGTGTGAGATTTCCATTGCGATTTTATTGATCGCATAATCCATATATGCCGGATCATCCACTTTCTTCTTATAACTTTCGAACTTTTTTTGAATCGTGGAGGCCATTCCTCTTTTCCTAAGTAAAACCGGATCCGGTCCGAATTCATCCGTTTCCGCAAGATTGCCTAATATACTGAATTGTCTCATTTAAGTTACTTCCTTGTAACAGCACACTCTCATCCTTGAGAGCGATCCCTCCTTAAGGGATATACAAACAATCGGTTCTCTCGAAAAATCCCTTGATGAAGTATTTTAGAAGAGATGAGAATAAAAACTCACTTCCCTTTTTTCGTTGATATGGGCCAACGAAAAAGAAACTGTTAGGTGAGACAATGCAGGGTATTTACAAACCAAATAACGATACACCTTCCTCATCCTGTTTCGTTTTGTCTCATTAAAACAATACAAAGGATGGAAGTGTTTTTGAGAGGACCAGGTTTTCACCTCGGTACAATACAACACTTCCTCATTAAGGCTGATTATGTCCAATTCCCCGAACCGATTTCTAAAATTGGAAAAAAGGACGGAATGCCCCAACTCTTCCAGATACTGGCAGGCGAATTTTTCTCCTGCTTTCCCCAGATCCGTTTTTTTCAAAATTCAGTAAACCTGCGAGAATGGAATCGCTTTTTGGATGTAGGTGTTCAGGTCTTTCATTAAATCTACGAATTCGAGTAGTTTCATCCTTCTTCCTTCCTCATCTTTTGTGATTCGTATGATAGGGCGTAAAGGTTTGTCTTTATTGGATTCGATCACGATTCCGATTCTGTTGTCGGAAAGGAGAACTCCGGAACCGACAGGAAACATGGAAAGTTTATTCAGAAACAATCTTACCATTTTCAAATCAAAGCGGTTCACATTTTCACTGATCATCACCTTCATTGCGTCATACGGAAGATATGCTTGCCTGTAAGGTCTCGCATTGGTCATTGCGGAAAATTGGTCCGCGATCATAAACACCTTTGTCAATTCCTCGATTTGGTTTGCCAAAATCTTTTGAGGATAACCTGTTCCGTCCATGGCTTCGTGGTGCTGCAAAGAAACGATAGCAAGTGAGTTCTTTAATTTCAATCTTTGCGTCAAAATTTGATACCCGGTGACAGGATGGCGTTTGATGGTTTTATGATCCAGTTCGGTAAGAGTTCCTTTTTTTTCGGAAACTTCTTCCGGAACCGTGATCATACCGATATCAGCGAATAAAGAAGCAAGAGCCAAATCAATCAGTTTAGGTCTGGAAAACTCCAAATAGGTTCCAAGTAGAACGGAAAAAAATGTCGCATAACAAATATGAGTATAGAGGTAATATCCCGAATGAGAATGGGAAAGAAGTAAAATGGGAAGTTGAGGGTTTCCTTTCGTATGATCTGCGATCCGTTCTGCGATTTCCCGAAACTCCCTGATCTCGGTGTATTTTCCTTCAGAGGCGGATCTATATGTTTTCTGAATGAGTTCGAAACAATCCTTAAAGATGGCAGCAAATTCTACCTTGCTTCCGTTTGCTTTTTCCAGGATGAGTTTGTAGCGAGTGGAAAATTCATCATCTTGAAAGAAAGGTAAGTTGGTATCGAAGTAACCGGACCCGGAACCGTTCCCTGTTTTGGAATCTTCGGATGAAAGAACCTTTTCCCCTTCCGTTAGGACAAAAGAAATCCCGAACTGCTTCAATCGATCCAGATCCTGCTGAGTGATCGGCTGGTCGGAACCTACGAAAACGGTGTCTTTATCCAAATAAACAGAACGAGTGAATTTGATCCCTGGCTCGAGATCTTGAACTGGAATTTTCCGCATAGATTAGCTAATTTTACTACAGACGGGGACACGATTCAATTGTTTTTCTCGGCATTCAAAGAAAGAAGATAACGAAAGATAACTGCCACCGATTCATAAAGTTCCTTAGGAATTTCAGAACCTACCGGTAGTCGTTCCAAAGAATCCACAAGCGGAGAATCCTCCACAAGAAGGATCTGATTTTCTTCTGCGATCCGGCATATCTTTGCTGCCATTCCGTCTTTTCCGGAAGCGAGGACGGCAGGAGAATTATTTTTAGAGGGATCGAATCCCAAGGCCACCGCTTTTTTTCTCATGCATAAACCCCGAGCAAAGAACTTTCTTCGCTTAACAGAGAATTTGCTAGATCCGCCAGATGAAATTCCACTTCTTTAACATTTGTAAGAAGAGGCGAGATATGAAAAAAGTTATTTTGAAGAAGTTCGTATGAGGATTCTTTTTCCGTCTGGATGTCCAAACGAAAGAATGTTTCATCCTCATAAGGAAAAGAAAAGAAAAACCAAATTTTACCTGTCCGCAAAGATTCGAAAACAATGCAGAAATACTTGGGAGTATTTTCTTCCAATCGGTAAAAACATTCCCAGCCTCTTTTTTTTCTCTCATCCTTCCAATAGGACCTGTTTTTAGTCCAAGCAACCCCTGGAAATAAAAAATTCCAAACCGGTTTCCATTCCTTCACGGTAGGATCTTCCTTTTCAGTGATGTTTCTCCATTCCGTCATTTTGGAGCTTTGGAAAATCGATTCTCGAATCAGAAGGAGGGATTCTTGTTTTGTAAGTTCCCCGGAAACAGGAACGGACAGTTTCGGAGAGGAAACAGAAGGCAAAATGGAGACTGGAGTTTTTGACTCAGCAGAAAAGGAATTTCCTTTTCCCTCAGCTAACGAAAAAAGTTTAGAGAAGTTTCCGTTTTTGAAAAGAGGAAGAAGTAAAGGAAGAGGCATCATGGGAAAATAAATCTCCTTTCTTCTCTTCTGGTCGGAGAAATTTCAAAAAACTCAACCTATGTATGCGAGAAATTCCCAATTTTTGAATCTGTTCCCTGTGGAATTCGGTTCCGTATCCTTTATGTTTAGAAAAACCGTAACCAGGATATTTATTCTCCAAAAGATCCATCCAACGATCTCTGTAAGTTTTGGCTAAAACGGAAGCGGCGGATATCGTAGGCATCAAATCATCTCCCTTGGGGAGAGAAAAATAACCTTCTATTTTTTTCTTTGTTTTGATTTTATAATTTCCGTCTACGAATAGATAAGAGGATGTATCACCTAACTGCGGTATCGCTCGATTGATTGCATAAAAGATGGCTTGGTTGATATTATTTTGATCGATAAACTTGGGAGAAACGAAAACAACTCGCCAAACACTAGCTATTTTTTTTACTTCTTCTGCGAAACTTTCCCTTTTTTCGGGGCTTAGTATCTTAGAATCCCGAATTCCAGAAAGCAATTTACCGGATACAATTTCATCCAAAGTCTCTCTGGAAAAAGAAACCATGGCGACGGATACGGGACCTGCAAGGGCACCTCTGCCTGCTTCATCGAAGGAGAATGGAGAAAAATGAGGAGGGAGAATTAGCTCCGGAAAGTATGGTCTTTTCGGAGCCTTGTCGAAAGAAAGTTCTATGCTGGAGTTGCTTCTGCAGCTTTGGCAGAAGCCGCTTTTTTAGAAGCTTCGTCCTGTCTTTTTTTATCTTTCGCAACGATCGCTTGACCGCCTTTTCTCTCTTTGATACGTCCGGACTTACCTTTTTTATCACGTAGATAATAAAGTTTAGCTCGACGAACGCTACCTTTACGAACTAGTTCGATTTTAGCGATTCTTGGGCTATGAAGTGGGAAAATTCTTTCCACTCCGATATCATAAGAGATTCTGCGAACGGTAAAAGTTTTGCTGTGCGCTTTGTTAGCGATAGAGATAACAACGCCTTCGTAAACCTGAACTCTTTCTTTACCGGACTCGATGATTTTGTAGTGAACTTTTACAGTATCACCAATTTCAAAATTGAGTTCGTTCTTCGGCTCAGTTGAAAGTACCTTTTCTAGTATTTGGTTCATGGCTTCCTCTAAGAATGATTTCTTGTTTTGCGGTTCTTTTGCCGCCATTTTCGGATTTCTTCGTGATTGCCATTCACAAGTACATCCGGAACAGTCCAACCCATAAAATCGTAGGGTTTTGTATACTGTGGATATTCTAACTCTTCTTCTTCGTTGTGAGACTCTTCTTCCAAGCTAGCTTCCTTGCCCAAAAAGCCCGGAACCAAACGAGAAATGGAATCTGCAACTACAAGAGAAGCTAAATCACCCGATGAAATAACATAGTTTCCAATGGCCACTTCCCTGTCAATTAAATGCTCCGTTACTCTATGATCCACTCCTTCATAATACCCGGAAATAAAGGTAAAAGTTTGAGAACTGGCATACATTTCCTGGGCCAATCTTTGGTTGAAAAGTTGGCCGGAAGGACTGAGGAGCACAACCTGTCCTTTGTTTTCTCCCAAAGATTCTAAAGCTCTGTAGACAGGGCCTACCTGCAAAAGCATTCCTGGTCCGCCTCCGTAAATGGTATCATCCACCTTTTGGTGTTTGTTTCCTGCGAAGTCTCTCAGATGAACCGTATGAATTTGAATGAAGCCGTTGTTCTTTGCTTTGCCAGGAATTCCGGAAGAAAAATAAGAATCGATTTTATCCGGAAACAGTGTGATGAAATTAAACAGCAAACCAATCCTCCCAAGATTTCACTTCGATTTCTCCTGTTTCCAAATTCCAATCCCCGACATAGAGATTTAAAAAAGGCACAAGGATTTCTGAAAAATCTTCCTTAGGAGAATTAGAAACAAATCGAAGGATGGGGTGAGCAGGATTATCAATAACAGACTCTACCGTATAATCTAGTTTTTCTCCCCCGAGAGAGAGAACGGCAGACAAACCCACTAGATCGGTCACATACACTTCTCCATCATCGACTTTAGGAAGAAGAGAACGGGAAAGCCAGAGACTTGCATTTCGAAAAATGACAACGGATTCAGGAGAATCGTAACCTTCGATTTTACAAAGAAGATGATTTCCATTCGGCTTGAGAGAAGTGATTTTGATTTCTTTGGTTCCTCCCCCGAGAGGCCGAACCTGACAGACTAGAGGAAGTTTGGCAGAGACAAGAGAATCTCCACCTGTATGAACTTTGATAAAACCCTTGATGCCGTGGGTGGCCCCTAAGGTACCCACTTGGATGAGGGGGTCTTTAGTCGACAATTTCTAAAGTATAATTTTTGCCTTCTTTGGTTCCGGCAGCTTGCAAAACAGTTCGTAAGGACTTAGCGATACGACCATTTTTTCCGATGACTTTTCCCAAATCTTTGCCAGCCACTCTCAGTTCAATAACTGTCTCTTCTTCTCCAGGCACCTGAGTGACAGATACCTGGTCCGGCTGATCAACTAATGAATGTACGATGTAACGAACCAGTGATTCCATAATTTAAACTAAGGAATTAACCTTTGTGTTTCGCCCAAAGTCCGTCTTTCTTGAGGAGAGCCAAAACAGTCTCTGTAGGCTGAGCTCCTTTTTTTAACCAAGAAAGAGTTTTTTCTTCATTAAAAGTGGATTGTTGCACAGTAGATGCAGTAGGATGAAAGTGACCGATGGCTTCGATGAAACGACCATCTCGTGGAGACCGAATATCAGCCGCAACGATGCGGTAGTGTGGATCTGCTTTTGTTCCGGTTCTCTGTAATCTTAACTTTACCAAGAAAAAATACCTCTTTTGCAACAAGTTTTAAAAACTAGGGCTCTCTGTCAAGAGCGAGTTCCTATCCTTTTGCCAGTTCCTTTAATTTTTTACCTTGTTCGTTCGGATTTCCCGTTTTATAGAGTCCTGAACCCACCACGCAGATATCCACACCTAGGTCGGAGAGTTGTTTGATGTTGGATTCATTCACCCCTCCGTCTACTTCCAATTCGATCCCATAACCTTGGGTCATTTTTCTGATTTTTTCGATCTTTTCAAACCCTGTTTTCACGAAGGATTGCCCGTAAAACCCAGGATCTACAGTCATAAGAAGGACCAAATCCAGATAAGGCAAAATGGTAGAAATCGCTTCCGGAGGTGTGGCAGGATTGAGAGATACCCCTACTTTGCTCCCCGACTTGCGGATTTCTTCCGCCAAACGAACCGCAAAATGAGTGGTTTCGATATGGAAAGTGATGCAGTAAGGTTTAAATTCGAAATATTTATGGACGTGATCCTCCGGTTTAGCAACCATTAGGTGAACATCCAAAGGAATTTCGGTCAAACGTTTCACTTCTTTAGTGATCGCTTCTCCGAAAGAAATTTGAGGAACAAAATTTCCGTCCATCACATCCATATGGATGAAATCGATGTTTTCTTTTTTGTAACCGGGCATTTCTGCCGCCAGTCCGGTAATTTGTGCGGCCAAAATAGAAGCTGAAATTTTCATTTAAATCAATAATACCCTTTGAAATTCCAAACTTTCGCTTCACCTGTATTTTGTCCAACAAGAGTGAGCTTTGTTTTTCCTGCTCTGTAAAAAACCAGATGGATCGTTTGATCCTCATCCAAAGTTTGAGAAGTCATAATTTCTCTTTTTACTTCGTTTCCCGTTTTTTCATCCGTATAACTTAAGATAGCTGAATAAGAATCCTTATCGTCGATTTGGTAACGAACGGATTCGTAATCGTATTTCAATTTTTCTTCCGGGCTTAAATGGAAACTTGTGATTTCCGCACCCTTAGGAGTGATCTTTAAATTCTCCACGGAACCGTTTTTTTCACGAGTATCTGGCTTTTTCACTTCTTTGATGAGGTATGGCATTTTTCTTCGTTGCAATGCATCGATCGCAAAAGGAGTAGGAACTCCGATCAATTCCTTATCCCAATCGGAATTGGACTGACTTGCTTTTTTTTCATTCGTACCTTCCGTAACCAGAAGATAGATTTTTTCTCCCGAATGGGTTTCTTTTCCAGGAAGAGGAATTTGATCCACAACGGTATCCGGCGGTTCGTCACCAACTGACGGAACATAGGTGATTCCTCCGATAGGAAGAGGAACATAAACTTCTCCGGATAGAACCTTTTCCAAAATCGCTTTCGCTCTTTTTAAGTCTTGGCCTTTCAGGTCGGGGATAGTGACTCGGTCGAAACCGATATTGACAGTCAGATAGATTTTAGAACCCGCTTCTACTTCTTTTCCCGCATCGATGGATTGAGTTAAGATGATACCGTCCGTTTTTTCTGGAATTCTCATAGTTTCCAAACGAACCTTCAATTGCAGTCTTTGCAGTTCGTTGTGAACCTCTACATAGTTCTTTCCCACTACGGAAGGCATTGTGATTTTTTGTTCGTCTTTGGTTCGGACGACTACTACCAAAAATGCCGCCACGAAAAAAACCAAAAGACCTAAACTGACGAATAAAACATAACCGCTGTAAGGTAAAATTTTAAGAAATTTTTCTTTCACGTAAATCTTTCTCCAGAAGAAACTCTGGCTCCGTTAAAAAAATCAAAACCGCTCATAGGCTTTTTTCCCTCAGGCTGAACTGTCTCGATACCAATCAGATTTCCGTCTCCGCAGACACAGAAAAGTCTTTTTTTCTCGCCCAGAAAAAAGCTTCCCGGCGACCATTCTCCTTCCGGTGCCTTAGTTTCGGGAGAATAAAAAGATCTGTTCAAAATCACTCTTTTGCCTCGGAACTCAGTGAATGCCAGAGGATCGGGGTATAAAGCACGAATGCGGTTGTGGATTTCATACGCGGATCTTTCCCAATGAATCGGTCTATCTTCCGCTGTCATCTTTTTGCAATGAGTTGCCAGAGAATGATTTTGAGGAGTCCCCTTCAGTCCATTCGCTTCCAATTCGGACAGGAGCTGCAGCAATCGAACCGATCCTTTTTTAGTGATTTCGCTTAACAAGGATTCCGTTGTATCTTCCGAAGAAGTTTCCCATTCTTCCTGAGAAATGATGTCCCCCGAATCCACTTCCTTTGCCAAAAATTGAATGGTGTATCCTGTGTTTTTTTCTCCTCCCAAAAGAAAACTCTGCACGGGAGAAGCGCCTCTGAATTTCGGAAGAAGGCTTCCGTGAAGATTGATACTCCCGTACTTCGGATGGAGAAACACTGCTTCAGGCACAATGGAACCGTAGGCATATACGATATGGATTTGAGCAGGATAAGAATTTATTTTTTCCTGTGCAGCAGCATCGGTTCTCAATCTTTCCGACTGGATGACCGGCAAAGAATTTTCCTCGGCAAATACTTTAACAGGTGTAGGAGTGAGTTCCTTTTTTCTTCCTGCAGGTTTGTCGATATTAGTGACCACGAAATCGATTTTGATTCCGGACTCGAATAATGTTTTCAACAAATCCCTTGCATGGGAAGGGGAACCGAAAAAACCTATGGAAACGGACATACACTCACCTCGAATTTTTCATACAAGATCCAAAGGATCCAAATCATATTCCACATAACAACGAATATCCGGCTTTGCTTCCGACTTTAAGTTTCTTAAAACTTCCCGGACATTCTGTATCGTGGGAGACTTCAAAAGAATATGATAACGAAAATTATTATCTATTTTGTAAAAAGGACAGGGAGACGGACCGAGAATATCTATCCCTGAATTTTCGTTCAAAAGATTCACTAGTTTTTCTTTGTACAAAATAGCAGTTCTATTGGCACGCTCTTCTTCTTTGGAACGAAACACAAGCCTTGCCAGTCTGGAAAAAGGAGGATAGCGTAAGGAATGCCTCAGATCTATTTCCCATCTGTAGAATTCGTGAAAGTTTTGATGAAGCGCCATTTGAATGACCGGATGACTGGGATCACTTGCTTGGATAAAAACCTCTCCAGGGATGGCGCCCCTGCCTGCTCTCCCCGCTACCTGAGAGATCAAAGAATAGGTTCTTTCCGCACTTCTGAAATCAGGAACACCTAATCCATGATTGGCGTTTAAAATACCTACCAAACTCACTTTGGGGTAATCCAAACCTTTCGCAACCATCTGCGTTCCAGTAAGAATATCCAATTCTCCCGCTTCCAATCTTTCCAATACTTCCTTAACAATGTCCTTATTTTTAGTGGAGTCCTGATCGAGTCGTTCCACCTTCGCTCCAGGAAATATTTTGACTAAGGTTTCTTCCAGTTTTTGAGTTCCTGCTCCCACAAGATCGATCTCTCCGTTTTCCTCGGCAGAAAGATCTCTCATCATGATTTTATATCCGCAAAGATGGCAGCGGGCGATTCCTTCGTTATGATAACAAAGAGAAGAGGAACATTTGGGACATTGTATGTATTCGTTTTTCTGTTTGGAAAAAATAAGAGGACTGTATCCTCTGCGGTTCAAGAGGATAAGAGTCTGTTCTTTTTTTCTCAAACGATCTTGGATGCGAAATTGAAGGTCTCCCGAAATGAGTTGGGAATCTTCCCTGGGTTTTCCTATTTCGATTTTCGCCAAGGAAGAATTCGGATTCGCTCTTTTCGTCAACTTATGAAAGCCGATTCTACCGGTATATGCCTGGTGGTAAATTTCCAAACTGGGAGTGGCGCTTCCCAAAACCAATTTTCCAGAGTTCTTTTTTAATCGTTGTAAGGCGATTTGCCTCGCATGATAACGAGGAGAGGAATTTTCCTTATAAGAACCGTCGTGTTCTTCGTCTATGATGATCAGTTGAATGTCTTCGAAAGGAGCAAAGACAGCGGATCTGGTTCCGATCACGATCCTTTTTTTTCCTTCCAAAATATCGCAGTAATTTTGAAATTTTTCCTGAATTTTGAGATGCGAATGAAGCACTGCCACTTGGTTAGGAAATACTCTTTCAATTCTCTGGATGGTAGGAAAGGTAAGACTGATCTCAGGAACTAAAAATAAAATTCCTCCTCTTTCCTTTTCCAAGTAAGCTTTCATTAAATGGATATATACTTCCGTTTTACCGCTTCCTGTAATACCATATAACAAATGTACCATTTCTTCCAAGGAGGAGGAAAAAATTCGATCGAATGCATTTTTCTGCTCTTCATTCAATACTTGAAGGTTTTCCTCCAAGGTAGCAGGAATGGTTTCGGGCTTAAGTTTTCTTCTTTTTCCTTTGGGAACCATCTTAAATAGCGCTTCCCCCAGAGAGGAAAGATAGGTTTCCGCCATCCATTCTCCCAGCAAGATTTGACTTTCCGTAATCACGGGAGAAGTATCGATGAGTTTGATGATTTTTTTGGTTTTGTAATTCGGTTCGTTGTTATGCGTTTCTAATACGACAGCTTCGGATTCGTCTCCGTTCAGTTCCACAAGAACACGGATACCTCTTTCTATATTGGAAACTCCTTCGGGCAATTCATAGGTAAGGGTTTTGTTTTCCCAACTGATATTTACCGCCACCTCCGCATACAAAAACATAGATCAGGAAACGACGGATTGTAATTGTTTCAATTGGTTTAAAAAAGACTCTTCCAAAGAATTTCTTTCCTGGGCGTATTGGAAAAGAGCGGTGTCTTCATCGGAAGCTTTTCCTTTCGACTTTTCATCCAAAAATACAAGTGCCTCAGGAGAACGAATCGTAAGCACAGGAATTTTTTTCCCGGCGATCTCCCATTCAATCAATTTTCCCAAAGACTCTTTCGCTTTTTCTGCACCGAACACTAATTTAGCGGAAGAACCGAGAATTACGATCGCTTCAATCTGAAAGTCTTTGATGTTTTCTTCCACATAGACCTTGCACGTATCGACTCTTTTCTTCCAATCCATCTCGGTGGATTGAGTGTGGGAAAAATTGCAGGCAGGGTATTCCTGGTGAAACAACTCCAGATAGGAAAAACCGAATGCCTTCTGGATCAAATCGCCCCATACTTTTTCAGTCAGTTGTTCCCTAAAGATTTGATTCGGATTCTTTTTGACGAAAGGTTTTTCTTTGGGAGTTGTAGCTCCGGAATAATGCAAAACCAGGATAGGTTTTCTTCCCCGATAAAAGAAGTTTTTAATTCCGGAAACCTTACCGGTACATAAGGAACAAGGAAAATTGATCGTTTCTCTGTTCGATCTTTGTTTTTCCTTGGTTTCCAGAGCCTTTTGTTCCCCGGACTTTTTCGTCAAAGGTTTCCATAAAAAGTGCAGATCGTTCGGATCAGGTTCCGTTTCGTATTTATAAACAGGAAGAGTATTCTTTTTGAGAAAGTATTTGGTATCCTCAATGATTTCTACCAATTCCGTGAATATTGTTTTTTTATTCATTGAATTTTACCCTTCGTTCAATTGATCCGTTTGGATGTTCAAGGCTTTCAATTTTCTATATAAATGAGTTCTTTCGATTCCCAAAACCTTGGAAGCACGAGTGACATTCCCGTCGAAGTTTTGTAAGGTTTTGATGATATACTGCCTTTCGAATTCCTCTTTGGCATGTTTCAAATCCCCTCTTTCCGCCATCTCATTTGCTTTTTTAAAGCCGTGAAGAGAGTCTTTTACGTCTTTCGGTCGAATCGTATCTCCGGGAACCATAATGGAAAGCCTCTCCAAAATGTTTCTCAACTCACGAATGTTACCCGGCCAAAAGTGATCGGTCAAAAGATCCAAAGCTTCCCGATCTATAGATTTAGGACTGAGTCCGTTGTCTTTGATCGATTTTTTTAGATAATGTTCGACCAAAATAGGAATGTCCCCCTTTCGTTCCCTAAGAGGAGGAAGTTCGATGGGGATCACGTTCAAACGATAATAGAGATCTTCCCTGAATTTCCCTTCTTTAATGGCATCTTCCACGCTGATGTTCGTAGCAGCAATGACTCTCACATCCACGGAAATGGTTTCGTTTCCGCCTAACCGTTCGAATCTCTGTTCTTGCAGGACTCTAAGCACTTTGGCTTGAGTGGACAGGGACATATCGCAGATCTCATCTAAAAATAAAGTTCCCGTATGCGCCTGTTCGAATTTACCTATTTTTCTATCATTGGCGCCGGTAAAAGCCCCCTTTTCATACCCGAATAACTCCGATTCGATGAGTTCCTCCGGAATGGCGGCACAATTGATTTCCACATAAGGAGATTCCCTTCTTTTGGAATTTTGATAGATCGCCTTGGCAACCAATTCCTTTCCCGTTCCGTTATCTCCGTAAATGAAAACTCTGGCGTTCGTTTGAGCTGCTTGATAGATAGCGAACTTAACTTTTTTGATCCCCGGAGAAAGTCCAAGAATTTCATCATATTCTAATTTGATTTCCGGAATTTCATTATCGCCGTCTTTAGTTTTTTGAAGAGCGATCTCAATGGTTTGAATCACCTTTTCGATAGAGAGAGGTTTTTCTAAAAAGTCGACAGCACCCTTTTTTGTCGCATTTACCGCAAGTTCGATGGTTCCGTGCCCTGAGATCATTACCACAGGAAGAGTCGGATAGATTTTTTTACATTCGTCTAAAATGGTAAGGCCGTCTTCTTTGCCTACCCAGACATCCAACAAAATCAAGGAGGGACGTTCCTTAGAAAGAGCCTTCAATAAATTTTTTCCGTTGCTGAAGTCTTCCACAAGATATTCTTCGTCCTCCAAAATCGCACGAAGGGATTTGCGGATTTCCTTTTCATCGTCTAAAATGTAAATCTGCTTGGGCATACTTAAGACTGTCCTAATGGTAATTCGATCCGGAACTTACATCCACCTAATTTCGAATTCTCAACGGAAATATGACCATGATGGTCGATGATCGTTTTTTGAACCACAGCTAAACCGATCCCGGAACCGTGGTTTTCCTTAGTGGAAAAATAGGGTTCAAAAATCTTTTCCTTAAATTCGGGCTTTAATCCCGGACCGGAATCGTCGATTTCAATCACGATCGACCTACGCAAAGGTTTTCTTTGCAGTTTGGTCATGATCCGGATCTTTTTCATTTTGGGAGACCAAAGATCCACTTCCTCGCTGGAATTATAATCGGACTGAATCGCTTCGACCGCATTTTTCAATAAATTATTAATAACACCCAAAAACAGTCGTTTATCGAGAAACACTTCGGGAAGATTTTCCGCTAGTTTCAATTCGAAATCTATGTCAGTGGATTCTTTAAAAAGCCGGACAGCTTCCTCCAAAATCGGATTCAAATTCTGATTGATAAGAACAGGAACAGGCATTCTCGCAAATTCACTGAACTCTTTCACCAAATGTTCGAGCACCCTTACCTGACCGATGATGGTTTCCGTCGCATCCTTAATCACGGAACCTAAGTTTTCCGTCTTAGGATTTTGAAACTTACGTTGGATTCTCTCTGCGGAAAGCTGAATGGGAGTGAGAGGATTTTTAATTTCATGAGCCATCCTCTGAGCGACTTCCTTCCAAGCGGCGATCCTCTGAGTATGCATCAGCTCTTCCGACTTAGACTTCAAATCGGAAACCATTTGATTGAAAGATTCGATCAGAATTCCCATCTCACCGTCTTCCGTCATTTCGATCTTCACATCCGATTCACCTAATGATACTTTCTTGGTAGCGTTCGCAAGATTGATGATAGGCCTGGAGATTTTACGCGCAAAGATAAAAGAAAAAAGAATCGCAACGAAGAACATGGAAAACGAAAAAAAAGCAATGGTTAGTCGAATGCTGTGGGGGATTTTTTCCTTCCAAAGACGAACCGTATCGTATGTGGAAGTAGCGTTCACAATGTTCAAAACTTCCTTTTCGACACCCTTATGAATTCTTTGTCCCAAGTATAAATTAGTTTCTTCGTTCAATGTGAACTTGAGAAAATAATAAGCTTTGTCTTCCAGATAAAGTTTCGCCTGAAGAAAATCGGGTTTAGATTCGGGATGAACGAATTCCAGATTTTCGATATATTTATATAGTCCTCTGGATTCGAACTTAGCCTTCCCCTTTTCCGTATAACAAAGATAATAATCTTCTTTTTCGAAAAACCCGTATTCCACCGCTTTTCTGAATATATCGTAACCGTCCGAAGATTCGTTTTTAGCGGAACGAAACAGGCGGATTCCTTTTTCCTGAAGATTTTTCTCCGCTTCTTTTTCCGCATTAGAAATCAAAAATTCGGAGGATTGTAAGGCATTAGAGATATCTACTCTGTAAAACCCTTCGATCAGTTTCCCCGTCAAATTGGAAGAAAGGATAAAAATAGGAAGAGAAGGAAGAAGAGCTACGAATAAAAAAGCAAGTGTTAAACGATACCGTATGGAACTTCGAATTTTTCCCGTTTCTAAGTTCCTTTTGTTCCGGTAAATATAACTTAGAATGAGGGATAATATGAAAAAAGGAATTAAGAGAAGAACATAAGTATCGAATTTCGCGGAGAAAGGAACTTCCTCCTCGGAGCGAAAAATAAAAATTTCAGCCAAAGTGACGGAGACGGTTACGGTCAGACAGAAGATGAATACGTCCCTCAGGTAATAACGGTTTTCTTCCGAAATCCGAAAGGGAAATTTAAATCTATTTCGGAACATCCAGTTCAAAATTGTTTTTGATTAGGTTTTCCAAGGCAGCCAAAGCCTCGTCCTCTTTTTTGCCTTCCGCACGAACCGAGAACTCAATCCCGGCTCCAAGCGCGAGCATCATTAGTCCCATAATCGATTTGCCGTTCACCTCGATATCATCTTTGATTACGAAAATATCACAAGGAAAGGAGGATGCTACCTTTACGAATAAGGAAGCGGGTCTTGCATGAAGCCCCATGCTCTCTTCATTAATCTTTAACTGGATTTGTTTCAATTTTGCTCTGTTGTATATAAGATGTTAGTTTATTCGAAAATTCTTTCGCACTGTTTTTTCCCATCTTGCGAAGTCTTTGGTTCATCGCAGCGGTTTCCACGATGATAGGGATGTTTCTTCCCGGTTTGACGGGGATCTCAATATAAGGAACGGAAACACCCAAAATATCTTCCATACTTTGTTCGATCCCGGTCCTTTCGTAATCGCCCCCGCCTTCTTCCCATTCCTTCAGATTGATGATGAGTTCGATGAGTTTGTGATCTCGAACGGAACCGACACCAAACAAATCTTTAATGTTTAAAATTCCCAAACCTCGAATTTCCATATGATGCCGAAGCAAATCGGAACAGGAACCGATCAAATAACTTTCGCTGAGCCTACGAATCTCCACCATATCGTCCGCTACCAAACGATGCCCTCTTTCTATGAGTTCCAGAGCAGTTTCGCTTTTTCCCACTCCGGATCTACCGGTAAGAAGAGTTCCGATCCCGAATACTTCGATCAGAACTCCATGTCTCATCGTACGAGGAGCCAAGGCACGATCCAGAATTTGGGAAATCAAAGTGATGAATCTATGAGTGGAAACTTGAGTCACAAAAAGAGGGATTCCTTTTTCTTTCGCCTTTTCCACAAAAGGAAGCTGAGGCTCGTTGCCGTGAGTATAGATGATGCAGTTCAGATGGAATTGAAAGAATTGATCAGTAATATCTGTTAGTTTTTCAGGAGAAAGGGAGTTCAAATAAGCCCATTCTCCTTTGCCCAAAATTTGGATGCGGTCGTTGGCAAAAAAATCGAAAAAGCCCGTTAAAGAAAGTCCAGGGCGATTGATCTCCGCATTATTGATTCGATTGGTAAGCCCCTGCTCTCCCGTCAAAAGAACGAGCTTTAGATCTTCATGGTCTTTGAGAATGGTTTCAACTGTGATTCCCGGAACGGGCATGATCTTAACCTTTTAGGGAACTGATTCGTTTTCTTTGGTTCGAAGGTAAAATCCGAAGAACCTTACGATATTTTGCAACCGTCCTTCTTGCAATTTCAATCCCTTTTTTCTCCATCAAATCCACAATATCCTGGTCGGAAAGAGGGTTCGCCTCATCTTCGTTCTTCACTAAATTACGAATGATCTCATGTATTTTTTTAGAACTCTCTTTTCCGCCTTCCGCAGATTTCACTCCGGAAGAGAAAAACCATTTCAATTCGAAAATTCCCCAAGTGGTTTGAATATATTTATTCGTTGTTATACGAGAAATAGTGGATTCGTGCAGGCCTAATTTTTCAGCGACTTCTTTCAGGGTCAAAGGTTTGATATTGGTGATACCTCCCCTGAAAAAATCCACTTGAAAATCGATGATGCAGCTCACCACCTTCTGTAATGTTTGGCGTCTTTGTTGGATGGATCGAATGAGCCACTGCGCCGAACTAAACTTAGTTTGGAAATATTCCTTTTCGGCCGCAGGAAGTTTTGTGTTCAGTAGTTCCTTGTATTCGTCTTGGATGGAAAGTTTAGGAAGCCATTCGTCATTGATAAAGATATTAAATTCGTTTCCGATTTCTTTGACGACTACATCAGGCACGACATAGTCCGTTTTTTTTCCTTGGAACAAAGTGGCAGGATAAGGTTCCAATTTTTTAATGAATCTCGCCAGATGCGAAACCTCATCCTCGGATACCTTTAAGTTCCTTGCTATTTTTTTATAATCGATCTTTTCCAGGTCGGTCAAAAATTCACCGATCAATTGATGCAAAAGATGATTATCAGGAAATAAAATTTTAGCCTGAACGAGAAGAGTCTCTTGGATGTCTTTGGCTCCGATTCCGATGGGATCCAACTCTTGGATCAATTTCAAAACCTTTCGGAGTTTCAATTCGGGATAATTCATCTCTACTGCGAGTTCATTCAGGTTTTGAGTGATAAAACCCTTATCATCGATCATAGAGATAAGAACCTCTCCCATCTCAAACTCAAGTTTGGTGAGACGGATGAGGCGCAATTGGTTTAAAAGATGTTCCTCTAAAGACTCACCTCTGGAAGAGGATTCTATGTATTTTTGATTTCGATCGCTTGCTTCCTGATTGTAAGATTTCGGCCCTTCGATGGAATAAGTTTCCTGCCAATTGACATCCGTGCTCTTTTCATGGTTGAGCTTTTCGATTCTTTTGACTTCCTCGAACGAAAACAACTCTGGCATTTTCGCTTTTTCATCGGAACCCACTTCATCCAAAAGAGGGTTCTCCATCAATTCGCTTTGAATTTTATCGGAAAGTTCCAAAGTAGAAAGAGATAAAAGTTCGATCGACTGACGCAAATCATGCGTCATCACCAGTTTCTGCGTCTGCCTATGGGTGATCGCCGGACCGATTTTCATGGAACTCACAGCTTAAAGTCTTCTCCCAAATAAATTCTTCTGGTCTCAGGGTCGTTGATAAGATCGTCCGCTGTTCCGGAAATCAAAATTCGTCCGCTGTACATAATGTACGCCCTATCCGTGATTTTCAAAGTTTCACGAACGTTGTGATCCGTAATCAAAATCCCGAGACCTCTCGTCTTCAAAGATTGAATTACATTTTGGATGTCTTTCACCGCAATCGGATCCACTCCCGCAAAAGGTTCGTCCAAAAGAATGAAATCAGGATTCGTCACAAGAGCTCTTGCGATTTCACATCTTCTTCTTTCTCCCCCGGACAATGTGTAACCTTTTTGGTTGGCTACCCTCATGATCTGAAGTTCCATCAAAAGAGCGTCCCTTCTTTTTATGATTTCGTCGCCCGGAAGATTCATCGTTTCTAAAATCGCTTCCAGGTTTTCGGCAACGGTCAACTTTCTAAAGATGGAAGCTTCCTGAGCTAAATATCCGACTCCCATTCTGGCGCGGATATGCATAGGCGCTTTCGTAAGATCTTCCTCATCGATAAAAACATGTCCTTCATCAGGGGTCACAAAACCGACGCTCATGTAAAAGGAAGTGGTTTTTCCGGCACCGTTCGGACCTAAAAGCCCTACGATCTCCCCTTTTTTGATATAAAAGCTGACTCCATCTACCACCTTTCTCTTGTTATATATCTTAACAAGATTCTCCATCTTGAATGTTTTGATGTGAGCGGGAGGAGAAGGAACGGTTTCCACAACCTCAGTCTCAGCTGCCTGAGTTTTTTTAGTTCTTTTCGTCATTGTTCAACACTTTTAATCCGTCGCTCAAAGTAGCTTTATCTTCCGTAGGATAAAGAATGATCTTTCCTGCAGAAACCTTGGTTCCGTCTCTCACAAGAGTCGGATTTCCTTCCAAAATCAATTTATCTTCTTCTTCGTAATAGGTAGCAAACTCGCCTCCTGCAACGGAAGATTGAGTTTCGATGCGGACATTTCCTCTGGCGACCGCTTCTTTTTTTACATCGAATCGTTCGATGAACACCGCAGATAAATTTCCCTTTTCTGTCAGAGTTTTTTTATCCAAAAAGAAGATTTGAGGAGTTTCAGAAAGATATGAATACCCTTTTTGCTTATCGTATTCCAAAAAACCACCCTGCATTCTGTATCCGTTTTCTTTATCCAGATACGAAACATCTCCTTTAGCTTTTATGTTTTTATTATTTTCCCTACTTTCGATTTCTTTCGCACGGAATTCGGAATCTTCCCGATGCAAAAGAGCGTTTCCTTCCATGGAAGTATAAGAGTCTTGCCCTTTGTTTTTATGGACCAACTTATCTCCACTAAATATCGTTATATGGCGTTTCTTTTCTTCAGACAAGGAGGCGGATTTATTCGTATCTTCCTGTTTGTTTTTTTTACCAAAACCTTCTTTTTGGGATTTATCCTTTTCGTAACTTACCTGATAGATATTCGCATTCTCTTCCAAACGAATGCTTCCTTCTTTTACGAAATAAGAAAGAGTTTTCCCTTGCAAAAAACGATTTTCGCTGAATAAAAATGGTTCTCCTGCCAAATCGATTCTATCTTCTTTTTCATAATAAACTGCATCCTCTCCAAACACCTGAAAGTCGGAGGAAACTACAGTCACTTTTCCGGATAAAACAGTTTTTGCCTCTTCCAAATAACGGACGATAGATTCACAATGGATCTTAACCGTTTTACCGTCTTTTTTATGAATGAGAACCGGTTTATTTTCCAAAGAAACGGTGCCTTGAAGTTTATCGTAAACACCTTTAGAAGCGATGAGTGTGGCTCCGTTTTCCTGGTCCTCCACAACTACTTGCCCTTTTAGATTTCCGAGAACAGCATCTTCCCCTATGATTTCGATCTCACGAGCGCTGAGTTTCACTGACTTATGAGTGATGTAAGCGCCTCCTCCCAAAATAAAGGTCTTCATCTGAAATCCGTTGATCACTCTTTCTTCTTGTGTCAAAGAATTTCCTCCCCACAAAACAGGGGTTTTGTCTCTCTTTTTATCTTCCTTTTTATTCAAAATAGAATCCAAAGAATTGGATCTCAGAAGATCATCCGATCCGAACAAAATGGGCGGCTCTAAGGTATGAGCGGGAAGTCCCGAACCGATAAACAAACAAAAGATGATTAAAATATAAAACGAGGCTTTCATTTATCTTTCAATGGGTTGGTTCCGCCGACGGAAATTGCGGAAGGTCGCAAAATGGTATATTTGTTCAGGCCTTTATCCGCTCTTAAGCCTTTTCCTCGAATCGTGGTTCCGTCGGAAAAAATAGTCACATCATCATCCGTAGAAAGAGTTTTTTCACTTAAATTGTAATTTAAAGTTTCCGACGTCAGAGTTCTTCCTTCATCCGTTCTGAGTTTGACTCCTCCCTGCAATACGACAGCTTCACTGGCATGATTGATTTCTCCTCTTTCTCCCGATAAATACGATTTGAACTTACCGTTTTCGTATTGGTAGAACTCGAATCCGTAAACGATTGTGCGATTGTCTTTCGGGAAAATATAAGATTCTTTTCCCATCAATTTCCATTCCAATTGGCCTTCTTTCGTGTAAGAAATGCGGGAAAAATCCCTCATGGAAATCATAGAGCCGGATTCTTTCTCTTCTTCTACGCGAAGGTATTTTTTGTCCTTACAAGTGGAAAAACAAAAAACGAAAGAAAGAATCAGAAGAAACTTCATCAGAAATTCACCTAATAAAAATTACTCGAATCCCAGAACTTTCGTTTTTACAAAACGATCGATCTCCAAAAGGTTTTTCAATAGTTGTTTTGCCTTATGAAGAGGAAACTGTGTTGTCGCATCCGAAAGCGCTTTTTCAGGATCAGGATGCACTTCCATAAAAAGCCCTTCCACTCCTACGGAAACTGCGGCACGCATCATGTGAGGAATGAACTCTCTTACTCCTCCGGTGATGTTTCCTGCGGCTCCTGGAAGTTGAGCGGAATGAGTTCCATCGTAAACGATAGGGATTCCATGTTTATGGATCATCGGAATGGCACGAGTGTCGAAAACCAAGTTTCCGTAACCGAAGCTGGCTCCTCTTTCTGTAACCATATATTTTTCGGAACCTGATTCTTGGATTTTTGTTTTGATATGACGAGTGTCATCCGGTGCCAAAAATTGTCCTTTTTTTACGTTCACCCATCTGCCGGTTTCCGCAGCTTTTGCAATTAGATCCGTTTGGCGGCAAAGAAATGCAGGAATTTGGTAAATATCCACAGTGTCTTTCAAAGGGTCTACCTGAGCAGTTTCATGAACATCTGTTAGCACAGGGAGATTGTATTTGTTTTTTATGAAATCCAAAAGTTTTCGGCCTTCTTCCAATCCGGGTCCTCTGTAGGAATTGATGGAAGAACGGTTCGCCTTATCGAAGGAAGACTTAAAGATATAAACGATTCCCAATTCATCGCAGATCTCTTTCATTTCCCCGCAAACTCGATCCAAAAGATCTTTGTTTTCCATAACACAAGGTCCGGAGATCAGGAAAAAAGGATTACGACCTCCGATCTTTTTACCGAAAAATTCTCTTTCTTCTATTAAATCAGTCATATCATTCCTCCGATTTTTTCGCAAGTTTTGCGGATGCACGAATGAAACCGGCAAACAATGGATGCGGTTCCGTCGGTTTGGATTGGAATTCAGGATGGAATTGAACTCCTACGAACCAAGGATGATTCGGTATCTCCACGATTTCCACCAAACTTTCATCAGGTGAAAAACCGGAAAGAATCATACCTTTTTTCTCATATTCATCTTTGTAACGAAGTGTGAATTCGAATCTATGTCGGTGCCTTTCCGAAATTCGTTCCGACTTGTATTCCTGATACGCCAAACTTCCTTTTTTAATCACACAAGGATAAGCGCCCAATCTCATAGTACCGCCCATTCTTTCTATTTCCATCTGTTCTTCGATCATGGAAATGACGGGATATTTAACTTGCGGTTGGAACTCTGTGGAATTGGCATCCTTAAAGCCCAAAACATTGCGGCCGAATTCGATCACAGCACACTGCATCCCCAAACAGATTCCGAAAAAAGGAATGTTTTTGGTTCGAGCATATTGTATGGATGCGATTTTTCCTTCGATCCCTCTCTCTCCGAAACCGCCGGGAACTAAAATACCGTGCACCCCTTTGAGGAGTTCTTTTACGTTTTTGGAATCGATTTCTTCCGGGTTCAATTTTACAACTTGAACTTGGACATCGTTTGCAATTCCTCCATGAGCTAACGACTCGTAAACGGAGCGGTATGCATCTTGTAAGGAAATATATTTACCAATGAGTGCGATTTTAACGGTCTTCTTCGCATTTTTGATCTTTTTTACCAAATTTTCCCAATGGGCAAAATTCAGTTTTCGAAGATCCATTCCCAATGCATTGAGAACCACTTCATCCAATTTGTCTTCCCTATACATCATAGGGATTTCGTAGATGGAAGTTTCGATATCCACTGCAGAAATAACGTTTTGATCTTTTACGTTACAGAAAAGAGAGATTTTACTCTTCATTTCTTTAGACATAGGTTTGTTGATTCTACAGATAAGAACATCCGGCTGGATTCCCAAAGCTAACAATTCTTTTACGGAATGCTGAGTGGGTTTCGTTTTCGCTTCTCCGGCGGCAACGATAGTAGGAACCAAAGTTAGATGCAGGAAAAGAACCTGAGATGCTCCGTGCTCGTAGCGCATCTGACGAATCGCTTCCAGAAAAGGAACGGACTCTATGTCTCCTACGGTTCCTCCGATTTCCACAATGACGAAATCGGTTTCGTTGTCCCTAGACAACGCATAAATTCTATTTCGAATTTCATTCGTGATATGGGGAACCACTTGAACGGTTCTTCCCAGATAATCGCCTTTCCTTTCTCTTTCGATCACTGCATGATAGATTTGTCCCGTAGAAACAGAATTTTTTCTGGAGAACTTGGATTTGGTAAATCTTTCGTAATAGCCCAAATCGAGATCGGTTTCTGCGCCGTCTTCGGTCACATAAACTTCCCCGTGTTGGTAGGGACTCATGGTTCCCGGATCGATATTGATATAAGGATCCATCTTTTGCAAAGATACCGAGTATCCTCTTGCTTCGAGCAGGCAACCGAGAGCAGCTACGGTAACTCCCTTGCCAAGAGAGGAAGAAACTCCTCCCGTAATGAATATGTATTTGGTCTTGGACAAATCGGACCTCAGGAAATGAATTGTTTTTTACAGACTGGGAGAGTTTACCCCAAAATCAATACGTTTAGAGAGAGGATTTAGCTTTTTCCAAAAGAGAGGTTGTGGATTTCCCTTGTAAAAAGGGCAAAATGACCACTTCTCCGCCCAACGATTGGATGAGAGAAAATTCGGGAAGTTTTTCTTTCACATAATCCCCACCTTTCGTATGAATCTTGGGTTTCACTCTTTCGATCAAACGAAGAGGAGTGTCTTCTTCAAAACCGGAGATCAAATCCACACATCCAAGCCCTGCCAAAACTTTGGCTCTATCTTCCAAAGAATTTAAGGGTCGGCTAGGACCTTTCAGTCTTTTCACGGAATCATCCGAGTTGAGTCCCAGCCAAAGCAGATCTCCTAAATCTCTGGCACGAGAAAGATACTCCACATGACCTGGATGTAAGATGTCGAAACAACCGTTGGTAAAAACGATTTTTTTACCTTCCAAGGAAGAACGGATCTCTTCGATTTTCTCGGAAGGAACGAGTTTGGAAGAAAGAGAAGAATAAAAGCTCATTTATTTTGCCTCTTCCAAAAGACCCAATTGTTTTAAATTGTCTTCGATCTCTTTATGAGTCACGGTAGCAGCACCTAACTTCCCAACAACGACTCCCGCACTTGCGTTGGAGATCAGGCTCGCCTCGTGAATGGACATTCCTGCGGCAAGAAAAGCGGTATATGTGGAAATGACAGTATCCCCCGCCCCAGTCACATCAAACACTTCTTTGGCGACAGTGGGGATATGGTGAAACTTTTTAGTGTCCGTCTCATAGATCGTCATACCTTTGTCGCCTCTGGTGATCATCATCGCTTTGGGACGGATTCTTTCGGAAATTTCGATGCAGGCAGCTTCGATATCTTTTTCCGTTTCCAATTTTTTCCCCAAGGCCTTTCCTGCTTCGTGATGATTCGGAGTCATGATGTCGATCCCGTTGTATAGAAAAAAATGACTGATCTGAGGATCGACAGTTACGATGACTTTGTTTTCCACAGCGATCCGAATCACTTCTTCGATCACTTTTTTTGTCAAATAACCTTTGTCATAGTCGGATACGATCACTGCGGAACATTCCCCGATTTTAGACTTAAATTGTTCTAAAACGAAATTTTCCTCATCAGGAGTCAAAGGGACGATTTCTTCCCGATCCACCCTGCAAACTTGCTGTTGTGAGGCGATGATTCTGGTTTTTAAAATAGTGGGAATTGTCTCGGACTCTAGCAGTCGAAGATCTTTTTCGGACACATTTCCCTTGAGTATCAGGGACTTCATCAAGTCTCCCGCCTTATCTTTCCCCAATCTACCCATTACAATGGACTTGGTTTCTATGGAAGAAAGGTTTTGGATGACGTTCCCGGAGCCTCCCAAAGTGTGTTTGTCGTTTCTCACCCAAACAACAGGAACGGGCGCCTCGGGGGAAATGCGATCCACAGTTCCGAATAGATATTCATCCAGGATAAGATCCCCGATCACCATGATTTTTTGTTCTTTTAAACGGAGGAACGTTTCTTGCAATTTCAAGGAATTGATTTTCAAATGCTTCTCTTCTCTTTCTGGTCTTTTTAGATTTACAGCTTAACAGTGAATAGGAATCCTTTTTTCGTGTCAACCTTCACGTTGCCGATATTCCCCCTGCCGGAAGTATTCCTTTTCCCGGGAACTTTTCTGCCTTTGCATATCTTCGAGCCAAGATACAAGATGATGCTCGATTTTTGCCTGGAAAACGGAAGTGAAATGGCAATGGCGCCCTTTCCCAAAGAATGGAAGGGTCTGGGAATTCCTCCCATCCCTGAAATTTTCGGATGGGGTCATATCATCCAAAAGGAAAGACTTCCTGACGGGAGATCCAATATCATTTTGGAAGGTTTGGGAACTGCCAAATTACTGGAGTACCAATCCCAAGATCCGTTTCTCATCGCCACTGTGGAAAAAATTCCACAGGAAGGTTTTCAAAAACAAAACGATGAATTCAAAGCGGTTTTAGACGAACTTTTGATGCTCACCAAAAGAATCCTTCTGGCGGAGGGAGCGGATGAATCCCTCATCATGAAGATGAATCACATATCCAAACATCCTTTCCCTATCGATTTCATCGCATCTCTGTTAAACTACGAATTTTTAATCAAACAAGAAATATTAGAAACATCGAATATCATCGAAAAAGCGGCGAAATTATTGCATATTGTCCGCTCTTTGAATCTAAGAGAATGAAGTTCTAAAAAGGAGATAGTTCTGCGATAAAAAGCAGAAAAGGGGAAAGTTCCTTCGTATTTTCGCGGAAAAATACTCTGGGATGCACTTGGTCCGGAGACTGAAGATACAAATAAGAGGAAGTTTCTTTTCGAATATAAGCCCTTGTTAAATGATTCGCCTTTTGGGAATCGATCAAAAACTGGGATAAAAGTTCGGAAAGACTTGCGGACTTTTCTTGGTCTCTCCCGGAAGCACAGAAAAAAACGACTTTTTTGTCTCTCTCAGTGGTTTCCCAATTCATTTTGTATTTCCAAGAATCCTGAAAAGAAATTTCAGTATGGGAAATCTCTTCTTCGCCTAAGGAAAGTAAATCGGGAATGAATTCTAAAGTGACCAAATTGGAATTCTTTTTGAAATAACCCGACTTAGAAAGATACGTTTTCCAAATACGGGAAAGTCCTCTTACTTGGAGAGGTGCTCCGAAGGATTCAAAAACAAGAAAAGAACGAAGGGTTAAAAAAGCCAAAAATGCAGGATGGAACTGAGGAACATTTTGAAAGTCCCAGATCTCGTTTTTCTGCAAAGGGGACAAAAACAAAGAGTCCATCCCATAATAATCCTGATGGAGATAAGGGTAAAAAACGGAAGGTTCTAGTATTGATGAGGCTTGGCCATCCAAAGGATTCACATAAAATCTATCGGCAAAATGGGAAAAAAGAAGAAAGCAAAAAAAAACCGCCTCGAAAGAAGGCGGTTTTTTCGAACATCCAGTTCTGTAGCTTCCGATTTTAGTTATCAGTAGCGTACAAGCTGGCGATCTTTTCTTTATATTTCTCTGCGATGAGGTGGCGCTTCATTTTATGAAGGTTGGTCATCTCATCTCCCACTTCAAACTGTTTTGTAATCAAAAAGAAAGGAGTGACTTGTTCGAAAGACTTAAATCCGGTTTTCGTATTATTGAGAGCCTTGATTTCCTTTTTGTAGAAATCGACAACTTTCGGATTTTCAATCAACTTCTGTTTGTCGGTCTCGCTGATTCCGTTTTCTTTCGTCCATTCGGCTAATTTATCGAAATCAGGAATAATGATCGCTCCCAAGTTCTTTTGATCTTGTCCTATCACCATACACTGGAAGATATAAGGAGATTCGGTCAGTTTGTTTTCGATCGGAACCGGCTCTACGTTCTCTCCGCCAAGAAGCACTACAGTGTCCTTAGCACGACCGGTGATGGTCAAAGTCTTTTTGAAATTGAACATACCGATGTCTCCGGTATCCATCCAACCATCTTTCAATACTTTCGCAGTGGTTTCTGGGTTTTTATAATACCCTTTCATCACTTGAGGTCCTTTGATGTGGATCACACCTCTTTGTCCGATTTTACCGGCAAGAACCTTCTGGTTTGCATCCATATGAGTGAGAACTTTTCCGGAATCGTCCCGGATTTGAACTTCTGCCTGAGGAGTGATCGCTCCCACAGAACCTTGGATCAATTGTTTGAAAGTTCTTACGGAAATGACCGGAGAAGTCTCTGTCATACCGTATCCTTCCAAAACATTGATTCCTATATCATTGAAGAATGCATCCACATGTTTTTGAAGGGCACCACCACCGGACACGGAAGCTTTCAATTCCCCGCCTGTGGCTTCTCTGATTTTAGAAAGAACGATTAAATCCAAAACAAAATAGAGAGGAGCTGTAAGAACAAGAACCACGAAAGAGTAAATCCCCATTCCCAAAGAAACGATCGGGTTTCTGCCAGTATAATCGACTTTGTTCCCTTTCAAGAAGCGCAATGAAGCGTTGAAATGTTTGGAGAAAAAGTAAGCTAATTTGAACAAACCTCTTCGTATTGCAGGAGTTTGTTTTGGATCGCTGATTCTCGTATAAATTCCATTATAGATACTTTCCCAAAGGCGAGGAGCGGAAGCCATAAAAGTAGGCTTTGCTTTTTTCATATCGTCTCTTAGGTCACGAACGTTCGTGTAATAAGTGGAACATCCCGCAGCAATCGCAAGATATTCGAACACTCTTTCGAATACGTGCCAAACAGGAAGGATGGACAACATTCTTTCTTCCGCTTTGATATCGATCATTTCGGAAAGGATGCTAGTTGTTTGGTGAAGCATATTGGAATGTTTCAACATAACCCCTTTCGGCATACCTGTAGTTCCTGAAGTATAAATGATTGTAAATAGATCTTCGGAGTTGATTCCTTTGACTCTTTCTTCCGCTTTGCGAGAACCTTTCGCTCTCAACTCTTTTCCTTTTTCGATCAAATCGTAAAGTTTGAGAACTCCCGTAGCGGTAGACTTAGCATCCATAATGACCAATGTTTTCGCGAATTCGAATTGAGATCTGTTCTTTTGGAACTTCTCCAACATCTTATCGTTTTCCAAGAAAACAACTTTTGCTTCGCAGTGATTGAGAATATATACGATTTCAGAATCGGTAATATCTGTTCCACGAGGAACATCGGCAGCTCCGGACATCAAGATTCCGTAATCACTGACGATCCATTCCAAACGATTGTCCGCAAGTAAAGCGACGTTTTCTCTTGCTTGTACTCCTAAATCGATTAGGGCTTCTGCAAGATTTAATCCTAATTCATAAACTTCTTTAAAAGTAACTGGTTTGTAATTCTTTGTTTCGTCTTTACTAACAAAGGCGGGGCGGTTCCCAAATTTTTCAGCACTCTGCTGGAAGAGTTCGGGCAAATTGGCTGGCATTATTGACTCCTTTCTGGATCTATACGTAAAAAGGTATATTTAGCTGACTTGTACGAAGTCACTCAGTCAAGACATTTTCCACAGATAAAACTCTTTCGAAACAATTTTGCTAACGTTTGTTTTATTTGGCATCGCACAAATTTATAAAGAAAATATCAATCATTCCAAACTCTGGAACGTACAATGAGTCCCGCCAAATCTTCTGACTGAAGACCGTATTGACGATAGAGCATGCGCCCATCTTTTCCAAAAACGATAAGACACGGCATTCCTTCCACTTGGTAATTTTCAGTTAGTTTCCAATCCGGATCCAAGACGGATTTGTATTTCATATCCAATTTTTCGCTATGTTTTTCAATCTCTTGCACACTCGCTTCCGTGTCCGTGTTCACTCCCAAAAATAAAAAATCCTCTTCCGGCACGGAAGACTTCCAACGATTGATCACTGGAACCGCTTTGGAACAAGGCTCGCACCAAGTAGCCCAAAAATCCAAAACGACAACCTTTCCTTTCGCTTCGGAAAGATTGAACTTTTCTTTTTTTGTAGTGTAAACATCTAGATCGATGAGTTTTTGAGAAGGAGAGACATCACTCTTTTTGCAAAAAATGAGAGATGGAAGCAAAACGAAAAATAAAATGGACAGAGAAGTTCTCATAGGAATATAAAATTCTGAATTTTCGCCCTTACAACTACTTCTCTTCTTTCGAGGAATGGAAAATTTACGCTCGAGGAAAATGGTCCGGCTCCGGCCTTTCCATGATTCTGACGGAAAAAGAACCCTACGAAAATAATGCACAAACGGAAGTTTTGTGGTCCCATAAAAAGGGACAAGATGGTTCCGTTTTTGAAAGAGAAAAATCCAAAACGACAATCGTTTGGGAAAACCCTGTGGAAATTTACGCAGACACCCTGGAATTTACAGATCTTTCGAAGGAATGGAAGGCGAAAGTCCAAGCGATGACTTCCGACAAATTCCATCTCCATGTGGAATCTATTTCCCAAAAGAATTTGATTTTATTTTCCGGAATCGTCTGGAAAAAGAAGGGATTCTTTCAAAGATTCAATATCTTTTGAAATGTCTGCTCCGTAACTGAGGCGGCATTTTCCCAAGTGAACTTGGAAATGTCAGAACCCGGTTGGATGGGATTTTGATAAAATTTAAAAATTTCCAAAGCCCACTCTTTCGCATCTTCTTCCGTTTGGTAAGGAAGATAAGTCACTCCGTCCCCACCGATCTCTCTGAAAGTGGGAATATCCGAAACCATACAATATTTTTTATGGTAAATCGCTTCCAACATGGGAATCCCAAAACCTTCGTAATGCGAAGCGAACAAAAAGAGCCCTGAGTTTTTATAGATATGCTGAAGATCGGAATCTCCCACGGAATCCAGAATATGGAGGTCTTTGAATAAGGATTGTTCCTGTCTCAGCTCTTCAATGAATTCACTGTTTTCCCATCCTATTTTTCCCACAATCACCCAATGTTTGTGATCTTTGGGATTCATCCTTCTGTATTCCCGAAATACTTTCAAAAGGAAAGGATAGTTTTTTCTGGGTTCGATTGTGGAAACGGTAAGAATGAAATCTTCGCCTAAGTCTTGTATTCTTCTGGAAGGATCTTTTTTTAAAAGCTCATCTATTTCTTTTCGATTCACTCCAGGATAAGAGACATCCGTACGATCCGTAGGATAATCAAAATACGCACACATATCATCACTTGTCTGTCTGGAAATGGAAAGAATATAAGCGGCCCTATGCACGGAATAACTTTGGAATAATCTTTGCTGCCATCTTGCCAGAGTGCGCATGGTTTTAGGATAAAGATACAAAACCAAATCGCAATAAGTCAGTACTGCTTGGATTTTACCAGGTAAAAAAGGAGGGAGGATCTGCTGAGAGCCCCAAAAAAGATCGATAGGCATCCATCTCAAGATCCAAGGAAGATAGAGATTATAATACAATCCTCCTTTCCAACGGAAAAAACCTCCTCCGGAAACCAAAGTCACATTCGGTAAGTTCAATACGGAAAGATGGTCCGGATGGATGGGAAGATGGGTGAATAGATAAAAATGATATTTTTCAGGATGAGGAAAGGCCTTGATGGTTTCCGCAATCAATCTGCCTACCCCGGAGATGCGGGTGGAGAGAGGTCGGGCATCCATAGCGATTCGTATGGGATTTACCACTTGTCTTTTACCCTTTCCGACAAGGTGGAAATGGAAACCAGTTTTTCCAAATATCCTACAGCCTTTTTGTTTCCCGCAACAAGTCCGAAGGATTTCGTATCTTTTCTGTTAAACGAATAATTGGAATCTTTTTTCAAAGGGAAATATTTGAAATTCTCTTCATCTAACAAAGATATGCCGCCACAAATATCCCATTCGTTTTTGGGTTTTAAGGAAACGATCAAATCCACATGACCTGCGGATAATAAGCCTAATTTGTAAGCAATGCTTCCCATCGCCTTGATTTCAAAACCGTCTTTCCAAAAGGAATCTTCGAAAAGACCTTCTTTCATTTCAGAGTAAGAAACATTCAAAATAGGTTTGTGTTCCTTGCCGAAATCGATGTCTTCATGAGAAAAAACGGATTTGGAAGTGAGCAGAATTTTTTCCAAATTTTCGGCAGTGAAAAAAGGAGGAGTGAGTTTGATGAAAAAAGTAGAATCCAATTTGGAGAAAAACTCTCCCGTAGCAGGATTAAAAATCACTCCCCAAACAGGTGTTCCATTTCGAACCAAACCGAGGCTGAGTGCGAACTGATCGTTTTTTTTCACGAACTCTCTGGTTCCGTCGATAGGATCTAAAATCCAAACCCATTCTTTGTCCAAACGATCCGAATTGTCACGAATTTCTTCGGATAAAAAACCATGTTTAGGAAATCTTTCGGAAATTTTCTTTTGAAGGAATTCGCTGGCGAGGAGATCCGCTTCCGTAACCGGATCATTTCCTCCCTTGTCTTTCACTGCAAAATCGGTTTGGTAAATGGCAAGGATTTGATCCCCTGCCTCCAACACCCAATTCCATACTTCTACAAAATCTTCATTGCCCATTGAAACTCGAAAAAGTTATTTCGCCTGCGCTTTCTCATCTTGGTGAGGAGAAGCATTTAAATCCGCTCCTGCAGGTTTTTCCAAAAGTTTCTCTTCCACGGGAGTGGTTAAGTATTCTTCAGGATCTACCGCATAAGAATAGGATATATAGAAATTTTTATATTTTACGAACAGATTGTTCGTTCCTTCCAAACGCTCAGTCTGAACGTCCTGGATTTTTAAGTCTTTCAATTCTTTCTTCGGATCGGCAAGTCGTCGATTCAAAGTGATGCGAATCGAGTTTAGAATATTGGACTCGAAGATTTTTTTCTTCTCTTCGGGAGATTGTTTTTTATTTCTAAGGTAATCTTCCAGTTTAGTGAATTCTTCCGCCAAACCTCCGCTTGCTTGTGCAGATACGGATGCCGTGAATATAAAGGAGAATAGGAAAAGGACGATCAACTTTCTCATAAAACCTCTCTTTAGTTCAAGAGATTATCTCTAAGGGTGTGTATGCCAATAAGAATTTTTTCTCCGTATGGGCACCGAAACGCACTTCTACCTTACGATTGTCCCCCGTGCCCGAAATGGAGATGATCTTTCCCTCTCCATAAACCTTATGTCTAACTCGTATTCCTACCCTGTATTCGCCGGAAGATTTTTGGGCGGAAATGGATTCGTATTTATCCTCAGGCGTTCCTTTCGTACTAATCCCGGAAGCTTGAGGCGTTCTTTCCGGTCTTCTCACTCCGTAAGCGGATTCGATCCATTCTCCGATCAGATATTCTTTCGGAATCTCCTCCAAAAATCGAGAAGGGATTCTGGCTTCCACTTCTCCGAATTTACGAGTGTATCTGGAAACACTGATTTCCAATTTTTCTCTGGCTCTAGTGACCGCCACATAACAGAGTCTTCTTTCTTCTTCCAAACCGTCTTTGCTGTCGCTTGCCAAAAAATGAGGGAAGGTTCCCTCTTCCATTCCCGCCATATAGACGTTTTTGAATTCCAAACCTTTCGCATTGTGAACCGTCATTAGAATTACATAATCTGCTAAATCTTTCGTATTGTCTTCACTCGTAATCAGCGAGATATTTCCCAGATATTCCTCGAGACTTGGATCGGGAGTGGTTTCTTCGTATTCCTTCAATGCGTTTACGAATTCGTTCAGGTTTTCCAAACGGGAAATCGCTTCTTCCGTTCCTTCATTCTCCAAAAACTCTCTATAACCGGAACGTTCCAAAACCTCGTATGTGATCTCCGAAGGAGAAGCCTTTTTCTCGTGTTCTTCGATCATATCTTCGAAGAGTTTGGAAAGATCTTTTAATTTGCCTGCGGTTCCTTTTTTTACATCCGGAATTTTGCGGGACAAACATTCGAACAAAGAAATTCCTTCGTCGATGGAAAACTGAGTGAGTCTTCCTATGGTGGTATCTCCGATCCCTCTGGGAGGAGAATTGATGATACGAAGAAGAGAAGTGGAATCGACTGGGTTTACGATTACGGAAAGATATGCGACCAGATCTTTGACTTCTTTACGGTCGAAGAAACGAAACCCACCGAAGATTTTATAAGGAATTCCTTTTTTTCGAAAAGCTTCTTCGAAGTAACGAGACTGGCTGTTGGTTCGATAGAAAACCGCATTGTCCGAATAACGTGTGTTTCCCGTTTTATATTTTACGATTTTTTGTAGAATGCCAGCCGATTCTTCCGTTTCGTTTTGGTAAGCGGTGACACGGATTTTTTCGCCTTGAGGATTGTTCGTTCTCAAGGTTTTGTCCGTTCTTCTGGAATTATTGGAAATGATGCTAGCTGCGGTTTCAATGATCGTTTTGGTGGAACGATAATTTTCCTCCAGTTTCACAATCAAAGCATCCGGATAATCGCTGCTGAAATTTAGAATATTCGAAATATCGGCACCACGCCAGGAATAAATGGACTGATCGTCATCCCCCACCACGCAGATATTTCTGTGTGAGGAAGCTAATTGTTTTACTAGATGGTATTGGATTTTATTCGTATCTTGATACTCATCCACCATAACGTATTTCCACTGGTTTTGGTATTTTTCCAAAATCAGAGGGAAGTCGCGAAACAATAAAACCGTTTTGAGAATCAAATCCCCGAAATCGAGAGCGTTTCTTTTCTGTTTTTCATTCTCGTAAGCGAGGAACACTTCAGAAACGGTTCTTGCATACGAATCGTGATCGTTCTTTCTGGAATAGTCCTCTGCCGTTTGGAAAGAATCTTTGGCGCCCGAAAATAAATTTCCTAGATGAGCGGGACGGAATTCCTTAGTATCCAGATCTTTCTTTTTCAAAATTTCTTTGATTAAGGATTCCTGCATATCGCTGTCATAAACAGTGAAATTGGAACCCAACCCCAAAACCTTTCCTTCTCTTCTAAGAATGTACAAACAAAGAGAGTGAAATGTTTTAATGAAAGGTTCCGAGTTGGATGTATCTAGAAGGGAATGGCACCTCTCTCTCATTTCCTGAGCGGCCTTATTGGTAAAAGTAACCGCTAAAATTCGATTGGGATAAACTTTTTCATCGATTACAAGTTTGGCGATTCGATAAGTGATGACTCTCGTTTTGCCGGATCCGGCTCCTGCTAAAATCAAAACAGGTCCATCTACAGTTACAACAGCCTTTGTCTGTTCGGGATTTAAACCGGTTAAATCCACTAAAAACGCAAATCCCCGATACCAAATACGAATTGAAAGCTGTTATTGTCGGGATAAACTCCGAAAGGACGATCCGCCACACCCGTATAACGAATCTTTTGTGCAAAATAAAGACGAAGAGGAAGCACTGGAATTTGAATCCTAAGGCCGAAACCCCAAGAGTATTTGAAGTTTTGCAAAGATAAGTTTTTAGCGG
Source organism: Leptospira idonii (assembly GCF_004770995.1). GTDB lineage: Bacteria > Spirochaetota > Leptospiria > Leptospirales > Leptospiraceae > Leptospira_A > Leptospira_A idonii. The sequence continues at coordinate 432,258 of NZ_RQHW01000047.1, read as the reverse complement.
AAAGAACCAATCTTTCAGGATCGTTCAGATCCAAAGGAGACATGGGAAGTTTCTGACCGTAAGCGTTGTAGTTTTCATAATAATAAGTTCCTACAGGATCTGTCATCCTTTGGGCTCTTACGGTAGCATCGTAATTTTGAAAATATTCTTTTCTCTCCCCGACCGCTTTATTGATCTCTTCGTACATGGCACCCGCATCCAAGAATACGACGAACCAAAGAAGCGAAGGTTCGATCGGAAAACGAAGTTCGGAAGTGAATAGAACCCTGTGTGCCGCACCGTTTTTCCATTCGTCAGGATAGTATTTATCATCAAAAAACCACCCACGCAAAGATTCGTATCCCCCTAGGAAAAGGCGGTCCTGAACCTGAACGTAAGGAACTTTTTCCTTATCCTGAGCCCTGTATTTTGGCGAACGTTCGAAAGTAAAAACGGAAGAAGTACGGAACTGCTGAACCACTCTCCATCGTTTCAGCATATTTTTACGAATCAAACCGAAAAGAGTATAGTCAAACCAAGTATGATAATATTCTAAAATAGGGCTGAACTGATCGAAATGGCTTTCCCCTCCCAAATACTGACCCACATTATCTACAGAGAAAATCATGTTGAAACCTTGGGTGGAATTGAACACATTATCCCTGTTATCGTAAGCAATACCATTGGTCAACTGAGAACGAAATTGCCAACCCCTGTCCACTTCCGCCAAAACCTGATCGGAAACCAGAGAGGTAGGTCTGGTAGATGCGAAAAAAGAAGGAGAATATCTATGGAAGTGAGTCCAGTTGATCAAAAATCTATGACCGATCCCCGCACTGACCCCGACTCCCGATCTTTCGTAAGAAGCAGTTTCCTTAATCCCTTGGTTGTTGTTTTCAGTGATGGAAGTCGCTCCCACATACAAGGTTCTGGAGGAATAAAAGGCGGATAAAGTCAAAGACCAAGGCTTATCGTTGAACCAAGGTTCAGTCCAGGACAACTGCAAATAACGACGGATGGGACCGAATTCGATACGACCGTTGATTTGTTGCCCCGTTCCATTCAAGTTATTTTCACCTAACTGAGTAAAAATGGAGAACCCAGTGATGGTTCCGTAACCACCCCCCATGGACACAGTCCCGGTAGGCTGTTCCAAAAGTTCGATGATGAGGTTCATTTTCGTCTCATCGGAACCGGGGCGCATGTTAAAGTTTACCTCTTTAAAATAACCCAAGTTAAAGATTCTTTCTCTGGAACGGTTTACTAACGTGGAATTGAAAAGATCTCCCGGTTTGAAAAGCAGCTCTCTTCGAATCACACGATCCTGGGTTTTTTTATTTCCTTTGATGATGATGTTTTCAACGAATGCCAGGTTATTTTCCCTGATGGTAAAATCCACATGGATGAATTTTTTACCTCTCAGATCCTTATTCGTTTGGTAGAGTTCCCTTAATTTAGCAATATTTAGACGATTGTATTCTTCTTCACAATCCCTAACTGCGTCGGGATTGGTTCGAACGGAACAATTTTCGTAACGACTCAAAGATTCTTCAGATAACTCTACGATCCTTCTTCTGGGGATTACCTGAGCGAAAAGATAACCTTTTTGGGAATAAGCCTCGTTGATAGATCCCCTGTCTTTTTGAAATCGGGACTCATCGAACACTTCTCCTACATCATTGTCAGCGAACTCGTATTGTTCCTTTAGGTGTTTCAGTTCATAAACAGGTTTCCACTCATCGGGAGGAGTTCCCACAGGGTTGTTTTCTTTATTCAAATAAAGAGGCATCCCTGTCGGTCCCAAAGTCATATCGTGAGCGGTGGAGTAACCGTTGAAGTAATATTGTTCTCCTTCGGTTAACTTAAAATTAACTACGACAACACGTTTGTCTTTTTTCTTGGGATTTTCCCATCGAATTTCCCAATTCGTTCCGTCGTTGCTGAGCTCCGCATCTACATAACCTTTGGTTTTCAAAAAACCGACTATTTTTTGTTTGTCGGTCTCAAATGCGGATTCTTTAAAAACGCCGGATTCGATAAGGCCACTTTCTTTCAAATCCAAAATGGACTGGATTTCGTAAGTGTCTACCTCTGAGTTTCCGAAAATATTGATTTTAGATACGGGGATTTCTTCCCCTTCATCGATGATGAATTTCGCTCGAACCGTGTTGGTCTCAGGATCTACAGGATCGGTTTCAAACCGAACGTAAGCTAGAAAAAAGCCTTCATCCCTGTATTTTTTAAGGATCACTTCTTTGGAAAGAGTCACTTTTTTAGGAGTGATGACTTCGTTCTCTTTCAAAGGGATTTTCTCCCTTAAATCGGAAGGGAATACCTCGTCGGCTCCGATAAAGTCGATGTCTTTGACTCTGGGTCTTTCCTTGACTACGATTAAAATTTTGACTCCGTCAGGTCCGTCTAACTCCCCTTGGATGTCGATTTGAAAGAAAAATCCGGATTGAAACAACGCTCTCATATCGGCGTTTAATAGATCTTTGGTGAGAACCATATCGGGTCTCATATCTACTAGATCTAAAATATCGTTTCCGGAAGTGTTTTTGTTTCCGGAAAATTCTATTTTTGTGATTCTTTTATCGATGAAAGCGGATCGATTCGACCAAAGAGCAAACCACTTTACGGAGAACAGCAGTACAAAGCAGAATAGAAAAAGGGAGAAAGAATAAAACTTATTGAGTTTCAAAAACTTATTTTGAAGTGCCTTTTACCATTGCTAAGTTAAATCGACTCACACCTGCTGCATTCACAGCATCAATCACTTTCACAACAATTTGGTAAGAGGCACCGCCATCTCCGCGAATGATCACTTTGTTTTTCTTCGGATCTCTTTCCTTTTCAGGACCTAAAAACCCGTTGATTCGTTCCGTCAATGCTTCTAGTGCGACAGGATCGGTACTTTTATCCAGGAATACTTTGCCTTGTTTGTCGACGGTGATGATGAGTTCATCTTTTTGTTTCTCTTTGGAAACACTGGAAGACCTAGGCAACTCCACTTTGAGAGCCGTATTTTTCTCCAAAGTGGCATTCATTAAAAAATAAATTACGATAAAAGAAATAACATCAATCAATGGGGCAAGTTCGATATTGTTGAAAGATTGTTGCTTCTTACGAAACTTCATAAACTTATTTTCGCTCTTCTGTTAAATAAGGGAGAACTAGCTCCGTTACGTTTTCCATTTCCACAATTCGTTCTTCTTTCGATTTGGAAAAATAATTATAAAAAACATAAGCAGGAATCGCCACCGCCAAACCCATAGCAGTCGTATAGAGAGCTTCAGAAATTCCTAGTTCCGCACCTTTCGATCCCATACCTTCAGCAAAAGACCGAACAATTCCCACAACGGTTCCCAAAACTCCCAAAAGAGGACCAATGGTCGCAATGGTTCCTAAACTGGTAAGATATTTTTCCATCAGGCTCACTTGTCGGTAACCTTCTTGTCTTACATCATCTTCCAAGTAAGGAATATTTCTTCTCTTCAGATCGAATGCAAGTTGAAGTAAGATGGATGCCGGGGATTGGCTCTTATGAGCAAGAAGATCTCTTCCTTCATCCCATTTGGATTCTCTCGCCAATTCTCTGACTTTTCGAAAATCGTCTTGAGAGATGGGCTTGAGTCTCCAAAAGAACACCAATCTTTCGATAATGATGGTCACTCCTACGAGGGAAACTAACAAAATAATAATAGGGATGGATTCAGGTGGAATCCACGAAATAAATGATTCTGATTTAGCGAAAGGAAAGAACATGAAATGACCCCAATTCAGGACTACAGAATAAGGATTTCTTTCTTCCCTTTTTCGCCAAATACTATTTTTTCCCGGAATTAAACCGCTTTCTTTTGTAACAAATCAGTGGCGGCTTTTAAGACTCCTTGGGTCAATTGTTTGCCTCCGATCATTCGAGCGAGTTCCCGTTTTCTTTCCTCATAATTCAAATCTTTTGCGGAAGCGATGGTCCTTCCATTTTCCGTATGTTTTTCCAAGCGGAAGTGCTGATCCCCTGTCGCCGCAATCTGTTGCGTATGAGTGATGAGTAGAATTTGTGAGTTTCTGGACAATTTTTTCAATTTAGAGGCAAGAGAATTGGCTGCTTCTCCCCCCAAACCGGTGTCAATCTCGTCCAAAATCAAAATTTGAGGTGCAGGGCTGAATTTCCCTAAGACACTCCTTAGTGCGAGCATCACACGAGACAACTCTCCACCCGAAGCCACTTTGCGCAGCGGACGGGGCTTTTCTCCCACATTGGCACTGAAATAAAATTCCACTTGGTCCAAACCGGATTCGGAAAGATAATAAGATTTGGAACCTTCTTCTACTTCACCGTCCGGATTCTCTTCCCAACGAAGCACCACTTGCAGCCTGCTTCCTTCCATCCCCAAATCATGAAGTTCTTTTTGCACTTCTTCTTCAAAAGGAGACAAAACATTTCGCCTAGCACGAGATAATTGAAATACCAATTCTTTCAGTTCTACCAGAGATTGATCGTGTTTTTGAACGAGAAAGTCTCTGTCTCCCTCTTCCAAACTCCATTTTTCCATTTCCGCCTTTTTTTCTTGCAGTTGTTGTAAAATTTCGGGAACCCCACATCCGTATTTTTTTTTGAGACGGGTGAGTTCTTGTAAGCGGGTTTGCACCATATCCAGGCGATCTGGACTGAAAAATAATTCCTCTTCATCCTCTCTCAATGTGGTTCTCAAAGACTTTAGATGATCATAAACTTCCTCCCATTCTTCTCTTAAGGTTTGTTTTTCTGGAAGAAGTTGGGAAATTTTTTCCATAGCATGGATGAGAGAAGGAAATGTTTTGAGTATGGAATTTTCCTTATCGGAAAGTTCCTCTAAAATATAACGATAGTTCTCGGATAGTTTTTCTCCGTTGGCAAGGAACCTTTCTTCTTGGGATAAGGATTCGTCCTCGCCCTCTTTCGGAGAAACGGATTCGATTTCTCCGATTTCATAAGAAAGGGTTTCTTTTCTTTTTTGGGAATGTTTGAGAGTTTCATCGAAATGAATCAATTTGTCTTTCCAATGGCGGAAGTTTTGCAGAGAAAGTTTCACCTTGGCCTTCATGGATTCCAAATGACCGAATCGGTCCAAAAACTCCAATTGGTGCGTTTTTTCCAAAAGGAAAAGTTGTTCGTTTTGGCTGTGGATTTCCGCAATGCATTTTCCCAGTTCTCTCAAATGAGAAGTAGAAGCAAGGGAGTCTCCGATTTTCACTCTGGCTTTTCCGTCTTTCAAAAGTTCTTTGCTGAGAATGATTTCTTCTCCTTCCCACTGGAACCCTTGTTTGGTGAGATATTCTTTCGCTTCTGGATGTTCTTTCAAGGAAACGATTGCCTGCAGAGAATATTTTTCTTTCCCTGTGCGTATATTCGTTGTGGAACACCTGCCCCCCAAGATAGAAGTGATGGCGTCGAAAACAAGGGATTTACCGGAGCCTGATTCCCCCGTAAATACCGACAGTCCATTCCCAATATCCAGGTCCAGGGATTCCAAAAGAGCAAAATCGCGAATTTTTAAATGAGTGATCATACAGACTCCTGTTTACTAAACATATAAATAGCACTATACGCATAACTAGTCAACAAAAAAAGCGAAAAATGCATAAAAAACCAAATTTCATTTCTTTCAGGAAATAAATTCTGGTTTTAGGAAAGAGAAAATGAAAGATCTCGACGGTAAAATTCACTTAGTATCAGGTTTGCCACTGTTTCGAAACCTGAACAAAAAAGAACTCCATTGGGTAGCGGATGCGGTGCAAATCGTAGAAGCGAAAAGGGACGAGATCCTATACAAAAAAGGTGGAGAAGATCAAAGTCTTTATTTGATTTTGTCCGGTTCCGTTTCCATTTTTAATCCTGCAAAAGGAGAAACCAAAGAGGAAGAACTTCAGATTTTAAAGAAAGGGGAATACTTCGGAATCCATTCCCTTCTCACAGGGGAAAATCATTCTCATAACGCCAAAACATTAAGCGACTCCCGCTTTTTGGTTCTATCTCCCAAAGAATTCAGGGAGTTACTGAAAAAAATCCCTATCTTATCCACTGCCTTCTCCAAAATGCTGACCAAAACTTTGCGAAACGAACTGTTAGGCAGCAAAGAATTCTTTCGCAATTCCGTAGTTTGTATTCTTCATTCAAATCCGACTGCAATTAACTACTATTCGGTGCTACTTGCGGAAGCCATCGAAAAAGAATCCGGCAAAAAATCTGTGATACTCCGATTCAATCAGCCTATTTCCGCAGAATTGGAAAAATCGGGTTATATCAAACAATATAGATTCAGAGATCCGGACAAAATCAAAGACAGTTTAGGCAGACATTATTCCACTCATTCCTTTATTTTTCTGGAAGTATTTCCGGACGATCCTCCCGAACTCATCCAATCCTTGTTAGATGAATCCGACAATGTGGACAACCTTGTGACCTTCGGAAAGGATCTCAAAAAAGAATTTCCAACAGTCTGTGAATTTCTTTCCGAAGAATCCAGATCCAACGACGTTCTGTATCATGAAACTCCCATCGATACGATCATCGATCATGGTAAACTGGAAATCCATATCCGCAGAAAGGCAAGAGAACTTTCAGGAGTCCAAGTAGGGCTCGCTTTGGGAGGAGGAGCTGCGTTAGGATTGGCTCAAATCGGAGTGATGAAAGTCTTCGAAGAAGAAGGACTCAGTTTGGATATGATTTCAGGAACCAGTATCGGTGCCATCGTAGGTGCATTCTGGGCCAGCGGTCTGGGATACAAAGGAATTAAACCTTTGTTAGCTGAAATAGATTCTTTTTTCAAAATGCTGAAACTCGTGGATTTGTCTTTTCCGGGACAAGGACTTCTCCATGGAAAAAACGTAAGAAATATGTTGGAAAAATATTTGGGAGATCTTTATTTCGAAGACCTTCCCGTAAAGCTGAGGCTCATCTCTTGCGATATTTCCAACAGACAAGAAATCGTTCTTTCCGAAGGGAAGGTGTTGGATGCGGTGATGGCAAGCATTTCGATTCCAGGGGTTTTCGTTCCACAACCTCAGGAAAACGGAAAGACCTATGTGGACGGAGGGATCGTAAATCCTCTCCCCGTTTCTCCCCTAACAAAGGAAGGTGTGGAGAGAATCATAGCGATCAATTCCATGCCTTCTTCCAGAGATCAGATGAAAACGAATAAACTTCTCAACCTGAATGTTTTGGATATCATCGTAAACAGTCTTTATTCCTTGCAGTATAGAATCGGAAAATACTCTGCCCAAGAGGCGGATGTGTATTTGAATCCTATCCTGCCCAACTCAAACTGGTTCGAATTTTGGAGAAGTGCAGAGTTCATAGAACTGGGAGAAAGAGTCGCCAGAGAATCTCTTTCCGAAATCAAAAAACTCTATATATGAAATATATTTTGGAGAAAAGATCAGAATCTTAACTTGTAAATAAATTTACACTACTCGGGGTTTATGCTTATTTTTAATTGCCGTTAAGGCAAAATATAAATCCATGAAACCCTTATCCCTTATTTTCCGTTTGTTCTTGGTTCTTTCTTTCACAGGCTGCAGTTATGAAAAAGCAAGTGAAAAAGACAAAGACACCGCTTTAGGAGCCCTTCTTCTTTCCCGATTGGCAAGTTCCTCTTCCTCTACAGCTTCCGGCGCTGCAGGCAAATTTCCCATCCCCAGCTGTGAAACTCCCTCTCCGGCCTTCTCCAGTCTTGCGACTGCGGGCTTTAACAGCACTTGTGGTACCTCCGGCTGCCACAACGGTTCCGTTCGTTACGACACTACCTCATACAGCCAAGTGAAAGGATACACCAACCCGGGAAGTCCTACCACATCCATCCTTTATAAGGAACAATCTACGGGAGCGATGGCAATCCATACGAACCAAGCAATAGACAAGGCCATTTATTGTTGGATTTTGGGAGGTTCTTCTCCATGAAATGGAATTATGTTTTCCTTAGTGTGATTCTTTTTTCGACAGCCGTATCTACCGAAGCACAGTCCTTGTGGAAAATAGAATCCGGAAAAATCCAATTCAAGTCCGAATCCAAACTGGAAACCATCTACGGGGAAGGAGAAACAGTTTCAGGGTTTCTGGATCCTAAAACGAAACAGATCCAAGTAATCATCGACTTAAAGGATTTCAGCACGGACAATCGACTGCAAACATCCCATCTGCAAGATAATTATCTGGAAACACATATCCATCCGAAAGCGATTTACATAGGTGAGGTGAAAGAGGTCAAGGAAACGGGAGAAGTGACTGCTCTGGGAAGTTTGGAACTACACGGAGTGAAACGGGAAAAAGTTTCTCTTACGGGAACGGTTGCAGGAAGTTCGGGAAGGATAGAATTACAATCATTATTCGAGATTCGATTGGAAGATTATAAAATCGAAGTCCCTAAGATGTTGTTCTACAAGATCAGCCCTGAAATCAAAGTCAGAGCCAAAATCATATTCAAAAAAGAAGGATAAAATGAAATTTTTCCGTATTTTTATCATCGCATTACCATCATTATTTGCATTTCCCTTTCCCGTTTTTTCAGAACCCATGTCCACAACACATTTTATGGGCTCAAGCATGATCTTTATGCCTAGCACGGAAGATATCGGTAAAAAGAATTTGGTCTTTCGATTCAATCATAGATTCGGAAACGCAAAAACGGGATTCGAAAATTTCTTCGGTTTGGACGACGGAGCCAACACTCAACTTTCACTCGACTATGGAATTACGGACAGGCTGAGTGTAGGAGTCGCCAGAACTTCCCAATACAAAACTTGGGAAGCCAGAACCAAATTCAAAATTGTATCCCAAAACGACGGGTTTCCTCTCACCATCAGTCTGTTTGGTGTTTTAGGTCAGGAAACAACGGATCAATCACTCACATTCAATTATTACAATCGAGCTTGGACGGGACAGTCGGTCATAGACAACAAAATCAATAAGGATCTGAATACATACGAACTTTCCGATTCGGACAAAAGATCCTATATGGCATCTCTTCTCATCTCTCGAAAATTTACGGAAAGAATTTCATTACAGATCTCTCCCCTATTCGTCCATAGAAACTTCGCTCCCTACCAGATTGCAAACGACAGAGCCGGATTGGAAATCGGAGGAAGGATCAAAATCACCAACCGATTCGACATCACCTTCGATTCTCTTCTCGCTCCTCACAGAGACTACTTCGGAGATAATTATGCAACTGAATCCCAAAAGACGAAACTCTCCGGTATCACTCAGTACACAAGCGATCAAATCAACCAAGGACTGGCGAACGGTTCGATTACTTTAGCAGATGTCTTTGCCAGAAATATCGTTTTGAATGAACCAGTAAAACATAGATTCGTTCCTTTCGCCTTGGGATTCGATTTGGAAACGGGAGGACATGTGTTCCAAGTGTTTGTTTCCAATACAAGAGCGCTTGCCCATACGCAGTTACTCCGAGGAGGGGACTACGACTATTTCAAACAGGAATTTTGTCTGGGTTTCAATATTATGAGGCAGTTTTATCTGGGCGAAGAAAAAGAGAAGTGGTAAACTAATCTCTATCAGGCGAAAGAATGATGATATTGAAAGGTTCTTTCGAATTTCTAGTCTCTTCCTCATGTATCTTTGCGGAAAAACGAAGAGCTCCAACGATGACGGTTCCTGTTGTTAATCCGGCAAAGATGCCCTCTTTTTCATAAAGATCTGCCTGCAAGTGAAGGGCTTCTTCCGGAGAAACTTGGAAGTAATCGTCGATGAGTTTGGGGTCATAAACGGAAGGAAGAGAAATGGATTCTTGTTCCTTTTTATCTTTTGCTCTTCCGTATCTCAAAAAGGAAGAGTTTTGTTTTCCTGAAATGATCACCTTTACTTTGGAGTTTTGGGATTTCAAATAACGTCCGATTCCAGTGATAGCACCACCTGAACCGGGTGCGGAAATTACAGCACCTACTTTGCCTTGTAAGTCTCTCCAAATTTCGGGACCGGTCGTTTTAAAATGAAAGTTAGGATTTGCAGGATTCGAATGTTCATCAGGAATCCAACCGTTTGTTTTCTGAGCTTTGGCTTCCGCCAATTCCGCCAAACGATTCAAGTCCGACTCGTTTGTGACAGTCACATCCGCACCGTAACTTCTCAAAATTTGAATTCTTTCTTGGGAAGTTTGCAGCGGCACCAAACAATACACAGGGTATTCTCTGAGTTTCCCGATCCAAGTAAAACTGATCGAAGAGGAACCGGCGCCGTAAAGAACTACGGACATTCCTTTCTTCAATTTTCCTCTTCGTTCCGCATCGATGAACATGGCAAGCGCCGTTCTATCTTTTGCGGAGCCCGTAGGATTGAGAAACTCCGCTTTTAAATAAAAATGAATTCCTGAATATTCGGAACCGATCCGATTCAATCGAATGAGAGGAGTGTTGCCGATCATCTGAAGAACATTATCTTTGATGGGATTGGCAACGGATAACTCCTTACCAAAGAAACCTTGGACGTTGTTTAACGCTTGTAATAAGCTATTTCCGAAGTCGTCAATTCCTTTCGTAATCGGGTCTAACATAGGTTATTTTACTTTGAGCAGTTCCACTTCAAAAATCAAGGTCGAGTTGGCAGGGATCGGTCCTACAGCTCTACCGCCGTAACCGAGTCTAGGAGGGATGGTTAAAGTTCTTTTACCGCCCTCTTTCATTCCAGCGATTCCTTTTTCCCAACCTTGGATCACTTGCCCGGAACCCAAATCGAAAGTGAACGGTTCTCCTCTGTCTACGGAAGAATCGAATACTTTACCGTTAGTGAGTTTGCCGGTGTAATGAACCGTAACAGTAGTGCCTCTCATCGCTTCTTTTCCCAAACCGAGTTTGGTGTCTTGGATTAGGAGATCATCCGCCGCAAAAAGAGATGTGATGGAAGTGATCACCGAAGCAAATGCTAATAATCGAATGAATTTTTGAATCATGAAAAGGATTATATAACGTTTTTATAGAGCCAGGGAACTTCTTTTTGATTCGAACTTTCAAATTTTTTAATTTTGTCTTCTTTTTGAAGAGTGAGTCCGATGTCATCCAAACCGTTCAGTAAACAGTGTTTTCTAAAAGAATCCACCTCAAAAGAATAGGATTTCCCTTCTTCCGTAACGATGGTCTGTTTTTCCAAGTCTATGGTTAATTTTGCGCCTACTTTTTTATCGATGGCTTGAAAAATTTCCTCTACTTTGTCTTCGGAAAGAACAATGGGAAGCATTCCGTTTTTGAAACAATTATTGAAGAAAATATCAGCAAAAGAAGGAGCAATGACGGAACGAAATCCGTAATCTTCCAAAGCCCAAGGAGCATGTTCTCTGGAAGAACCGCATCCGAAATTATCTCTAGTCACTAGGATATTCGCACCTTCGTATCTTGGCTGGTTCAATACGAAATCGGGATTGGGCTTTTGGCCTGCATCGTCCAAAAATCTCCAGTCGTGAAACAAGTGTTTACCGAATCCTGATCTTTCTATTTTTCTAAGAAATTGTTTAGGAATGATTTGATCGGTATCTACGTTTGCTTTATCTAATAAACCTGCGATTCCGTTTAAAACAGTAAATGCTTTCATAATGACTTTTCCTTATTTCCAATCTCTGATATCGACAAAATGACCTTCGATCGCCGTAGCTGCTGCCATAGCAGGACCGACCAAATGGGTTCTTCCCCCTTTTCCTTGTCTTCCTTCGAAGTTACGATTGGAAGTGGATGCACATCTGTCTCCGGGAGAAAGGACATCATCATTCATCGCAAGGCACATGGAACAACCCGGATTTCTCCACTGAAACCCTGCTTCCAAAAAGATTTTATCCAAACCTTCTTTCTCAGCCTGGCGTTTCACTCTTCCCGAACCGGGAACGATGATTGCTTCCACTTTAGAGCTTACTTTTTTTCCTTTCACTGTGTCTGCGACCACTCTTAGGTCTTCGATTCTGGAGTTGGTGCAGGATCCGATAAATACCTTATTTACTTGTATGTCTGAAATTTTTTGACCGGCACTTAACCCCATATAGGCGAGTGCGGATTCTGCGGATTTTTTCTGAATCGGATCTGAGAAATCATTCGGTCCGGGAACCAAGGAAGTCACAGGTACAACTTGTCCGGGAGAAGTTCCCCAAGACACCATAGGAGAAATTTCATTCGCATTGAGAACGACCGTTTTATCGAATTTAGCACCGGGATCGGTTGCATAAGAACGCCATTTTTGAATGGCACGATCCCATTCTTCCCCTTTAGGAGCGTAATCTCTTCCTTGAATGTAGGAAATAGTGGTTTCGTCAGGAGAAATCAAACCGGCTCTCGCTCCCGCTTCAATCGCCATATTGCAGATGGTCATTCTTCCTTCCATAGAAAGAGAACGAATGGCTTCCCCGGTAAATTCGATTACGTAACCGGTGGCTCCATCCGTTCCGATTTTTCCAATGATAGCAAGTACGATGTCTTTTGCGGAAACGAGGGGAGATAATTTTCCATCCACTCTGATTTCCAAAGTTTTCGGTTTTGTCTGAACCAGAGTTTGAGTGGCAAGAACATGTTCCACCTCGGAAGTTCCGATTCCGAAAGCAAGAGCACCGAAAGCGCCGTGAGTGGCAGTGTGGGAGTCCCCACAAACAATAGTTAAACCAGGATGAGTGATTCCCAATTCGGGAGCGACTACGTGAACGATTCCGTTGTCGGGATGATTCGTATCAAAAAGAGTGATTCCGTTTTCTTTGCAGTTGTCCATAAGAGTCTGCATTTGTAACACGGAAACAGGGTCTGCCGTTTTCCAATCTTTGGAACGAGTGGATACGTTATGATCCATAGTGGCGAAAGTTGCGTCCGGTCTGCGGACTTTTCTTCCTGTCAGTTTCAAACTTTCGAATGCTTGCGGGCTGGTAACTTCATGAACCAGATGACGATCGATATAAATAATGCAAGTACCATTCTCCTCATCGACAAGATGGTCATTCCAAATTTTCTCAAACATCGTTTTCATACGAACAATTCCCCTACCATAGTCATACATTAGACCAGGGGGGAGACGTCCAGAGAATTTGAAGAAAATAGAAGGGATTTAAGGAGTTTGCACTGTAGTTCCCGCTTGGAACACTCCTGGAGATGTACAGAGGGCCTGTGCGGAAGAAAGATCCAAAGAAGGTCGATATACGGAAACGATTGTGCCCACTCCCGATTGGGCGATTTTGCAAGACCCCACAACTGTTCCATCTTCGGTACATTTTCCGGATTGTTTGGTTCCTCCGAAAAGACAGGAGGAGAAAGATCCGTAATAATTCTGGCAAACTCCAGTTGCGACTCCGTCGCAAGCAAACTTGAAAGTGGTGGTAGAACCACCGTTCAAAATATCAGTCAGAGAATCGCCTGAGATCGCCTGCACAGGTGTTCCAGTCGTCAGGACTGTGGTAGGTGTTGTATTCGGATCCGGCTGTTGATAGAGATATAACAAATAACTTCCCGACTTCAAAAAGGAAATCGTTGTGGTATCTGCCACAGTTCTGGTGTATTCCGTTCCTTCCTTAGTTAAAGGAGCTGCATCCAAATCCAAGGGGCAACTGGATGAATTATAAATATTCGGTTTTAGATCTCTGTTGAGTACGACATTGGTTCCGATTTGTGCTCCAGCAATTTGAAGGACTGCATAATAAGTTTGTCCCGATAAACGATAGTTTACCGACTGAGAAGAGGTAGTGATTCCAGTGTATCCCGCTTTTACTTGCGTGCTGAGTCCGTAAACTGTGCATCCGTCTGCACCTGTTTCTTTAGGGAACAAAGCAGCAGTAGCTGCCGCATTGGAAGAGGTTTTCCCGCTGCAGGCAACTAACAAAGCCATAAGTAGAAATGAGATTGGAATTCGTTTGTTCATTGTTTCACCCCTCTTTTCCCGATGCGACCCTTCGATGATATACCATTTTATCTGGCTCGGAAAGAAAATAATGTTTTCCCGATTTCGATTTCATCCAAATCGTAAAGTGCTTTGGGACGTAATAATTTTTTTCCATTGAGAAACACCCCTGTACTGGAGGCACAATCGAAAATCAAAAATCGACCTCTTACCTTTTTGATTTTGGCATGCAGTAGTTCCGCATAAGGATCGGACAAAACGATGTGATTTGCCTCTCCTCTACCCAAAGTGATTTCCTCCCCTCTCACGGGGAATTGGGTTCCGGATCCGGCGCCTTCCTTCAGGATCAAAACCCCGTAGGAATAATTTTCTCCCGTAATTTTATCTCTTTCCACAATCTGAGCGATGATCTCGTTCTCTCTGGCTCTTTCGGCGACTTCGCCATACACTCGTTCGTAAACTTCCACTTCCTCTTTGTTCCTTTCTTCGTAAAAACCGGAACGAGGAGGAAGGATTTTAGTTGGAGAAGATTCCTGTTTGGAAAGAGAGGATTTATTTTCTAAGGGAGCGGAATACCCTCTTAAAAAATAAAGAACCGACAAACAAACAATGATTAGAAATAATAAGACCGGATAAAAGACCAGAGGGTCTTTCCCTTTCCTGTACAAACTGTGCAGAGGGGAAATCTCGTAACTGAAAGAAAGAGAATTTCCTTCTCCTAAAGCAAGATTGGATACGATGATGGATTGCTGCCACAAAGAAACATTCCAAGGGGAAAGATATACAAGTCTGAGTTTGGGAGAAATCAAATGATTGATTTCGGAATATAACTCTGCAAAACTTTCCTTCTTGGTGATATTGAAAAATCGACCGTTCACATAACTTGCCAGTTTGGTGGTTTCCAAAGAAGGAGGAGCCACTACTAAAAAATCTATATTCTCCGCATTCACTCTTCTGGCGAAATCGGATATCTTATAACGATCTTCCCATTCTTCTTTCAAACTGACTACGATCATCACCTTATCCGGGTTCGTATCCGAGTGAACTCTGGAAAGAACCTTTTCCCAAGAACGAATTGGATATTTAGGCTCTTTTTCTTTCGGAAGAGAAAAAGCGGGAGTCAGTTTGGAAGACGGAACTCCTTCGTAAAAAAGAAATTGATCATCCGACTGTACATTTAGAAAAAATTTACCTTTGGATTTTTCTGCAACGGATGCGATGGATTGGGCAAATTGAACCAACCATCTTTTTTCTTCCCAATTCGCATAACTAGGAATAGATAAATAAAAATGAACAGGATTCGGTTCGGAATGAGTCGTGAGTTCGAAACTGGTGCTTACCTTTTTGGCGGAAGCGATATCTTCCGTAATTTGGATCTCATCCTCTTTGCCGGACAAAGTTTCTCTTACCTTGAGGTCGACTCTCACCTGAGGGTAATCGGAAACATCCCAATCTGCGATTTTATAGATTTTTTCGGAAAAAATTGAGGAAGAAAAAAGAATGAAAACGGCAGAAAAAGAAAACAGCAGTTTAATGGAAGATGCGGCTTGTTTGTTCCAATAACTTTCCGTAATCCGATTTAGGTTCAATTTTTTTATCCTTAACGGGAGTGGTTTCCAAAACCTTCCCTTCTTTCATTATCGTAATCCGGGAGGCCATACTTTCGACGATCCGGAAGTCATGAGAAATAAAAAGAATCCCCTTTTCTCTTTCTTTTGCCAGTTTTCGTATGTTTTGCAAGACCCATTTTTCCGATTTGGCATCCAATCCCGTTGTAGGCTCGTCCAAAACTAAAATCCGTTGGTCTCCCAACACGGCCAAGGAAAGGCAAATTCTCTGCTTTTCACCCCCGGAGAGAGATTTCGCATAAGAATCCCATTTCTCTTCCGGATGAGAAATTCCCATCTCCCCCCAAAGATTTTGCATTTCTTCTTTAGGAACTTTTTTACGAAGAGACAGACGGAAAAAATCCTCCATCTGATCCCCCATCTTTCGATAAGGATGAAAGGCTAGATTTGGATTCTGAGGGACTAAGAACAGGGAACTTCCTCTGTTTTTTTCTCCCCAAGGCCCGGACCATTCTTCCAGAGAATGTCCTAAAACATCCCAAAGGCGGTATTCACAGTTCCAGAGAGAAGGAAGCAGGCCGAATAAAGAAAGAGCTAAAGTGGTTTTGCCGGATCCAGACTCACCCACCAAACAATGAATTTCTCCTTTCTTCAGATTCCAATCCAAACTCTTCCAAATAAGTGTTTGGCGTTCCGTGAAAAGATCGGCAGATTCGATTCGAACTAAATTCTCTTCGGAATTCAATCGAGTCCGAACAACTCCTTTTCGATGATGCTACAGATGATATGCCCGATCAAAATATGGGATTCCTGGATTCTAGCGGTTACAGTGGAAGGAACGATCACTTCCAAAGAAGCTCTTCCTTTCAATTTACCTCCATCACCACCTAACAAAAGCAGAGTTTTCATTCCGATTTTTTCCGCTTCGTCCATGGCAAGTATGATGTTTTTGGAATTTCCTGAAGTGGTCAGCCCGACAAAAAGATCGTTCGGTTTCCCGAAGGCTTCGATCTGTCTTTTGAATATATGTTCGTAACCATAATCGTTGGAACAGGCAGTAAGGACCGCCTGATCCGAATTGAGTGCAATTGCGGGAATCGCCTTTCTTTCGTTACCCGACTTATAGCGGATCACAAGCTCTGCGGCAATATGGGAAGCGTCACAACTGGAACCACCGTTCCCGCAGAAATACAACATCCCCCCTTTTTGCAGAGAGGATACAGCCAACTTTCCCGCTTCTTCGATGGCGGGAGCCAAGGTGGATAGTACCTGTTCCTTAACTCGAATCGACTCGGAAATTGCTTCCGTAACTAAAGATTTATGCTCCATTTTCCTGCTCCCTCTTGGTTGCCACGATGTCCATTTTCGTTGAAAAATCCCTCAGTGCCTGGCCAAACCCGTATAAATTCTTATTTTTTCCGTGAGGGTTATCCGTCTCCGAAGTTTTGCCTGAGTTTAAAAAGAAAAATTCATCCCTCACCAGTTTCTTTTGTCTATCAGTCGCCACAGATTCGAAGAATTTTTTGAATTCCTCACCTAGTCCCAAAATCACAAGTGCCGTTTCGTTCGGAGAAAGAGCCAAAAGCAACTGCTCTTTCCAAAACCTTTCCCAAGTTAAAATCAATTTCCAATCTTTCTGTTTGGCGGAAGAAGTCTGCAGGATATCGGTTTTAGGAATGGATACCTTATCCAAAAAACCTTCCAAAAGGGAAAACTCTCCCTGAACGGCTTGGTTGAGTTCCCCTTCATCCACGAAAAGAATGCCCGCAGTTTTGCCGTCTTTAGTTGGATACAAACTGTTCCCGGTGGCAATCACTACTGAAAACGTCTCTCCTTCCAAACGAAATAACTTATCGTTCGTTTTCAGAAGTCTGTATCCTTTTCTTTCCACAACAACTCCGCTTTCCACTTGTTTGGTGAGAAGAAGATGTTTCCATTTTTCATGGGCGATTTTCCATTCCATCTGGAAATGCTGCGGTTCTTTTTTGCGAGCCGCCGCTTGAGGAACGGAAGAAGATCCGCCTCCGAATAAGGAATCGATTAATTTTTGAAAGAAGGAAGGTTTATTTTTTTGTGCCATAATCTTTTCTTATATTGGACGGACGTTCTATGTATTTTTTATCAAGTTCGTAAATTTTGGCATATTTCAAAAAAGTAGAGAATGAAGATGCCAAAGCGATATAAAGCCCGGGAACCCCGTCTAAAAATCCTCTTTTCATCAGATAAATTTCTATAAATTTACCGATCGGTTTTAAAATCGATTTCAAAAGGGAAAAAGAATGCCCTTTCGCATAACGAGTATTTGCAACAATGGAAGAGAATTGATTGATCGTAGTGATCTGATGGGAAAAATCGGCGAAACTATAGTGCAGAATGTCCCCTTTCAGAATTTTTCCTTTTTTAGGATCTTTCAATTCGATAAAGTCGTGGGGATTTTCTCCCACCCAAACCGCCTTTTCTTTTCGGAACAATCTATATCTTCTTTGAGGATACCATCCGCTATGATAGATCCATCTTCCCAGATGGAAAGTGAGTCTTGCAATTTGAAAACCATCCACCTCTTCCGTTTCAGATTCCAAAAATTCCAGAATGGATTTTTGCAAAACATCATCCGCTCTTTCATCCGCATCTAAGGATAAAATCCATTCGTTACTGCAGTATCCGATAGCTTTGTTTTTTTGTTCCACATGACCGTGGAAAGGGCCTTCGTAGAAACGAACTAAAGTTTCTTTGGTTGCGATTTCTTTGGTTTTGTCCGTGCTGAAAGAATCCAAAACAATGATTTCATCGCAAATGTTTTTGACGGAATCGATGCAAGCTTGGATGTTCTTTTCTTCATTGAAAGTGATGATTGCAACGGAAAGTTTTCTTTTTGATTTGCCAAGCATAGCCGCTCTATCCTAAGTTCAGTACCAAGCATGTTCGGGAAAGAAACATTTCGAAACCTAAAACTAGTTTTTCTCTGTTTATTTTGGGTCTCCGTTCCACTTTCCATCAGCCTATCTCAAATCCTGGGAGGAGCCGCCCTCCTTTTTTATCTGATTTCCCTATTTTGGGAGAATCCTCGTTTGCCCCGCCTTTTCCTCTGGGGAGTCTGCCTCTATGTTTGGATTTTAATTTCAGGAATTTTCCAGTCGGAACTTTCTATCCCTTCCATAAAAAAAATAATTCTGAAAACGGAATTCGGGGATCTTTGGATGTATCTTCTCATCCCTGCAGTCGCCTCCTTTTCCGGAGGAGAAAAAAACAAAATCAAACGTTGGATTTATCTGGCAGGAATCATATTAGTAATCGCAGGAACCTTTTCTTTATTCTTTCCGTACAGACTGTCCACTTACGTGATGGACGGATTCAAATACATAGAAGGAAAACGACTTCCCCATTTGATCGGCCACCTCCCCGTTTTAGGAACGGGAGTGTTTCTTCCCATCGGATTTCAAAATACTCATCTTACCTATGGAGGGCTTCTTGCTCTATTTTTGCCGGTTCTTTTTTCCAAAAACTACAGATGTGCTAAAATTTACTTCCTTCTGAAAGGACGACAAAGGTTTTACTTTTATTTCTATTCTTTTGTTTCTCTATCCGGACTCGTTCTACTTTTTTTCAACCAGAGCAGATCAGTCTGGCTAGGTCTTATTTTATCTTTCGGATTTTATTTGTATTCCGAGAAAAAACTAAAATCGATTTTTACTCCGAAACATCTGATTCGCCTTACCATCGCAAGTTTATTGTTTTTGTTTCTCCTCGCCGCTTTTTACCAAAAGAACTGGCTTTTCAAAAGATCCATAGATCAGTTATTCGCTAAACAAACATTAGAAAATCAAAGGTTATGGATTCATAAGGGAAATTTCAATATCTTAAAAAACAATCCTTTCCTGGGAGTAGGTTCAGGGAACTATACGAAAGAATTTGAAGCTTCTTATGTGGATTTGGTAGAACGAAAACCCTACCTTTATTACGAAATTTCCATCACACCCAAGTCCCATGCCCACCACGACTTTCTTCATTTTTTGATTTTAGGGGGAATTTTAGGAGGAATTTTTTATCTTCTCATTTGGTGGGAGATATTAAAACTCCATTCGATTCAGAGAAAAGACCTTCTTTTCTTTTTAGGAATCTATTCTTTTTGGATCGCAGGCTTTTTCCAATGTTATCTTCTGGATGACGAGGTTTTATTTCCCTTTTTATGCCTTGTTGCCATGATGCTTCCGAACCATAGCAATACCGCCAAACTTAAGTTTGCCTGGGAAAGGGCTTTCTTTTTGTTTCTTCCTCTCTGTATTTCCCTTTTCGCGATCTTTTGGGCGGTAGATACCAAAGAAGAACATCTATTTCTTCATAGAGCTAGAGATCGAAATAATTTCCCTTCTCCATTGGCGCAGAAAACCATCAATGGCTCTCCTCAAATCTGGAGAGAAGGGAATGAAAATTCTTTCTATTTCAAATGGGAAGGATGCCTCAACCAAATCGCAAGTCTCACAGGAAAAAACAAATCCAGAGAGATTCCATTTCGTTTCCAGATTCGGATCGATTCAGAAATGTTAGGCGAATCTGCTCCGGAATCTTACAGATTGGAAATCAGAGAAAGGGAAAGTTTCGACCAAGACAAACACTTTAAAGCTCATGGAGAAAGAGTGATTCGCATCTTGGAAGGGAAATTTCATTCGGGCCAAAATGAATTCATCTTTCCTTCAGAAGAAACGAAAGATAAGCAGGATCTCTATTTTATCGATTTCGGAATGGAATATATTTGGAAGGCAGGATCGAAAGAAAAAAGCCTTCCTGTCTTACAAATCTCAGAAAATTGCGATTGATTTAGTTGGGAAAGGGTAAGAAACACTTGGAGCGGAAATCGCTTCCAACTTCGGACCTCCGACCTTTCGTTGTCAGCTCGTCTTGCTAGTCACCTCGGACTTCCGTCCTAGGAAAAAACGCTTCACGCTCCCTATGGGTCGCTACGTTTTTTTTCGACTCGCAATCGTTCGATTCATTACCTGGAGCGGGAATCGAACCCGCACGGGATTACTCCCACAGGATTTTAAGTCCTGTGTGTCTACCAGTTCCACCATCCAGGCATATTCGATGGAGGCGTCGGCCGGATTCGAACCGGCGGTCAAGCTTTTGCAGAGCCATGCCTTACCACTTGGCCACGACGCCTAATCATGGACTTTGGATACGCTAAAATGCAAGACCTCACTGTCAAATGGATTTAAGTTTCACATTTTAACCGGAATGTAATAATGTTACGGAATTTTCATTTGATGGGGGTTCGTTTGGATTTTTGCTATATCTATGAATCGAATTTTATTTATTTTCACTCTAACTTGCAGCACTTTCGCCATTTCCGCTTCCTTGTTTGCGGACAGCGTCACAATCAAAGCAACTAAAGTGGTTCTTGAGAACGTAAAAACGACTCAAGTAGGCAAAAAAGAAGTCATCGTAGAATCCAAGGACGGCACCAAACAGTCGTTTAAACCAAATCAGGTAGTCGTCACTTCCGCACCTGTCGTTTGGGAAGAAACAAAGCCTGAGGAAAAACCAGGATTTTTCAAAAGAATGTTCTCTTCCGAAAAGAAAGAGGAAGCTACTGCTTCCGCTACTCCGGAAGAAAACAAAACAGTCGCAACTGCGGGAGCTGAAACCGCCCAAGAAGAAAAACCTAAGTCTTTTTTCGACCGCCGATTCCCAGAAATCGCAATGGGAGTGATGGCGGTTCTTTGGATTCTTCTTCCTTAATTTTCTTTCTTTACTCCCACTCGATCGTACCGGGTGGTTTGTGAGTTAGATCATATAACACAAGTGAGATCTCTTTGATTTGTTTGATCTCTCTTGTGATTCTGCTGAGAATTCTCCGATCCATAGAATAAAAATTCGCAGTCATCGCTTCCAAAGATTCCACAGGACGAAGCACAATTCCATAAGTATCAGGAACGGCTCCCACAGGAACCAAAACCACAGGCATCTGCCAAATCTGAGTGTGAATTTTCTCTTCGTAAAGAATTCGATTTACGATGGAATCCGCCTCTCTGAGCAAATCGGAGTGTTTTTGATCCATCTTGATCTTTTGAAATGGAAAGGATACGGGTAGTTCGGATTCGTCAGGAGCAAAAACAACACGATTGATCTCTCGAATCGAATTCGTGATTTGAAGAGAAACCGATTCCAATTCCTTCCAGTCCTTCGTAAAATCATTTAGTACGGCACAGTTCGCATAACTTCTTTGATCCCCCTGCACACCCACGGAAAGAATCGGAAGAGTTCTAAATTGAAGCTTAGAAGAAAATTTTTGCAAGATAGGAGCGACTGCCTCTTTTAAATCGGGAGCGGCTGCTTGAGAAGAAGCGATCATTCTTACTACTAGACCAGGACCGGGGAAAGGATGTCTTTCGATCCATTGTTCCGGCAGACCCAGAATTTTTCCCAATTCACGAACTTCATCTTTGTAAAGTTCGGCGATTGGCTCCACGATTTTACCTTCTTCGATCAGCTTTTGAATGGCAGGCACCCTATTGTGGTGGGTTTTGATTTTATGAGAATGTTTTGTTCCGCCGGATTCGATCGTATCCGGATAGATCGTACCCTGTCCCAAAAGCCAATGTTCCGTATCCAAAGAAAGTGCCGTAGTGGCCTTGCCTTGCGCCTCCAAAAATTGATCCCCTACGATTTTACGTTTTTCTTCCGGATCGGAGACATCGTTTAACAAACGATAAAACTCCGCACTTTCATCCCAGATGGTAAGATCGAACCCCAATAGATCCAGATTTTTTTTGAGGTCGGACACTTCGTTCTTTCTCATAAAACCTGTGTCTACAAGAAGTCCCTTCACTCTGTCTTTTCCCAAAGCCTTCGCCAAAAGAAGGTAAGCTACTGAGGAATCCACTCCCCCGGAAACGAGTAAAAATACGTTTTTACCTTCCGGCACTTTCTTTCGCAAAACATCGATTTCTCTTTCCAAAAAGGAACTTAAGTTCCAAGTATTTTGCACATTGCAGATTTTAATGAAATTTTTCAGAAGGATTTCTCCTTCTTCGGAATGAGTCACTTCCGGATGAAATTGAATCCCGAAATGATTTTTGGATTCATCCGAGACAAATGCATAACGACAATTATCCGAATCCCCCATCGGAAGAAAACCTTCCGGCAGTTTCGTCACTTCGTCTCCGTGGCTCATCCAAACTTTAGTTTGGCGGGACATTCCTTCCGTCAGACGGGAAGATTTGTCGGATAATCTCAATACGGCAGGACCGTATTCCCTATGAGAAGAAGACAGAACCTCTCCTCCTAAAGTTTTCATCAAGAGTTGATGTCCGTAACAAATTCCTAAAATGGGAACGGGAATTTGAAAGAATTCTTTCGAAAGTAGAGGTGCCCCTTTTTCGTAAACACTGGAAGGACCACCGGAAAGAACGATTCCTGCGTAAGAAGAATAAACGGAGACTGGTTCATCATTGCTTAGGATTTCCGTATAGGCTCCTAATCTGCGGATTCTGGCTGCGAGTAGATGAGTGTATTGACTGCCGAAATCGATGACTGCGATTTTTTTATCACTTTTCATGGGATGGTTCCAAAATATTTTTGCAAATGCCAGGGTAAACAAATGTCGGAAAAAAAATCCGCCTCGCTCTACGAGGACAAACAAGACCACATCCCCTCCTGGAAGACCCCGGAAATCGAATGGTTTGCCAACGTCTACTCAGGTAAGGACTATAAAATCGAATTCACGATTCCTGAATTTACGGCAGTCTGCCCGAAAACAGGGCTTCCCGACTTCGGTACCATATTTATCGAATATTCCCCCAACGAAAAATGCATCGAACTCAAATCCCTCAAGGAATACATGATGGCCTTCCGCAGTGTGGGGATTTTTCACGAAAACGTAGTGAATAAAGTTTTGGAAGATTTGGTCCAAGCAGTGAATCCCAAGTATCTAAAGGTTGTGGGAGACTACAACATTCGAGGCGGAGTCAAAACCATAGTATCGAGAGAATACAAACAGTAATCATGGAAGCCCTACTCGGATATTTCGCAGCGGTGTTTACAACTCTATCTTTTCTTCCCCAAGTTCTTAGAGTGATTCTCACCAAACAAACCAGAGATATTTCCAGGAATATGTACATACTTTTGGGAGTGGGAGTTTTTCTGTGGCTGATCTACGGTTTCAGCAAATCGGATCTTCCCATCATCTTAGCAAATGCATTCACTCTCATTTTCGTACTGATCATTCTCTATTATAAACTGCAAACGGAGGAGAATCAAAAAAACGAACCATGAAAAAAGCATACGTTGATAAAGACAATTGCACATCCTGCAACCAGTGTGCGGACAATCTGCCCAAATACTTTATGATGGATGATGATGACGTTTCTCAAACCCATTTAGGGGGAGAATTCATCAATGACGCCAGCATTCCGGATGAAGATACTCAAAGAGTACAAAAAGAAATGGATGAATGTCCGGGAGAATGCATTCACTGGAAAAGGTAAAAACTCATTTTTTATCTTTATCTACAAGCTGAATGATTTTAGATTTTATCTCTTTCGTTTTTTCCTTAGAACCTAGTAAAGAGGCGAAATACAAATGATTTTTCGCTTCTTTACATTCGGGAAACATCACAAAACTTTTTTTTGTATTTCTAAATAAATACTTAGGGAGGACACTGATTCCGTTTCCTACGGACAGACTTTCTAAAATCAATTTCAAGTTAGGAAGAACCAATTTAGGTCGAAGAACAGGTCTTTTCTGAAAATTTTCCTTCCAAAACCGACGAACAATCGCTAAATCGGAACTGTAAACAAACCAATTCTGTTTCAAAAGCCATTTTTCTTTTTCCATCTCCCATTCTTTACCGAACTTGTTCCGTTTCGGAAAATCGGATCTATCTAACGAAGGAGATCCCACCAAAACGAACTCTTCCTCAATGAAAGGATCATACTCTATCTCCGGATCGGTAAGTTTTTGGCTTACAATCGCCAATTGAATCTCCTCTTTTCTAAGTTTGTCGATGAGTTCGGAGACCACTCCGAAACTGATTCTAAAATCGGAATCAGACCTCGCCGCCAAAGGAATCAAATATTCGGAATAAAACTCGATGGGGCTTCCTAATTCGATTTTGGATTCCTTTTTCAGATGAATTCCTCTGAACTCTTCCTCGATCCCGTTCAACTTTTCCATTGGTTCCACGATTTGGGTGTATAGAATTTTTCCGTATTCGGTTGGGATCATCCTTCTACTGGTTCTCTCAAACAACTGTTTACCGACATAGTTCTCCAGACTTTGCAGCTGTTGGCTGATTCCCGGTTGTGTCATCAGTAATTGGGAAGCGGCTCTGGTCAAAGTGCCTTCCCTATAAATGGTGAAAAACGTTCTGTAGAGTTCCAAATTGATCATAGAAAATAAGTATAAATTATATTATATATTCATATAAACACCATTAGTTTTTTTATATATTTCTTTATTTGTCTAAAAATGGATAAACTGAAATTCTGGACGTTAAGGATTTCCGTCAAAGTTCGGAGGAAAACATGAAGATCTTAAAAGCAAGTTTCATAACTGCCGCAGCACTGATTCTCGGTTCAGGACTACTGCAAGCAAACCCAAGGAGTACAAATCAAATGAAGAAAGTATTATTCGTCATCACAAGCCACGGAGTGAAAGGAAACACTGGTAAGCCGACAGGTTATTATCTGGGAGAAGTCAGCCATCCTTGGAAAGAGTTGAAAGAAGCAGGATACGAAATTGATTTCGTCAGCCCCAAAGGAGGACTATCTCCCGTAGATGGAAAGGATCTGGAAGATCCGATCAATAAAGAGTTTTGGGAAAACAAAGTATATCAGAAAAAAATTTCCAACTCTTTCAAACCGGAAACGATCAACTCGAAAGATTACATTGCCATCTTTTATGCAGGCGGACACGGAACTATGTGGGACTTTCCGGAAGCAAATCTCATCGGAAAAAAAGCGGCTGAGATTTATGAATCGGGTGGAGTGGTCGCCGCTGTTTGCCACGGCCCTTCCGGCTTAGTAAACTTAAAACTTTCCAATGGAAAATATTTGATCGAAGGCAAAAAGGTAAACGGTTTTACGAACGAAGAAGAGGAAGCTGTGGGACTTACGAAAGTGGTTCCATTTCTTTTGGAAGATAAACTGAAAGAGAGAGGAGCAAATTATAAAAAATCGGAACCCTGGAAAGAACATGTGGAAGTGGATGAAAGGCTCATCACGGGACAAAATCCTCAATCCGCCGCAAAAGTAGGAAAAGAAATGGTGAAATTACTTTCCGCAATTAAAAACTAACATACAATCAACGGTTAGAACTTCCGTATCTTCGATTCCGATACGGAAGTTTTATTTACATTCCAAATCCAAAAGGCGACAAGAAAAAACAAATACATCTTTCACGGAATGCATCTTCCATTTTGTTTCGTCTCTTGTTCCCTTCCAATACACTCCTCCGATGGTTTTCATCTCAGGATTCGTGTTTTCATATCCGTGCCCGTGGATCATAGATTTGGATGAGGAAAAAAGTTCTCCTTTTCTAGTTCCAGAGAAATATATTTTTTCCTTTGTATAAAGATATCCTAATGCATTCGGATGTTGGGTCTTTCTCAAAAACTTAAGATCTTCTTCCCCGGCTCTCCATTCCGCTCCGGGACAATTTGTTTCCAAATCGTTTCCGATGGAAATTTTTTCCTCTTCGGAAAGAAAGTTCTTTTTACCCGGAAGTAAAATCGCAGATCCCCCGGAACTTTTGAAAATCAAATCATAGGAAGAGGATTCCTGCCGAATCCATCCCTTATTCAACAAATACAAATTAGGGGAACAAATTTTATCGGCAGAATGAAAACCATGATCGGAAATCAGAATGAGAGCCAAATCGTCTCTTTCATACAAACGAATCGATTTGATGAATTCTCCGAATAAGGAATCGATTTGTTTTAATTTTTCCTTTGCCTGATCGGAAAACGGACCGTATGCATGATGGGAACTGTCCAAGTCGGTAGTATAAAGAAACATTAAATCAGGGGAATATTTTTCCCAGAGCCAAACACCTGTTTTGAATTTTACGGAATCTTTAGTGACATCGTTTAACGGTTCTCCTACGGATAGTTCCGCTTCCTTATGCAATCCTTTCGTGGACAAAACTCTTAACAGTTTATCGTCTTCCTGAATTCTTTTGCGCCAAATTTGAGGAAGATTATAGTCGATCCCTGCTCCTACTGTGACCGGCCAAAAAACATTTCCCGTTTTTAAACCTTTTTTAGAGGCAAAATCCCAAAGAGAAGGAACTGCGATATCTTCCGCATACCACATCCAACCCCCGTCATTTCTTTCGAAAGGGTCCACTAAAGTATTGTTATAGATTCCGTGTTGAGCAGGATCCGTTCCCGTCACCATAGAAGTATGGGAAGGATAAGTGACAGTAGGATTCACTGTCCGGATTCGATTGGAAAAAGAAGATCTTTCTGAAAATGCTTTTAGGTTGGGAATCAATTCCAAAATTTCAGGAGAATCGAAATAGTATCCTGGAAATCCATCTATGGAAAGAACGATCAGCTTAGGATTTTTTTTCTTATGCGAATTCGAAACAACTTTCTTATCCTCGGCAAACAAAGAGTTTGCGAAAATAAGAAAGAAATAGATCGGTAAAAAAGAAACAGAAAGAAAAACAAACCGAAACGACAAAAAACAATCTCCCAACAAAACCCGGTCGGATTAATATTCCTGCTCGGATCTTGTGGAACCTAATAACTCGTCCGGAATGTCTTCGATGCTGTCTCCTATCTGAATGGCCAAACGGTTCCCCACTCTTCCCGGAGTCGCTTTGAATTTCCCTCTGTCTCCTACCTTAACGGTCAGATCCGATTTAATAGGAGTGTTTTCCAATTTGATCACATCCCCTGCATGAAGGTTCATCAAATCGTTTAATGAAATATCCACGCTTCCCACCTCCGAGATAAGAGGAATTTTTACCTGATCGAGACGTTCTTGGATCACCGCTCTATTCTCGTCCACTTCCCCTTTACGGATGGAGGAATACCAGTATTGAGCGGAAAGTTTATTGATGATCGGTTCGATTGTGATGTAAGGAATACAAAGGTTGGTCATCCCTTCCACTTCCCCTACTTTTGTTTCCAAGGTGATCAATACCACCATGTCATTGGGAGGAACCACCTGAGCGAACTGTGGGTTCGTTTCAATGTTTCCCAAACGAGGACGAAGATCGATTACAGTAGACCAAGATTCTCTCAAGTTTCCTAAGATACGGACAATGATACCTTCCATTACGGAAAGCTCGATATCGGAAAGCTCGATATCGGAAAGTTCCCTGTTGACTTTAGAAGATTCCCCTTTACCACCGAACAAACGATCGATGATAGTAAAAGAGATGGAAGGGTCTATCTCTAGAATGGCGGAACCACGCAAAGGGTCCATATTGATGACGGCAAGAGTGGTTGGATTCGGAATGGAACGAATGAATTCCTCATAGGTAAGCTGATCCACGGAAGCCACATGCACGACCACCAAGGCACGAAGCTGAGCGGACAAACCTGTTGTCGCCAAACGAGCGAAAGTTTCGTGCATCATCTGCAAGGTACGAATTTGGTCTTTTGAGAATTTATCCGGACGTTTGAAGTCGTAAATTTTTACCTTTTTCTGCTCTCCTACGGACGAATATTCGTCTTCGGAAACCTCTCCCGAGGAGATGGCATTTAACAGTGCATCAATTTCGTCTTGTGAAAGGATTTCGGTCATTTTTTCACCTTAACCAGTAAATTCTTAATCTGCCAATATCCAACTCTCATTCCCTCGTCTTTTTTTAAGGAATAACTATATTCATATCTTGTTTTAAAGCGGCCTTGCATTCTTTCAACATAAACTTGCACTCTGGCATCGTTTCTGGAAGGATAATCCACGGAAAGAACCTTGAAGTATTTCAAAATCCCGGACGGAGAAGAAGTGAGATATTGTTTGAATTCTTCCACTACCGCATCTCTATCGGAAACATGGCTGTCTATATAAACGGAACTGAAACGATCATAAGCGAGAATGTATTCGGAAAAATCGAGCCACTTGAAATGAGATTCCCAGTTTTTTCTCATTTCACTTCCTAAAAATAGAAAGATGGTTTCTTCCGGAGTGATGACCCCCGTTTCCCCCAAACTCTGTGCGATCGGAGTGAAATTTCTTTCCTTCTTGGATTTTTGCAAAAGGAAAGAGGCAGTGTTTTCTGATCGAAGAAAAGAACTTTTATCTTCCGTATAATTGGGATAAAAATAACCGGTAATAAAATACTTTTTGTTAGGTTGGAAAGAATAATACTCATCCAAATAGATCGTCTTGGAAAAGGATTCGTTTCTGTGCAGACTGATTTCCTTGTTTTCGTCCCCCACCAAATTCACGACTGTGGTTCTTCTTTTTAGAACCGGATCGTGAAATTCAGGATCTTCCAAAGGAGGAACCAATCTGTCGTCTTCGTCCTTGATGATGATTTGAAAGGAATATCGAAAATCGCCCGCAGGAAAAATGCGCACAACTTCTTTCCCCACATTTTGGATGGAATAATGAAGAGGGATTCTCTCCCCTTCCTGAAAATTTCTTTGAGAGAGGGAAACTTTGATTCTGGACTGAAGTGCGACGAAGTTTTCGACTCTCTCTCCCCGAGCGTCGCGGTCGGGAAAAGAAAATAAACTCATCGTTGTTAGAAAAACGGAAATTCCAACTAGATACAAAGCGCGCATACACTTAGAATTTCGGCAGATTTTTAAAATCTTAATCAGAATTTTTAAGACATAAAAAGATTAAGAGGCCATTCTTTTTCCTTCTGCGATGATGTAGTCCGCAATTCGGATGAGCCTCTCCAGAATTTCCCTGAATTTTTTGTATTGGTAATAACTTTCCCTGTGTTTGTCCAAATGGGCCTCGATGAGAGCCACCGTTTTGGAAGAGATTTTCAGGGTTTTGATTTCGTTTTCAGTCACCCCGTAAAGGTTCGCTTCCGAAACGAAACGGTTCAATTCCTTCACCAAACTCTCATCAGTTAAATCCTGGATTTCGAACACCTTCTCCACTTTTAAGATGAAGTCGGTGAGAGTTTTTTTAATTTTTGCCTCTTCCTCTGTCGGCCGTCTTTTTGAAGTAAGTTGGTTTAGGATTTCGTAACGATCCAAAGATTTTTCATACAGATCGTTCACCTTGGCTTTCTGTCCTAAAATAAAACTCATATAGGAAAAAAGTCCGACCAGAGTGTCCGGATATTTATTGATTCCCCCGATTTCATCCAATGCATTCGAAAAACCGGCTTCATCATGAGGAACCTCTCGGATGAAGTCGAGAATCGGTTCTACGGAAGAACCTGCCGTATATTTTTGAATGATTTCGACTCCTTCCAAGTAATTCATTATCTTTTGTCCACCACTGTGATATGTTTGATCGTTGTTTGCAGATTTCCTTTATCGATGATTCGATCCAGAACATCCATGCCTTCAACCAATTGTCCGAATACTGTGTGCAATCCGTCCAGATGAGGAGTGTCCACTTGGTTGATGAAGAATTGGGATCCATTCGTGTTCGGACCTGCATTGGCCATAGCAAGAGAACCTCGAACCGCTTTTTTACTTGTGAGCACTTCGTTGTATCTATAACCGATGCGATGCAGGATTTCGATCACAGGAAGTTCCAATGCGTCGGTATAAGCTGCTTCCACTTCGGCCGTTTTCTCTTCCAATTCTTGTCTGGATTGAATGTTCATTTCCGTAAACAGAGCTCTTTGTAGTTGGGACTGATACTGAGGAGCATCTTTTACTTTCAGAGTTTCCAAACCTAAAGACTTCGCATTGATTTCGTCTTCGAATTTATAACCTGGTCCGCCGCCTCCGTCTCCTCTAGGACAACCGCCTTGTATCATAAAGTCTTTGATGACTCTGTGGAATTTCAATCCGTCGTAGAACGGACGTCTTTCGGTTCCCTTCTCGGAAATAAATTCTTTCTCACCTTGTGCCAGATCGATGAAATTCTGAACCGTTTTTGGGGCTTCATTCGTGAATAATTCCAATACCAAATTTCCAGCAGTCGTTTGTATCACAGCATACACGGCGGGTTTGGAAGGAAGAGGAACATTGGTGGTTTCCGATTTCTTCACAACTACGTTCGGACGGGAGTAAGTGACCGGTTGGTAGTTCATTTTTTTGAATCTTTTGTCGCTGCAAAGAATGGAAGTAAATCCAAGCCCGATGCAGATCCAAATCAGCAGAGAACGTTTCCCTAAAACTTTATACATTCTTCTTTCCTTTTGTCAGATTGTTTTGTATCATTTTTTCAAGATCTTTCAACTTTCGTTTTGCGGACTTCAATTGTTCTTTTTGCTGCAATTTGGAAGTTCCTCCGGGAACATTCTTTTTATCGCAGGAAGTCTCTAGAACAATCGCTTCCTCATAGCCAGGATCGGTAAGGACAGGATTGATTTTTCCCCTTTCTCCGCTGGGGATCGTAAATAAATCCCACCCCTTCGCAGAACAAACCTTAACCAATTCACCTACGATTTCATGGGAAGTACGGAAGGGGATCTTTTTTTGAAACACAAGCCAATCCGCCAAATCGGTGGCTGTGGAAAAACCGCTTCTAAGGCTGCGAATGGCATTGTTCGGAAACACTTCCAAACCGTTTACCATCTCTCTAATTCCTTCGATTCCCAATTTCACTTGTTTGACCGCATCGAATAAAGGGATTTTATCTTCCTGAAAGTCCCTATTGTAGGAAGAAGGAGTTCCTTTCATCATCATAAGAACATGATTGAGCCCCCCTACAACTCTTCCCGCTTTACCTCGGATGAGTTCTGCGACATCAGGATTTTTTTTCTGAGGCATGATGGAGGAGCCTGTAGTCAAAGAATCGGGAAGACGGAAATAAGAAAATTCCTGAGAAGAAAACAGAATCACTTCTTCACAAAAACGGGAAGCGTGGATGTAGTATTGAGATGAAGCGAATAAAAATTTCAGGATATGATCTCTTTGACTCACCGCATCCATTGAGTTTTCGGAAATTCTTCCCAATTGTAGATCTTTCTGAAGAAAGGCCCTATCCGTTTGGTAATTGACTCCTGCAAGTGCCCCAGAACCTAACACTAATTCATCGGCTCTATTCTTAGCGGAAACAAAATCTTCGAAGTCCCTGACGTTGGCCCAAAAATGAGATAAAAAATAATGAGAGGCACGGATGGGCTGGGCGATTTGAAGATGAGTGTATCCGGGAATGATGACATCTATATTCTTTTCCGCTTTTTCGACCCAAGTTTGGAGCAAGGAATATAACAAAACAAGTATATTAGAAATTTCTTCCTTTAGGTATAATCTAACGTCTTGAGAAACCTGATCGTTTCTGGATCTGGCGGTGTGGAGTTTTTTTCCCAAGTCTCCCAAAATTTCAGTGAGCCTGGATTCGATAGACATATGGATGTCTTCATTTTCGATTTTAAATTCGAATTTGCCGGATTGGATTTCCTTTTTGATCAGAAGAAGGGTATCTTCTATTTTTTTCTGTTCCTCTGCGGTTAAAATTCCTATCTTTTTCAACATCCTGGAATGGGATATGGAACCGGTAATATCTTGACTGTACAATTCCCGATCGAAACTAATCGATTCTCCGATTCGGATCATCAGCGAGGAAGGAGCTTCCGCAAATCTTCCTCCCCATAATTTTTTTTCCTTCATCTAATTTTCCTTTTCGCTCTCTTCTTCTAATTGCAAAGCCCATTCTTTCAACAGCTCCACTTCCTTTTCGGAAAGGACTGCGTTTCTATGAATGAGCGTGTAGGAAGTAAGAGGCATTTCTCCTTCCTCGATTTCTTCTATAATGGAATAGGCTGCAGTAGCCTTCTTTTTCGGACTTAGATTTTCCCAATGGGAAAAATTCAATTCGTCTCTTCCTTCATCCACATGATGTTTTACGAAATAAGAGACTGGAAATATATAAGAATAAAGAGGCCACTCCGTACGATTCGAATGACAATCGTAACAGCTCTTTTTCAAAACGGAGATTACCTCAGGGCTCGCCTGTAAGGGATTTTTTTCCTCGGGATTCTCTTTCCCTGTCTGCAAAAACTGTAACGCAGAAAAACAGAAAATGAAAATGAGAAATCCTCGCTTCATATCTATCCTGACAGGGTTTCTGAATCGAAGAAGAAACAAAGTATATTTTTGTTGCCAAAGACGGGTTTGGAGG
The DNA here is from genome assembly GCF_004770995.1 of Leptospira idonii. Taxonomy (GTDB): domain Bacteria; phylum Spirochaetota; class Leptospiria; order Leptospirales; family Leptospiraceae; genus Leptospira_A; species Leptospira_A idonii. The sequence goes on along the minus strand of NZ_RQHW01000047.1, from coordinate 399,643 downwards.
CTTTGCTTCAGGAAAAGAGAATCAAATTGAACGTATTTTTAGAACAAACCCCTTATTTTTGGGTCATCGGGGGAATTTTACTCCTGGCTTTAGAATTTTTGATCCCAGGAACCTTCGTCATGTTTTTAGGGATTGGCGCAATCATTACGGGAATCACTTCCAGACTTTTTCCAATGGAAATTACAACTCAAATCATTCTTTGGATGGGGACAAGCCTAAGTTCCATTTTGTTAGGCGGGCAGATTGTAAAAAAATTATTTCGTTCAGAATCAAGCGTAGATCCTTTTGTGAAAGATGATTTTTTAGGCCAGATTGTTCCCGTAGAAGTGGATATTCTGGTAGGACAATTGGGAGGAAAGGTGAAATTCCAAGGTACTGTATGGGATGCAGTCTCAGAAAAAGAAAGAATTCCTAAAGGCACCATGGTGAGAATTCTTTCCAGAGATAATCTTACATTCACTGTAGAAACCGTTTCTCTCGACTGATATTTTTTGAAAAAAAAACGAAATCGGTAAAAAATCCCTTTTCTCAAACGAACGATCCCTTACTTTATTGTCCAACAAACAATCAAAGGAGAGAATCACAATCAATGGGTGTCACATTCATTATTATTTTTGTCTTGGCGATCTTTATCATCCAAAAGACAATCATCATCGTCCCGGAACAGAGTGAATACATCAAAGAAAGGCTAGGAGTCTTTCAAGGGGTTCTAAAACCAGGTTTTTATTTTTTAGTTCCTTTCATCGATCAAATTCATTACAGACAAAACCTAAAGGAACAAACGATCGATATCGATCCTCAAGTTTGTATCACCAAAGACAACGTATCCGTAGAAGTGGATGGAGTTCTTTACATGAAGGTGATCGACAGCGAAAAGGCTTCTTACGGAATCGATAATTTTATGCTCGCAACTTCTCAGTTGGCGCAAACCACTCTTCGTTCCGAAATCGGTAAACTTGTGTTAGACAATCTTCTTTCCGAAAGAGAAGAAATCAATGCCAATGTGGTTTCCAATATCGACCGTGCCACGGATCCTTGGGGAATCAAAGTCACCAGATACGAAATCAGAAACATCACTCCTCCCAAACAAATTCTTTTGGAAATGGAAAATCAAATGAAATCGGAAAGAGAAAGAAGAGCCGAAATCACCATTTCCCAAGGAGAAAAAGAATCCTTAGTCAATAAGTCCATCGGGGAAAAACAAGAATCCATTAACATCTCCGAAGGGGAAAAAATCAGGCTGGTGAATGAATCGGAAGGAAGAGCGAAAGAGATAGAGCTCATCTCGAATGCAACCGCCAAAGGACTGCATCTCATTTCGGAAGCGATCAATAAAAAAGGCGGTAAGGAAGCAGTGAGTCTGCAGATCACTCAGGAATATCTGGATGCTTTAGGAAGCATTTTGAAAACTTCCAAGACAACAGTTGTTCCGGAAACTCTAGCCAATATCGGAGGAGTCTTCGAAGGACTTTCCAGAATCACAACCAAACTACCGCATACCGGACAAGGAGAAGAATAATGGAACTATTTATCATCGGTTTCTGGTCTATCGTTACCATTTATATCGTTTACAAACTTTTCCGCTGCATCCGCATCATTCCCGCACAAGATGTTCTTATTGTAGAGAGATTGGGAAAATACAGCCGTTCCCTCAGAGCCGGTTTTCACATACTGACTCCCTTTTTGGATAGAGATGCATACTACCACACTTTAAAAGAACAAGCAATTGATGTACAACCTCAAATCTGTATCACGCATGACAACGTTCAGGTGAAAGTGGACGGAGTTTTGTATTTGAAAATCATCGATCCTGTTCGCGCTTCTTACGGAATCCAAGACTACCGTTTCGCATCCATTCAATTGGCACAAACCACAATGCGTTCCATCATAGGAACGATGGAATTGGATAAAACCATCGGAGAAAAAGATCTGATCAATTCTACGATCGTTGCGGCGATCGACCAAGCATCCGAACCTTGGGGAATCAAAGTCAATCGATACGAAATCCTGAATATCGTTCCCCCAAAATCCGTGTTAGATGCCATGGAAAAAGAGAAAAAAGCGCAGATCACAAAGCGTTCTCAAATTCTAATCTCCGAAGGAGAAAGAGATTCCAGAATCAACCGCTCTTTAGGGTACAAAGAAGAAGCGGTCAACAAATCGGAAGGGGAAAAACAAAGAAGGATCAACTCCGCAGAAGGTAAGGCAACGGAAATAGAAGCATTGGCGCAAGCAAGTGCCAAAGGGATCGAATCCATTGCTTCCGCAATTGCCGACCAAGGAGGAGCTTCCGCGATTAAACTTCAAATTACGAAAGCGTTCATTCAGAACTTCCTCAATCTCGCCAAAGAAAATACGGAGATATTGATTCCTGCGGATGTGATGAATCTACCTACTCTTATCTCTAACCTAACAGAGAATAAGAAAGCCGCAAAACCTTGATGTAATCGGAAAAAAAATCCGTAACCCACGGAAGAGGATCACTCCTCTTCCGTATACAAAGGAACACATGGTTTCGCCATCGCTCTGGCAGCAAGTGATAACAATAAACTCTCGTTATCATCCGGTCCGATTCGATTGGCGTGAATCACCCCACAACCTTTGCATCTATGCAAAAGCACCCACTCTTCCTTTCTGACCCAGATGGAAATAGGTTCCATCACGCTTCCACATTCGGAAGATCTGTCTCCAGGAGTTTGATCCACATGCAGACTGTGTAGACAGTTCGGGCAATGGTTTCTTTGTACGGTTCCGGAAGGAGGACGTACAACCATAAGTTTGCAGTTTTTACATCTGAATTCGGAAGCACCTGGGTTTCTTCTGAAGTTCTGTTTTTTTCTTTTTAGATCCAGATCCTCTTCAGGATCGAAATCATCAAATCGTTGTTTGTGAGAGATTTTTACAAAATGGGAATCATTTGAAAATCTGGTCATATCCGTTCGCGGCAAGCGAAGTCCATAGAGGGACGGTCGGAGCATTTAGTCCGATTCGGATTTGCCAACAGAGACGTTAGGGAACTTTCGATAAAAACACCCGAGTGAGCCGCTATCGTTACTTTAGATTAGGCGGTTTTAACGGAGTTTGTCGTCTCGGTCGGCTTATTAGGCAATGGCCAGCAAAGTAGGTAACATATTTCCAAGAACAGAAAGCCTCTTCCTAGATTTACTGGCAAGAAAAAAAATGAATTAAAACCCGCTTCCTAGAATCGCTCTGTCTGATGCAGGAATCAAAGAAAGATTAAATAAGTAAGATGCGCCTTTAGACAAAGGTTTCGTATCTCTCAAGTTGATTGCCTTCTCTTCCAATTCCAAATCGGAAGTGCCGTAAACGACTAAATCGGGGATTGAGTCTCCATCGGAATCGATTTCCGCTCTATCGACAAAAATAAAGACAGTGGGTCTTCCTTCTTTTTTAACATCGATTTCTCTTCGAACAACTCTCTTCTTCAAATTATAATACATTGTAGTTTCGAAGTAACCGTCTCCGTCAGAATCTTTCTGCGCAAGTGCAATGATTTCATTGGGCATCAGCCAACGAATAAGATCGATTTTGCCATCATGGTTTTCATCCACTTCTTCATGAACTTTCACCATATTTTTTACAGGAGAAACAGGATCTTGTGTAGTCGCATGACCTTGCCAAATGAATTCGTCGGAAGAACCGTTTCCATTTTTGTCCAATTCCACATAAATGAGTCTATAATTGTCTTTTTCAGGGATATAATATCCTACGGAATCGATTGTTCCATTTTCCGCTGAATCCACAGGCATTTTACGAATCTCCGCACCGAACGGCAAAGGAAGTGATGAATCTTTACATTGGAATGCAAATAAGGAAAGGGCAACAATCAAAACAAATCGAATCATGTCGAAAAGATACGAAATGGGTCAGGAATGAGGCAAGTGTTTTTAAGAAAAAGAACTATAAAGATTCCGAGGAAGAAGGTAGTTTTTTACAAAGGAAATAGCAGTTGTGGCCTGCAGGATAATCCTCGATGAGTCCCACTTGTTCGTAACCCATCTTCAAATAAAATCGAGGAGCTTGAAACCCGAAAGAATAACCAAACACCAAATTGGCCCCGCAAGAAACGGCTTCCTCTTCTACCCTCCTCAACAACAAAGTTCCTAAGTCCTTTCCCCTTTCCTCTTCCGCCACCCATAAAAGCTGCAAATTAAGTCCTTGAAAAAAAACATAACAAATCGTTCCCGCAATCACCTTCTCTCCGTCTTTTACCAAAAGACAAAAAGATTCGGTACGTTCCATGGAACCGACCGGCTGCAGCCGGGAAAGACTATAGGATTGCAACTGAGCCCAAAGAAACTTTTGTATTTCTGAATCGGGGTCTGCTAGTTTCTCTATTTGCATCTGATGATTTTCGGCTCTAAAAAGAATGAATCTATAGAAAAGCGGGGGCTCCGCCTAATCGTTCCATCGGATCTACGATTTGAGTGATTTGGATTCCGTAATAATCGTCAAGGACGATCAACTTTCCTCTTCCAACTAACTTTCCATTTGCGAGAATATCCAGCTCTTCTCCAATGTTTTTATCCAACTCTACTACGGTTCCCTCCGTTAACTGTAAAACATCCTTAATGAACATTGTAGTTCTTCCCAATTCGATGGTGAGCTGTAAGGTTACATCTAAAAGTAGGTTTAAATTGGCAGTATTGTTTCCCGCAGCGGCTTGAGGTTTAGGAGTCGCTTTGGAAGGTGTGGGAGTGGAACTTGGGCCTAAGGCAGCTGCAATGTCCGCAAAAGAAGGACCACCGTCATCTCCTCCGGCTCCACCGACAAGGGCGTCCAAATCATCCAGCCCTCCTCCACCGCCGCCTCCGGCAGGAGTGCTTCCCCCTCCGAAACCACCGAGTAATGCGTCTATGTCTTCTTGCGATAATGAGCCTTCACCCATAAGGTAACCTCTTCTTTCTTAAACTGTCGGTGAAATAAAAAATCCTTCCTTGAAAAAAAATAAATCTTCTGATTTTTCGTAATTATGTCCAATTCATCCCCTCATCTGGATTTCTTCAAAGCGAAGGAATTGATTCTGTCCGAAATCGGAGGGGAAGGTTACCAGTTTTTATCGGAAAAAGAGGAATTATTATTTCGATTCACTACCCCTGTTCCCGGAAAAGAACGTCTATTCGACTCACTGGGGATTCTGAGAAATTATATAGAAAACTTCCGCCTCTATAACTTCGAAGAAGGATATTTCAGCGTACAGGCGCTCAACGAAAATCTATTCGAACCGGAAAAGAATCTATCTAACAAAATTCGATTTCGTTTTTCATACCAATCCTCCTCCCTAAAATTGGAAGCTTCCAAACGAGGAGATTTCACCCTGAAAGAAATCCAAACTTGTCTGGCTCTTTTTCGTTTTTTCACAGGATCAGAAAGTAAAAAAAGAGATCCTAAGGAAATCTTAACCAAACTAGGTGCGGAAGTTTTCGACCCCAAAGAAGAAAAAGCAAAGGGAACTTTACTCGGCTTCGAACATATCTTCGGATACGAAGGGGTCAAATCCCAAGTGATGGAGAGTTTGGTGATGCCTTTGCTGAAACCGGATCCTTTCCAAGAAATCACTAAATTAACGCGTAAATTCCCAGGTTCCATCCTGCCTAGAGCCGTTTTATTCGAGGGAGATCCGGGTGTGGGAAAAACAACAATGGCAAAGGTAGCGGCAAGTCTTTGTTATGTGCCGATGATTTACGTTCCTATCGAATCCATACTCAGCAAATACTACGGAGAGTCCTCCCAAAACCTGGCGATGGTATTCGATGCGGCTTCTCTTTTCGACAAATCCATGTTATTTTTAGATGAAATCGACTCACTGGCTACTTCACGGGAAGACGGGCTTTTCGAAGCCACAAGAAACCTTCTCAGTGTTTTGCTCCGAAAACTGGACGGATTTGCCACCCAATCCAGAATCATCACAATTGGAGCCACGAACAGAAAAGAGGACTTAGATCCTGCTCTTCTCTCCCGATTCGATAGAAAAATCTTTTTTCCCCTCCCGAATAGAGAAGAAAGGGCGCAAATTCTGGAAGGATACGCCTTGCAATTGAGCTGGGAGGACAGATTGTCCCTTTCAGAGAACCTGGAAGGAGCTTCCGGCAGAAATCTAAAAGATTTCTGCGATTACGTAGAAAGGCGATGGATCACCCAGGGTTGGAAGGAATCCGAGGCGATTTCCGCCCCGGGAGCGACATTTTATCGGGAATCTCTCCCGGATTTTCGCTGGAAATAAGGAAATAAAAATTCCCCCTCAATCTTCCCTAAGATTTTCCGATAATTATATAGGATATTTCTTTACGGTAGGTCACCGTTCTAAGGTATCCTCAATTTAATCGTTTTAGGATGACTCGGACATGAAAATAATAAAGATTCTTCCCATATTGATGCTCAGCTTTGGGGTTTTCGCTCAAGCAGGAGCACCGGAAACTGGTTCTTCCTCGGCTGGTTTGGATGTAAGCCAAGATGGAAAATCGATTTCTGACACAGAAACAGAACTTGATGGAAATATTTCTGAAGTGAACAAAAAACTCACTCGTCACACGGTTCTTTTCAAAATGAAAGTAAGAACCCTTCCTCACAGAACAGTTCTTTTCAAGGGAAAACCAAGCCAAGACGGAGAAAGATGTGAATCTACTCCTGACCAAGAAGCAAAAGACAATACTTGCATTCACTTGGAAGTATTCGATTTCGTAGGAAGTGATGACGGAAAATCCGCATACAACTTCGGTGCTAAGTTCAAAACAATCGAACTTTTCTTCGAAGGTGCAAACAATGCAGATCCGGATCCAAGAAAAGAACTTCCTAGAAACCTAACAAAAGTCAGAACTTACGTTTATAAAAACGATTTCGTTATGGAAGACAAAGTGATTTCCGTAATCGCAGACACTGCGCCTAACGGACAACCTGCTCATAACGAGAAAATAGAACTTTTTTACCAACATGACGGAAACCCAATCTGGGGTTCTCCTGAAACTCCTTCTGAAAAAGGTGTTGGAAAATACATTCTATCGAACGTAGAAAACACGAAGACGAACCCGATTCGTAACAACTTCAAAAAACAATTCTACTTCAAGAACCTGGACTATTTCGATAAACTTTTCACAAAAGTTTTTGACTATAATGACAGAGATTCCAACAAACATTACAAAAAGAATGTGGAAACTCTCAAAAACTCTTTAAAATACTAAGAGATAAGGAAGGTTCTTATCTGAACTTTCTTAAAAATTGTCCGAATTGTTCGACCACTTTAAGGTTCCCTGCAGGTCAGGGAACCATTTTGGTTCGTTGCCCAGTCTGCTCACATAGTTTCCAATTCAATCCCGGGGAAACAAACGACGGAGAATACGAAAAGGAAACCATTCCTTCTTTTCAATTCCAACCAAGCGCCAAAGAATATTTGAATCTCGTTGTAGATTTGTTATATGCTCCCGTAGACTTTCTAAAATCGAAGTTCAGTTCTCCTGCCTCCAAAACCTCATACCCCCAAGAAAAGATTTGGAAAAAACCCCACACATTAGCCGGTTACTTTCTCTTTCTGATTTTCATTCTTTATTTAATCAAAGGTTTCGTTCCTACTGAGAAAGAAAAATCCCTTTTGCCGGAAAAGGAAACCCCTCCTACAGCCACAGAACCGGAACACTCTCCTCCTCCGCCTTCTAACGAAGAAGAATGGAACCCTCTGGATCGAGAAGATCTTCCTAGCGTTCAAATTTGAACTGGATCATTCTCAAAGTTTCGGATGAAGAGAAAAAAACTTCTCTCTCTATTACTGGCGCAAAAAAAGATCACATCATAAACATTCTGAAAAAGAAGGAAGGAGATCTTCTCAAACTGATCCTTCCCGGTTCGGGAAAATTTACGTTTCAAATAGAAACGATCACTGGTTCGGAAATCAAAGGAAAAATCATCTCTCAGGAAACCGAAAAACAAATTCATAAATTCGAATGTACGAAAGTATTTTTCGCTCTTCCCCGCCCCCAAACAGGCAAAAAAATTTTCCATCTATGCGGAGTGTATGGAATGGGCGAAATTTGTTTCATCCATCCTAAATCTCAAAATAAGGAATTTTGGACTTCTCCTCTTTACAACGGAGGGGAATGGGAAGAAATAGAAAGCGGACTCTCCCAATCAGGAAATATTTTTCCAACAGCATTTTCTTATCATAAACAGGAAAATTGGAAAGAATACTTAGGCCCGTCGGAGAATGTTTTTATTTTCGACGGAACAGGTGTTCCTTTTGAAAGTCATAGGGAAGAGATAGTAACCAAGGCACTGTCTCGTCAAAAACTGAATTTTTGTTTCGGGCCGGAATCCGGATGGCCTCAGAAAGATTTGGATGAATTCAAATTCAGAAACTATCGTTTGGTTTCTTTAGGTTCTCTCGTTCTTAGGACTGAATTCGCATTTCATGCATTTCTGCACCAAACAAGAACTTGGTTAGAAACTGATTCCGCCTGAAACCAAAAACCTAAGTTCGTCCGTAGACTGAAATACTTTTTCGGAAGGATTGAGGAAATACCTTCTATAGTTTTGCACTCTTAACACCAAAGGACCGAAAGATTTCGAAATCTCCGCCGCTCCTTGCGCGTTTTCATCCACCTGAAACGCTTTTCCGCTTCCATCGTAACCTTTTTTAGTATAGTAAAAAGACAACAAAAAGGAAGAACCCAGAGGTATATAAGCGGCAGCGAATATTCGATTATTGTTTTTTCCACCGTAATCTTCCACTGCGAACTCGAATCCAAGATGATAAAAATTGATATAAACGGTGTGATAATAACCAGTTACGGTTCCTTTCGCTTGACCTTGGAGTTGTTCGTATTTCGTTCTCATCGGAGCGGAGACTGGAAAGTTCTGAAATCTTTCTATCTCGTAAAAACTATCGAAATACATTGGGGCGTAATTAGTGCTCATCCTGCGAAATTCTGGTTTCAGGATGATGTTCAAATCCTTGGTTCCTAATCTGAATATGGTTCCGTAATGAGTTCCTTGAGACTGATCCAAACCTTTGATTCTATTGATATCCACATAAGGGGTCAGTTCGAGAAAAGGAAGATTCAAAAGTCTGTATTCCAAATCGAAACCTTCGATACTCACTCGTGTGATCTCTTTGGTTGTAGGATTGTCTTTGTTCGTTACGGTAACTGGCGAACCGTTGGAGTTGTAATATAATTCAAGAGGAGCCGCTTTATCCCAGGCAGTGGTATAACCCAAAGTCAAACGGTTGTACCATGGATCGTTGTCCACAAGTTCCATACGGGAATCTTTATTGATAGGACGAATTTCTTTTTTCTTCGAAACGGATTTATTCTTATCTCCGCCCACTTCCTCTTCCACAGTCAGTCTTCCGGCATCATCCAAAACGTTTCCTCGAATGTTCATCATATAGGACACATTAGATCCTGATTTATCGAAGAAAGAATAAATTTTGCGTCCGATCGCCAACGGTTTGATATAGACCCTTGCTGCATTCACATCGAAGTTCATCACTGAATTTGAAAAATACTGAACTCCTCCGTAATCGGAGTTGAGATCTGCCATTATGCTCGGGTTGTAAGAATCGAAACGAGAAGAAGACTGATATTTATTTACGATGGTTCCATGGCCGATATAACCGTCGATCACCTTGCCTGCATAAAACGAATAAGTCACTTGACCCGGATTCTGCTGGTTATATGTTCCGTACGAAACGTAATTCAAAACTCGAGCATAATCGTTTTTGCTGTTGTAATCCATCTCCCTGATTTTTCCGGCTTTGGCTCCTTCGATCAAAGGATCCCTGTCTACTAGGAGAGTATTGACAGGCAAAGAAAAAGAATAACCGAAGTTACTTCCGTGATTGTATGTGAAATTAGGAGAGATGTATCCGTAGTAGTCGCCTTTGAAGGAACTGGCTCCCGTATCGAATTGAAGTGCAGAAGGACGTCTGGTTTCCGTTCCACTAGGCACCCAAACTTGCGCTTCCAGAGAAACTTGGAATGACAATACTGCCCAAATAGCGATCTGTAATCCAAAAACTCTCATAGAATTCCTTATTAATATCGAATCGAAGGTCCCTGAAAATAAGAATTTTAGTGACAAAGGCCCCATCTGTTAATTTGGACAACAATTCCAATTTAACAGATTTTTTCTTGACATAAAAGAAACCTTATGGAGTATTGGATGGAACCACTCTAGGGAGACAAAATATATGCCTCGTAATTTTAAAACAGAAACCCTTGCCCTTCACGGAGGACAAGAGCCGGATCCTACCACCACTTCGAGAGCCGTTCCTCTCTACCAAACCACTTCTTACGTCTTCAAAGACACAGATCATGCAGCACGTCTTTTCGGACTGCAAGAATTCGGAAATATCTATACTCGTTTGATGAACCCTACTACTGACGTTTTGGAAAAACGAGTGGCCGCTTTGGAAGGAGGAGTCGCTGCACTCGCTACCGCTTCCGGCCAATCCGCAGAAACATTAGCGTTATTGAATATTGTTGAAGCAGGTCAAGAAATTGTTGCCTCTTCCTCTCTTTACGGAGGGACTTACAACCTGCTTCACTATACATTTCCAAAACTGGGAATCAAAGTACATTTCGTAGACCAATCCGATCCTGAAAATTTCAGAAAGGCTTCCAATGACAAAACAAGAGCCTTTTATGCGGAAACATTAGGAAATCCTAAACTAGATACTTTGGACATAGAAGCGGTAGGTAAAATTGCGAAAGAAGTGGGAGTTCCTCTCGTCATAGACAACACTCTTCCTTCACCTTATCTTGTGAACCCTTTGAAACACGGCGCGGACATCGTAGTTCACTCACTTACCAAATTCTTGGGAGGACACGGAACATCTATCGGAGGGATCATCGTTGACGGAGGATCTTTCAACTGGGGGAACGGAAAATTCAAGAACTACACTGAGCCGGATCCTTCTTACCACGGTTTGAAATTTTGGGACGTATTCGGAAAATTCGAACCGTTCGGCGGAGTCAATATCGCCTTCATTCTTAAAGCAAGAGTACAAGGTTTGAGAGACTTAGGACCTGCGATTTCTCCTTTCAATGCTTGGCAAATCCTCCAAGGTGTGGAAACTCTGGCACTTCGTTTGGAAAGACATTCCACAAATGCACTGAAAGTAGCCGAGTTCCTGAGCAAACATCCTAAAATCGAATGGGTGAATTACCCTGGCCTTCCAGGAGATAAAAACCATGCACTGGCGAAAAAATACCACCACAGAGGGTTGTATGGAGCCATCGTAGGTTTTGAAATCAAAGGCGGATTGGAAAAAGCCAAGAAGTTTATCGACAGTTTGGAATTGTTCAGCCTTCTAGCTAACGTAGGTGATGCGAAGTCTCTTGCGATTCATCCTGCTTCCACAACGCACCAACAGTTGACATCTGCGGAACAAATCTCTGCAGGAGTGACTCCTGGATTCGTTCGTCTTTCCGTAGGATTGGAACATATCGATGACATTCTAGTAGACTTGGAAGAGGGATTGAAAAATATCTGATCTATAGAGATCAAAATGCCTACTCCTGCGAGTTCAGAATCCATCGACCCTCACTCAGTAGGCATCGTACACACTCAAATCATCCGATTTGAGTCTCTCACATTAGACAACGGGGAAGTTTTACTTCCCCTTGAGATTGCCTACGAAACTTACGGCACTCTGAATGAAAAAAAAGACAATGCGATTTTAGTCTGTCATGCTCTTTCCGGAGACGCTCATGCTGCGGGTTACCACGAAGGGGAAAAAAGACCGGGCTACTGGGACTACTACATTGGCCCTGGAAAAGCATTCGATACGAATCAATACTTTATCATCTCCAGTAATGTCATAGGAGGCTGCAAAGGCTCAAGCGGCCCATTGACCATCAACGGAAAAACGGGGCAGCCCTTTCAATCCTCCTTTCCATTCGTTTCCATTGCGGATATGGTTTCCGCTCAGGAGAAATTGGTTTCCCATTTCGGCATTGAACAATTGTTCGCTGTTGCAGGCGGATCCATGGGAGGGATGCAGGCGCTGCAATGGTCGGTCGCTTACCCTACTCGCTTAAAAAATTGCATCATTATGGCTTCCACTTCCGAACACTCCGCACAGCAGATCGCATTCAACGAAGTAGGAAGGCAGGCGATTTTGGCCGACCCTCACTGGAACAACGGAATTTATACGAACGAAAACAAACCTTCCAAAGGACTGGCACTTGCCAGAATGATGGGACACATCACCTATCTTTCCGACGAAATGATGAGGGAAAAATTCGGACGTAAACCTCCCAAAGGAAACATTCAATCTACCGACTTCGCAGTGGGAAGTTATTTGATCTACCAAGGGGAATCCTTCGTGGATCGTTTCGATGCGAATTCTTATATCTACGTAACCAAAGCTCTGGATCATTTCAGTCTAGGAACGGGAAAAGAACTTACAAAAGCTTTATCCATTGTTAAATGCCGATTCTTGGTAGTGGCTTATACTTCCGATTGGCTTTATCCTCCCTATCAATCGGAGGAAATCGTTAAATCCTTGGAAGTGAATGCCATTCCTGTAAGTTTTGTGGAATTGAATAATCCGGCAGGACACGATTCCTTTCTATTGCAAAGCGAAGAACAAGATTCCATTTTGAGAGATTTTTTATCTTCCAGCGACGAAGGAGAAACTCTTTAGTCTATGAATAAAATCCCTCTCAAAGAAAATTTGGATTTCGATCTAAGCAAAAGACCGGACATTTCGTACATTGCCAATCTTGTGCAACAAGGCCAAAGAGTTCTCGATTTGGGCTGCGGGAACGGCGAACTTATGGTGATTCTCAAATCCAAGGGAGTGAAAGTGCAAGGAATCGAAAAAGACGACTCTTGCATCATTCAATGCGTAAAACGAGGGTTATACGTTCACCACGGGGACATCGACGACGGTCTGCAGCACCATTTGGACAAAAGTTTCGATTACGTAATTTTAAACCAAACGATCCAACAAACTTTGAATCCGGGTGCGATCATAAAAGAATGTCTCAGGATCGGAAAAAAGGTAGTCATCGTATTTCCCAATTTTTCCCATTGGCAAATTCGCCTTTCTATTTTGATCAGCGGGAAAACTCCCGTGACGGATTTAATGCCTTTCCATTGGTACGATACTCCGAACCTTCACTATCTATCCACCAAAGACTTCGCAGATTTTTGCGAGTATGAAAAAATCAAAGTATTGAAAAGAGCTTTTTTCAATCACAAAAGAGAAATCAAAGCTCTCCCGAATTTATTTGCCACCTTAGCACTGTTTGTGATTCAGGCGCAGAATTAAACAATCGTTTCGAAAATCGGTCTTTTTTCCTTCCGGAAAAGTCATCACGTTGGTTCTTGGGAATAAAATTTAGGCAGATAGTGTTTTAAAACTTCCAGGTAAAAGGTTTCATTTTTCAAAAACTGCGCAGATGAGTTTTGCAAATTGAGATGTTTTACTTCCGAAATCATTTTCAATAATTTCGCTTTACTGTCATTCTGGCTCAGCATGCTAGGCTCTCCTTTTAACTCAGCCGGATCAAAATCACGTTTAGAATGATTGCAATAAGCACAAGAAAGAGCCAGATTATTCGAATCATCAATCAGATCGGGATATTTGGATCTAGGAAAGATATGATCCAACTGCATTGTGGCATAAAGAAGCCGATTGAGAAGCAAGTCGATTCCGCAATACGAACACGTCCCTTTGGAAAATTCAATCGCTTGCCGCCAATTCTTATTTAACGCATCCTCGATTATGCCCATTGATACTCGCTAGTGCCATCTAACTAAAATAAGCCTTTACTTCCTCTTCAACTGCCCGCCTGCCATCAAGATAGGAAGAATCAATTCGGCACCTAAATAACCGAGCCAAAGTCCGTGAGGCTCAGGCAAACCGACGATAGACATGGAGATCAATCTTCCTACAGCCGCAACGAATATCGCAAGGGCGATCAAATACACCAAAGTCTTTTGAGTTTGAATGGTATATGCGGCCCAGAAGCAGATGATTCCCATGGATAAATATAATCCCGCCATAAATCGATGGATATTGTCCAGTCTGGGACTTACATCCGGCTCACCTAAATACATCTGTACGGATCCTCCGAAAAGTGCGATCGCTGCGGCGAGAAACAAACAAACTTGGACAATGCGGGTGCTGATGGATACGGTGGATTGAGAATTCATAATGCAAGATTTCGATCTTGAGATAAACATTGTCAATATTTATCTCCTCCATTTTTGGCGGTCGGAGTGTTTCCGCACACCTTCTCAAAATAAAAAAAGCCCGGCAATCACTCCGGGCTTTTTAGCTGTACGGCGATAGTTTCTATCATTCCGATTATCGAAGTTGTATCGAAAAACTTTAGAGTTCCCTGAATTCTTTACTATCGGAAACGAGCAAGTTCGTATTTATTTTCGAAATCGGAAATTAAGAACTTATATCAAATATTCGAATAGATTTTCATCCTGATTCACAAGCGTGTAATTCAATTTAAAAAGATCCATTCTAACGATAAGAGAATCAAAGTCTTCCCTGGACTTCACTTCGATTCCAATGAGTGCTGGACCCGATTCCTTGTTATTTTTTTGAATGAATTCAAATCGAACGATATCGTCATTAGGACCTAAAATTTCATTCACGAATTGTTTTAAGGCTCCCGGTCTTTGCGCAAAACGAACGATAAAATAATGTTTCAGACCTTCGTATAACAATGATCTTTCTTTGATCTCCTGCATCCGGTCGATGTCGTTGTTTCCTCCGCTGAGAATACAAACTACCTTTTTGCCTTTGATCCTATCCGCATATAAATCCAACGCAGCAATGCTCAAAGCACCTGCAGGTTCGGCAACGATCGCATCTTCATTGTACAATTGCAGAATGGTGGAACTCACCTTTCCTTCCGGAACAAGCAACATCTCCGACAAAACATCTCTGCAAAGTGGAAACGTAAAATTTCCCACGGTTCTTACCGAAGCTCCGTCCACGAATTTTTGAATGGATTCCAATAAAACAGGCTTTCCCGCTTTCAATGCTTCCGTCATGGAAGGAGCACCTAACGGTTCCACTCCGATGATCCGAGTGGAAGAGGAATGTTCCTTAAAATAACTTCCTACTCCTGCACAAAGACCTCCTCCTCCTACAGGAAGAAATACGAAGTCGAATCCGGACTCCTCTTCCAAAATTTCCTTGGCCACGGTTCCTTGTCCTTCTACGATTTTGATATGATCGAAAGGAGGAATGAATTTTTTATTTTCGGACTCGGAGTATTCCAATGCATATTTCTGACATTCGTCGAAGGTGTCTCCCACCAAAACGATTTTGATTCTATCTCCCCCGAACATCTTCACTTGATTGATTTTTTGTTTAGGAGTGATGGCAGGCATATAAATCACTCCGTCTATATTCAATAATTTGCAGGAGAAAGCGACTCCTTGCGCGTGGTTTCCCGCACTTGCACAAACAACTCCTCTTTCTTTTTCAGAGGGTTCCAAACTTTGAATGAGATAATAGGCTCCTCTGATTTTATAGGAGCGGACAACTTGCAGGTCTTCTCGTTTTACGAAAATCTTCGCTTTAAATTTTTCAGACAATTTCGAATGGAATTGAAGAGGAGTTTTCAGGATGATCGGCTTTAAGACTTCGTAGGCCGAATCGATATCTAATTTCATTGATGTATACCGAAGTGAAGAAAAGAGGAAGGAAAGAAAAATCGAGAAACCGCCGTTAGAGCCCCAACCACCTGCTCTTTCCGGCGACTTCTCTTATCCTATTACTGGAGTAATCTCATTACGGACTGAGACTTCATGTTCGCTTGCGCTAACATGGAAGTTGCAGCCTGGCTCAAGATTTGGTATCTCGTGAAGCTGGTCATTTGCTCAGCCATGTCAGTATCACGGATACGAGACTCAGACGCTTGTGTGTTTTCATAAGCGTTCATAAGTCCTTTTGCAGCATGCTCCATACGGTTGTAGTATGCACCCAAGTCAGCTCTTTGTTTAGAGATAACTCGAAGAGCATCGTCACAAAGTCCGATCACGGAGTTTGCTTTACCTGCAGTCGAAAGAGAGATGAAAGTAAGAACCGTAGGGTTTCTTAATCCCAATGCAGCAGTGTTCATTGTTTCAATGTACACACGCTCTCTTTGGTGCATGTTCGCTCCAATATGGAACCACATACTAGCGGTCGGGTTAAGACGCGCGAATGCTCCCGTAAGGAGTTTCATTTTGTTGAACTCCGCTTGAGATGCAATTCTATCGATCTCGTCTACAAGCTGTGACACTTCGACTTGGATCTGTTGTCTATCTTCTTCAGTGTAGATACCGTTGGCTGCTTGAACAGCTAACACACGAACGCGTTGAACGATTTCATGTGTTTCTTGGAGATATCCTTCAGCCGTTTGGATGAGTGACATTCCATCTTCAGTGTTTTGTTCTGCACGACGAAGACCCGAAATCTGAGTTCTCATTTTCTCAGACACCGCGAGCCCAGAAGCATCGTCTCCCGCTTTGTTGATTCGCATACCGGAAGATAGCTTCTCAATATCTTTGTTCAGGTTTGCGTCATTCGACTTCAAAGTCCTGTGTGCAAAGATAGCACTTATATTGTGGTTGATAATCATCCGGGTTCCTCCTTGAATCCGTTCTCCCTCCCCTTAAAGGCGAAAGAAATTGATGAATTTTCGAAGAGGCCTTCCTTGGCCCTTTCAAGAGGAAGATCGGCTGAAACAGGTTCGGGGATTATAGATAATTTAAAATATTTTCCAATAATCTTGCCCACTTCCAGTTTCTAAAATATGTCCCTCAAAAATTTCTCTTTTCAGGACTATCCCTCCCTGTAAAAAGGAGACTGTAGAGAAGAGGAATTCTTTGTTAGAAACGATTTATTTAGCCAATCCTCGCGGTTTTTGCGCCGGTGTGAAATATGCGATTTCCTTTGTGGAAACAGTTCATGCGAACAATCCGGAAACTCCTTTATTTGTGAGAAAGGAAATCGTCCACAACCAGAGGGTTGTGGAAGAAATGAAGAAAAAAGGAATCCAATTCATAGACGAACTGACGGAAGCCCCTGACGGCGCCACAGTGATCTTCTCTGCACATGGAGTTTCCCCCGAGGTAGTGAACGACGCCAAAAATAGAAATATGAGGATCGGAGACGCCACTTGCCCTCTGGTCACTCGAGTTCATAGAAAAGCAAGAAACATCAAAGACACCCATCAAATCATCTACATAGGCCATAGAGGCCATGACGAAGCCATAGGAACCATGGGAGAGGCGGAGATGTTCCTTGTGGAAACAGAAGAAGACGTAGTCGGATTGAAAGGCAAAATCGGAACGGAAAAACCTCTCACCTATCTGATGCAGACAACCCTCTCCGTCAAAGATACGAAAAATATAGTCCAAAAAATCGAAGAAGTTTTCCCTTTCGTGGAACATCCGCAAAAAGACGACATTTGTTATGCGACAACGGAAAGGCAAGAAGCGGTTTCTCAAATGATCGCCTCTGTGGATGCCATGCTTGTGATCGGTTCCCCGAATTCTTCCAATTCCGTTAGGCTCTGTCAGTTGGCGCAAAAAACAAAACCTTCCTCCTATCGAATCACCACAAAAGAAGAAGTAGATCCGAACCATATCCTCAAAAACGGGATCAAGGTTTTGGGGATCACTGCGGGAGCCTCCAGCCCCCAAGTACTTGTGGATGAAATCGTAAAGGAACTTTTATCCCATTTCCCGAATGCTACTGTCTCTCTGTTTCCAGGCAGCAGGGAAGATACTATGAATTTCAAACTCCCAAAGGAAATGTTGACTCAATACTAAAATGACGTCTCCCAGGCAAGATTCCCATTTACCTGGAGATATCGATAAAATCGATAAACTCATATTAGCCTACGAAACCCTGGAACACATCGGCCAGGGGGTCGTTATCGGCAGATTGAATTTAGATACGGAAGAGATAGAGTCTCTTTTCGAAAACGAAATTGCCATCCATTCCCTGAAAGATTTCAATTATAGAGAAACAGTCATATCTTCGGTTCAATCCAGAAAAAGAACTTCCGGTTCTTTCCAAACCCACATTGACCACCAAACGAAAGTCTTCGAATACAATCTGTTCACGATCCCGTCTCTTTCTCATGGAAACCAATTGGTTTTTTCACTGATCCTCACGGATATTTCCGAAAGAAGAAAACAGGACGAAGAGATCGCCAAACGCCTCCGCTTCGAAGTAGGAGTCGCATCCGCCACCCAAATACTCATCCAACCTAGCCCTTCCGTAGACAATCTATCTCAAGCGCTCAACCAACTCATCTTTTTCACAGAGATGGATTGCGTTTATCTTTTGAAACAAGTGCATAGGGAAGACGGAGAAGACCTTTTTTCCATCACTTTGGAAGAGACTAAAATATCGGCTTACCTGGGTTACCGCAGCCTGCTCATAGAAGAAAGCTGGCAGAAGATCGGACTGGGAAGATGGGTCGATTTACTGAAAGCTGGAAAACAAATATCGGGCAAACCGGAACATTTTCTGAAAGACGAACAATGGTTCTTCGACAGAGGAGTCTTATTTCTCATCCTATTCCCCATCTTCGTTCATGGAAAATACTACGGTATTTTAGGATGGGAAATCAATAACCCAAAAACCAATTTTGATGAAGACGACATCCATCTATTCAAAACGGTTACAAACTGGGTAGGCCATTACCTGGAAAGAAAACAAGACCTGAGAGAACTGAATGAACACAAAACCAGGTTGGAAGACTTGGTCAGCGATAGAACCATCGATTTAAGGAACGCAAAAGAACAGGCGGAATCGGCAAACAAGCTTAAATCGGACTTTTTAGCCCATATGAGCCATGAACTCAGAACCCCTCTTAATTCCATCATAGGATTCACCCAGCTCATCCAAATGCCCCCGGAAGATGAAATGGGAAAAAAATATCTGAACTATATTCACGGTTCGGGAGTGAAACTTCTCAAAATCATCAACGAAATATTAGACCTTTCCAAATTGGAAGCGGGGAAAACCTCAATCTATATAGCACCGGTTAATGTTTTAGATATCTGTAAAAATGCATTGGAACTGATGACCCCTCAGGCCAAACTCAAAGGAATCGAATTTCGGTGGGAACAGAAAGGATTAGAGCCCTATTCCATTCCCTCCGACATCCAGAAGATCCACCAAATCCTAGTGAATTTGATTTCCAATGCGGTAAAATTTTCTCCTGAATCCTCTATCATCCAAATCCAATGTAATTTTTTGAAAGATTCTATCGTCTTATCCGTCATTGACCAAGGGAAAGGAATCTCTCCGGAGAACCAATCCCATCTTTTTGAGAGTTTCACGAGATTTTCAGAAAATTCAAATACAGAAGGTACTGGATTGGGACTAACAATTTCTAAAAAATTCGCAGAACTACTAGGAGGCCGGATCACGGTGGAAAGTAGACTTAATATAGGTACAACCTTTTCCTTGCAGCTTCCTGCAAACTTAACTAAATAATCTAAAATCAAGATTTGAATTGAACCTAATTCTATTTTGAACTAGTATAGCCGATAATATACTGATGGGCTCGAAGGATTCCGACTTAACTTTGCCTGTAGCTAGGAAGAAAATGACTTCTTCCAGCCGTAGGCCTACTTTGCCTCTACTCATCGTAGAGGATAAAGAAGAAAACCAAATGCTTTTAGCGGGCATTTGTGCTAAATTAAATTTCCCTTATAAGATCGCAGGCAACGGAGCGGAAGGTCTAGAGCTTTTAGAGAAGGAAGAGTTCAGCGTTTACCTGGTCGATCTCATGATGCCCGTTATGGACGGGAAAACCTTCATACAAAAGTTAAGAGAAAGAGATTCGGATCCGGTCATTTTGGTACAAACCGCTATCGACAGTTCCGAACAAATCATAGAAATCATGAAACTGGGAGTATATGATTATATTATAAAACCCTTAAACGTAGAAATATTCAAATCCATACTCGAACAGGCATTAGAATACAGATACCTAAAAGACATCGAAAAACAACTGCTTGCGGAAGAAAGCAAAGAGCTTAGAGATCAATTGGAATGGTTGAACTACAAAGAAGCTTCTCGCAAAACGTCCGATAACTCTACGGAGATGAATTCCATTTTCAATCTAAGAACCACTCTTTCCCAAGGCTCCGGCTTCGGTGCAATGACGACACTAATAGAAACGATCAAAAGTTTTGCTCCTAAAGATGCGGACGGAAAGAATTATATCATAGAAGCGGAATATTTCGATCTGCTTCTGGAAAACAACGAACATACAAAATCGATGTTAAGGGGACTAGACAAAGCGGTCAATATTCTGGACAAAAAAATAGACCTAACCCTTCAAAAATCATCCCAACTACTTTCCGTTCTTCCGGAACTCATCCATAAATGGGAGGATCATTTGGAAAGAAAGAAGATCAAAATCAATCTTCCCATTTTCAAATCGGACATCCAACTTTCCATGGATTTGGAACTCATCCGTCAGGTGTTGGAAGAGATTCTTCTCAATGCGATCAAATACTCTCCGAATGATGCGAATTTAGATATATTTCTCACTCTCGTAGACGGCTATTTTTGTCTTTCCATCAAAAACAAAGTATTGGATGATTCCTATTCGAATTTTTCCAAAGATGTGCAGAAAAATTTAATTCTGCCCTTCTATAGAGTTCATCCTCCAGTGGAAGAATTTCATTCGGAAGAACCTTTCAGTTTGGGTTTGGGACTCACCATGGTCGATTATATCGCCAACAAACATCACGGGATGTTTTTTATCAGAAATGCAAAAGACCACACTACGGAAGAAACGAGTCTATGCATCATCTCAGAACTTTTTTTACCGATTCAAAATGAACAAAAGGAAATCCAAACATGAATAAAAAGGTACTTATCATAGATGATTCTGCGGTGTTTCGCAAGATCATCTCCGTCCACCTAAGGAACGCTAAGTTTGATTTGATCGAAGCGGGAGACGGAATCGAAGGTCTCCAACAATTGGCAAATAACAGCATCGATTTGATCGTGTCCGATATGAACATGCCGAACATGGACGGAATCAGTTTTATCAAAAAAGTAAAGGAAGATCCTAAATTCAAATTCATCCCCATCATTATGCTGACCACAGAATCCCAGCCTGAAAAAAAACAAATGGGATTGGATGCAGGCGCAAAAGCTTGGCTCACAAAACCGTTCTCTCCGGAAGAACTGATCGAAACGATTTCTAAATTGATGGTATAAGTCAAAAGTGGATCCGGTGTTAAAGACGAGAAATACGAACTCCGGTTTCGAATCGGAGTGGGAAGGTTATCTTACCATTCCGTTCATTTCCCAATGGAAAGAAAAAACAAATTCCTTCCCTTGGAAAGCAGGATCCCAAATCATTCTCGATCTGAAAAACATCCAAAGAATCGACGCCTCCGGAGTACAACTTCTTGTTTATCTGAAGAAAAAGTCGGAAGATAAACACTGTCTTATGACCATCCGCAATCATTCCCTCCCCGTCTTAAAATGCTTCGATTTACTCGGAGTGGTCTCCTTCTTCGGAGACAAAATCAAACTTAAAAAAGAATACGCAAACGAAGTAGAATTTTCTTACGGAACCAAGAAGGCCTAAAGATGGATCTATCCGAAGTTATAGACGCATATCTTTTAGAGTCCGATGAACTTTTGCGGGAGATGGAATCCATCCTTCTGCAAATGGAAAAAAAAGATCCCGATTCCGAAATGATGAACGCACTTTTCCGCGCCGTTCATACCATCAAAGGAACGTCCGGAATGTTCGGGTTCGACAAAACGGTAAAATTCACTCATATTATAGAAAATCTTTTGGACAATCTGAGAGAAGGAAAACTCAAATCAAACAAAGATTTGGTGGATATACTCCTTCGAGCCAAAGACCAAATGGATTATTTGGTGCAGTCGGAACAGAAAGGAGAAATCTCTCAGGAAAAATCGGAAGAAGGCAAAAAGATTTTGGATGCGATCGCACCTTATCTGGAAGGAGGTATTGCGGCAGCGCCAGCAATTGAAAAACAAGAGACAGTTTTTTCTTCCGTCATTAAATCAACTCCTTCCGTATCCTCTTCCCTTACTCTTGCAAACTATCTCATTTCTCTTCGTCCGAAACGAAACGTATTCCAAAACGGACTCGATCCGATCTCTTTTTTAACTTACTTAAAAAAATTGGGTAAAATTCTTTATCTGCAAACCATTATCTCAGAGATACCGACAAACGAATCTTATCTGCCGGAAGATTGTTATTTAGGATTTGAAATTTTTTTCCAATCGAAGGAAGATTCCGAAAAAGTAAGAAAGGTTTTTGAATTTATAGAATCCGATTCCTTTTTGCATATACTACCGCCGGGTGCCAGTGTTGAAGACCTAAGTTATTTAGCGGGACAGCTTCCTGAAGAAGAAATCTTTCTGGGAAATCTTTGGAGAGAAATGGGAGTTCTTTCCTCGGAAGGACTTGTACAATTTTTACGTTTTTTTTCTCCCACCTCTTCCGAACCGGAAGCGGTCCATGCTACTGTAGTTCCAGAATCGACCAAAGAACAAGAACTTCAAAAAGCGGAGTTAGGCAAAAGCACTATCCTGAAAGTGGATTCCAAAAGAGTGGATCAGCTCATCAATCGTGTGGGAGAACTTGTGGTATCTGCCGCAAATTTAAACCAACTTGTATCAGGTAGCCAAGATTCCAATCTGCAAGAGTCCTCCTTACTGGTCAGCAGACTTCTCAATGAAGTCAGGGAAATTTCCCTGAAACTCAGAATGGTTTCCATAGGAGAGGTACTCCAGAAATACCAAAGAACGGTTCGAGATATTGGGAAAGAATTAGGCAAAGAAATCGTTCTTCATATCGACGGCAAAGAAACGGAACTGGATCGAAACATAGTAGATAAGTTAGGTGACCCACTCATCCATATTCTGAGAAACGCATGTGACCACGGTCTGGAACCTACGGAAGAAAGAATTTCCAAAGGAAAATCGAAATCGGGAAACATTTGGCTGAATGCCTACCATGACACAGGTTCGGTAGTGATAGAAATCAAAGACGACGGGAAAGGAATTCAATCCGATTTGGTTTGGAAAAAAGCACTGGAGAAAGGGCTGGTTTCCGGTTCAAAACCGGACCAAGAAGAGGAAGTTTATAAACTTCTGTTTCATCCCGGTTTTTCCACAGCAGGCTCTGTGACCAATCTTTCCGGAAGAGGTGTCGGTCTGGATGTGGTTCAGAAAAACATAGAGTCTTTAAGAGGAACCGTTCAGGTACATTCCATCCCCGGCCAAGGAAGCCGATTCGTCATACGCCTCCCACTAACACTTGCCATCATAGAAGGTTTTTTAGTCAGTGTAGGCACTTCCCTTTACATACTTCCCATGGAGATGGTTCTGGAATGTTTGGAGTTTTCTCAAGAGAATTCCGATGGCAAAAACGACTACTTCGCGTTACGTGGAAACCTGATCCCTTTCCTCAGAATGAGGGAAATATTCCCGCAAGAAGAAAAAAAGACAAATGCAAGAGAAAATATAGTCATCGTTCGAATGGGCGATAAAAAAGCCGGCGTTGTAGTAGAACAACTATTCGGTGAATTTCAAACGGTCATCAAACCGATGGGAAGCGTATTTCATAATGTAAAAGGAGTCAGCGGTTCCTCCATCCTTGCGGATGGAAGAGTCGCTCTCATCATCGATCTACCGTCTTTATTCGAAAGAACGGTAGCTTTGGAAAAAGCAAAAAATTAAGAATAAGAGGACAAGTATGAAAAATTTAACCGTGGGAACTAAGCTGGTGCTATTCTTTTTGATCAGCGCTTTTTATGTTCTATGGATCTCGGTTGTTTCGGTTCAAAAATTGAATTCAATCGGCGATTCAGTAGATATCATTTCAAAGAACCACCTCAAAAAGGCAGAATACGTATTTGTGATCCTCCAGAATAATTTAACCATTCAGAGAAATCTTCTTCCTGCAATGGAGGCTACGTCCCAAGAAGAAGTGAAACTGAAGTGGGACGAAATCAAAACCAAAAGGGAAGAAGTGACCGAGTTATGGAAAAAAATCCAGGCACTCACTACTTCAAAAGAACAATTGGATGAGATTTCGGAAGTACTTCAGAAAAGATCCGAGTTCGGGACACTCCTCTTACAATTCCAAAACGAAGGTTATACGGAAGTAGATCCTTTGAAAAAGGAAAAATTAAAAGAGAAACTGACTAGCGCTTGGACGGATTATACGGGTGCTCTCAGCAAAATCAACGAAGCAGTATTTTCTGATACGCAAGACATCAACATTGCTGCGCAGCAAAATATAGAATCAGGCACTCTGATTTTCGTGATTGGAGGCATCCTATTCGCACTCATAAAAACGACTTTGCTTTTCTTGATCCTCAGAAGCATCTCCACTCCTCTTAAAAATGCAGCGGTTGTCACTCAAAAGATTGCAGCAGGAGAAAACGACCTGCGCCTTACAGTAAGTGCAAAGGACGAAATCGGAAATTTATTCAAGTTCATCAATCAAATGCTGGATGGTTTGATAGAAGAGTCAAAAAACAACTTACGAATCAAAACTGCTTTGGACAACGTATCAACAAACATTATGATGGCGGACAACGACTTAAAAGTGAACTATATGAACAAGTCCATTGTGAATATGTTCAGAAAGACGGAAAACGAAATCAAAAACCAACTACGTCATTTCTCCACTCAAAACCTGATGGGAAGCAATATCGATTCCTATCACAAAGATCCTTCTTATCAGAGAAAAATCCTCTCCACATTCACTGCCGAATTCAAATCCAGCATCACGATCGGTGGAAGAATTTTCGATTTGATCGCAAATCCTATTCTGACTGAAAAAGGGGAACGATTGGGCTCCGTTGTGGAATGGTCCGACGTTACCGAAGCAAGAAAGATCGAAGAGGAAAAACAAAGGTTATCCGATGAAGCGATGAGAATTCAAGTCGCACTGGACAATGTTTCTACGAACGTCATGATGGCGGACAACGAATTGAATGTAGTGTACATGAACAAGGCCATCTTACAAATGTTCCAAGTGGGAGAAAAAGACATTCAAAAACAACTTTCTTCCTTCAACTTAAAATCTCTGATGGGAACGAACATCGACAACTTCCATAAAAATCCTGCCCACCAAAGAGGGATTTTAGGAAGTTTCACCAATACTCATAAAACCTCCATCGTCATCGGAAGAAGACATTTTTCTTTGATCGCGAATCCGATCATCAACGAAAAAGGACAAAGACTAGGTTCCGTTGTGGAATGGTCCGATATCACAAACCAAGTTGCCGTTCAGGAAGAAATCGACGGAATCGTAAATGCCGCCATCCGAGGAGATTTCTCCAAACGAATTTCTATCGAAGGGAAAGAAGGTTTTTATATGAACCTCTCTTCCGGAATGAACAAGTTGATGGATATTTCTTCGAAGGGACTCAATGAAGTGGTTCTGTCTTTGGAAAAACTTTCCAACGGAGATCTTTCCGGAATCATCACGAATGAATATTCCGGAACTTTCGGTATGCTGAAAGAGTATGTGAACAATACTTTAGAAAAGCTGGAATCGATTTTAGGAGACGTAAAACTCAAGGCGGACACTTTGAAATCCGCTGCGGAAGAAGTATCCTCCACTGCAGGAACTTTATCTCAAGGTGCCAGCGAACAAGCGGCTTCCGTGGAAGAAACCTCAGCTTCTTTGGAAGAGATGGGCGCTTCAATCGATCAAAATGCCGCAAACGCAAAACAGACAGATGCGATCGCAACGAAATCCGCTAAGGAAGCAAAACAAGGGGGAGATGCAGTTAAAAATACTGTTTCCGCTATGAAGGAAATTGCGGATAAAATCTCCATCATTGAAGATATCGCCTACCAAACCAACTTACTTGCGCTAAACGCAGCTATCGAAGCGGCGAGAGCGGGAGAACATGGAAAAGGTTTCGCAGTGGTTGCCTCAGAAGTCAGAAAACTTGCGGAAAGAAGCCAGAAGTCTGCCAACGAAATCGGAAGTCTTGCGGGCGGTTCCGTGCAAATCGCGGAAACTGCGGGAAAACTCATCGAAGAGATCGTTCCGGCCATCAACAAAACTGCGGATTTGGTTCAGGAAATCGCGGCGGCAAGCCAGGAACAATCTTCCGGTGTGAACGAAGTGAACAAGGCGATGGGCCAGTTGGATCAAGTCTCTCAAAGAAGCGCATCCGCATCGGAACAGCTTGCCGCCATCGCGGAAGAGCTGAAGTCCCAAGCGCAACAACTTCTCACTTCCATCAGTTTCTTTCAACTCAATCAGTTTAAGTTTCAGTCGAGAGCGGAAACAAAATTCGGAAGGATCAGTTCACAATCGACGTCTTCCCATCGAGCGGACGATTCGTCCGATGACGATCGTTTTCAAAAATACTGACAGGTAGGAAAATACCATGCAAGAGATCCAATATCTCACCTTTCAGTTGTCGGACGAAATTTTCGGATTGGGGATCCTCCATATTAAGGAGATCATCGAATACGAATCGGTCACTCATGTTCCTATGATGCCGGAATACATTCCGGGGGTCATCAACTTACGGGGAAATGTGGTACCAGTTTTGGATCTGAACAATCGTTTCTACAGAAAAAAAACGGAAATCGGTCGCAAAACATGCATTATTATCACGGAAGTTTCCATAAATAAGGAAACTCTGGATATAGGATTGTTAGTCGATTCCGTAGATGAAGTTGTCGACATTCCTCAAGCCTCCATCGAAGCGGCGCCCAGTTTCGGAGCAAAGATCCGTCTGGATTTCATCCAAGGCCTGGGAAAAATAGATACAGGTTTTGTGATTTTACTTAAAATCGACCAGGTACTGAATCTGGACGAACTCTATCAAATTCAGGAAAAAACGAATCTAATGCCGGAGGTATAATCCAAATGATGGAGGCACCTTTTCAAATTAAAGATCGTTTTCTCAACCCCGGTGAATTCTATTTCGGGGGACCCGATTTAAGACTTAAGACTCTTTTGGGTTCTTGCGTATCGATCGTGTTATGGCACCCTACCAAATTCATAGGTGGGATGTGTCATTATTTACTTACCACTAGAGGAGATAAAAAAACGGAATCTTTTTCACCGGACGGAAAGTACGGAGACGAAGCATTCTGCCTTTTTATGGATGCGATCCGAAACGCAAACACCAAACCGACCGAATACGAAGCCAAGATATTCGGAGGAGCAGATATGTTTTCCAGAGAAGAAAAATCGATCGCAGGTTCCCATCTGGAAACCAAAGCCAAATTGATCGGTCTTAGAAATGTGGAGTTCGCAAAAATCAAATTGAAAGAAAATTCCATCAAAATCGTTTCAGAAAACACAGGCGGATCTTCCAGCAGAAAAATCTTCTTCACTCTTTGGGACGGGGAAGTCTGGTTGGAATCCCATAAAGAGCACTGATATGAAAAAAATCAGAGTATTCGTAATCGACGATTCCGCAGTCGTAAGACAGGTACTTGGTGAACTTTTTTCGAAGGACAACTCCTTCGAATTTTTAGGAAGTGCAGCAGATCCGATCTTTGCTATGGACAAAATGGCCCATGTGTGGCCGGACGTAATCATACTAGATATAGAAATGCCTCGTATGGACGGGATCACATTCCTCAGAAAAATCATGAAGGATCGCCCCACTCCCGTAGTGATTTGTTCCACTCTAACGGAAGAAGGTTCTGAAACCGCAATGATCGCCCTTTCTTTGGGAGCTGCGGAAGTTATCACCAAACCTAAAGTAGGCTTGAAGGATTTTTTACACGAATCCTCCATCCATCTTACGGATGCAGTGTTAGCTGCCTCGGTCATCAATCTGGGAAAATTGAATGTAACTCCTCAAAACGAATCCAAACAGAACAAACCGTTAAATAACGATATTTCACAAATTCAAGCAACGGAAAAAATAGTGGCGATAGGAACTTCAACGGGAGGAACCATCGCCTTAGAAGATATTCTCACCAAGTTGCCTAGAACGAGCACTCCAGGAATCGTCATCGTCCAACATATGCCAGAAAAATTCACGGAAGCATTCGCAAGAAGATTGAACTCCGTTTGTGAAATCGAAGTGAGAGAAGCAAAAGACGGAGATAGAGTTCTGCCTGGGCTTGCACTCATCGCTCCAGGCAGCAGACACATGCAGATCAAACGGTCGGGAGCTCAGTATTATGTGGAAGTGACCGATGGTCCTTTGGTGAACCGTCACAAACCTTCCGTGGACGTTCTATTCCGTTCCGTTGCCAAACACGCAGGCAAAAATGCAAAAGGAATCATCATGACGGGGATGGGAGACGATGGAGCAGCAGGATTATTAGAAATGAGACAAGCAGGTTCTTATACGATCGCTCAGAATGAAGAAAGTTGTGTGGTGTTCGGGATGCCTAAGGAAGCGATCCGAAGAGGAGCGGCAGATTTAATTCTGCCGCTGGGAGAAATTCACAAGTCCATCATTGGGTTTTATTAACTTAAACCCAACTCCGTTGTTGTTTTTACTTTTCTAGCTCTGATCTCTTCCGGAGATTCTTCCTTTAGAACTTCATCCGGTTTGATCTTGAAGATCGGCTGTGCTTTTCCAACGATCTTTCCGTCGGAATCCACCATCAAGTTCTTCACGACCGTTCCGCTAACTGGAGCCAAGATCTTATTGAACATCTTCATAACTTCGATGATGAACAAAGGCTGGCCTGCTACGAAATGATCCCCTTCCGCAATGAGTGCGGGAAGATTAGGAGCTTCTTTCGAATAGAACATTCCTCCCATAGGAGCAACAATTTCGTCTCCGCTCATCTTAGGAGGAGGGTTCAGAGTTTTGATCAATGCATCTCTAGTATCGGCAGTTTTGAATTCAGTAGGAACGACTCCTTCCAAATCCTCATTGATGTCCAAACCGAAGAAGTTCGATTTTTTACCGATGTTCGGGATGATTTCAAGAATTTCCAAGCCCGCTTGAAAACCTCTATGGGCTGCTTGCGATTGAGTCCATTGAGCGTCAGTAATGCGATCCGGTTTAGGATTTTTACCGTTTTCCAAAGTTTGGCTCAGATCTTTCCAAGAAGCGATTCCGGTTCTGGTTTGGATTTCGGAATAAAAATCTTTTGCTTCCGCAAGAAGAGTTTCATCGTGATCCCAAATCTTTTCGGAAGAAGGTTTCCCTTCCGTGTTTTCCAGATTCAAATAGTAATATAATTTTTCCAAAAATTGGATCGGATTTTCCAAGAAAACGGCTTTGTTTCCTTTTCTATCCCACAACTTCCCATCGTAATATCCTAAAAATCCGCCCAAAAGATGAGGGTTGGCGAAAATTTTCTCCAAAGGACGCAGAACAAGAGTTAATTTTTTAGAAAGAACTTTTTTCTGATCCGCATCGGCTTTTTTGATTTTTTCAGACCAAAGGTATTCCAAATCGATATTGTTCAGAACGGATTGAAGAGAACCGATTCCCGCAAGATAGGAAATCATAAATGCAGTAGAAGGTTTGAACATAGCGTCCTTACCCAAAATCCACTGAATGAGTCCGTAGTGAACGAGCAAATTGGTTTCTAGATTTTGTCCTCTAAGCTCCGTTTTGCGAAGCATATTCCCTAAAATTTCCAAGTTCTTTTTACGAGATTCCCCGTAAGAAACCAGAAGAGCTACATTGGAATCGTAAGCTCCGGCTAAATTATAGTGTACGAAAGAGCCGGTATCCGGGTTGCGGGTGCAAATCCCTTGGTCGTCCCGAATCTCTCCTTCCAATGGAGGAGACCAATTTTGAATGATTCCTCCTGCGTGAGGCTGCAAAGCTCTGTTGGTTGCGTTGATTCTCACTTCCGCACCGGAAACGTTACGCAACACTCTTTCCGGCTTAGGAACTCTAATTCCGTGAATGGAAAGAACAGCCATCGCTTCCACAAGAGAGTCGATGAAAAAATATTCGTTCGGATTTTGAGGATTCACAAACTTGAGTTTGTAAACCATCTCTGTCACTCTGTGCTCCACTTGGATACGAGTGTTTACTTCCATGAAAAAGAAGTTATTTCCTTCAACGATACACTCGAAAGTGGAAACACTATTGAGTCGGATCGCCTTACCGAAAACTTCCGCTTGGTTTTCCATGTCCTTGAGAGTCAGTAGATCTTTTTGCAGGATCTCCGATTTTTTAGGATGGGTTGCCTTACATTTTTCCGCTTCTTTTTGAAGAAGTTCCTGAGTAAGAGAGATCTCCAATAACTTCTGTTCGTGCATCTGCAAAGAACAATCTCTTCCGCCCAGAGACAAAGACCATTCTCCGTTTCCGATCAGCTGGATTTCATTGTGACGAGTGTTTTCGATGTTCAACTCGATAAGGAAGTTACGATTGGAACCGACTGCGGTCACTTTGGATTCTGCCAAAATTTCCATAACAGCGGAATCAATTTGAGACTTATCGTTAATGACACGTTGTCCCTTACCGCCACCGCCACCGATGTATTTGAAACGAACCCTTTTGCCAGGGAACTGTTTCCAAATGGTTTCCAATTGGATCTCGGATTCTTTTTGAAGGTCCGCAATGGAAGTTAGATCGATTGTTTTTTCATAAGAAAGTTGGAGGAGGTTTTCCGCATTCTCTTCTAACGAAAGTTTATCGTTGAATTCGAAATTGATTTGGTTTTCTTTTGCAGTCTTGAGAATTCCTTCTTTGGAATTTCCAGTCTTACGAACCAAAGCAAGAGCGGTGATGTTATCCACCCCGGGAGTTACGGAAACTTTCAATGATCTTGCTAATTTTTTAGCTTCGTCTTTCGCTCCCGCACCCTTTGCTACATGGGAGCTAGGTCCCATAAAAGTGATGCCTGCATCTTCTATGGCTTCGATGAATTCAGCATCTTCAGCCATAAATCCGTATCCTGCAAAAATATGAGTGTATCCGCCCGTTTTTGCGATCTCTATGATTTGTTTGATTCTGGCTTCTTTTTCTTCCTTACCTGCTCCCATATAATCGGGAACTCTATGAACGTTTTCAGGGAAACGGAAGTTTCTAAGTTCAGGTGCGAGCGCCTTAGGATAAACGATGGAGTCTTTTTCGGAAAGTAAAATCCCGTATTCTCTCACTCCTATATCATCGAAAACATCCATGGTTTCTTTACGAACCGGGCCTCGGCAGACGATCAAACACTTGATGGATTCAACCGTAAAGGAACGAATCCAGGAAGAATCGGATTCTTGGAATTTAATGCGATTTAGATTTTTATCTAACATGGATATTATTCAAACTCCCTTTGAGGGCCGCTCATCGGAGCGGGAGTGTATTTTGACATCAAATAGTTCAGGTTTGTCGAAAGAACCTTTCTAGTGTAACCGGGAAGAATGATGGAAGAAACGGAACCCAAAGAAAGAGCTTCTTTCGGATTCATTAGTTCCTTTTCATATCTTTGACCGACTTCGAAAAGTTTACCGTCTCTTACGGAAACAGCTTCTTTTTCGGACATTCCTTTCTTCAAGTTCGCTTGGAACTCTTTTTGAATGGAAGTGATCTCATCCTTATAAACGTATTCCTTTCCTGCAGGACCCATAACCGCGATTCTTGCAGTAGGAAGAGCGAATACAAGAGAAGCTCCAGTGAAGTAAGAATTGAAGGTAGCGTATGCTCCTCCGAATGCGTTACGAATGATTAGAGTTAAACGAGGAGTTCTGAGGTCGATGATGGAATCGAGAAGTTTTCTTCCTTCCAAAACGATACCGTTGTGCTCTTGGTCTCTACCAGGAAGGAAACCTGTAGTATCTTCCACAAACACCATAGGAATGTTGTAAAGATTACAAAATCGAACAAAGCGAGTTCCTTTTCTAGAAGCACCGATGTCGATCTGTCCGGAAGAAACAGCGGAGTTGTTCGCAAGGAAACCGACTACGTTTCCACCGATACGACCGAAAGCGGTAACGATGTTTCTCGCTCTTTGCGGCTGCACTTCGAAAAATTCTCCGTGGTCGCAGATTTGTTGCAAGTATAGAGTGATGTCGAAAGGAGTGTTCATTCCCGTAGGACTGTTGAAAGTTTTGCGGAAAAGAATATCCTCTTCGTAAATGAAACGATCCATAGGATCGGAAGTAGGATAAAATGGAGCGATAGAGCGGTTGTTATCCGGCAGGTAAGAAAGAAGACGGATCGCAGTACGAAGAGAACCCAGCTCATCTCCTGTCACCAAATCCACAACCCCTGATTGTCCGTGCACCTTAGGTCCGCCCAAATCTTCCGCAGAAATGTCTTCGCCTAGTACGGATTTTACGACACCTGGTCCGGTCAAACCGAAGAAAGTATTATCACATTGGATCATAAAAGATCCTTGGCGAGGAAGGTAAGCTCCTCCTCCCGCATTGAAACCGAACATAAGCATGATGGAAGGAACCACACCGCTGATCTTACGAAGTGCAGTAAACGCTTCGGAGTATCCGTCGAGTCCGCCCACTCCCGCAGGAACATAGGCACCTGCTGAATCGTTCATGCCGATGAGAGGAATTCCATGTTCTCCTGCCATCAAAATGAGTCTGGCAAGTTTGCTACCGTTCGTTGCATCCATGGAACCGGCACGCAAAGTGAAATCGTGTCCGTAAACGGCAACGTCTCTTCCTTTGATTTTCAATATTCCCGTAACAATGGAGGCTCCGTCCAAATTCGGACCCCAGTTTTGGTAAGTGATGTTAGGTTCTGAATCCGTAAGTACTTTGATTCTTTCCCAAACCGTCATACGGTTTTTGGAATGTTGCACTCGAATTCGATCTTCTCCACCGCCTTGGAAAGGTTTTTCAATCAACTCTTTTCCAAGTTTTAACGCATTGTCATAAATCCCTGCGGGACTAGACTCGCCGGGCTCCGATTGTTTTTTGAAAGGGTTTTCTAGGGAATACTGCTTGGTTTCCATAAGGTTTTTTCCAATGTTTTGAGTTGAATCACTTAGAAAAGTGATTTTTAAGAGAGTGCGGCGTTCAGATCGGGATAGATGGTAAAAAGCTCTTGCATCCCGATGATTTCGAAGACTTTTTCCACCGCAGGCTGCAAACCGCAGATAGAAATGGATACTTTCATTTCCTGACAAAGCCTAAGAGAAGTAACAAGCATCCTAAGTCCTGCCGAAGAGATAAAGTTCACTTCGCTTAAATTGTACACAATCGAATGAGTGGCTGTCTTTACCATGCCCATCAGATTTTGCTCCACCTTATGCGTATTGTGGACATCCAAATTTCCTTGGACGTGAATGACCAGTTTGTCTCCGACGAATTCGGAATGGACGCTGACATTACTCTCGTTCATAGTATTTTTTTCTCCAAGTAGGTGTAGTTTTTATTTTCCTTAAATTCGTAACTGACTTTATCCATAAGTTTTTCCATCAGGAAAACTCCGAACCCGCCCTTTCGTTCCCCTCTCATATTCGCTTCCAAGGAAGGAGAAGGAACCTTGTCTCTGTCGAAACGTCTGGCTTCATCCACCAAAGTGATAACCAACTTTTCTCCGAAAATCTCAATGATGCAGTCGAAGTAAGGTTGCTTCAGTTCGGTATTTTGGTATCCGTGCATGACAATGTTAGTAGCAGCTTCATCCAAAGAAACCAAAACATCATCGAAAGCGTAAGGAAGTTTGATCTTAGCCTCTAATTTTTGAGCCAAAAAATCCCTCAGTTTGGGGATTTCAGAGCCGATGGCGGAAAACCTCTGAGTGTAAAACTCAGATTTAAATTCAGGAAACTTTAAGATCATTACGGTAAAGTCGTCGTACTGCTCGGACATACCGGAAAAGTTTCGAATGATTTGATAGATCTCTTCGATGATGACCTGAGACGGTTTGTCTTTTCGGGAAATGATTTCTTGGATGAGTCTTTCCAAACCGAACTCTTCTTCGAATTGATCTTTCTCTTCGATGGCTCCGTCCGTGTAAAAGACCAACATATCTCCTGGGTGGATATCGAACTCCCCTCCGATATAATTTCCTACGGGAACCACACCCAAAGGAGCGCCTTTCCCTTTCAATAGTTCGTAAGTTCCGTCCTTTCTGATGCGAAGTTGGTCATTATGGCCCGCAGACGCAAAACGGACCTTATTCGATGAAGAATCGAAACTGGCAAAAAACAAAGTTACGAACATACCTGACTGAGAGTCTTCGTAAATCAGTGAGTTGGCTCTTGTCAATAGTTCGGAAGGAGAAAGTTCCGAAGTCCTGGAAAGAGTTCGAATGATGGATGATGACATCGCCATAAAAATGGCAGCGGGTAAACTTTTACCGGAAACATCAGCGACAAGAAAAGAAAATCTTTGGTCGCCGTAAGGATGGAAATCGTAAAAATCACCTGACACTTCTTTTGCGGCAACCGACTTTACTCCCAAATCGAAATCAGTGGATTGCAGTATGGAATTGGGTAAAATATTATTTTGAATGTTTCTAGTAATTTCGATTTCTTTCTCTATGGATTTTTTGGTGATGATCTCCTGGTTCAGCCTCAAGTTCTCATAGGCTTTTGCAAGGGGAGAAGAAATCGTCTGCAACATACGTAAATCAGCATCGCCGAACATACCTTTGTTCTTTTTATTACAAACGTAAAGAGCCGCTTTCAAAGAACTTCCGCTAGGTGACACAGGAAGCACTAAAAAGTTATCTTTTAAGACGAAAGATTCCAAACCTAAAAATTCCTCTTCCGTTTCTTTGGTGACTTTTCCCAGTTTCGCTTCTTTGGATTGGATCGCTTTCAATACAAGGCTGCTTTCGGAAAGTTCATAAAAAGATTCGAAAACGATTCCGCCTTGTCTGGCATAGACTTGGATGAGATTCTGTTTCCCTTCCAAAAGAATGACCATCCCCGCATCGTCCGCATCCAGCTCTTTTGTCAAGATAGTGAGGCATCTGGACATAAGGCCAAGTTCGTCGTGGGATTCCAAAACTGCCTGACCCAGTTCGAAGATGGATTCCAAAGTGCTCAACTTTTGTTTGAGCGCAAAGTTCGTTTGATTCAAGTCTTCCAAAAGACCCGTTTTCTGAATGGCAACGGCGCAGGCGGAGGAAAAAGACAAAAAGAAATCGATATCGTTTTGACTGAAGTTGTTTCGATCGATGGTATTGATCGCTTCGATGACTCCGATCACTTCCTCTCCCACGATGAGAGGACTTGCCAAAATATTTCTAGTGATGAAGTTGGAGGCTTTGTCCACATCCCGAAACACTCTAGGATCGTTTTGAGCATCGTTGATGATCATCGGCTGTTTTGTGACAGCAACGGTTCCCGCAATCCCTTGTCCGATAGGAACCTTGATTTTAGCGACCTCTTCCTTTTTTTCACCCGTAACCGTATGAAAGAGCAAAAATTCTTTTTTATCATCCAATAAAAGAAGAGAACTTGCTTCCGTTCTAAAAACGGACTTCGCAGATTCCATCACCATTTCCAAAACCTTGCTCAGATCCAAACTTTTGTTGATCAGAACGGAAACGCGGATGATTTCTTCCAGGAAATAATGCAAACGGTTGTTGTTATTATGAATATTCGAATTATCTAATAGAAGGAGTATAGATGTAGTGAGTGCGCTAAAAAACTGCCCGTCGCCTTCCGAATAAACTGTATCCTTAAAAAGTGCGGTCAGATTCGATGCAAAATAATTGATTAGATCCAGATCTTGTGAGGAAAAATGATCGAAATGGCGGATCCCCTCCAAAACGATCACTCCCAAAGAAAGTTCCCCCATCTCTTCCCCCAAATAACAAGCCAAATACGATTCTTCCAAAGGAGGGGAATTTTTAGAAAGATGGGTTCCTTTGCGAAGAAGAAGATTTTTTTTAGATAAGAATACGTGTTTGGCGATTCTTCCAGCGGATTCCAAATCTTTGATGGCGCCTACACGGGAAAGATTTCCGCCTTCATTCTTAAGGTAGAATGCGCCCGATTTGGCGGAAACCAAACGTTTCGCTTGACTGAGAATGAAATGATAAAGGTCGGTGAGTTCGCTGGAAGAGGAAACGAAATAACCTCCCTCTCTCGATTTTTGAACGACGGGAGGAAGAGGAAAAGAACTCACTTCTTTAATCTTTGTTAAACTTTAACGACTCTTCGCGAAGTTTTTTATTTGCGTCTTCCAAGGCTCTGATCTTATCGAAAGCACCTAAGAGTTCTTCTCTGCTGAGATTGGAAACCATAGAACTAGCTTGCACAGTCTCTTTTGCTTCTTTCAATTCGGAGCGAGAGTAATCGATGATTTGTTCGTACATGCGAATGATCTCATCTGCGTTTGCTAACTCTTGTTCGTTGAGTCTCAACACTTTTTCATAGCCTTTGATGATATCCGATTGGATTTTCAGCTTCTTATTCAAATCTTCAATAGTTTCTTGGGCCATAAATACAATAGTTCCTTCTCACTCCAGGATTCTTTCGATTGACAAGCGACGATGAATTCACACTTTGGTAGTGCAATCGGGGACGTAGCTCAGTTGGGAGAGCGTTTGAATGGCATTCAAAAGGTCGGGGGTTCGATTCCCCTCGTCTCCACCACCACTCCCATTTTTCCATAAAATTACCCCGATTTTGATCTAATTGTCAAATTCTTTTTCCCTTAAAGCAAAGAGATCACTTGATCTCTAAGGCCACTCATTCGAATCTAATCCCCAGTAGAATTTATGGCAGTTAGAAAAATCTTAAAGATAGGCAATCCCCTCCTCAGAGAAACCAGTGAGGACATTCTGGAATCCGAAGTTCAGACAAAGGACTTCAAAAAACTAATCCGAGACATGTTTGAAACCATGAGATATGCGGATGGAGTCGGTTTGGCCGCTCCTCAAATCGGAGTTCTCAAAAAAATCGTAGTTGTAGGACAAGAAGAAGAGAACCCCCGTTATAAAGGCACCCCGGAAGTCCCCAATCAAGTCATCTTAAATCCGGAAATCACTCCCCTGGCTCCTGCCGGAGACGGTTTTTGGGAAGGTTGCCTCTCTGTTCCGGGAATGAGGGGTTATGTGGAACGGCCGAACAAAATCAAAATGAAATGGAGAGATGAGAACTTCGAAGAACATGAAGAGATCATCGAGGGTTACAGAGCCATCGTGATGCAGCACGAATGTGACCATTTGTTCGGAGTTTTGTACGTAGACAGGCTCAAAAGCACGAAATTGTTCGGATTCAATGAAGACATTGATACCGAAGGCAAACTTTTAGATTAAGATTCGAAAATACGCATATTTAGGAGCCTAACATGGGTTCTTCGCTCGTCCAATACTTTCTTTCCAAGAGCTTATTCGTCAATCTGCTCACATTTTTGATTTTGGTTTTGGGCGGGCTGACCGCCTTTACGATGAATCGGGAAGCCTTTCCCAATATCAATTTCGATATCGTAAGCGTTTATACCATCTATCCGGGAGCATCTCCCTCCGATGTGGAAAAATTGGTCACCAAACCGATCGAAGACGCTCTTAAGGAAGTGGACGGACTCAAAGAATATCGTTCCAGTTCCCTGGAAAACCGTTCAGGAATCATCATCACCATCGATCCGAACGTAAAAGACACAAAAAAAGTGGTGGATGACATCAAATCCGCAGTCGATAGAGTGCAAGATCTTCCTGAAGATGCGGAAGATCCGGTCATTGCAGAGATCACTACTGCCAGACAACCTGTCATTGAAGTCCATTTGAGTTCCTCTTGGGAAAACGGAAAACCGGTTCTTTCTCCCAAAGAACTGAGAGACGAAGCGAAAATTTTAGAGGACAAACTCAAAGAACTTTCCTCCGTCGCAAGGATCACCAAACGAGGATGGAATGAGAGAGAAATGAAGGTCGATCTTTTTCCTGACAGATTGACCGCATATTCCATCTCTTCCACTCAGGTAGTGAACGCACTTCGATTGAGAAACATCAATTTCCCTGGCGGAAACATTTCAGAAAGATCGAAAGAAATTATAGTCAGAACCGTAGGAGAATTCGACACACCTGCGGAGATAGAAAACGTATTCGTCCGAACGAACGATGCAGGGCGATCCGTACGCATCAAAGACATCGCCAGGGTTACGGAAAGTTTCGAAGATTCAGAATATCTGGATAAATCGAACGGATATGTCGCCATCGCTCTCACAGTCATCAAAAAGGAGAAATCCGACGCCATAGACGTTGTGGAAGATTCCAAAAAGATCGTTAAGGAATTCGTAGCGTCTTCGAAAGGCAAAGTCAAATACGCATTCGTAAACGATTTATCGAAATACATTAAACGAAGATTAGGCGTATTAACATCCAACGCTTTGACCGGACTTGCCCTAGTCACCGCCTCTCTTTTCGTCTTTTTAGGATGGAGAATGGCGCTTATGACCGCCATAGGCATTCCTATATCAGTCGCAATGACATTCATAGCGATGAAATATATGGGGCTCACCCTCAATTTGATTTCCATGATGGGACTTATCATAGTGGTAGGTATCCTAGTGGACGATGCGATCATCATCTGCGAAAACGTGTATCGCCATTTGGAAATGGGAGAAACTCCTTTCGAAGCGGCCCTCAGAGGAACGAACGAAGTGATCGCTCCCGTCACTGCGACAGTAACAACCACTATCGCTGCCTTCGGGCCGATGCTCTTTATGACGGGCATCTTCGGAAAATTCATTTATTCCATTCCTCTTGTGGTGATCATCTCCCTCTGCTCATCCCTATTCGAAGCTTTTTTTATGCTTCCCTCTCATTTGTATGATGTGAGTAAATCTTCGAATTTGAAAGGGGAAATTAAAGAAGAGTCGAATTGGTTTCTACGCTTCAAAAAAAGATATTATCTGCCGTTACTTTCCTTCGCTTTAAAAAACAAACTCATCATGACATTCATATTGATGGGGGTCGTGGTTCTTGCGGCGATTTTGCAGGCGAATTTCGGAAAGTTCAAATTGTTCCCTGGTGCCATAGAAACCTTTCAAATCAGGGTTCATGCACAAACAGGACTCACTCTGGAAGAAACGGATAAATTCATTCAAGCCATAGAACATTCCTTAAACGAACTCCCCAAAGAAGAATTGGAGAATTATATTTCCAGAGTGGGAATCATTCAGAAAGATCCGAATGATCCTTTTACCAAACGGGGAAAAAACTACGCTCAAATTATGGTTTATCTGACTCCTGAAGAATCCAGAGAAAGATCGACAGAAAGAATCATAGAAACGGTACGGCACAACGTCAAATTTATGTTAAACGACAAGGCTCTTCTTTTATTCGAAGAAAAGTTGGCCAAAGAAAGACAGGGAAAAAAGGAAAAAGAAGAAATACAAGTATCTCCCGTTCCTGAACGTTTCGCATCCCTGCAAGGAAAACTGATGAATTTGGAATTCGAAAAATTGGCGGGAGGGCCTCCCGTAGGAAAACCGGTCGCTATCGAAATCAAAGGGGACGATTTCGACACTTTGATGAAAATCGGTGGGGAATATAAAAAAATCCTAAACCAAATTCCGGGAGTTGTGGACATAGGAGACGATTTCAACGAAGGCAAAGATGAGATTCGAGTGACCGTAGACGAATCATTGGCGTCTCTGGCTGGAGTGAGCGTACAATCCGTATCTCTTGCGATCAATACCGCCTTACAAGGAACTGTTGCTACAAAAATCAAAAGAGCGGATGAAGAAGTGGACGTAAGAGTGAGATTCCCCGAAGAATACAGAACCTCACTCACCCATTTAAATAAAGTGTATGTGAACAATTTGGCGGGGAACTTAATTCCCGTCTCCCGATTGACCAGTTACGAACGTTCGCCAGGAAGAGCCTCAATCAACCATTTTGACGGAAAACGTTTGTTAACCGTAACAGCAAATATAGATGAAACGGTAACCAGTTCCAGAAGTGTGAATATGGAAGCCAAAAGAATCTCCCAAGGACTCATAGAAAACTATCCAGGATACTCAGTACGATTTTCGGGAGAAAACAAAGATACGGAAGAATCCATGACTTCCCTTATCGTGGCATTCGGTTTCGGAATTCTGATCATTTTTATGATCTTAGCATCTCTCTTCCGTTCTCTTGTGCAGCCTTTGATCGTGATGAGCGCAATCATATTCACTGTTCCAGGAGTGATTTTTACCTTTTTGCTTCACAACGAACCCTTCTCCTTCCTTTCCATTTTAGGAATCATAGGGCTTGCAGGAGTTGTAGTCAACGACTCGATCGTTCTGGTAGACTGCGCCAATCAATTGAGAGCGGAAAATCCGCATCTGAACAATTACGATTTATTGATAGAAACAGGCTCGATCCGATTGAGAGCGGTGATACTAACAACGATTACAACCGTATTGGGCCTTTTGCCGACCGCCTACGGAATCGGAGGAAGAGATCCGTTTTTGGTTCCGATGGCGCTTGCCTTCGGATGGGGGCTCACCTTTGCAACCTTCATCACTCTAGTGATGGTGCCGGTGTTCTATCTCACCACTTATAATTTTTTAGATTGGTTTAAAGAGAAAATTTTAAGAAAAAAGAAAACGGCGAATGCGATTTGATTTAGATCGAGAACGCCTGCTTGGCAATCGATCTAAGATCAATCCTTCGTATCGTTTAATACCTCGGAAAGGGTCACGAAACGATATCCTTTCTGAGTCATTTTTTCGATAAACTCAGGCAAGATGTAGATCAACTTATCGAACTTTCTAGGTCCTCCCAAGTGCATCAGTATGATGGCTCCGTTCATTCCGTGCGGATCACTCGATTCCCAACGATCCAAATAATCCAAAGTTTCCCTGCTGGTTTTGTAGTGAGGATTTTTCACCACTTCCTTTTTTCCGCCTTTTCCTAGTTTGTATAAGAAAGGACGATGAATGTAATCGGGAAGATCCAAAGAACCCTTTGTATTTCTAGACCACATGATATGATCGGTGTATCCCACTGCCGCATGAGAATCCAAAATCAACTGATTGATGGCACCGTAAGGGAGTCTATAGTATTTAGTGAGTTCCCTTTTAGTTAATGCGGAATAGATGTCTTCTACCCTTTTGAGTTCTTCCGCCATACGAGGAAGATCCAAAACTTGTTTGGAAAGATATTCCAACACTGTTCTTTTTCTTTGGGAAGTTTCCGTTACGGATCGGAAATAATTGAAATGACTCCAAGTGTGATTTCCGAATTCCACCTGATCCGTCTTAGCCATCTTTTTGATGATATCCAGGTTTTGACGGATAAAGAAAGATCCGCTGACATCGGAAGGTCTTTCATTAGATAAAAATACAGTTACCTTGATGTTGTAGTTTTTGATGTATTGCAGAAGAGTAGGAAGTTCTTCTCCTGTCGCCAAATCGAAAGTAAGCGCAATTTCAGGATAAGACTCGTTTCCTCTCAGGATATTTCTGCCTTTATACCCTACAGTTGCCTCTTTCAGATAATTGATGTTGTCTTCTACTTGTTTTTTGAAGTAAGAATCGGCTTCGGAATCTTCAGCTAAGGAAAGTTCTTCCCTCAATTGTTCCTGATACATCAAAGAAGAAAGACTTTGTTCCATCTCCTGGAGACTTTTATCTTTTTCCTTAACTTCCGTTTCCAAACGGGAAACGGAAAAATTCAAATATAATAAATAACTAACTAAAGTGATTAGGCCGGCGATCAAAGCGCCAGCAAGACCAAGGATCAGAACCTTCTGAACTTTTTTGGCGAAATCACGATCCTTTTCAATGTCTTTCGAAAGTTCATGAACGATATCCTGAATTTCCTTTTCTTCTTTGGTCGGATCGAGAGACATTTAGATATAAGTATCCTTATTCTTGATTATCGGATTTATCCTAGTTGTTCTTCAATTCAAGAAGGAGTCACTATCTTTAAAAATTTACCTTTTTTTCCCTGGCGGATCAAATACTCTTTTCCCCTACCCAGAACAAAATTGGGATCTGTCAATTTTTGTTCATCCAGATAGAGCCCCCCCGCCTGGATCAAACGGCGTCCTTCGGAAGAGGAAGGAATGAATTTGAGCTGGGAAAGAACGGAAACCAAAAGAGGAGGTTTTTCTAGGAACAGTTCCTCGCTCAACGTTTCCGTTTTTATGTCGTCAGGAAGGGCTCTGTTTTTAGGATCATGGATTCTTTGCCATTCTGCAACCGCTTCCCGATTCGCCTCAGCAGGATGAAGTTGATCCATAATGAGGAGAGCCAGTTCCGTCTTCACATCCTTAGGATGGGATTTTTTCTCGGAGATGGCAGTCTTTCTTTCCGCAATGGAAGCGAAAGAAAGATCGGTCAATAGGTCGAAATAGTTCCACATCAGCTCGTCGGAGATCGACATGATTTTTCCGTACATATCGATCGGAGCTTCCGTAATTCCGATGTAATTGCCAAGAGACTTGGACATTTTTTTCGTTCCGTCTAATCCCACAAGAAGAGGCATCGTCACCACACACTGAGGAGCTTTTCCGTATTCTCTTTGTAAGTCGCGGCCCACAAGCATATTGAATTTCTGATCGGTTCCACCTAACTCTACATCGGCGTCCATAGCGACCGAGTCGTATCCCTGCACCAAAGGATATAAAAATTCGATCATGGAGATGGGAGTTCCCGCTTTATGCCTTTTCGTGAAATCGTCCCTCTCCAACATACGAGACACAGTGTATTTGGAAGTGAGGATCAAAACATCTTCGAACTTCATCTCACTGCACCAATGAGAATTGTACAAAACCTGAGTTTTCTTCTCGTCCAAAATCTTAAATACTTGCTCTTGGTAGGTTTTGGAGTTTTCCAAAACTTCCTCTTTGGTCAGACGTTTGCGGGTTTCCGACTTGCCGGTAGGATCTCCGATCATTCCGGTAAAATCGCCCAACATAAATAAGATATCGTGGCCTAAATCCTGGAAGTGTTTGAGTTTTCTAAGCAGAACAAAATGACCCAGATGCAAATCGGGAGCGGTAGGATCAAAACCTGCCTTGATTCTCAATTTTCCTTTAGTTTTGATTTTTTCCTTCAGTTCCGGCTCGCTGATGATTTCAACGGCCCCTCTTCGGATTTTTTCTAGTTCTTGTTGGATCTCAGTTTCAGTTTTCATGTGCAGTGCGTAAATTTTAGATGGATGAAATGGTGACTTTTGACAACAGTTACCTAAGAATCTCTATAGGCAACCAAAGCAAAACAAACAAATGGCTCTATCCAAAGAAAGATCAAAAACTCTATCTACAGTTTCTCAAACTCAATACGACGTTCTTATTTTAGGCGGAGGGGCGACTGGTTCCGGAACGGCTCTCGATCTTGCCTTGCGGGGTTACAAAGTAGCTCTTCTCGAGAAAAAAGATTTTGCCTCAGGCACATCTTCTCGTTCGACGAAACTCATCCACGGGGGAGTTCGTTATCTAGCGCAATTTCATTTTAAACTGATTCATGAAGCTCTTTCGGAAAGAAAAAGACTTTTACAGAATGCTCCTCATCTTGTGAAACCTCTTCCGTTTATCCTGCCTACTTACTCCTGGTATGAGAAACCCTATTTTTCCATCGGACTCACTATGTACGATCTTTTAGCGGGAACTTCCACCGTCCCAGGTCATAAAAGAGTTTCCAAAGAAGAAGCACTGGATTTATTTTCCTCTCTCAAAAAACAGTCGTTAAAGGGTGGGATCAAATATTACGATGCACAGTTCAACGATTCCCGATTGAACGTAGCGACCATCCGAGCCGCAAAAGAAGCGGGAGCGGAAATTCTTTCCAGAATCGAAGTGACAGGTTTTCTCAAAGAAAACGGAAAGATAGTAGGAGTCGAAGCGAAAGATCTTATCTCTAAAAAGAAAATTTCCATTCGTTCGCAAGTGGTTGCCAACACCACAGGAGTTTGGATCGACTCCATCCGAAAATTGGACGACCCTGCTGCGGAACCGGTCCTTTCCCCCAGCCAAGGAATTCACTTGGTGTTCTCGAAGGAAAAGATCCCCTGCACTTCCGCGATGATCATCCCGAAAACAAAAGACGGAAGAGTCGTATTCGTAATTCCTTGGGAAGGAAAAGTGATTTTAGGAACGACGGACACTTCCATTAAGTCCATCGAAGAAGAACCTCTTCCATTCAAAGAAGAAGTAGATTTTTTACTCCAAACAGGAAACGACTATCTAGACACCAAACTAACCAAAGACGATATCGAATCCGTCTTTTCAGGACTCAGACCGTTGATCTCTTTGGATCAATCCAAAAATACTAAATCCATTTCCAGAGAAGAAGCGATTTTGGTTTCCCCTTCCGGACTGGTCACTATGTCCGGAGGAAAATGGTCCACCTATAGAAAGATGGGAGAAGACTTATCCGACAGACTCATCCAAGAAGGAAAGTTATCTGAGAAAAAGGAATGTTCCACTTACGATTTTCCTTTCCCAGGAAAAGAAGGTTATTCTTCCGATCTCTACAAAACTCTGCAAAATAAATATTCCCTTTCCAAAGAATCTGCTCTTCGTTTGGCGGACTCTTTCGGAGGAGAAGCGGAATCCATTTTGGGAAAAAAACCGAAAGAACTGAAAAAAGGAACGGAATACTTCGAGGAAGAAATCGCACATTTCGTGGAAAAAGAATTCGCACTTTCTGTGACGGATGTTTTGGCAAGAAGATGGAGAGTTTTGTTCTTAGATTTGAAGCTTGCCGGTGAACTGGCAGAGCCTGTTGCCAAGTCCTTAATGAAACTTTTGAAGTGGACAGAAGCTGAGAAAAAATCTTCCCTCAAAGAATGCAAAGATTTGATTCAATC
The DNA here is from genome assembly GCF_004770995.1 of Leptospira idonii. Taxonomy (GTDB): domain Bacteria; phylum Spirochaetota; class Leptospiria; order Leptospirales; family Leptospiraceae; genus Leptospira_A; species Leptospira_A idonii. The sequence goes on along the minus strand of NZ_RQHW01000047.1, from coordinate 355,003 downwards.
TCTGCAGGCAACCATCGATTGATTTTTATTTGATCGGGATTTGATAGTTATAGAAAGAACGATTCGATTCCTTCTCTTTAAAAAAGAGAAGGTAATTGTTTTTCGAATCGAACACTTCCGAAAACTGAGGACCTAACTTCGTTTTGAAAGTGTTGAAGTCTTCGTCGTTGGAGACAGCTCTCTTAAAAATCCAAGAATCGTTTCTTTCGATTCCGTTCGCATCAAAATAACTCAAATTGAGATCGATCCCATATTCTCCGGAAGCTAGGATAGAATAACTTCCTTGAATGGCAGGAGAAAAACCTCCGCTCGCCGGGTCTCCTCCGTACATCTCTGAAAAACTGAAAGTATTGTCCGCTTTGAAATAAACGGGAAGCACCAGTTCTCCGTCGTAAAAATTGATCGATCCGGATTCGTTCGATTTGATGAGTTTACGAAAAGCCCAATAATGACGGGAAGCTTCTTCGTAACCTGCGATCAGGGATTTGAGTTTGGGTTCGTTGGAAATAGGATACACTTCAAACTTCGATTTTTTCACTTCACCGAAACGAAGTTCGGAAATGCATATATCAGAAGATTTGGAGCCTGGAAAAAAATCGGAGAATTCTACTCGAATCACATTTCCTTTTAAGGTTTGTCCCAATTCCACAAATTGTTCGTTAGGTGTAGAACCGGTAAAGGAAACTTTTTTTAAATCCACCGTCACAGACTCTTGCGACTTCACTTTCATTTTGCCTTCTTCCGAATACATCACAAGAGAAGTGAGTTTAATTTTTTTTGCCTGTGCGTTTTGAGTGGCATCCGAAGAAGATTTAGCAAAACCGTTTGTGATTTGAATGGCAGAGAACTCGGCGTTCTTCTCTAAGAACAAAGCGAATCCTGAATCCAATTGTTTGGAATCGGCACAAAACACAGTGGAGTTCTTTCCATCCAAAACGAATTCGGGACTGAAGCGCCAAGGTTGTTCCGGATACAATTGCCCTACGGAAGTGGAATAATTGAGAGTGAGCGCTTTTTCTGCACTCGGGCCGCAATGAGAGAAAGAAAGAAGAATGAGGACGAAAAAGGAGAAAAGAGAAAGTTTCATGAATAGATCCTAATGTTTGGATACGACCAAAACATTAGGATCAATACTTCATTTAGGCAAGCGAAAAACTAATCGATATAATCTTTCAGTTTTTTAGATCGACTCGGGTGTCTTAGACGACGAAGAGCTTTGGCTTCGATCTGACGAATCCTTTCTCTTGTCACTTTAAACTGATACCCTACTTCTTCCAAAGTCTGAGCATATCCGTCATCCAAACCGAAACGCATGCGAATGACTTTTTGTTCTCTGGCAGGAAGTGTTTGCAAAACCTGCCTGATCTGTTCCGACAAAATGGAAGTGGCTGCAGAGTTCAAAGGAGAGATCACATCTTTGTCTTCGATGAAATCTCCCAATTCGGAATCTTCCTCGGAACCGACAGGGATTTCGAGAGAGATCGGTTCGCGAGCGACATTTTTCACCGCCTTCACTTTCTGCACCGGCCAGCCGAGTCTTTCTGCGATCTCGTCATTGGAAGGATCTCTTCCGAATTCCTGAACGAACAGACGGGTCTCACGAATCACTTTGTTCACTTGTTCGATCATGTGAACAGGAACACGGATCGTACGAGCTTGGTCGGAAATGGCTCTAGTGATCGCTTGGCGGATCCACCAAGTGGCGTATGTGGAAAATTTATAACCTTTTTTGTATTCGAACTTGTCTACGGCGCGGATGAGACCGATGTTTCCTTCCTGAATCAAATCGAAGAAATGCATCCCTCTGTTCGCATAACGTTTTGCGATGGAAACCACCAAACGAAGGTTTGCACGAACCAATTCTCTTTTGGCTTGCGCAATTTCCCGTTCTCCTTTGATGATTTTTTCGCCCCAGTCCTTGATTTCATGAACGGGGGAACCGGCTTCCTGCTCCATACGGCGCAGTTTTCTTTCGTTGTTTCGAATGTCCTTGATGACTTCTCTGACTTCTTCGATGTCACAGCCCATCATTCTTTCGATTTCATCCAAGTTTTCGTTCTTTTCGATGAAACGGTTCAGGCCTTTGATTTCACGAACATCATGTCCGTATTTGGCTTTGATCTTTAAAAAGTGTTTTTCGATCTCTTTGACGCGGAAAACCATCGATTTGATCTTTTGGGAGATCTTTTGAATTTCCTTTTGAGAAACCCCTATTTTGCGGATGGCTTCGTCGATTTTACCGAAAGACAGATCGATTTTTTCTTTGAGCTCTTTGTATTTTTTGGAGTTTTCTGAATATTTTCTGATTCGGTTCGAAGACTCGTTCAGTACTTTTTCATCCTGTTGGATGAGTTCCATATTCTCGAAGAATACTTTCTCCAATTTGTCCGCTTGCTCTTGGTTGAGAGCGTACATTTTGTCCACTTTCACCAGATCGTAGACTTTGATTTTTTTGGATTTGATCTTAGGGATAAGTTTGGCGAAGTTTTGGCGAAGGATAGAAGAACCTAAAATGGTCTCCTCTATGATTTTTTCTCCCTTCTCGATTCGTTTCGCTAAAAATACTTCCGTTTCTCCGGAGATCAAAGAAACCTTTCCGATCTCTTTCAAATACAAACGGATCGGATCTTCCGAACTGGAAGAAACATTGGATTCCCTTTTTTTACGAGCAGGTTTGTCCTTAGTTTCTTTGTTCGTTTCTTCTTTAGCGGTTGTTAAACTAGAAGACTCTTCCAAAGATTTTTTGGAATATTCCTCCACAATCTCGATTCCCATCTCATGGAGAAGTGTGAATACATCGTCTATCTTTTCCGAATTGAGGATTTTATCGGGTAGAATCTCGTTGATTTCGTCGTAGGAAACTTCCCTATTTGCCTTACCTATGGAGATAATCTTTTGTACTTCGGGTAGGCTTGCTAAATTTTCCATTTTTCTATTTATCCTCTATTAGACTTCTTGTGGTTGGAGTTTTCGAAGATACTCCCAAATCTTTTCTCGTTCGTTCTTCAAAAACGATAGTTCGGAGAGAAGCGCTCTCTTCTCTTCCAAAGAAAGGGAACTGTCTCCCATCTTCTTCGTGATCGTGCTCATCGCCAAATCATAGGAATGAACCTTATGCTGCCAGAGCAGTTCCTTGAACAATCGATCGTTCTGATTTTCATCTTGTGAAAATTGTTCCGCCACAAAACCGAGATACTCTTGTGGTATGTCTTCTTTGGAAAGGATCTCTGCTGGAGAGATCGTTTCATTTTGTAAAAACTTAGTATAAATATAATCCCATAGGAATGCAGAAGCATCGTCTTGGAATTCCATTTGCAGGATTTCGTCGGCGAAGGAAAAGAACTCAGGGTTTAGAATCAAACGGGCGATCATTTTCCTTTCGCAGATTTGTACCGGAGTCACCTTTTTGGCATCAACGACCGACCTGCTACCTTTTTGATTATCGACCGCGGGGGGGGTGGAACTTTTCTCCGCAACCGATCGAAAATCCTGAAAAATGGCAGAAAATGAAATTCCCAGTTGTTTGGCTCCTTCTTGGAGATACACCTGTTTGTCCGTTTCCTTCTCCATGGATTTCACAAATTCCATGAGCCGTTTGACACCTGCTTGTTTGGCCTCAGGCAAAGAGGCGGAATCGGTTCCTTTTAGGATTTCGGAGATCATAAACTGAGAAGCGGAACGGGAAGTTTCCAAAACGTTTCGAATCTCTTGTTTGTTGTGAGCGACAGAATAATCGAAAGGATCTTTTCCTTCGGGAACGGATGCCACTTTCACTTCGATCCCTTCCTTATTGAGAAGATTGACCGCACGAAACGCACCTTTGGCTCCCGCAGAATCGGAATCCATCATCAGGATGACTTTATCCGCCATGTTTTTCAAAATGCGGGCATGTCCTTCCGTGAAACCGGTTCCCAAAGGAGCCACTACGGATTCGATTCCTTTTCGGAAAAGTCCGATGGCATCGAAAACCCCTTCCACAACGACCGCTTCTCTGGATTTTCGGATGGGATCTTGCGCTAGATTGATATTATAGAATATTCTACTTTTATCGTAGATAAGTGAATTAGGACTGTTGATGTATTTGGCCTCTTCCGAGGCACCTAAGATCCTTCCAGAGAAAGCAACTACCCTTCCCTTGGTATCAATGACAGGAAACATCACCCTGTTTCTGAAAAAATCGTAAGGATCTTTGTTTTTATCCTGCCGTTTGAGAAGGCCTAATGCTTCGCCTAACTTCACTTCAGATTCGTTTCTGAAAATGTCCTTGATGATATTGGAAAAACCGGGAAGAGCGAAACCGATCCCGAAGATTTTGATGTCTTCTTCGTACAATCCTCTATCTAGGAGGTATTTATAGGCCTGTTCTCCCGCTTGGGTTTGGAAGTTTCTTTGGAAGTATTCTTTGGCTCTTTGAGAAATTTGAAACAGTGCTTCCTTTTTGCGATCCTCTTCCTCATCTTCTTTTGTTCTTTCTTGAAGAGGAATGCCCGAATATTCGGAAAGAATTTCCAAAGATTTGATAAAGTCTACCTTTTGGTAGTCCATCACGAAACGGAAGATATCTCCGGAGGCTTTGCAGCCGAAACAATGATAAAAGCCGGATTCAGGATTTACGCTGAAGGAGGGTGTTTTTTCGTTATGAAAAGGGCAAAGGCCTGTTAGGTTGCGGCCAGCACGACGTAAGGGTACAAACCTGTTGATGTAGGAATCAATGGAGACTTCCCGGCGAACTCTTTCTTTGAAATTTTGGTAAGGATTCACGGGAACCGCTCTTAACGAGATGTTAATGCTTGTTTTACGTGATGAGAAACCTTAGAGCCGTCTATATTTTGGCCTTTAAAAACTGCCATAACTTTACCCATCACCTTGCCCATATCTGAAGGGCCGGCAGCGCCTAATTCTTGAATGGCGACTTCTACCGCTTTTTGAATTTCCTCGTCGGAAATTTCGGCAGGAATATAACGGGCAATTACATCCGCTTCCAATCTTTCCTTGTCCGCTAGATCTTTTCGATTGGCTTTGTCGTATTCTACTGCAGTGTCTTTTCTTTTCTTAAAATTCGTTTTGAGGATCTGCATCACCGCCGGGTCGGATAATTCCGCAGCACCGGTTTTGGTGAGTTCGTACTGAATGTCCGCCTTCAAAAGACGCAAGGTTCCTAAAAGTGGCTCTTCTTTCGCTTTCAGAGCCAGCTTTAGATCGGCATTGATTGTCTCTTGCAGGGTCATGTTTCAGTGAAAAAAGATAAAATTAGAGTTTGTCTTTTTTTGCGAACAATCTCTTCTTTTTGTCTCTCTTACGTCTTGCAGCTTCTACAGCTTTCTTTTTGACAACACTTGGTTTTTCAAAGTATTCTCTGCGTTTGATTTCGCTCATGATACCAGCATTGGCACAATCTCGTTTGAATCTACGAAGCGCTGCCTCGATAGATTCCCCTTCTTTTAAATAAATCCCTACTTGTGGGGTCATAGACAAATAACTGTCCTCTCGTAAATGGTCTAAATTTTACAATAATTCGAAGACCGTTGTGTTGTCAATTCGGGCTAAAAGAAAATCAGAAATTTTCCATAAATAAGGTGCAAAACCGGTTGGAATCGTCCACAATTTCCTTTGTGACAGGGAAAAGCTGTAATTTGTAGTCCAAAATCATATGTTTTGAAGGAAAATAAATCGCTTCTAGTCTTTTGGTCGCTCCTTCCATGGTTTCCCCAGGGCAAAATAGGTAAAAAGAGCGCAAATTCATCTGAAAACAAAGCTCTCCCTTCCTGGCAGAAGATTGAAGAGTAGAAGAAACTTCCCTTAAAATCTCTTGGCTTTTGACCACACCCAAAGGTTTGAAAAAAGGAGAGAGATCTTGCAAGTGAAAGAGAGCTAAAATCCCTGTATTCACTTCTCCCTGAAAACAAGAGGCCATTTTGTGCCGAAATACTTCCGTAAAACTGCGAAAGCTCAAAAGAGTTTTTTCTCTTTGAGAAATCCCCATAGAAAGATAGGTCAAAACGGAGTCGGATAATTTGGACCAACGATTTTTAGGAAATTCTACTCCCATCTCTTGGATCACGATTCCGAATACGAACAATTCATAGTGAGGAAAACGAATGAGAACCGCCTGTAGGTTTTTTCCATTTTCTTCCCAAGTGGAAATGCGGGCAGGAACCATCGGTTTCGCCTCTTTTTCCAAATTTGCAATCTGATGAATGATTTTAAGAACGAGTTGGTTTTCTTTGGAACAATTTCCCAAACGAAACACAGGCTCCCTTTCGATAAATAAAAACCCGTAAATGGCACCTGCATTCCAAAAAGCGAGAGTGAGTTTGCGAATATGATAATCGGTCAGTTTGAGATCTGCGGAGGCTGTATAATTAGGGATGGAATCCATGGTATTTCCTTCTCAGTATCGGCCTATGCGACATTCTTTCCCAGCAGAAAGGAATTGCCTGTGGGCATCCCCCTCCAAAATGAGGAGAAAACCATCCGGGGCATCTAGTGAACGCATCTCCAAAACAAAAAAAACTCATCTCTCTATCTCAATTCATCATAGAAGAGCAACTCAAAATCCCTCATGCATCCGGAGAATTTAGCGCCCTCCTCAGCCATCTGGTTTATGCAGCGAAAATCGTAGGAAGAGAAGTCAGAAAAGCAGGACTTTTGGACGACATTTTAGGGGCTACAGACGATACGAACGTCCAAGGGGAAACCCAAATGAAATTGGACCAGTATGCGGACAATGCGTTCAATCAGTCCTTAAAAATCTGCGGACACCTTTGTGTACTCGCCAGTGAAGAACACGAAGAGATCATCCCTATTCCCAACGGATATGCGATGGGAAAATACACTATGTCCATCGATCCTTTGGACGGATCTTCCAATATAGACACGAACGTTTCCATCGGAACGATTTTTTCCATCCACCAAAGATTGGAACCGAACTCTAAAGAACCCGGAACGGAAAAAGACCTTTTGCAAAAAGGTTCTTTGCAAAGATGTGCAGGATACATAATATACGGATCTTCCACTATGCTTGTTTTGAGCACAGGGAAAGGAGTTTCGGGTTTTACCTTAGATCCAAGCGTTGGAGAATTTTTACTCTCTCATCCGAACATGCAAATGCCAGATAAAGGAGACATCTATTCTGCGAACGAAGGGAACGCAGGATATTGGAGTCCTGAAGTTCAAAATTATATATCTCATATTAAATCCATAGAAGGCGGAAAAAAGCCTAAAACAGGGCGTTATATAGGCTCTCTTGTGGCGGATTTTCATAGAAACCTTCTTAAAGGGGGGATCTTCCTCTATCCGAATGACACAAAATCGTCAAAATATCCGAACGGAAAACTTCGTTTGTTATACGAAGCCGCTCCTATGGCATACATTGCGGAACAAGCGGGAGGAATGGCGGTTACGGTGAAAGGAGAAAGAATTTTGGATTTGGATCCTACTTCCCTCCACCAAAGAACCACTTTGATCATAGGAAGCAAAAAAGAAGTAGAGGAATTTCTGACCTTTATTCCTAAAAATTAAATTTAGGTTTAGGAAAGATTTTTCTTTCCTATTGAGATTGAATCTCTAAAATTTGGTCAATCTGTTTAGGTTAAGGAGACCTTCTAAATGAATAGAAAAACATTAATTCTTGTTCTTGGTATCGCTATGGCATCTGGCCTTGTGTTCTGCAAAAAAGAAGAAGCAAAAGTAGAAGAGAAAGTAGAAACTGTTGAAGAAGCAGCTAAAACAACTGCTACTGAAGTAGAAAAAACTGTAACTGACGCTGCTAAAAAAGCAGAAGCAGAAGCTAAGAAAAAAGCTACTGAAGCGGTAAACAAAGCAACTGATACAGCAAAAGACGCTGCTAAAGATGCATTGAAAAAACCTTTCTAAGAATTCTCTAAAAAACCATTTTTAGAAATAGAACCAACCCAGTCAGTCGGGTTGGTTTTTTTATTTTTACTCTGTCATTTTGACACGAGCATGTAATTCCTCTTCCAAAGCGCATTTAGGATAGGTTCCCACCGAGAGAGCAGTACCGATATAACCGAAAGGATCTTGTGCGGAGATGATCTTCAAATCCCATCCGTTTACGATCCAAGGACATTGATAGTTTCTGTCTTTGCAAAGGATCTGAGCTGCCTTAGGTTTCGGGTAGGCCCACGCAGAAGGAGGAAACTTACATTTGTTTTCTACTTCCGCAACAGTTCTAACTCTTTTGATGGCTTGGTCGAATTCTGTGAATCGGTTGATCATCGGATCTGCGATGTCTTTTCGAAACATTCCTTTTTCCGTATTGTATGTGAACATCACTAAAAGTTTTTCGGACACTTGGTCCTTAGAACTTGTTTTTAAATTTTCGATCACATAACGGGCGATCTTCAAAGACTCAAGAACTGTCTCCGCAGTATCGTCCGAAAACTCCCCTTCTTCCTCCTCCTCATTGATGGATTCGTCGTCTTCCAAACCGCTTCCAGAAAGAAGATCTTGGTTGAGCTGATTTTTACGAAGTTCCTCCACATTCACTGTGGCGGGCACGGCGTTCGGAATTTCAAATTGAGCGATGGGATGACTGTTGATGGCAGTGGTCACTTCTTCAGGAAGGCCGAACTTTCTTGCGATCTCCATAGAAAGGGATGTGGTTTGGGAAAGGGATTTACCGAATAACGATTGTCTGTATACTCCGTCTTGGATGGTGCTGATATCGGCACAAAGTCCCGCTAAAAAAGAATAACGATTCACCATTTTAAAATTATAGTTTTTTTGGATGACTGAACCCAGAGCCAGAAGACCGAAATCGGCAAGATGGGAAAAAAATTCCTTATGATTCAATAAGATTCTGAAAAAAGCAAGAGCGATCGCTTTGGAATAAAATGCGTTTTGTATGATCCCCTTGAGGCTGGCCATTTTTTCCGTATTTTGTTCATAGAGGTGGTTGATGAATTCGTTGTTTCTGTCTGCGATTCTGGCCATCACCGCCTTGGATAAAACCATCTTCAGCATTTTCATCAAATCGCGGGACATCGCCAGTTTGAAGGCGGGGATATATTTGCCTTCCATGCTTTCCAATTTTTTGAGCATGTTTTCCTTGATGGCGACCTTTTCTTTGATCAATATATTGCCGCTTTTATCGATGACCGGTTCGCTCAGGGCAACAGAACCTAACAAACCATATTCTGTTGCGAACCGTTTAAACTCATTAAACTCTACAAATTCTAAACCGGTGCTTGTAATTTTCATGAAACCTTGCTTTAATAGTAGTATCTCAAATAGGAGATTGATCCGCAAGATTTTTGCTTTTCAGTCTCGTCTAAATGGTGTAGTTTTTTATTGTTCTGGAGGTCAATTTGGTTTCTTCAATCCCGAAAGATGCAAAGTCGGTTCAAGAGTTAAAAGAATTTTACAGACAAATGGTACTTATCCGCAAATTCGAAGAAGCTGCCGCAAAAGCGTACAGCGTCGGAAAAATCGGAGGCTTTTTACATTTGTATATTGGCCAAGAAGCAGTAGGAGTCGGATCTCTTGCCGCCTTGGAACCTAAAGATTATATCGTTTCCACATATAGAGACCACGGACATGCAATCGCAAGAGGATTAGATCCGAAACCTTTGATGGCGGAACTCTTCGGGAAAGCCACAGGAATCTCCAAAGGAAACGGAGGCTCCATGCACTTCTTCGATAAAAACGCACATTTTATGGGCGGTCATGGAATCGTAGGAGGACATATCTCCCTTGCTGCAGGAATCGCATTCGCATCCAAATACAAAAAAGAAGATTCGGTTACGATCTGCTTTTTCGGAGAAGGAGCGGCTAACATAGGTTCCTTTCACGAAGGATTGAATCTGGCAGCCATCTGGAAACTTCCCGTAGTATTCATTTGCGAAAACAATCATTATGCGATGGGAACCCCGGAATACAGAGCTTTGGCGGTGAAAGACGTTTCTGTCCGCGCTTATGCTTACGATATGGCGAGGGATCATATTGAAGGAGACGAAGTCAGAAAAGTAAGAGACCATGTGAAGGTAGCGGTGGACCGAGCCAGAAGAGGAGAAGGCCCTACCCTAATCGAAGTTTCCACATACAGATTCAGAGGACATTCCATGTCCGATCCTGCCAAATACAGAACCAAAGAGGAATTGGAATCCTACAAAAAGAAAGATCCTCTCTTCCGAGCCAGAGGAGAACTCGTCCAAGCGGGCCTATCAGAATCCGAATTGGATGCGTTCGACGAATCGATTCAAAAACAAGTGGATGAAGCTTACGAATTTGCGGAAAACTCTCCGGAACCGCCGCTCTCCCAACTGTTCCAACATGTGTTGGCAGAGGATAAATAAGATATGCCGATACTAACTTACAGAGAAGCTCTCAACAGAGCCATGACGGAAGAAATGGAAAAAGATCCTCTCATTTATCTTATGGGAGAGGAAGTAGGACATTACCAGGGAGCGTACAAAGTGTCCCAGGGAATGCTTCAGAAATTCGGGGAAGAAAGAGTGATCGACACTCCTATTTCCGAAAACGGCTTCGCCGGGATAGGAGTCGGTTCCGCAATGACTGGACTCCGTCCCATCATCGAATTTATGACTTGGAACTTTTCCCTTGTCGCTATCGATCAAATCATCAATTCCGCAGCTAAGATGAATTATATGAGCGGTGGCCAATTCCCTATCCCCATCGTCTTCCGAGGTGCTGGTGGCGCTGGAGGAAGATTAGGAGCCCAACACTCCCAAGCCTTCGAATCTTGGTATGCTCATTGCCCCGGGATGAAAGTGGTTTGCCCCGCTACTCCTAAAGATGCATACGGCTTACTCAAATCCTCCATTCGGGATAATAATCCTACCATCTTTATCGAATCGGAAGTGTTATACGGTTCCAAAGGAGAAGTTCCTGAGGCGGAATATACAATTCCTTTAGGCAAAGGAGAGATCAAAAGAAAAGGAACGGATCTATCCATCATCACCTGGTCCAGAGCCCTTTCGTTTTCGGAAGAAGCTGCTGCGATTTTGGAAAAAGAAGGAATCTCCGTGGAAATCGTAGACCTCAGATCCTTACGTCCACTAGATGAAACGATCATTTACGAATCCGTAAAAAAAACAAACAGAGCTTTGGTGGTAGAAGAAGGCTGGCCTGTCGCAGGATTCGGGGCGCAAGTTGCCTATCTCATCCAAAAGAATGCATTCGATCATTTGGATCATCCCGTAGAAAGAGTCACCCAAAAAGATGTTCCTATGCCTTACGCAGCAAATTTGGAAAGAGAAAGTTTGCCGAATGCGGAAAGAGTCGCGCAAGCGGTTCGAGATATGTTGAAATAGGAGGGCGACAGACATGGCAAAAATTCAAGAAATGACCCAACTTTCTCCCACTATGACGGAAGGAACCATTGTTAAGTGGATCAAAAAGGAAGGAGATTCCGTATCTCCCGGAGAAGTTTTAGCGGAAGTAGAAACGGACAAAGCAGTGATGGAAATGGAAGCCTACGATTCGGGAGTGCTTCTGAAAATCATCGAACAAGAAGGCTCCAAACTGAAAGTGGGCCAAGCACTTGCAATCATAGGAAAACCGGGAGAAGACGTTTCTTCCCTTTTGGAAAAGGCAAAATCTTCACAACCGGCATCTAGTCCTGGGAGTTCTCCTGCTTCGAAAGAAACTGTGGTAACTGCGGCAGAGGTTGTAGTACCTCCTACTGCAAAAACACAGGCAGATTCCAATTCTGTCTCCAAAGCAGAGCCTTCATTCCCTGCCAAACAAACAGCGGAGCCGAAAAAGGAAATCAATCCGGAATTGCGAGGACAAGCACGAATCCTTGCCTCCCCCCTTGCGAAATCCATCGCCATCGAACAAGGAATCGATCTGCATCTGGTGATCGGTACCGGCCCGGAAGGAAGAATCACTAAAAAAGACGTATTGGATGCAATAGGAAGCAAACAATCTTCCGGTGGAAGTTCCGTATCCTTTTCCATAAACGCTAAAGACGAAGTGATTTCTTTGGGAGGAATGAGAAAAACGATCGCCAAACGTTTAACGGAATCCAAACAAAACCTTCCTCATTTTTATCTGAATGCGGACATCAATGCGAAAGCTTTGGAAAGTTTCCGAGTTTCTTTGAACGATTTCAAAGATAAAAATCTGGGAGAAACAGCACCTAAAGTCAGCGTCAACGACATCATAGTGAAAGCTGTGGCCGCATCACTTAAGTTACATCCCAAAGTAAATGCGAGCTGGCAGGAAGATTCCATACTTCAATACGGAAGGATCGACGTGGGTATCGCAGTTTCTCTGGAAGGAGGACTTCTCACTCCTGTAGTCAGAAGTGCGGATAAAAAATCCATCTTTCAAATTTCTTCCGAAGTGAAGGAACTTGCAAAGAAGGCAAGAGACAGAAAACTAAAACCGGAAGAATTCTCCAACGGAACCTTTACCATTTCTAACTTAGGAATGTACGGAATCAGCAAATTCACTGCCATCATCAACGAGCCGGAAAGTGCGATTTTAGCAGTGGGAGGAATCGAAGACAAACCGGTAGTGGAAAACGGGGAATTGAAAGCGGGAAGAGTATTATCGATCACTCTATCCTGCGATCATAGAGTGATCGACGGTGCCGTAGGAGCGGAATTCCTAAGAACACTGAAATCCCTTTTGGAGAACCCAAGCCTAATCAGCGGAATCTCTTAATCTCTCTTCTTTCGTCTCTTCCGAACAGAATGTATTTTCATCTGTAAGGAAGAGACCCCCCCCCCCATCCGTACATTTTGTACATCACTTAGAATCATTATTACTCTAATTCAAATAACACTGATTTTAGTCTCAGGAAATGATCCGACTTGATGAATATCAAACTCTTGTTTCCAAATTTCCATAGAAATTTCAAAGCCTTTCCTAAGTTTGAATTCTATGAAAACAGTAAAATGGGAAAAGAAGTTCGAAACTGGAATCCCCACCATTGACAGACAACACCAACAATTATTCGATCTTACGGGAGAATTGATTAAAGCCACGGAAGAAGGAAAAGGAAGGAGAATCATCGTTGATGTTTTAAAAAATTTAATCCATTATACTCAGACTCATTTCGTAGATGAGGAACGAATCATGAAAGAAATTCATTACCCTCATTATGAAATTCACAAGAAAGAACATGAAAATTTCATTCAGGAAGTTTTGGTATCCACGAAAGAACTGATCGAAGGGCGTTCCATGCCTACTCTCAAATTGACCAATTTCCTTTCTCAGTGGCTTATAGAACATGTTCTAATCCATGACAGCCAAATCGGAGAATTCGCCCATCATTCCCAAGTGGAAAGGAAATGAACAGATCTCCTATCTCTGTCTACTCTCAGTTCGAAGGCTTTTTAGAAGAAACAATGTTTCTCACAACGATGGATGAGGATCGAAACATCAATGTGATGCCGATTACATTCAAATCTTTGGGAAACCTTCTGGGAGACACCTGCATTCAAATCCTGGTCTCAGAAAGAAGATACAGTTGTGAAGTATTGGATTTTGGAATTCAGGAATTCACTCTTTCCAGAGGGAAAAGACTTTCTCCTCTAGTAGAACTTTGTGGTACCTCTTCGGGCAGGACCGTAGATAAAGTCAAAGAATATGGAATCGAACTTTTGGAAGGAAAAGTCACTCAGGTTCCCGTTCTGAAACAGGCAGAGATTTCATATGAATGTAAAATTTTGGATTCCCTAGAAGAGGAATGTTTTATGGGATTTAAGATGTTTATCGGTTCTGTGGAGGGAGTCTTTCGGCACAAGGCCTAAGGGAAAATGTAGTACCTCTTACATTTGGGAATATGGTCGTCGGATACCATTTCCCGATCTTGTTTAGGAACTATGCAGCAAAAAAGTCAGCGCTTCTGATTTCGGAAAGAGGGATACGTACCACACCTTCTGCCAAATTGCCAATCACTACGTCGTCTTCCATTTGGCGGTTTTTATCCAACTCTACCATTTTTCCATCCTTCAGATGTAAAACGATATCAATTCCTCTGTAATGAATGTATCTTTCTAGTGTGTTTTTGAATTTGTGTGCTTTGTCCATCTGGTTTGTATCCCCTTTTTGTTTGTAACTTACAGAGGGTATCGTACGAACTTTAGGATTCCTTTAGAAAATTTTGTCTCATTAGAGAAGTTTTTTTTGACATAAGCACGGAAATTAAGGAATTATGTCTCATGCAGAAGTCCAATGAAGTTTCCTCCCCCAAAGGCGTTCGAAAAGCGGCCCTACTACTACTCTCTCTCGGAGGGGACCAAGCGGCGGAGGTCCTAAAACACCTGGACGACTCCATGTTGGAGGCGGTGATTTTGGAAATGTCCAAAATCAGAGCGATTTCCAAAGAAGAAAGAGCCAAGATTCTGACGGAATTTCATTCCACAATTACGGAATTGAAGGACGGAGCCAAAGGTGGGCTGGATGCCGCCAAACTCTTGCTAGAGAAATCCGTCGGTGCAGAGAAAGCGAATGTCATTCTTAAAAAAATCAACAAAGAAGAAACCAAAAACGACTTCGAATTTTTAAACCAAGTAGAACCTACTGTTCTGCAATCAATGTTATCTTCCGAATCTCCTCAGATCATTGCGGTCACATTGTCCAACCTGGACCCCAAAAAGGCAGCGGACGTTTTGAAACTTTTTCCGAAGCAGGACCAAGCCAAAATAGCGATGAGACTTGCCACCACTTCCAAAACCCATCCGGATGTGATTCAGAACATCGCCAAAATTCTGAAAAAAAGATACGAAGAAAGAGACCAAAGAGAATACTCCGAAGCGGGAGGAGCTCACGTACTTGCCAATATTCTAAATTTCATGGAAAAAGGAACGGAAGAGTCCATTTTACAAGAATTAGATGAATCTTCTCCGGAAGTGGCAAGCCAAGTTAGGGAACAACTTTATACATTCGAAGACATAGTTCAGTTGGATGCAAAAGAAATGAGAGTTCTCATCAACAAAATTGCGGACGATGAATCCATTTCCCTGGCCATTCGAGGAGCGGGAGATGAAATTAGAGCGAAATTTTTGAAAAATATGTCAGCCAATAGATCCGCAGACATATTGGATTCCATTGATATGAAACCGAGGGTGACTTTAAGGGAAATCAACGAAGCAAGAAGTAAAATCGTTCAGATAGCAAGAGAGCTGGAAGAACAAAATTTGATTTTATTTAAAAAAGAAAAAGAGGAATATGTCGAATAGTAAATAAATTTCCGAGGGGAATGAATGGCGCACTTAGGATGGAAAGAAACCCCGCAACTCTTGTTTAAAGAGACTAAAAATCCTAAGGCAGGCGGGTGCGCCATGGTAGTAGGTTTTTTATTCTTCGGTTTTTTCGCTCTCATCGCTTCCGCTTTTTTCGGGTCAATGATCTACCTGGGAGAAATGGTTCTTCTTTCTTCCTTTGCCATTTTTTTTGCTTTTTCTCTTCTGTTTTTATTCGCCTCCTCCGTTTTCAGCTATCGAAAAGCCTCTCATATCGTAAGAACCATTGAAATTGATTTGGAGAAAAGAGTTCTCTCTTTGAAAGAAACCTCTTGTCCGAATGTAGAATGGTGTCTTTCCGATCTTATCTCCTACATGATCTTGTACAGAGTGGAAACGAACCAAAATTCCAGCACCTCCACGACAATTCAGAGAAAAAGGTATTGGGATTTATATCTAATTCACAAAGATGGAAGCCTTCTTCTTTTGGAAACTTATCTGAATCAGGATTCCGTAAAACAAGGATTACGTTTTTTTAAAGAAAAATTACTCCTGCCAGTTTTGGACAAAGCAGGATTGGATCTATCCGATTCCCAATCCTCTCATTTTGAAGAAGCTCAATTTTTGCAAAAACCCACTGCAAGCGATTGGGTAAAGACGAAGGAAACGATGGAAGGAACCGGAATCAGTTTTTCAGAACCCAAATCTATTTTGAAATCCTCCGTTTCCTTTTTGGTTCCTACCTTATTTTATGGAGCTTGGTTTTTTTGTGCCCGGATGATCTTTTCCGAACCTGGATTCGATTGGTTGATTTTAATCTTCTTTATTCCGTTCTCCGTTTTGTTTTTAGGATTCACTTCCCTATTTATGATTTTTATTCTATTCAAAAAAACGGAAATCATAGTGAATCGAAGCGAAATCGTATTTCGTTATTCTACAAACATTCCTATCCTTTCTTCCCTTCTTAAAAAAGAAAGAAGAGTATCCGCACAATCTGTTCGACAAATTCGCACCTTACGAGTGGAAGAAGATATGCAGATACTTTGTATCGTATTAAAGGAAACTTCCGTTCCTGAGAAAAAATCGATCCTAGATTTTCTTTATAATATCCAAACAGTTTCTCTTTCCGATAAAATGTTTTCCCAAGATAAAGATATGTTGGGAATTTGGACGATTCCTTCCTGGATAAACGGACCGAGTCATTCCGATTTAGTGTATGCAGAAAAACTAATAGAGAACAAACTTTCTTTAGAAGAAGAAAACCTGACGTATCAATCTATTTTATAGTAGAAATAGGGATAAATGAAGGATGAGTGGGAAAGGGAGAAGTCGGTGGCGGAGCTGACGGGACTCGAACCCGCGACATCCTGCGTGACAGGCAGGCACTCTAACCAACTGAGCTACAACTCCCCGACTAAAAGCCATAATAATGAAAACGCTCATCCAGTCAAACTGAAAACATTTGTTTTCTTGCTTCCTGAGGCATTTTTTAAAACCTGGAATGCATAGATTTTATGCAAGTGGAAGGCAAAAAAGCAAAGGAAATCTTCGAAGATAGAATTTTCACGGTTTCCAATTTCCTATCGATTTCAAGGGTTTTAATGCTCCCTTTCTTTTTCTATTCCACGGACAAATATGCAAAATCTCCTTCCGAACTTTTCTATCTTTACTTATCCGTTTTTTTCTGTTTGGCGGCTGTCCTAAGCGACTATCTGGACGGACTATTTGCCAGAATTCTGAACCAAGAAACCACATTGGGGCGCTATTTGGATCCTGTCTGCGACAAGTTCGTGACCTTAGGGGGACTAGGAGTGGTGACCTATCATTTCCGTTTTCCTGCCTGGATTCTCATCGTTTATTTTTTGAGAGAAATCTTAGGGGTTTGGCTGGGGGGATTTCTCTATCTCAAAAGAGGACTTCAAGGCAGACCGAACTGGTGGGGAAAGTTCGGAGTGGGAATTGTCGCCTTTTCCGTGTTATGGTATATGCTGCTCCCTCATTTCGAACAGGTACCGAACGTCCATCCACTTCTATTGGAACCGGAACTCTCCGCTTACCTGCTTCTCATCGTTCTTATCGGAGGAGTCATCGCATACATCACCCGCTACTGGGACATTGTGTTCCATCCTGAAAAATTCGAAATCGATCCTGAAAACAAAAAACAAGCCAAAAAATATAGAAAGCTCTAGCTCCCAATCCGCAAAAAAATAAGTTTGTAACACTTATGATTGAATGGATCCGATTGAAGTTTTTTATCTCGTTGATTCTTCTACTATCCTTACTTTCTTGCAAAATCGCTTCCGTTACGGAAGCGGAAAAAGAAGCAGAAGCGGTCTTCCTTAACAAAGTCCAAAACGGAAAAAACATAAAAACGGGAACACTCCTCGTTCACTCCGATCGATTGCAGCTTCATTGGAAGTTCGGTTATGAAAAAGTTTCCAAAGAAGAAAAACAAAGCAAGTATGCCTCAGACAGACCTTTCCATATTGCAAGCATAGGAAAGGTTTTCACAAGTGTTCTTATCTGGAAGCAGATTGAGATAGGTAAACTCTCCTTAAACGATCCTGTGGAAAAGATCCTAGGCAAAGAAATTCTGAAGGATCTATTCGTATTCCAAGGTAAGGACCACTCTTCCGAAGTTACAATCTCTCATTTACTCTCTCATACTTCCGGAATTGCAGATTATTTCGAATCCACAGATTCGAACCCGAACGGCTCTCAGATTTCCGTTTTGGAAGAAATACGCAAAGATCCGAAAAAGTTTTGGACTCCCAAAGAACTGCTCGATTTCACAAAACATCACCTAAAGGCGGTAAGTATTCCCGGAGAAAAATTCCATTATTCTGACACCGGTTATATCCTTCTGGGACTGGTAGTAGAAAAACTATCGGGTAGAACCTTCGAGAAGGAATTGGAAGAAATCATTTTTTCTCACTTGGGAATGAATCATAGTTATATGCATTTGAGAAGCAAACCGAAAGAAAAAACGAATTTGCCTCTTTCCAGGATGAGCTTAGGTGATACGGATGTTACCGACTATACCAGTGTCAGTGCCGACTGGGCAGGAGGAGGAATTATCTCCACAGCGGAAGATCTGCTCCTTTTCCAAAAAGCACTCGTTTCAGGCAAACTGATCCGCCAGGAAACCTACGAAAGAATGAAAGGTTCGTATCCATTTAGAGACGGAATTCTTTACGGCTATGGTTTAATGACGGTTCGGTTCGGAGACATCTTGTTTCTTATGGCAGGCACTCCGGACGTTCATGGGCATTCGGGGATTCTTTCTACTCTTATGTTTTATTGTCCCGAATATGACGCCCATATCATCTCCAATTTCGGGAGTTCCGACGATATAGAAGGAAGTTTCGAGATGATGTTTCGACTTCTTTCCTTTTTAGAAGCAGTCAATAAACTTCGATTAAATGGAAGTTAGGTAAAGAGTGTCATGTCGATCGATTGCGGGAACTTTGCTCGAAGGGGGACTCGACCTCTCCGTTGGCTTCGCATCCTGCTTCGCCTGCACTTCGAGGCACGGCTTTGCTCTTTCTCGGACTTCCTGTCCGAGAATTCGACAAATCGCTCCCTATGGGTCGCAATTTGTCGGATCGCAAAACTGTTCGAGACCGATCTTTTGAAAGTGAATGATTTGTTAGATGATTGCGGGAACTTTGCTCGAAGGGGGACTCGAACCCCCACACCTTGCGGCACTACCACCTCAAAGTAGCGTGTCTACCAATTCCACCATCCGAGCGAGATGTATTGTATTTCTGCCAGGCTAAGAAAAACCTTTCGTTCGTCAAGGAGATCAATTTTCTCTTGTCACACCCATTGCCTGATCGTGTAAGGTTGAGGTGCCCTATTATGCAAGTTTCCGATTTATACTTTCGACTGAAATTACTGACGTTCGGTTTCTTATGCCCTGTCTTTATTTATCTCGGGCTACTGCTTTCCTCTCCCTATTGGCTGAAAGTTTCATCCCCTTTCCATAAGTCGGATGTAGCCGTTTTGGAAACGAATCCCTTTCCTTCCAAAAAATTCCTAAAATCCGTAGCGATTTTGTTCCAAAAACAAACCTTCTCAAAGTTAATTTTAGTTATACGAGAAGACAAATCGGACAACGCTCTTTTCAGCGTCCAAGAAAGGGAAACCAAACTGATATCCTATCTTGCCACATTGAATCTGCCGCAAACCTCCGTCCAAGTTCTTAAAATTTCCCCTTCCAAACTTGGTGACACGGACGAGGTGGCAAAAAACGTATTAAAAATAGCGGTTTCCGAAAACTTAAAATCGATTTTGATCTTGGCTCGAGAATACGAGTCCAAGAGGATGCTCAAGATTTATCAAAAAAATCTGGCATCTTTGCCCCTTCAAATTTCGGCTTATCCTTTCGCTTCCGAAAATACACCGTCTAACTGGTTTTTATCGGAAGAAGGGTTCCGGGAAGTTTCGCTAGAATTTTTAAAATATATTTATTCCGCAGTCAGAGGAGTCATCTAAATGGATGAATTAAAAGAAACAAATGAATTGGTAGCGCAAAGAATCCAAAAAATCAAAGAATGGAAAGAAAAAGGAGTCAATCCTTATCCTCTCCGTTTTTTCCCGGATTCCCATTCCCAATCACTCATCCAATCCTTCGATCCTAACTCTACTGAAAAAAAAACGTTCAAATTAGGCGGAAGACTCCATGCCAAAAGAGTGATGGGAAAAGCATCTTTCGCTCATCTGAAAGACAAAGAAGGCCTCATTCAATTGTATGCGACAAGGGACGATTTAGGAGAAGAAAACTATTCTCTTTTCAAATCCTTCGATTTGGGAGATTGGATCGGTGTGGAAGGATGGTTGTTTCAAACCCAAAAAGGTGAAACCACTCTCCATATAACCTCCGTAAAACTACTTGCCAAATGTATCCGCCCTCTTCCTGTCGTTAAGGAAAAAGACGGAGTCGTCTACGATGCCTTTTCCGATGTGGAACAAAGATACCGTATGCGTTATGTGGATCTAGTGGTAAACGATTCCGTAAGAGAAACATTTAAGATGCGTTCCAGAATCGTTTCCGAAATCCGCAAGTTCCTCACTCAGGAGGGTTTTTTGGAAGTGGAAACTCCTATGATGCAACCGATTGCCGGAGGAGCTGCGGCAAAACCGTTCATCACCCACCACAATACTTTGGATATGGATCTTTTCCTGAGAATCGCTCCGGAACTTTATCTCAAAAGACTGATCGTTGGCGGACTCGACCGAGTCTTCGAACTCAACCGTAATTTCAGAAACGAAGGGATCTCCACAAAACACAATCCCGAATTCACCATGATGGAAGCCTATATGGCCTTCGGAGATATGGAATCCATGTTGAAGCTTACGGAAAACATGATCGTAACTGTGGCGCAAAACATCGGTAAGGGATTAAAATTCGCTTATGGCAAGGAGATGATCGATATCACTCCTCCTTGGAAAAGAATCAAATACGTAGACATCATCAAAGAATATTCTGGAATCGATTTCAGTGAAATCAAAACCTTAGAAGAGGCAAAGTCAAAAGCGAAAGCAGTTAAAGTGGATGCGGACGGATGCGTTTCCATCTGGAAAGTATGTGACGAAGTGTTCAGTTCTCTAGTGGAACCGAATCTCATTCAGCCGATCTTTATCACCGACTTCCCTAAAGAACTTTCCCCTCTCGCAAAATCCAGAGAAGATGATCCTCGTTATGTGGAAAGATTCGAACCTTATGTTGCCGGCAGAGAGATAGGAAATGCATTTACCGAGTTGAACGATCCTTTCGACCAAAAAGAAAGATTCGAAGAACAAGTAAAACAAAGAGAAGCGGGAGATGATGAAGCGTTTATGATGGACGAAGACTACATCCGCGCTTTGGAATTCGGTCTACCTCCTACAGGAGGATTAGGGATCGGAATCGATCGTTTGGTGATGCTTCTGACAGACTCTCATTCCATCAGAGACACCATCCTATTTCCATTGATGAGGCCGGAATAAATCCGGCACATTTCAAAAGTTTATTTCTGAATTTTCATCTTCTGCTCGGATTCCAATTGTTTTTGGAGTTTGAGCAGATTGTCCTGAAGACGAGAGACCTGGGTTCCGTTTAAAGGAAAATTTTCCGTTCCAGAACGATTCGTATAACTCACCACAAACGATTTTCCCGAACCGATAGCGGCAGTCACTTCCGGCGGTAAATGAGAACTAACAACGATTGTATTTGAATAATCGGTAGAAGATTTTTTCAGATTGTACCAAGTATCCCCTACTTTCAAGGAAACTCCCAAAGGAAGATCCACGTCGAAGGTTCCGATTTCATATCTGAAATAATACTGTACCTGACCGGAATTATTGTCCTTTTCCCCTTTGACGGAGATACAGGGCCTTCCTGAAAAAAAGTAGAATCTAGTCCCTATGCAGATTTCTTCCGACTGGGAAGTCACCTGCTCCAAAGTAGGTTCCGGTTTGATCGAGTAAGCATTGCTGGAACAATGCAAAAGGGAAAAAACGAGAAAAAGCCCAAAGCCGACGGAGTAGAAACGGGGAGATAACGAAATTCTTTCCATATCAGTTTCACCTTTTTCGAGATGCAAGGTTTCGCAAAGGAAAAAATCCTGTTCTTATATGGTATCTTACCCCAAGGGAAAAATAAAAGTCCTCTTACTAGAAAACATTCATAAAGACGCATACGAACTCTTCCAAAGAGACGGTTTCGACGTAACTCTCGAAAAGGATGCTTTGGAAGAGGATGACCTTGCCAAAAGGATCGCAGACATTCATGTTTTAGGAATTCGCAGCAAAACAAATGTTACTCCTAAAGTTTTGGAGAATGCTCGCAGACTTCTCACCATAGGCTGCTTCTGTATCGGAACCAACCAAGTTTCCTTGGATGAAGCGGAGAAAAAAGCGATTCCCGTATTCAACGCACCATACAGCAACACTCGTTCCGTAGCGGAGCTTGTGATTGCGGAAATCATCATGTTAGCGAGAAAGGCGACCGACCAATCCAGAGATGTTCATTTAGGAAAATGGAATAAAATCGCAAAAGGTTGTTTCGAAGTCAGAGGGAAAACCTTAGGGATCGTAGGTTACGGTCATATCGGTTCCCAAGTTTCCGTTCTGGCGGAATCCATGGGAATGAAGGTGATTTTTTACGATACAATCGCCAAACTTCCTTTAGGAAATGCGAATCCGGTGGGAACATACGAAGAACTTCTTTCTCATTCCGATTTCATCACCTATCACGTTCCAGAAACACCTGAAACAAAGAACCTGTTTAGAAAAGAACATCTTTCCATCATCAAACAAGGATCTTATCTCCTCAATCTTTCCAGAGGAAAGGTGGTAGAAATCGAAGCCTTAGCGGAAGGATTAAAATCTGGAAAAATCGCAGGAGCAGGAATCGACGTTTTCCCTGAAGAACCAAAATCCAACGACGATCCATTTACATCTCCTTTGCAAGGATTGAACAATGTAATCCTCACTCCTCACGTAGGAGGATCCACGGAAGAGGCGCAAAGAAATATAGGAACGGAAGTCGCACAAAAACTTCTAAAGTTCATTAACAACGGTTCTACGACTTTCTCTGTAAACTTTCCTAATATCGAGTTGGGAAATCTGAAATCAGGGTATCATAGAATTTTGAACATCCATAAGAACCAGCCGGGTTTTTTAAGGGACATCAACTCCGTCATTTCCGAATTGGGAGGAAACATTCTGACGCAGAATCTAAGTACTTCGGAGAACATAGGTTATTTGTCGATGGAAATAGACAAAAATCTAGGGGATGAATTGAAAGCCAAAATCAAGGCTCATCAAAATTCCATTCGAACCAGGATCCTCTATTAGAATCTAGGAACTATGCTGTCCGTTTTACAGCTATTCACTCATTCTCCGCTTCGAAACTTCTCGTATATCGTTTATTCGGATAGAAGCGGAGAAGCGGTTTGTATCGATCCTTACGATGCGAAACTCATCCTCACTCATCTGAAAAAACACGGTTTAAAACTCAAATCCATCCTGAATACACACGAACACAACGACCATGTGGCAGGCAATTTGGAATTGAAAGAAGAAACAAAAGCACTCATCTACTCTCATCCGAATGCTCTGGGTAAAATTCCTGGATTAGACGAAGTTTTAAAAGAAGGAGATATCGCCTTCTCTCACGAATCGGAAACTCTCGTGGCATGGGATACACCCGGCCATACGAACTGTCATCTTTGTTTCGTATTGAAAAACAAAACTTCCCACAAAGCGGTATTTTCCGGAGATACGATCTTCAATGCGGGGGTGGGAAATTGTTACCGGGGTGGAAATCCTTCCACATTGTACAATACTCTCAAAAATCGTTTTTTCTCCATCGAAGGAGAAACCCTTCTTTACCCTGGGCACGATTACTGGGACAGCAATTTGAATTTTTCGGAAACGATGGAACCGGATAACAAGGAAATTACGAAGATTCGAAATCTTGCGGAAGCAAAAAAAGAAACTTCTGAATTTTTAGTTTCAGATTTTTCTATGGAGAAAAAAGTGAATCCCTTCTTTCGATTGGAACAAACAACCCTGCAAAACAACATTCGAGAGAAAAATAAAGAAACGGATTTCGATTCCGAAAAATCTTACTTTTTAGGATTAAGACGTCTAAGAGATCATTGGTGAATGAAATTAAGGATCGTTTCTTGGATAAAAAACTTTTAGTTGCCTTAACGGAAAAGAAGCCGTTTTATGTTTCTTAAAACATAACGAGGTTCTATGACGATTCCTTTCGCTGCGGTTTTATTTTCGGTTCTATTGATTTATCTCAACAAAATCCCTGTGGCTTTGGCAATGCAGAAAGAAAAAGGGGGATACAACAACAGCCTTCCCAGGGACCAACAAGCAAACCTCAAAGGATTCGGCAAACGTGCCCTAGGTGCTCATTACAATTCTTTCGAAGCATTTCCTATCTTTGCGATCGGAGTCATCATCTCCTCCCTAAATTCCGCAAACGAAACGATTTTTAATTCGATCTGTATCGCATTCATTCTCATCCGAATCGCTTACTCCATTTGTTATTTATTAGATATAACGTTTGTTCGATCCAGTTTATGGACGATCGGCTTTTTATTATCCGTTTCCCTTTATCTACTTCCTTTTTATAAAATTTAACCGGAGGAAATCGTCATCAAATCCTATCTTTTTTTTCTCATTATTTCTCTGTCAGTCTTCTGTTTTTCCGAACTCTCCCAATTGAATGCGGAAGATTCCGATTTTAATCAAACATCCGAAAGTAAAAAAGTAAAGTCCGGTAAAGGAAAAAACAAGGCAGGCGATTTTCAGGCGGCAAAAAAAATCCTGAGAAAGATGTACAAAAAGATAGGAGTCGAATTTTATTGCGGCTGCCCTTTCGACACGGAACCGGACGAACAGGGAAGGTTCAGAATCTTCTCAGGCAAATGCGGTTTAAAAACAAGAACGGGAAGTCCCAGATCTTATCTGGTGGAATGGGAACATATCGTTCCCGCCCACGCTTTCGGAAAACACAGGGAATGTTGGACGAAACCGGATTGTTCTTTCTCAGGAAAATCATTGAAAGGAAGAAAATGCTGCGAGGCAATCGATCCTGAATTCAAAGAAATTGAAGCTGACCTGCACAATCTAGTCCCTGCTCCCGGTGAGATCAATAACGACAGAGGAAATTATTTCTTCGCAGAAATCGAAGGAGAAAGAAGAGAATACGGAACTTGTGATTTCGAAGTCGACTTCAGACGCCAAATCGCAGAACCTAGACCGGCCATTCGGGGAGACATCGCACGTATCTATTTTTATATGGAAAAACAATGGGGAATTTCCATTCCTCCCGATAAACGAAAGATATATGAAGCATGGAATAAGGAAGATCCTACCGATACTTTCGAAATCAGAAGAAACGACCTCATCGAAAAAGTGCAAGGAAGAAGAAATCCGTTTATAGATTGAAAATCGTCTTCGATTCCGTTTCAAAAAATTTCCAAAAGGCACTGACCCTACCGGAGGGAAGTCTCACTTCAGGACTCACCATCCATACATCTCCGAAATTCTCTATGGAATAGTCTCGCAAAACCGGAATTAAATTCCCCTTTTTCAATTCTTCCTGTATATCCCAGAAAGAACGAATCAACACCCCCTTCCCTTGCAGTGCCGCTTGGATGAGACTGCCGGAATCGTTAGAAACGAAATTTCTTTTTTTCGTCACAGATTGAAGAGAAATGTTCGTTCCCTTAAACTTTAGATTTTTATGAAGGTCCAAATACAATAGATTATGATTTTCCAAATCTTCCGGTCGATTGATTGCAAACGTTTCTTGTTTAGAATATTCGGAACTAATCGAAGCAATGATTTGATTGGGAAACAAGCTGACTCCGTGCAAGGAAGAAGGAGGTTCTGTCCCTACGCGAATCCCTATATCGATCGATTCTTCCATCAAATCGAGAAGACTGTCCGTCACTACAAGTTGGACATTGATTTTAGGATATTTCTCCTGAAACCGAATTACGATCGGAGAAACAAAACGATTCGCCATAGAACTGGCACAGGTGATCCTCAGGTTTCCTTCTAGGTCTTCTTTTTTAGCAATGGAAGCCTCCAAATCCCTTGCGGAATCGATTACGGGTAAAACCTTTTGGTAGATTCTTTCCGCTTCCCTGGTAGGTACCACTTTTCGAGTGCTTCTGTAAAAAAGTTGGGTCTGCCATCTTTCTTCCAGGCCAGCAACTCTTTTCGCAACCGCAGCCTTTGTAATGCCCATTCGGGAGGCGGCTACGGTGAAATTTCTCTCCTGGAAAACGAGTAAAAATGCTCTTAGGTCTTCTAGACTGCCTAGTTCCATGTAGTAGGTACTACATATTGTAAACTAAAACTATACAATCTGTCAACTATAAACATATCAGTATATTTTCTATTTACAAAAAACAGCTTCCATCAGACGCCGTACCACATGAGGAATGCATTTGCTCACAGCGGAGCCACTCTGGCAGGATTAGTTCTGAGACTGGCAATGGGAGCCAACCACCTCGGACGATGTGTATCCTGGTTTTCGGAATGGCCTTCTGGAAAAATGGGAGATTGCGAGAATCCAAATGGTTTATGTGGTCTGCTATTTCCTACTACTGAGATCGGTAGAAAAACAAATTTTTTCCTTAGATTCATTTTTTAAAAAAGGTGCCAAATGAAAGCGATTGCTGCCGTTTACGATTCGAAACAAAACAAACCAGTATTACAAGAAATAGAAATAGAACGACCATCACTCAAACCTAACGATGTCTTGGTGGAGGTGAAAGCGGTCTCGGTGAACCCTGTAGACTTCAAAGTCAAACGATCGATCTCCGAAAAAAATCCGGGACCTAGAATCTTAGGCTGGGACGCTTCCGGAACTGTGGTCGAGGTAGGATCTCAAGTCACCTCGTTACAAAAAGGAGATGATGTCTATTATGCGGGAGATATCACTCGCCCAGGTTCCAATGCGGAGTTCCAGGCAGTAGACGAATGGATCGTTGCCAAAAAGCCGAAATCAATTTCTTTCGAAGCGGCCGCCAGTCTTCCGCTTACTGCAATTACAGCCTATGAGTCGATCTTTCATAAATTGAAATTGGACAAACAAGATAAAAAGAAAGTTCTCATCATCGCAGGAGCAGGAGGAGTCGGTTCCATCGCCGTTCAAATCCTAAAACAAATGACGAATTCCATCGTTTTAGCCACTGCCTCAAGAAAAGAATCTGCGGATTGGGTGAAATCTTTGGGAGCTGATCACATATTGGATCATAAAAAAGATTTTCTCTCCCAACTCAAAGAAATTCATGAGAACGGAGTGCACGAAATTTTGGTATTCAGTGATCCTGCCGAACACTTTGTACAAATGGCGAATGTGATCCTTCCTTTCGGAAATATCTGTTCCATCGTGGAAACGGATGGAGAATTGAATATGAATCTGTTAAAACAAAAAAGTGCAGGATTTCTAAACGAATTTATGTTCACAAGATCCATGTTTCAAACGGAAGACAGAGTCGTTCAAAAAAAGCTTTTGGAGGAAATCGCTTCCTTAGTGGATCAAGGAAAAATCAAATCCACCAATACATCGAATCTTGGAAAGATGACACCGGAAAATCTAACAAAGGCACACGATCTCCTCTTGTCCGGAAAAACAATCGGAAAAATAGTTTTAGAAAGGATATAAAAAATGGATCTTCAATTAAGAAATAAAAAGGTTTTAGTGACTGGCTCCACAAAAGGAATCGGATTTCAGACGGCAATTGCTTTCGCCAAAGAAGAAGCGGAAGTTTATCTGCACGGAAGATCCGAAAAAAACGTGAACGAAGCGTTGGAGAAAATTCGTTCCTTGTTTCCGAATTCAAAACTACAAGGGGTCTCTGCGGACTTAAATCAAGAAGAAGGAATCGAGGAGATCAAAAGAAAAATACCCGAATTAGACATACTCATCAATAACGCAGGTTATTTTGAACCGAAACCTTTTTTCGAAATAGGAAGAGAGGACTGGAAACAAATGTTCGATACGAACGTTCTTAGCGGTGCCAGACTCACACAAATTTATCTGGAAGGAATGATCCGAAGAAACGAAGGAAGAGTGATCTTCGTCTCGAGCGAATCCGCATTGAACATCCCTGTGGAAATGGTTCATTATGGAATGAGTAAAACGGCACAACTATCCATTGCAAGAGGTAGCGCCGAACTTTGCAAAGGCACGAATGTAACAGTGAATAGTATCCTGCCCGGTCCGACTCTCTCCGAAGGAGTGGAAGAATTTATCGCTAGTTTAGCGGAACAAAACGGAAAAAGCATCGAAGTGATGGCAAAAGATTTCATCAAAGAAAACAGACCGTCTTCACTCGCCCAGAGATTTGCAAAACCCGAAGAAATCGCAAATTTGATCGTCTTTTTGGCAAGTCCACTCTCCTCCATGATCAACGGAGCAGCCGTCAGAGCGGACGGAGGAGTCGTAAAAACGATCTAAAGAACGAAGGATTATCTTTTTTTTAAAGTTTCCTTCCTCTAGCGTCATTTACAGAAATACCGAGTTTTTCGATTCTGGAATTAAGGCATGAAAGAATACGACATCATCGTCATAGGCGCTGGGGGAGGAACGAAACTAGTCACCCCTCCTTCTCAAATCGGCAAAAAAGTCGCTGTTTTTGAAAAGGAATCTCCCGGAGGAACATGTCTCAATAGAGGATGCATTCCTTCCAAAATGCTGATCTATCCTTCTGAGATTTTAAGATTTCCACAGGAGTCCGAAAAATTCCCGATCCGATTTCCTTCTCTTCCTGAAGCGGACTTTTCGACCATCGTCAAACGAGTGTCAGATACGGTGGATGCGGATTCAGCGTCCATACCGGTTGCCTACGATAAAAATCCTAACATCGATTATTATCCTTATTTTGCCCGTTTTCTTTCCGACAAAGTCATAGAAGCGAACGGGGAAACATTCACCGCCAAGCATATATTCATAACTGTTGGAACCAGACCTCTCGTTCCGGAAATCCCCGGTTTGAAAGAAACACCTTTCTGGACTTCCCGAGAGGCACTCCGACCGGACAGTCTTCCTCAATCGATGATTGTTCTAGGTGCAGGATTTATCTCTTTGGAGTTAGGAGCGGCATACGCAGCTTACGGATGCAAGGTGACCGGATTTGCAAGAAAAGACGTCATGAAAGATTTGGATGGAGAAGTAAAGGAAGAGTTAAAATCTAATCTTCCCTTCCCTATTCATACTCACTCTGCAATTCAAAACGTTACTTTCGACGGAAAAAATTTTTCCGTAACTGCAAAAGACAAAGAAGGAAATTCTTTCGTTACTACTGCGGAGAAACTTCTTGTTGCTACAGGAATCATTCCCAACACAGACGACTTAGGTCTGGAAAATACGAAGGTAAAAATCAATGAAAAAGGATTTATTGAAGTAAACGACTTTTTAGAGACTTCCGTTTCAGGAGTATTCGCTTTTGGAGATGTGATCGGAAGACATTTTTTCAGACACAGCGCCAATTTCGAAGGGGAATATCTGTTTCAAAATTTATTTCTGAGCGAAACTTCATCCCCCATTCATTATCCTCCCATGCCATCTGCAGTCTTCACTCATCCTCAAATCGCAAGCGTAGGTTCCACAGAAGAAGAATTGATTCGGAAACAAATCCATTATTACAAAGGAGTGAACCGATATTCCTCTTCCGCAATGGGAATGGCAAGAATGTCGACCACCGGATTCGTAAAGGTGCTTATCGACAAACAAAAAGAAACGATATTAGGCGCCCATATCATCGGGGACGAAGCCAGCAATATGATCCACCATTTGGTTCTGGGAATGAATCTGAATGCGAACCTGGATCAACTTTTAAACATGATCTATATCCATCCGGCACTTCCCGAAATCACAAGAAACGCTCTTCGAAAGGTTAAGGAAGAAAGAAAAAAGGAAAAGGGATTTTAATATGGCTAAAAAACTTTTATTCAACAAATACGACAAACAAACGTTATTCAAAAAAGTAATTTCCGATCCTAGGGAAAGAAGAGTCGTTTCCTTCTATCGTTATGTGAAAATCGAAGATCCTGCTTCTTTTAGAGACAATCTATACGAGAAAATGGATCAATTGGGGATTTTAGGAAGAATCTATCTTGCGGAAGAAGGAATCAACGCTCAATTTTCCGTTCCTGTAGAGGAATATTCCCGCCTGCGTATGTTAGTTGACTCTATCCCGGAACTGAAAAACATATACTTCAACGATGCGGTCGAAGATAAAAAAGAGTCCTTTCTCAAACTTGCCATCAAAGTTCGCAGCAAAATCGTAGCGGACGGCTTGGATGATAAAACCTTCGATCCGAGCGACGTAGGAACCCATCTATCTCCTCTCGAATTTCACGAAGCCTTATCCGAACCGAACGTAGTCATAGTGGATCTAAGAAACAATTACGAATCCGAAGTAGGTCATTTCGAAAATGCGATTTGTCCAGATGCGGGAACCTTTAGAGAAGAACTTCCTATGGTGGAAGACATCCTTAAAGAAGAGAAAGGTAAAAAAATCCTTCTTTACTGCACGGGAGGAATTCGCTGTGAAAAAGCGAGCGCCTATTTGAAACATAAAGGATTCGAACAAGTCCACCAGCTCCGAGGGGGTATCATTAATTATGCGAAG
The DNA here is from genome assembly GCF_004770995.1 of Leptospira idonii. Classification (GTDB taxonomy): domain Bacteria; phylum Spirochaetota; class Leptospiria; order Leptospirales; family Leptospiraceae; genus Leptospira_A; species Leptospira_A idonii. The sequence continues at coordinate 324,666 of NZ_RQHW01000047.1, read as the reverse complement.
GCGATCCAGGACAACGGACTCGTTTCCAAATTTAAGGGAAAAAACTTCGTATTCGATGACAGATTAGGCGAAAAAATCACGGATGATGTACTCACTGTATGTTATCAATGCGGAAAACCTGCGGATCGTCATACGAACTGCGCCAATCTAGGATGCCATGTCCTTTTCGTTCAATGCGAAGAATGCGCTGCGGAAATGGAAAACTGTTGTTCCGAATCGTGTAAATCCATGGTGCAACTTCCAGAAGAAGAACAAAAAAAAATACGTAAGGAAGGAAGAAAACACTCCTATCCTACTCATCATCTAACAAGAAAACTTGTGGGAAAATAAATTGAAACAAACCCAAAACAATGTTTATGCGATTGAAATAGAAGGTTTGGAAAAAACCTATAAAAGCGGAGTGAAAGCTCTCGATTCCATCGACTTACACGTGCAAAAAGGAGATTTTTTCGCGCTTCTAGGTCCGAACGGTGCAGGCAAATCAACTACCATAAGTATCCTGAGCAGTCTGGTTCAAAAATCGGCAGGCAAAGTCAAAATCGCAGGAATCGATATCGATGAAAATCAGAATCTGGCGAAAACCTTTCTGGGAATCGTTCCTCAAGAATTCAATTTCGGCATCTTCGAAACAGTAGAAAACATTCTCATCAACCAAGCAGGTTACTACGGGATCCCCTATAAAACCGCCAAAGATAGAGTGGAATATTATCTAGACAAACTTTCATTAATCGACAAAAGAAAAACCCAGTCCGGCCAACTTTCCGGTGGGATGAAAAGAAGGTTAATGATCGCAAGGGCACTCGTCCATGAACCGGAGATTTTGATTTTGGATGAGCCCACTGCGGGTGTCGATATCGAAATCAGAAGATCCATGTGGGAGTTTCTGAAAGACCTGAATGCCAAAGGCAAAACGATCATCCTTACGACTCATTATCTGGAAGAAGCGGAATCTTTGTGCAGAAACATCGCCATCATCGACAAAGGAAAAATCGTGGAGAACACTACGATGAAAAAACTGCTGCAAGGTTTGGATACGGAAACCTTTATCATCGACCTGAAGGAAGAACCTAAAAAGAAAACCTCTTCCTCTAAGTTCACCTATCAATGGATTGATGGAAAAACCATAGAGGTTCAAATCAGCAAAAAACAATCCGTAAACGAATTATTCGCAGAACTCACCAAACAAAAACTGCAAGTTGTCAGTTTAAGAAACAAATCCAACCGTTTGGAAGAATTATTTTTGAATCTGACAAGAAGGAAATCCGCATAATGTTCCGACAAAATCTGATCGCATTCACTACCATCATTAGAAAGGAATGGATTCGTATCATCCGTATCTGGCTCCAAACACTCATTCCTCCGGTGATCACAATGGCTCTTTATTTTCTTATCTTCGGAGAACTCGTAGGAAAACAAATCGGTAAAATCGGAGAATTCACCTACATTCAGTTCATCGTTCCAGGACTCATTATGATGAGCGTCATCACAAACGCTTACGGGAATGTGGTTTCCTCCTTTTTCGGAACGAAATGGCAAAAGAACATAGAAGAACTTTTGGTTTCGCCTACTTCTTCCTATACGATTGTTTTGGGTTATACGTTCGGAGGAGTGGTAAGAGGAATTGCTGTAGGAACTTTGGTGACTCTCACTTCTTTGTTCTTCACAGAACTAAAGATTCATAACCTGTTTATCATATTGGTTACTGTTCTTTTGACATCCATCTTATTCTCTTTAGGCGGATTTCTAAATTCTCTTTTCGCCAAAAAATTCGACGATGTAACCATCATCCCTACTTTCGTCCTGACCCCTCTCACCTATTTAGGAGGTGTCTTTTACTCCGTGAAAAACCTTCCCGAATTTTGGCAGGCAGTATCCTTCGCAAACCCGATCCTTTACATGGTGAATGCATTTCGATACGGGTTTTTAGGAGTGAGTGACGTAAATATCTACTTTGCCCTTCTATTTCTTGCCGTTTTATCCACCGCATTATTCTTATTTTGTGTTCGTTTGATGGAGAAAGGATATGGAATCAGGAACTAGAAAAGACCGCATAACTCAAATTTTAGCAAAATCACTTTCCCCTCGTTTTTTGGAAGTCATCGATAACTCCCAAGCACATGCAGGGCATGCGGGTTCTTCTCCCAGCGGAGAAACCCATTATAAAATCAAAATCCAGGGAGATGCCTTTGCGGGCAAAACCCCTGTGGAAAGACATAGAATGGTATATGCGCTTGTGGATTCCGAATTCAAAACGGGTCTACATGCTTTGGAAATCGAAGCGTCCCCCTAAACCAAGGAGTCTAATAAATAGATATGAACAAACCCACTTTAATCAGCTTTAAACTTTGCCCTTATGTTCAAAGATCGGTAATCACCCTTCTCGAAAAAAAAGTAGATTATGAAATCAAATACATCGATCTAAGCAATAAACCAGACTGGTTCCTAAAGATTTCCCCCTTAGGCAGAGTTCCCGTTTTGCAAGTAGGGGAAGATGTTCTCTTCGAATCCGCGGTGATCAACGAATACTTGGACGAAGTCAGTCCACCTTCCATCCATCCGGAATCCCCCCTTACGAAAGCGAAACACAGAGCATGGATCGAATTCGCCAGTGCCTTGTTAGTGGATCAGTATTTTTTGACTATGACGAAAGAACAGGCGGAATTCGAAAAGAGAAAGGGAGAGATCATAAACAAATACAAACAATTGGAAGCGATCCTTCCTGAACCTAAAAACGGGGCGCTTTATTTTTCAGGAGACCGTTTCCATCTGATAGACACCTCCTACGCTCCCGGGTTTATGAGATTTGCCATCCTTCAATCCGCCCTTCCCGAACTGGACTTAGACAAAGACTTTCCCAAAGTAAGAACCTGGGTCAAAACCCTACTTTCGAAAGAATCCGTCCAGAAATCTGTTTTACCGGAAGTGCCCGAAGAATACATTCGATATATCAAGGATCACAAGTCCTATTTAGGGAGTTTGCTGAAGTAACCCAAATGACTTTAGAAGAAATTCAATCCAAAATTGAAACAGGCCTTCCCGGATCCAAAGTGGAAATTTTAGATCCGTATAAGGATGGAGTTCATATCAAAGCGCTAGTCACCTATTCAGGGTTCAGCGGAAAATCTATGATTGAACAACATAGAATGGTTTATGCCACTTTAAAAGACGAATTAAAAGAAGAAATCCACGCCCTCGGCTTGGAAACTAGGAGTGAATGAATATGGAACAAGAATTAAAAACCAAAATCGAAGATATGATCAAATCCAAAAAGGTTTTCCTTTTTATGAAAGGAACTCCAGAGATGCCTCAATGCGGTTTTTCCGCAGGAGTCGTGAGCATCTTAAAACAACTGCAAGTTGATTTCGGATCTTTCAACGTTCTCTCCGACATGAAAGTAAGAGAAGGAATCAAAGAATTCACGAACTGGCCGACGATCCCTCAACTTTATATCGATGGAGAATTCATCGGAGGCCATGACATCACTGTGCAAATGGCTCAATCCGGAGAACTTCTCAAAAAAATAGGTTAATCCATGTTTCAACTCTACCAATACGCATCTTGTCCTTACTGCCAAAGAGTCATCAGCTATTTGAGCAGAACATCTCTTGTTCCCGGGAAAGATTATGAATTGGTAGAGGCTTCTCACGGAACTCCCGGAAGAGAGGAAGTGGTTCGTTTGGGAGGGATCTCCCAAGTTCCCTTTTTGGTGGATAAGGAAACCAAACTCTACGAATCTATGGACATCATAGAGTATCTAAAAAGAAAGTATTCGTAAAGGCGATAATCAAATTCAATTCCCGATAACAATTTATTTCTAAGAAAATCATGTTAAAGGAAACTTTCTTTTCTACTTTAGGAAAATATTCAGTAACCCAGAAACAAAGTGAAAGTTATTGGAAAGAGGTAGTTTCCTGTTATTCGGAAAACGGAAGATATTATCATACTCTGACCCATATCAAAACTCTATTTGATCAACTGGAAAACAAAAAACACTTTTTTCAAAATTGGGATGCCGTTTTCTTCGCAATCGTTTATCATGATATAATATATAACGTTTCTTTTTATGAGAATGAAGAGAAAAGTGCTGAGTTGGCTCGGGAACGACTTTCCAACACATCCTTTCCTTCTCAAAATATTTCTCTTTGTGTTTCTCAAATACTGGCTACCAAAGAGCACAGCGACTCAGAAAGTTCCGATACAAATCTTTTTTTGGACGCCGACTTATCGATTTTAGGGCAAAACAGAATTTAAAAAGAGAACTCCAAGGATTGGAATCGATAAAGTAATATTTTTTACTCCCTATATTAAATTCACTCAAATCCCAATAGATCTAAAATCTTTTTCCCTACTTGTCTCTCCTTACCTTCGTAAGGAAATTCATGGATATAAAGAACAGGATTAAAATTGATTTCTAAGATAGCATAATGTTTAGGATCGGGTCTTTGTTCGATTTGGGTGGAGATGATATCGATTCCGCAAATGACCGCATTGGCTGCTTTCGCGGAAGCAAGAGCGATCTCTTTGAACTCAGGATGAACTTTATCCGTAAAATCAAGTGAATCCCCTCCCGTAGAAATGTTCGAATTTTTACGAAGATACGCAGTTTGCCCCTGAGCCAGAACGGAAGAAAAATCCAAACCTTGAGAAGCTAATACTTCCTTTTCGATTTCTGTCATTTGGATTTTTTCTAAAGGGGTTTTGTGACCTTCTCCTCTTCTGGGGTCTCTATTTTTGATTCCAATCAATTCTGCGACTGTCGACTTTCCGTCTCCCTTTACATTCGCAGGTACACGGTTGCAGACTGCGACAACTTCATCACCTAATACTAAAAAACGATATTCGGGGCCTTCTATGAATTCTTCTATAATGATGGAAGGGGAATAGGAAAAAGATCGTTCCACGAAGGTTTTGAAATGATCGAAAGAATCCCCTGCGGGGGAAATTCCGATTCCTATCCCGAAATTCGTAGTAACCGGTTTGATGACTTTTTTGGATGCTTCGAAAACCGGAAAATCGGAAAGAGCGGATGCAACGTCCGAATAACTTCTGCCTAAAGGAACCCTGATTTTGTTTTCGGAAAGAATCAGTTTGGATGCGATCTTATTTTCCATCACCAGATAAGTCATAAGGCTGTCCAATCTGGTTTTGCTTGCTTCCTTTACGAATTCACTGTGGTTTCCTTGGACAAGCCGCAGAAAATTTTCTTTTCTGTCGACGATCTCTATTTGAATGTTTCTGGCAATCGCTTCTCTAACAATGATTTGGGTGGATATTTCCATATCCTCCCATCCTTTCGGTAAATCCATATTCGACTGTGTCATACTGTTCCGGAACAAATATTCAGAGGTTTTAGTTCTATCGGTTTTTGATTCTTTTTTAGATGGGAACCTTCCAAGTTCTCCAGCTTTTTTTGTTCGTATAAGGATTGTTCTGCCATATCTTCGAAATATTGCATTCTCTCCAAACTGATAGGAATTTCTTTCAAATATTGAGCATGACTTTGGGATAATTTAAGACCGAACTCCGCATAACTCATCTTATTGATATTTAGATCCAGTTCGGAGATTGTGGTCGCCAAAAGACCTGGATCGTTCCATTTTTCCCACTGAGCTTCCCAAGCCTTGGAATACTTTCCGTTTTCAGAATCATTTCGATCCAAAATGTCCGCAATCGGCTGGAGTTCGACTAATACTTGATATATGAATTCTGAAAAATTCCATTTTTCTCCCATAAATTGTACGGAAGTTTTCGGATTTCGACCGTTCCAAGTCACCTTTTCCTGGTTGGCTTTCCAATCCTTCATTTCGGATCTATCCGCTTTGGGAGAATCGGACAAAAGACAATGAAGAAGAAGTAGATGAATGAAATACAAACGGTTCTCTTCCACTCCTACCGGAGAAAAAGGATCCACATCCAAAAGCCGAATCTCTAAGTATTCCACTCCTCTTTCCATCAATGCATCCAATACCCTTTCGTCTCCATGAGGAACCTGCTTGGGACGGACTAAGGAATAGTATTCGTTTTCGATCTGAAGGTAATGATCGTTCAACTGTTCTTTTTCAGAAATAGAAGAATATCCTGAATACGGTTTGGAGACCGCCGCACACATATCGTATGAATAATCTTTCAGGGAATTGACGGAGATGGGATGTTTTCCCTGGACGGCGCTGGTATAACCGATGCTCGATAAACGAAGAGTAGTCGCAAAAGGAGAGTATAAAGTTTTTTTCCGATAGGAGGACAGGTTTTTATCCTCCTTATGAAAACTCTCATCGATTAAACTGGAAGCTCCGAAAAAATATAATAAAACAGGGGATATACGATTGAAATTACGGATCGTATCGAAATAGATCTGCGATTGGGTTTCTTTAGTTAAGGGCTTTTTATAACGCAGATCAGAAATAAAGGAAAGAAGGCATTTATCGAAAGAAAGATTATAATGCACTCCTGAAATCGTCTGCATCTTTCTCCCGTAACGATTTCCCAAACCCTTTCGATAGATCGTTTTTTTTCTGCCTTCTTTGCTGGTTCCGTACAACCCGACAGGAATTTTGTCTTCCGAAGGTAGAGGGCCAGGCATACTGAAAGGCCAAAGGGTTTCGCCATCTAACTTTCGCAAAGTGAACGCATGTAGCTCCGTCAATTCTCCCATAGTTTCTTCTATGGTTTTATAGGCGCCTGTCGCATATTCCACTTGCGGTTCCGCGAAATCGGTTTTGATCAGAGGATGAGTCAGTGCGGAGCCTAAAGATTGAGGGTGATTTTTTTTGGAAATTTGTCCTTTTCCATCCACTCTCAAAGTTTCTCTCTCTAATCCGTGTTTTGCGGAAGAGAGACATTCGGAGTAATTTTCTTTCAGAATCGTTTTGGCTGTTTTTTTATAAAAGCGAGAAAGTAGTTTTGGTTTTGTCATATTAAAAACCGAGAGGAATTCCGTCCCCTCTGGGATCGGACACTCCTATGAGTTTGTCTCCTTCTTTGGCAACGGCAAAAACTTTTGCCCTATGTCTAGTATATTGGACTTGGTAAAATGGCAAATCCACTTCCGGAAAATTCGATTTTGCTTCCGGTTCCACAAATAAAATATCAGGTTGAAATTGATGGTGCAGACGAGGATAGGACGCACTTTCGTACAGACCGTTTCCCTCTACCTGATAGCGATACAAAGTATTCAAAATTGTGGTGGGGATTTGAGATCCTCCGGGAGCACCAATCACGATCAAACTGTTTCCTTTTTCATCCAGAACAATGCTGGGGGACATGCTAGAAAGAGGAGTTTTTCCTTTGCCGATCGCATTGGAAGCCGCACCCACCAAACCGTATAGATTAGGAACTCCAGGTGCCACGGAAAAATCGTCCATGGTATTGTTCAGAATGAGTCCTGTCCCTGGAACCAAAACCTTCGCCCCGAAACTTCCGTTGACGGACTGTGTGGAAGAAACAGCATTTCCTTCCTTATCCAAAACGGAGATATGAGTTGTGTTGTAAGATTCAGGTTTCAAAGATGAGGAAGAGTTTTGCGGCCAAGCACCGGAAACAATTTTTTTCTCGATTTCCGCAGCTTCCGATTTCGCATAATTTAATGAGGTGAGTCTATTCACATCGATCGCAGTGAATTTAGGATCACCTCCCAAATTGGCTCTATCCCGATAGCCGACCCGCATAGCTTCCGTTAAATCCAAAATCGGACGAATTTCTCCTCCTGGAAGTGTTTTCTTCTGATTCAATTCGTTCCAAACATGAAAGATAGTGATCAAATGAACTCCCGAAGAAGGAGGGGGCATGGTCATGATTTGTTTCCCGAAAGCAGTCCCGAAAATGGGTTCCGTTTCCAAAACCTGATAGTTCTTCAAATCGGAAGCTGTGATAAATTCCCCATGAGAAAGATAATAAGAAACTATCTTTTTGGCAGTCTCTCCTTCTCTGATCTCGGCATCTCCGTTGGTTTGGATCTGTTCCAAAACTAAAGCAAGATCTTTCTGATAGATCATTTCCCCTTCCCGGAGAGGTCTGCCTTCTCTTCCGAAAACGGACTGCATCTCAGGATTCATCAAAGACCATTGGGATTGGATGGCTCTCGCCAAATCTCCGTAAACGGAAAAACCTTTCGATGCGATATGAATGGAAGGTTCCAAAACCTTTGCCAAAGGAAGTTTACCGTATTTTTTCTGAATGAAAACCAAACCCTGTATGTTTCCGGGCACTCCCGCACTATAAGGACCGTTCAATGTTTTTCCAGGGATCGGTTTCCCGTTCTCATCTAAATAAAGTTCGGCGATTCCTTTTTCGGGAGATCTTTCTCGGAAGTCGAACGCTTTCCTGAGTTTACCTTTGTTCAGATTGATCACTGCAAACCCTCCTCCCAAAAGCCCGGTGGACTGAGGGCGAAGCACGGAAACGGCAAAACTTGCGGCGACAAAACTATCCACCACGTTTCCCCCTTCCTTCCAAGCGAACATACCCGCATCGGAAGCGAGAGGATGATCCGTAGCGATTACGAATTCGTTCCCTTTGATTTCATATCTTTCCCTTTTTTCGGGAGCTCCCTCGATCTGAGGGAGGATTTTAATCTCTTTGGAAGCAGCGGAACCGGATTGTTGGAGAAAGGCAGGATGGCAATGAACAAGTAGAAGGAAAAAAAATAAGAAAGAGGATTTAGCATATAACTTAAGTTTCATGGCATTTCCTCAATCAAAGATACCCATCTGCATCTTTGCTTCTTCACTTGCCATCTCTCTGGGGTCCCATTTCGGGTTCCAGACGATATTGACTACCGCTTCGTTGATTCCGTCCACTCGAAGAGCGAAATTTTCGACATCCTGCTTCATTTGAGGACCGGCAGGGCAAGCCAGAGAAGTGAAAGTCATCACGATATCCGCTTTGCCGTCTTCCACGGTGATTTGATAGATTAACCCTAGTTCAATGAGAGAAATTCCGATTTCAGGATCTTCCACCTCACGAACGCTATTGTAAACTTCCCATTCTTTCGGAGTGTTCGGCATTGTGATCATATTATTCTCCTAAAATCCCTTTTTCAAGGCAACATAAGGCAGTAAAGCGCATCTGTGACGTCCAGGATAATGCAAAACGATTTCCCAGAATTCTCTTTCCGAATCGGGAATCTCTTCGGAACCGATTCCTGTTTCCAAATACTTCTGCCTTAGCTCCCACTCGGAACGGACAAAATCTTCCGTCCAAAGATGTTTTTTCGCATATAAAATTCCTGCGGAAGCCTGACAGATAGAACAGGCTTCTCCTTTTAGACCCAAGATTTGCAAAGAAAGGTTCCTATCCTGCGAAACAAACAATTCCGTTTCGTCACCGCACATAGGATTTTTAGCATATAATATTCTGTCGAAAGAGGAAGAGAAATTCCAAATTCCCTGGTTTTTCCAATTGAGGAAAAGATCGATATGATTATTTTCTTGCGACACGGGAAAAAATAGATTTCACCTTCTCGATACCGTAAACGAGTGCATCTACATCTTCTTTGGTATTGTACAAATAGAAAGATGCTCTACAAGTTCCAGGAATGCTCCAACGCTTCATCAAAGGCTGGCAGCAATGATGCCCCACTCGAATGGCGATGCCTTCTTCATCGAGGATGGAACCTACGTCATGAGGATGAACTCCATCCAAAGTAAAGGAAATCACTCCCCCTCTTTTTTCCATATCTTCCGTTCCGTAAATAGTAAGACCGCCCATACGATTCAGTCGAGAGAGAGCGTATTCAGTGATCTCCATTTCATGAGCATGGATGTTTTCCATTCCCAATTGACTGAGATAATCCAAGGCATAAGAAAAACCGATCACTCCTGCGATATTGGGAGTACCTGCTTCCAGTTTGGCGGGAAGATTGGCGTATGTGGAACGTTCCAAATCGACGGATTCGATCATATCTCCTCCGCCCATCCAAGGAGGCATAGCTTCTAAAATCTCTTCTTTTCCGAAAAGAACTCCTACACCGGTAGGCCCGAGCATCTTATGCGCGGAGAATGCGTAAAAATCGGCATCTAAAGAAACCAGGTTCACTTTCAAATGAGAAGCGGCCTGAGCTCCATCTAATAATACTTTTGCGCCCACTTGGCGAGCTCTTTCGATGATGGGAGCCACATCGTGGATGGTTCCGGTCACATTGGACATATGAGAAACCGCAACCAATTTGGTTCTTTTGGTGATGATGTCTTTGAGACCGGAAAGGTCGTATTTACTGTCCTCTTGGATGGGGATGAATTTCAGAATGGCTCTTTTTTCCTGAGCCAACATCTGCCAAGGAACCAAATTGGAATGATGTTCCTGAACGCTTAGGACGATCTCGTCCCCTTCCGAAATATTCACTCTCCCCCAAGTCTGAGCTACCAAGTTGATGGATTCGGTAGTTCCTCTGGTAAAAATGATGGCTTTCGCACATTGCGCTTGGAAAAAATGAGAGGTTTTGATTCTCGTTTTTTCGAACATCTCCGTTGCATGTTGGGAAAGATGATACACTCCCCTGTGGATGTTCGCATTTTCTTCCGTATAATATCGATTTGTTGCTTCTATTACGGACTTAGGCTTTTGGGAAGAAGCACCGTTGTCCAAATAAACCAAATTTTTACCGTTAGGTGTTTTCGTGGAGAGAATGGGAAAATCGTTTCTGATTTGATACGGATCTATCTTCATATCAATCCTCCAAATCCACTTCTAGATTTTCTTCTACTACTCTGGTTTTAAAAACAGGAAGAGGTTCCGTAGCAGGGCGTTCCAAAACCTCACCCGTACGAATGTTGAACTTCGCAAAATGTCTGGGGCAAGTGATGACTTCTCCTTCCAAGGTTCCGCAGGAAATCTCTTCCCCGTCGTGAGTGCATTGGTCTTCGAAAGCAAGATAATCGTTTCCAACCTTTGTCAATGCAACTCTGCAATAACGGGTATCGACTACCTTGATCTCACCTTCCTTCACTTCGTTTGCGGAAATCAATCTGCGATAGCTCATCCGATCTTCCTGCCTGAAATTTTAGAATGAATTCTTGTTTCCAATGTTTCCTTCAAAGAATCGGGGAAAGGAAGTTCAGCAATGGCTTTCCCGTAAAATGCGGAAACAAGAAGAGACTTGGCATCCTCGGGAGAAAGCCCTCTGGAAAGAAGATAAAACAACTGTTCTTCGTCGATATCTCCCACTGTGGCCCCATGGGTGCAGGATACGTCTTCCGAAAAAACTTCTAATTTAGGATTCGCTTCCGCTCTCGCCTTTTTGTCCAAGGAAAGATTATGGGATTCTTGATGAGCGACCACCTTTTTTAAATTAGGTGGAATATGGAGATTTCCGGTGAAAATATGATGGGATTTGTCAGTGACAATGGTCTTATAAGAAAGTTTGCTTGTAGTATGATCCGCATGATGGGTGACAAGAGCTTCCACATCGTTCCATTCTCTTTGATTCAGAGCAGTGACTGCGGAAAGATTCAATTCGCTTCCTTTTCCGGAAAGTTTAGGAAAATAGAACGTTTTTCCTCGGAACCCTCCCAAAGGAAAACTGTATAGGGAAAGTTTGGAATCTTTCGCCTGTCTGCTGAATACGGAACGGAAATGATAAAGATCGGGATCGTAATCCTCGGTAAGAACCAAATCCAGACAGGAAGCATCTTCCAAATCGTAGAAACTAACGGAAGTAAATAGATGAAGTTTATCGGAGACAGTGGATGAGGAATAATTCTCAGTAAGTCGAACTTTTTTGTTTTTAGGAACATGGAGCAAAAATACCGAGGAAACGGAACCTTCCCCTTTGAAGTGAAAATTCCAATCTTCCACTTCGTCTTTGCCATCCTGCCCGCCTAACGAATAGAAATAATATTCCTTTGCATGAACCAAACCGTACAAGGCGAAAAAATCGGACTTACAAGATTCCAATAATTCGTCGAAGATCTCACTTGCTTTGGAAGAAACAATTTCGGATGCAAAAATGGAATCTTTCACCTCTACGGAAGAAGTCAAAGGTTCAGAACTTAACTCGGGAAAATGAAATTGATTTAACGGAAATTTTCTCCAAACTTCCTCGTCTCCTTTGGGAAAGGAAAGAGTGCCAAGTAATGACTTCGCTTTTTCTCGAAAGGATGCGACAAGACCTTGGTCCAATCGGGAAGTTTCATTCCTAAGGAGAGAAACGTTCAATTATTTAACCCCTTCTCTTTCCAAAATCCAATCGTAACCGGATTCTTCCAATTTCAAAGAAAGTTCTTTTCCTCCGGTTTCCAAAATTCTTCCGTCGGCGAACACGTGTACGAAATCGGGAACCACATAATTCAGCATTCTTTGGTAATGTGTGATGAGTAAAATGGAACGTTCGTTTGTTTTGTTTGCGGTGATTCCTTCGGAAACGATACGAAGAGCATCGATGTCAAGACCGGAGTCTGTTTCATCTAAGATGGATAAGGTGGGCTTCAAAAGACTCATCTGTAAAATTTCGGCTCTTTTTTTCTCACCACCGGAAAACCCGTCATTCACATAACGACCAATAAACGAATCGGGGACTTCCAAAAGGGACATTGCCGATTTCAATTCGGAACGAAATTCCTTAACAGGTATGTCTTTGCCTCGATGAGCTTTTAAGATCGATTTTAGAAAGTTTCCAATCGTCACTCCGGGAAGAGCGGTAGGATATTGGAAGGATAGAAATAAACCAAGTCTAGCTCGTTCTTCCGTAGGAAGGGCTAAAATGGACTGACCTCGGAACAGAATGTCCCCGGAGGTCACTGTATATTTAGGATGACCTAAGATTACATTGGAAAGAGTGCTTTTTCCAGAGCCGTTCGGACCCATGATGGCATGCACTTCGCCCGAGCCAATGGTCAAATTGACTCCTTTGAGTATTTCTTTGTCGCCCACAGTCGCGTGGAGAGAGCGGATTTCTAGAATGGCGGACAAGGTGTATATCCCCGGTAAATTTAGTTAGAATGATTCTACTTTTAGACGAATCCCTTCTACCAGGAAATCAAGCTAGTCAAAAAAAACAAACCATTCCCTATTCGGCCCAATCCACCTGAGCGATCAGGATTCTGGCATTGGAGAGAGAAAAGGTAAAGATCACATATTGATTTTGATTTTGGATATCATATAGAGGGTAAGTCACCCCCCATTTTTTACGGAATCGGTCCGCTTCTGCCCTATGTCTTAAAAAATAGGGTTTCCAGGCGTAATTATTGCCGATTTGATTCATCTTTTCCAAATACCCGCCTCTTCTTCTGTCCAGATCGTAAGTGGGAGTGATTTGGTAACCGTCTTTGTCGCAAACGAAAATCTTAAGTATGTTATTCGGAAGTGAATCCAGAATTTTACCGAAGTTATACGCAAAATCGTTATCATCGGAATCGGACAGACCGTTGAAAATCTCGTTCAATCTGTCGATGATGTTCTGCTCTCTGATTCCCTTCTCTATAATTTCATTGGAACGATGTTTCGAAAAGTTTTCCAATACTGTGGTCATTTTGTCAGAGAAAGTGCTTCGATTCAAGAAGTGAGGGTTCGGAGTGGAGAAATAAAATCCCTGAAGAAGATTGGCTCCCATAGACAAGGCAAGATTCACTTCCTCTTCCGTTTCAATTCCTTCGAAAAGCAACTGAGAGCCCAATTTTTGAGACATTTCGGAGATCGCTCCCAAAACCTGTTTGAAAGAATTCTTATTCAAACTCTCTCTCATGATTTGGATGTCTACTTTCATGATGTCCGGATGAAGATAACCGATTCTCTCCAAATTGGAAAACCCGGATCCCAAATCATCGATTGCGATTTTCAAACCATAATCTCTAAAGATTTGTACGATTTGAATGAGTCTTTCGATAGAGCCGTCGAATTCATCCTCGGTGATTTCGATCACAACCTGATTTCGGTTGATTCCGTATTTTTCAATGAGTTGGATGATATGAAAGTTTTCCGCAAATAGATCGGTATGATGCACTCTCGAAAGAAAGTTAGGCATCATGTTAAAAAATAATTTCGTGCGAAGGCCGGATTCCTTGAGCTGTTGAACCGCTTTTTCTCTTAGGATTCTATCTATATTGTATATGGGAACCATGTCTTGTTCCCTGCTGTGAAAGAGGCCACCGAGAGAGTGGTATGTATTTTCGTCCGGATTGAATTGCCGCCCTAGAACTTCATAAGCGGAGATGGAGCGATTGATCGCATTGACGATCGGTTGGAAGTGAGGAACAAAATGAGTTTCATTCCAAAACTGATTTCCTTCGTGTGTTTCAGTGATGAACATAGTTCCTGTGCGTCCTTTCCCCTCCATCTTGGGATATGCAACATAAGTGACAAGAATTTATTCCATCTTTTATACCAATTAGGACATTTTTTGCCATAATTATGGCGAATTTGTGCAATGCTAAATGGAATATCCGTCCGGAACTGTGGTATGTCTGGGAACAACGATGATTCCATCCCTGATTTTTATGTATTCGTCTTCGTATTCCGTATAGTTTTTCAGGTTCAAAAGTTTCACATCCGCACCTATGGCACAGTCCTTGTCCACGATGGTATTCCGAATTTCACAATTCGGGCCAATTCCATTCGGAATTTTGCCGGATCTTCGGTCGAAATACCCGTAATGATCGAGACCCATGACAATGGAATTGTAGATTTTGGTGCCATGGTCGATGAACTGCCTCACTCCGATCACAGATTTATGAACTTCACAATGATTGAGGATGGTTCCTTCTGAAATCAATGCCTGATTCACGATCGCATGATTGATTTTAGTAGGAGGAAGAGACCTAGGTCTTGTGTAAAAGGGAGTTTTTTCCAGATACAAATTGAACTTTGGAATGTCATCCGTAAGCATCAGGTTGGCTTCGTAAAACGCTCGTATGGTTCCTATGTCTTCCCAGTAGCCATTGTAGACATAAGACTTCACTTTTTTTTCCCGAATCGCCTTGGGAAGAATCTCTTTTCCGAAATCGGTCATGGAAAGATCTTCCAGAACATCGACTAAGGTTTTCGTATTGAAGATATAAATCCCCATATTCGCCAAAAAGCTTCCATCCTGCTGTCTGCAGTTTTCCACCTGACTTATGTCTTGCGGCTTTTCAATAAATTCTTGAATGAACCCGTTTTCACCGGTTTGCACGATTCCCAATCCGTAAATTCGATCTTCCGGAACGGAATTGGAAGCGACACTGATCTCCGTTTCCGAATCCGCCAGATGGTTTTGAATGAAGTCGGAAAGATCCATATTATAGAGCTGATCCCCGGAAAGAATCAGAACATATTTCGGTTTTTGCTCCCTGATATAAGGAAGAACCTTTCTCACCGCATCCGCTGTGCCTTCGAACCAATTTACGCTGGATACTGTTTGTTCCGCTGCGATGATTTCCACAAAACTCTTTTGATGGATGGAGTTCGTGGAATAGGTTCTATGGATATGTCTGTTGAGTGAGTACGAATTGAACTGAGTGAGTACGAAGATTTTTTCGAAACCGCTGTTGAGAGAGTTCGAAATAGGGATGTCGATGAGCCTGTATTTTCCCCCGAAACTTACCGCAGGCTTGGATCTTTTTTCCGTTAGGGGAAGAAGTCTGGTTCCCTTGCCTCCCCCCAAAATAACGGTGAGAACTTCATCTTTCCGCAGAACAAACCCTGCGGAATCAATTGAATCTTCCTGAAAACGCATACCAAACTTATAGAAGGTTTTTCAGAAAAAGCAAGGAATAGTCTTTGATTTAAGACAATTTCCGAATCACTGCATCTAGAATGATTTTACCGTCCACATTGCCGGTGTAAGGATTGATTGCTCTTTCCGGATGAGGCATCATTCCGATTACGTTTCCTTTCTCATCGCATATCCCTGCAATGTCGTTCAAAGATCCGTTCGGATTTTCCTTGTAACGAAATACTACGGAACCGGAATCTTCGATTTTTTTCAGACCTTCCGCATCCGCAAAAAATGCACCTTCCCCATGAGCAATGGGAATAGAGAGTGAAACATTTTTGATGTTTCCGGAAATAGAATTATTCTTAACAGGAAGAAGATCCACATCCTTGCAGATATATTTCAAACTTCTATTATGAAGAAGTGCTCCAGGAAGAAGTCCGCTTTCCGTAAGGATTTGAAACCCGTTGCAGATCCCTAGAACCTTACCGCCTTTTTTGACATAAGAAAAAACGGATTCCATCGCAGGGCTGAACCTAGCCATCGCTCCGCAACGAAGATAATCTCCGAAGGAAAACCCCCCAGGAAGCACTACTAAATCGGGCATATCTTCGAAATGATCTCTATGCCACACATAACTTACGTTTGCATTGTATTCGTTCGCAAGAACGGTTCCCACATCCTTATCACAATTGGAACCGGGAAAAGTGATTACATGTGCTTTCATATTTTTTCAGTCACAAATCGATAGGATTCGATCACTTGGTTCACTAGAACGGATTCGCAAAGTTCTTTGGCCAAACTGTCCGCAGCATTTTTGTCTTCCGTATCGATTTTGACTTCCAGATATTTCCCCACTCGGAGGTCTTTTACGGAAACCTTTCCTTGGTCGTGCAAGGCGCGGAGTACTGTCTGTCCTTGAGGGTCTAGGACGGAATCTTTCAGGGTGATATTTATTTTTGCGATAAACATAGGTTAATTTTCTCTTCTAATAATAAGTATTTTGCTTTTAGTTCCGAAATAAGGGAAGGAGACAACGCAGGAGGAGGAGGATTTTTATCCCAAGACGTGGACTCAAGCCAATTGCGTAATATCTGTTTGTCGAAGCTGGCAGGAGTGGTTCCCAATTTATAGGAAGACTCATCCCAATAACGGGAAGAATCGGGAGTGAGAATTTCATCGATCAAAATAGGTTCCCCAGACTCGATTCCGAACTCAAACTTAGTATCACATAAAATGATTCCTTGTTTTTTCATCAGGTCGTGAGCTTCGGAAAAAAGACGAAGAGAGGTTTCTTTCAATTTGGAAAACAATTCTTCCCCTACTTCTTTTTTCATCGTTTCTTCACTGATGTTCTCATCGTGGCCGATATCGTTTTTACGTGCGGGTGTGAAGATAGGAGTTTCGAATTTTTGAGATTCCAACATTCCTTTCGGATAATCCACGAAAGCAACCTGACCGGTGGATTTGTATTCCTTAAAGGCGGAACCGGAAAGATATCCTCTTACGACACATTCATAGTCGATACGTTTCGCTTTTTTCACAAGAACGGATCTGGAAGAAAACTCTTTTCTCCCACGAAAAGGCTCGGGAAATAAATTTACATCCGTTTCCAAAAGATGATTTTTGAAATGCGAAAAATGACGGAACCACTTTGTGGAAATGCGGGTGAGAATTTCCCCTTTGCCGGGAACGTTCTCCTCAAAAACCACATCGAAGGCAGAGATACGATCTGTAGCGCATAACAAAAGTGTATCGCCTAAGTCGTATACGTCTCTTACTTTACCTCTGTAACTGGGTGTAATTTTCAGATCTGAATGCATACCATTGCCATGTCGTCATTAGGGATTTGTTTTCCGCAAAATTGCAGAATTTTAGATTGCACTGATTCCAAAATATCTCCCCCCCCATTCACTGACTCGTGAAAAATTGTCTTCATTCCCTCTTCCGAAAGAAAATGAAAGCTGTCATTTCTGGCTTCGCTGGCTCCATCCGTGTACATAAACAGCTTATCTCCCGATTTGAGGGCAATTTTTTGAACCTCGTCCTGAGGGTTCAAATTGATTCCCATAATCATAGGACTCATTCCCTCCAAGGAAACGGTTTTCCCGTCTACATAAAGCAAAGGAGCAGGATGTCCTCCGTTGATATAGGTGAGGTTCAGTTCCTGATCCAGTATCGCATAACAAAAGGTAATGGAGTAGTCTTCAGGGAGGACGATTTCCATATTTTGTCTCAGATGATTCACTCTTTCTTTCAGATCCAATACAGGGGACAAATTGAAAAGCTGCATCTTGAACATGGCTCCGATGAGTGCGGCACTTGGCCCGTGGCCTGAACAGTCGGCGATCACTATATGGAGTTTTTTGGAATCGATCCAGCAGTCTACAAAGTCGCCGCCGATTTGTAAAAAAGGATGAAATAATGTCTGAGCTTTGATCCCGTTCCAGATAAAACTTTTTTCAGGAATGAGTTGGTCCTGCACCTTTCTTGCCGTCTGCAGTTCTTTTTCGTATTTCGCCTTCTCTCTCAACAGTTCGTCTTGAAGGTCTTTGATTCGAATGACGGAATGAATCTTAGCAACTAACTCTCTTTTATTGAAAGGTTTGTTGATAAAGTCGTCTCCTCCGTTTTTCATTGCCTCTTCAAAACCGATATCTCTGTCGATGGAAGTGATAAATAGGATGGGGAGAAGTTTAAACTTTTCCATAGTTCTGAGTTCTCTGCAGAAAGAGAAGCCGTCCTGAACTGGCATATTTACATCTAAAAGAAGAGTATCAATGGGAGTATTCATCAGAACCAACCTCGCCTCTTCTGCGGAGAACGCAGTATAGGCGGTGAAACCTTCCGTAGTCAGAAGATATTTGAGAAGCTCCACATTCTCCAAAACGTCATCCACAATTAGGATGTTATGCGTTTTTCTGATTTCGGAAGAATTTGGCATTTAGGCTCTTTCCGCTCTCAAAGTTTCCCTGTAGGAAAGAATTTTCTGAGTGCGGTAAACGATTAGAAATAAAATCAAAAATAGAAAATGATAAGCTAGAACGGAAAGCCAAAAACTGATCTTCATATCGGAATCCATTCCTCCTTTTCCCAAAACACTACCTGGATGGTTACCAGGGTTTTCGATCCAACGAATGGCGCCCCAAGTCAAAACTGAACTGATTGCACAAAGAAGGGAAAGGTAGGAAGAGATGATCGCTTTTTTCTTAGGTTCCAAAATTAAAAAACGAAACACGAAGTAAGAAACTAGAGAAAGACAAAGAATGAAAAAAGATTGCAACCTAGCATCTGTTCTATCCCAAGGAACACCCCAAGCGCTGTTGGCCCAGATGGGACCTGAGAATAAAACTCCCAATGCGAATAAAAATGAAAGTTGGTTGGAAGAAAAAGCCAAATCGTCCCATAGCCTTTTTTTTGTCACAAGGTAAATCAGAGAAAAAAAGGAAGCAAGGATAGGCCCATATAACGCAACCCAGGCGACAGGAACGTGAAAATAAAAAATTCTATGACTGAGGCCCTGTTCCAAAATCACATTGGGATAAAGAATGGAGAACAAAACCGCACTCGGTATGGAAACCGCTACAAGCAAGTACAGGAATAAATCGAATCCTATAGGAAGGATGGAAATTGGCTTTCTCACACAGTCCAAGATTCAGTTTCTTTGGAAAAATTCTAGGAAAAAACGGGTTTAGTTTTCTTTCCTGAGGATTTCCAGAAACAACCCTCCCAAGGTGCCGTAAAACAAAGCGAAAAATAAAAGCAAAAATACGCTCGGCCAATAGAATCCGATCTCTCTCCAAAACCTTTCCTCCGCTTCCAATCCGAATAAAAATAGAGGGATGGAAAAAGGAAGTTGGAGGAGCGGAAGAACGATCTCCTTCAGTCGGCTTTCTTCGGAAATGAGCCCCATGGAAACTCCCAAAAAGACCAAAGAGAAACTTCCTAAGCAGGAAAAAAGCCACTCTCCTGCGAATCGTTCCATATTCGCACTCTGGAAAAAGACGGAAAGAGCGGCTACGATCGCCAGGTTCACAAGAGAT
This sequence comes from Leptospira idonii, assembly GCF_004770995.1. Classification (GTDB taxonomy): domain Bacteria; phylum Spirochaetota; class Leptospiria; order Leptospirales; family Leptospiraceae; genus Leptospira_A; species Leptospira_A idonii. Next base: position 305,001 of record NZ_RQHW01000047.1, on the reverse strand, counting down.
GTACAAATCCAAATCACCAGAGACTTTGCAAAATAAAGCGTACTCTGAGAAGCGGAGGATAAACTGGCATTCCATCCTCCCGATTCTCTTTCCTCCCAAAGGGACTGCCCCACCAAAACGAAATTCAGCAAAAACACGATCGCCCACTTCAATCCCCGGACACTTCGTTCTCCCAAAGCTTCGTTCACTTCGATGGAGGAATAAAAAATAAAAATCAAACAAAAACTCAAAGACAATAAGGAGAGAACTCCTCCCAAAGAACGACCGACTAACAAAAATTCTTTTTTTAAAACTTTAAGAAACATATTCGATCGTTTTTCCCAGTTGAATTTTACTCAGGATCTCCAATTTTTCAGGGATCTCATGAAGAACGATAATAATCAGCCTTTTGGATTTTTCTTCATTCAGGATGTCTGTCAGAAGTCGAATGGAGGCAACATCAAGACCAGTGTACGGTTCGTCCAGCAATACGATATTAGGTGAAACAAGAAAAGAACGAATGAGAGCCGCTTTCTGCTTCATTCCTCTGGAGAAAGTATGAAGAGGCTCCCTTCTTCTTTTTTCCAAACCGAAACGACTGAGCCAAAAATCCAGTTCGTCTTGAGGGAGGGTTCTTTTTCCCAAAGAGAGAAAATAATCCAGATTTTCGGTAAGAGTCAAAGAGGAATACAGCCCCAAATCGTGGCCTAAGTAACTCAAAGATTTTTTCCCCTTAGGCCAGACCCAAGCAGGATGGGAAGAGGATCTATGATAGATCTCTTTCAGAAGAGTGGACTTCCCGGCTCCGTTTTCTCCTTGGATGAGAACCATTCCCGTTTCAGGAAAAGAGAAACTCAGATCACGAAAAATGGTTTTATAGCCGACAGATATGGTGAGAGACTTACATTCTAGAATCGTTTCCGCCATACACCTACCATGTTCCGTGATCTCCTTACATTTTCACTTCTGTTTTTTATTTCCCTGCCTATAACGGCACAAAAACAGATCGGAGATCAGGAATATCCGGAAATCCTTTGGGGCAAAGATCAGGAATTCGACACTTCCGATTTTCCGAACGGCTCCCTCGTCTATCATAAGGAAGATTTTATCCTGGCTCGAGGAAGAATCTTCCAAGGAAGTCCCCCTCCTTCGGTAGGGAGTTTCGAATACGAAGGTAAAAAAATCACAAATTCAGGTGAATGGAACAATGAGACCATTGCGATGCTTCTTTCAGGAAAGGAAAAAGCAAGAAAGGAAGCGATCAAACGCCTGGAAGCAGGAGTAAAATTCGATCCTCAGTTTTTTCCCTTTCGTTACAATTTAGGAAGATTATATTCTTTAGAATTAGAATATGCGAAAGCACTGGTTCAATTCGAATATGCGAAGGCGGAAGTTCCCGAATATTTCAAAACCTATCTGCATATCGCCATTCTTTCCGAAATCACGAGGGAAATTTATTATGCCGTCATGAATTACAAACTGGCCGCAGAAAAAAATACGTATGATACGGAAGCACTCATACGTCTCAGCGATCATTATTTGGCGACAGGTCTCAAGAACAGAGCACTCATCTATCTCAACCAAGCGTTAAAAATCGAAGAAGCCAGCCCCAATGTAAGATTGGGATTTGCCCGTCTGGAAATGGAAAAAGGGAATTACCACATCGCTTATAAAATTTTCAGCAAAACCTCACTCTCCACCCAGGAAGGAAAAGAAAAACCTTACGACAAAAAGTTTCATTATTATTTTGCGGAAACAGCATCCAAGGTCACTGACTATGAAACTGCGGAAGAACAATATACCAAAATGTTGAGTTTCAAGAACGATCCCTTTTTTGCGACAGTATCCGCAAAGGTCATTGCGAGAAGAAGAGATATCGCCCGCAAATTCGCAGAAGCCAAAAGGACTCAGTTGGATGAAAATGCGGAAGAGGAAGCGGTTCCCACGGAATGATCGGTGGACAAATCGTTCTCTAAATATCTTTCAAATTGCGGGATGCGATCAGTTCTTTCGTAAATTCAGTTTTAGGACGGGTAAAAACTTCGGAGGCCTCTCCCGATTCGACCACTTCTCCTTGTTCCAAAAGAAACACTTGTTTGCAAAGATGTTTCACCAAACCCAAATCATGTGAAACCAGAAGGAAACTTATGTTTTCTTTTTCGTTGAGATTGCGAATCAAAGAAACGATCTCTGCCTGCACGAGAGCATCCAATGCGGTCACCGGTTCATCTAACAAAATCAATTCGGGACGAGCAAGAATCGCACGAAGTATACTAAGTCTTTGGAGTTGGCCTCCGCTCAATTGATTCGTTCTTTTGGAAAGAACTTCCTCTTTCAAATGAAATCTTTCGAAATAGGATAAGATTCGATCCGTCTCCTCCGACTTTCTTTTTTTGCTTAAAAAAATCCCTTCTCTCACCTGCAGAGGCTCCAGAAGTGATTCTCCCAAAGTTTGGTAAGGAGACAAAAAAGAGAAAGGATCCTGAAATACCGGCTGAATGGGTTTCGTAGAATATTCCCGAACGTCTCTTCCCTTCCATTTGATTTCTCCTTCGATTTCATATCCTTGGATGAGTTCCGGGACGGCTAAAATGCTGCGAAAGAGTGTGGACTTGCCGGAACCGGATCTACCCACAATCCCCGTGATCTCACCGTTATTTGCAGTTAGATGAACATTCTTCAGAATGGTCTTCCCTGAAATGCGAACCTTTAAATTTTTGATCTCTAACACTGCGGTTGGAAGCGAAAGGAAAACGATTGCCTTTCCGGTCTTTAGGAAAGAAACTGAATGGGAAAGGAGAAATGGCAAGTGAATTTTGTGAAGATTACGGAAGTAGGTCCGAGAGACGGATTGCAGAACGAAAAAACCATCGTTTCCACGGAAGATAAATTCAAATTCATACTTTCTCTCATTCGCGCGGGACTCAAACATATAGAAGCCACATCTTTCGTAAGAAAAGAATGGGTTCCTCAAATGGGAGATGCTCCCGAGCTCGCCAAACTAATATTCAGCGAAAATCGTCCAGGGATAGAATTCTCCTGCCTCACTCCCAACATCAAAGGTTACGAAGCGGCAATCAACTCAGGCTTCAAAGAAGTGGCGGTATTCACTGCAACTTCGGAGTCCTTCACTCAGAAAAATATCAATAAAACCATCGAAGAATCCATAACCGCCTTTTCCGAAATTTTCAAAAGAGCCCGTATAGACAATGTGAAAGTGAGAGGATATATCTCCACAGTCATCGCCTGTCCTTACGAAGGGAAAATGGCTCCCGAAAAAACGTTAGAAATCACAAAACGACTCTTAGATGAAGGGGTTTACGAAATTTCTTTGGGAGAAACGATAGGAGTAGCTGTTCCTTCGGAAGTGGAGGCGCTTTTAAATGTATTGCTGAAAGAAGTTTCCCCTGCACTTCTTGCCGGTCACTTCCATGATACATACGGAATGGCAATCTCCAACGTAAAACAATCCTTATCGATGGGAATTCGTTCTTTCGATTCTTCCGCAGGCGGTTTGGGGGGCTGTCCTTATGCCAAAGGAGCTTCCGGAAATTTAGCCACGGAAGATTTGGTCTATTTTCTAGAAAGAGAAGGTTATGCAACAGGAGTGAACTTGGACCATTTAGTGGATGCCTCTCTGATCATGCAGAGTGCAATGGGAAAAGCATTCGCCTCCAGAACCTTTATCGCAAAGTCCCATGCAAGAAACTCCTGAGTTTCCGAGAGCACTCAAACTCTCTCTCGACAAAGCGCAAAAATTTTATTCCGATCCCAAATACTTGGAATCGGACCCCATCCTTTTTCCCTCTCGTTATACGAACTCTTTGGACAGGGAAATTGTTTCCCTGTTTTCTGCTCTATTCGCATACGGAAACGTAAAGGCAATCCAGCAGTTTTTAGCACCGCTCTTTCTGGATCTGGGAGACCATCCTTACTTGGCACTTGCGGAGAAAAATCGATTCTTTGAAACGGCAAAAAAAAACATAAAATACTACCGCTTTCAAACACAAGCTGACAATCGTTTATTTTTGGACATAGTGTCCGATATTGCTTCCGAAACAAAACAATCCAAGGACAACTCTCCCCTATTCGAAACCTATTTCCTAAACGAAGATGGATTCGATCCCATAGAAGGAATCTCCCTGTTTCAAACGATCTTTACAAAGAAGATCCTTTCCCAAACGGGAAAAAAACAACTCTCTCCCGGATTAAAATTCTTAATAGGGGAACCTCTCTCCAAATCCGCAAAAAAAAGAATCTGTTTGTTTTTACGTTGGATGGTGAGAGACAAATTTCCTGATTTCGGAATTTATAAAAAGATTTTGCCGAACCAAATTCCCTTTCCTTTGGATGTGCACATCCAAAGACTGATAGGTATTTTAGGAATCTCAGAAAGAAAAACTTTCGGAATCAAAGAGTCCATACTCATTCGAGACTATTTCAAAAACTTTTATCCCGACGATCCGTTGTTATACGATTTTTGTCTGACAAGAGTAGGAATCATCCGGAAATGCAGAGGGATTCAAGTGGAAGAGATTTGTTCTATTTGTGAAATTAGAGAGGCTTGCAGGATTGGTAGTGCCACGGGGAATTGAACCCCGATTGCAAGGATGAAAACCTTGTGTCCTGACCATTAGACGATGGCACCAGATTGAGTGAACCGAACGTTTGAGTCGTCGGGGATTCGAACCCCGGACCCATTCCTTAAAAGGGAATTGCTCTACCAGCTGAGCTAACGACTCGTGCTCTGTTGCCAAGAATAATGACAAGGGGTTCTTGGTCAATCACTACTTCAAAAAAAGGATTGGTTTTTCCAAATTTATTTCATAATGATCGTGTGCTCTCTGTCCGGTCCAGTGGAGACGATTCCTATTTTAGTTCCCACCAATTCCTGCAAAGAGTTGATATAACTTTGGCAAGCTGGAGGAAGTTTGGAGAAATCGCAGATTCCGGAAATATCGTCTTTCCATCCTTTATAATCGGCAAAGATAGGTTTTACGTCTTCCAATCCCTGTGAAGGAAAATGAGAAAGTTTTTTCCCTTTGTATTCATAACCGATGACAACCGGGATCGAATCATAGTGAGATAAAACGTCTATTTTTGTGAGAACGAGAGAGTTGATTCCGTTCACCACGATGGAATGTTTCAGCATTTGCACATCGAACCATCCGCATCTTCTAGGTCTTCCCGTAGTGGAGCCGTACTCGCCGCCTAACTTACGCAATATATCACCGGCTTCTCCCAGAATTTCGGAAGGAAAAGGGCCTTCCCCTACTCTGGTCGCATAAGCTTTCGTGATCCCTATAACATCTTTTAAATGGCGAAAATTTACACCGGATCCTGCAAGCGCTCCTCCCGTCGTAGGATTGGAGCTGGTTACGTAAGGATAGGTTCCGAAATCGATATCCAATCCTGTCCCTTGCGCCCCTTCCAAAAGGATTCTTTTTCCTTTATCCAATTCTTCGTTGAGGTAGTAGATGGTATTGATGATGTTTTTTCCCATTTTCTCGGCGAAATTGAGAAGGTTCGGATAAATTTCATCGAAACGAACCGGTTCCAGATCGTAGTATTTCACCAACTCCTGGTTTTTCACATCCAAAATGTGTTCCAGTTTTTTCTTCAGAACTTCCTTATCCAAAAGGTCTCCCGCACGAAGTCCCATACGGAGCATTTTGTCCGCATAACACATTCCGATCCCTTTTTTGGTAGTGCCTATCTTTCTCTCAGGAGAAGAACCCAATTCTCTGGCTTCATCGATCATTCTGTGGTAAGGAAGCAGGATATGACAGGAATCACTGATCAAAACTTTCTCTTTTACCCTAAATCCGCTTTTTTCCAAATCGGCGCATTCCTGCAAAAAGTAGTCAGGATCCAAAACGACCCCGTTTCCGATCACACAGACAGTATTATCATAAATGATTCCGGATGGCACTAAGTGAAAGACGTATTTGGTTCCGCCGACTACTACAGTATGACCTGCGTTAGCTCCACCTTGGTAACGAACGATGATGTCTGTATCTTTCGATAAATAATCAATGACTTTCGCTTTTCCTTCATCGCCCCATTGGGCACCGACAACTAAATTTGCGGGCATAGCCTACCTCATTTTTTGATATTGAAAATTTCTTCGATCGGATCTATATGTAATGCAAAACCGCAGGCATCTTTTTTGATTTCCGTATAGGTTTCGTAAAGGGAGTTGTAAACTCCTCCGGCAAACACTGGTTCAGGATACGCATTCATATATCCTTGAAACACGATACCAGTATAATAATTCACATCTCTGATGAGAGCAGGATCCCAAATTCCAGTGAAATGAACGTTCCCCTTTTCCCAAGTCTCGATAAAAGAACGAACTTCTCCCAAAGATTGTTTCACAGAATCGATTTGATTTCGTACATCTTCTTTGGTCGCAGTTTGTTTGCGGAACTCGGAAGTTTCCCATTCTTTTTGTAATTCGGATAAAAAGGATACGATTTGTTTCTCAAATCCGGAGAACTCTGTGAATGCCACAGGTTTGAGAAATGCCTTCAGGATTTGAATGAGAGAAGGAGGAGTGTTTTTTCTTGCCGCAAGGCCGATGAGTTCCGTGCTGTTTTTAGTGAACAGAAGCTGACGGAAAGTTCCTTCCCATTCCTCTGTCCAACCTAAAAGTTCAAACACTCTGCTGATCAGGCCGGAATGCCCCAGGACAAAACTAACACTTGTTTCCCTGCAAGAATACTTCCAAAGTTTTTCCAATAATAAAACTTGGGAAATGATTTGGGAAGGATGACTGTTCCCGATGGACTCTCCTCCAATTTGGAGGATTTCTCTGCGGGATGCATTTCTTTTTTTATGATCTCTAATTTTGCGGCCGACGTAATAGACGTTTTGGTTCTCTTCCCAATGGGATCGAGTGGCCATACCCTTTACCACCTGCAAGGTGAGGTCTACTCCGGGAGAAAGTTCGAAGCCGTCCCAATCTTTGGAACGAAGCAAAGAACTGGATTCACCTGCTTCCATTTGCGATTGAAAGGAGGAAGTGTAATCAAAGGAAGGAAGAGTGATTTCGGAGTAATTATGTTCTTCGAAGATTTGGGTGAGTCCCTGTAGTAGATTCCGCCTATTTCTACTTTCTTCCGGTCCTAAAAAATGGAAGCCGTCGGGGATCCATCTTCTCTCTGCAAGTTTTGATTTTTTAGCTGAATTCATGACTGGACTAGCGCCCAAGAAGTCAGATTAGAGAAAACGATGATTTATGCAATCACTTGTAAAAATCGGATAGACAAATGGCATTTCTTTCGCTACTTTAATGTCGGTTTAGAGGGCAATATGACAGAAAAAGAAGCCACATTGGGACGTTGGCATAAAGAGTTTTTTGAAAATATACATTTATTTATGAAATCAGGTCTTTCTCAGACCGAAGCAAAATCCATCCTAGAAGAATTCTTAGTTCTCTCGCAAGCGACTCCTAAGCCAAGGGTCATGGATATTTTTACTGAGCCCGAAAAATTAGAAGAGATCGGAGTTTTTACGGACATCAAAGCAGAGCCAAGGGACTTTATGCTGAAGTTCCTAGACCCGATCATGAAGAAATTCACGGTCGAAGGAGTGGAAAATCTCAAACTTTTAAACGGAGTCCTGGGAAAATATCCTGTTACACTCATCTCGAACCACTTGAGCCATTTGGATGCTCCTGCCATTTTCACTCTTCTTTACAATGCGGGGCCGGAAGGCAGAAAAATTGCGGAATCTCTAGTGTTCATCGCAGGTAGACTTGCCTTCGAGCCTGACTTCACTAGACTGGGTCTCTACATGTTCGGAACTCTGCTTGTATGTTCCAAAAAAGACATGGCGGACAACCCTTCTCTTTCCGACGTAATGACCAAAATCAATATGAGAGCTTTCCGAAACTCTCAGAAGTTGCAGTCGGACGGAAAGATCATTTCCATCTTTCCGGAAGGAACCAGATCCAGAGACGGAAGGCTGATGCCTTTTGTGGACACTGTGTACCATTACGTTGCCAATAAAGTGATCCTGCCTATCTCCTTGGAAGGGACGGATAAAATCCTTCCGATCGAAGGGCTTCTATTCAACCAAGCTGTAGGAAAATTAGTCATCGGTAAACCTGTGCTTGTCGGGGAGCTGACGAAAAAGGAAATGGAAACTTTCCCTTCTTCCATTGAACAAATCTCTTTTCCAGGAGGAGGAGATAAAAAACAATTCATCATCGACAATTTGGCGCTTTTGGTCGGCTCCAACCTGAACAAACACAAACATGGAACCTACCGCAATCTCTACAAAGGGGATCATTCTTCCAATCAGCTCATCAGCATCCCTAAAACTGTGGAAGAAAACATTGTCATCATCGGCTCCTCTAACATGTCCGTGGCAATTGCCTGCGTTCTAGCCAATAAAAACGTAAAAGTCACAGTTTACCAACCTGAGTCCGATATAGTGCAGCAGTGCAACGAAGAAAGAAGGGATATCATCCACTACCCCATCTATAAACTTCCACCGAATATCCATTTTTCGGATGACCCTACTGTATGCGAAACGGCAACCCTATTCATCCAAGGAACCAATCCTTGGGATTTCGATTCCGTTTTCCCGAAAATCAAACCTTACCTTCAAAAGAACAAATCTCCCATAGCGAATGTCATCAAAGGGTTTACCGGTTCCAAAAAAGGTTTAATCTTGGAAGACCTAAACGAACTTATGGGAATCGAAAGAGATCGTTTGGCGGTCATTTCAGGTGCTTGTTACCCGGATCAAATCATGGAAAGAAAGATCTCCGGATTTGAAGTTTCTTCTTTCGAAGACTCTCTCATCCCCAAACTTCAGGGATTATTTAACACAAGTTATGTATTCACAAGACCTGCAATCAATTCGAGAGATACCAAAGGTGTTCAATTGGGAGGAGCTCTCAAAACCATCTATGCAGTTGCGATGGGACTCGTGGAAGGCTACTTCAAACGAGAATTAGGTGGCAATGTGGACAACACACTCTTCCATCTTTCGAATCGTTTTTTCAACGAAATGGTTTCGATAGGAGTGCTTTTAGGAGGAGACCCTACTACCTTCAACGGGCTTTCCGGAATGACAGATTTTATGTTGGCTTGTTTCGGTTCGGACACAAGAGACAGAAAGTACGGATACGATCTAGCTTACGGAACCAGACCGGAAAAAATCACAAACGGTTTTTACGGCCTGAAAGTTCTTCCCAACCTAATCAATTTGGACGAAAAACGCCATCCGATCGTAGCATCCTCCTACAGAACGGTGATTCAAAATGAAGACTTCGATAAAGTTGCAGAGCACCTGCAGCTTCAATTGGCAAGATTATAGTTTTCATAAACAGAAACTGCTTCCGGGGGACAACTTCCGGAAGGGTGGATATTTGCATGCGAATGATTCGTTTGTTATACATAACCTAAAAGCCAATCGATGAAAAAGATATTTTTATCTATTCTTTTTCTGTTTCTGTTTGTTTTCAATCACTGTTCTCCTGAGAAAAATATAGTCATCATTGTTTCCGCAAATGCAGAATGGAATTCAGTCAAAAATATCGTAAAAGCGAATTCCGATATTCTGAAACAATCTCCTTACGGGGAATTTTTCTTCGCAGACAATTCAGATTCCTCATTCAAAGAAAACGTTATCTTCTTTCATGGAGGATGGGGGAAAATTGATTCTGCCGCGTCCACTCAATGGGCGATCTCAAATCTCAATCCTAAGCTGATCATCAATATAGGAACCGCAGGCGGATTTGATAAAAAGGTTAGAATGTTCGATGTTATTTTGGCGAAAAATGCCTTTGTTTACGATATCATCGAAAGAATGTATGATTCTCAATCGGCGATCCATCATTATAAAACGGAAATGAAATTAGACCCTTCGATTCGTTTGCCAAAAAATCTCATCCATGCAAATATCATATCCGCCGATCAGGATTTAGATCCTTCTCAAATTGATACACTTTCTAATTTATATGATGCTTCTGCTGCCGATTGGGAATCTGCTTCTATTGCAAGAGTTTGTAGTAAAAACGATATTCAAGTGATTATTTTGAGAGGTATTTCCGATATTGTTAGCTCTAAAGGGAGTATCACATACAATAACAAAAAAGCATTCGAAAAGAATACGGATATAGTGATGCAAAAGTTGATCAGTGTGATCAAAAATTCATTCTAAGAAGGGAATGATGTTTCGCCAAACGAGTCCGATTTACTGAAATGAACCGGTCGGCGAACATTCTTTCTTTTACATAGAAATGCGAAAAAAGTTGTTATAGATAGTTTTCCTTATTCGTCCGATCATTCTGTGGGAAATTTACTCATATCCATAAAGAAGACTTCCCAAGTGTGTCCGTCAAAATCTTCAATCGTTCTTTGCTGCATAAAACCGTAATCCCTCATTTCGTTTGGTTCGATTCCGCCCGCTTTTAGTCCGTTGGACATCAGTTGATTCACTTCGTCTATGCTGTCCAAAGATAAAGAAAACAATCCCGCCAAACTAGATTTAGTTTCTGCGATCGGCTTGGATGTAAAAGTCTTAAACTTTTCATGTGTCAGTATCATTACAAAAATGGTTTCACTCCACACCATACATTTTGCTGTGTCGTCCGAAAATTGAGGATTGTTTGTAAATCCCAATGCTGTGTAAAAATCCATTGATTTTTGAAGATTTTTTACCGGTAAATTTATAAATACTTGTTTTGCCATTTTCTTTCCTTAACCTCTATTTGATTTTTTAGCTATAACTCAATTCGTTTAACATCGCAGTCAAATGTACTTTGGAATAATATGAACATGCATTTCCACATCAGCAAGTGTTTTATTATTCTAAATTTTTGGAATCAATCTGCGGATAGAAATTAATTTCCTTGGCCGATTGTAGCAGCGAAATACAGAATTCCTTATGATTTATATTTGGTTTCAATCGGAAACAAGCTTTACAATTAAAAGATCTTCCCTTCTTTAAGTAGCTACCTATAGCCGCAGGAAGGAGGTAGCATCTATATGATCATCACCAGGATCCGATCCGCTTTCCAATGGATACTTGGGCGCCACCTTTTGACAGGTTTACCTGAAGAAGAGCGCCGTTCTTTTTACCTCACCGCCAACACAATCATCATCCTGGCAGTCCTAGTATTTTTTTCCTGGGTGCAGCCTGTTCCTGCAAATTTGGTCATAGCCTTACATATCTTAAGCTTTGCCTTTTTTACGGAACTCACAATTAGCTGGGTTCTATTGAGAAGGGGCTATCTGCTTGCCTCCCAGGTTTTCTTGTGTTTCGCATTATGGGTGATGGACATAACCATTATTTTCAGTTTCCCCGGCCAACAAGCCCATTTATATCTATCCGTTGCAATGCTTCTTCCTTTACTCCTAGTCGCTCGTAAACACAAAAAGATTAGGATTGTCCTCGCTCTGGTTCCCTTTTGTTTGTTCATCGCACGCGAGACCTATTTCAAAATTCTAGGAGGGCAAGCTCTATATGGTCCTGAGCCGGCGCCAGGAACTCTACGAGCAGATGAAGTCCTTTTGGATGTGATAGGCAGCCAGTCGTTCCTACTTTTGTTAGCGTATCTCTTCATACGCGGAAGAGACGAAGCAGAAGCCAAGATGCAAACGGAACATGAAAAATCGGAGCAACTTCTTCTTAATATATTACCTATGGAAATCGCACAAGAGTTGAAGGAGAAAGGAGTTTCCGAGCCTCGGCTGCATAACAATGCAACTGTGTGTTTTACAGACTTCAAAGGTTTCACTCAAATTGCGGAAACCCTTTCACCCACGGAACTTGTTGCGGAATTAGACCGCTGCTTTTCCTATTTCGACAGTGTGATGGAAAGGCACAATTTAGAGAAACTCAAGACGATCGGAGACAGTTATATGTTTGCTGGCGGTATCCCTGAAGCAAGTAAAACACATGCGATCGACTGCGTAATGGCCGCTTTGGAAATCCAAGCGTTCATGAATCAAATGAAAGAAATCAAAGCGACTCAGAATCTCCCCTACTGGGAACTTCGCCTTGGGATCCATTCCGGTGATCTGGTTGCAGGAGTCATTGGCGAGAAGAAGTTCGCTTACGATGTATGGAGTGATACTGTCAATATCGCCAGCCGCTGTGAATCATCCGGCATTCCAGGCCGCATCAACATCTCCAGCGCTACATACGAATTGGTAAAAGATTTCTTCGAGTGTGAATACAGAGGTGCCGTACAAGCGAAACACAAAGGAAAGATCGAAATGTATTTTGTCAATGGACTCTTGCCTGATCTTAGACGCACCGGAGAATCACGGATTCCAAATGAAGAGTTTCGCAAACGATACAAGCTGCTTCTTGGGTGATCGATCTATCCTCGTTTGTCGGCGATTTAAAGTGAATTCGGCAGCCGAACAAAAAAGACAGTTTTGCCTGGAACGGATTCAAAAGAGATATCTCCTCCGTGTTTTTCCACAATCGACCGACGAACAATCAATAATCCTAAACCGCTTCCTTCACCTAATCCTTTTGTGGTGAAAAAAGGATCAAAAATTTGATTTTTGATTTTATCCGAAATTCCGGGACCGTTGTCCTCAACGGAAATCACGATCGCATTTTTCTCTTCTTTCAGACGGATCTCGATTTTCCCTTTGAACTCCATCGCCTGAAGCGCATTATAAATCAAATTGGTCCAAACCTGAATGAGATCATCCGGATAAGCCGGAACGATCGGGCGAACACCGAAATCAGTGACAACTTCCACTCCGTCTCTCATTTTATTATGATACAAAGTGAGAACCGTCTCGATGGTCTCGACTATATCCGTATTCTTTTTCTCATGGGATGTATCCAAACGAGAATAACTTTTAAGGGAAAAAACGATTTTAGAAGTTCTTTCCACGGCGAAACGAATGGATTCATGATTACGATTGATTTGTAATTCGATGAGGATGATATTCAGAAGCTCTCTGAACTTAACATCTCTGAAGAGATCGATGTAAGAATCGACTTGGGAAGAAATTCCCAAATCCACAACTCGATCCGCCCAATCATGAGGATTTTCATAGTCCCAAGTTTTAAAGAGATTTTCCAAATTCTTTTTCATCTTTCGAACATCACTGAAGCTAAAAACTTCCGGTCGGACTGTGAAAATCACATTGATGAAATCAGTAAATCGTTTCAGATCCTCATCTGAAAGATGGAATAGAATTTTTTTCAATTCCGTCAAACGATCCCCTATTTTTAAGGAATAAGAATGGATTTCTCCGCTGAGTGCGGAAATAGCACCTAACGGATTATTGATTTCATGAGCGACTCCGGCAACTAACTGGCCCAAAGCGGCCATTTTTTCGGAAAAAACGAGCTGATTCTGCGCTTTTTTAAGATCTTCCAAGGTTTCCGCTAGTTCTCTAGTGCGCTCTTGAACTGCCTCTTCCAAAGCTTGTTTGGATTTTTTCGTTTCAGTGATGTCGATTAGAATCGCAAGCAGCTTCGGCCGTCCTTCCATAATCAAAATCGCATTCCCGGAGATCACATGTTTGTATGCTCCTGATCTATGACGGATGGTTGCCTCCATCCCCGTGCTCCAGCCTTTTTTCATAAGCTCAGCAAGAAGTCTTTCTCTATCGAATTGAGTCTTCCAAATATTCAATTCGTAAGATGCCTTCCCGATGATCTCTTCTCTTGCGAAACCGATCAGTTCTTCATAGGCAGGATTAATATCTATATAAACAGCGGTTTCCAAATCGGAGAGACTGACCGCAGCAGGATTCAATCGAAACAGATTTTCGAAAAGGTTTTTGCTGATAGTAAGTTCTTCTTGGAGAATTAGATTCTTTTTCTCCTTTAACTTGATTTCAGTGATGTCCTGACCGATGGCTAAAATGTATTGGCGATCATTCAAATAACGGGCATTAAATAAGATTGTTCGCACCATCCCGTCATCCGTTCGAAAACCTACTTCCATATTACGGACAAAACCGTCTTTCATCAGTCCTTGGATGATATTTTCTCTGTCGGTTTCGTTCGTATAAACGTTCAAATCGGAAGGAGTTTTTCCCAGAATTTGCCGTTTTTGTTTTCCGACCCAATTGAGAAATTGTTGGTTTGCATCCAGATAACGCCCATCAGCAGAAGACAAAGTGATCCCTATAGGACTCAATTGGAAAACAGTCTCCCAAATGCTGCTGGGAAGGTCGGGAAGCTTCATAGTGCCTGAGCGAAATTAGACGAAAAGAAGAAGGTAAGCAAGAAAAAAAAAGCCCGCAAAGGTTTGCAGGCTCTTTTCGAAAAGGCAAGATTAGGAAAAAAGTTATTTCGCTGCTGCGGCCTTTTTCTCTTTCTTTTCTTTTTTAGGTTTGGAATCAGCTTTCGCCTTAGGAGCTGATTTTTCTCTCTTTTGGCGGATCTCTTCTTTCAACTCAAGATGAGTTTTGCGATCTACTAGTTCCAAAATTCCCATTTCGGTATTGTCGGATTGGCGGTTCACCAAACGAACGATACGAGTGTATCCTCCTACTCTGGTGGCAAATCGATTGGAAATATCGCTGAGAAGTTTGTTCACGATCTCTGCATCACCCAAATGGCTGTAAAGATAACGTGTATTATGCAGAATTTTTTCCGCTTTTTTCTTCTCGTCAAGGTTTGCCAGATTCGCATCCAGATTTCCTTTAGCACGAGTGATGATTCTTTCCGCCAAAGAACGAGCAACCTTCAATTTTGCAACGGAAGACTCGATTCTCTCGTGACGAAGAAGAGAAATCACCATGTTTTGAATCATGGCTTTTCTGTGGTCAGCAGATCTATTGAGTTGTTTAACTTTATTACGTTTTCTCATTTTAAAAATCTCTCATTCCGAAAGACAAACCAAGGGATTGTAGTTTTGCTTTCAATTCTTGTAAACTTTGTTCACTGAAGTGTTTTGACTTAGTCATCTCTTCTTCAGATCTTTTTACCAGCTCGCCGATAAAATCAATTTCTAGGCTGCGAAGAACATTCGTAGCACGAACGGAAAGTTCCAATTCCTCTACGTGTTTAGAAAGAGAAGCTTTCAATTTTTCATCAGCTTCGTCTAACTCTTCTTCTTCTTCTTCGATCTCTTCTTCGAAATTGATGAATACGGTCAAATGGTCTTTTAGGATTTTAGCAGCTTGAGCCACTGCATCTTCCGGAGATACGGAACCGTCTGTCCAAACTTCCAAAGTGAGTTTTTCGTAGTCGGATCTTTGCGCAACTCTCGTCTCGGAAACTTCAAAAAGAACTTTTTGAATCGGAGAAAAGATAGAATCGATCGGGATCGTTCCTAGAACTTCGATGTCTTTCTTTTTATCCTCTGCAGGAACGTAACCTCTTCCTCTTTGGATCTCCAAATCAAGGATTAGGTTAGCATCTTCGTTCAAAGTAGCGATATGAAGATCAGGGTTCATGATCTCGATGGAAGAATCCACAGCAAGATCCCCTGCTCTGAAATAACCAGCACCTTTCAATTCGATATGAATGACTTTGCTTGCTTCTTTATCTTCCGGCTCGTATTTGATACGAACTTGTTTTAGGTTAAGGATGATACGTGTTACATCCTCTGCAACACCTTCGATGTAAGCAAATTCATGAGTTACACCTTCGATGCGAATTGCAGATATTGCCGCACCTTCAATCGAAGACATAAGTGTTCTTCGTAGAGAATTGCCTATCGTTGTTCCAATTCCTCTTTCAAAAGGCTCAGCAACAAACTTACCATAATTAGGAGTATTCACATCTGTAGTGAATTCGATTTTTTTTGGTCTTTTAAAACCTTTTAGTAAATTCTTTGGGGACAATGTCGTATCCTTCTTCTCTAGATTCGTTAGCTTACTTAGAGTACAACTCTACGATGACCTGTTCTTTCACTGGGATGTCGATATGCTCTCTTGTTGGAAGAGAAAGAATCTCTCCTGTGAATTGAGAATAGTCTACGCTTACCCAAGATGCCGTTCTATTGATTGCTTGCGCAAGTTTGATGTTTTCTTCAATAAAAGCAGATTTTTGGAACTTATCTCTGATTTGGATTTTATCTCCAACATTCACTCTGTAAGAGCAAATATCTACACGATGACCGTTTACTAAAACATGTCTGTGTGCTACGAAGTTTCTAGCTTGTCTTCTAGTTACCGCATAACCCATACGATACAAAACATTGTCCAATCTTCTTTCCAAGAATTGGAGAAGGTTTTCCCCAGGAATCCCAGGAGTGTGAGAAGCTTCTTCAAAATAACGACGGAATTGTTTTTCAAGAACTCCATACGCTCTTTTTACTTTTTGTTTTTCACGCAACTGAGCGCCATATTCAGTTACCTTTCCTTTTTTCTTAGGAGGTAGACCTGGCGGGTATTTTCTTTTTTCTAAAGATGATTTCTCTTTGTGAAGAGTGTGACTGTTTTTAAGAAAGAGGTTCAGTCCCTCTCTTCTCATTAACTTTACAACGGGTCCTCTATAACGTGCCATAAATGATTTCCTCTATCCCCTTACTAAACTCTTCTTCTTTTTCTAGGACGACATCCGTTGTGAGGAAGCGGGGTTACGTCCTTAATCAATTTGATTGACAATCCCTTTGTTGTGAGGGAACGAATCGCAGATTCTCTTCCGATTCCGGGACCGGAAACCATTACGTCTACTTCAGAAAGTCCAGTTGCTTCGATTGCTTTTTCAGCAGCATTCGTTGCAGCGATTTGCGCTGCATAAGGAGTGGATTTTTTAGATCCTCTGAACCCCATCATTCCGGAAGAAGACCAGGAAAGAACATTTCCTACCATATCTGTTACGGAAACGATCGTGTTGTTGAAAGAGGCTTGGATATAAACTTTCCCTCTAGGAACGTTCTTCTTCTCTTTCTTTTTTACTTTCTTGGTATCTTTTTTGCCTTTTGCTTCTTTCTCAGCCATGAATGATTCCTCTACTACTTAACAGCCTTTTTCTTGTTTGCCACAGTCTTCTTCACACCCTTTCTAGTACGGGCATTTGTACGAGTTCTTTGGCCGTTGACCGGAAGACCTCTTCTGTGACGAAGGCCTCTATAACAACCTACATCCATAAGTCGTTTGATGTTTAGGTTTACTTCAGAACGAAGATCCCCTTCTACTTGATATCCTTCTTCAATGACTCTACGGATCGCGGCTTCATGTTCGTCCGTTAAGTCCTTTACTCTAATGCTTTCATCGATCCCTGCTTTTTTAAGGATCTCTTGAGAAGAAGTCTTACCTATTCCGAAGACATAAGTGAGACCGATCACAATTCTTTTGTTTGATGGTAAATCAACACCCGCGATACGTGCCATATATTCTTATCTTTGCCTTTGTTTGTGTTTTGGATTCGTGCAGATCACTCGGATCACACCTTTTCTGCGAATGACTTTGCATTCCGGACAGATTTTTTTAACTGATGCTCTTACTTTCATAATTTTCCTATTTCTTTCTGTAGGTGATTCGACCCTTAGTTAAATCATAAGGAGAAAGTTCTACTGTCACTTTGTCTCCAGGTAGAATTCGAATGTAGTGCATTCTCATCTTTCCAGAGATATGTGCCAACACCTTGTGGCCATTTTCCAGTTCCACTCTAAACATAGCGTTCGGGAGGGGTTCCAAAACGGTTCCGTCAATGGTAATTGCTTCTTCCTTTGCCAGGGTGATTCTCCTATTGAATCGATTTTAAAATAGAATCGGTGATTTGTTCCATACTTCCCAAGCCATTGATCTGCCGAAGGATACCTGTTCCCTTATAAAAATCGATCAGGGGCAGAGTCTTTGTGTTGTAAGTATGCAGACGGTTTTTGATGGTCTCTTCGTTGTCATCCGAGCGCCCTTCTTTGATCGCTCTACCTAGCAACCGTTTCACCAATTCTTCATCGGGAACGTCTAAGTTGACAACGGAGTCGAGCTCCATGCGAAGCTCTTTGAGGATTTCCGAGAGAGCCTTTGCTTGCTCCACCGTCCTAGGAAATCCATCCAGTATGAATCCACTCGCACAATCGGATTCGACCAAACGATCCCGAATAATGCCGATAACGACAGCATCCGGAACTAGGTCTCCTGCGTCCATATATTTTTTCGCTTCTAAACCCATTGCAGTGCCATTTTTTACAGCACTACGAAGGATATCTCCCGTAGAGATTTGAGGGATTTTGAATTTTTCTTTGATGATGTCTGCTTGCGTACCCTTCCCTGCGCCGGGAGGTCCCATAAAGATCAGTCTTTTCATGAAATTAAACCCTTCCTTTGATTTTAGTCTTTTTCATAAATCCTTCGTAGTTTCTCATCAAAAGTTGTGCTTCGATTTGTTTCAAAGTTTCCAAAGCGACACCTACCATGATTAGAAGCGAAGTCCCCCCGAAAGTATAGACCAATGTTCCTCCTCCGGTATTAGAACCAAGGTTGAGGAATTTAATGATCAAATAAGGGGCAAGAGCAAGTCCTGCTAGAAAAAGAGCACCTGGAAGGGTGATTCTATTAAGGATCTTCTCGATCATTTCTTTGGTTTGTGTTCCAGGACGAACTCCAGGAATGAACCCGCCGTATTTCTTCAAATTGTCAGCTAACTCTTGTGGGTTGAACTGAATCGCAGTATAGAAATAAGCGAAGAAAATGATCAGGGAAGTATAAATGACGAAGTAAAATAAAGAGTGGTACCAAATTTGGGAAAATGGATTGAAAAAGTCCATAATCACTGCCCAACCTGCCCACTGTCCTCCTTTGGAAGACAACCACTGAACAATCGTTTGTGGAAAAAGAATCAAGGAAGATGCGAAGATGATCGGCATTACGTTCGCACTGTTCACTTTGAAAGGAATGGACTGGCTGCGAGCCTGAACCATCTTACGGCCTACCATTTGTTTTCCGTAATTCAAAGGAACTCTTCTCACCCCTTGTGTTAAAATCACAGTAAGAGCGATTAGAATGATGAAAATAAGAAGTAAAATCAAAACGGAAAGTGCATCAGAAGTATCGGAAGTAAACATGGAAATGAGAGCTTCCGGCATACGACCGATGATACCGGCAAAGATGATGAGAGAGATTCCGTTTCCGATTCCTCTTTCCGTAATTTGTTCTCCGAGCCAAATCAAAAGAACTGTTCCTGTAGTGATGGACAACATCGCCAAAGGAAGGAAGTAAGCTTCTACCGAAGGATTGATAAGGCCTGGATATTTTGCAGGCTGATTGCCGGATCCAGTGGACCAGGAATTTGCCAATTGGATCACAGCCAAAGACTGGATCGCGCAAAGAATCAAAGTTCCGTACTTAGTGTACTGTTGAATTTTTTTTCTTCCCTCTTCTCCTTCTTTTTGCATTTTTTGCAAAGAAGGGATGAGAACCATCACAAGTTGCATTATGATGGAAGAAGAAATATAAGGCATGATCCCCAAAGCGAAGATAGAGAATTTAAGTAATGCTCCACCCGCAAACAAATCCACCATTCCCAAAAAACCTTCGTTCGGGTCTGCTGTGATTCCAGTTACAATGACACTGTTGATTCCAGGAATGGTCACATGAGTTCCCATTCTGAAAAGCAACAACATGCCGATTGTAAAAAATATTTTGGATCTTAATTCTGGAATTCTAAAGATGTTTGCGATTGTTTGAAACATTGTTTAATTATTTTTTCTCTACTTTATTCTTCTCTCTGAGAATCACCTTTCCACCAGCTTTTTCGATTTTTTCTTTTGCTGAAGCGGAAAACCCGTCTACAGTGATTGTGATCGCCGCAGTAATTTCGCCAGTTCCCAACACTTTGATGAGTCCTTCTTCGGACTTAATCAAACTTTTTGCTTTTAGAATCGCAGGAGTTACTTCACCGGATAGACCCGCTTTCGCAAGAGCTACCAAATTCACCGGTTGAAATACTTCGGAGAAAATATTAGTGAATCCTCTTTTCGGCAAACGTTTGTGAAGTGGCATCTGACCACCCTCAAACCCTCGCTTCATGGAAGATGCACGAGCTCTTTGGCCTTTGGATCCTCTTGTGGAGGTTTTTCCCATTCCGGAACCAGGACCTTGTCCGACTCTTTTGGGAGATGTTTTTGCACCGGCAGGTACTGGAACTAGGTTTTTGTTTCCTAGAGAAGTGCTTTTTTTAGCTCTTTTTTTTCCAAAGCCTCTGCCTTGTTCAATTCTTTCTGATTGTGCCATCTAATTATACCTTATCTACTTTCAGCAGGTAACCTACCTGACGAAGCATTCCCTTCAATTGAGGAGTTACTTTGTGCTTTCTGGATTGGCCTTTTTTCTTCAGGCCAAGAGCGATCAAAGTCTTCTTATGAATCGGAATGATACCGATAGAACTTTTTTCTTGTGTAATCAATACTTCTTCCATACCGGACTACCTTTTATAAATCTTGACCGAACAAGTGTTTGAGGCTCACTCCACGGCGTTTTACTGCCATAGAAGGAGTTTCCAATTGTTGAAGAGCATCCATAGTCGCCTTTACGATGTTCATCGGGTTGGAAGAACCCCAAGACTTAGTCAAAACGTCTTGGATTCCCGCTCTTTCCAAAACGGAACGAACGGAAGCTCCAGCGATGATACCGGTTCCCGGAGAAGCCGGTTTCAAGATCACTCTTGCAGATTTGAAGCTGCCGATCACATCGTGAGGAACAGTATGTCCGATGTAATGAATGGATTTCAAATTTTTCTTAGCGGACTCGATGGACTTACGGATTGCATCCGGAACTTCATTTGCTTTTCCGAAACCGATTCCCACTTTACCTTTGGAATCCCCTACTACGGAAAGTGCGTTGAAGGAGAAACGACGTCCCCCTTTCACTACTTTCGCAACACGGTCGATCTTTACGACTTTCTCGGTAAATTCTTTCGTTTCTTCTTCTAGGATCATACTCATATATTAGAACTCCAAACCGCCTTCTCTTGCCGAATCAGCGAAAGCAGCGATACGACCATGGTAAACCATACCGGAACGATCCAAAACCACTTGAGAGATGCCCGCTTTTTTCGCTTTGTCGGCAATCAATTTACCCAATTGAGTTGCAGCAGACTTGCTCTTTTTAGAGTTCTCATGTTTAGGAAAGTCTTTCTCTTGCGTTGTAGCGTATGCAACCGTAACACCTTTGGTGTCATCAATTACCTGAGCAGTCAAATAACGATTGGTTTTGTTGAAAACCAATCTAGGACGGCCAGCTGTAGCACGAATCTTATAACGAACTCTTTCTGCTCGTCTTTCTCTTTGAATGTTCTTTGCTGTCTTGTTGATCATAACGACTTACTACTTCTTACCGGTCTTTCCGGCCTTTCTACGGATGTACTCATCGCTGTATTTCACCCCTTTTCCTTTGTAAGGCTCAGGAGGTCTTTTAGAGCGAATGTCTGCTGCTACTTGGCCAACCAATTGGCGGTCAATGCCCGATACTTTAATTTTAAGCTGATCCGCTACATCGATCTTGATTCCCGCAGGCTCAGGGAAAACAACCTCGTGAGAGTAACCTAAGTTCATCACAAGATCTTTTCCTTTCTTTTGCGCACGATAACCAACTCCGGTGATTTCCAGGTTTTTTTCCCAGCCAGTAGTTACACCTTTTACACTGTTCATCGCAAGGGATCTAACGAGCCCGTGCAATGCGACTGTCTTTTGGTCTTCACTGTTTCTAGTAAAAACGAGTTCACCGTTTTCGATCTTTGCAACAACACCTTCGTAAATAGGGGTTTTTAGTTCCCCTAAAGGCCCTTTAATGACCAGGCTTGTCGCATCAGCTTTAACTTCTACCTTTGCAGGCAATTTAATGATACTTTTTCCAACTCGAGACATTTGTAATGATCCTTTGTAAGATTAGAACACCTTACAAAGAACTTCTCCTCCTACTCTGAGTTTACGGGCACGTTTTCCGGTCATCACTCCCTTGGATGTAGAGAGGATGAGTGTCCCGATATTGTTTCTAAAGGGACGGATTTCGCCGGATTGAATGTAAACGCGTCTACCAGGAGTAGATACTCTTTCAATCATACGAATCACCGGTTTTTTCTCCGTATCGTATTTCAATTTCACTTGAAAATCATCAAAACTTCCGTTTTTTACGGTTTGGACATCATCCAAGAAACCTTCTTCTTTCAAAAGGTCTAGGATGGATTTCTTAATTTTACTTCCCGGAATCACACACAACTCGTGTTTCGCTTGTTGTGCGTTTCTGATGCGGGTTAGCATATCTGCAATAGGATCTGAAAGACTCATTTATAATAACCTTTCCTATATTCTACCAGGAGGATTTTTTCACACCGGGGATCTGAGCTTTACTCGCTAGATCTCGGAAGCAAAGACGACACATATCAAAGCGGCGCAAGTATGCGCGCGAACGACCGCAAAGAGGGCAACGATTGTACTCTCTCACTTTGAATTTTTGCTTTTTGGCGTGGCGTTCCATCATCGATTTTTTCGCCATGACTCTCTCCTACTTACCTGCAGCTGTTCGGTAAGGCATACCGAAAGCCTGGAATAATTCGTACGCTTCTTTGTCTACTTCTGTATTCGTAACAAAGGTGATGTTGATTCCGTAGATCGTATTGATTTTATCAAATTGGATCTCAGGGAAAATGATTTGTTCCTTCACGGAAAGGTTGTAGTTCCCTCTTCCATCGAAACCTTTTGGGTTGACGCCGCGGAAGTCACGAACCCTTGGAAGCGCCACGTTGATGAAACGATCCAAAAATTCATACATATAGTTTCCGCGAAGAGTTACCTTACAACCGAGAACCATACCTTCTCTCACTTTGAAACCAGCGATTGATTTCTTTGCGAAGGTCTTCACCGGTTTTTGTCCGGTGATTTGGCCGATTTCCACAAGGCAAGCTTCCATAGCTTTTGGGTTGGTGTGAGCCTCTCCCATACCTACGTTGATTACGATTTTTTCTAACTTAGGCACTCGCATCACACTCTTGAATCCAAGCTGCTTTTGCAGACCTGGGCGAATGTCCTTTTCGTATTTTTGTTTAAGCCTAGGTACCATGATTATACTTCTTTACCTTCCGGACGAGTGACTCGGACAGTTTTACCATCCTTTTTCAAAAAGCCAATGCGTACAGCCTTAATTTTCTTCTTAGGCTTCGCTTTGTTGTCCAACTTAGCATCGTGGAACATTACGTTCGATAAGTGAATCGGGAACTCGATCTCGATGGATCCGCCTTGCGGGTTTTCTTGAGTCGGTCTCACATATCTGCGTCTTTTATTAACGCCTTCGATATAAACGCGGTCTTTTCTTTTATCGATCGCGAGGACTTTTCCTTTTTTGCCTTTTTCTTTTCCCGCAATCACAAGAACTTCATCGTCCTTTTTGATTTTGGTTTTTTTGAATTTCGTGGGTTCTGATCCACGGTATGCTAACTTAGCAGCCATTTAGAGAACCTCCGGAGCAAGTGAAATGATTTTCATGTATTTTTTATCTCGGAGCTCTCTAGCTACCGGTCCAAAGATACGAGTTCCTTTCGGATTACCTTTGTCGTCGATGATTGCTACTGCATTATCATCGAATCTGATATAAGTACCATCTGCACGGCGAACTTCTTTTTTAGTTCTCACCACAACGGCTCTTTGAACTGCCTTGTTGTGAACCTTCTTTCCTTGTCCGTCACGCAGACCGTAAGCAGGTTGTGCATCTTTAACAGCGACAATGATTTCATCGCCGATTGTGGCATAACGTTTCTTGGAACCTCCAAGAACTTTTACGCACATGACTTTTTTTACACCCGAATTGTCGGCAACCTGTAAAATAGTTTCTTGCTGGATCATACTAGTTTCGCCTTCTCAACAACTTTAACAAGTTTGTGATGTTTTTGCTTCGATAGAGGTCGAGTTTCCACTGCGATCACTTTGTCCCCTACTTGGCATTCGTTTTTCTCATCGTGGATTTTTACACGAGAGGTTTTGGTCATAATCTTTTTGAATCGAGGGTGTACTTTTCTTGTAACGATCTCGATCACTACGGTTTTATCCATAGCATCGCTCACTACTACACCTTGGATGGTTAAAGATTTTTTTAAGTTCTTAAGTTCCATAACCTA
Organism: Leptospira idonii; assembly: GCF_004770995.1. Classification (GTDB taxonomy): domain Bacteria; phylum Spirochaetota; class Leptospiria; order Leptospirales; family Leptospiraceae; genus Leptospira_A; species Leptospira_A idonii. Next base: position 281,022 of record NZ_RQHW01000047.1, on the reverse strand, counting down.
CTTCTTCTTACCCTTGCTCGATTTCGAAGCCGCAGCAGCTGCTCCAGCCTTAGGCTGAATTCGTTTCAACTTACCTTGAGCTTCCAATTCTTTCTCACGAAGAACTGTCAGTGCCTGAGCCACTCTTTTCTTTTGATTGCGAATCAATTTCGGGTTTTCAAGGGATCTTGTCACACCGAACTGGAAACGCGCTTTTCTCACTTCCTCAAGGGAAGATTGAATTTCTTTTTTTAATTCATCCGAGGATAAAGAACGAAAATCGTCTTTCATAGAATGTTCCTCTTTACAAATGCAGTTTCAACTGGCAGTTTAAACGCTGCTAAGTGAAGTGCTTTTCTTGCTGTTTCTTCATCGATACCAGCCATCTCGAAAAGAACTCTTCCTGGGCGGATCTCAGCAATCCAGAACTCAGGATTTCCTTTTCCTTTACCCATCCTGGTTTCAGCAGGCTTTTTTGTGATAGGTAAATGAGGGAAGATACGAATCCACAATTTACCGCCTCTTTTCACCTGACGGTTGATAGTAATCCTTGCTGCTTCGATTTGACGAGCAGTGATTCTACCGGACTCAACTGCTTTTAAACCAAATTCCCCAAAAGCAACATAAGAACCTCTTTCGTCCTTACCTTTTAGGCGCCCTCTTTGGCGTTTTCTGAATTTAACTCGCTTAGGTGCTAACATTTTAGTTTCTCTTTAACAGTTCTTAACTAGTTCTTCTTTTTACGGCGTATTTATCTTCATCAGATTCTTCTTTTGTAGGGAAGAAATCGCCAGTATAAGTCCATACCTTCACACCGATCTGACCGAAAGTTGTGAGAGCTTCTTTGAATCCGAAATCGATTTTGGCACGAAGAGTATGAAGAGGAACTCGTCCTTCCATATACTTTTCTGTTCTCGCCATATCCGCACCGTTCAAACGTCCGGAGATTTGGATTTTAACACCCTCTACTCCACCACGCATAGCACGTCTTAGCTCAGCCTTCATAACTCTTCTGAAAGGCATCCTTTGTTCGATTTGCAAAGCAACAGTTTCAGCGATCGCCTGAGCGATGATCTCAGGTTTTTTGACTTCGATGATGTTCATTCCGATCGGTTTGTCCGCCATCTTCTTCAATTCTTGCTTCACTGCTTCGATGTTCTGTCCTTTCTGACCGATCACCATACCTGGTTTAGATGTATGAAGATTGATATTTACTTTTTCAGGGAACCTTTCGATTACGATTTTCACCACAGATGCGTTTTTAAATTTCTTTTGGAGAAATCTACGGATCTTGATGTCCTCATGCAGGTTTTTAATGTAGTCTTGTTTGGAAAACCAAACGGAATCCCAATTTCTAGTGATTCCTATACGAAGACCGATTGGATTTACTTTTTGGCCCATACCTTAGCTTGCCTTCTTCTCTATCTCTGAAACAACCACGGTGATGTGGCTCAAACGTTTACGAATTCTGGATGCACGACCTCGTGCTCTTGGTCTGTATCGTTTCATGATAGGACCGTCATCGATGTATATTTTTTTGACAAAAAGACTTGCAGGATCGATTTGATCGTTCATCTGGATTGCGTTCGCAACCGCAGAATTCAAAAGATTGATGATCATTGAACTTGCGGCTTTGTTCGTAAAACGAAGAATATCGATCGCTTCTTTGTAGTCATAACCTCGAATTTCATCAGCAACTAGTCTTGCTTTTCTAGCTGAAATTCTTACGTGTTTAGCAACTGCTTTGGCTTCCATTTCTCTACCTATTTCTTCGCTACTTTTTTGTCCCCGCCGTGACCTCTAAAGGTACGAGTCGGAGCAAATTCACCGAGTTTATGACCGATCATGTTTTCGTTCACATACACAGGAACAAATGCCTTACCATTGTGAATCATAACAGTATGCCCAATCATATCAGGGTAGATTGTGCTTCGGCGAGACCAAGACTTGAAAGGGTTCTTCTTTCCTTCCGAGTTTAGTTTCGTAATTTTTTTCATGAGGTGGTCGTCTATGAAGGGACCTTTTTTTAAGCTTCTAGCCATGGAATCCTAGATCCTACCTGTTTCTATTTTTCTTACGTCTTTGAACGATGAATCGATCAGACGGTTTCGTCTTACGAGTTTTATAACCTTTCGTCGGTTTACCCCAAGGAGTCACTGGATGACGTCCACCGGATGTTCTTCCTTCCCCTCCACCGAGTGGGTGGTCAACAGGGTTCATTACAACACCACGAACTTTAGGACGTTTTCCTAACCATCTATTTCTTCCCGCTTTTCCGATGATCACTTGGTTGTGGTCTTTGTTGGAAAGTTCTCCGATGGTCGCTACACATTCTTTACGAACTTTGCGAACTTCAGAGGAAGGAAGTCTGAGACTTACATAATCTCCGTCTTTTGCAGCGATCACCGCAAAAGAACCTGCGGTTCTCGCGATTTGGCCGCCTTTCCCGATATGCAATTCGATATTATGAACGTTTGTTCCTGCAGGAATTTTATCCAACGGAAGGGTATTCCCCAATTTGATTTCCGCAGTAGGACCGGAAACAACCTTGTCCCCTACTTTCAATCCATGAGGAGCAAGAATGTATCGGTATTCTCCATCCGCATAACAAACAAGAGCGATGAATGCAGAACGGTTTGGATCGTATTCAATCGTTTTTACTGTCGCAGGGATTCCGAATTTGTTTCTTTTGAAATCGATGATACGGAACTTTCTTTTGTTTCTTCCACCCTTTCTACGAACTGCAATTCTACCTTGGTTATCTCTACCAGCTTTGTAGGTAACATTTGCAGTTAAAGGTTTATGGGGAGTTACTTCTGTGATTTCTTTAAAATCAAGAACAGAGTAAAATCTGGAAGATTGCGTTGTTGGTTTTAATTTTCTAATTCCCATTGTTAAACCTTAGCGAAATCCAAATTAGCACCATCGGCAAAAGTAACGATTGCTTTCTTGAAGTGAGGTCTTGGAGAAGGCATGTTACGAAATTTTTTCATTTTACCGCGGAATACAGCAACATTCACAGATGTAGGAACAGCTCCATACATCTTCCTTAATGCTTGTTTGATGAGAGTCTTGTTCGCATCAGGATGAACTTTAAAAGTATATTTTACAGTTCTTTTTCCCAAACGCTCACCTATGGATTGAAGATCCTGAGACTTTTCAGTGACTACGGGGGAAAGAATCACATTCTCTAAATTCACTGCATTACCCTTTTTTCGAATACTGAGAAAGGAGCTCGTTTAGAGCGCTTTCAGAGATTACTAAATTATTATTGTAAAGAATGTCTCTGCAAACGACACGTTTGCTGTTTACATACTTTAAGTTTTCAATGTTACGAGTGGATCTTTTCAGGAACTGGTTTTCTCCAGCGACAACGAAGCCGATGTTTCCTTTTTCTGCAATTTCCATTTTTTTAAGGATATTGAAGATCGACTTAGTAGAGTAACTAGATGGCTCTACATCTTCGATGATGGAAATGCGGTTTTCTTCCGCTTTCTTGTTGAGAATAGAAAGCACAGCCTTCTTTTTCACTCCACGAGAAAGGTTAGAAGAATAGTCTCTTGGTTTTGGTCCGTGGATGATACCACCGCCCACGAAATGAGGCGCTCTGATGGAACCTTGTCTTGCTCTACCCGTTCCTTTTTGCGCCCATGGTTTTTTTCCACCACCACGCACTTCGGAACGATCTTTTGTAGAGTGTGTTCCCTGACGAAGGTTTGCATTTTCTGCTTTCACTGCGTCATAGATGGCACCAAGAGAAATACCTGTTTCAAAAAGCGCTGCAGGTAACTCTACTTCGCTTACGAACACGCCTTCTTTATTGTATTTACGTGCTTTCATATATTATCCTAGTTATCCGATTTTCTCGATCGTTACGATGGAACGATCTCTTCCCGGAACGGAACCGGAAACGAAAACCAAATTTGATTCTTCCTCGATTTTAACCACTTTCAGGTTTCTTACTGTGCTTTGAACATTTCCAGTACGACCACCCATCTTCAAACCTTTGAATACACGGCCTGGAGTTGTGTTGGATCCGATGGAACCAGGGTGTCTTTGGAATCTGGAACCGTGACCTTTTGGTCCGCCCGCAAATCCGTGTCTTTTTACGACCCCTTGTGTTCCCTTTCCTTTGGATGTTCCGGAAACCTTAACTGTATCATTCAATGTGAATACATCGGAAAGTTTTACTTCCGAACCTAACGTTGCTGCATCGAAACCTTCGAATTCAGCAAGATGTTGTTTTGGGCCGATGTTTGCTTTCTTTAAATGGCCGACTTCAGCCTTAGAAAGATTCTTTTCTTTAGCATCATCAAACGCTAGTTGAACGGCATCATAACCGTCGTTTGCGGCTGTCTTGACTTGGGAAACAAAACAAGGACCCACACGCAAAACGGTTACGGTAACCATTTTACCTTCGTTATTAAAGATGTGGGCCATGCCCAATTTTTCTCCGATTAAACCTTTTGCCATGGATCCTATCCTTAGGATTTAATATCTACTGAGACTCCAGCGGGGAGTTGAAGCTTCATTAAAGCCTCTACAGTATCTTCATTAGTATTTAAAATATCTATGAGTCTCTTATGAGTTCTCATCTCGAATTGTTCCCTAGCTTTTTTATTCACGTGAGGAGAACGTAACACCGTGTAGATTTCTTTTTTTGTAGGAAGCGGGATAGGACCGGAGACAGTTGCTCCAGTCCTTTTCGCTGTCGCTACGATTTCATAGGTTGATTGGTCTATCAACCTATGATCGAAAGCTTTTAACTTAACGCGAATTCTTTGTCCAGCCATTTGGATTACTCAATGATCTCCGCAACAACACCCGATCCGATGGTTCTTCCACCTTCACGAATCGCAAACTTGAGACCTTGATCCATCGCAATTGGGTGAATCAATTCAATTGACATTGTTACGTTATCACCTGGCATAACCATTTCCATTCCACCAGGCAAGTTACAAACACCAGTGATGTCAGTAGTTCTGAAGTAGAATTGTGGGCGATAGTTGTTGAAGAAAGGAGTGTGACGTCCACCTTCATCTTTTGTAAGAACGTAAACTTCTGCTTTAAACTTTCTGTGAGGAGTGATTGTTCCTGGTTTCGCAAGAACCTGACCTCTTTCGATGTCTTCTTTTTTAGTTCCACGAAGAAGTGCACCGATGTTGTCTCCAGCTTCTGCTTGATCCAAGAGTTTACGGAACATTTCAATACCGGTAACAACAGACTTGGTTGTATCACGGATACCAACGATTTCGATTTCGTCGTTGATTTTAAGAACTCCCTGCTCCACACGACCGGTTGCAACAGTTCCACGACCAGTGATCGAGAAAACGTCTTCAACAGGCATAAGGAAAGGTTTGTCCACAACGCGAGTAGGGTTTGGAACGTAAGAATCTACAGCTTCCATCAATTTTACAATTGATTTCATTCCTAGATCAGAATCTTCACCTTCCAATGCTTTAAGAGCAGAACCGTGAACGAAAGGTGTTTTATCACCAGGGAAGTTGTATTTGTTGAGAAGGTCTTTGATTTCTTCTTTTACCATCTCAATCATGTCTTCTCTTTCGTCAGCGGCAAGCATGTCTGCTTTGTTCAAATAAACTACGATGTAAGGAACACCTACTTGGCGAGCCAAAAGAATGTGTTCTTTCGTTTGCGGCATAGCACCATCAGTAGCAGATACTACAAGAATGGCAGCGTCCATCTGAGCCGCACCGGTAATCATGTTTTTTACATAGTCCGCGTGACCTGGGCAATCAACGTGTGCATAATGGCGGTTAGGAGTTTCATATTCTTGGTGGGAAGTAGCAATAGTGATCCCACGAGCCTTTTCTTCTGGTGCGTTGTCGATTTGGTCGTAAGCAATCGCTTTATTCTTTCCACCGACTACTTTTGCTAATGTTGTAGTAATAGCAGCAGTTAGAGTGGTCTTACCATGGTCAACGTGACCAATAGTTCCGATGTTTAAGTGTGGTTTTGATCGATCAAATTTTTCTTTAGCCATTTTTAGAATCTACTCCTCAATCGTGGTCCGGGACCCGATTCGGGTTCTTTACTCCTTTAGAACTGCATAAAATTCAGAGGTAAAAGCAGTCCTTTCCCAGGAAATGCCAATCCCTTTGGTCATGTTTCTAAGAGCCCCTGAAAAGCCAAGCATGTTTTCCGCCGATGCCGTGGCTTTTAAATGGCTCTTACCAGCTCGTTCCTCTTCCACGGAGTGGATTTTCGCAGAACGGCGGTTTAACTCAGAAAGAACTACACCCAGATGGTTTGCATCCACGGAAATTTCCACTTCCGTCAGAGGACCGACCAGCTTGGTATTCTCATGAAACAAATCCTTTAGTCCTGAATGGACGGCGACCTTCAGCAAAGAGGGCAGAAACTCTTTGTCAGGAGGTGGCAATTGAAACGAAAGGACAGTAAGCCTTACGCCAATTACTTCAAAGCCAAAGAAACCATACGAGATGGATTCATAAAAGGCAGTTTCAATCGAGTTTTTTACTTCTTCCGGAAGACTTACCTCGAAGGCAATTTGCTTCGAAAAATCGGCAGTATCTTCCAGGACTGCGGTGAGCGTACCACTTGACTTTGTTTCTTCAAAGGCACGATGCTCTAGTGCAACCTTAGAGGACATTTTTTTCAAACGCTCAAATCTGGCAATGTTTATAGAACCGATTTGCAATTTTTTTTCGGTATTCTCAAGAAGCCTTTTGGTCCCTACCTCTAAATGGAGCTCCCCTCTTCCGAAAAATCGAATCTGTCCGGTATCCTCTTCCAAAGAGAAATGATACCCTGGATCTTCCCAAATCAATTCCTTTAAGCGACATAACCAGAAGTCTTTTTCAGAAGAAAGCTCAGGTTCCAGACGAATGGAAAAAGGACTTCTCGAAAGATCTCGGGACAAAGAAACACTCTTTTCCGCATGCAGATCTTCTCCTGGAATGGCGGATAGATTCTCATCTGCCCAGACCATATACAATTGTCCTTTTTGCACGGAAGTAATCTTTCCCTCCTCTTCTCCGGAATAAGCGGATTCGATTCGATATGGCTGAGAAGGATCCGTATTTTGAAACGGAAAGGAAAGATCTTCTTTGGGGAAAAGAACGATATAATTTCGATTTTGTGCATTCGTCCTTCGAGAGAGAACGAAATTTGGATTGGAGGAAGTATCCGTATCTTTCGGATCTACCCAACACAAAAGGTCCAAAAGTTCCCTAACGCCTACACCTTGTTTTGCGGAGCCTCCGTAAACAGGGAATAGCTTTTGAGCCTTGGGGCCTGTTTTTAAACCGATAAAATCGTATCTGGTTTTCCCATCGGGATCGTTCCATGCGGAAAGAAGAAGTTCATCCGACCATTTAATTAAATCTTCTCCTGTGGACTTAGGAAACAGATGAGAGGAATCGAAATAATGTACGAACGTTTCGTCCTTTCGATCAAAAAGAACCACGGGGGCAGTTCCTAAGATCTCCTCCAAAGAAACGAGAGAATCCAGATAATCGTCTCCGAACTTATCCAATTTATTGATAAAAAAGAGAATGGGGATATTTGCCGCAAGCAGCTCTTCAATCACAAGCCTTGCCTGAGACTGCACTTCACTCCCTCCTTCCAAAACTACGATTGCAGTTTGAATGGCAGGAAGGATGTCGGTGATTTGATTTCTAAAGTCGATGTGACCGGGAGTGTCCACAATCTGAAGGATGAATTCTCCGAAACCTGTTTTCCAAGGAAGAGAATGAAAGGTAGTACGAATAGAGATTCCTCTTTCGATTTCCTCTTTTAGAGTGTCCGACTCAGTGGTTCCGTCCTCGATCGATCCGGCTGCGGTTATTTTTCCCGCTTCGAATAAGATTCGTTCGGTGAGGGTGGTTTTTCCAGAATCGATATGTGCGAATATTCCGACGGTCAGGTAGCGCATAAAAATAAAAAAGCCGAGCGGTTAAACTCGGCTTATCAATCTCTTTAGAATCGAATGTGATCGGATTACCAGCGATAATGAGAGAATGCTTTGTTGGCATCCGCCATCTTTCTGATATCTTCTTTTTTCTTAATAGCAGAACCGGTGCCTTTTTGAGCTTCCATAAACTCTGCAGCCAATTTGTTCTTCATAGATTTCTCGTTTCTGTCACGGCTGTAACGGATGAGCCATCTGATTCCTAGAGCCAATCTTCTTTCCGGACGAACTTCGATCGGAACTTGGTAAGTCACCCCACCCACTCTTCTGGATTTTACTTCCACTTGTGGTTTTACGTTTTCCAAAGCTTCTGTAAAAACTTGGTAAGGATCCTGACCTGTCTTTTTGTTGATGACTTCCAAAGCATCGTAGAACACGGATTCTGCGACGCTTTTTTTACCGTCAACCATCAGACAATTGATGAATTTTGTGATAACTTTATCATTGTATTTTGGATCGCCAATGATAGGACGTGGATCTACTTTTCCTCTTCTTCTTGACATATATAAACTCCCTATTATGCCTTAGGACGCTTAGCGCCGTATTTAGAACGTCCCTTACGACGTTTGTCAACACCAAGAGTATCCAGTGTTCCACGAATGATATGATAACGAACCCCTGGTAAATCTTTTACTCTTCCCCCGCGGATCATAACAACGTTGTGTTCTTGCAAGTTGTGTCCTTCTCCAGGGATATAAGCAGTTACTTCAATTCCAGTTGTTAAACGAACCCTTGCGACTTTTCTAAGAGCCGAGTTCGGTTTTTTTGGAGTGAAAGTCATTACTCTAGTGCAAACTCCTCTTCTTTGAGGGCATGCCTTGAGGGCAGGAGACTTAGTTCTTTTCTTTTGTGCGTCTCTTCCGATACGGATGAGCTGATTAATTGTAGGCATTCGATTCCTTCTTAAACTCTTTATCTATCTACGTGTTTATGCCGTTTTCGTCCAAAATTCCAGAAACCCTCATTTTGTAAACGAAAACCTAAAAATTACTGGTCGGGAGACGACGATCTAATCGTCGTCGTCCTCGTCATCAGAATCATCGTCCGAGTCGTCTTCCAACTCATCTTCGTCTTCATCATCCTCTTCCACTAAACGGGAAAGGGTAGCTGTGGAAACAGGTGCGGATTCAGGAAGTTCGGAAACTTCTTCCTCAGCCTCTTCTTCTTCCACATCCCAGTCCAAATCTCCCGGAAGATCTTTGAAAACTTCGATGTCTCTGTATTTTTTCATACCGGTTCCTGCAGGGATCATATGTCCGATGATCACATTTTCTTTCAGACCCATAAGATTGTCCGTTTTTCCTTTGATGGCAGCGTCCGTCAAAACCTTGGTGGTTTCTTGGAAAGAGGCCGCAGAGAAATAAGACTCGGTATTCAAGGATGCTTTCGTCAAACCGAGAAGGATAGGACCGGATTGGGCAGGGCTTCCCCCTTCCGCAATCACTCTGTCATTTTCTTCTTGGAATTGGAATTTATCCACTTGTTGCTGATTTACGAACGATGTGTCCCCGCTATCGGTGATCACCACTTTACGAAGCATCTGGCGAACCACAACTTCGATGTGTTTATCGTTGATATGAACCCCTTGCAGACGGTAAACTTCCTGAACTTCGGAAACCAAATACTCATGAAGTGCATTCGATCCTTTGATACTCAAGATATCGTGCGGATCGAAGTTTCCTTCGTCGATCTGATCCCCTCTTTTTACGAAATCCCCGTGACGAACACGGATTTGTTTACCGATCGGGATAGCCACTTTCGCCTTTTCTTGGTCCGGAGAATCAGGAAGAATATAAAGAATTCTTTTTTCTTTAACGATCTCACCGCGATCTTCGATCTTACCGTCTAACTCTGCTAATGTGCAGGCGTCTTTCGGACGTCTTGCTTCGAAAAGTTCGTCTACACGAGGGAGACCCCCGGTGATATCTCTTGTTTTCTCTGCAACAGACGGGATTTTGAAAATGATATCCCCTTCTTTTACCTTGTCTCCGTCCTGGAATTGGATGAGGGCATCCACAGGAACAGAGTAAGATTCGGAACCGATGATGATTTTCGGAACCAAACGATCTTTCTTTTGTTCGATCACTTTTAGAATGATGTTGGATGTTTTAGGATCCACATCTCTTCTTACGTTTTTACCGATTTCAAGATCTTCCCAAGTGATGGTTCCCGAAAATTCGGAAACCGCGATTTCGTTATAAGGGTCAAACTCACCCAAAGGTTTGTTCTCTTCTACGATTTCGTTTTCAGAACATTTTAAAACGGTTCCGATTTTCACAGGAATGACAACGTCATCTCCCAAAATTCTCAATAAAGTACCTTGTAAGGATACGGAACCAGGTTGGTCGGAAGTGACCATTTGTTCTCCGTTTTCAGTGAGTTGAGTTCCGAATACTTCCCCTTTTTCCAATCTTTGTCCGTCTGTTACACGAACGTTGGAAAGTTCCGAAGTTTGGAATTCCTGAACCAATCTTTGAACGATGATGGTTCCTCTACGGGCAAATACCTTGTTTCCGTTTTGGTTTGTCACCAAACGACCGTTTACTGATTTTACTAAAGAGCGATAAGGAACTTTGTGCTCTTTCTCTTGGATGGTTGCGGAAGCCGCACCCCCAACGTGGAACGTTCTCATCGTAAGCTGAGTTCCTGGCTGACCGATCGATTGAGCGGCGATTGTACCCACTGCTTCTCCGATTTCCGCAGGAACCAGTCTTGCCATGTCCATACCGTAACATTTTGTACAGATACCGTGGCGAGAACGGCAAGTCAGAGGAGAACGAACATGGATCTTGTCGTATCCTAAGTTCTCGATCTTTTGACCGATCGCACGAGTGATGAGAGTGTCTTTCGGGAAAACAACTTTCTCAGTAACCGGATCCACTAGATCTTCTGCAGTGTATCTTCCGAAAACACGATCCGCAAGAGATACGATGATGTTCTCCCCTTCTTTCACAAGACCTAGGATGATGTTTTCTTTTGTTCCACAATCTTCTTCGGATACGATCACGTCTTGGGAAATATCCACAAGACGACGAGTGAGGTAACCGGCATCCGCAGTTTTCAAAGCGGTATCGGCAAGACCCTTTCTCGCACCGTGCGTAGAGATGAAAAATTCTAGGACTCCTAATCCTTCACGGAAGTTGGAACGAATCGCAAGTTCGATGATCTCACCGCTCGGTTTCGCCATTAGGCCCCTCATCCCTGCCAACTGACGGATCTGTTGTTTCGATCCACGGGCTCCGGATGCGGCCATTACGAAAACAGGGTTGAACCCGCCTTGGTCTTTTTCCAATTCCTTAAACATACCGTCGGTGATTCGATCGTTGGTTTTCGTCCAAATTTCGATTACCTTTTTACGGCGTTCTTCGTTTGTGATGATACCTTTACGGTATTCCATGTCGGCCTTTTCTACTTCTTTGTTTGCATCGCCCACCAAACCTTCTTTTTGAGGAGAAACTCTGATGTCTTCGATGGAAATCGTAGGAGCGAAATAAGTCGCATATTTGTATCCGAGCCTTTTGACTTCGTCTAGCATCACTACAGTGATACCAGGCCCGAATTTTTCATAAACGTCTGCGATGATTCTGTTGGTTTCTTTATCACCCAAAGTTCTGTTTACGTAAACATAACCTTTAGGCATCACTTGGTTGAAAATCAATCGACCAGGAGTGGTTTCGATGATTTTACCTTCGTGAAGCACGGAGATTTTGGAACGAATTTCAACTGCTTTGGATTCGATGGCATACATCACCTCTTCCAAACCTGTAAAAAATTTCCCTTGTCCTTTTCCGTCTTTCACTTCGGAAGTGAGGTAGTAAATTCCAAGTACGATATCTTGAGTCGGTCCGCAGATCGGTTGTCCGTTCGCAGGATTCAAGATATTGTGAGGAGAAAGCATAAGCATCCAAGTTTCCAACTGCGCTTTAGGAGCGAGAGGAACGTGAATCGCCATTTGATCCCCGTCGAAGTCGGCGTTGAATGCGTGACATACGAGAGGGTGAAGTTTAATCGCTTTTCCTTCTACAAGGATAGGTAAAAATGCTTGGATTCCCAATCTGTGAAGAGTAGGAGCTCTGTTCAAAAGTACAGGGTGTTCTTTAACTACAGTGTCCAATACATCGAAAACTTCTTTGTCTTCTGTTTCGATTTTTTTCTTCGCAGATTTGATGTTTGGTGCTAATTCCAAATCAACGAGTCTTTTCATAATGAAAGGTTTGAAAAGCTCGAGAGCCATCTTTTTAGGAAGACCCATTTGGTGGTATTTCAACTCAGGACCGACAACGATTACGGAACGACCGGAGTAATCTACCCTCTTACCGAGTAAGTTTTGACGGAAACGACCTTGTTTTCCTTTCAACATGTCGGAAATGGACTTCAAAGGACGGTTTCCCTTTCCTTTTACGGTTCTTTTGCGACGGCTGTTGTCGAAGAGAGCATCCACTGCTTCTTGTAACATACGTTTTTCGTTACGAACGATGATTTCTGGAGCCTTCAAGGCAAGAAGTCTCTTCAAACGGTTGTTACGGTTGATCACTCTTCTATAAAGATCGTTCAAGTCGGAAGTAGCGAATCTTCCTCCTTCCAACTGCACCATAGGGCGAAGTTCCGGAGGGATGACAGGTACCACATCCAAAACCATCCACTCTGGACGGTTTCCGGAATCACGGAACGCTTCCAATACTTCTAATCTTTTAAAGATACGTTTGTCAGAGATTTTATTTCTATCTTGGATTTTTTGGCGGATGACACGAGCTTCCGCATCCACATCGATACGAGCCAAAAGTTCTTTGATCGCATCTCCACCGATCCCTGCGATGAATTTGTCTCCGTATTCATCTAGGTAGTTGTGGTATTCGTCCTCATCAATGAGTTCTCCTCTGTTTCTACCGGAATCAGCAGGATCGATGATTACATATTTTTCAAAATAAAGTACGCTCTTCAATTGATTGATGGTCATATCCAAAAGAAGACCCATACGGGAAGGAACAGAACGGTAGTACCAGATGTGAGAAACAGGAGCAGCAAGTTCAATATGCCCCATTCTCTCTCTACGTACTTTGGAGTGAGTTACCTCAACACCGCATTTGTCGCAAACCACTCCCTTGTAACGGATGGACTTGAACTTACCGCAGTAACATTCCCAATCCTTAGTGGTTCCGAAGATCTTCTCGCAGAAAAGACCGTCTCTTTCCGGCTTGAGAGTACGGTAGTTGATGGTTTCTGGTTTTTTTACTTCCCCGAAAGACCATTCTTTGATTCGTTCGGGCGAAGCCAAACGAATCGTGATCGATTCAAAACTGTTGTAATTTCTCATGTTCTTTCCGTACCCTTACGCGTTCTCGATGCTCTCGAATTTGATTTTCTTTTTGTTTTTCGAGAATTCATCTTCGTAATCAGAGATGTCCACTTCCAATCCTTCGGAATCTTTGATGATGATGTCCAGTGCTAGACCGCGTAACTCTTGAACCAATACGTTGAAGGATTCAGGGATTCCAGGTTTAATGGAATGAATTCCTTTTACGATGGCTTCGTAGATACGAGCTCTACCCAACATATCATCCGATTTAATTGTGAGTAATTCTTGTAATGTATGAGATGCGCCGTATGCTTCCAGAGCCCAAACTTCCATCTCCCCTAGTCTTTGACCACCGAACTGAGCTTTACCACCGAGCGGTTGTTGTGTTACTAGAGAGTATGGTCCAGTAGAACGAGCGTGGATTTTGTCATCCACCAAGTGAGCCAGTTTCAACATATAGATGTATCCGCAGAACACCGGATTGATGAAACTTTCACCGGTTCTACCGTCATAAAGTTTGAATTTACTGTTTCCTGGAAGACCCGCTTGTCTGCAGAACTCTTGAACGTCTTCTTCCGCAGCACCGTCGAATACAGGTGTTTCGAAATTGAGTCCTAGTTTTTTCGCAGCAAAACCCAATTGAGTTTCGAAGATCTGGCCTAAGTTCATACGAGAAGGAACACCTAACGGGTTAAGGACGATGTCTACAGGAGTTCCATCTTCCATATAAGGCATGTCTTCTTGAGCCATAACTCTAGCGACTACCCCTTTGTTTCCGTGGCGTCCCGCCATTTTATCCCCCACAAGAAGTTTTCTCTTGCGAGCTACATAAACTTTTACCATCTCTTCCACACCGGCAGCCAATTCGTCGCCGTTGTCTCGAGAGAATCTTTTAATATCTATAACAGTTCCTTCAAAACCGTTCGGCATACGAAGAGAAGAATCTCTTACTTCTTTCGCTTTTTCCCCGAAGATGGAGTGAAGTAGTTTGTATTCAGGAGTAAGGTCGGTTTCTCCTTTAGGAGTCACCATACCTACAAGGATATCACCCGGTTTCACTTCCGCACCGATACGGATCACACCGGACTCATCCAAGTCACGGAATGCCTTGTCGGAAAGATTCGGAATATCTCTTGTGATTTGTTCTTGCCCCAATTTCGTTTCACGAGCTTGGATCTCGAACTCTTCAATGTGAATGGAAGAAAATACGTCTTCTTTGATGATTCTTTCGGAGATAAGGATCGCATCCTCGAAGTTGTAACCTTCCCAAGGCATAAATGCCACGAGAACGTTTCTACCGAGTGCCAAATAACCTGCGTCTGTCGAAGGACCGTTCGCAAGAACAGTTCCTTTTTGCAGGATTTGACCGAAGTCTCCTAATTTTTCTCCCTTGATCAACTGACCTGCAATCGGGAACCCTACCGGCACTTCCTGACCTTCTTTTACTAAAGGAACGAATTGAGTGTCATCGGAAACGACTAGTTCGTGAGTTTCCTTTTCACCGTTGTTCAAAGTGATTTCAATTCTTTCTTTAGAAACTTTCGCAACCTTTCCTGCTTCGTAGTTATGAAGCATAGTCACGTTCGGTTTTTGATTGAAACAAGTACCTTGGTTGGTCTTTTTGAATTTAATCATCGGGTAATGAGCCACTTCTTTAGAAGAGTCTTCTTTCACCCAAATTCCCGAAGCGTCTACTTTAGAAACGACTCCGTCTTTTTTCGCTACGATACAAACACCTGCATCGTAAGCTGCTCTCGATTCAATTCCTGTTCCCACGAAAGGAGCTTCTTCGGTAAGAAGAGGCACCGCTTGACGTTGCATGTTCGAACCCATTAGGGCACGGTTCGCATCATCATGTTCCAAGAAAGGAATGAGCGCAGTAGATACGGAAACCACTTGCAGAGGAGCCAAATCCATATATTGGATTTCGTTCGGGCTTCTGAAAGGGAAATCCCCTCTGTGACGAGTAGAGATCAATTTGGATTGAAAATCTCCTTTTTCGTCGATTGCAGAAGAGGCTTGCGCCATGTAGTGGTATTCTTCTTTATCAGCTGTTAAATATTCGATTTGTTTGATGACTTTTCCGTTTTTCACCACACGATAAGGAGTCTCTAAGAAACCGTAATCGTTCACTCTGGCAAAACTGGACATGGAAAGAATCAGACCGATATTCGGACCTTCAGGAGTTTCAATCGGACACATTCTACCGTAGTGAGAATAGTGAACGTCACGAACTTCGAAACCGGCTCTGTCTCTGGAAAGACCACCAGGTCCAAGTGCGTTTAATCTACGTTTGTGGGTCAATTCCGCAAGAGGGTTGGTTTGATCCATAAACTGAGACAATTGAGAAGAGCCGAAAAATTCATTGATCACAGCAGTGATCGGTTTGATGGAAATGAGAAGCTGAGGAGTTTGTTGCTCAGGCTCTTGCACCGTCATTCTTTCTTTGATCACTCTCTCCACTCTGGAGAAACCCAATTTCAATTGGTTTGCGATAAGCTCTCCGACGGAACGGATCCTTCTGTTTCCTAAGTGGTCAATATCATCCGGATAGTAGTTTTCCGCATCGGACATGAGCATCACTAGGTAACGAACTGTCTCGATGATGTCTTCTTTACGAAGAACTCTATCTTCTACTTTTCCGAAGTCTTTAGGATTATTGAATTCGAATTTGCTATTGATTTTATAACGACCTACTACACCCAAATCGAATGTTTTGTGTGAGAAAAAAAGTCGCTTCAGTTCCGCTTCTGCGTTTTCAATCGTAGAAGGTTCACCGGGTCTCATGATCGTATGGAATTTTTTGATCGCATCTTCGTAATCGTTGACTGCGTCTTTTTCCAAACAGTTGATGAGGACAGGATTGTCTTTTCCTTTCGGAAATTCGATGACATCGACTTCTTTCACTTTCATTTCGCGAAGGATGGAGATGTTATCTTCGTTGATTTTGGAACCGGCATCGAGCATAACCTCTCCGGTTTCCATATTGATGATATCAGCAATCGTACGACGACCGATGAGTCGTTTTAGCTCTTTCGGACCCGCACCCGCAATTTTCATTTTGCTGGAACCGTAGAACAAACGTAATACTTCTTCGTTTGTTCCCATTCCCATAGATTTTACAAGAAGGGTTGCTGGGAATTTTTTCTTACGGTCGATTTTTGCGACCAAAATCCCTTTGTTGTCCATCTCGAATTCCAACCAAGATCCTCTGTAAGGAATCACTCTGGCGGAAAAAGTATCTCTCACTTGGTCATAAGAAAAGAAAATACCGGGAGATCTATGCAACTGACTGACTACAACTCTCTCAGCTCCGTTGATGATAAAAGTTCCATGATCGGTCATCACAGGCAAATCGCCCATGTACACCACTTGTTCCCGAATCTCACCGGTTTCTTTGATGATGAGTCGTATCACCGCTTTTAAAGGAGTGGCGAAAGAGGAATCTGTATCTTTACATTCCTGAGGATTTCTTTTGGGTTCTCCCAAAACATAATGACCGTATTCCATCACCATATCGTTGTTAGGACTTTCGATAGGGAAGGATTCACGGAATACAGCTTCTAAACCTTGGTTGGCTCTCTTAGTGGGATCTTTCACTTCCGCTTGGAGGAACCAATCAAATGATTTTTTCTGTACGTAGATAAGATTAGGAAGTAAATTGAGGTCGGTAATTTTACCGAAATTTACCCGCTTTCTAGTTTGCATTCGGGTATTCATGGAACACTCTCCCTAGTAACGACAAAGTATGGGTGTAATTATAATAAATGACAAAATAGAGGTGGGGACGCCTACGGCCTCCCTGCCTCTATCATTTTGAAGAAAGGGGATGTGAAATCCTGCAAGCTGGTGATTAACCGGCAGCAGCAACTTCTACTTGAGCCCCGGCACCTTCGAGTTTTTTCTTAATGTCAGCAGCTTCGTCCTTAGAAACTCCTTCTTTCACCGGTTTTCCACCAGCTTCAACAAGAGTTTTCGCATCTGCTAAACCAAGACCAGTAATTTCTCTAACGAGTTTAATTACGTCGATCTTTTTATCTCCGTGTGCTTTCAAGATAACGTTGAAAGTTGCAGGCTCTTCAGCAGCAGCAGCAGCTCCGCCCCCAGCAACAGCAGCTACAGCAACAGGTGCAGCAGCAGAAATCCCGAATTTGTCCTCCATCTTTTTCACTAGGTCAGCAGCCTGAACCAGTGTAAGACTTCCAATTTGTTCTAATAGCGCGTCAACAGACATCCTATATTCTCCTTACTTACTAATCACTATCAATTCAATGTAAAATTAGCCGTTTTTCTCACCGACTGCATTGATTGCACGGGCCAGACTTGCCATAATTTGGTTGATTCCGGATGCAATTTGCGTTGTCGGAGCATTGAGTCCTCTTGCTATTTGAGAAAGAAGCTCTGCTTTAGAAGGAAGCCCAGCGATTGCTTCCACTCCTGATTTATCCAATACCTGGCCATCCATATAGCCAGTCTTCACTTCCAATTCTTTCTTATCTTTAGCGAAGTCTTTGCAAACTTTCGCTATCGCAGGGAGAGATTCAGTGGAAAATATTGCTGCCAAAGGGCCTTTGTAGGCATCTCCAAACTCGATGGATTTGTCTTTGTGTGCGGAAGATTCTTTCAGAGCACGAAGAAAGAGATTGTTTTTGATCACTTTCATTTCGGAACCTTCTTTACGAAGTTTCGCTCTGAGGTTAGACATATCTTCTACCGTCAAACCGCTGTAAGAAGCCAAAATGAAATTCGGCTTATTCTCTAGTCTTGTTTTTAATTCAGATACTGCTTCAATATTTGCTGCGTTTGCCATGGTATTCTCGTTAAATGTTCGCGTTTACTAATTCTTTTACGTCCACTTTCACACCGATTCCCATTGTAGCGGAAACGGAGAAAGAACGGAGGTAGTCACCTTTCGCATCGGAAGGTTTGTCTTTCATAAGAGCGGCAACAACTGCATTGATGTTGTCTTGAAGTTTGTCATCAGAGAAGGAAATTTTACCTACTCCCAAATGAACCACTCCCCCTTTATCAGGGCGATACTCGATACGACCGGCTTTCAATTCTTTCACGGCTTTAGCGACATCGGTAGTTACCGTTCCCGCTTTCGGCTTAGGCATAAGACCTTTACGACCAAGAACCGGACCAAGCTTTCCTACTTCCTTCATCATGTCTGGAGTAGCAACGCAAGCATCGAACTCTGTCCAACCGCCGGAAACTTTTTCGATCAAATCCATATCGCCTACGAAATCAGCTCCAGCTTCTTTCGCTTCGTTTTGTTTGTCTCCTTTGCAGAAAACCAAAACTTTAATGGTTTTACCTGTTCCGTGAGGAAGAGAGATTGTTCCTCTTACGTTTTGAAGAGATTTATAATTGATTTTTGTCGAAATTTCTAGGGTTCCGTCAAATTTCGTATAAGAAGTAGACTTTGCAAGACCCACTGCGTCCGAAAGTGTATAGGACTTAGTGCGATCTACTTTATCTTTCAGTTGAATGTATTTCTTTCCGCGTTTCATAACTTATCTACCAAGATCCTCTTAGAGTTCTACGTTCACGCCCATGGAACGGCAAGTTCCAGCAATGATTTTCACTGCTGCGTTTAGATCGTTCGCATTGAGGTCTTCCATTTTTGTTTTTGCAATTTCTTCTAACTGGGCACGTTTGATGGTTCCCACTTTCGCAACGTGAGGAGTGGCAGAACCGGATTGAATTCCAAGTGCTTTCAATACCAAAAGAGCCGCTGGAGGCGACTTAGTGATAAAAGTAAAACTTCTGTCAGTATAAACAGTGATGACAACAGGAAGTTTGAGGCCGATTTGAGCCTTTGTTCTTTCATTGAATTGTTTACAAAATTCCATGATGTTCAAACCAGCTTGACCTAACGCAGGTCCTACTGGAGGAGCCGGGTTTGCTTTCCCTGCTTCTACTTGGAGCTTAATTTGTTTTACTACTTTCTTTGCAGCCATCTCGTTCTAAAATCCTTAACTTACAACTCAAACTAAAATTACGGTTCCGATTTCACTTGAAGATAGTCCAACTCCACAGGAGTGGATCTTCCGAAAATCTCAACTCTCACTCTCAATCTCCCTTTATCAGGGAAGATCTCATCTACAAGCCCGCTGAAATTAGCAAAAGGGCCGTCGATGATTTTCAAAGTTTCTCCCACTTTGAAAAGGAAACGAGGTCTTGCTACCTCTTCGGACTCGACACTTCCCACATCACTGAATAGATTTTTAATCTCATCCAAAGATAGAGGTTCAGGGCCTTTTCCTTTTCCACCAACAAAAGTAGAAACAGAAGGAAGATTCTGAATTTTAAATCTCAGATCATCCGTCATATTCATCTCAACAAGAACGTAACCAGGCATAAGTTTCTTCTTGGTTACTTTCTTCTTGCCGTTTTTCATTTCGGCAACGTCCATAGAAGGGATCTTCACCGAGAAAATTTGATCTTCCAATTTTTGTTGTTGGACCATTTTTTCTATATTGGTTTTGACCTTATTCTCATGACCCGAATAGGTCTGAAGGACGTACCATTTTTTTTCCGCAGACTCGCTCATTGTAATTACTCTGAATCCGTCCCCTACGCTGCCACCGACCAAAACCATTTTAATAGTTTTAGGAAGAGGTAATCAGATGTAGAAAGAAAAATCGAAAATATAATAACTGTTACAAGGACGACTATGGTGGAGCTAACCACTTCTTGGCGTGTCGGCCAATGAACTTTTTCCAGTTCGGCTTTGCATTCTTGAATGAAACTTGTGGCCTTCATCAACTCGTCCTAAAAAAACTTACTCTATTTCTTGGTAACCGCTGTTCTTTGGCAGGGCTGGAGAGAATCGAACTCCCACCAAGGACTTTGGAGATCCTAGTTCTACCATTAAACTACAGCCCTAAAAACAAGCCCTCTACCAGGCTTGAACTGGTGACCCCTTCCTTACCATGGAAGTGCTCTACCGCTGAGCTAAGAGGGCAATTCTGTTCCCACTTCAAAGCACGGGCTACCAAGCAGGGCTAGGTTTTTTACACTATTTTAAATAGGCTTGTTTGGTCAATGGAAAATGAGTTTATTTCCATGAATTCGGAAAAATTAACATAAATCTTCCCATCTCCCCGAAGATTTTTAGTTTTCAGGATTCTGGGTTCGATAATATGAATGCATCCTCACATTTGGAATGCATAGGATTTCGTTGTGGCAAAACCTTTCTTAGAATTAGAAGCACAAATACCAGATTTGGTAAAGGCAAATTCCAAAATTTCCGTTCGTTCTTCCCGAATGAACCGCCAACTGGAACAATACGTTTTGGCTGTCATTACCCAAATCCTTACGGAAATGAAACAAGAGCGTTTTATCGAAATGCTCTATACGATCACGAAAGAACTTACCATCAACGGAATCAAAGCCAACCAAAAAAGGGTTTTCTTCGAAGATGAAGGTTTGGAGATCACGAACGAAGCTGACTACGAAACGGGGATCAAAGACTACTCTAAACGATTCTCGGAAAAAATGGCAGAAGAATACGGACGCAGATGCCTAGCCCGAGGGGTTTATGTGCAGTTGAAGTTCCACTATTGTTTGGACGGACTTCTGGTAGAAGTGGTGAACAACACCCCTGTCATCAAAATGGAAGAAGTTCGGATGAGAGAGAAAATGAGAAAGTCCATGGAATACAACGACATTGCTGAATTCTATATGGACAATATGGATAATACTGAGGGCGCAGGATTAGGAATTGCGTTGATCATGATCCTTCTGAAAAACGAAGGTGTCGACCCTCACCTATTTAGAATCACAACTCATTCGGACAAAACAGTTGCCAGAGTAGAAATTCCTTTTACAGACAATTACGTTTCGATCCGAAGCGCCGAAATCGCAGATCTACAATAACCTAATTTCCTAGACGTTCCCGAGTGCCCTTTCTAGTTTGGAGGGCATGGAATTAAAAGGTTCAACAGTACTTGTCACCGGTTCTGCCGGCGGCTTAGGGAAAGCAATGGCGCACCGCCTAGGAAAACAAGGCGCCCAAATCGTTCTTTCTGACATTCAAAAAGATAAATTAGACGAAACGGTATCTTCTTTCCAGAAAGAAGGAATCGAAACAATCGGAATCGTGGCCAATGTTGCCAAGGAAAAAGACTGCGTTCGATTGATCCAAGAATCCGTGGCTAAATTCGGAAAGTTGGACGTAGCAGTTCTCAACGCAGGGATCTTAAGAGACGGACTACTCATTCGAGTGGACAAAGAAACTGGAAAAGTCAAAGGCAAGATGGGAATCGACCAATGGCAGTCCGTAATCGATGTCAACCTAACCGGAGTTTTTTTATCGGGAAGAGAAGCGGCAGCGCATATGGCGGAACAGAAAAAAGGAATCATCATCCCTATCGCCTCTATCGCTATGCATGGAAACTCAGGCCAAACCAATTACAGCGCAGCAAAAGCGGGAGTGGCCGCCATGACGGTAACCTGGTCGAAAGAACTTTCCCGTTTCGGAATCAGAGTGGCAGGGATTGCGCCCGGTTTTATCGGAACGGAAATGGTAATGAAAGATATGAACCCGGAAGCATTGGAGAAGTGGAAATCAGTGATCCCTGTAGGAAGATTAGGGGAACCGGACGAAATCGCGCAAACTGCTCAATTTATCATCGAAAATGATTTGGTGACAGGGGTCGTACTTGAAATTTCCGGCGGGGTGAGAATTTAACAATTGATATATTAGAAAATTCTCTTTCACTTTATAGAGAAGACGGAGTGTTTTGGGGTTTGTACGATTGATTTTAATTTAGTAAATTTTTTTACAAAATAAAAAAAATTCGTAGTCCCCAAGGCACTGTTTTCGTCATAAGAATATAACGGATTACGTTTGATGAAAATAAAAACTGAATTAACGAAACAACAATTGGATCAAGCCATTAAGGGGATCCAAGGAATCGCGCACCCAATTCGACTTTTGATTCTTTATACTTTGGCTAAAGAAGAAAAATCGGTGGGGCAATTGGTAGAATTGTTGGGAACCAGCCAATCAGCTGCCTCTCAACATTTGAGTAAAATGAAAAACAACGGGATTTTAGATTCGAGAAAATCGTCCAATCAGGTTTACTATACCTTAAAGGATCCTAAATTCAAAGAATTGATCAATACCATTGTTAAAGTTTATAAAAAATAAAAAAAAGTAGAAACGACCTTAACTAAAGCCCTTCTTTTCGAAGAAGGGCTATATAATCCTTCGCTGCCTCTTCCAGGCTTGTAAATCCCTGATCATACCCTGCCTTTAACAATCGATCGATATTTGCACAAGTATAGTACTGGTATTTTCCCTTAAGAGACTCAGGCATATCGACATACTCGATCCGAACATCCTTTTCCATCGCGCCAAAGAGAGACTGCGCCAAATGATTCCAAGTTTCCGCAATCCCTCTTCCTACATTATAGATGCCTGTCTTATTTTCCCAAAGAAGAAAGAGAGTGATTTTACTTGCGTCCTTTACATAAAGGAAATCCCTTTTTTGTTCTCCGTCTTTGTATTCAGGTCGGTATGACTTAAACAAATTCAATTTACCGGTATCCCTGATCTGTTCGTATCCTTTGAGCACAAGACTTCTCATATCTCCCTTATGTTCTTCTCCGAAGCCAAACACATTGAAATATTTTAAGCCGGTGATATGATCTGCCATTCCTGTTTTAGCAGCGTAAAGATCGAATTGATGTTTGGAGTATCCGTACATATTTAACGGTTTCAATGACTTCAAGGAAATCGAATCATCGTAACCGAACTCTCCGTCCCCATAAGTAGCCGCACTGGAAGCATAGACGAAAGATATTTTTCGATCCACTGCGATATGTGCCAGATCTCTAGTGAATTCATAATTGTTTTGGATCAGATAACTTGCATCTTTTTCCGTTGTCGCAGAACAAGCACCTAAGTGAACGATATGAGTGATGTCGTCGAAGAACTTATCCTTCGACTGGATTTTTTTCCGGAGTTCGTCCTTTTCCAAATAATCGAGATATAAATTGCGTCGTAAATTTTTCCATTTTTCGGAAGTACCTAAATGATCGGAGATGATGATGTCTGTGATTCCTTGTTCATTTAAGTCCTGAACCACTTGAGATCCGATGAGCCCTGCTCCGCCTGTGACTAAGATTCGATTTGTTTTCATGGAGTGATTACTTTATTTTTTAATTCCGTATATAATTCCATAAATTTATCGTTCGGAATCTTTCCTTCTTCGTCTCTGGAAAGTTCCGGTTTGATTCTTTGTACGAAAAACATATCGATGGTTCCTTTGTTTTTGGCCTCGATCTTACCCCTATATTCGCAGTCGAAAAATTCTTTCACAGCTTCGTATGTGTCTCTGGAAATATTCACCTTCCCGATCTCTCCGGAAGATTCCATCCTGCTTGCAGTGTTCACCGTATCTCCCCACATATCATAAGCGAATTTTTTGTTTCCGATCACTCCCGCTACCACAGGACCGGAATGGATTCCGATTCTAAGTTCCCAATAAGGAAGTCCTTGATTGATTCGTATCGACTTCGCCGTTTCCATAAAGTCTTTGATTTCCATTGCGGCTCTCACTGTATCCACAGGATGAGTGCTGTTCACTTCGGGCAATCCTCCCGCAGCCATGTAGGAATCTCCGATGGTTTTCAATTTTTCCAGATTGTACATTTCGGTGATTGCATCGAACTGAGCGAAACACAGATCCAATTGTTCCACAAGTTCCTTGGGTTTCATGAACTCCGCCACATCAGTAAACCCTTTGAAGTCGGTGAACAAAACGGATACATCGGAAAAATATTCAGGTTCATCATAACCTTGATGTTTCAATCTGTCCGCAATTTTCTCAGGGAGAATGTTTCTGAGAAGCCTCTCCGACTCTTCCAAACTTTTTTCCAATGCTTGGGCTTTCTGGCGGATCTCTATCTGCGCTTCCATCAATTCTTTATTTTGTTTGATGGTGTTCTCGTAAATGGAAAGGAGCATCTGCAGGATGTGCATTTTGTCCGCAGTGATCTGATATTCTCTTCCCGCATAATGGATTTGAACAGGCGGCTCTTGAATGGTATTTTCGATCGGATTGTTCAATAAGGCATCGATTCGATACATCAAAAAAGTTTCGTCGTAAGGTTTGGTCACATAACCGTTCGCCCCTACTTCGATCCCTCGGATGATATCTTCCGGTTCGGATAACGAAGAACAGATGACTAAAGGAATTTTAGAATATTCAGGATGGGATTTCACTGCTTTGCAAAATTCGAATCCGTCCATCTCCGGCATTTCCACATCCGTTATGATGAGATCGGGAGAAAAGTTCTCCAGAAGTTTAAGAGCTTCCTTTCCGTTTTTTCCCCATTCCGTGACAAAACCTCTGGAAGTAAGAAGTCGTTTTAAAACCACTCCTTGGATGGAATTGTCTTCTGCAAAAAGGATCTTTTTAGACATGACTCAGCTCCAAAATTCTTTTGGAAATTCGATTCAAAGGAAGAACTTCCCTGGCAGCACCCAACTCGAAAGCGACTCTAGGCATTCCGAATACCACGGAACTAGATTCGTCTTGGGCAATCGTATAACCACCGTTCTTTTTGATATGAAGAAGTCCTTCCGCTCCGTCATCTCCCATACCTGTCAGTAAAACCGCAAGCACCTGGTTTTTAAATTCCCTAGAGGCGGATAAAAACAAACGATCTACGGATGGTCGATGGCCTTTGACATGAGCCTCTTCGGAAACGGAAACCTTTCCGTTCTCCAAAACCAAATGACGGTCATCCTTAGGAAAATATATCTTTCCTGGCAAAGGAGAAATCGCTTCTTTTACAAGAACCACTTCCAATTTTGAAGTTTGATTCAACCACTCCACCAAACTTTCCGAAAAACCTGTGCTGATGTGCTGAACACAAAATACGGGAAGGGGAAAGGAAGAAGGAAGAGAATTTATGATTTCCAAAAACGCCTGAGGTCCTCCCGTGGAAGCCCCCATAAGAACCGCTTTGCATTTGTTTTGTGAAGGAGGATCTGCAACCGGTTCAGAAACTCCCGATAAATTGATGTTTGTGGAACCAGGATTCTTCTTTTTAAAAACGAAAACTCCCTTTAGTATTCGAATCTTTCGAGCCAGTTCCTCGGAAAGAAGAGAAACATCTCCTCCTGCCTTAGGTTTAGGAAGAACATCCACAGCACCTAATCTCAGAACATGAAATCTGTTGGCCTCCTCTTCTGTCTGAACCAAATCGGAAAGGATCAGAATCGGTTTTGGATTTTCTTCCATTACGATTTTAGTGAATTCGAATCCGTCCATCACTGGCATATTCAGATCACAAACAATCACATCCACGTCGTTCGTTCTCAAAAGATCAAGGCCCTCTTTGCCGTGTTTGGCCTGACCCACAATTTCTATATCTTCCAAAGAAGACAAAGCCTTGGAATAGGCCAGTTGAATGAGAGGATTGTCTTCCACGATCAGTACTTTGATTTTAGGCATATAATTAGGCGAGTAATCTTTCCACTGTATGAAGTAAAACGGTTTGATCAAATTGGGATTTGATCAAATAGGAATTGGCTCCCGCATCCTTTCCTCTCGCCACCTGCTCCTCTGAACCAAGGCTGGTAAGAACCACGATGGGGATTTCCTTTCCGGAAGTAAGGGATCGAATGTCTCGAACCAGCTGGATTCCGTCCTTCCTAGGCATCTCCACATCCGTCAAAATTAGAGAAAAATTTCCTCTTTGGAATTTTTCGAAAGCCTCTTGTCCATCTATAGCGGTCGTTACATGGTATCCGTGTTCTTCCAAAATTTTTTGAATTTGTACACGAGTGATCAAACTATCTTCCGCAATCAGAATGTTTCGAACCATTTTCGGCTGAGAAGATTCGATAGAAAGATTACTTAGGATCTGTTTTCCTCGGACTTCATTCAATAGTTCAGGAACCTGAACCATATAACAAATCTCACCCGATTCCAAGATTGTAGTACCTGCGAGCTTAGGAACGGACTCCAAAATTCCTCCGAAAGGCTTCAAAAGAATTTCTTGTTTGTCAATGATGGAATCTACGATGACGGCGAGTCTCTCCCCGTTATGCCTAAGCACGATGCAGGATAAAGATCCGTTCCCTTTGTTTTGTATCCCCTTCTCGAAAGAAACGGGAAGATAATCTCTCAAAGAAATCAAACGAGTGGGCTCATCCCCCCAAGAGATCACAAGTTTGCCGTCTATGTTTTGAATTTCCTCAGGCCGTATGAACAAACTTTGTTCGATGTATTCAGTAGGAATTCCATACTTCCAACCTTGAGAATGGATGATAAGAACATGATTGGTACTGAAATTTATAGGAAGTTTTAAAGTGAATTTCGTTCCTATCCCCAAACCGGAATCGATCGTGATGTTTCCTTTGAATTTTTCCACAAAGGTTTTCACTACATCCATCCCTACCCCTCTCCCGGAAACGTTTGTTACTTGGTCTTTCGTGGAAAAACCGGGATGAAAAATGATTTCATGGATTTCCGTTTCCGTAAATGTATCTAAAGTCTCAGAGGAATAAAGTTCTTTCTGGATGGCTCTTTGTTTGATTTTTTCCGTATTGAGCCCTGCTCCGTCGTCTTCTATCTCCAACCAAATGGCATTGTTGATTTGTTTTCCTTCGATGCGGATGCGAGCAGGATTGGGCTTTTGTTCTTTTTCCCTTTCTTGTCTGGTCTCGATTCCGTGATCCAATGAATTTCTAAGAAGGTGCATCAAAGGATCTTTTAATTCTTCTATTACAAGTTTGTCCGCAGTGACGTTTCCTCCTTCCAAAGTCAGATACACTTCTTTTCCCAATTCCCTGCTCATATCCCGAACGGTTCTGGGAAAAATATCAAATACGGAAGACAAAGGAAGAAGTCTTACGTTTTGAATCCCTTCCTCTATCTTACTTGCGATTAAGTCGAGTTTGGCGGAATCCTGAATGGACTTCACTTTCAGAGCGGAAAGTCTCTGCACAAGAGAGTCCCATTTTCTTTTTTCATCCGCATAAAGGGATCGAATGTTTTCCAAAAAACTGGGAGGAGCTCCCGCCTGTTTGGCAAGTTTTTCCAACGAAAGGAAAATTTTTTTCTTATCACTCCACTGTTTGTTCTGGTCTTCCACCTGAAACAAAAGGTCGAAAATCTCAGAGGCTCTTTTTTGAATTCGATTTTTACTTACTGTCAATTCTCCCGAATAACTGAGAAGGGAATCCAGTTTTACAGGATCAACCCGCATAGTATCGATTTTAAATTTGACAGCTTCCTGTTTTTTAACAGGAGCTTGCGGGACATTTTGAACGGGACGAGGCTCTGAAGTTTCTTTGACAGCAGAAGAAGTTCTTTCTTGAGGAACCTGATCATGCGCTGCAGATTCTTTCACAGCAACTTCCTTATGTTCCGAAGGAGGTGCAGCTTGCGGTTTTGTTAGTGATTCATGGCCGTGTAATATGGCGATGGTTTTTGCCAGATCGACATTTACTTTTTTTCCAGTGACGGCCTCTTCCACCAAAAGTTTCAGCATATCCAATGCATAATAGATGCGATCCGCATCTTCAGGCTGGTATCTTGTATATCCTTTGGTGAGCTTACCTAATTGATCCTCGAGAACATGAGTGATGCTTTCGATTTCCTTCAGGCCGAGTAGTCCCGCAGCTCCTTTCATACTGTGGGCTTCCCGAAAAATCGTTTTAAGAATCTCGGAATTGGCAGGATCTTTTTCTAATTCGAGAATACCAGATTCAATATTTTGAATATGTTCGGCACTATCGATTTGGAAAAGTTCCCGGAACTCCGGATCGTCTATCATCATACGATTGTTATCTTCTTACCGTCTACAGTTTGTTTGAGACTCAAAGTTGCTTCTTTCACCTGCTGAATTCCCAACTTCGTCTGTGTGATTCCCGTAGCGGTTTCTCCCGCTCCTCGGTTCAGACTCGTCATCGCCTGCACTACTTCGTTGATCGCAATGGACTGTTGTTTCACATTGAGAGTGATTTGTTCCGTGCTTGTGAACACGGCACTGATGGACTGAAACACTCCTTCGAAAGAACGAACCACTTCATTTCCTAAGATTGCGGAACGATCCACTTTTTTGTTTCCTTCCTCAGCCGCCATAACTGTGGAGTCGGTGGCTTTTTTGATTTCGGAAAGTATATCTTGGATTTTTTCCGCAGATCTTTTGGATTCATCCGCAAGCTTTCGAATTTCACCTGCGACCACCGCGAAACCTTTTCCGTATTCTCCCGCTCTGGCAGCTTCCACTGCGGCATTCAATGCGAGCATATTTGTTTGATTGGCGATGTCGGAAACAAGTCCGATGATATTTCCGATTTGGTTGTTTTTTTCGGAAAGATGTAGGATTTGATCGCTGATTACTAGTACCTTGTCTTTCAGCTCTTCCATGGAATGAACCATCTCTGAAATTCGGTGAGATCCTTCTTTGGCCGTTTCTTGCGCTTCTCTGGATTTTTCAGTTACCGTTTGCGATTGTTCTGCGGTGTGTTTCGCACTGGAACCTAGTTCCGCCATCGTGGTGCTTGTTTCGTTCACGGATGCGGACTGCATCTGTGCCGTTTTCTCTTGTTGTTCCACTGTCGCTGCGATCTCTCTTGTAGAGGAAGATAGAATCGTAACCGCTTTGATGATAGGGGTGGAAATCGCCCTGGCCACGAAGAAAGTCACTAAAACGACAACACTGATCAATACAAGAAATGCGATCAGGATTTTAACCTTAATTTCGTTTAACAATAACAAAGCGCTATCGGTCTCGTATTCTGAAATGAGAGCATATTTCGTTCCCATGATTTCTATGGGAGTGAATGCGGTGAAAACGCTTTCTCCTCTGTAATTCACGTCTTGTTTTACGCCGGAAACTTCATTGAAAGCGAGAGTGACCACGGGAGAATCGTTTCTTTTGCGGAGGATAAAATCCTCATTCTTAAACCTGTGGTCTGCCGTTCTGAATAGATTGTCTTTTCCGATTAGATAAACGGCACCGTTGTCTCCCAAAAAGCCGTCATGCATAGCTTCGTTGATTTCGTCGATCGGCATCTGCGCCATCAGCACACCTTCCGTTCTTCCTCCTACGATGATAGGAAGAGCGATGAAAGAAGCTGGATCATTATTGGATGGAGGATAGTTTTCGAAATCCGCAAATAAAACTTCGGAAGGATCATTTGCACTTCTTGCTCTTTTGAAAAGTTTACCTATGTTCGTATCTTTGTATTTTCCATCCAAAAGATTCGTGGCATAGTCATTTTCCTTAAAAACGGTATATAACAATGTTCCGTCCAAATCGACGATAAACAGATCGTAAAAATATTTCTGTTTGATGTATCTTCTGAAATAACTATGAAACTTTCGATGCACTTTGCTATAATCGGAACCGTCCAATGCATCGTCTAACTGCTCTTTTTTGCCGATCGGATTTGGATTTGAAAAAATATATTTTTCTTGAAGATAGGATTCTGCCCCTGCGCGGGAAGATTTTGCGGCAAGGGTTCTATATGCTTTTCTAAACTCGAACAAAGAGGTGGTGATATCGAGAGAACCGTCAAGAGCGATCATATCCGACTTTTTATTTTGGAAATAGGTCAGTATGTTTTTTTTCTTCGAATCCCTAATGTTATTCATCTGGCTTTCAAAATTCTGAACGATTGCGGATTTGGCGATAAACAGATAGGTAAAAGACATTCCTACCGAAACCAAAACCACGGAACCTATGGAAAAGATCAGTAGTCTGAGTCGTAAATTCATACTTTGAAAGAATCCGTTCCGTATTATATTTGCATCCATGCTCGTTTTCCTTAACTCTCTAATGTAATTCTTGTTTTGTTCGTTTCAGTATGGTGGATATATTCAATAAATTGATAAACCCGTCCCCGTGTTTGTAGGAAGACTGTATCATTCCTTCCAAATCTCTGGTTCCCAAAGGAGGAGGCCGTCTATCCTCTTCCTTTTTATAAACCACATCCACCAGCTCGTCCACAAGGATCCCGAACTGCTGGGAATCTTCCTTAATGATGACTACCTTTCCGAATCCGTACGGTCTGTCCGTTTGATTTCCCAGTATCTGATCCAATCCAAGAACGGGAAGCACTTCCCCTCTCAAATTCATACATCCTACCAAAAGATTCGTCACTCCGGGAAGAGGAGTGAGGTGGCTCGGATCCGAAAATTCCAGAACTGCATCGAGGGAAATTCCGTAACTTTCCTCGGACACCTTCACGATAGAAATCGGTTCCATTCCGCCTGTTTCGATCACTGTCGCCAAAGCGGTGTAAGAATCTTTTCTGGCATTCACTTCTTTATGTTCCGATTCGGACATAATCGAATAACAAAGATTATGCCAATTTAGTTTGGAGTTTTCCTCTCCTGGAAGAAAAAACTCATCCCAGTTTTTTCGTTTCGTATCGACTAACTGGATCGAATCGCCCTCTTCCGCAATGGATAAATCCCCATTCTCTCTTTGTTCCAAAGGTAGGAACATGTGCGGATGAAGCAGGCTCACCACTTTGTTTTTCCAAACTCTTTCTTCCCAGGCCCCCGTAGAATCGGGATGAATTTCTTTTTTGGGATCTTCCCAGGAGATCACTTCCAAAACATTCGTAATGGGAAGAGCCATTCCAGAATCTAACAAAAGCAGTTGGTAGGAACTTTTATAGGGGGAAGGTTCCGCTCCCCAGGAAAAAAATAAATCGAATACGGGGATGATTTCTCCTCTGAGAGGGAATGTTGCAAAAATTCCTTTGGATCCGAGTGTGGTAGGTGTGAGGGGGAGAAACCATAGGATTTCCCTGACAAATTGCGCCTTCAGCGCAAAATATCTATCTCTGATTTCAAATAACAACCAATCCGTGTTTTCTGCCATGAGATCTAAAGAGAAAGGCTCAGAAAATCATCCCATTCCGAGACCCAATTCCCCCTCTTCTTTATAAGGTCGACTTTGGCAGGGTCATTCTTGAGAAGGACCTGAGCTTGGGCTTGGTAACTCCTCGCCATTTTCCGATCCCCTTTCTCCCAAAAATAATTGGAAAGTTCGTAATAAGCTTCCACGGAATCAGGATCTTCATAAAGAACCTGTTTCCAAAAAAAATGGGCCTGCTCGTAGTTCGCTCTGTTTTTCTCCAAAAGCGCAGATTCTCTGGCAGTCGGTTTCGGTTCTTTTTTCTCCTCCGGACGAAGGGAAATCTGAGGCAGACTAAGAATAGGATCCAGGGGGAGTTTCTGTTTTGTTTCCTGCTTCAGAATGGAAGGTGTTTCCTTAGGAGAAGGGAAATTCTCTTTTAGGGAGGACTGAGGATTTTTTATGCGAGTTCCCTTTTTGAAATAACTTGTTTCTCCCGAAATCGAATGAGAGGATAGATTCTCAGGGAGAGCTCCCGAATGTTCCGCATGACCTAGAACGATGATTCCTCCGTCAAACAAGGATTTGGAGAAATTTTCCAATATGGATTCTTTGGCGTCATTTTCCAGATAAATAAAAACGTTTCTGCATACGATTAAATCGAAAGTTTCTTCCATAGGTTCCAGAAGATTTTTCTCAAAAAATAGAGTCTTGTTTTTGATCGCAGAATGAACGGATACCTGATTCGCATCTCGAATTAAATACTCTTCCATTCCCTCGGGAAGATGATTGCGAACGGAATAATTGGAATACACTCCCTTTTTTGCAATCTCCAAAGACTTCGATTGGATGTCTGTTCCTACAACCAAATAACTGTTCAACGCTCTCTTTTCGGAAAGAATTTCCAACATGCAGGAGAGGGTATATGCTTCCTCTCCCGTCGAACATCCTGCACTCCAAACGTGAAGATGGGTTTTACCGGTTAGTTTCAAATATTCCGGGATCAATGTTCCGAAGATCGCCTTCAATTGAACGGGATCCCTATGGAAATAAGTTTCGGAAATATTCAATGTGCGGAACAGCTCCGCCCAAAGAGAAGGAGAAGGATCTCGAATTAAACTTTTGAACTGAGATTCGTTGAAATGGTTTCGGATCAAATCCCATTTTTCGGGTGAATCGATCCTGATCCCTGCCTTCTTCAACAAAACATCGCTTAGTTCCTGATAATAAGGATCCATTATCCTCCGAACAGTTCAAAAATTTAGTATTATCTGAACATCGAATCTATGATCTTTCCGAATTTTTCGTCAACGTTTTTCGAAACTTTCGGATCGGGAGTCAAAACTTTAGGAATCCAAGGTTTCATTCTGGAATCAAATACAAGAGGAGCCTTGTGTCGGATGTGGTTATTTTCAACAATCTGCTTAGAATATAAGTCGGAAGCAGGCTCCATTCGGGTAAACATAGTCCAAATGAAGTCGTGATCGGAACGAACAGCATCCGAGGAGTCATCCACAAGAAATACGAATCGAAAGCCGGAAAGGTCCTCATCCAATAAAAGACGAGCCAAGTCGTCCTCCTTTCTGTAAGAAGAACCTTCTACAACCAACACTCCGGGAAGAAACACTTTAGGATTCTTAAATCTGGAATCTTTCAAAGGGCGGGAGAATTGAGTGGGAAGATTTTTATATTTGGGTTCTCCCGTTTCGCTGATTCCCATAATCAGCATCTTACTTCCTTTGTTCACCCTTCCACTTGTGTAATCCAAACTGTCTTGGCTGATATGATTGAATACATGAATATCCGTTTCCAAATCACATCGCTCCACGATGGTTTTGAATGTTTCCGAAAAGTTCTTCAAAGAAACATTTTCGTTTGTAACTAACAAACATTTAGTGAGAGACAACTGCCCTTCTCCCAAAATGCGAAGGGCTCCCATAAAGGCTTCTCTGTAATATCTTTCTTTTACGACTGCCGCCGCCAAAGAATGGACTCCCGATTCTTCATAAGCCCACACTCCCACTACCTGCGGCATCACCAAAGGGAACATAGGAGAAAGAAGATCTTGGAGAAATTCAGCGATATAATGATCTTCTTGAGGAGGCCTTCCTACGACAGTGGCCGCCCAGATCGCATTCTTTCGATAATGCACGGAACGAACATCCATATAAGGATAATCATGTTGTAAAGAATAGTAACCGTAATGGTCTCCGAACGGTCCTTCCGGTTTTCTTTTGTTAGGTGGAATGTCACCGATGATTGCGAAATCGGCGTCTGCGACGATAGGATAAGGAGAAATTTTGGAGTCCCTGGTGATTCTTAATTTTTCTCCCATAAGAAAGGAAGCGAATACCAACTCGGGAATTTCTTCCGGAAGAGGAGCGACTGCCGCGATGGTAAGTGCGGGAGGACCGCCAACATAGATATGAGCCGGCAAAGAATTTCCCCTCTTCTCCGCTTCATAATAATGAAACCCTCCTCCTCTATGGATTTGAATGTGCATGCCTGCGGTGTTCTCATCGAATAATTGAATTCGATACATTCCCAAATTTCCGTTTCCCGATTCAGGATGCTGGGTATAAACTAACGGAAGTGTGACGAATGGACCTCCATCCTCCGGCCAGGACACGAAATTAGGAAGTGCTTTCAGATTTTCAGGGAAAAGATGATTCTCCAAAACAGGAGCTCTTCCGATCCGTTTCATCCCCACCAAAAAAGGAAGAAGTGCCAGAGATTTTTCCTTCCAAAGTTTTCCCAGTTTAGGAGGAAGAATTTCCTTCGCCAACGTAGCCAATCTCTGAATGGTCTGAACCGGCTTTTCGCCGAATGCCAAATGGATTCTTTTTTCGGAGCCGTACAAATTGGTCGCAACGGGAAACCTGGTTCCCTTTACCTTGGGGAAAAGAAGTGCGGGGCCTTTCCTAGTGACCACCCTTCTTTGGATCTCTGCCAATTCCAGATAGGGATCGACTTCTTCCGGGAAAACAAATACTTCCTTCTCCCTAGAGAGAAGCTGGATAAAATCATGAGTAGAACGTAAACTTGCCATAAAAAAAGGGTGGAAAACTAATCTTCCTCGATTAGACTATAGCGACAAGTTTTTCATTTTTATGTCTGAAGCAAATCATCCTTCTCAATCCACTTCTTCCATCACCGATATCAAACGAATCGCAGTTTGTGGAGGTTCCCTAGGACGGGAAAGAAGGTCCTATATCCGCGGCCAAGTTGTGGACATCGGAATCACGGACTTAATGAGGGCGGAAGGTCTTTGGGATTTGGTCACAGGGCTTTTTTCCGGGGACGAAAGAAGAATCACTCCCTTTCTGGATTTTTCATTAGCGCCTGTTAGAAAACCTGTCTTAAGAATCGAAATCTACAACGATATAGGTCACAAAATTTTTACCTCAGCAAAGGTAAAGGCGGATGAAGACGGCTTTTTCTCCTGCGAGATTCGCGACAGACTTCCCGTCGGCAAACATACGTTTCATGTCATTCTGGAAGGTTTGGACAGTTTCCGCCAATACTCGAAAGACTTAGCGCATCTCAATTCCAACGAAGATTCCATTCTGGGAAAAACCACAATCGTGGGAAAAGGCAAATTGAGGATCTTAGCGGAAGAATATACGGGACTCATAGTGACTTCAGATATAGACCAAACTTATCTTGCGACAGACATCCACTCAGGCAAAGGAAAGTTTACGACCCTGTTCGAAACTCCGGAGCAAAAAAGAGCTCTTCCCGGAATGCCCGAATTGTACCGCCAACTGAGAAGAAGCTTGAACAACGCTCCCCTTGCCTTTATTTCCGCAAGCCCTCACTTTTTTCGCAGAACCATGCTTGCTACGATCGCAAATCATAAAATCGAAATCGAATCCCTGCATTTGAAGTATCTGGAAGGAACCATCAAAGGGGTTTTCGACAAAGTGATCGATACGATTTTTAATCCTATCGATTTTCTGCAAAACGGATTCAAACCGGCCTGGTCCAGAACCAAAAAATTTCTAGGGGCATCTTACCAAAGTTTGTTCGACCAAATGTCCTATAAACTTTCCATTCTTCTTTACGACAGAGTCTTTCAACCAACTCACTCTCAAGAGATCCTGATGGGGGACAATACCGAATCCGACTATATGATCTTCACATTGTATCAATTGATTTGCCTTGGCAAAATCGAAGGGGATGCTTTGGAAGATTATCTTTATGAACTTAATTTTTTAGGCAGAGATGCGATCACAAGAGACGCAGCAAAACGCATTAGAAAATTAGGAGAAGAAAATATTAGAATACACGGAAGAATTAATCCGGTTTCCCTCTCACTCATCAACCAGACGGAAAAAGGACCTAAACACGAGGAAATGAAAAAGCTGGTAATGGAAGCTCTCCCTCAGGGTGTCTGGGATCAAGTATTCAAAAAGGAAGACGCTTTTTTCGGAACGGAAGGGGCTTTGGGAATGAGTGTGATTCTGCACTCGAAAGGGCATTTGGAATTTGCCCAAGTATTCCCTGTGGTGGGAGAAATGATAGGAAAATGGGTGGCGGGCGGAACGGTTATCGACGAAACCCAGATTTTGTCAGGATTAGACAACCTAACAGTTCCGGAGTTCGCAGAAGGCGACAGAAAGATGTTGAAAGATCTTTTAGAAAAAGCGTTTAAAGGGACAATTTAGATATTGCCAGGCGATCAGCATTATACGATTCTTCCATCTTAGAATGCTGCAGGCTGTCACAACAAGGCTGAGATCTCTTCCTTCCAATCAGTTAATTAATTATTTACTATTATCGTTTTTCCTAGTTTTAGGTTCCTATCTTAGAATCAAAAACTTGGATCTGCAATCTCTTTGGTATGATGAACTCTTTTCCGTCATACATTCCTCTCTTCCGAGCCTCTCAGATACTTATAGATCTTTTTGGGAAGAAACCAATCCTCCTTTGCACGGATTGATTCTGCATTCTTGGATTCAAATTTTTTCCAACTCGGTCCATTCTGTTCGAGGATTAAGCGTTTTGTTCGGAATTATAAATTTATCCTATTTGGGATATATCGCTTACAAAGAGAAAAGCCAACGATACGTTTATTCATTTATTTTGTTTTCCGTATCTTTCGGAGCGATTTATTATTCGCAAGAAGCAAGAGCATACTCTCTTTTGATGTTATTATCTTCGATTCTTACTATTTATTTCTTAAAGTTACTTTCTTTTTCGAAAGAGGAAGATAGAAGAGAATCGGTCAAAAACTGGAGTGTTTTCCTCATTACTGGAACACTCGCCTCATACACTCATTATTTCGGTTTTTTATTTTTAGGTCATCTCTATTTATTAATGACCGTTCATTTTATCATCAGCAAAAAAAATAAAGAACTGATCGTAACTCTCCTTCTGGGAGCACTACAGATACTATTATTTTCTCCAGAATTGTACAAAATCGCTTTCATCTTACCCTACTCTACCAGAATCAATTGGGTTCCGGAAACAGGAGTTTTCGTATATTTCGAAATTCTAAACTATACTTTTTATCTGATGCCCTACAAAGGACTCCCGATTGTAGTTCTGGTTCCTGTCGCATTTCTCGCTTATCTTTTATTTCAATCGAAGCACTTCAAAACTTTCTTTTCTGCAAAAGAAAACAGCAAACTTTCCATGGAAGCGGTGTATCTTTTTTCACTCATCGTACTGTTTTTAACGAGCACCGCTCTCGTTTCTATTTACAAACCGATCCTTACGGGAAGAAATCTTTTAGTTTTGAGTTTTCCCGCCATCCTGCTTGTTTCTCTCCTGATCGAATCAGCAAAAATTCTTAGACCTACGAACAAACTTGTCATAGTTTCTTGTTTTGCGGTATTTTTCGCATCATCGATTTCTAAAGGTTACTACAAACCGTTCAAAATGCACTACAAACAATCGTTAGTTATGATTATGACAGAGGCGAAGGAAGGAGAAAAAGTTTACTCGCATTCTTTTCAGGAATTTTACGACTACTATCCTTCCGTTTTGGAAAATCCGAAACAGATTCACGTAGAAAATTTTCCGAAAAAGAATGGAAACTTCGATTGGAAGAAACTAGACGAGCTGAAACCCAAAGAAAGGATATTTCTCATCGATGCTGAAATTCACGGAACGTTTCAGAAAAAAGAACTTTCTGAAATTAAAAAGAGGGTGAGCAGGATGGATACGATCCCCGTTTTCGGAATCAATATCTTCATCCTTACCAAATAGCAGAGAAGAGGCGGGAATTGAAAAGCGGAAAAGGCTTAGAGCCAGTTGCCGCCTTTAGGGAAATATTTCACAGGCATTCCTTGTTTGAAAAACTTAGACTTAGACTGGATCCAGTTGAAATAAACGATGTGGCGAAGAGCAGCCACCCCGTCTTTCCAAGTGATCTTTTTGCCTTCCAGATAATTTCTAGGATAATAAGAAATAGGAAATTCCTGAACCTTGATTTTCAAGCGGGCAATCTTTGCAGTGATCTCAGGCTCGAATCCGAATCTTTTGGACTCCAATTCAACGTTCTGCACGATTTCCGCTTTGAACACTTTGTAACAAGTCTCCATATCTGTGAGATACAACCCGCTTAGAAAATTGGACATCATCGTGAGGAATCGATTGATTAAATAATGGAAGGTTCTATGAACCTGTCTGCCGTCTTTCTTAAAACGAGAACCGTACACCACGTCCGCTTTATCACGCAATACAGGATCTACGAGCATAGGGATTTCATCCATATCGTATTCGAAGTCCGCATCTTGCACAAGTATGACGGAACCTGTAGCCGACTCTATCCCTCTTTTCAAAGCGGCACCTTTGCCTTGATTGATTTCTTGGAGGAGAATTTGATGTTCTGATCGGAATTTGAATGCACTTAAAATTTCTCTCGAATTGTCTTTGGAACAATCGTCAATAAGAACCAGTTCCTTTTTTACCGGCAAAACCAATGCGTCGATTTTTTCCAAAAACTCCTGAAGATGGCCCGATTCGTTATAAATAGGAATGATCAATGAAATTTTGGAAGAAGAAGTTTGTTTCGATTTGGTTACTTTTGCCATCTATTTAAAGTCCTAAAAGTTGAGTTTTTATTTTAAGTTTCTTTTTGCTACGTAAAAATTAAGGTTGGGAAGACTCTCTTCGTCCCTGCAAAAGATTTCTTCAAAACAAGAATCTTTCGCTTCAATATCCACAAGAAGAACCCTAGAAGCATCTACTTGGGAAGCGGTCAAAAATTGACCTATTTCTTCTTTTGTTACATGATATTGTTTTTTCTCAAAAAAATAAGTTTGTAGATTTTTGGGAAGTCCAGTTTCCAAAAACACGATCGTATCCTGCGGTTTGGAAAGAATTAATTTCGAAATCAAAGATACAGTTTTATCCGACTCTCGAACAAACTGAACGGTTTTCCATAATTGTTTTACAGAAAATCCGAAACATAGTAGAAAAACGATAAGAGCTGACAGTTTCCCTTTCCCGGAAAACTTTAAGATATCTTTTACAGCAAGAGCAGTAAAAAGAAAAAAGGAAGGATACACTCCGAATAGATAACGAGGAGAAAGATGATCTCCATGATTCGGCGCAGTGAAAAGTATCAAACTCATGGAAAGAATAGAGACTGTGAAAAAAAGAAATTCATTGGATTTGTAATCTTTCCATTTCCCCTCCTTTCCGAAATGAAACAGCCCGAAAAGAAAGAACAAAAGCAAATAAGGGGATTGATAGAAAAACCCTCTCAACTTTCCGAATAAAGTTTCGTAAACCACATCTAACTTGGAGTTTTCGATTGTAATCGGATCGTTCATAGTCAAGAGATAACGGAACCCTAACGGATGGCCGTGAATGGATTGATTCAAAGCGAAAAGGGAAACCAAAAGCAGCAAAAAACCGGGGGCGAAATAAAAACAAAGCTCTTTGAATTTGAATCTTCCCGTAAGAAAAGAAAGAGAAGTCCAGGCAAATACAGTAAAAATAAATTCCAATCGAAAGAAGAGAGAAATACCGCAGAAAATCCCCGCCCAAATCAAAAGCCTGCGGTTTTCCAACATAGCACTCAGTAAGAAGAAAATTCCGGTATATAAAAGACAAACAGCGATCGAATATTCATGAATCGCCATATTATATGTGAACATGGTCGTTCCCAAAAGGAGCCCAAAGGAAGATAAAACGGATAAACGAATTTCTTTCGTAAATAAGAATACGATTCGGAATAGAAAAAACAAAGAAACAGATAAAGAGAAAGCCTGTAGTAGATAAACAGAAAGATTGGAAGAAGTCAAAGGGCGAACGATTGAGATCACCAAAGGAAAATAAGGTGGGAAATCGATATAGAATTTCCCGTTATATTCCCCTAAAAAAGGTTTTAAAAAAGGAAGAAACAACCCCTCAGGGTCGAATCCTTTCCCGGAGTAATCGAATGCGAATGTGGAATATCCGGAATGAATCAGGTCCATCATCTGGAGCCACATAAAACCGGAATCTCCATAAACAGTAATAAAGTCTTTTTTTAGAAAGAAAAACAAAGAAAGAACAGATGCTAAAAAAAGAAAAAAGACCTTAATCATTGTTTTTGGCCCAAGTAAAGGATTGATTCAAATTATAATTAGTCACAGTTGCAAATATAATACCGATTAGGTTGGCAATATAAGTCACCTGCTCAGGAAAAAAATCGGGACAATAAGACTGAAACAATCGCACTAGAAAAAACCAAGAAGAATATTGAATCAAAAAACCGAACAAACTCACTCCGTTGAATTGAAAGAAACCCACAAGCTGATTCACAAAGCCCGTTTTTTTTCTGCTGGAGAAAGTCCAATGGTTGTTGAATAAAAAGTTGGAAACAACACTGAGTTCGAACCCGAATGCGACCGCAAAGGAAGGAAGAAGAATGTCTTTACCTTCTAAAGAATTTGTATCCATACCGAAACATTGAATGTAGCCCCATTGACCGAATAAATTCACGAATATACCGATGGTTCCGGTAATCGCATACTTAATGAACTGCCAGGAAATGAATCTTCCAAAACGAAGATCGATAAGAGCAACTAAGTATTGTTGCATGACTGTCCCTGATAGTTTCGTTTCTCCGAATTCTCTTTTTCGGAAAGAATACCCGACTTCTCCCACTCGAATGCCAGGGTTCCTTGCTAAAAATTCCAATAATATTTTAAAGCCGAGAGGGTTCAGTTTGTTTTTGGAGCTTTCAAATAAAGTTCTTCTTAATACGAAAAATCCGCTCATTGGATCCGTGGTAGAAATGGGAAGGAGGATCTTCGCCATCAAAGTTGCGCCGTAACTTAAGAAACGACGAAACCATTTCATCTCGCCGTAACTACCCTCTTCCGTTCTACGAGAACCTACAACCAGATCTTTCTCTTTCAAAAGATCCAACATTTTAGGAAGAATGGATTCGTCATGCTGCATGTCCGCATCCATCACTCCGAGGGAATCTCCTTTTGCGGAAGCCATTCCTGCAAGCACGGCACTAGACAGGCCTTTTTCATTCACTCTTCGAATCACTCTTACATTTGCATTCGTGAGGGAATATTCCTGCACCCATTCCCAAGTTCGATCGGGAGAATCATCGTCTACAACTAACACTTCATACTTCAAATTGTTCTTTTGAAACAAGTCGGACAGTTTGGGTAGAAGAACCTTTAGATTTTCTTTCTCGTTGTATGTGGGAAGTATCAGTGTAAACATATCACTCCGTTATGCTTTTGAATGGATCCCAAAACTGCCTCAAAGCAAAAACTTCCTCCTTAAATTTAGGAGACAAGGAAGAGCTCAAATGCAGATGGATGAGATGAAAATGAACAGGATTGTTGGGATGGATCTGAATCGCAATCCCTAAAGAATGCAGAGCTTCGGAAATAAATTTTTCCCCAGGGGAATCAATATTTAATTTCACAAAGTAAAGCGCCTTATATTGACTAAACTCTTCACTGGGAAACCAGGAAAAAAAAGTATCCGCATAAGGATGTTTCCACTCTCCCAATTTT
Organism: Leptospira idonii; assembly: GCF_004770995.1. GTDB lineage: Bacteria > Spirochaetota > Leptospiria > Leptospirales > Leptospiraceae > Leptospira_A > Leptospira_A idonii. Next base: position 239,969 of record NZ_RQHW01000047.1, on the reverse strand, counting down.
TTAGGTTCGGGAGTTAAGTCCGCTACCTTCAAATTATGAAAGAAAAAACTCTTGGAAAGTTCATGTTTCACATTTCCAATCATTCGGATCTTAGTCACATTCAACACGACAGCTGCCAACACTGCAAACATCAATAGGGAGAATAAATAAGTGGGGCGAAACTTTCCGGAAACGGTAGGATGCATCGAAGAAATCAGAAAACCTATAAAAACGGAAATAGGAATCATCAAAGGAGATTCGAATGCGTTCAAATCCATAAGACCGTGAATTGCAAAAGCGAATAACACTAAATAGGAAAGGGTCGTCAGATTGAAAATTTCCAGTTTTTCGGAAAGCACCGTTTTCAAACCAGAATACAATAAATAAAGCAGACAGCACAAGAAGAAAACGGTCCCGACAATCCCGAACGAACTGAACCATTGAATGTAAATATTATGCGCCTGAGGAAAGGCATGAAAAACCCTAAAATAATCGGTGATTCTGTCTGTAAATTTTGCGACTTCAAACCAGGGAATGTAAAAGAACAGCCTTGTCTCAGGATGAGCACCGAACCCGAACAAAGGAGATTCCATAATTGTCTGTGTTAGATGATAATACCAAATCGAATTTCTGGATTCTACAGAGGAGAATGCGAACGCTTTCGGATTCGTAAAAACAAAAAGAGTCAAAACCCCGATCAGAAGAGACAGAAGGATCCAAAGATGCCCTTTTTTCTGGCGACTTAGAAACCAATACACACCTACAAAACCTGCGGAAAGGATGGCTGTGTATTGAGAAGTTCTGGAGTTGGAAAGAAACAAAAGTATGATAGTGCCTAAAAACAAAATCAAAGCGAAGCTCAGCGCCGTTTTTCTGCTGGGAAAAACAGAACGTGCAAAAAAAGAAATCAAAAGCCCCAACAGAGCGACGGCACCTATCTGACTGATATGAGAACCTGCCAGCACAAAACTAGAGTTAATAACATTTTCCTTCTTCAATAATTTATGCACAACGGAAAAATTTAAAAATAGAATCTCCGCAAGAAGGAAGAGAAATAGAATTCTTAATAATTGTTTTTTCCTTTGCAAATCCATCTTCGAGACGATCAGAATCAAAAAAAAGGAAACGAAATAATACAAAAAATAAGTCACAGAATCAAATAACATTCCATTGACGATCCAAGTAAATACCGCAACAAGAACTCCGAAAAGAAAAAGGTAAAAGGTTTTTAAGGAAACACGATTCGATTTGGAAGTCAGAAAAAAAAGAACAAGAAAACCAAGGAGTATATTCAATTGGAATTCATCTACCATAAAGTATAGGGAATGCATTCCTAAAACAATTCCCAATGCATACAAACGGAACGTTTCCAAATCACATTTACGATATAAATAGATCAAATAGAACAAAGATCCGTAATGAAGAGACCTCAGAAATTGTTTATTGACAAGCTCCGAATATACTAAATGAGTTTGTGCGGAATAACTGATCGAAACCAGAACCGAAGCGGAAAGCAATAAAAACAAAAAGTTCTCTTTTATTTTCTCCACGGACAACTTGATGCTCCCCAAAAGAAGGAGAGAAAAAGAATAAAACAAAAGATTATTTCTCGCAACAATCAGCGATTGATCACCTAATACGGAAAAGACTAAAAAAAGAGAATAAAGAAGGGAAATAATTTGATACAAATAAGTCATAAATTCTAAATTTTCTCCGCAAAAACGATTGTGATCCCGTTGAGTTTCATCTCCTCTTTAATCTTTAAAGGGAGTTTATTGAGATATAGAGGCGTTTGAAAACGCGGGTGTATTTTTTTAGGTATGTCTGGAGAGATATAAATCGAATCGGGACTGAGCAAAAAGACCAAGTTTTCCTTCGCAGGAACTTTCTCCAAAAAGGAATTTCCTTCTGTGTTTCCAGTCAACTGAACATGTTTTTTATCCAGAAACGATCTTCCCATAAAGATGGAAGTATATAAGCTGGAATGAACTACGTAATTTTCGGATTTACCCAGCCAAGTCTGTAGGATTCCCATCTCCTTTGCAGAATTCCTCAGTATTTTCAAACCTTCTTTTGTGGAATGGTAATTAAAATAAAAAGAAACGATAATGGAAATAAACAATAAATAGGCGGGAATTTTTCTCTTCGAAAGATCCTCACGGGATAATAAGAATCCGAAAGAAAGGATCAATAGAAAAAAAGACGGTTCCAAATACCTCAAACCGAAATAACCCACCCCTCCGTAAAAAGTAACAGTCAAAGGAATAAGAATCATGGAACCTACCGCCGCAGTGATTCCAATGAAAATGAATTTATGTCGATATAAAGTTCGATACAATGAAGCGAATGTGACAAGCATCACTCCTACAAAAGGTTGGAACCGTAAAATTCCCACCATCACTGAATCACCGAATAAATAGGCCTTCAGAAGCTGAAAACGAAGCAATAACCCTGCAGAAGCGTTCTCATTGTCCTGGATAGAAGAAACGTAACGAAATCCTAAGATATGCCCGGATACGGAAAAATTATAAAAAAACAAAAACAAAGCAGGAATTGTAAACCCCACTCCCATCCAAAACGAAAACTTAATATTCTTATGATAGGTAAACGAAAATGCAAATAACAAAACAAATGGGATCAGAATTTCAAGCCGTAAAACAAACGCTAACCCCAGAAACAATCCTGACAAAAAGAAAGTTTTTATTGAAGCCCCCTCTTCTTCCGTTCGGAAAAGAAAAAAGTAACCGATCAAATACAAAAGGATGAAAAGAGGATTCTCAGTATAATCGATCGCCGTCACCAAAGGGAAGGAAAAGAAGGAAAGTAAAACCAGAAACGCCCGAAGGGATCCGTGCAAGTTCCACCCTCGAAAGACCCAATCTAAGAACAAAATCGCAGCAGCATAAAAAAATAAAGGAATCCAAAAAACTGCCTGGAGAGAAAACAACTTCCAAACGAAAGTTCCTATCCAAAGGAAAAAAGGAGGATATTCCAAAACACAAGGCAAACCTTCCGCATGAAAAATAGCCCAGGGATAATGAATCGGATAATAAGAGTAAGACGGATCAATCTCCTTTGCTGGATAGACACACTCTAATGAAAAAGGCCCGGATTCTTTATATTGAAAAGACTGGTACAGCTTGATGGCACCGTCACTGGTTACATACGGCCCGGATTGATCCAATTGACTGCGAAAACTGAAAATAAATCCGATGAGAACGATATATATCAAATATGGGAAAAAACGGGAAACATTGGAAAACAGATTTTTTAAGGATATCATCATTTTGTATGCAGCCTAATTCCTGTAAATCGAGAGGATCGTTTGGTTCACTAATTTTCTATCGAATTTTTTCTCAGCAAGTTCCCTGGAATGTTTTCCTAAAACCTCTAGCTCATCCAAATGATCCGCCAAATATCTCAACTTGGAGACAGGTTCTTCTACGTTTTTATCTTTTACAAGAAAGCCGTTTTTTCCCTCTTCCACGACTTCCCTGCACCCTTGCACATCCGTAGTCAAAACACCTCGTCCCACCGCCATCGCTTCCAATAAGGAAACAGGAAGGCCTTCTCCATAAGAAAGCAACACCACCAAATGGGCTTTTTGGTAATAAGGAAGAACATCATCGGTAAATCCTTTCCATTCCCAAATCCCTTCCTCTTCACATTGTTTGACGAACTCAGAAGAAAGAGAAGAAGGATTCCCCGCATCTATCTTTCCGATCAAAGTGCAGAGAATATTCGGATTCGTTTTTTTTGATTCTCGGATCGCCTCTGAGAGTTCGACAATTCCTTTCGTTTTCAAGAGCCTAGAAGCACATAATATACGTAAGTGGGAATCTTGCTTCAAAGGAGTGAATGGAAATTTTTGTAGGTCAACTCCGGTGCCTGGAATCACTTTTACCAAATCTTTATGCAGACCCAAAGAAGAAAGAAAGACCCTTTCGTCATCAGGGTTTTCCAATAAGGATAGAGCGTTTGTCCTTTGAAAATAAAAAGAAGCAAATTTAGAAAAGAAATACCGAATCAATCGAACAAGAAAAAAGGAATTCGAATAAAGATATCCCAGACCGGTGATCGAATTCACTATTTTACATTTTTGGTAAAAATAAGAAGCAACGGTTCCCAGTAAGGAGAGCTTCATGGAAACATTGTGCAAAATGTCCGGCTGAATCTTCCTGAGAAGTTTTCCAACTTCCTTAACTTTTCCGATTTCCTTAAAAGGATTCAAATTTTTACGATCGATAGAAAACTCATGAAAGTGAATTCCGTAAGAAACGATTTTATCAGTAAAATCCCCTCTTCTGGAAATCAAATGGACCTCGTAACCGTTCGCCTTGGCTTCTAAAGCGATCGGAAGTCGGTGCATCCAAAAATACCAATCCTCCGAAACCAGATAAACGATTTTCATTAAGGTTGAATGCCCCAAGAGCGTATCTTACCGGAAAAACCTTCCCAAAGCGCTTTCCCGATCAAACGAATCTCAAAACGAAAGAGAAGTTTAGGAACATATCGAAAAATAACAACGGATACACGAATCAATCGATCAGGAAAAAAACGAAGCGAATTATAAATCCCGTTCCTAAGAGCGTAAAATAATTTCCAACTAGGCATAGTTTGAAAACTGGCAACAGGATGATAATGATAAGAATCCAAAACGGTATAAACGGGTTTCCATTTACGAAGGCGCATATGAAGGTTCGTTTCATCTCCCCAGATGAAAAAACCAGGATTCACAAGCCCTATCTGCTCCAAAGAGGCGACATCAATCAAACTTCCGTTAAAGAAAGAACCCCAAGGATAAAGACCTTCCTTCGCATTTTCCTTCAATGTTTCCAATTCCCGAATGGAGTTAGACAAAGCAGGATCCCCGCTTTTTTTAAGAACGGAATATCCGAAAGATAAAACGGAAGAACCAGGTTTTTCCAAAACAAGAGAGTTCCATGCGGAAACATCTTTCGTTCCGATTCTATCGCTCAAACGCTTCAAAGCATCTTTATCTGGATAACCGTCATCATCCATAAGCCAGACCCATTTAGCGCCTACACGGATCGCCTCAGCCATTCCTCGATGAAAGCCTCCGGCTCCTCCTGTATTTTCATTCAAAATCACCTGCAGGCCTTTTTGTTCCTGCAACCAATTCCTTGTTCCGTCCGTGGAATCATTGTCCACTACGAGTACAACATTCGGTTTTTGGGTTTGAGATAAAACGGATTGGATGCAATTTTTAAGAAGCTCCAAACGATTTCGTGTAACAATCACTGCAACGATCATATTCTTTATTCTTAGTTATGCTGTGAGATATAGGAATCTGCGACTTCCAATGCTTCTTCAATCACTTGATGCATATCCAAATATCTATAGGTAGCGAGTCTTCCTAAAAAGGAAATATTTTCCAAAGACTTTTTTTCCTCTTCATATTTCTGTAGAATCTCCATATCTCCGCTTAATCTTTTCGGATAATAAGGGATATCGGTTTCGGTAGTTTCCTTACTGAACTCTTTGAAAAAAACAGTCTTTTCATGAGTCTCCCAAGGAGTAAAATGTTTGTGTTCATGAATCCTTGTGTAAGGAACATCTTCATCACAATAATTGATCACCGGATTTCCTTGAAAATCCCCTTCCGTCTCATGCCTTTCAAAAGTTACAGTGCGATAAGACAAACGTCCGTGTTTGTATCCGAAAAATTGATCGATAGGACCGCTGAAAAAAATATGCTCGTACCTGTAATCTTCTTCGGAACGGATATATTTTTTTCCTAACTCAAGCTTGATGTTATCATGGCGGAACATTTTTTCTATGATGGCCGTATAACCATCCCTAGGGATTCCTTGATAAACATCGTTATAATAATTGTCGTTATAATTGAATCGAACGGGAAGTCTTTTTAATATGGATGCGGGAAGTTCAGTAGGTTCACATCCCCATTGTTTTTTCGTGTAACCGTAAAAAAAGGCTTTATAGATGGACTTACCTAAAAATCGAATCGCCTGTTCTTCAAAAGATTTCGGTTCCGTGATAGAAGTGTCCGCTTGTTTCCCGATCCAATCGGCGGCTTCTTTCGGATTGAATGTCTTGCCGAAGAACTGGTTGATCGTATGAAGATTGATAGGCATGGAATAAATCTGTCCCTGAAAAACCGCCTTTACTCTGTTAACAAAAGGTTCGAAAGGAACAAATGAGTTCACATAGTCCCAAACCTTCTTGTTGGAAGTATGGAAAATATGCGGACCGTATTCGTGGATCATCACTCCCGTATCGGGATCTCTTTGTGTATGGCAATTGCCTGCCACGTGATTTCTTTCGTCCCAAACGACGATTTTTCTTTTATTATGCAAACGAGTAGAAAGTTCGTGAGCCAAAACAGCTCCGGAAAAACCGGCGCCCACAATCAAAATAGATTTTTCCATACTAACGATTATATTTTCCCATTCGTTTTAAAATTCCGTCCCGATAACCCTTTAAGATATACAAGGTTCTCTCCCACTTTTGATCCAAAAAGACAATCCAATACAAAGAACGCAAAAGGATATCTTTCAGATTTCTGAATCTCCAACTGAAATCATTGCGCCCGTCTCTTAGCAAAACAAGCATATTGCGAACCATATAATAATTCCTAAGAGGAGAATAACGAATTAATTTTTTACCCAAAAGTTTCAAATGGAACAAATCGTCCCCGATCGAATGGTTTAGGATCGCCGAAAGATCACCGAACACCCGATAACCGAAATATCGAATTCGAAGACACCACTCTACATCCACTTGATCGATAAAGTAGTCTTCCTTAAGATAACCGATTCTGGAAATTAAATCGCTTTTGATCAATGTACCGGATGTGAACAAATGAGTCACCTCCACCACACCCTCTTCTACAGGATGAGGATTGACAAAGGGCAGCTTTGAATCGTATTTTCTATCAAAGATTTGAGGTCCGATCGCACCGGGAGAAAATCCTTTAGCTTCCAAATCCTCAAAACGACGAACAAGTTTCTCAACCATTCCTTTCTCGGGGATACTGTCCTGATCGAAAAAGATAAAATAATCGTTTATCTCTCGGTATTTTCGGATCGCAAAATTGATCGCATAACCGATTCCGAAATTGGATTCCAAAGGAAAAAACTGAAGTAACTTCGAAACGGGAAGGGATTTTTGAAAGGATTGGGAAGACTGATTGTCTACGATTACCGTTTCAATATCATCACAAATCAAAACAGAAACCAGCTCGTTTAAAAGAGACAGGTCAGGATTGAAAGTAACAATGATTGCAGTAATTCGTTTCCCAGACATGAAAGGATAGTTTATGCCGATTGTTTCGTTTTCTTCATAGAAGTCAGAAGGGAATAAAATAAATTCCGAATCGGATCTCCCCAAAATCCACAAAATAAAAAGTAATAAACCATCATTTTTTTTCCACCGGGAACATCCAACAATTTCAGAAGGGAATATCTACTTTTCCATTTTCCTTTAAAAATAGCTCTTTTGAAATCCCTCTGTAATTCGATTTCCTTCTTATATTTGGGAAAAATCCCCGCCCTCAATATGGAATGATCGGACAAATACCCCTTCCTACTCTCTTTTAAAAAGGTATCGAAATTTCCCAAATTCGCACCGATGACGTTTTTATCATGCTGGCGATACAATTGTAAGGGAAGATCAAAAAATTCAATCTTCCCTAAATAACAAGCAGCTAACGCAAGATAATGATCGTGCATCCGAATTCCTTTAGGAAAAGGGAGAGAAAAACGAGCCAGTTCCTTGCGGATCAGAACAGAATTTCCGGTTACATTATTCCCCAAAAGATAATCGGTAAAAACATGCTTATCTTTTGTTTTAGAATATGCGAAATAAGAAGGATGAAGGGTGTTCCCTTTCGAGTCGATGAGAACGGAATCACAGTGAATCAGATAAGCATCGCCTATATGGCGATAGAGTTCGAAGATTTTTTCCGGTAAAAAGATATCATCTTGATCGGAAAGAGCGATAAAATCTCCCTTACAAAGGGAAATCGCAGTTTCAAAACTTCGAACAACACCCTTATTTTCGGAATTGAAAATCAAAGAAACATTATCATGAGCTTTCTCATAACGCTGCAGAATTTCCCTGGTAGAATCACGGGACAGATCGTCACAAATAACAATCTCCAAATTAGGATACGTCTGAGAAAGAATGCTATCGATTTGTTCTTCTAAATAACGATCTCCGTTATAAGTAGCCATTGCTACGGAGATTAGAGGTAAATCGGATTCGGATTGATTTTCTGAAAAATTAGATTTCATGAAGAAGGAATTTCGGAGCAAGGAAATAAATGCCATCTATTTCCCCCGTCAGATCCACCTCCGCTTTACGAGATACCGCCTCTGACCAAATTCTTTTGTCTGAAAAAACATAAAGAATCTTATCCGAGAAATTACCCTGCTCTATTTCCTTTGCTAATTTATTTTTTGACTCCAGTAAACGAACTCGATTCAATCGGGTAAAGTATCCGAAATTGATGGACAATCGATTTTCCAAAGCTACCAGAGCTAAAGTTTCCCAATGCTTTGGTTTATTCTCAGGAAAAACCAAATACATCGAACGATAAGGCTTGGATATCTTAGTCCATTCAGGAGATGCAGCAACTAATTGTTTTTGATTCGCTGTAGGAACATCGAAACGCTTTTGAAAAAATTCAATCTTTGGATAGAGATCGAAAACAAATATAATTAAGATAACGAACGTTACCAGTTCTATCCACTTCTTAGAAATGGATTTATAAAATTGAATCATTACAACTAGATAAATAGTATAAAGAACCGGCCAGAAAAAACGCCCATTTGCGCGAAATACAGAATGGAACGGCTCCAAAATCACAGGATACTGATAAACAAAAATAGTTTTATCGGCAAAATTGATTTTCTCGGACAAAGAATAGAAAAACAAAAAAAGAAGAAAAAAACCAAGAGGAATCATTTTCGGTTTCAGAAACAAACTAGTTCCTTTTCGAAAGGAAAGGAAACAGAAAACAATTAATATTAGAATTCCAGTTCCGATAAAATTAAATCCTTCGTATTCAAATCTTTCTCCAGGAATATCAGGAAAGATCCTAGACCAACCTTCTTCTGCGTCAAAAACAGAAAGTAAATTCATTCGATATCCGGATGTATCCGAAGACAAATCACTGCCTAACGAAAAATAACCGGCAGAATACATTCCTGCTCCCAAAATCGAAACACATAGGCAAAACAATAAAATAACTTTATAAAAGCTCAATTGCCGTTGTAAGGCCCTTTGTAAAAGATCAATACAGAAAAAAGATAAACAGAAAAAACAAATATAAGGATGAATCAAAGAAGAGAGAAAAACGAGAATCAACCAATAAGAAAAAGAAAATTTTCTGTTAAAGTATCCGTATAACCCGGCCAAGATGACCCAATGCGCACAAAGGGAATAATGCCCGTGTAATCGCCAAAGAAAACAAGGAGCCAGGCAGAAAAAAAAGGTAAAAAGAAAACGAAGCCGTGAGGAAGATACAAATAAACCTAATAATTTAGAAGCAAAGTAAGACTGCAGCAAAAAGCACAATAGTATCCATATTCCGAAAAATTGGAACTGCGTAGGCAACAAGGAGTTAAATAATTTAAATAAAATAGAAAACAGAGGAATCGAATCGGAATAAACGATAGAACTGGAAATTTCCAATCCATAATAAGGATTGAGACCCCAAGGAATCTGAAACAAATCGGAAGTTCGAAAAAACTGCCAGCCGATCCAAGACATGGCAGGATCTCCATCCAATAACCATGAAACATAGGTTACATCTAAAATTTTCCCCTTAGTCAGAAATAAAAAACAACATAAACCGGGAAAAACTCGAATAAAAAGACGCATTCGTAAATCGTATTCAGTTCAAAGCTTCATACAAAGCTAAATATTGTTTTGCGATCTCTTCAGGTTGGAAAAAAGCGGAGTTCTTCATACCATTTTGTCGATACGCTTCTCTTAAGGAAGGTTTCTCAAGTAAATTTCTAGATTGTTCCAATACTTCTTCCAAGGATTGAGGATCGACAAGCACAGCGCCGTCCTTTCCTGTCACTTCTGGAATGGAAGAAACGTTAGAAGCAATCACTACCGAACCGACCTTCATCGCCTCTAGAACGGGAAGCCCGAAACCTTCATATAAGGATAAATAATAGAAGATCAATGCGTTTTTATAAAGTATAGGAAGGTCTTCCAAACGAAGATAACCGGTAATGATGATATCTTTTTTATATTTATGTTCGGAGAACTCTCTATTGAAATCGGAATTTCCCCAACCGTAATCTCCCGCCAAAACCAACTTAATATCTTTATATTTTGTTTCCTGCTTCAATAATTCGAAAACGCGAAGCACTTGGATCAGATTTTTTCTTGGCTCAATCGTGCAGACGGATAAAAGATAAGGCACGTTTCTTAATTGAAGTTTATCTATGATTTCAGTGGAGAAAGAGGAAGATTCTTTTTCAAAAATTTCATGACAAAAATTATAAATCACATGGGAACGATTCACGAATTCAGGATAATATTCCAATAAATCCTTTTCCGTATGTTTGGAAACGGATACAACTGCGCTTGCGTTTTCCCTTAGGTAGTTCAGCTTTTTTTCGTTTCTAATTATATTCACTTCCGCATGAAACCCAGGAAACTTGACCGTAGTTAAATCATGAATCGTGGAGATATCTCTGGCTTTTCCAGGAATGTCGAATAATAAATCTTGTCCGTGATATACATCGTAATCGTTCGTATTAAATCCACGCAAAGAATTCAGTCTTCTGTCAGCATATCTTAAATAACGATGCAATTTAGGTACAAAAGGAGAAAGGTTTTGAAAGTATTCCTTCTGGAAAATCAAGTTCGATCGACTTTCCTCCAAAGCTTGGAATAAAAATTTAGCTTCCTCATCCTCGATTTTCTTATGATGCCACAAGAAATGAAAATTATGTTTTCCCGAATTTACCTTTAGTAAGGACTTATATAAATTTAAACAATAATATCCGATACCGGAAAGCGGATAATTTAAGGAAGATGCATCTAATAAGATTTCCATTTCTGCTTTGATTCTTTTTCTATATGGGAAATGTTAATTTCAGCATAACCTTGCGATTGTACCAAAAGATGTTCGTAGTTTTTTGAATAGTCTTTAGCAAAGAACATTTTAACGTTCTTTGCTAGATAATAAAAAAATAGAACTATACTTACAATTTCTATACATAAAAATTTATATTGTTTATTTCGAATCCGGTTACGAATTTCTCCTCGTAGACGATCCCACAAAATTCGAGGATAATACCTCCAAATCATGGACAATGAGAATGTTTTTGCAATATTGATCCAAAAATTTCTTACAGTCAACCAATAGCGAAATACTGGCACGGAAGAGGAAGAACCTGAATATTCATGAAAACATTTAGCCTCTGAAACAAAAGTAATGTTCCCATTCAAAATACGCCGATACCTTAAGCAAAACTCTAGATCCTCATAATAGGCGAAATAATCTTTATCTAAATAACCTACGCGGCTCAATATACGGGTTTTGATGAGCATTGATCCCCCGCTCACCGCCAAAACTTCTCCCGTCTGCCTCTTTACATCATCTACATATTCACCGAAATCGCGATCCCAGCAATAGCCTGAAAAATTCATTACAACACCGGTTGAATTATACAACCTCGGCATATTTTTAAATGCGATCGTCGACCCTAAGATATCACTTGTTTCATAACGATCCGCTGCTGCAACGAAAGAACGCAGCCAATTTTCATCGGCAATCATATCATTATTAAACAATATACAGTAAGGAGTTTGTTTTTCTAAAAAGTATTTCAGACCTTGATTGCAAGCTCCTACAAAACCCATGTTTGCTTTATTTTCAAAAATCCGAAGATCAGGAAACCTTGCTTTTAATTTTTCTAACGAACCGTCCTTAGAACCGTTATCGATGACAATAATTTCATATTGAAAACTTTCCGGCTTCTGAATGGATTCTATACAGTGAATTGTTTTAACTCCGGAATTCCAATTGATAAGAACAATTCCTACTTTAGGATTGATATGATTCAAAAGTTTCTTTTGCCGTCCTTTGCCAGTTGAAATTTTTACTTCTTTCGTATGCCTTTTCCGACTTTAGACTTACACTTTCTTTATTTTCCTTCAATTCAATCATAGCATCGACAACAGCGTTCACATCGTTCGGAGCGACAAGCCAACCACAATCCCCTATCACTTCGGGCATAGAGGATGTATTCGAACAGATTACGGGAACTTTTGATTTCATAGCTTCCAAAATGGGAAGACCGAATCCTTCATAGACGGAAAGATAAAGAAAACCGGATGCATAATGATACAATGTAGGCATGTCAGAAAGATCCAAGTAGCCTGTGAAAAATATGGAATCGGAATAAGGATGTCTATTAATGCAATCGCTTAACTCCTTATTTTTCCATCCCCACAAACCGGTGCACACGAGAATGGAATCCGAATCTCCAGTTCTATCTTTATAGTTTTGATAAGACTCCAGAACTTTTATGAAATTTTTTCTCGGTTCGATTGTAGATACGGATAAAAAATAGGGCCGATCCGTAGGGATTGAATATTTAGAAAGGACTGCTTGTTTGTCTAATAATTGAATATCATCAAAGATCGGATCACAGCTTTGATAAACAGTTTTGATCTTATTTTCAGCTACGCCATAATAACGGATTAAATCGTTTTTCGTAGAATCGGAAACGGATAAAAATAAATCAAAAGCGTCCAAATTTTTAGATTTCGCAATTTCTTTACCAACAGACATCCGATCATGAAAACCGGGAAGGATGACGGATGTTAAATCATGAACCGTTAAAATCTTCCTTTTCACTTTAGGAGATACGTGAAAATACCAATCGATTCCATGATACAAATCCAAATCTTCAGTCAACCGAAACAATTCATCTTCCAATCGACTGAAACAAAGTTTAAAATAAGATTCTGAAGACAATATCCCTTGGAAAAATTTGGTTTTGATTTTATTTTCAACTCTTCGAAGGAAACGGTTTCGAAAATAGGAAGAGAGAACGAATCTTTTTTCCTTGTCTCTCAAATAATCGGAAAAGGATCTATCATGAATGTAGTCATCCTTTAAAAAATAACAATATTTGTTCTCAGGATAATATTTCTCTAGATGTTTGGCTAGAGAAAAAGTATAATTACCGATCCCCGTAAGTGGAAAACGCGCTACATATGCGTCGATCCCTATCTTCATCCGATCCAACTAACGCACATAAGATATCAATTTCTTTAGAACAGAACGTAATTTACTCGTCCATCGTTTTTCGTTTAAATAACGTTCCACTCTGATACGATAATCGGAAAACATTTTTTTCCGACGTGTTCCCATATCCGATTTAGAGAAATATTCCTCAGCACTTCGAATTGCTGAATCGATCTTCATCTCCAAGCCAGAATTCTCTTTCGAAAAAGATCGGGACCAAAGTGAAAAAATAAATTCAGGGGACAAATGATTCATACACGCCAAATCGCCTCTTTTACAGACAGAAAGAGTTTCCGCACCTTTGCCTGATTTATGATAACAACCCAAACAATCCAACTCCTCTACGGAAGCGATGAATGTATTTTTCGGGCGAGTCACTCTATAAAGAGGATTTGTGGATCCGAATATAGCTATAGTATTTTTTCCTAATGCCTGGGAAATATGCAACAATCCCGAATCAATTCCGATAAAGGAATCGGAAAGAGAAATGATTCCCGCAACTTCTTCAATGTTCTTTGTTTTTCCTGCCAGATTGATGCAATCAACAAGAGGATTTTTTTTGTCAGACAATACGACTACTTGCATACCAGTCTCACGAATCAAACCAATCAACGACTGAAAATGAGCCATCGGATAGTTTCTAAGAGAATGACCGGATTGTACCTGTAAGGTGACAAATTTCGGAGTACAATTTTCTTTTTCTAATATTTCCTTGCTTCTGACAAGGGAAGACTCATTCAAAGACCAACTAATTGTACGATCTTCCAGGCGAATGTCTGCACAGAAAGCATACGAATCCAGAACATGCACTTCCGGATTCGATTCATAATCCATATAAATGACTCGATCGAAATCCTTCTCGAAATTCTCAAAATCAATATCTGAAAAAGAAATCACTCGATCCAAATACTCATTTGGCCGGATCAGACTGATATCGGTAACCAAATAAGTCTCGTGACCGGGAAAGTTTTTTTTATACTGCTTGATGACGGGAAGAGTTAAAAGCACATCTCCTATAGCAAAATGGCGAATGAAAGCGGTCTTTTTCAAATGAGATTCGATATATCTATTTCAAAATTCGATTCAAAACAGATTGAAAAGAAATTGCAATTCGAACGATTTTCGCGTTTTTCAATGCTTTCCAATCTAGGAATTCCCGATATGATTCGGAAGAAGAAAGTAATTTTTCTTCTGAAACGGGCAACTGCTTGGAAGAAGATCTTGATGCATCGACAATGAATTGATATGTTTCCGATTCTTCAGACAAAGAAATCGCTTCTTGTTGTATTTCAGAATATCTATCTTTTTTAAAATCGAATTCTGTTTCGAATATACCGATCTTTACCCTTTCCAAATGATCAATCTTATATCCAGTTTCCTGAAAAAGAGAGTAAATACTCGACTTAGTGAAAAATCGAATATGAGTGTTATCCAACAATCCTTGACTTTGGTATTCGAATCTACCGTTTAATAGCTGTAAGATAATCGAACCGTGTGCAATGTTTGGGATCGATGCAAGAATTCGACCGTTCTCTTTTAGTAATCGCAATGATTCAGAAAGAGGTTTTTTAGGGAAATATAAGTGTTCCAATACATCTGAAAATATAATGAAGTCGAATGTATGATCCACAGGAAATTCTTTTTTAAAATCAAGATGATCGATATCCCCGATGATCATTCTCTCACAAAAAAGCTTAGCGCTATTGGCTAATTCTTCACTTATCTCCACACATACTATTTTACAGCCCAGATTTTCTTTCAAATAGCGAGTCATATATCCGCCTGCCGGACCGAATTCTAAGACATTTGAACCTGGAGTTATCTTTCCGATAATTTTAGTCAGAGAAGAATTTTCGTTTTGCAGATCGATAAAATTAGAATAATCGTGCTCTTCGTTCCTCATGCAGTTTTGTTCCTTCGCAAAAAACGTTTAAGAATAAATCGAAGTCCTCTCATAAAAATGGGAGGGAAAAAATCTCCGATGGAAATGTTATATCTTCTTTTATGCGAAACCTTGTAAAGGGTTTCACCCGGGGAATAAATCCAACGATCCAAATGAATTACAGAATGAAAAGACAAGTCTTCACTTCTGAAAAGTGAAAAAGGAGAATGATAATAGGCGAACGCAGAATCCAATTCATTTGCAAGTATATTCTTCCTGAAACTTCTATCGATATGACTCAATGCATATTTAAACTTTTCCTTGGAGAAAATCACAAGTGCAGAGTGAGGATTCAGAGCCACTTTTAAAGAATGCCCCTCAAACTGTTTCATTTGCAAAGTCCATCCAGGCAAAGCTTGAATATCTACACAATAGAGATTCCCAGAATCATCTGTTTCCAAGCGGTTAGGAAGAAGTATCTCGTTTACGAAAGAAGTCTTATCGAAACGGACGATATTTTCGAATGTCTCTTTCGTAAGAAAAGTATCATCTTCCAAATTTATGAAATAATCATATTCATCTATTTTATCAGCCATTCTATCGATGGACTCATAGATCATCAGCAAAGGAGTCGATCGAATGTAAGAAAAATCAAGATCGATCGGAACCAAAGAATAGTCTTTCATTCCGCAAACTACAACATCAATACCACCGAACGATTTCATTTGATTGATTACGGATTCGACATGTTTTTTTCTAACGGAAGCTCTTTTAGCTACTTCCTCAGGCTCTACTCCGGGAGGCAAAGATGACTTTCCCGTAAAAAACTCATTTTGCCCGAAGTAATGATTGATATGGCAAAGTATTTTCATGTATTAACTTAACTTATATCCTCGAACAAGTCTGTAAAATTTCTCCATTACGAAGAGCAGAAGTTGTATCGAATGAGACAGAACGGGAATTCTTTTGATTAGATTGGAAAGACGAACCACTCGACTCATTCTATAACGAATGCATTCATTTTCTAATGATAAATATGTTTTGCACATTTCTATCTGCAGAGGAGTAAGGTATTTATTTAACATTCTTTCTCTTTCATCTGCTAATAGTTTTTGATTCGCAGGGGAAGAGCCGAACCCTCCCGTATTGAACTGCGCAATTCTAAGTGGGAAATATCTCCAGGAAGAATCGTTCATTCCTAACGCGCGGAAGAAAAAATCAACATCGGCAACGATGCGAAAAGCTTCATCGTATGTTCCATATTTCGAAAATAATTCTCTTTTGATAAAACAAGTGCAATGCCAAAGAACTTCCAAAGCTAAAAAAGGAAAAGTAAGTCGATCGGGGCTTTTTCCATATTCAATTCGATTGCCATAATCAATGGACATATCTCCGTACAATAGATCCTCATTCGGATTTTTAGAAAAAATATTTTCCAATACCTTCTCATCAAAAAGAAAATCCCCACTGTTTAAAAACTGACAGTATTCTCCTTTCGCAGCAAGTATCCCTTTATTCTGTGCATTATAAATTCCCTTATCTTTTTCACTTACCCAATGAGAAAAATGAGAGGATTCGGATTGAATCAATTCCAAACTACCGTCGGTGGAACCGCCATCTATAATGATGTGTTCGAAATCACGCCAAGTTTGCGACTTAACGGAATCGATGGTCCTTTTAAGACCGACTTTATCGTTGAAATTGATTGTGATAATGGATAGTTTTGGCATTAAATTGAATCTTATTGTGACGATTATTTGATCTTCTTTTCTTGAATGATATACATGGGTCGGGATTTCACCTCTATGAACATTTTACCTATATACTCTCCCAAAATCCCCAACATCATCAACTGAACCCCACCTAACAATAAAACACTAACGAGAAGAGAAGTCCAACCGGATATAGCGATATCCGTAAAAAAATAAACATATACCGCATAAAGGGAATAAGCAATTGAAAATGCAAAAAGAGAAAATCCGAGGATCGTAGCCAAATGCAGAGGCTTAGTACTAAAAGAGGTAATACCTTCTAAAGCAAACTGGAACATTTTCTTAAATGTATATTTGGTTTGCCCATGTTCCCTTTTTGCCGGAGTGTAATCGATCGGAAATTGATTAAAGCCTATGTAGGAAATCATACCTCTGATAAAAAGAAACTCCTCCTTCAATGAGGCGACTACATCTACAACCTTCCGATCCAGTAAACGAAAGTCTGCCG
This sequence comes from Leptospira idonii, assembly GCF_004770995.1. GTDB lineage: Bacteria > Spirochaetota > Leptospiria > Leptospirales > Leptospiraceae > Leptospira_A > Leptospira_A idonii. The sequence continues at coordinate 222,624 of NZ_RQHW01000047.1, read as the reverse complement.
CACCAGAATCAATATTTACGCCAGATAAATAATTCAAAGAATGATAAAACACTTTAGCTGTGATTTTCTTAAAAAAAGAAACTGATTCATTGTCGATTCTTCTGGTGTATACAATATCGAATCCCTCTTCCCATTTACGAATCATTTCAGGAATCAATTCGGGAGGTTGCTGCATATCTGCATCAATAGAAATTACCGCATCACCTGTAGAATGATCTAAACCAGCTTTGAGTGCTTTTTGATGACCGTAATTTCTGGAAAAGGAAATATAAAAAACCTCTTTAGGATATTTTTGCTGTAACTCCCTTATTTTTTTCAAAGTGGCATCTTTAGACCCGTCGTCCACAAAAATCAAACGCAAATCATATACAGGCGGACATACATTATGAATACGCTCGTATATACGCCACACATTGTCTTCCTCGTTCATACAAGGAATCACAATATCTATTGATTTCTTCTTTACCATTTGATTATTACACTCTTATATGTTTTGCATCTTTTATTCAAATTTTCCGGAATTATATCGGTATTAAATTGAGTAAAAATACAGTTATATGTTCCTGTTTCAAACTGCCGACGTGGAATTACATTATATTCTTCGATTCCAGTTTCCGATCGAAGATTCAAATCGGAGACAAGGCCTGCTTCATGTTCGTTTCCGGAAGAAACATTCTCCATCCATAATACTTTAGGAATATCAATCCTCAACTGCTTGCTATATCTCAATGAGGAATCAAAAAATTCGAAATCATAAGGTTGATTCACTGCGATCACCCAAACAGAGTCAGGTTCTTTATTTGCATAAGAAGACACAGAATTCAACTGATTCCAAAATTGAGAAGTCCTTATCGCATTCTTCTCAGATTCCTTGCGCACAGAGAGAGCATCTAAAGGGCGAATCAAAAGAATCATCAATATTGATAAGAAGACTTGGAGGGCCAGTTTTCTATCTGAAAAAAAGGAGGCGGGGTATCTTAACAACGAATACAAAGCTACCAAAAGTGTCATTTGAATCAATATAATTCCCGGAAAATCATAACGATTGTATTGCGGCCAATAACCGGAATAAAAAATAATATTAAAAATAACAGTTAAAAAGAAAAAGATCATCAGAAATAAGCTTTTCCAATCCATTTTTCTATGAGAAACAAGTCGATACAATCGGAGCACATAAAACGTAACGACTAAAACCGAAAAACTAAAGATCACATACGAATTTAAAAACAATCTTTTCAATAAGGAAGATTTTTGCTGAGGATCTTCCATTCCGTATATATCTGCAGTTTTAAGAATGTAAATCGCAACGGAGGAGAAAACAATCAAATTGAAAAATACGGAAAGAATCAGAAGTAAAAAGTTCCAATTCCATTTATGTCTATGCCGCCAAAGATAATACAACAAAACGGGAGTTAAAAATATAAAGTTTTCTTTGGAACCAGCAGCAATGATATCGCCAAGTGAAATCAAATACACCCAGAGATGAGAATGTTTCATTCTTGACTCGCATATAATTCCATATAAAAACAACGAAACTCCCAAGGTGCAATAAATTTCACCGGGACCTAATCGAGTGAATATATCCCCCCAGTAACCGAAAGAAACAAACCAAATAACAATTAACAAGGAGTTGAATACGGAAAAATATTCGGAAAGCAATAACATACAGACAAAAAGAAAAAAGGCAAAAATAAACAAACGAAACAGATACCAACCGAATACATCTGGTTGCAAAAGAGTCTCTGCCATACGGATCATATAATATGCCGGTCTATATCGGGGGAAGTCACCGAATTTTCCGACTTCTGAATAAGTCCAAACAGTATCAAAAAACGACCCTTTCTCCGATATATATTTATCGTTTAAATAGAATACTTCATGGTCATCAATGATTCCCCAACTTGCTTTGAGATTTTGACCGAATAAAAACAAAGTTAGAATGACAGAAAAAAAGATAAAAATAAATCTATTAAGCTTCATTTGGGAGGTATTGCTGGAATGTGAAAACAAATAGATTAACATCGCAAACGTTACCTTAAAGTTTCTCTCAAGGATTCGAAATCGGAAATTACCTTACTTCTGTATTTCGATTTCAATCGAATGAGTAAATCGGGAAGTCTTTCCAAAATGTAAGAAATTGATTTTTCATCTAAATCAATTTTACTCATTACATGAAAATCGGGAGAAAAAGAATATATCTTACGATTATATATCTCGGCGAGTTTTTCCAAAGTAGTTCGATTATAAAAAGCAATATGCTGCCCTGTCTCGAATCCATAATACCACCAAGAAGAGTCAGGAATCGTATCACCATAAAGTAATGTGGAAAAAAGGAAAACATCGGGATCATACAGACGCATGATAGAATCTATCTGCTGCCTAGGCTCAGAAAAATGTTCCAATACTTCAAAGGCAATCAGGGCAGGGTATTTTTTCTGAGAAGACTCAAACCCTTTTGCCACCAAATTCTGCGAATAAGGATCGCTCCAATAGGCATCCAATCCTATATCACGTAACATTCGTACCATAATTCCGTATCCTCCTCCAAAATCCAAAATCGGAGAAAGATAAGGCTTAAGTATCCTACTGAGTATTCTTTTCACAAGAAAGAACGGAAGTTTTGTCCATACGGAGAAGAAACGGAATGAAGAGGAGATCGCAGTCAACACTGCAAGAACCCTCTCCGCTAAAATAAAATTTCTTTCCAAAATTCCTGTATCGGTGATTGCAATCGAATCCTTGTATGCCTCTTCTAACCAAAAATAGGATTCTGTCTGAATCAAATCACAAGAAGTGCATCGATGGTAATCGATTTCATACTTATTTAAAATCCTTCCTCTGAATTTTTTTTCAGTAGAAGAACCGCAGAGCCTACAATCCAAAGATCCTCCTCAAACGTGAAAACAAGCGCACAACAAAAGCTTTTCTGGGAGGTAAAAAAGTATCTCTTGAAAATCGATCGAACATTTCATTGATCCTTAATTTAGAAGGATGAACCAACGGAAAAACAAGTTTTTCCCTTTTCATATTTGCAAAAGCGCTTTCGGAAGAAGAAACTGTCGTATGTGTTGCATTTTCACCGAAACCTAAATTAGACACCAAATTTACGTTAGGCATGATTGACATACGTCTCAATTTGAAATTCGTATAAGTCCATTGATGATCCCATGTATCTATTTTTCCTTCCTTTACGGAATCAAAAATATTTTTCCAATAATAGAATTCGTAAGGAGTGAGATAGGAGCGGATACTTTCCAGTCCGGAGGAATAATCGGAAAGATTGACATCATAATCTTTCCAGGATCTTCTCCAAGAACCCCACCCCCAGATATGATTGTATCTTGAAAAATAATAACTTTCCTTCAATTGAATCTTTCCGAATGAAAAATTATCTCCGCTTACCATAGAGATTCGCTCTTCATCTTTATATCTCACCAACATCTCTTCCATAAAAGGGAAAAAACTGGGATCAGGTAGACAATCGTCTTCAAGAATGATACCCGTCTCTTCCTGCTCAAAAAACCATGTAATGGCGGAACTTACGGCATTTTTACAGCCTAAGTTGGATGTATTGTATTTTGTTTTTACATCGCAATCCCAAGCGATCTTATTAAAAATACTTTTTACCGATTCACAAAGTTCAAAATCAGTCTCTCTTGTTTGGCGAGGACCATCTACAGCAATGTAAAGTTTCTCAGGTGCATATTCAGAAATGGATTGAAATACTATCTTTGTTTCTTTCGGGCGATTGAATGCGATTAAGAGTATTGGTATTTTTTTTAAAGACAGAAGAGAAGCTCCAGTTTAGGATTTCAAATAATCGAAAATATCATTTATTGTTTCTTGCAAAGGGATTGTATTTATATCCAAACTTGCACCGGTATAATATCTCTCTAAAACAAGATTTTCCCTTCCCTTCCTCAACTCATCTTTAATCTCAGGAGGATAAAAACCCAACATATTTTCAACAATTGATTTTGGGTAAGGAATGAAACGTCCGTAATGATTGCCGTTACTGATGCAAACAACCTTATCCACTCCCGTTGCCACGGCAATATGTACTCCGCTACTGTCATAACAAATGGAGGCGGTTGAGTTTCCGATTTGATCGATCAATTGAACTAAACTTGTTTTTCCACACATATTTTCCAGATTAGGAAAATCAGAAAAAGGAAAAAGCTCTAACATTTGTTTTTCCTTCGGTGAACCGAGTAAAACAAACTTCAGGTTTCGATCATGGCTTGCTAATTCCTTAAGGAAAAGAAAAAGTTTTTCTTTTTCAAATTGTTTTAAGGAACTGCTTGCACCTAAAAAAATAGAAACATAAGGTTTCCCATCTATTTTAGAAAACGAGATGGACGGTTTCGAAATTTTAATCTCCTTTTCTAAAAGAAGCGAGAAAAACTCCCTATTTCTGAGGAATTCGAATTCATACAAAAACTTTACAGGAAGCAAAACATCAAAAAAGTCATCCGAGCGTTTTTTTGCGTCCGTCCCGATATTCGTATCATCTCCGAAAGAACTGATCTTTTTGCGAGCTGGAGTTCTTCTCGAAAAGAAATCGCACCAAAAATCCCTGGAATGAGTCGGTTGAAGAAAAAGATCTGCGGAAATCAAAGAAAGACGAATCAAAAGCCAGAAAAGATACAAATGATTCTTATGCCGGCTACGATCGAACCAAATTGCTTTTATCGCAAAATCAGCATCATACGCTTCATAAATTTCTTTCCATTGAATATTTCCGAATATATAAAAATCATAATCTTTATATGCAATATCGGCTTTCAACACAGAGAGAAAATTTCTGAATAGGATATAATCTCCGATCGCATCAATTTTCATCACCAAAAGTCTTTGTTTTTTGCGGCCGACTCTAAAAATAGAAACGAACTTAAAGAGAAAAAGTAAAAGAGATGATTTCATGAATATAAAACTCTTTTAATTCAAACTCCACTCTTGGTGCAAAAGGATATAACCATGCCCTCTATCGAATGTCCTGCCTGTACCGAAAAAGTCCCCTTCTTCTATGTGAAAATTACCTGCGGTAAGGACAAAATCTTGAATGATATTATCTGTTCTCAAAATAACATGATGATTATAACTTCCAGGCATAAGAGGAATATTCGGAAGTTTGCATCTAAGAACGGCAGAATCTCTGTCTGTGGGAACATCAAATTCGATAGCTTTTGATTGAGTGTTTAGATCCGTTAGGGTATAATCGTTTTGATCCTGAACTTGAAATGCAGCTGAAATTTTCTTATAGGGAATTTTATTTCTAATCCTGATTTTCGCAGCGATCACAAGACTCTCTCCGGAAAGAAAAGTTGTTTTTCTTTTCCCTGCTTCGTCTTCGGTCCAAGTTTCTTCGAAGATAATTTGACCTTCCCCTTCTCGATCTTTTCTTTCGGATAAATTCTCTTCTAGTATCGATTGATTGTCCTGAAGGTATTTAGAAATCGTATCTTCCGTTTTTCCATCGTAATGAATTTGACCCTTTTTTAAATAAATCGTTCTGGTACAAAGACTAGAGATTGCCGCCATATTATGACTGACAAATAATATAGTTCTACCGGATTTTTTGGAAACTGACTCCATCTTTCCCAGACATTTTTTTTGGAACTCTAAGTCTCCGACTGCCAATACTTCATCAACAACAAGTATATCCGGCTCTAAATGTGCCGCTACGGCGAATGCTAACCTAACATACATTCCACTTGAATATCTTTTAACGGGAGTATCGATAAATTTAGAAACTCCCGCAAATTCCACAATCTCATCGAATTTAGCGAATATTTCTTTTCTGCTCATCCCCAGAATAGCGCCATTCAAAAAAATATTCTCTCTTCCTGTCAGATCGGGATGAAAGCCTGTGCCTACTTCTAAAAGGCTGGCGATCTTACCGTTGATCTTAATTTTACCATTGCTCGGAGAAGTCACTCTGGAAAGAAGTTTCAATAGTGTCGATTTTCCCGCACCGTTTCTTCCAATGATTCCTATAACTTCTCCTTTTTGAATCGAGAAGTTAATATCCTTTAGCGCATAAAATTCAGAAGTATCTGAGGTTTGCTTCTCTTTAGTTGCATCAATCAAAGAGTTAGGATCTTGTTTTCCTCTCAGCTTCGCCCACCAAGATTGTAAATCTTTGGTAATCATTCCGTGAGACATCTGCCCTAAAATATAACGTTTGCTTACTTTCTCAAATTGAATTGATAGCGATTCAGAATTCATAATTATTAAACCGTATCCATAAATGATTTTTCAACTCTATTAAAAAGAAGGATACTCAAAACAAGAACAGTTCCATTGATGATAAAATTACAAAGTAAATCATCAAGAGTCAAAAGAGTATTTTGAAAGTAAATGAAACGAAACCCTTCAATAACCGGAGTGATAGGGTTCAACATATAAATACTTAAGTAATGTTTAGGAACCTGTTGGATAGAATAAGCAATCGGAGATGCAAACATCCACAATTGAATTCCGAACCTCAGAATGAATCGCAAATCCCTGTATTTGGTCGTCAAAGAAGAGATCATAATTCCGAAAGAAAAACTAATCAATGCTAAATATAAAACAGCAAATGGAGTTAAAAAGATCCAAACGGTAAAAAAAGGAACTTGATTTTGAAAGTAATAATACGCATAAACTGACAAAAACAAAGCGTATTGAATAAAAAAAGAAATCAAACCGGAAAGAGTTGTACTGATAGGAACGGTCAATCTGGGAAAATAGACTTTTCCAAAGATGGAAGAATTTACGATGAATGTGTCAGAGGTTCGATTCAAATTCTCTGCAAAATACATCCACAAAATGTTTCCACTTAAATAAAAGAGAAAAGGAGGAACGGTTCCTGTAGGTAACTTTGCGATTTTAGTAAATACTACGAACAAAACGACTGAAGAGACAATCGGCTGCACTAAATACCATAAGGGACCTAAAATCGTTTGTTTGTAAAATGATACGAAATCTCTTTTTACGAAATAATAGATTAAATCTTTATACTGCCATAATTCGGACAGATTTAGATGAAAGATTCTTGTTTTAGAATCAATCAAACTAAAGGATTCACTTTCGAGTTTATTAGACATTGAACACCGTGTTGCGGATAAAATTTGAGATCTTCTGTAAGTTAAGCTTATAAAATAGGATGATTAAAAAAATTGAAGGTAAGATTGGTCCTGTTGTAACAGGTTGAAAAATACCATATATCCCGATAAAGGAAAGAGCGCTTAAAATCGACAAATGAAACGGATTTTTAGAAACCAGTCCGTTTGAAAAATAACTTAAACAACACCCGAAAAGAATTCCGTAAAGTATTACAAAGAGAACTCCGCCGTCTCTATACATAGAATAAAACATGGAACCGAATGCATTGTAATATTTACCTTCCCATTTTTGATTCCAGCCGACCACTCTGTTTACCATCAATTCGCCTCCAATGACATCGGATTGAGAATTGACCTTATAATTAAAACTTCTTAGGATTACCGCTGCATATTTTTCAAGCCCACTGAATGTAGAGCGACCGTAAGTGTATTTATGAATTCCCGACTCAGGATTATCCAGTTCTTGGCTAAAGATTGTGAAAGAATTCGTATGATAATCGATTACGAAACGTTCCATAAACCCGGAAATAGGAGAAGTGCTTTTATTTCTCTTAATGGAAACGGATACGGAAAGTAAAAAAATACTTAAAAAGACAAAAGCACCTAGCAATAAAGATTTCCAGCTCAAAACTTTTTTCTTAATGAACATCTGATACAAAACAATTAAAATCAAACTGTATAAAATATAATGATAACCGAATCTTCCTGCACTCATCACCGAATCCATAACAATGAGAATATAGGAAATAGCCAAAACCCGGCTTCTTTTTAGATAAATATAAAACGAAAAACCTAAGAACAAACCGAGTAACAACAACGGCCCCGCTAGTAATTCGTAAATAGAAGAAATTACATGGCTATTAAAAAACAATGCGGAGGAACCGGTGTTTAGGCCATAAACCTCAGAGCGATAAAAATTAATCTCATAAACATACAGGAGCAGATATAAACCTCGAATGCAAAAGAATACAAACAGAGGGAAAAGAAGAAAAATCTGGAATTTAAAAAATAAAGATTCTTTATTGAGAACTTCCTTTTTCAAAAAAGTCTCTGCATCTATCGAGAAATAACGATAGATTTTCTTTGAATTAAAAAGAACCGCAAAAGAAGTTAAAAAGAAGAAAAAAACAAGGTACAATAATTTTGCATAATCCGAAGGAGGAAAAAGACCTGTTAAGGAAAACTCGGAAAGGGCGAGCCAAAAATACCACCAAACGAGAATTACAACAATGACCAGGGATTTTTTTCCCATTTGAGTTACGGTTAAGGTAACACAGAAAACAAAAGATAAAAATATCCAGAATAAAGACAGATCCATTCTTACTGCAACTCAGACTTTAAGTGCGATTACCTTGCGCCGAACCCGGTTAATATAGTCTTTACTGTTTTAAATACGATCAATAGATCCAACCAGAATGAGAAATTTTTAATATAATAAAAATCATACTGAAGTTTAATTTTCATTCCGTCGACTTCTGCAGCATACCCCTGCTCCACCTGAGCCCAGCCGGTGATGCCGGGCCTTACGATATGCCTGTATGCGAAAAAAGGAACATCTCTCTCGTACCACTGGGAAAGTTCGTAAGATTCTGGCCTTGGACCGATAAAACTCATTTGCCCAAGGAAGATGTTGAAAATTTGAGGTAGCTCATCAATGCGATATTTTCTTAATATTTTTCCGAATTTCGTGATTCGAGGATCTTCCTTTTCGTTCGTGAAACCGCTCCCTCGAAGTTCAGTGTACATACTTCTAAATTTAATCATCTTGAAGATACGACCCCTGTATCCCATTCTCTCCTGCACAAAAAAAGCATTCCCTTTTGATTCCAATCGAATGATAAGCGATATCAAAATAAAAAAAGGAAGGAGCAGCGGAATCAGAATCAGGGCTCCTAAAAAATCGAAACAACGTTTGGTAATTTCATAGAAGGAAGATGGAAGCAAACTTCCGAATTCATTTTCGCTCAAATGATCGATCTTCACTCTTCCCAAAACGGCTTCCCTGATTTTTTTAGTAGAATAAACGGGAATGCGGGAAAGAGTGCAAGCGGCTAAGAACTTTTCCCAACTGGGAGTCATCTCACTCGAATTTAAATCCGCAACGATCGCATTAAACCTTTGGCTTTCTAAATCCGGCTTTTCGATTACCTGAAACAGAGCACCGTGAGTGTGTTCGAATTCCTTCGGTTCACCAAACGGAAGCAAGGCGTATCTTACCAAACGATATCTTCTTCCTAAAAAATATCCGATATAACACCATAAAAGTGAAATACAAAAGCCGACCACAAACACCTGAATCGAATAAGTTGCCCTAAAAACGAGAATGAGCCCGATAGGAATGGCAAAACAAATGGTGGTTACAGGAAGAATATAGGCGACCGTTTCCGAGCCAGGAAGCCGAAATAAATTTCTCAAAGATATAGTGGAAATGAGAAAGGAAAGTAAACATGCAACCAAGGAAGTGATGATATTAGGATCTTCAGAATCCCAAAAACGCCAACCCCAAATGGGCACTGCAGTACAAAGAATTAATACAAAACCGCCGGACAAAAATTGGAAGCTATAACTCAGTAAGATGCGTTCAAACCAACGAGAATGCCGTCTTGTATATTCTTTCACTTCCATTCGAACCAGCTTACTTTAAAATTGTCCTGATCACGTTATCTACGGAGAACTTCGACTCAAGCAATGAGAATGATTTTTTTCCCATCTTTTCCCTTTTGGAAGCATCAAGAAGAATGTTTGCATTATGATAAAAAGAATCGATATCTCCTGATTCACACACAAGGCCTGCACCGGCCTCCTCTAAAACGTCCTTCAGATCATTTCCGGAATTTACAGCACCTAATATAGGTTTACCTTGCTCCATATACCCCAAGATTTTCCCCGGAAAATTATGAGTTTTATGATCTTTATGCAAGGTAAACAAACCTATATCGAACTCGGCCAGCATTCTTCTATATTCCTCTTGAGATACAGATTCCAAAAGAATTAAATTTGTTAGATTTTCAGTTTTAATTGAATTTTGAACTAAAGAAAATTCATCACCGGAACCTACCAAGACAAACGCAACGGAAGAGTTTGTAGAAAATCTTTTTGCCAGAGAAATGATGTTCGTCATATCTTGCGCCAAACCGATGTTACCACCATAAAAGAAAACAACTTTACCTTTCAAACCTAACCGTGTGCGATAAAAACTAGGAAAAAATTTTTGTTCTTCGATTTTTACCCAATTAAAAAGAACCTCTGCATTCGAATAAGAAGGAAAATATTTTCTAAACCATTCTAAATTTTTAGGGGACTGCACACCGATACGAGAAGCCGCTGAATAATTTTTCTTTTCCCAGTATTTGAAAAAACGAATCAGTAAGGAGGATTCTTTTAGCATCCCTTGGTCAATCACCCATTGAGGGAAAAAATCTCTTAATATCAAATAAGAAGGACAATTCCATTTTTTCTTTAATTTTGATACGAGACCGGACCAGAAGATTGTAGGAGAATAATAGATAATGAGGTCTTGTTTCTCCGAATTAAAATTTCCTTTTAAATAAGACCAAGAACGAAAGGACAATAATAACTCATTGATCAGCCGAATCGGTTTGGATGCATTTTTCAAAAGACCGGAAGGAAATCTGAGAACATTTATGCCTTCATAATCTTCTTTTACAACGGGTGTATAATGATCTCCGCCCGGAGTAACCACAGTTACATTATGACCATTTTCTTTCAATCCAAGAGCAAGATCGTGCATCATTTTAGCCGCAACTTTCCTACTGTGCGGTAGATAATCGTCAACGATAAGACAAATTTTCACGATTTAGGATTTATGCCAAACGGTTCGATTGATATAACCTGTATAACTTTGGACCAGTTTAACGATCTTTTGAGAAACATTTTCTACCATATAGTCGGAAACATAAGCATGGCTTTTAGAGTTTTTTTGATTCTCTATTGTAATCCGAACGGAATCTAAAATCTCTTCTCTTTTGAGCCCGGACATGATCAAAGTCCCTACATCCATACCTTCCGGACGTTCATGGGTATTACGAATCGTTACTGCAGGTAAATTTAAAATAGAAGCTTCTTCCGTGATGGTTCCACTGTCGGAAAGAATACAAAGTGCATTCTTTTGAAGAAAAATATAGTCCAAAAAACCGAATGGTTTAAGAAATAAAATTTTAGGATTCCACTCTTTTGTATCCAAAGCTTCCAATCTCTTTTTAGTTCTTGGGTGAGTGGAGACGACTACCGGCAGATTATATTTTTCCACAAGACCTTGTATGGACTCCAATAGCTGCACTAAATTCTCAGCAGAATCCACATTCTCTTCCCTATGAGCGCTCATTAAAAAATATGAATTAGGTGATATCTTCAGTTCGGATAAGATCCGAGAGGAGTCTATTTTCGTTTTATAATAATTCAAGACCTCAAACATATGAGATCCGGTTTTAATGACTGTCTCCGGTTTGATTCCTTCGTTCAATAGATAACGTCTTGCATGTTCCGTTAAAACAAGATTGATATCACTCAAATGATCGACTACTTTCCGATTCAATTCCTCCGGAACTCTTTGGTCAAAACATCGATTGCCTGCCTCCATGTGGAATACCGGAATTTTTCTTCTTTTCGCTGTAATAACCGCTAAACAAGTATTTGTATCTCCGTATAACAAAAGAGCGTCAGGATTTTCTTTCTCGAAAAGTTCATCCGATTTCTGAATGACTTCTGAAATCGTCTTTGCTACCGTTTCAGATGCAACATTCAAAAAATAGTCAGGTTTCCGAATTTCCAAATCTTGGAAAAATACCTGATTCAGCTCATAATCATAATTTTGCCCGGAATGAACGAATATATGATGAAAGTTTTTATCTAATGCGTCAATGACCCGACTCATTTTAATGAGCTCCGGCCTAGTTCCTACGATTGTCATTACCTTAAGCATTCAAACTTTCCTGAATGTAATCCAATTTCGTAAGCAGCTCTTTTATCTCCGTCACGTTTAATCTTTTTGTATTATGAGAAGTGTAATCATCCAGCTCGGAAAGTTTTTCTTCGCCTTCTACAAAATATTTTTTATAATTCAAATCGCGATTATCCGCCGGAATACGAAAATACCTTCCCATATCCTCAACCTTTGCCATCTCCTCTCTAGAAACCAAGGATTCATAAAGCTTCTCTCCATGTCTGGTTCCGATTACCTTGATCACATTCTGCTTATTGAATAATTGTTTTAATGCAATGGCAAGATCTTGAATTGTAGATGCAGGAGATTTTTGAACAAAAATATCTCCTTGTTTCGCATTTTCAAATGCGTGAATCACCAAATCAACGGAGTCTTCCAAGGACATAAGAAACCTGGTCATATTAGGATCGGTAACAGTCAGAGGTTCATTCGACTTTAACTGTCCTATAAATAAAGGAATAACGGAGCCTCTGGAAGCCATAACATTCCCATATCGTGTAGCACACAAAATAGTCTCGTTGGTCTCAATCATCCTGGATCGAGCAACCATTACCTTTTCAGCCATTGCTTTGGATATACCCATCGCATTAATGGGATATACCGCCTTATCCGTACTAAGAACTACAACCCGTTTTACTTTATTTGCAATTGCGGCATTAATAACATTTTCCGTTCCGATTACATTCGTCTTAAGGGCTTCCATAGGATAGAATTCGCAAGAAGGAACCTGCTTTAATGCGGCAGCATGGAACACATAATCAACGCCGACTAATGCCTGAGAGATGCTATCCGGATCTCGAACATCTCCTATATAAAACTTTAATTTGTCATTTCCGATGGAGATGCGCATATCTTCTTGCTTTTTTTCATCCCGGCTGAATACTCTGATCTCTTTCACATTCGTATTCAAAAAACGCTTTAACACAGTGTTACCGAAAGAGCCCGTCCCACCTGTGATCAATAAAACTTTATTATCGAACATAAACATTTCCTATGTATTTTTCTCCAGATGATTTAAGTTCTTTCACTAAAGTTTTCCAATCCTTAGGACGAAACCCTGTTGCGTTTTTGAATTTATCGCAATTTAAAGAACGGTCAATGACAACATGTTCGCTGGCGATAATCTCGTTTTTCTTATTATATTCTTTCGCAAGCAAAGCTAGTAAATCGTATTTAGAGATTGGATCCGCTGATACATGATAAAGTCCCGATAAACCAGGATTAGGAATGATCCATGTATCGATGATTCTCCCTATCTCATAAGTAGGAAAACCTGAGAAGATAGCTTTCTTATAACCTTGCACACTACCAGACTGACTGAGAAACCAGTTTACCAAAGAATAGGAAGAACTCAATTCATGCCCAATGATTGAAGTACGTATTGTAAACACATGATTTTCGGAAGAAATTTCTCCAATTTCTTTGGATTTTCCATACAAATCTTCGGCATTAGAAAAATCCGTTTCTGAATAATTTCCTTTTTTTCCGTCAAAGACACAATCCGTACTGAATAGAATCAATCTTGCGTTAACCAATTTACATAATTTGGAAAGCCGATGAGGAAAAATAGAATTGATAGGTAAAACAACAAGAGGATCATTAACTGTATCTTTATGCTGTTTTATTAAGCCGATACAATTGATTACTATATCAGGACGCACATGATTAAAAACGGAAACCAACTCATCAACATTCAAAACATCTATATTGGTGATAATCCGCCGTCCCTCTTGCTCGGAAAAATAGCGCAAATTAGATGAATTCCTTGCAGTCCCTAATACATGATAATCAAAATTCTCAGATAGGACTCGAAATATGGCATTTCCCAACATTCCTGTAACACCAAGAATGAGAATTTTTTTTGTATCTTTTGCGGATTTTATATTATTCATATCGACTTATGACTTCTAAACGAAGGCCTTCATGGTCAGAGTCAAACCTTCCACCAAACTAATAGAAGGTTCCCAGTTCAATTTTTTTCTGGCTTTCGAAATGTCCGCAACTACATTCGATATTTCCTGTTTTCTTTCCACTGCTTCTGAAGAAACAGGCAAATCCGTGTTTTGAATTTTCTGAATGGTCTGAATCACTTCTTGAACTGAATAAGACTCTCCTGAGCCTATATTAAAAATATCAAAACCATTCCGAATAGGGATACATTTCATAATAGCGTCAACAACATCATTTATATAAATAAAATCACGTTTCGGTTTCAGATCCAATACCCTAATTTCTTTTTTACCTAAAGCTTGTTTGATTAAAGAAGGAATCAAAAACTCAATTCTCTGCTGAGGACCATATACATTAAATAACCTCAGCACAGTCACATCTTGTTGAAAGTATTTCGATCGAAATGCGCAAACCTGTTCTGCTAAGAATTTTGACAATGCATAAGGATTATTCGGTTCCACAGGATGTTCTTCATCAACAGGAAGACTTTTGGGTATTCCATAAAGATAAGCGCTAATATAAATCAGATGTGCATTTACTTTTTTCGCATAATCCAAAGCAAGGCTAGTTCCCATCACATTCGTATCAAGAAAATGAGAACTATTCTTCCAACTATCAGGAACGAAATTCTGACCCGCTAAATGAACAACACAATCAACATCGTTCGGAAGGTTTTCCCATGTAGAAGGAGATAACATATCTCCTTGCGAACGAGTCAGCATATAATATGGAATTTTATCTTGATCCAGTCTTGCCACTAAGGCTTTTCCAATAAAGCCGTTTGCACCGGTCAGTAATATCTTATTCATGAAAGAATTTTGGCTTCATCATATCAAAATCATCGATTGCTTTCTCATAATCGTCCGGTCTACCGATATCCATCCAGTATCCCGAATGAGAAATCACAGAAACCTGCTTCTTTAACTCGATCAATTTTAACATCAAATGATCGAACCCGAAAACTTCTCCCTTGGGAACGAAAGTAAGGGCTTCTTTATTTACTATATAGACTCCCATACTTACCTCGAACAATTGACGTGGCTTTTCTCTAAAACCGATGAGATGAGAATTTTCGTTCGTATCCAATACACCATAATCAATCAACTGTTCTCTTTTCTTAGATGAGATTGTAAAAATAGATTTTGATGCAATATGCCGATTCATTAGTTCCTGAAAATTTAGATCCGTTAATACATCTCCATTCATTACTAAAAAATTTTCAGGTAAATCCGGAATTAACTTTAATGGCCCCATTGTTCCCAACGGAGAATCTTCCAAAGAATAATCGATTTTAGTGTTCCACTTTTTCCCATCTTGAAAGAAAGCTTGAATCAAATGAGCTTGGTGATTTACCGCCATTGTTATATGGTCAAAACCGGACTGAACCAACTGTCTCACAATAACTTCAAGTATAGGGTAATCTCCGATAGGCATTAAAGGCTTAGGAAGAACCGTAGTATAAGGTCTCAAGCGGGTTCCCTTCCCTCCCGCCAAAATGACAGCTCTCTTAGACATTATAAATATCCGCCTTATATCCTTTTCTATTTTCAGGATTTTTAAACCATTCAATGGTTTCTGTTAAACCTTTTTTGAATCCATCCAATCCTTTATACTCGGGCTCCCAGCCAAATAATTGTTTGGCTTTACCATTTGCAGCCCACAGTCTTTCTACTTCACTCTTATCTGGACGAAGTCTTGCTTCGTCAGTTTGGATTGTGATAGTAGTTCCGATGATTTCTGAGATAAACTTGGCAGTATCACCCATAGTTATCTCAAAACCGTTTCCGATATTCACGACTTCACCGAAACCTTGCGAAGCATTCAGAGCAGAAAGAAAACCTCTAACTGTATCCCCTACGTAATTAAAATCCCTAGTGGGAGATACGGAGCCTAATCGAATTTCTTTTTTTCCGCTCAATATTTGTGTAATGATAGTAGGAATAATCGCTCTCGCAGATTGTCTTGGCCCATAAGTATTAAAAGGCCTTACCGTAATCACTGGAGTTTGAAAGGATGTATAAAAAGAATATGCGATTTGATCCGCACCGATTTTGGAAGCGGAATAAGGAGATTGTCCTCTTACAGGGTGTTCTTCAGTAATAGGGACAAACTGTGCGGTTCCATACACTTCACTCGTAGAAGTATGAATCACTTTACTTAAATCAAAATCACGGGCAGCCTGCAGGACATTCAAAGTTCCCTTTATATTCGTATCAATATAGGCGTCAGGAGAATGATAAGAAAAAGGGATTCCTATCAAAGCAGCCAAATGCAAAACTGCATCTGTTCCCTTAATAGCAGATCTAACTCCGTTAGGATCTCTTATATCTCCCACAAATACTTCAAATTTACCCCTTACATCATCAGCGCAATGATCCAACCAGCCCCAAGAATTAAAGGAATTATAATATACAAATGCTTTAACATCGTAGCCAAGTCGAACCAATGTTTCAGTTAAGTGAGAGCCAATGAAACCGTCGGCACCGGTAACAAGTATTTTTTTCAAGGTAAGTTCCTTACTATTAAATTTTGATAGAAAGACAATACGTCGACTTAGTCGGCACCGATAGCAGTGCGAATTCGATTCACATAATGTTCCACTCGATATTCTTTTCGAGCTAAACTCAAATTCGATCCGGCAATTTCAGCCAATCGTTCTTTTTGATTCAATAAATTAGCCAAAGCTTGTGAAATAGATGAAGTAGAATTTTCCTGAATCAAGAATCCATTTACATCATCTTTAAAAACATCCAAGATACCGCTTTGTCCTGTTGTAATAACAACACAACCTGTAGAATATGCTTCTAAAATCGAAACAGGCTGACCTTCAAAAAACATAGTAGGCAGAATAAAAATATGTGCCTCTTGAAAAAGCTGCTTTTTTTGATCGTCACTGATTACTCCGTGATATTTCACCCGAACATTGTCTTTAATCTTTTCTTCAAAAGAAAGTCTCTCTTCTTCCGAATCAAATCTCCCAGCAAAGTCCAACGAAAAATGTTGAGCGATAGAATCATCAAGAGCTAAAAATGCCTCTACTAAAAGAAGATAACCTTTCAAGGGAATCATATTACTTATGAATAAAAGCCGTAATTTATCGGTATCTGCAAACTTCCTGGTTACAGCGGACGGCTCTATAAATAGTTCGTCTTTCGCAAAATTTGGTATAATATGAATTTTGTTTCTAGCAGTCAAACTGCCAAAAATCTCAAGATGAGATTCTCCCGATATGATCACTCCAGCCATCTTACTAATAAAAAAAGAATTCAATTTATGAAGCAGCGGGTATTTATCAAATAATAACTTTTTTATACTTCCTCCATGTAGATGGATAAAGCATTTGGATAATAGATTATAACAGATAAGATAAATGATAATATCTTTTAAATTTCCTGCTAAAGATTCAGATATCGTAAAATATACGACATTAGCATTCCTTTTTCTCTTAAACGCTTCGATAAAGACTCTAAAAATTTCCTTCATTCTCATCCAAGAAACAAGACCGTCTTTTAAACCTTGTTTCTTCAAATCGACGGTAAGAAGATGATTTGTCCGAGAAAGACCATTGTGTAGAACCCCACAAACAAGGGAATGACCATTGATAGGAGGAGGGAGAGGACCTATGAATAAAATGTTCATTTATTAAAAAAGTAAAAATTTATTTTTGATTCTTATTCTGATAAACATCTACTTTTCCTAACCCACGAGGAATGATGATCCTTACAAAATTTCTCAAATGTTTATCCAAATAAGAATATATTCTTCTCAATTTCTGTTCAGGCCTTGCGCTGAAACTAGTAACGTTAAAATACTCTTCACCAATTGGAGAAGTTGGAGAAAAGTAATAGTTGGACACGCAAATTCGATTTTGATCAGCAGTGACAGGACTCACTGAATGCCATGACCACGGATTTGTCTCCATAATAACAAGCCTATTGAATTTACTGATAATAGTTACTTGTTTTTTAACCGATTTATCCCATAATTCCAGATTACCGCCACTATCCAATTTCCAATCTGGATTTACATAATATAAAAGGTTCAATGTTCGATAAAGAGTACGAGTTAGCTCATGGGAATTATCAATATGAGGATTCAAGTAATTTCCTTTTTCCATAAGGCTCAAACCCCCTGCATAAAGTGAAGGATCTGGTTTTTGATGGACTATATCTGTAATTTCTTCAACGACCCTGATTACTTTTTGATCTTGAATAGCAAAGGTAATATCACGCAATAAAGGATCGAAATCATCAAACTTCTTTGATGTATATTTTTTCTCCCGAAAGCTGGACATAAACCTCATTTTCTCTTTCGTGGGAAAACGATTATAAATTTCTCTGGCGATTGAATCAGGAAGAAGATCGTCTAAATAACAATATCTCACTCCGACTTCTTTGTTTGAATTGAGAAAAAAATTCTTTAGTTCTGCTTTAGATTTTTCCAATCTTTGAACAATCAGCTGCACCAGTTCGTTTAATTCTATGTCCACTTTCCGAGCCCTCTTCTCTTATATAAAACTTTATTAACCATAATTATTATATAAATCCGTTTTGACTTCCCGATTCGGATAATTGATTAATACAGCCTTATGTACACCTTTATATATAAACAAACTACCTGCAGCAACACCGACAATTCCCAGTTTTGCTATAGCTTCTCGTATATGATCAATCGAACCAGCTCCTCCTAAAATTGTCATCGGAACAGTACAATGCGATTGAATATTTACAAGTAAGTCCAGGTCATAACCTTCCATCATTCCATCTCGATCAATGGAATTGATTAAAATTTCGCCAGCACCTAGTTCGATCGCAGTCCGAACCAGTTCCTCTGAAAATCTCCCCGTTTTTTTCTTTCCATTATAAATAGAAAATTCGTATTTTTTCGAAAACATAGGCTTTTTAAGATCCAAAGCAACTACAACACTTTGATTGCCTAAGTAAGCCGCCATTTTGGAAATCATATCAGGATTTTCAATTAACAAAGAACTGACGATGATTTTCTCCACTCCGAAACCAAGGATTCGATTTGCTTGATCTAAATTCTTAATGCCTCCTCCATAACAAAGCGGCATTCTACATTCATTAGCCAATCTTTCAATCAAGCGGTAATCAGGCTCTTTGTGTTGTGTGCTTGCATCGATATCAATGACGGTGAGCTCATCCGCCTCTTTTTCATTGAAAATTTTAACTGCATTGATAGGGTCGCCGATATATCTCGGTTCGCCGAATCGAGTGGTTTTTACAAGACCGCCTTCCTGAACTAATAATGATGGGATAATTCTAGGTTTAAGCATAATATCAAATAGATGCGAAATTCTTCAGTAACTGAACGCCGTTATGGTGACTTTTTTCAGGATGGAATTGAGTTCCAAATATATTATCTTGGTTTACTGCGCATGTAAAATCAATGCCATAGTTGGCACTTGCAATTTCATTCTCCGAATTTTCACACTCAATATAATAAGAGTGCAAAAAATAGAAATGAGGATCTTCTTCCATACCTTTAAACAAAATAGAGGCAGGTTTCGTTTTGATATTGTTCCATCCTATTTGAGGAACAGTCAATCGATTCGAGATTGTTTCAAACTGAAACTTTTTGACTTTGGAATGAATCCAACCCAAACCTCTTTTTTTACCTTCCTCACTGGAATCTGCAAGGATTTGCATCCCAACACAAACACCTAAGATAGGAATTTTACGAACCAAAGCTGCTTTAGAAAGAGAATCTAATACGTTTGAGTTTTCGAGTTTTTCCATTACACTGTCAAAGGAACCCACTCCAGGTAGTATGATTTTACTTGCAGATTCTATTTCTGATTGAGATTTTATGACTTGGTAACTAAAACCTAAATTTTTTAGAATATTCGCAAATGCTTTTAAATTGCCTACGCCGTAATCCAATATCCCAATCATCTACTGTATAACTCTCTTTTCAATACCCAAAAATCTCATAATTTTTGTTCCAAGTGCAATGATCCCGCTTGTTGATTTATAATCTCTGTAGGATTTATTTTCTGACTCTTCTAACTTTCGAAGCTCTTCCACTGTAATATCCAATTTGGAAGCTATGTATTCGAAATCTCTGCGAGCAGTTTCCTCATCAAATGGAAGATGAGATATTTCTTTCAAAGCATCGTGTCTCGACTTTTGGCCAGTAAGGATCAAACTAGAATAATGCGCTTTTCTCTTATCAAACCCAAACTTTTTAGGAAGCCAATAACCTTCATAAAACTTTGTAAATCTGGATTCATAATGCTTATGACTGTATCTTTGCCATTGAAATCTGGTTTCCAATTCCTGGATCGCACCTTCTTTAGTATAAGGCATATAATTCAAAGGCTGAACTACTTTTAAACCTTTAAAATAACGATAGTAAAGTTTATACTTAAAGATACCAGCCAAAGGGAATGTTTTTAATTTTCTATTTCCAAATTTTTTATGTATATCTTTCAGTTGTCGCAAATCAGAAGCATGATAATGCCAGTCAAGAGGCTCTCGGATACATTCAGTGGAGTAATTACCTCCATTTAGAATATATTTAAAACCATGTTTAGCCGCATAATTGTATAAAGACGCAAAAAAGACATGATCCTGGGGGGTGTCCAAATGAGGAACACCAGCCTTAAAAAAAGCCAATTGTAGATCTTTCATCTCTTCCCAATTGACAACTTCAGTGATCAGGTCCAGTTTCAATCCATCAACAATCTTTTCTATATTGTTCACTGCTTCTTGGGAATTCCAACCCGCATCCACGTGAAACAAAAGGGGCTTTAATCCGAATTTTTCCTTAGCCAAATAAGCAAGATACGAACTATCTACCCCACCACTGATACCAAGAATACAATCATATTCTTTTCCTTTGCCTGATCGTTTGATCTCCTCAATCATCGTGGATAAAAGTTCGCTCTCGTTTAACTTTTTATCCCACTCAGGCTTAATATTCTCATAAAAATTACGGCAATGATTACAAACACCTTTTTCATCGAATTCGATGTTAGGATCTGTAGTATCCATCGCACAATTAGTGCAAACTTGAAATTTTCTATTGTCCAAAGAAGACTCCTTTACATCTATAACAGATGCTATTTTCAAAACATTGTCCGCGTCTTGACGAGCAACATTAGTATATATTTTTTTATGGAATGATTCAAAGAATCTGTTTCGATTTTGTTTAATTCAATTAAAGAAAGATCGTATTTTCTTTGCGAATAGTACACTTTGGCCCGCGTATAAGGTATCCACCAAGGTTTCAACCTTACGAGATCGGTAGGAAATTTTTCCTCTATTTGAGTCAAAATATCCAAAGTTCTTTTATCATTGGAAACATTGCCACCACCCGCCCAATAATTCCCCAAAGTCAAAGGGATCCGATAAAATTTCTTCTCATGACGTGCAATAGACAACCAAAAATCATAATCTTCCCAGGCAATATATTCTTTTCCTTCATTCAAAACACCGACCTCTTCAATGATCGATCTCTTAAATAAAACACTGGAATTAATAATAGCATTACCGTTAGATAAAAGATCATCAAAACTCTGTTTTGATAGTTCTTTGGTTTTCACTTTCTTGAATCGAAATTTTTGCGAAGAGGACGTAATTAAATATAGATCATGATAAACAATATCGACTTTATTTTTAACTGCGGATTCAATTGAAATTTTAAGTTTCTCCGATTCCCACCAATCGTCTGAATCAAGAAATGCAATCCACTCCCCTTTTGCCTTCGAAACACCTAGATTCCTGGACTTGGCGATAATTCCATCATTGTTGATTTTAAAAAGTCGGATGCGTTCATCTGAAAATTGATGGATCACTTCGTCCGTAGAATCTGTTGAATGGTTATCAACCACCAAAACTTCAAAATTTGTATATGTTTGAGAAATTACGGAAGTTAATGCACGATGCAAATCATCGGCTCTATTGTATGTAGGAATCACTACACTGATTAGCGGGAACTCAGCCATTATGAACTTTTAACGAAATTTTGGGAACAATAGTCGATTAATTCGTATATTTCAGGAACCTTATCCTTATGAGGAAGATATCCCAACGACTTAATCTTTTCTATAGAATATTTTAACTTACTAATTTTTGCATCCGGGTGAGGAGCAAGCCTTTCTAAAGTTAATTTTTTATTTAATCTTTCTTCTGCGAGATCCTTGATTAAGTTAGCCAATTCCCAAACGGATACTGCCCAATCTCCGCCTAGATTACAAAGTAAATGAGTTAAAGAATCATCGTTAATCACCCATTCCATTGCATTCAGAACTTCTGACATGGAAATAAAGTCTCTTTCCGTCATGCCGTCAGACCTAAGCACCAATTTATCGCTTAAGACAGCCTGCTTACATAGATCGTTCACTAGTAAAGCCCAACAATCCGTCTCGGGCAATAAAGGTGCTCCGAATGTATTCGAAAGCCTAACGATAACAGCATTTAATTTATTTTGATGTGAATGGAAAAGAATATAATCTTCTGCTGCCTTATGACTTGCTGCATAAGGATGCAGATTCGCAGTAAGCATCGATTCATCAACTGTCCCTTCTAAAGGACTTCCGTAAACATGTGCTGTTGAAAAATAGATAATCTTTTTTTTGGGATATTTAACACAAAGATCAACAAGCTTTGCAGTCTGCATTAAATTAATCTGATATGCATTAAACGGCTGTTCACCGCTATTTTTTGCATTCATTCCCGCAGTATGAATGATCACGTCTACTGATGGAAGTATATCTTCTATCGATCTAAAATCGTTCCAATCGGATAGAATTAATTTTTCATCTGGTATAAATCGACTAAGCGAGGAATTTCTGGTTACCAAATAGGAATCATATTTAGAACTCATTGCATTGAAGATTCTACCTGCTAAATAACCGGAGCCGCCCGTTATTAAAACCTTTTTCACGATTTATTTACCAAACATAAGGGATCTTCACGTCATTCTGATCCAATTTCGTGCTTTCTTTCGGATCATGGGGAGTATCGGTAAAATTGACAATTAAAGCGGTCTCTTTAGAAATTCCCTGGAAACCATAATAAATTCCCGATGGAATTTTAATTCTAGAATAACAATCAGGGCGTCCCAATTCAATTACACTGACTAAACCGTGAGATTTAGAATTTTCTCGTAAATCACAAAGAACTAATTTTATTTTTCCTACCGGAACAATAAAATTCTGCGTTTGTATTTGATGCAATTTCCACGCTTTCACAACGCCAGGCTTTACTTCCGAAAAATAACATTCTCCAAAAGCAGAAAAATCAGCGTCATCATTTCTAAAAAAATGCAGAACCGATCCTTTGGGATCGATAATTTCCCGCATAGAAACAATTTTTACGCCTTCTATACTTTGTTCCACATTATACCCAATTCATATTTCTTTCTGTAGCAAATTGACTGTATTGAAGTATTTGTTTCTTAGTAAAATCATAAACTGAGCCTTTAGGATGCAACCAATTCCGATACCACTCAACAGTGAAGGAAACGGTTTCCTCAATTTTTAAAACAGGCTTCCAACCTAAATAAAATAACGCTTTATCACAAGATAGCTTGAGTAATTTTGCTTCTTTTCCCAGATCCTTTATATTCTCAGGAACAAACCATTCAATTTCAGGCCATATCATTTTAATCTTCTTTAATAAATCTTCTACAGTTTCATTTACAATAGCATCAGGGCCGAAATTAAAGGCTTCCCCATTCAAACCACTTTGTCTTAAGTAAAGTTTTTGACCTAAATTAAGATAACCGCTCAGGGGCTCTAAAACATGCTGCCAAGGTCTTGTTGCCAAAGGACTACGGATTTCTACCGGCTTATTCGAGGACCATGCTTTTATGCAATCAGGAATGATTCGATCCAAAGCCCAGTCCCCTCCTCCAATTACGTTCCCAGCCCTTGCGATTCCGATACGTAAATCGGTATTTTGCAAAAAAGAATCGAAGAAAGAGGAAGCGATAATATCAGCACAACTTTTAGAAGCACTGTAAGGATCATGACCGGCTAACACATCGGTCTCGCGATACCCAAAGCACCATTCGTCATTTCGATATGCTTTGTCACTTGTAATTAAAACTGCAGTCTCTACGAAATTGCGTGTTTGCAAAATGGATAATAGATTCACCATACCCATAACATTAGTTTCAAATGTAGCAACAGGATCTAAATAAGATTTCCGAACCAAAGCTTGCGCAGCGAGATGAAAAATAATTTCAGGACGAAACTCATCGATTACTTTTGTTAACTGGGATAGATTACGAATATCTCCGAAATGGCTTTCCATTTTTGATGAAAGCCCCAAAAGTTCAAAATGATTCGGATCCGTAGGTATATCTAAAGAAAAACCAGCAACCTCAGCACCAAGCTCCAACAACCAAGCACTCAACCAAGATCCTTTAAAGCCAGTGTGCCCGGTGACTAATACCTTTTTTCCTTTATATACATTTTCAAACATAAGATTTCCTTATTTCCAAGGAGCGTTCCCAGCTGCCCATAAATCTTCTAACGTATGTTTATCTCTTATAGTATCCATACATTGCCAGAAACCATCGTGATAATATGCCATCAATTCTCCTGCTTTAGATAAACCCTCCAATGGAGCCCTCTCTAACATAGTCGAATCACCCTCAATAAAGTCGAAAATTTCAGGTTCAAAAACGAAAAATCCGCCGTTAATCCAACCCTCTCCTGCTTGAGGTTTTTCCTGGAACGCGGTCACCTGATTTGATTCAATTTTTAATTCACCAAAACGAACAGGAGGACGAACCGCAGTAACGGTTGCGATTTTTTTATGCGACTTATGATACTGAACTAATTTTTCAATATTAACATTGCTTACGCCATCCCCATAAGTCAGCATAAATGTTCCTGATTTTTTCAAATGATCCTTCAATCGGAGCAATCTTCCTCCGGTCATAGTGTTCGCTCCGGTATCAATTAAGCCGATATTCCAATCTTCAGCAGTCGGGTTAGAATATGTAATCGCACCGGACTTCAATCGGATGCTTAAATCACTCATTCTTGCATGATAGTTTAAAAAATAATCTTTGATAACTTCCCCTTTATAACCTAGGGCAAGAAAAAAATCATTATATCCATACTTCTCATATATTTTTAGAATATGCCAAAGAATAGGTTTCCCTCCGATTTCCACCATAGGCTTCGGTCGAACAGTTGTTTCTTCACTAAGGCGAGTGCCTAATCCACCGCATAAAATTACAGTATTCATGTATTGACCTTATCGTTCTCCAAATTCAATAGTCCTCGCCACTCTTTAAAATCAGAATGGAAATTAAAAATATCACTTTGACGCTTTTTCATCTTCAAAAATTCGGGATCGCCTAACGCAATAGATAGCTCTTCAGTAGAAGAAACAAATGCTACATCCTTATATCCGAATAAAGGACTTAAATTAAGGCTTTCCGGATCAAGTGAAGATATAACAGGAATGCCTAAATAATAGGCTTCAATGCCGGCAGAGGTAATGTTACTCGAATACACAACGTCCATAGTTTCCAGCAAAAGACTTACGTCTTGATGAGATACAGAGTAAATCATGCCTGGGAAATCTTTGGTTTCAACGGGACATGCAGGATGAGCTTTCACTATAATTTCAAAATCAAATTTATGGGCAACATCCTCAAGGATCTTCATTTGAAATTGTGCAGCAGAAAGCAGGTAATCCGTTAAAACTAATAATCTCTTTTTAGCATTCTTTACAGTTTTTTGAGAAATCGTTTGCAACCCTAAAAACCTCAATGCCTCAACAACTCTCAGTTGCCTATCTTTATAGCCGGACTGAATCAGCATATTCTCGGCAATGTGCCCATTTACAGCAATGTAATCGGGCATAACCGCATCGATTGCAGAATCTTTTGATTCTGGTAATACATAACGAAGATCCCAGAATCTTACAGTAGAATGGGAAACTCCGATAATTCTCCCAAGCTGACGTTTTTTCCAATGATAGACCAAGGCTTTCTCCCATCCTTGATTTTCCAAAAGATAAATACAGGCTTCAGAAGAACTTTTTATCTCAACTTGCTTTTTAATAAAGTAATAGAAAAATAAATTTTGGATGCAGATGGATCCGAATAAGGATGATTGAAACCCCTCTCTAAGCGGGAGTAAAACAGGCAACAGACCAAGTTCGCTCCGAACTTTTATTAAATTAAACTTATAGATAAGTCCCTGGAGATAAAGACGAATATAAGAGCAAATAACATTCAGTAAAAGAATGATAGAAATGTTTTCTATGAGAACATGAGACTCTGTTTTGGAATGTAAAGAATTAAAGGTATCGACATTCTTCACTGCAGAATTAGCATCAGGTATTGCCTTATGAGGAATAAAAATGTGATCGTATTGGACTTTTTTTCCGGAATCTCGAAAGATTTGTAACAATTCGCTCCAATAATTTGACTCGAACCGATCAGGCGCATTCGGATCCTTTTTTAAATGAAATAGATAATCGAAAACATGAAAAGAAGGCTGTTTATCTTCTGTTTTTCGCTGTCGATTGATACCTCCATATAATAGAACGAAACGAACTAAAGCAGCGAAAGCTTTTAAAAATTCCGGTAAATAAGAATAAATGGTTCTAAATAAAGAAACGGATGTATGTCCTATTTTTATGTCCAACCGACCTATTCTTTTCCCGTTTTCTGAAGCATACACTTTGAGCAAACGAACAATAGAGGAAGGTGCGCTCGGAGAATACTTTATTAAAGTATATGTTTTATTCTTTAAAAAGTCTTCCAGTACGAAAGTTTTAACTGCATTTGTCAGTTCAGTCGATTTGCCATAATTTTTTTCATAAGGTAAGCTCATCCACCAAAGACTGAAAGTATCAGTTATATAAAGCAACTCTTCAAGAGTTTTACCCAAGATACGTTTTTTACCAACTGAGTGAATAAAGTTTACATAAAGTGATCTATATTTTTTCGGCTCTTTTTCTAATTCGGAAGGAATAGAAAAAAAATCTTTGTCATTTGTTTGAGAAAACGAGTTCCATAAAACAACTTGTCCGTCAAATTCAGGCGGAGGTGTGCGTTCGAACCAAATAAGAAGATTCAATTTTTCTAAGCTTATAATTGATTTTGATATTCTTCTTCGGGAACGGGATTAAGAAGCGGCTCCCCATTAAAAAATCGAATTACTTCCATGGCTGAACCGGACTCCATAAGCAATCGACAATCAAAAGAACATGAGCCCATATGTTCCGTAAGTATAATATCCTCTAGTTCCAGCAGATTACCTTTATAAGGCTCTTTTTCAAAAACATCAATCGCTGCGCCACTTATAACCTTCTCTTTCACCGCATGATATAAATCGTCTTCATTGACAATGCCTCCTCTTGCGGTATTGATCAGAAAGCTGTCTTTTCTCATTTGGGAAAACTCTTTATGAGTGATCATATTTTTTGTTTTCCGACTGAGCGGAACATGAAGACTGATTATATCAGACTGCGCATAAATTTCATCCTTACCCACAAATGAAAAGTCGACACCTGTGCCGGAGAGGAGAGATGTTATCTCGCTTGTTTTATCTTTCAAATCATTTAATAATAACTTTTTAGGTTTAAACTCTTTCAATAAACGGATAACATTAGAACCGACCCGACCTAGACCGATCAAACCAATTGTAGATTCGCCTAAACGTTTGCCAGTAAAACGAGACCACCCGCCCTTTCTCAGCTCAAAGTTTGCTAAATGAACTTTTCTAGTTAAAGAAACCATAAGCCCGATTGTAAGCTCTACGACCGCCATAGTTACAGCGTCTGGAGTATAAGCTACAGTAATGTTTCTCTCTCTACAAAGAGCCAGTGGAACAGAATCCAAACCGATCCCAACTCTGGAAATTATTTTCAAATTCGGATTCTTTCGAATTAGAGGAGTTAAATCTTCTGTGCCGGCGATAATGCCATCTACATCTTGAGCGATTTCAGCGACTTCCTCAGAAGTCAATTTGCGTTTTAATGGATTAAGCTGAACTTCCCAGCCTGTTTTTTCCAAAAGTTGGAGAGGAGTCGAATCGTGTAATCCGAAGGGATATGTAGATATAAAAATTTTTTTCATAATCATTAAGTAAGAATTTATTATAATTTTGCAATTACCCAAGTATGGGAGCTAAGTTTATTGCGTCTTAAAAAATCCTGAAACTCGGCAATGGTCTTATCTCCTCGTTTGGAAATTAATCTTGTGAATTCAGTAACTAACCCACTCCCCAAAACAATATCTATATCAAGCTCTCCCGGAGTTATAATTTCAACTTCAGAAAAACCCACTTTTTTAAATAACTTTTCGAAACCTTCAATACTAAGGAAATTAATATGATGAGGAGGAAAAATACTATTGGATCTTTCTTGAAGGGTTAAAATATCAAAGCCTTCATATCCTAAACCAGTCAACAATGCATAGCCTCCACTCTTAACAAGTCGATGAATAGATATTACGAATTGTTCGGGAGAAAAAACATGCTCTATCACTTCGGAAGATATAACCAAGTCAAAACGATGGCTCCATTCCGCTGAAGATTCTGCAGATGCATTTAATGTAATAATACCTTTTTCGTTTGAGATTTTTGCCATTTCAGGTGAAGGCTCAATTCCATATAGCTCTGCTTTTTCAAAGTTTTTTTTCAACTCTTCAAGAAAGATTCCATATCCAGAACCAACATCGCATATATTTCGAGGAAAGAATCCTTTCTCCGAAAAAATATTAAAGATTCTATTTGCTTTAGGCTTGAACAACTTCTCTCTTCTTGGTTCAGCGACATGGGGGAAAAATTCGTTAGACCAAAACTTTGAAGATTCTGCCGAATCATAAAAACGATCCAATACTTCTCCATCTGGCCTCGGATTACAAAATAAAGTACCGCAATCATGACATAAATCGTATTTATAATTATTTTTCGTTATATGGAGCTGGCAATTATCGGAAAAACAAGCAGGACAAGCAATTTTCACAAATTTTGTTACATCAAGTTGCCTAGAATCTATCTCTGCCAACCGTAGGTATTCCTGTAAGAGCGCTTTGGGACGAATTTCACTTTCTTTCATATTTTCCTTTTGCTCACCTCTTTCGGAAAGATACTTTTTTTTACCGTTGCAGGTACTCCGCCTGCAATCGAATTTTCAGGGATAGAACGAGTCACGACGCTTCCTGCGGCAATGACTGAATTATCGCCGATTGTGACTCCTTTAAGTATAACCGCTCTTGTACCAATCCAAACATTCTTTCCGATGATAACATCTGAATCTAATTCCAGACCAGGATTTGTAAGACGATTTTCTGGCGGGAAAATCGAGTGAAAATCGGAATCCATAATACAAACGTTTGCAGCAATGATCGTTCCATCTCCAATGGAAATCGTTTTCGTTCTTGCTGTTATTGATACCCCGTTCACACCTACACCGTTACCAATCTTAATTTGAGCGGAAGGAGAAAAAGTCTTCAAACATGTAGGTGCCATAATCGTAGAGGCGCTAGCTCGAAAAGAATTACTAACCGAGCCGAAATGATCTCCGATTTCGATTTTGCTACCTGGCGATTTATATATAATTATCTTTCCAAAAATTCGATATCCTTTTCCGACCTCAACTCTCCAAAAGAAAGATTTCAACAGGAAAGTTAGATTGCTTACCAACAAAAGAATCTTGATATATATTAGAGACACCGCATAAGAAAATATCTCAAATAGATTGTATCTAGTTAGCTTAGACATATATAAGTTTCGTATCAAGAATGAATACTATGCAAAATTGGATGCAAAATAACCACGAACCAATAACTTATTCTTTTCATCAAAAATAAGTTCATATAAAAAAAGATTCCCCTTCCCTTTTGTAAGAATACATGTTACATTCTCATTCGTATTTTTCTTATCCTTACTTAATAATTGAAGATATTTATCAAAAGACTCTAGTGGAAACCGGAATTCGGGGAAATTAATTTCTAATTCTTTCCTCATGATATCATACTGAAGTTGATCAATAAAACCAAGATTCAAAGAAATATAATTGGCAAGATCCATTCCGATTGTTACGGCCTGGCCATGATTCAAATAATAATCCGTTAATGCTTCCAAGGCATGCCCAAATGTATGCCCATAATTAAATACTCTTCTCGGCCCTTTATCAAATTCATCCTTTTCTACCATTTCTTTTTTTATGGAGAGACTTTCTTTAATATATGGTTCAATCAAGCCTCTATTGGCTAATATTTCATGATACTGGGAAACCATACGAGGAATGTAATCTGAATTTTTGTAATAATAATAATGAAAAATTTCACCTATGCCCGATTTAATATCAGATACGGAAAGAGTATTTAGAAAGCTAGTATTGATATAAATTTCTGAAGGAGGATTAAATGTTCCCAGCAAGTTTTTAACTTGGTCAAAATTAATAGAAGACTTACTACCAATGCAGCTATCCGCTTGTGCGAGCAAAGTAGTAGGAAAGAAAATCCAATCAATACCCCTAAACAAAATCGAAGAAATAAACGAAGCAATATCTTGTATTACTCCTCCGCCTACTGCGACCAACTTAGAGGATTTTTTAATACCATTATCAACCATGATCTTAATAAGGGTAAGGCAGAATTCTGGAGTTTTGTTCAATTCATTCGCTTCAATTAAAATCACATTTTTTTGTTTCGCTGGCAAAAGATCGGAAAGGAACTTTTCATGAACATTTTTATCAACGAAAAAAAAAGTATTGTTTGTTTGAAATTGAGAGATTAAACTATCTGTATCTTCTGAAAAATAAACAGAATAAGATCTCAGAATGGATTGAATTTTTAAATATTCAAACAACTGTGTACCCGCCATCAACGATTATGTTTTGTCCGGCAATATAAGTATTGAACCCACTAGCTAAAAAAAGAGCAACATTCGATATTTCTTTCGGTTCGGCCATTCGCTTTGCAGGAACTAAATCAGATAAATTCTGTCTTTCTTCTGGCGATAAATTCTTTTTCGTAAGATCGGTCATTACAAAACCAGGAGAAAGAGTATTTACTAATACTCCAAATTTAGCTAATTCAATAGCGGAAGATACAGTCAAGCCTTTGATGCCAAATTTTGTAACGGAATAAACTGATCTTTTTTCCTTACTCAGTTTACCGAAAATTGAAGATATATTTATAATGCGACCGTATCCGGCTGTTTTCATTTTCTTCGCAACAAGTTTTGTAATTAAAAAAGGGATCTCCAGATTCACCCGCATCATCTCTGAAAAATCTATTTCCTCAACATCTTCCAAATAATTCAAACGATTAATGCCAGCATTATTAATGCAGACATCGATTTTATTTTTTGATTCAAGAAATTCAGTAAAACCTTGTTTCTGTTTATTATTACAAAAATCAACATTATAATATTCAAAATTACCATTTTTCACGAAACCGGGAGAATCTTTGCCAGTACCGGTAACGATCACAGAACCACCTAACGATTCAAAATCGACAGCGAGTTGACGACCGATACCTCTCGTGGCTCCCGTAACCAAAATAGTCTGTTGATCAAATCTAATATTCATGTCTTCTTTATATATTTATCATCCCAAACTTTATCAGCGGAATAAATATCATACACCAATTTCATAGTATTATATGCATCCGTACTAGATCCGGTTACTACTTGTTCATTTCTCAAAATGACATCAGTAAATTCATTGATTTCGTCTCTCCATGAGTTATCTTCCAGATACTGTATAGTTTCCGTCCTTGGATTTCCACCAGACTCTAGTTCTTTACGATAGATAGTTAATAATTCCTGCCCGTAAGATTTGGAACCAGAAAGAATTCCCGATAGAACCAATGCGCCTTCCGATAGGTTAATTTGAAGATTAAATTGATGTCTCCACTCCGTTGCCGTGGATTGAAATTGTACAATCACATCTGATTCCGATTTCATCAAAGCGAATGCATTATCTTCCACAGTCAAATTCCAATAGTCGTTCGAAATGAAACTCTTCACTTCTTTCATCTCTCCTGCGAAGAGACGAATCAAATCAACCATATGAATGCCTTGATCAAGTAAAATTCCCCCGCCAGCAATCTCCCTTTGTGCTCTCCAACCATTTGCAACATTTACTATCATGGATTTACCATAAATACCACGTATATTGATCACTCTTCCCATATCACCAGAAGCAACGATCTTCAAAGCTTCTCTCACAGAATCATGATATCTGTGATTAAAGCCATACTTCAACTTTAACGAAGAGTTCTTTTGCTCTGCGGCAATTACTTCGGAAACTTCTTTTAAATTCCTACCTGGAGGTTTTTCGCAGAAAACATGAAAACCTTTATTCAAACCGAGAATAGTTGCCTCTGCAGCAACATCATTAGTAAGACAGACGAATAAAACGTCCAAGCTTTCCTCAGATATCATCTCGTGAAAGTTGGTATATACTTTTATAGAATTGTTTTCAATAAACCCTTTTTGCAATGTGATATCGCATACAGATACAACTTGCAAATGAGGGTTCAAATTAATAAAATGATGTCGTCTTTTTCCGACAACACCGTAACCGGCAATGCCTACTTTTAACTTTTCCATGAAACTACTTTAAATATTCCTTTAGGAAAGAATCTTTTTTAAGCACTTCTTCCACACGAGCAACATCTCCAGGCACATCAACTCCGATCATTTGACCTTCCGTTAAAACCATACGTACCTTATATCCGTGTTCTACTGCGCGATTCATATCTACAGATTCGATCAATTCAAGGGGAGTCGGTTCTAATTTTGCAAACACATCCAAAAATTCTTTTCGGAAGGCGATGATTCCCAGTTGTTTTAATTTCAAAAAGGAATCATCGGAAGTTTTTTTTCGAGAGGGAATAGGCTCTCTTGAGGCATAAAGTAAATCCCAATTCTTATCTATAACCACCTTAGGAGCATTAGGGCTTTGAAATTCATCTTCATCAACGATTTTAGTCACCAAATTAGTGCAATAAATGGCAGGATCTTCCAACATCGGCCTTACCAGATCATCAATCATCTTCGGCAATATCAACGGCTCATCCCCCTGGATAACAAGGATTATATCACCGGTAAGATAGTTAGCTGCTTCAGCCACACGATCAATACAACCTCGATGAGTATCGGCAGTCATTACTGCCTTACCGCCAAATGACTCAACTCGATCTTTAATGACTTGGTCACACGTAGCGATCACCACTTCATTTACTGCCTTCGACATCTCTGTTCTTCGTCGAACGTGCTCAATCATTTCCAAACCTAAAATAGGCATCAAAGGTTTATTGGGAAATCGGGATGATGCCATCCTTGCAGGAAGAAC
Source organism: Leptospira idonii (assembly GCF_004770995.1). Lineage (GTDB taxonomy): Bacteria > Spirochaetota > Leptospiria > Leptospirales > Leptospiraceae > Leptospira_A > Leptospira_A idonii. Next base: position 189,295 of record NZ_RQHW01000047.1, on the reverse strand, counting down.
CGCAGTAATTTTCATAAGGATATACCTTTCAAATTTAATTTAGATTTTTCATTTAACATAACTGCATCCGTTGAGTATGCGATGAATTTTTTTCCACTTTGAATTTCCATATCTAATTTTTCTGGATCAGGTGAAATGAGATGTGTACCTAAAGGTAATTTTGACTTTGCCGCTGCTTCCAGAAACTTTCGAACGACTTCCAAAAATTCAGGATGATCAAATTGTCCCGTCAAATTCATCGATCCCGACAAATCATAGGGGCCAATCATTGCTGCATCAATTCCCGGAACAGAAAAAATTTCATCAATTTCGCGTAATGCGTTAATATTCTCAATTTGAATCACCCGAACTAAGTCTGTATTTATTTCATTTATATATGTAGAGAAAAAGTTTCCATATAGATTCGACTGGGAATACCCAACTCCCCTAGTTCCATCAGGCGGATAACTGCTCCATTTCACAAAATCAACAACTGCTTGTTTGGATTCTATCATAGGAACAATTACACCTCTAGCTCCCGCATCTAAGGCTTGTTTAATGTCTTTCGGATGATTTTGAGCGACTCTTACCATTGGAAGGGAATTGTGTAGAGATATAGCCCTGAAGATATCTGGTAATTGATTTAAAGAATAGGATCCATGCTCTAAATCGAGTGCAATCCAATCGAATCCATTTGCCGCTAAAATTTCAGCGATTATCGGGTTAGGAATTTGCATCCAGGTACCAACTGTATGACGACCGCTACCTAATTTTTGTTTAACTAGATTCATTTAATTAGTTTGTTCGAGTTGTATCGCATACTCGTAGAGTAAATGATGAATCACTTCATGCACACCCTCTACTAAACCGTATTTGCCTTTTTCCGTTTTGACAAAGAGAACCTCGTCTGCAATTTTTAGTGCTTCTCCACCGTCAAAGCCAACCATTGCAACAGTCTTACATCCCTTTTGTTTTGCAAATAACAGGCCATTCACGACATTAGGACTGTTTCCGGAACTGGATATCCCGAAAGCAATATCCCCTTCTCCTATAAAATTTTCCATCTGTCCGACAAAAACACCATCATAACCATGTTGGTATTTTCCTGGATAATCCCCTTCGGTAAACGGCTCTTTGCCGTCATTTGCCTGCGCAGTCAGCCAAGCAGGGTTATCTAGACCAAAAACTTTATAAAATTTTTGGTTTTTCTTTCCGGTAATTTTAGTTCCTTTCCCAAAATCACAAGCCAAGTGAGATGCAATTCCATGGCTTCCGCCATTGCCAAAGAAAAAAATGTTTTTTCCGTTTTCCTTTGCTTCGTATAACATTAAACTTACACGAGAAATAGCGTCAAGATCTAAGTCTTGAATCAAGGCAAGGACTTCTTTTTGAAACGATAACGAGAATTCTTTTGCTTTTTGAAATGATGTCATTTACGATCCTTTTTTAAATGATAATAATAAGGGAATAATTTCAACGTGTCTCAGTGATATAATGGATTCCAAGGGTTATTGTATAGATCAACTCTACAGATGCAATCTCCCCATTTTAAGAGCTTTCTAATTTATTCTTCCATCTCACTTGCTAAATCGCAAGGTAATAAAGTTCCAAAGCTTTTTTAGGAGAAAGAGAAGTAACAGGAAGTGGTTTTCCTTCTTTAATATTCTGAACAACTTCTTCTTTTTTTTTCCCTTTTGCAATCAGTAGAATAAAATCGGAAGAGTTGATTCGTTCCTTAGACAAGCTAATCCTTTCTTTTGGAAGCTTGGGAGAGTCAAAAACAGGAACGACCGATTGATCTGCCGGATGATCTTTTCCAGGAAAAAGACTGGCAACATGCCCATCTTCTCCTAAACCAAGAAGGATTAAATCCAGAGGTACAGAAAAATCAATAATTTTCGAATATTCTAAAGCACCTTTCTTCGGACCCAAATAGGAAGGCATTATGAATACTTGCTGTTTTTTTATAGGTATGTGATCTAATAAAGTTTCCTTAGCCATTAGGCTGTTTAAATCGGGATGGTTTTCAGGAACACACCTCTCGTCTCCGAAATAAAAATACCATTTAGACCAATCAGTATGCAATGAACGCAATCTGGAATAAATTAATTTCGCAGTATCTCCACCAGTCAGAACAATATGAAAGGATTGTTTTTCTTCTAATTTGGCTTTCGAGATGGATTCAATTCTAGCAATACAATTCGACAGGAATTCTTCTTCATTTAAAAAAGTATGAATTTTCATTGTGATAGTGAACGAGAGGAAAATGCCTCACTCCAATCAGAAAACCAGTTCGTATCCATTTTGCCATATTCATTTAAAAAATGAATTCTGGCATTTTGCACTTCTTCAGAATTCCACCACACGTCAATCTTCGAGTATTCTTCTTTTAAAAAATTTACTGCAGAGAGGTAATGATTATGATAAATTCCAACGTTCTGTAGAATCAAAAGATACTGTCTAAATTTTTTAGAGTAACCGAAGTGATTTTCCTCGAAACACAACAACAAAGGAATATTTGCAGCTAAACATTCAATATACGAAGTAGCCAAATGGTCAATCACAACAATTTTCGACCGAAACATTAAATCAGTTAAAGTTCCACCGGAAGAAATTTTTGGCAAGTAAGCATGATTTTTGAGAAATTCAAGATTATTCCAACCAAAGCCGACTGATGCACGAAAAACTAAATTTTTTTTTAAGTCTTCTGGTAATTCTAAAATGAAATTTGCCTGCGATTTCAGATATTCTAACTGAGATTCCGGCCTTAAGGTGCTATGATAACGAATATAATATGCAAAATGTTCCGTCGAAACATACAGAATATCCTTTTTGTCTATATCCGAATATTCTTTTCTAAGCAAATTCAACTTTGTCAAATAAGGAGATGGCAAAGAAATGATTTTATTTGATTTCGAATTCTTCCATCCCCAAGATACAAAACCATTACTTGATTCAAATTCTATTTTTTCGTGAGGAAAAATCAGATATTGATCATAACCTCCTCCATGTTGCACGGAAAACCATTTTCCATTATTTCCAGTATAACGGGAAATTAAATCGGCAAACCTAGAATTATGGACATCAAAACCTACCCAAACACCGCCCTTTTCTAAAGAAGGCCTATTTGTGAAAATATCGGATGGTATGTGCTTAAGAATATTTTCCTGAACACATATCTCAAATTCATTCTGAGGAGAAAATGAATCCAACGTAAGCGAAATACCGGGATAAATTCTTTTTTTTAAGAATAAAAATGAGAAGGTAGAAAAAAATCTAACTAAAGAAAAACTAGAAAGAGAAAGACCCAGCTTATCTTTCCAACTTAATCCTTTACATTCTCCGAAAACAATACCAAAAAAAAGAAAGAAAAGTTGATAATGTAAAAAATAATGAATTCGCTCTTTTAAAGTAATTTCTCTTGTAGCAGTTTCCACAACCGAAAGAGAAATTTCTTCAAGCTGTAGCTCGGGTAAGTTTAATTTCTTTGCCAATTCAGAGTATAAGATCAAATTATATTCATGATCTTTTAATTTCTCCATGGCAGACTCACAACTTTCAGGGCGGAAGTTACCAGAGGGCCTGATTAGCTTTACTTTAAGATTCTTTTGATCTATTTTTTTTAGATTTAAATAACGATCATGATAACAGCACAACCAATGCACTAGCCAGTATGTTGTTCGAATCTTCCAGAATTTTTCGGATTCACTTAAACCGCAAAATTCATTCAAAAATGCAGATAATTGTTTTATAAGTCTGTCATGTAAATCGGAAATATAATTCCAATATTTCTTAACATCTTTCCAATCGTTGTAAGGTGAAGGAAGAAGTTCGAAACTCTCCTGTTCATAGAACTTTCTAAATTCGTTTTTGCTAAAACACCAAGGCCCGAGGTAAATAGCATTTTTTTCGTCAGATTCTGACTTTGGCCAAAAATCCGCATAGCCAGTTAAAATAAGCGAACGCAAACCTAAGTTTTCCATAAAACAAAAAACAGTTTGTCTATTTTCTTTTCCAAAAGGAATCGCTATAGCCTTTTAAAGTTCCGAACGCAGTTAAAGAATCTTCAATTTGCACTAGCTTAAAATTACTTAAATTTTCCTTATAGTCTTCTAAAGTAGTAGCTTTTAAAACACCATGTTCCCCTTTTTTAGAAGCGGTTTCTTTGCCTTCCATTCTTTGCTGCAAAAATACAGTCTTTGCAGACATATTCACAATAGAAAGATAATTGGAAACAACATCAGGTTCCATCTCCTGGAAACTTGCGGCATTCCAAAACAAATCTATTTTATGATTCTTTAATATTGGAAACTTCCAATTACCAAAAAAATAAATTTTCCCCTTTTTTGCTAAATCAATGTTATCCATTGAAAGGGTATCTTGAAAAGGAACTACATCGTTAGGAAACAAAGTAGATAGATATGTTTGAGATACATATAACTGAGGAGGGATATCGAATAGAAGAAAGATCATATCCGGATAAAGTTTTTTTAATACTTCTACTTGTTTTCCGGCACCGCTTCCCAACTCGGCGATCACTTTCACTTTTGATAAATCAATATTTTTCTGGCAAAATAGATAGCGCAGATAATAATAAAGGACGGTTAAAGTATAGTTTTTCCCATCAACGGAAATTACATCTTCCGGATTTCCAATCAAAGAAGACGAGAAAGAAGCTAAGGGCTTTGCCTTAATCTTCTTTGCCAAAAGATCCACCCTTTCCCACAAAATCACCTTTAGTTGAGAATAATCAATATTATATGCAGGAATAATAGGAAACGCAAGATTCAACTTGCGATTTATGAATTCAATAAACTTAGCCCAAAAAGGCAAAGATCGAACATAACGATTATTAAAATACTTATTCGCTCTTACATCAATTGCACCATTCTTAAAATCATAATCCGTTGCACCAAACGTTTCCAAGATGGAGTATTTTCTTCTTCTAAAATCGAATAACCCCGTTTTACTTAACTCATTCAAAAAAACTTTTTGGTGAAGATACCAATAATTTGTAGGGCGATATATCTCAGGAGCTTTTTCCAGCTCCTCCAACATCAATTTAAGAACTTCCGGTTTATCAATCACTTGCATATTTTTTCCTGACAAATATTAAAACTCAATTATTTCATCCGCATACTGAAGCGTTGATTTACGATGCGTGACGAAGATAATTCCCACTTTTCCTTTCAATGAAGAAGCTAAATCTTTCATGAAAGATTCTTCCGTATCCGCATCCAATGCCGATGTAGGCTCATCCATTAATATAAAATCATAATTTCCCAAAAGAACTCTTGCGATCGAAATTCTTTGCTTTTGACCACCGGATAGATTTGTACCGCTTTGTAAAAGCTCTTCATGAATATCTCTGGATGAAACGAAATTAGATGCCTGAGAAATATTTAAAGCGTAATCGATATCTTTTTCATCGATTACGCGATCAATTCCCCATACTAAATTCTCATAAATAGAGCCATTCAGTATCAAATTCTCTTGCGTTAAATAACCTAATTTCTTATGAATTTCTGCCATATTAAAGCTACTCATCTCAGCATCATTGATCCAGATGGATCCTGAATTCGGCAGCAAGATGCCGGATATTAAATCGAGCAAGGTTGATTTACCTACTCCCGTTTGACCGGTAATCGCATAAAACTTTCCTTTTTGAAACTCGTAATCGAAGTTTTTTAGAAGATCTCTCTCTGAATTAAAACCGAATGTAACTTTCTCAAGACGGATAGTTTGAATTTCATTTCGAGAAAGACTGGATGTAGATCCCACTGCCGTCCGTTTATCTGCAGAAAGATTTTCCAACATCGACTCAATCGCAATTCTGGACACAGAGGAATGCACAGCACGATTGATATTATCAGTCAAAAGTTTTACTTCAGGCAATGTTCTAACTAAGATTGCAAAAATTACGGAAAGACTTTCTATGGGAGTCTTAAAGACAACAACACTGATGTAAATGATAGCAGCGAATATAAAAACAATCAATACCTCAGAAAGTCTTGCAGTAAAATCGGATAGAATCATGGACTTAAAATAAAGTCGAGGCAGTGAATTTACATATCTATCCAAATAAGAAAGAATTTTATTCTCATTAGAATTTGTTTTAATATACTTAAAAGCTTTTGCAATTTCTATCAAAATCGAGTTATAAGAAGAAAATTCTTTTACGTTTACCTGCCCTAATGCCATAAGAATCTTATAGAAAGGGAAAAATACAACAGTATTCAAGAGAACAAGCCCGACAGTAACCGAAATTACCCTCCAATCCACAAAAAAGGAAAATGTCAAAAAGAAGATAATATTGATTAGATTGGCGAGAATCATAAAATCATATTTGATAAGAATTTTATAATTCTCAATCTCTCTTGCCCCTATGCTAACGAACTCCCCGTGATTCAATGTAGACAAGGAAGACCACGAAGAATTTAGAACTTTCTTAAAAAAATCAATTCTGAGACTTACATCCAATTTTCGGAGAAAATTATGCTGATAGTATTGAGACAGCAAAAGGAAAAAGGAGGAGAGCAAAACAGAGGCAACTATAGCTAAGATAACATTAGGAAGGTTAAAATCAAAACCCAAAGTTGTAAATGCAAATTGCACCTTCTCCAAAAGAGCATCATTGTTTGCAACCGGCTTTCCTTGATTCAATGCAAGCAGAGTAGCAGGATAAACTAATCCGAACCCAAGCAATTGCGTGCTGCCAGAAATTACGATTCCAAACAGAAAGATGATAGAACTGAAAGGATATTTGATTACAACATAAACAAATTCCAAAAGAATTTGTTTATAATTTGAAAATTGAATCATTCTATTTTTTGAAATGTCCAAACACTTTCTTAATCGCAGTAACTACGTCTTCTACGTCCTGCATTGTCATTACAGTAGAAAGAGGTATGGAGAAAATTCTTTTCGATACTCTCTCACAATTAGGAAAGTCATTAGGATTAAAACCGTATTTTTCCTTATAAAATTGTTGTTCATAGATAGCTCGATAATGCGTAGCGACACCGATGTTTTCTTGAATCAATGCAGTCATAATTTCTTCTCTACTCGCACTCAAAACTTCAGGATTGATTAAAATAGGAAATATATGCCAAGTGCATAAATCCCCTTCGTTTTGTTCCTTTAAGGAATGAGGAAGCTCCAACCCTGTTTCATCTGCAAGAAGCTTAAAATAAGCATCGGCAATCACTTTTCTCTTTTCAGTAAACTGCTCAAGCTTTTTCAACTGCTGGATTGCCATACTTGCGTTGATGTCCGGCATATTGTACTTATAACCCGGCACAACTATATCATAATGAATTTGTGAACTTTTCGTATAACGCTGCCAAGCCCCCCTACTCATTCCATGAAGTCCGTAAACACGAATGGTATCTGCAAGTTCCTCATCATTCGTAGTAAGAACGCCCCCTTCTCCAGCTGCTATGTTCTTTGTCACATACAAACTAAAAGACGTTAGATTCTCTCCTGTTCCGATTTTTTTGCCCTTATATTTTGTTCCAATCGCATGAGCGGCATCTTCGATGACAGCGATACCGAATTCTTTAGCCAAAGCGTTAATCTCATCCATCTGACAAGGAGAACCAGCATAGTGTACAGGTAAAATTGCCTTTGTTTTGGAAGTAATTTTAGAGCGAATAGAACTCGGATCTATATGAAAACTATTAGGCAGCAAATCAGCCAAAACCACTTTCGCACCGACATGCTCAATAACATTTGCAGTGGCTCCGAATGTCATTGGTGTAGTAATTACTTCATCCCCAGGGCCGATTTTATGCGCAATCAAGCTCAAATGCAAAAGCGCAGTACAACTGTTTGCTGCAATGGCAAATTTAGCTCCGGAGTATGCTTTTATGTCTGCCTCAAATTGTTGTACGCTTGGCCCGGTACTAAGCCAACCGGACTTCAGACAACTCACGACAGCTTGGATTTCCTCTTCTCCTAAATCAGGAGCGCCATATACCAAAAAAGACTTACGTACCGGTTCCCCACCATGAATGGCAAGTTTAGACATTTTTTTCTTCCTTAAAGATAAATTTACGGCTATCTTTACCGCAGTTAAATAAAAGATCCAATATAGTTACATTCCCGACAAACTCACCATTTAACTGAGGATAATCGGGATACTCATATTCCTGATAAATCAAAGAAATGTTTTCTGATTCAAATTTCTCAGGGACAATATAATTTTTGGCACTGGGGCCGGAGATATAAGTGGTGATTCCAACAGATTTGCAAATACTAATCAGCTTATCTTGTCTTTGACCCTCGTTATTAATTTGCGAAGACCGAACAAACTTCGTTTTTATGCCTAAATAATTAGAAATCCATTCTATAGATAAAATATCTAATTCAGAAAGATTACTTAATTTCCCCTCATACAATAAATCGAGAAGTTCCTTGAACTCTTTAAAGTAAGGAGCTTTTGCATAATTATGCGTAATCGCATTTAAATGTTTCTCGAACCATTTTGAGGAATTATCGATTTCAACTTCATGAATCAATTGTCCGAATTTGCTGGTCTGAAATACAGGAATTGTCAGCCATTGCAATCCGGTTTTAGTCTTGATCTGATTTCGATTTCTCCAATCTCTAGGAGTGTATTGAACATCGTCTAGAAAAACAAAAACGTCCGCCTTACCGATTAGTTCGAAGTAACCTCTCCAAGGGATGTAGTTTGGTTGAAGAATCACCCCAATCATTTTGCCACCGCAGACTCAATCAATTGAATCACTCTATTTAACCCATTCCCATCAACTAATAAAGAAGCAGCTTTTCCAAGTTGTTCTCTTAAAGTATGATTCAATAATAATTTTTTTATTGAGGATTCTATTTCCGAATCACTCACATCATCAAAAGTACCAAGCAAGATGAATGCATCTTGAGACATTTCAAGCGCTGTTTCTTTCTGATGCTGATATTGACAAATCACAATGGAGGGAAGTCCCTCTGATAAACATTGAAAAAAAGTAAGTCCTCCTGCAACAATGGCAAGATCGGAATTAGCTAAAATTTCATTAAAATGATCCGGATTAGAAAACAATTGAACTCTGGAATCTTTCAGCAAAAGATCGGAAACTTCCTCTTTTACAAAAGAAGAACCTACTATCAAATTGATTTGAAATTCACCGGGAATATTTCCTAAAACGGAAAGAACTCGTTTTGAAATTCCGCCGAAATCAAATCCCCCAAAGGAAAGAAATATTTTCTTTATAGATTGCCCTTTAGTAGGCTTGAGCGGTGAAGGAATTACAGTATAGTTCAATCCATCATATTTTCCTTTACCTTGAAGCAAAACAGGATTGATACAGAATGTAGAAAATTCTTTTGAATCGTCGAAATGATCGAAACTTAAAGTTTCAATATTTCTGGAGAAAAAAGGATATAGCTCACTTCGAGAATATTCATATAAATCAACTACAGCGAATTTAGGTTTCAAATCATCCAATAAGCTGTTCATTTCTTCTTTATCTTTAATTAATAAAAGAGAATACCCTCTTCTGTTAATTTCATTATGTCCGGGTGAAAAATCGGAATGATCCAGAGAAACAAAAACTAACCGATACTTATTTCGAAGCTGATCGGCAATCAAACAAGAGCGATAAATATGACCCATTGCCACATCCGCTCTTGTTCCTCCGTCGACACGAAACAAAATCAGATTCATTTATTTGCGTCGTAAACTATCTCTGTATTCTATCTCTTCCTGTTCCGAAGCTTGTGGCTCCAACTTACCATGCCCTAAAATTTTACGAATCTTTTCGGATTCGGTCACAATTTGACCCAGTTCTTTTGGTTCCGCAGAAATTTCCCAATCAATACCTTTCAAGCCGCGATCGACTGTATAATGTTTTTCGATCACTTCCGCCCCCGCAGCCACCGCCAAAAGCGGGACTTGAACACCTATACTGTGATCAGAATAACCGATAGGAAAATTATACTTGGATTTGAGTGTTCCGATTGCTGCCAAATTTGCATCTTCATCCTTCATTGGATAAGAAGAAACGCAATGAAGCAATATAAACGGGGATTTATTTTTTGTAAAAATAGAAACTGCAGTTTCAATCTCAGATTCACTAGCTGTTCCCCGAGAAAGAATAACAACTAATCCCGATTTTGCGGCAGCTTCTAATAAAGTAGTATTGCAGACATCGCAAGAAGCGATCTTCAAAATTGGGACCCCCACTTCTTTTAGCATATTCAAATTCTCTACATCAAAAGGAGTCGCAAAAAACAAAATATTCTGTTTCTCTGCTCTCTCTTTCAGCGCTAAAAATTCTTTTTTACCGAATTCTGCGGGCTTCACCAGAGTAATTGCTTCTTGATTGTCCCCGAATCTCTCAGTACTATCATAAGCCTGAAATTTAATTGCGCTTGCTCCTACCTTTGCAGCTTCATCAATCATCTTAAGCGCCAAATTGAGATCGCCTCCGTGATTTAAGCCAGCTTCTGCAATGACAAAAACAGGATTGTTTCCACCGATTGTTATATTTCCTACTTTAATTTCTTGGCTCATATTTTACTTATTCCTTATTTAAAAATTTCACTGATTCGAGAATGCATATCTTCGGTTAAATTGATTTCCAAGCTGGAGATTTGATCAGAAAGCTGAACCTGAGTCCTTGCCCCCAAAATAACAGAAGTTAATTGTTTAAGTTTTAAAATCCATGCGATGGAAAGTGCGGAAGTAGAGACGCCTAAATCCATTGCAATTTCATGCAATAGACTCACTCTGTCTAAATTCTTTTCAAATCTGTCTCCAGAAAAATGATCATTCCCGGAACGATTATCATCTTTTGAGAATTGGCTGTCTTTTTTAAATTTTCCAGACAACAAACCTTTAGATAAGGCACCGTATGCAAGAAAACCGAGCCCAGACTCAAAGGCTAATTTTAAGTTACCTGTCTCTGCTTCTCTTTGTATTAAATTCAATTCATCTTGAAGGCAACAAAGCTCTATCTTCTTATGAAAAGATTCAATCAAAGGAGCAGTAAAATTAGACAACCCTATGTAACGTATTTTTCCTTGAGACTTTAAGATTTGTAATGCTTCGATTGTTTCGTCAATGGGAGTGTTAGGGTCAGGTTCATGAAGAAAGTAAAGGTCGATTTTATCCAAATTCAAGCGGGATAAACTTTTTTCAGCAGCCGACAGTATATAGTTTTTAGAAAGATCAATTCGCCTTGTACCGTCAGGATTCCAAACAACCCCTACTTTAGTTGCAATAACTAAATTGTCTTTTCTATCTTTAGTTAAACGGGCAACAAATTCTTCCGATTTTCCTTTCCCATAAGCATCTGCTGTATCGATAAAGTTAATTCCCGAATCAATTGCGGAGAGGAATGTTTTTTCACTTTCTCTTTCATCTACCTCTCCCCACCTAAGACCGCCAAACAACCAAGTTCCGATTGCTAGTCTGGATATGTTTAGGTCGGTTCCGGGAAGAGTGATATAGGATTCAATCGCCAATGGTAAATCCGCCATCAACCAATAGATTTTGTCCTGTGATGTAACCCGACATAGAAGAAGTAAGAAAAAAGATAGCGCCGATCAAATCAGTAGGCTCGCCCATCCTTCCTAAAGGAGTTTTATATACATAGTTTTTGATAAAGTCTGGATGCTGGTTATCAAAAATCCCACCTGGACTAATGCAATTCACTCTAATTCCATAAGGAGCTGCATATCGTGCTAAGTATTTGGTAAAGTGAATGATTCCCGCTTTAGTAATAGCATAAACTTCCGGACTATTTCTACCGGAATCTCCGTAAATTCTCATATCAGCAATGGAAACACCATAAATAGATCCAAAGTTTAATATGATTCCCTTGATATTTCGTTCTTTCCAAATACGAAAGATTGCCTGAGACAAAAGAAAAGTCCCGTTCAAATTTACCTGCACAACTCCATTAAATTGTTCCTCTGTTCTTTCTTCAAAGGGAGAGAACACTGAAATACCTGCGCAATTGATTAAGATATCAGGAATAGAGTTTTTTTCGATTAACTTTGCAAAGAAGGACTCAACTTCTTTTTTATCAGTGATATCCGTTTTAATCCATTCGAAACGATTGGGATCGTGCTGTTTTTGAGGTGGTTCAGGATCCAAACAAATTACTTTTGCAGAAGCTTGCAGATAAGATTCCACAATTTCAGATCCGATTTGGCCATTACCACCCGTAATTAGGATTAATTTACCGTTGAACTCTTCTGAAAAATTTTTAAAAATCATTACTTTGTGATTCCTTCTAGTTTTGGAAAGTATTCTTCAGCAAATGCTCTGTCATTTCTATCCCAGGGCATGATATGATAATCTTTCAAAGTTTTCTGCATCTTTGGCTTCAAATGCAAAGCAAGATTATAACAAGAACGAGTGTATTCCATCAGTCGAGTCATAGGAAAAGATTTATGATTATTTTTCTTTCTGTCACGAATCAGTGCATCGATTTCCTTCGCTAATCGGAAAGAAGAAGGTTCGGATTTAGGATAACCGAAATAATCTGAAAGTATTTTCTTAAGCTTAGGACTATTAGAAGGAGACGCCTTCAAAGAAAGATTACCGTCATTTGCTTTCTTTGCCAAATCAACGAATTCTTCCATTGATTTAGGTTTGTATGTATAATCATAGATTTCGCCTCTTACATCGATCAATTCTTTTCTAGGTTGATGATATTCCAGTCGTTCTTCAATCAAACCTTGAACACAGATATAAGGAACTTTACTGATAATGGATTCAATTACGGAGCTTGAGTAACAAAAAACATTTCCACCTCTTTTTTGCAACCAGCCTGCAAAAGGGGTGTCTTTATCTAAGGATAGATAAGGTTTATATTTTTCCTTAAAGTAAAGTATATCATTAAAATTTTCAAGTGTATAAGATCGGAAATGAACCGGTAATTTTAGATCGAAGCACCAAATATCCAAAAACTCCAAATAGACCCTTGCAAATGCGGCAGAAGTCCAAAATAGATCCTCATACCCTCCTTTAACGGAATAGTATGTCCCTCCTAAATTTCTACCCTGATCCAAAAGCAAAAAAACATTTCTATTATCGAAAGTAGTGATTCCTGTGAAAGAACTCATCATGGCAAGTCCGGATCGACTGCCATGACCGGAATCATCTAAATAAAAATCGTATCTAGGACAACCGATTGCCTCGACAGATTCTTTAGGATAAAGTTTGGCTCCTACGACCCAATCCTTTAGCTGCTCTCCCCAAGTGAATACTTTGGAGATGTTTTTAGTATATGCATTTCCAATGGATGCATCTCCCCCTCTCATATGATCGATCATTGCATGTTTCAACATGCCTGAACTTTCAGGGTGCAATAATACGAATACAGTATGTTTGGCGGCCTCTTCCATCTCCTCTGGAGTGAATAATCCTCCCGGGTGAGTCAGCAAAACCAATTCCGGTCGAAATAAATAATAAAGAGATTTGGAAGTCAATCTACTTCCTAAAATAGTATTGTATCCTAATTTTCTTAAAAAGAATGCGATTAAGAATGCAGAACCGGAATCTCTTCTTTTATGATCACAATGAATCAAAACAGTTTTGGAAGAGAAAGAGTTAAAAATTATATTGTTTAGGATCATTCTGTATAAGCTTTATGATGAACGGATTGATTTTGAATTAACTCTGGCTTGGTTTCAACCAAACGAATCAAATCGGAGTAGGAAAAATGCGGAGAGGATAAAGAAGACAAAACCAATTTTAAAGTTTCGTAATCCTCCATAGTATCAATAGTTAAGCGGAACTTGGAATCGTCTTTATGATTTGGATATTCGAAAAACAAAAACTCTTGAGTGTTTTCCTCTACATACGGAACAATATGTTCTCTTTCATGAGGAAGTTTACAAACAGAATCAAGCCTACGCAGAAGATCGAAGCTCAAAATCTCTATGTCCATTCCTCTTGCGAAAGTCCTTTGGAAACAATTCGTAAAAAACTCTACTCTTCCCTTATTATAAAGATAAAAATCGACCATATAATCGACAATGGAAGGATCTATAAAAGGACAATCTCCCGTCAAACGAACGATCACGTCCAAATTATGAAGTTTCGCGGCATCTAAATATCTTTTGATAAGATCATTGCTAGAACCGCGAAAAAAAGAAACAGAATTCTCTTCCGCTATTTGAACGGTTCGATTATCGATTTCCTCCTCCGTAGTAAGGACAACTAAACTCTGTTTGTATTTGGAGCGTTTCAACCTTTCCAACATCAAACCTAAAACCGTAGTATTTCCCAAAGGAAGTGCGATTTTTCCGGGCAACCTTGAGGAACCCATGCGAGCTTGAATTAAAATCCCTACCTTCAAATTTTCGCCTCTACATAACGATACTTTTCCAGAATCGCAAAGAATGATTCAAAGGAAGAAAATAAATTTTTGCTTTTATAGTGATGATCCACAAGCCAAGTAATCTCCAGCAAAGAATAACCTAACGTAAGATAATTTAAGGAAAGTTCTGATTTAGCGAAAAAAAGAGGGTCTTTTGAGGAAAAAGAAAGTAACAGTTCCTTTTCTTTTTCGGATATCGTAGAGAAAAGTTGATTTCTGTACAAAGGTCCTAAATATGTTTTTTGATATTTAGGAGTCTTGGTATTTGTTTTAACTTCTAAAGCAGAACCGAAACTTTTCTTATAGAGTAGATCGGCAAGTTCGAACATTTTATTTTTCTCGAAAGAAACATCACCGAAGGCTCTTCTTTCAAAATGATTCAAAAAGTGAGAGATGATGAAACTATCCTTCTCTTTGTTTCTTCCTAAGACCGCAGACTCCTGATCATCTAAAAAGCCGAATAAATCTTTTTGAACGGACAAACCATTTAATAAAACAGCCCGATCACTCTTTCCGTTCAAAGAAAGAGCATATTCAGGTAACGACTGTACAACGACAGAAAAAAAGAATTCCAAGGTTTCTTTTGAAATCTTATCGGGAGTATCTTCCGGCCTATGATAAAAACGATCCGGGTAAGTGTTGAGACATGTGGAAGGAATTTTTACAGTAGAATCATTTAAAATATAATGATCACTTCCTCCCGTATAAAAAACCTTTTGAGCCCTTGCCCAATAAACGGGCTCCCCTACCATACGATACTTGCCAGCACGAGCCAAACGATCCATTTGATCATGTAAAAATAAATCCAGATCGCAAACCAAATGGTGAGGAATTTCGTCTACGATCATGGTAGATCCGGCCAAATTTTGATCCCCACCTACCATATCCAAGGAAATACCCGCAACAGCCTTTCTTGTGTTTTCTATAAATTTAGAAAAATATGCGATTGTTCCCCAATACTCGACAGTAAACAAAAATCTCAAAGACAAGGCAGGAGTATTTTTTGTGAAAAAACGAATGAGCTCGATGAACATCGCAGGCCCGGAAGCATTGTCATTCGCAGAAGGTTTAGGATGGCATAGATGAGTAACAAAAAAAACTTCTCTTTCATCTTCTCCTGAAATGCTTACTTCCAAGACTTTCAAAGTCCGATTTTGATTGAAGGCTATCTTCGCATCTTCTCGATTATCTTTCCAATGAGACATCCCGGAAGGAAGCTGCCAATTCCAGTAAGTTCCATCTGCCGGGAAATCCAATACGTTCCATTTACAACCAGTAGTTTTAATCTGAGAAACAACATAGCCCAAAGAGGAATCATATTCTTCTGAACCGGGAAGTCTGTCAAATTCGCAAAGGGCTACTATATGATCGTAAATTTTATCTGCTGAACTGGAATACATTGTATTTGGAAAATGAAAGATTTATTTCTGAAGATTAACAGTGATTCGTCGTCTTCCGGCGATTTCTCTTTCTACTACAGTAAAATCCTTAAACGGAAGACCTTTCAAAAGATTTGATAAATAAGTTATAGTGAACGGAAAATACAGATAAGAATTTCCATCCGCTTCAATCTCTTGCGGGACAGGATTTTCATCATTATGAAAAGGAAGTTCAATAAAAACAGTTCCATTCGGCTTTAAAAGCCGGAACAATTCATTGAATGTTTTCAACTGATCTTCCAAAGAAGTCAAAAAATTTAAACTTGCCCAAACGCAAAAACAAAAATCGAATTCTCCGTCCGGATAAGGAATACTCTTCATATCTCCGATCTTAAATGTAGAAAGATCTCCTATTTTTTTTTCGACTCTTCTTTTTTCGGCTTCCTGGATCAACACAGGAGACAGATCCACTCCGGAAACATTCCATCCCTTTTCCAGTAATGGCAATGTTAAACGGCCGTATCCGCAACAAAGATCTAATATCCGTGTATTCTTATCTTTGGCAGAAACAAGTTCCGATATGATAACCAATAAGTCTTGGGTATGCAGATCACTCGCTTTAGATTCAAGCCAAGTATGACCGTGTTTATTATAAACTTCTATACCCCGCATGGCATCCGACATATAAGCTATGCTCTAATTACAAGGAAGTCATCGAATAAAAGTCCGTCCAACTCAGATCTCTCCAAGGTATGCAAAGCATCAGAAGGATTGCATACGATAGGCTCTCCGTGTAAATTGAAGGATGTATTCAATAAAGCTCCTACTCCCGTATGTTTTTCGAAAGCTTGAATCAACGCGTAATAATTCGCATTTCTCTCAACCGTCAAAATTTGCGGCCGAACAGTAAAGTCGGCAGGATGAATCGCAGCTGCTAGATGTTTACGAGCAAGTTCAGTCGAATCAAAGGCAACAGTCATAAAAGGAGAATCAAAAGGAGATATTAGATAATCTTTCGCACGATAATCCAATAAAGACGGAGTGAAAGGCATCCAAAAATCTCTACCTTTAATCTTCTGATTGATTTTACGCAAATTGTCGTAATTCGCAGGATTTGCAAGAATGGAACGATTTCCTAATGCTCTCTGTCCGAACTCCATTCTTCCCGCACATCGTGCAATGATTTTGTCTTCTGCCAAAAACTTAGCAACCGTATCTACATCCGGAGATTCAATTACCTTGAATTTTTCCTTTGTTCTTCTTTCTGCAATGGAATTTGCCACTGCTTGTTTGTCGAAAGAAGGACCAAGGTAGATATTATTCAAAGGATCAGGATTTTTATCCTGATTCGATTCTTTGTAATACTGATAACAAGCTCCGATACAAAGAGAACCGTCGCCGGAAATCGGATTTACGAAGATCGAATTAATCTCCGGCAAATCCTTAAGGACCTTCATCGCTTTAATATTCTGAGCGACACCACCACTGAAAACAATATCTTTAATTCCTGTTTGTTTAACGTGATAAAGCACCCAAGCACTTAAACGATCTTCAAGATAACGTTGTAATGCGCCTGCAATTCCGTCAAAACGCAATCCTTGGAAAGCTTCGATAAAATGGAAATAACTGTCAGGGATTTGACGCCCTTTTACCAAATTACCGTCTTTTACTTCCAAAAGCCCTTCAAACACGGGCAAAACTTTATTGATTTCGTATTCAGAAGCATAAGGGGCAAGACCCATTACCTTATACTCATGCTGATTCGGCTTCATGCCCAAAATCAAAGTTATATAACGATAATAATGTGCTAAATGATTTTCTTTGGTATGTGTGATTTCAGTAAGTCCTTTTTCATCGGCTATACTTACTGTTGAATTCGAATAATCGCCTTCGCCTTCACACGTAAAAACCAAAGCCTTTTTACGTATATTAGCGCCATAATAACCGTAATAAGAATGGCAATGCTCATGAGTAATAAAATGAATTTTATCTTCAGAAACACCCAAATCATCTTTTGCCTTTGCGAATCTTATTTTTCTGAATCGCTCTTGATCGACTCCGTTCAAGTCATTAAAGACTCCTTCGTAATCGTATGACTTATCATGAATATATTTCGGATTCTCGGTGAAGAGTTTATGGTATGATACTTTTTCACCCGCAAACTTCTTCTTCCAATACAGATTTTGCTCATCAACCCAATCTTTTATGGAAAAAGTGGCTTCCCTTTTGATCCGAATATGAGCGGCTGGACTATCATTCGTAGCTAACACTACAGCATCCAATTCTTTGGGGTCAATTCCTGCAAAATCCAAACAAAACCTGATTGCTTGTGATGGATAGCCCATGTCCGACTTTAACCTTGAAAATCGTTCTTCTGCTGCGGAAGCTATCACCTTTCCATCAACTAAAATTGCCGCTGCTGCTTCATGCGTATCTGAAATTCCTAATATTTTCATAATACCTGTTTATCCATGTTTATATTTTATTCTTACTTATTAACAATAATTACTTAAAAAAATCTTCTGCCAAGATGGCCATTTTGATATCGTCATAATACTTGCCGTCTATATAAATCTTCTGACGGCTAAGTCCTTCGTGCTGAAAGTTATTTTTCTCAAACATCCGTTTTGCGCTCGGATTAAATGTACCGATTTCGATTCGATTTAAATTCAATCTTAGGAAACCATATTCGACAATCAACTTTACCGCAGAAGTTCCATATCCGTTTCCCCAAGCGGATTTATCTCCGATCAATATCCCCAACTCTGCGCATCTGGCTTGCCAATGAATCGACTTCAGGCAAATATTCCCTATATGAAGTTTATCAGACTTTCTTTTGATAGAAAAATGAACTTCATCCTCTCTTTTAGAAATGTCCTTCAAAAATATCTCTAACGAAGCGCTAGTTGTGGGAAAATAGCGACGATATGAATATTTATTTACCTCTTCATCATTCAGCCAATTCAAGTAGGTTTCGGAATAATCAGAAAGAGATAAAGAACTCAAAGCAACAATATCGGATTCTAAAAATATACTTTCCATAGGAACCTTCATGCAGGAATAAATTCAGAAAGAATCTTATCGCCAATCAATTTGCAGGAATTAGAATGAAGTAGAATTTCAACGGAAGAAACATCGTTCAAAGACAAAAGTTTTTCTCTTTGATCTGGGTGAAAACTTTTCACCCAGCTTAACCTTTCTCCAATCGATAATTTTCCGGATACAAGTGAGCACAGACTGAAAGTGGGGACATTCAGAAGAGAAGATTCCAAAAGAAGCATAGAGTCGATTCCAATAACAAAGCGTGCGGATTGTATAATTTCAAATTTATCTAAATGAGTAGGAATTACCTCAATAGGAAGGTCCGAATATTTTTTTTGATCGTCTCTCGGATGAAGCTTTATAAACAATTGAATTCGATTTTGTGTCAGCCATGAAAGTTGTTGAATCAAAAAATCTTGAATCACTGTTCTTTCGTCTATTTCGGAATCACTGTGTTCATCCTGAGAAATGGGCTCGGATACAAAAACTGCGAACTCCCAACCGCTTTCCAGTTTTAAATTTTTATGAATCCTATTCTTATCTTCCGAAGTAAGTTTATGTATTTTCTTTTCTAAAGAACCTAAACCGGGATGCCCGGAAGAAATAATTTTACTCTGATCAAAACCGAATGACTCCATTTCAACTTTTGCCAAATCATCAGGTACAAAAATAATATCGGGGACTGAATCGAAACTGCCCTCTTTTTCTTCATAACGGAAGAGATAGTTGCACCAATGATCCACAATCGAATAAGATTTAATCTTCAAACGAGTTGCTTCACGCACCACAGTCTTCTCTAAGTTTCCCGAAATACTCGTTCCACTCAACACAAACTGATACTGATTCCAATCGAGAGATCTTAAATCTTCGGAACTTACATTCTCAGGAAGACAATAAGCATGAACTCTTTCTTTAAACTCTTCTTCTAAGCCGGAAGATTCGGAGGTAATAGCAAAGTCTAATTGTAAATCAGGATGTTGATTTAACAAAAAAGAAACAACAGGAAGAACTACATTCTTTCCTCCAGGATGATTGAACGTAATTAAACCCTTCAAAAATACTCTTTAGTTATTTTATCGAACATGACAGGGAAACAATCTAAAATATCATCCGTTAACGCATAAGAACATATTTCAAAAGTAAGACATTCTTTTTCATAAAGGCTTTCCGCATTGGGACAACTTCCTTTTTGATAGTTATTCTTATTCTTTTCAGAAAGTAAATTAAAAGGAAAATGATCTTTTCCATAACAAATTTGGCTTTGATAAATAGGGAACCAATACAATGGCTTATAAGAATCTGTGATCGGAAGATTCTCTAAAGCTGTGATTTTTCTGAGTTTATCTAAATCCAATCCGGTTCCTTCAAGATTGAGTCTCATAGGAAAATCATAATACACATGGGAGCAATTTTCCAAAACCACTGGGGTCTGAAGCCACTTATAACCGGACAATAAAGAAGTAAGTTT
Organism: Leptospira idonii; assembly: GCF_004770995.1. Lineage (GTDB taxonomy): Bacteria > Spirochaetota > Leptospiria > Leptospirales > Leptospiraceae > Leptospira_A > Leptospira_A idonii. The sequence goes on along the minus strand of NZ_RQHW01000047.1, from coordinate 169,076 downwards.
TTGCGCCTGCTTTTGTTTAGTTCCGACCAGTATGTCTATCTTTTTCGTTTGCTCAATCGCAATCGCCGCCTGAAGTTCTGTTAGGCGAAAATTCCAGCCAACAGTGTGGGATAAGTCTCCCTGGAAACCTTTTACTTCACCATGATTACGAATCAAACAAAGCCTTTCTCTAAGTTCCTCATCATTAACGACAGCGATTCCGCCTTCACCGCAATTGATGTGTTTATGAAAATTAAAACTAAAAATACCTATGTCACCGAAAGTTCCCACGTTCTGATTTTTGTAATATCCGGTAGGAGCTTGCGAACAATCTTCAATGATCTTTAAATTAAATTCCTTCGCAATCGAAAGAATTTCGGCCATATTTGCCGGATGGCCGTATAGATGAACGACAACGATAGCTTTTGTCTTCTCGGATATTTTTTCCCTAAGGGACTTAGGATCAATGCAGTATGTTTCTTTTTCTACATCGGCAAAAACAGGAATTGCAGAATATGCCAAAGCGCATGCCGCTGAAGCGGACATTGTCTGAGCAGGAACAATCACCTCATCTCCGACAGAAAGTTTCAATGCACCGATTGCAGCAACCAACCCTGAAGTCGCAGAATTGAAAGACACAGCATATTTAGTTCCGATTCTTGCGGAAAAAAGTGATTCGAACTCCCTAACCTTTTCTCCTCCGTAAAATCTTTTATCTCCGGTTGCAACGAAACCAGATAGATTGCCGGATTCTAATACTGCGATCGCAGCCTTCTTTTCCTCTTCACCGAAAGGATTATAATCAACCAATTTTCCATTGAAGGCAGGAGTATTACCTCCGTTAAATACTAATTTTGACATGGAGCCCTCATAATATCGAATAATGTATTCATCGTTGCAACACAATCATCCAGTTTAGATCGGAAATAAAGATCATTTCCAGTACGAATACCTAACACGACATCATCTATAACATTTTTCATGCTTTGATTTTGAAAACATTCTATCTTCTCAGGAACGGAAGTTAAATATTTATAATTAGGTATGGAAGGGTGATCGACTAGAGGATATCTTTTAATAGAAGTTGTTAAATCATCTATCACAAACTTATCGGATTCGGTAAAAATAGAATACTCAAAGATGCTAAACCTGCTTTCATCCAAAGCAAAGAAAGAGATTTCAAAATCATCATAGATTAAATCGAAATCAAGATTTAGGTAACCCAATCCGTCAGAATGTTCTTTCCGTTTCGTCACTTTTTTAGGAAGACCGAATAGATACAAGGACAGGTCAACGACATGTACGCCATTATGCAAAAAACCTTTCGCATATAGCACAGTAACTTTTTGAATCTTTTTTCCCACCAATTCTCTTTGAATGGAATGAACCCCAGGTTCCCATCTCAGGATATGATTGATAATGAGTTTTGTTTTTGATTTTTGAGAAAGTCTTACGATTTCCTTTAACTCGTCTTCTTTTTCCGTAATAGGCTTTTCACAAAGTACAAAAGGAATATTCCTCTCGAAAGCGGACTTTAGAATCTCAAAATGAGAGTCAGTATTGGAACAAATAGATAAAAGATCTATATTAGAAGACGAATCGAAAAAATGATTTATATCGGTAAAAGAATCTACATCTAACGACCACTTCGCTTTAAAGCGTTCCGACCTTGCGGAATCCTTATCCATTATGGAAGTTATATTGCAAAATTCATTTTGTAAAAAAGCCTTTGCATGACTATTCACATCTGTGCCTTCCGGACCAGAATCGTAATCACTTGCAATTTTACCTAGACCGATGATTCCGATATTTAATTTACGAATTTCCTTCTTTTTTCTTTTGATTTCGGAATTGATAGAAGATATCTGCTTGTTCTCATCCAAAAACTTAATAATATCCCTTAGGGAAAAATCATTCTTTTTGGGATATAAGGAATCTACAATAGACGTTAATGTAGCGTAATCTTCAGGAGTATCAAGGGTCAAAGCAAGGTCAGGACGATCCTGTTCTTCATCGGCGCGGACATTGAGTAGTTTATAACGAATAGGCCTTTCTACAATATATGTAGTTACGTGTTCTTTATCAGCTTCGGTTAAATCCTCTTCCTTATATGTATCTTTCAAAAGAGGGAGAGAAAAAACAGCTATATCCATTCCTATAGGATAGGTTCTCACCAATTCATTCGCTACATAATCATAGTTACCGTTTAAGTAGTGAGAAATACACTCATCGATCAACAAAGGATCCATCAAAGGACAATCTCCGGTAAGTTGGACGATCGTATCCGCCCCCTGAGACTCAGCAGCTCCGATCACCCTACTCAATACGTCATCCTCGCTTCCGCGAAAGCAAGGAATGCCTATTTCTTTAGCCAAAGTTTCAATAGCATCGTTTTCCGGATTAGAGGAAGTGGCGATGATAATGCCATTAAGAAGTTTGGACCTTTTCAGCCTTTCAATTAAAAACTGAAGGACAGGGACTCCGCCTAATGGCAATAAAACTTTGCCGGGAAGTCTAGTGCTTGCTAGCCTGGCCTCTATTGTGGCGAAAATCTTCTTGGTTGCCATATTTGCTTAAATCTATATCCGTCTTTTTTACTATGTAATCTTCCAAAACCAAAGCATCAATGTTAGTCCCAAGAAAACATCTTACAGCATCCTCCGGATTACATACAATCGGTTCATCCTTGATGTTAAAAGAAGTGTTCATGATCACTGGCACGCCTGTCAGATTATAAAATTCATTTATGATATTATAATATCGAGGATTAATATCTTTCTCCACCGTCTGCACCCTTCCCGTACCGTCTTGGTGAACCACTGCAGGGATTTTATCTTTAGCGAAAGGTTTCGCCTTATAAACAAGAAGCATATAAGGGGACGTATAATCGTTTTCAAAATAATCCTTACAATGATCTGCAAGAATCGCAGGTGCGAAAGGCCGGTATGCTTCCCTGAATTTTACTTTTTCGTTCACAATATCTTTCATATCTTCGAATCGAGGATCTGCAATGATACTTCTGTTTCCGAGAGCACGAGGACCAAACTCCATTCTACCTTGATAAAGTCCGATTACATTTTTTTCTGACAACATTTTGGCGGTTTCATTGGCGACATTCGCAGATTTATAAACCGGTAAATCGTACTTCTTAAGAGCTTTGATGATATCTTCTTCAGGATATTCCGGTCCTAAATATGTGTCTTTTTCTACGAAAACACGTTTCTGCTTTTTCAAAGTATTATAAACATAAAAAGCGGCGCCTAACGGCAATCCGTTGTCACCACTGGCAGGTTGGATAAAAATTTCTTTAAACAGCCCCTGCTCGACGATTTTTCCGTTTGCTACGCTATTCAAAGCAACCCCGCCTGCCAGACAAAGAGCCTTCATTTTTGTTTTATTATAGAGTGATTCGGAAATATGTAGAACAGTATCTTCTAATACTTTTTGAGCCGCAGCGGCAACATTTATATGACGAGTAGTCATTTCTTCATGTTTAGCTCTTTTGGGTCCAAAAACTTTATAAAACTTATCACTAACCCAAGTATCTCTTTTCTTGTGATATTCGAAATAGGAAAGATCCAATTCGAAAGTTCCGTCTTTTTTCAGTTTAACCAGCTTCTTGAAATCGTTATAATATTCGGAAGCATCTCCATAGGCAGCAAGACCCATTACCTTTCCTTCATCAAGCTCTGCCGTATAACCAACAAAATGTGAAATACAGGCATACATAGAGCCGAGAGAATTCGGGAAAAGTATATTATCTAATCTTTTTATTTCAGTGCCCTTACCTACTGCTTGAACACTAGTTTCATATTCACCAAGCCCGTCCAGAGTGAGTATAGCAGCTTCGTCAAAAGGAGAAACTAAAAAAGTACTTCCGATATGTGCATCGTGGTGTTTGATCAGGATAATCGGTTTATCTGTCTTCAACTCTTTACGAATATTGGATTTCAAAAACATAAATTTTGAAATCATTCTTTTCGCGTATTTAATTTCACCTAACGCATCAGGGAAGAAGCGAAACTGATGATACAAAAACCTTTGCAAAAGCCAAAGATGAGGCTGATAGGCATAGGTTATATAATCTACATCTTCAAATTTAATACCGGCTTGTTTTAAACAATAATCGATTGATAGATGAGGAAATGCTCTTGTGCTCTTTTCACGATTTAATCTTTCTTCTTCCACCGCAGCGATTAACTTTCCGTCAATCACCAAAGCTGCCGAAGTATCGTGACCGAATGCATTAATTCCTAATATTTTCATTTCTTTACTTACCTTTAAATACCTTAATCATTGCAGAATTTATTTTTTCCAATGCCTGCTCTTGCATGTTTACCTGAATCGGTATAGCAACGCTTTTATTCAATAGCTCCAGAGACTTAGGGAATGCATTTTCTAAACTATTATATTTAGAATTAAGTTCCTCAATATGATTCCATGTTCCCGCAAAATGCCAGGAAATTGCTTCCGGTAAAATCTTAGTCCCTAGTCCTTGTTCCAACATCGCTGCTCTAAACTCTTTGGCTTTTTCCGGTGTTTCCGTAAAAAAAACAAGAGCATCTGCTGTTTCTTCCCCGGTTTCAGGAACTTCCCTGAAACGAATTCCCTGAAATTGAGAAACGATAGATTTGATTTTAGCCTGATTTTTTCTTTGCGCTTCGACGATCGTATTTAGTTTTTTTAATTGAGCGAGACCTACAGATCCCTGCATCTCCGTCATACGATAGTTAAAACCGGAACTACTTCTGGAATCTTCCCATCTGGGAAGTTTGGGATTATTCTCATGACCATGGTCATGGTATGCTTTCGCTCTATCCAAAAGGTTTTGATCTTTAGCGACAATCATTCCGCCTTCGCCGGTAGTGATGATTTTGGCGAAATCAAAGCTGAAACTTCCTATATCACCCAAGGTTCCCAAATACTTACCTTGGAACTTACCGCCGCAACCCCAAGCAGTGTCTTCCATAACTAATAATTTGTGTTTGCGGGCAATCGTAAGTATCTGGTCCATTTTCGCAGGAACACCTAACATGTGCACGGGAATAATCATTTTCGTTTTCGGAGTAATCAAAGATTCCAATAAAGATGGATCCATATTAAGAGATTCATCTATCTCACAAATAACAGGAGTTGCACCTGCTTCTACGATTGCTTCCACTGTAGCTAGAAAAGTAAAAGACTGAGTAATCACCTCATCTCCTTTTCCGATTCCAGCGGCCTTTATAGCAACTTTCAAAGCTGCGGTTCCTGAAGTGACCGCCAAAGCGTCCTTATACCCGAAATGTTCGGCAAAGGCTAACTCAAAATCCCTAACTTTATAAACCCCGTTTCGAATCGCATCAAAACCATGTCTAAAAAGAATTTTACTTCTATCGAAAAGATCTTTTAATTCTTCAAATTCTTCGTTACCGATTAACTCAAACCCTGGCATTTTTTTCCTGCTTATCGAATATCTTTTTTAAAGTTGCAAACAAACTTGAATTCATTAGAAAACTAAAATTCTTTTTTGGAGATAATCCAATTAGGAAGGATGATCGCATCCAATCCACTCTTCTGAAACACTCTGTATGCGTCTTTGGAACCGTTGACAATAGGCTCACCATGCAAATTAAAAGAAGTGTTTAAGAGTCCGCCGACTCCGGTAATTTTTTTGAACTCTTGTATCAATCGGTAATATTCTTTATTCGATTTTTCCGTAACAGTATTCGGACGAATGGTCGCATCGGATGGATGAGTTGCTGCGCGCAAAGCCTCCTTTCCTTTCTGAGTAGTTTTGAAACCTATCGACATAAAAGGAGAATCGATGTCTTTCGGATTCACTGCGTAATGATTCAAATCTTCTCTTAAAACAGATGGAGCAAAAGGCATCCAGAAATCACGATTTTTAATTTTTTCGTTAATGACCGCAATCGTATCGAAATTTCTAGGATCAGCAAGAATTGCCCTATTTCCCAAAGACCTTGCTCCAAATTCACCTCTTCCGACCGACCTTCCGAAAGCAAAACCTTTCGCTAACATACCAGCCGCCAAACTTGGGCTATATTCCTTAACGAAATATTCCTTTCTTGCGGCTTCCATCACATATTTTTCCTCAGCAAGGTCCATATCGGGACCCAAATATAAATTAGCCAAAGGCGCCATGCTTCTGCTGCCTACTTCGGAATCCATATATGCATAACATGCGCCAATTGCGAGAGATTCATCTCCACCTGATCCGGGAACATATAGTTCAGTAAGTTGCGCTTGTTCGTGAAGAAGCATATTGGTTTTTATATTCATGGAGACTCCTCCAGAATAAGCAAGTTTTGACTTCTTTTTAGATTTAAGTGCGTTAGAAATATACTTAAGCATAATATCTTCGGTATATTTTTGCAATCCTCCCGCAATTCCATCGAAACGACAGCCATCTAACCTTTCTTTAAACCAAAAATAATAGTCTTTAGGTTTATTATTATAAACCATAGAAAGACCTTTCACTTGCATTGTAGAAGAAAACACTTCGTAAGCTTTCTTAAGAATTTCTTCCTTAGCATAAGGAGCAAGCCCCATTACCTTATACTCATGTTCGTTCGGCTTCATTCCTAAAATTAAAGTTACATATCTATACAAACGAGCAATGGTAAATTCGTTTGCATCGATTTGATGAACCCGCTTCAGACCGCCGTCCTTTTTAGTTACCGAAATGGTAGAAGACAATCCATCTCCAAAAGCATCCGCAGTCATCGTTAGAACATCTTCCCCTCTACTTAACGATCCCCAGTAAGCGTAAGCAGCATGGCATGTATGATGGTCCATATGAACGATAGGAACATTCTTGGTTCCTATCAAAGTATGTAGATAATCATGCAAAAATGACTTATAATGTGGCCAATCTTTGGATGAATAATAACCTTTGATGTTTTTTAATAATTTTTTCCAACGATCCGGACCGGGTGCTTGATTTAAGTCGATCTTATCTTTAAATAATTTATAAAAATCGACTTCTTTCTTTTGATAAAGTTTCGGATACCAATAATCGTTCATCGAACGTATGTAATCAGAAATCTTCCAAGAACTATAGGTTCTCATAATATGAGTGGAGATATTCAGTTCGGTTCCTGCGATTACGATTCTATCCAAATCCGCTCCGCTGATTCCTCCTGTTTCCAAAACAAAACGAATCGCTTTCTCGGGAAGAACTTCGTCGTTCTTCTTTCGAGTAAATCTCTCTTCACTCACACAGGCAATTACATTGCCGTCAATCATCAGTGCAGCAGTACTCAATTCACCTAAAGATAACCCAAGAATCTTCATTTAATACTTCCAATCATTCAATTTAATATTTATTATGCGGCCAATAATGATGTGATTAAGTCTGTGACTTAATCACTATTTAATTTAACAAAAACAGATCATATATATTTTGCAAAAATTTGCACATAAACAACGATATAATAGCGAACCCAAGCGTGACTAAAAAATAATTCAGAAAGAAATATTTATCAATCAGCTATTTTAAATATACAGCTTGTTTCAATGTTATTATTGCCCGAATATTTAACTTCCGAATGCGAAACAAGAGAAAAAGGACAGAATTTAATAAATTCTTGAAGATTGGTAAAAAAATCTACACCGTATTTTTGGCCACTTTCATAAAAATTCAAATTATGAATAAAGTAACCACCTTTAAAATATTTTGCAATATTTTCAAAGGCATTTGTTAATTTACGATCTTCCAGTATGTACCACGTTAACTCAGAAAACATGACATTCTTGTACATGGAATATTTTCCTAAAGAATCTATATCGTCGCAAAAAAAATCTATATTTGGGAAATTGTCTTTCGCTCTCCGGATTGCAGTTTCAGAAATATCAACTCCAGCAATATTAGTTGCTCCGGTAAAATTGCGAAGGAAAGAAGTATAAAAGCCCAACCCACAACCAAACTCTACAACCTCATTAATACCAAGTTTCAGCATACAAGATGCTGAAACCAGTTTAGAAGCATTCCCAAGGACACTTTCATGCCTTGACTGATTCCAAGGGTCATCACAAGCAGAATACATTTCCTCAAATTGTCCAATAAACTTTCCATCTTTTATCACATAGTCATGGTAATCTACTTTCTCTTCCATATGCAATCTCCTTGCCTAAGCTATCAATTTCGAAATCAAGGTCGTAACACTATAATTTTCCGGATTGCCTTGATAGTTAGAAAGATGTGAATTAAACAATTCATAATCGTCCAAAGTATCAATATCAAGAGAGAGCGAGGGGAATCGAAACTTCGCTTCTGCAGTGGGAGATAAAATGCGAAATTGTTTCCAATTATTCCAAATGAAACGAGTCACATGTTCTCGTTCATCTGGCAGCTTAGCATTTTTACCCATTTGAGATAACAAGTCTTTTGTGAAAATTTCAGCGCCGACCCCGTCAATGAACTTATTTTCTCCCCAAGGGATGTGATTGAACCCGTAATCATAAGAACCTTTTTCAAAATCGGAAATGAGTCCATCTATTACGGAAACATCTAAAAAAGGATTATCGGCACAAATACGAACGATATGACTTGCTTTCGAAATCTCGCAAGCGGCGACAAATCGTCCTAAGACATCTGACTCCGACCCGCGAAAAACCTTAACGCCCAACTCATTGGCATATTTTTCAAGCAGATCATCCTTAGGGGAATCTGTTGTAGCAAGGATCACATCTTCCAAACGTTTGGAGGATTTAAGCCTTCTTAAAACCCATTCAAGTATAGTATATTTTCCAAGCTTCATGGACATTTTGCCCGGTAAACGAGTAGAACCCATTCTTGCTTGTACGATTGCAACTGTTGACAATTGTCGTTATACCGAGGAAGTCAAATCTTCCCAATTTAAAATATGGTCTTCTGATAAATCGCGATTCACAACTCTTCCGATGATTTCATCCCAATGAATTGGGCTAATCCCGTGCGCAGGTCTTTTGAATGTAATATCCTTCTCTTGAATTCGAGTTCCTTTAGAAAGATCTCTAGACAACACAATGGATCTTCTCGCATTTTTACGGCTCAAATCTTCCGATTTCAATGGAGCTTTCACTTCACTGCCGATCAATGATTCATAGTCTTTTAATTTTTTCTTAAAGACTTTTAAATCTTCCTTATCCATAGCATGGTAATGATCATTTCCAGGAAGAGATTTATCGTGAGTGAAATGTTTTTCCAAAACCACCGATCCGAATAAGGTTGCGGCTATCAATGATTTCATTTCCGGATCAGGAGGAGTATGATCCGAATAACCGATCCAATGATGAGGAAAAATACGTTTCAAATCTCCTATCATTCCCAAATTCGCATTTTCAGGTTTTGTAGGATAATTCAAAATACAATGTAATAGTATAATTTCTTTCGCACCAAATGCCTTCAGTTCGTTCATCGCAAAATCAACTTCAGCAATGGTGGAACTTCCAGTAGAAAGAATAACAGGTTTTCCATGTTTGGCGACACTCCTGAGAAGTGGAACGGAGGTAATGTCGGCGGAGGCGATTTTAATGAACGGCATTTTAGAGGCTAAATTCTCAACAGCTTCCAAATCAAAAGGAGTGGAAAGAAAATCGATCCCTACCGATTGGCAATGTTTCGCCAAATCATCATATTCCTTCCATCCGAAGGAATCGTACTTTTTAAATAACTCATATTGGCTGGCGGTGGGTTCTTTCGTTCTATCCCAGTAGGATGGAGAGTTTTTAGAAGCTAAAGTTTCTGCTTTATATGTCTGAAACTTTGCCCCGTCCGCGCCACCTTCCTTAGCCTCATCTATCAAACGCTTTGCGATATCGATAGATCCTTCATGATTCACTCCGATCTCCGCAATAATATAAGGATCGAAATGTTTATTGATTAATTTATTACCTAATTGAATCGGGTTTGGCATTATACTCACCTTATTACTGATCTTGATGTTTTTTTCTTAGATTTTCCAATCGTTCGTCCATCAATTGAACGTCATTGGTCATATTGGAATCGTGTCTTCTATAGCGATAAAGAGGAAGTTCCACTCGATGAATGGAATGTTTTTTCTCAAATCGAATTCTTAAATCCTTATCCTCATGAGACAGAAATTCATCATCATAAAGACCTATATCGATCAATTGCTCGATACGGAACATAAGCCCGCAACCGATCGGATCTGTCATACAGTTCTTTCTTGTTAAAAACTCTTCATGATCATCTACTAAATAATAATCACAAGCGACCGCATCAAAATGAGGATTATAGGATAAAAATTTATGAAGTATCCCCACATAATCAGAGTTTACATAATCGTCAGCATCTACCCTTACGATAAATTGACCGACTGCAGATCGAATCCCTATATTTAAGGAAAAAGGAAGGCCTTTATTCACATCATTTTCTATAACACGAACTTCTTCGCCAAAAACTTCCAAGGCATATTTGGTCTTGTCTGTGCTTCCGTCATTTACTACGATAATTTCGTAGTCCTCTCTGGGAAAGTTTTGATTCAGAAGAGAACGGATACATCTACCTATATACTTCTCTTGGTTAAAGGCAGCGACAATGACGGATACGATCGGTTTTTTCTTCATGAGTTTTAAAAGGAAGAAAAGATGAGTTTCGTTTTTTCTCTTGTTAATATATTCTTAAAATCGCTTCCAAGAGCGTTAGTAAGTGGTTTTTCATGAATCACAGTGGAAAGGTATAATCTTTCCATCTCATCTTCATTCAAAGTAGAACATATTCCCTTGGGAAGATTGATCTTTTGCTTATCCAACATAAAATGAAATTCTTTCGTTTCTTTTGGATAAAATTCTTCCATTTGATTCATTACGATACAATTGGAAACACAATGATGCGTTCCTAAAACAACACTTAAGCCGGCAGAAAAAGGATGAACTACACCCACATAACTATTTGCTATGGCACAACCGCCTAAATAAGAAGCGACCATCAGTTTTTGACGGTTTTGATCCGACATCATATCGTCGGACAAAAACACCTCTCTGCATAACTCCAATGCTTCTCTTGAAAAAGCATCTCCAACCGGATGGCGAAAAGATCCATTCAAGGACTCAATACAGTGAATGTAAGTATCCATTCCTGTATAAAAGTATTGATCTCTCGGCACAGAAGCGGTAAGATCCGGATCTAAAATCAATTGATCATAAATCGTAAATTCACTGTTCATTCCCAACTTCAGATTTTTTTTCAAATTCATCAAAACACAAGTTCTGGATGCTTCTGCTCCGGTTCCGGAGATCGTTGGGATTCCTACCTTAAAAATTCCAGGTTTACTCAAAAGATCCCAACCCTGATAATCTTCCGACTTACCTTGATTAGGAATTAAATTGGAGACCGCTTTCGCTACATCCAAAGTGCATCCGCCCCCCAGGCCGACAATAGCACAAGGTTCTCCGATACTCCCTAAAATTTGATCTCTCAATCCATCAATATAATCGGTCTTAGGCTCGTGTGTAGAATCATAATAAAAAAGCAGATCCCCTTTCTCAACAGGTAAAGAAGATGCTAAATTTTTATCCTGGAAATATATATCGAGAAAGTAAACAACCCCTGCTCCTTTCTCCGCTCTTTTGGGCTTCAGGATTTTTTCCAAAGACTGCAAAGCACCTTTACCAAAAGCATACCTTAAAACATTTTTCGAGTTGGGAATTTCGACCATTGATGAAAAAATCCTTTTTTATATTTCGTTAAAGATTCAATTTTAAAACAAAATGACTATTTGTTCGACTGAGAGAAGTTCGCAAAAAAATCGCCATACGCAAGTTCGATGCCCTGCTTCAACTCTACCTGGTGTTTCCATCCCATCTTATGAAGTTTAGAAACATCCAATAACTTACGAGGGGTTCCGTCCGGCTTAGTCAAATCAAAAGTGAGAAGACCTTTGTAACCAACGACTTCCTTTACCGTCTCGGCAAGTTCACGAATACTTACTTCTATACCGCTCCCTACGTTCACGTGCTCTCCCCCTTTCGGGTCACCGGTCACATCGTAGTTTTTCATAAGAAAAACGCAGGCTCTAGCCATATCATCAGAATATAAAAACTCTCGCAAAGGTTTGCCTGTTCCCCAAACAACTACCTCAGGTAAGTTTTGTTTTTTCGCCTCATCGAATCTGCGAATGAGCGCGGGGAGAACATGGGAATTCTCGGGATGATAATTGTCACCCGGGCCGTAAAGATTCGTAGGCATAACCGAAATATAATTCGTGCCGTATTGACGGTTATAACTTTGGCACATAACGATACCTGCGATTTTTGCAACCGCATAAGGCTCATTTGTCGGTTCCAGTTTACCGTCCAATAACTGACCTTCATCCATAGGCTGTTTTGCAAACTTAGGATATATACAGGAGGAACCCAAAAAAACCAATTTTTTCGCCTGGAACTTATGGCAAGCATCGATGATGTTATTTTGAATTTGTAGATTGGAGAAAATAAACTCGGCAGGATACGTATTGTTCGCATGAATTCCACCTACTTTAGCGGCAGCAAGAAACACGTATTCAGGTTTTTCCTTCCGAAAGAAGTCATTCACTTTCGTTTGGTCAGTAAGATCCAATTCGGAATGAGACCTACCTATGATATTATGGAATCCTTCTTTTTTGAGGACACGTTCTATCGCAGAACCGACAAGTCCCTTATGACCTGCGATGTATATCTTTGCATTTATCTCCATTATATATTCGCCTTCAATTGAGGATCGTTTAACTTTTCCACTTCGAGCTTCAGCGCTTCGTATTCTCTTTTCTTTATTTCATAAAATTGAAGAGTCAGCCTTGCCTTCTCTTCGATACCTTGAGGAGTCAATAGATACACATAGGCCGACTTATTCTTGTTATTCTTGAAGTTATTGATTTTAACAAGCCCTTTATCGATGAGGGCATTGATGATATAATTCGTTTTGCCTAAACTGAGTCCCAAAGCATCGGAAGCCTCTCTTTGAGAAAGGTGGGGATTTGCCTGAAGCAACTGTAGAATTTTTAAACTTTGATCGTCAGCCATGGGAATCCGGATGGGAAAAAGGCGAAACTCTAGGCATAGCTTCGCCGCGTAAGTCCCATTTTTATAGAAAAATGGGCGATTTTCATCCATGTTCACGATCTGAACAAAAATAAGCAAGGACTTTTGTTCATAAATTGAACATAGCCAGGAAGCGACATAATCCTGCAGATTTTGGGTACAAGGGAAAAGAAGGAGATCCGTTTAGGAAAGTAATTTCCTAAACGGGAAAGAGTTTATTTGGATTGTTTGGAAAGATACCAATCGACCGTTTTTTCAATGCCGGATTCGAAATTTTCTTCCGCTTTCCAGCCCAAATCGTTTTCGATTTTGGAAGCATCAATCGCATAACGTTTGTCATGACCAGGTCTGTCCGCAACGTAACTGATGAGAGATTTATAAGATTTTCCGTCTTTTCTGGGAATTTTTCGATCCAAAATTTCGCAGATACAATTTACGATATAATTATTATTTCGTTCATTCCGTCCGCCTATGTTATAGGTTTCACCTGACTTCCCTTGATGATAGGCAAGATCGATCCCCTTCGCATGATCCAGCACATACAACCAGTCCCGAATGTTCGTTCCTTGTCCGTATATGGGAATGTTTTCCCCTGCCAAACTTTTACGAAGGATGGTAGGGATCAATTTTTCGGCATGTTGTTTAGGACCATAGTTATTAGAACAATTCGTAGTTACAGTATCCAAACCGTAAGTATGATGATAACTCCTCACAACAAAATCACTCCCCGCTTTACTTGCGCTATAGGGAGAGTTAGGAGAATAAGGAGTGGTTTCGGAGAATAATCCTTCTTCCCCCAAAGTTCCGTAAACTTCGTCCGTAGAAACATGATGAAAGCGACAGCCTTCGTATTCTTTCTTATATACGAAAGGTTTTTCCATCCAATGTTTGTATGCAGCATGAATCAAAACGAAAGTCCCTATCACATTCGTCTGAAGGAAAATTTCAGGATTTGCAATCGAATTATCCACATGACTCTCTGCTGCAAAATGAATGACTCCTCGAATGTCATGATCAGAAAAAAGATTTTGAACCAAAGTTTGATCTTTAATATCTCCCTGAATCAAAGTATATCTAGGATGATTTTCTATCTCCTTTAGGTGATTCAAATCACCTGCATAGGTTAATAAATCCAAATTGATGAGTTTATAGTCAGGATACTTTTCCAGGAAATAAGGTAAAAAATTGGAGCCGATAAAACCCGCTCCTCCGGTCACTAAAATAGATTTCATAAATTCGATACTTTCCTTATTGATATAGATAAAAAGAAACGATCACTTGGATCCTTTCTTCGCCTTGGAATCAAAATTAATTTTAGATTCGACTACATACAAAGGTCGGCCTTTTACCTCTTCAAAAATACGTGCGATGTATTCACCTAAGATTCCTATAGCGATAAGAATAGCTCCTCCGATGATACAAAGCAAGGTGACGATCGTCGCCCAACCGGGGTTATAGACGAGTTCCGGATATAATCCTGAATAATGCATCCATGCTTTCACAACGGATGTAATTCCTACGATAAAACCTACGATTGCGATAAAAATTCCGAAGGAAAGACTCAAACGCAAAGGTAGAGGAGAAAATGAGACTGCGGCATTCACGGCAAGCCGAAGCATTTTACGAAGAGGGTATTTTGTTTCTCCCGCTGCGCGAGGAGCTCTCTTGTAAATAACAGGAGTTTGTGGGTAACCTACCCAAGCCCCCATCCCTCTCAAAAATCGATGATTTTCTCTCATTTCTTTGAGAGAGTCCAAACAATTTCGAGAGATCAAACGGAAATCTCCGGAATCCAAAGGAAGATCTTTATGCACTAAAATTTTCATCAGGCGGTAGAAAGCCCAGGCGGAAACTTTTTTGAAAAACGTTTCCCCCGCTCTCTCTTCTCTTTGTCCGTAAACCACATCATAACCTTCCCGGTATTTGGATAACATTTCCAAAATCACTTCCGGAGGATCCTGCAAGTCTGCGTCCATAATGACGATAGCATCTCCGTTCGCATAATCCATCCCTGCAGTAACTGCGATTTGGTGCCCGAAATTTCTTGCAAAATTAATGATTTTGATTCTTTTATCTTCATCCGCCCAACGGATCAACTCCTCTACCGTATGGTCGGAACTTCCATCATTCACTAGAATCAATTCCACTTTCGAGGGAATTTTAGGCAGTATTTCCCGAATGGATTCTTTTAAGAAAGGAATCACCTTTTCTTCGTTATAACAAGGGATGATCAAAGATAATAAATTCGGGTTTTTTCTTTTTTTCAAAGAGTAATATGTAGCCAAGGGGAACCTGCTCTTATTTAATTTCCGTATAATTTTTAATTTCGTTCATACACATGGACAAACTGTCCTTCCAGTGAGGGATCTCTATCTTACAACTTTCCTTAATTTTGGATTTATTCATTACGGAATAATGAGGTCTCGCCGCAGGAGTAGGATAATCTTTCGTTTCGATAGGAAGCACTCTGCAAGAAGAGCCGCTAAAAGAAATAATTTCTTTCGCAAAATCATACCAGCTTGCCACTCCTTCATTCGAATAATGATAGATTCCCGAAAGATCGGTTGAAATCAATAAAAGAGAAAGATGTGCCAAGTCTTTGGCCCAGGTAGGAGAACCTATTTGATCGAAAATCACCTTTAACTCTTCCCGTTCCGATCCCAGCTTCAAAATGGTTTTTACGAAGTTTTTACCGAACCTGGAATAAACCCAGGAAGTTCTGACGATGATCGCATTTGAGTCGTTAGATAAAATGCGATCCTCACCGTCGGACTTCGTTTTCCCATAAACGGAAATAGGACTTTTAAAATCGTTCTCTTTGTACGGCAAAGAAGACTTTCCATCAAACACAAAGTCGGTGGAAAAATGAATGAGTTTGATTTTTTTCTCTTTTGTGAGTCTAGACAAAAGGGAAGGATATGTTTCGTTGATTCGCTTAGCTTCTTCCGTTTCCTTTTCCGCCAAATCAACCGCAGTATATGCAGCAGCATTGATGACGGAAGAAATTTCATTTCGGTCCAAAAATGAAGAAAGACTTTTCTCATCTAACAGATTCAAATCGTTCCTAGATACAAAAACGAACCGGTCTTTTTCAGAGTGAACCGAAGAAATTTCTTTCAACTCGTTTCCCAACTGCCCGGTGGAACCTGTTACAAGAATCTTAGACATAAAGATCCTGAAAGGAAAATACTTCCGCCTCGGAAAAGGCTTTCGCATTGATGTCTTTTTCAGACAACTGCACCTCGCCAGGGTTTACTCCCCAATTTACACCGATATCCGAATCGTTCCAAAGAATGGCTCTGTCACATTCTTTGGAATAATAATTATCCACTTTATAGGCGAAGATCGCAGAATCGCTCAAAACAAGGAAGCCGTGTGCGAATCCCCTAGGAATGAATAACTGTCGTTTATTGGTTTCGGAAAGTTCGATAATGGTATGTTTTCCAAAATGAGGAGATCCTTTTCGGATATCGACAGCTACGTCTAGAACACTCCCTTTAATGATACGCACCAATTTAGTTTGGGCAAAAGGGGGCAATTGATAATGAAGGCCACGTAACACTCCCTTTGTGGAGAGAGATTCGTTGTCTTGCACCCAATTGATCTTTCCTATTTTTTCTTGGAAAAGATCATCTCTATAACTTTCAAAGAAGTAACCTCTTTCGTCACCGATCACTTTCGGTTCGATGATGAATACTCCCGGTAGATTTGTTTCTTCAATTTTCACGTTTTATTCTTTTTGGTTGCCGAATTTTTTCTTTCTATTAGTTTCAATAGGTATTGGCCGTATTGATTTTTTTTCAACGGCTCTGCTAGTTTGGACAATTGTTCCTTAGAAATGTATCCCATCTCAAAAGCGATCTCTTCCAAACAGGCGATCTTCAAACCTTGTCTTCTTTCAATCACTTCGATGAAGTTGGATGCTTCCAACAAACTTTCGTGAGTTCCTGTGTCCAGCCAAGCATACCCTCTGCCCATCAAAGTGACATCCAATTTACCTCGATCCAAATACAATTGATTTACGGTGGTGATCTCCAACTCTCCTCTTGCGGAAGGCTGTATGTTTTTTGCGATCCCTACTACGTCAGATGTATAAAAATACAACCCGACGACTGCGTAATTACTCTTAGGCTCTTGAGGTTTTTCTTCGATGGAAAGCGCTTTGCCATTTTCATCGAAAGCGACCACTCCGTATCTTTCCGGATCGTTCACATAGTATCCGAATACTACGGAGGTTCTCTCTTCTTTCACTTTTTTCACCGAATTACGAAGTAACTCGGTAAAGCCATGACCATAGAATATATTATCACCTAAGACAAGACAGGCGTCATCTCCCGCCAAAAACTCTTCTCCTAAAATAAACGCCTGAGCTAGACCGTCAGGGGACGGTTGGATTTTATATTCGATTCGGAGTCCTAAGTCTTTTCCGTCACCGAAAATATCTTTGAACCTGTCCGTATCTTGCGGAGTGGAAATGATCAAAATTTCACGAATCCCCGCAAGCATCAAAACCGACATAGGGTAATAGATCATCGGCTTGTCATAAACAGGGAGAAGTTGTTTGACCACTCCTCTTGTGATGGGATAAAGACGGGTCCCGGATCCCCCCGCCAGAATAATGCCTTTCATTCGATAAATACGGTTCCTTATTTTGGAAAAACCGGAGTTTCCCCCGGTGGATTTCAAAATGCCTGAGAAAGGGGGATTCGTCAAGCAAAGCGTTCAAATACTGAACCTAGTAAGAAGAGTTTCCTCTCGGAATATATTTCTTTTTGACAGACACTGAGGCTGTGAATTTTCTACACTGTGTCCGAAACAAACCAATCTCGCCAAATATTACTTATACGATGCTCCGACCATACAGGTTTGATCCATTCTATCACGGGGCTTCTTTTGGAAAAAAATTGTAATATCGTTTCCAATCACGAATTTGTGGAGCCGATCGATTCCATATTTTTTATGAGAACCGAATTTTTCGGCAACATCGCCAATGAAGAGTTAGTTCGGGAGTTAAAAAAAGTTCTTCCCGCCGACTCTTGGATTCAAATCCACAAGGAAAAAAAACCGAAGGTGATTCTTTTTGCGACGAAAGAAAGTCATTGTTTGGGAGATATACTTCTCAGATACAGATTCAAAGAACTGGATATTGAAATACCTTTCGTTCTTTCCAATCACAGAGAGTTGGAATCTTTAGTGAAAGATTTTCACATTCCTTTTCATTACGTGGGTCATGAGAATATTTCCAGAGAAGAACATGAAAAACAAATCTTATCCATCCTCGAAAAGCACTCATTCGACTACATCGTCTTAGCAAAATATATGAGAATTCTTTCCCAGGAATTCGTCTCTCATTTCCCTGAAAAAATTATCAACATCCACCACTCCTTTCTCCCCGCATTCATAGGAGCCAACCCTTACAAACAAGCGTATGACAGAGGTGTAAAATTAATCGGAGCCACCGCCCATTTCGTTACGGAGTCCCTGGACGAAGGGCCGATCCTGGCACAAGATGTGGTGGCGGTAGATCACAGTTTCACAAAAGAAAAACTAATGTTAAACGGAAGAGACATTGAAAAAATCGTTTTAGCTAGAGCACTTCGTTACGTATTAGAGAATAAAGTGATCGTTTGGAAAAACAAAACAGTCGTTTTCCGCTAAAGGAAAACGACGATCTTCGTTAAACATATTCAATCTTTCTATCCAGATAATAAGCATACACATTGAAGGCAATATAAGCGATCAATGCCTGAACTCCTACTTCCGCATAATGTCCAGGCAAAGGCATCACAAGAGGAATCAAATTCATGAGCACTAGAACGATTCCTAAAATATAAATCTTCTTTTTGCTATCCTCTTTCAGCTTCTTCGCATACAAAACGATAGTAAGTAAAATAAGTCCGTTTTCCAAAGCTAAAGAAATATATTTATAGTCCCAGATTCCGAATCCAAGTTTGATTCCGGCATCTAAGAATAGCGGTAGATCTTTCTTATGCATGGGAAGATCCAGGGCAAAATGGGAAAATACACAAAGCCCTACCACGAAAGCCGGCAATATAGCTTCTTTGATTTTCCATTTTCGAAATACGAACAGAAGATAAACGAGAAAAACGACCGCAGACCAAAGAAATGCCCCCACCAAACTATGAGAAATGGGCATATAATACAAGTCGTAAGGATTGATTTCCGTAAAACCCGGGACGATTCTCATTTTTTCAATTCCCAGAAGAAGGAACGTCATGTATAGATAGTCCAAAAATTGAACCGCAAAAAACAGATGGAACAACCCTACTTTGGGAAATATACTTCTGAAAAAAATGGCAGGTGCGTAGTGTCCTGTGAACATATTTTGAATTCCTCCCTAGGGTTGGTTCGATTTAAGCCTAAAAATGAACTAGAAAGATTATTTCACCAATCGTTCCGATTGTTTTGCCAGTTCGTCTATATTTTCCCTGAGGTTAGAAGAGTTACCCGCCAAACTAGAAGCAGACTGCTCGATAGTAATCAATGCTCTGGAAACTTCTTCCGTTCCCGTTTTCTGTTCGGATGCGATGGTTTCCAATTGTTTGGAAAGATCAAATAACTCCTGAAACGATCCTAAAAAAGTATCGTGAATGGTTCCTTGTTTTTGAACTCGATCTTTCAATTGGTTTAAGTTGCTTACGAGTATGGAAAAATTCTCGTATTGAGTGCCCATCTTTTCCTTAGTCTCAGACGCAGCCAAATTACCGCTGGCAATTTGTTTCCCTGCTTGGGAGATGATCTTGGAGATAAGGGAGGCGTTTTCGGACGCACTGTCCGCCAATTTAGCGACTTCCTGTGCGACTACGGCGAACCCTCTTCCATGTTCCCCTGCTCTCGCAGCCTCAATAGAAGCATTTAATGCAAGTAAGTTGGTTCGATCCGCAATTTCCCGAAGGATTTGATTCACATCTTCCACCTTTTGGAAAGATTCTTTGATATCGATAAAATTAGAACTCAAAAGATCCATCGCGCCGGAAACTTCAGTTCCGTATTTTCTGGATATCTCAGTCGTTTGTTCCAAGGAAAGAGTGGCGCTTCTTACCTCGGAAAGGATTCGGTTCAAAATCTCACTTTCCCGATTGAGCTCGCCGATTTTTCCGAATTGGGATTTTACGAAACTGGATGCATTGTCCATGGATGCCGCAAGTTCTTCCACTGAGGCACTGATCTCTTCCACACTAGATACTTGCGTTTGGATTTCAGAGTTCAAAGAATCCATAGAACCTTGCATCAAAGCAACATTTCGATTGAGAGAGTCAGCTTCCGTTTGGATTCTTTGCTGCGTCTTAAATGCTTCTTCCGATTTTTTTTCGGAGTCTTCTGCGGAATTTGCAGCAGCTTCCGTTGCTGCCGCCATAAAACGAACCACAGAACTTGTGATATGTACTCCCATGCAAAATGCGATCAAGTTGACTCCCACGAGGAGAGCGGACATATCTTTAGGAGATTCCGCCATAAAAGGAATCCTTGCGCCGGATAACACTGGCACGAAAGCCATCATCGCAAGAAAGAAAACTCCCATATATCCGACAACTAACGTAAGTCGATGGGACAGCATAAATCCGGAATACATCACGATAAAAATCATCGCCATCATGAAAAAAGGAAGATTGGCCATGGCGATTTTTTGTTCAATAGAAGGAGAGGTCACTTCGATCAGAAGAAATACGGAGGAGTAAATGATCATGTCCAAGATGATCATTCCAAGAGCAAGCCAATGCGAATATCTTCCTTGTCTGGAAAGATACACCAAATAGATTCCGTAACCTAAAACGGATGCCTCTAAGAAGGTATTTAAAATACTAACCCACATTGTGTCCGAAGCGGGGATGGTCAATAATGCGAAGATATTGATAGATACCATCACGGTGGAAAATGCAATTCGGACTTTATTGGCAAGAAGAGTTCCTTTCTCGCGGAATTGGGCGTTGTTATCGGACATACAGAAAGCAGGTCTCCCCAGGGCTTAAGTTTTTTCAAACGGACAGGTTCGTTTTCTGATTTAAGATTCCTTTTTTAGAATCCACTTATGCAAGTATAATTTTTTTACAAGTTCATATTAGAGAAAATTCAAATTGACCTGGGCGATTCCAAGTTAGAATGCAAGTAATCACTACTAATATGAAACCCAAAAAACGCACTTTAACCTACGATTTCCTCATTAAACTTGTTTCCTTTACCAAGGGTTTGGCTTTTCACTCCATAGAGGAACATTTCCAAGAGAACAGAAAGGATTTCGATTCTCCTTATCCTTCCGCACTCCTCGCCAACCATGTCTCCGAAGCGGACATAATCGCACTTTCTATCGTTTACCCTAGGTTGAATCCCAAAATCAAAATGATCATTCCGGCAAGGGAGGATATCCTTAAGAAAGATTTTCTCCAAAAGGAGTTTCGAGCCAAGGGGCTTTTGAAATTGATTTTTACACTCATTGATAAATCCAGTATTATTCCTTTGCTTTTGGGTTATATCGGCTGCGTACCCATCAAACGACCGTTTCGTGACAATTCCAGAGAACTTTTGAAAAAAGGAGAACTTAGGGAAACTGTGGATGCGGAATGGAATGATCTGGTGGTAAACATCAATTCGGGAAGAAACCTTTTTATGTTTCCCGAGGGCACCTACAATCAGGATGGATTTCTCAATCAAATCAAAAAGGGCGCTTATTATTTAAAAACCAAAATTACGGACATTCAATTTAATTCGTTCACATTCACCTACGATCATTTAACTTATCCCAAACTAAAACTCCATATCAGTTATGGTTCTCCGTTTCGTTTGACGCAAGAACAGGATGTAGATTCCGTCACGAAAGCGATCAAGGAAAAATTCGGTAAAAGTTATGTTCTGACTCTAGGCAACCTAACATCCTTTATTCTTTTGAAACTGGGGCATCATACAAAGATCACTCAAGAAAAACTTTTTTCCGTGATCGAATCAGTGAAAGAAAAGGTGCAGAAAAAATATCCTGAAATTCTAATCGCCAGTGAACTAAAAAAAGGACTGAATTCCGGCTCTCTTTCCACACTCCTTACTAAATTGAAATCGGGAAAATACATCGATTGGAAAGAAGGTGAAATTCAAATTCTTGAACCTTTGGTTACGATTCCCAAAACTCTAAATAATTTAAAAAAATCGAATATTGTTCTGTACCATAAAAACCAACTGACTCACCATTTGGCTTCTTTGGATGGAATTTGGGATTCTCTTCCGGAAGCATCCGGTGTGGTACCTACCACTTAGGTGGTGAGTTTTTCGTAAAAGTAGAGTCGTAGGAGGAAATGTAGTACCTCCTACAGCCCCGCGCCAGCCAGTATAGCAACAAACACCACAAAATATCTCCAAAATCCTGTTTTTCCGGTCTTTGTGGTATCTACCACGCCGCCACCTATTTTTCCAGTTGACAAAATCCGATCTTCCCAGGATTTGAAAACCATGGATTATTTCAATATTATTGAAATAATGAAATAATCAGGGAGATCAAAATGGAACTCATCAAACAATTGAATTGGCGTTATGCCGCCAAACGAATGAACGGAGAAAAAGTTCAGAAAGAGAAAATCGACAGAGTCTTGGAAGCCATCCGCCTCTCTCCATCCTCAATGGGCTTTCAACCCTATACTGTTTATGTCATTGAAAACGAAGAGGTTCGCCGCAAAATCTATGAAACATCCTGTAAGCAGCCTCAAATCCTGGAAGGATCCCACTTAATCGTATTTGCAGCATGGACTCATCCCAACCAAGAAGATGTGGAAAAATACATCCAACTGATTGCGGACGAAAGACAAATTCCTACATCCTCACTTGCTGATTTTCAAAAATCGATTTCCGGAGTAGTGACATCCAGAACCCAAGAACAACTTTTAGTATGGACAGCCAAACAAGCGTATATCGCACTTGGCACCGCAATCGCAGCAGCGGCTTTGGAAGAAATCGATGCAACCCCGATGGAAGGATTTCAATCCGACAGCCTGGATGAAGTTTTAGGCTTGAAGGAAAAAAACCAAAAATCAGTCGTACTTCTTACATTAGGCTACAGAGACGAAGCCTCCGATCCTCTCGTAAAAGCAAAAAAAGTGAGAAGACCGAAAGAAGAACTATTTGTGAACATTTAAGATCGAAAAATTATAGTTCTATGACTAGACCGTTTCACCACCCAAGATTGGAAGAAATCACTTTGGACGGATTGCTCCATGCACTTTCCGACCCGATCCGCCGCCAAATCGTATTTAACTTGGTAGGCTGCGAAGGAAAAAGCTGTAACAAAACGTTCGAAGGGTTGGCACCGTCCACTTTGTCCTTCCACTATAAGGTGCTTAGAGAAACAGGACTAGTCCGCTCGGAG
Organism: Leptospira idonii; assembly: GCF_004770995.1. Lineage (GTDB taxonomy): Bacteria > Spirochaetota > Leptospiria > Leptospirales > Leptospiraceae > Leptospira_A > Leptospira_A idonii. Next base: position 145,708 of record NZ_RQHW01000047.1, on the reverse strand, counting down.
AAAAAAGGAGTAGAGGTCATCAATTTCATCCGCAAAGAGGAAATTGAATCCAAATTCCCTGACCTATTAAAAAAGGTGTATCAGTTTCACCACCCAACAAACGTTAAAGAACAATGAATTCATTATTTACACCCCTTACGATCGGCGATGTCACGTTATCCAACCGAATCATCATGTCCCCTCTCACACGCTGCAGAGCGGTAAACGAAAGAATCCCCAACGATCTAATGGTAGAGTATTATACCCAAAGAGCCACTGCGGGACTCATCCTTAGTGAAGCGACGGCAGTCACCCCTATGGGAGTCGGTTATCCGAATACCCCAGGAATCTGGTCAGAGGAGCAAGTAGAAGGTTGGAAAAAAGTCACAGAATCTGTTCATAAACAAGGAGGAAAAATCTTTCTACAGCTTTGGCATGTAGGACGTATTTCCGATCCGTACTATTTGAACGGAGAACTTCCCGTTTCTGCAAGCGCCATTGCTCAAAAAGGCCATGTCAATCTTCTCGGTCCTAAAAAAGGTTATGAAACTCCCAGAGCTCTTGAAATTAAAGAAATCAAAGAAACAGTGGAATCCTATAGAAAAGGTGCCGCAAATGCTAAGTTAGCTGGTTTCGACGGAGTGGAAATTCACGGTGCGAACGGCTATCTAATCGACCAGTTTCTTCAGGATGGAAGCAATATCAGAACCGACGAATACGGTGGCTCCATAGAAAACAGAGCCAGGTTCCTTTTGGAGGTTACGGATGCAGTGATTTCCGTATGGGGTCCGGGAAGAGTCGGACTTCATATCGCTCCCAGATGCGATGGGCAAGCGGGAGGAGATTCCAATCCTACAGCTTTATTCAGTTATGTGGCAGAAGAAATGAAAAAGAGAAAAATCGCTTTTTTATGCGCCAGAGAATACGAAGGCAAAGACTCCCTTGGTCCAAAACTCAAAGAGATATTCGGAGGAGTTTACATTTCTAACGAACAATTCACGAAAGAATCCGCAGAAAACGCTATAAAAGAAAATAGAACGGATGCGGTCGCTTTCGGAAAAACTTTTATCGCAAATCCAGATCTGGTGAAACGTTTTAAGGAAGGTCTAAGTTTAAACGAGCCGAATCCTTCCACATTTTACGTTTCAGGAAAAGAAGGATACACGGACTATCCTTTCGTTTCTTAGGAGGAAAAATGAATCTTTCGGAAATCCCGCTTTCTGTTCTGGATCTTTCTCCTATCGTAAGCGGATCCGATACTTCCGTCGCACTGCATAATAGCCTAACACTTGCTAAAAAATCAGAAGAATTAGGCTATAACCGCTTTTGGCTGGCGGAACATCACAATATGCCGGGGATTGCCAGTGCGGCAACCTCCGTCATCATAGGCCATATTGCGGGAGGGACTTCCCGCATACGAGTGGGTTCCGGAGGGATCATGCTTCCGAACCATGCGCCTATTGTCATCGCAGAACAATTCGGAACCCTAGATGCATTGTATCCAGGGCGAATCGATTTGGGTTTAGGAAGAGCTCCAGGAACGGATCAAACCACCACACAAGCGTTACGAAGAGATCAAATTTCGGGAGGAGTCGAATTCTCCGATCTTTTGGAAGAATTAAGATACTTTTTAGCGGAACCCTATCCTGGGCAAAAGGTAAAAGCGATTCCTGCCATGGGAAGAGAAATCCCTATCTGGCTTTTGGGTTCCAGCGGCTACAGTGCGGAGCTTGCAGGAAGATTAGGGCTACCGTTCAGTTTTGCAGGACATTTCGCACCGGAACAAATGATGTATGCGGTAACACTCTATAGACGGGTTTTCCAACCTTCGGAACATTTGGAAAAACCTTATATGATGATGGGAGCGAACGTTTTGTGCGCAGATACGAACGAAGAAGCGGAGATTCTCATCAGCTCTCAGATTCTGAGTTTTTTAAGTCTGATCAAAGGAAACCCAAAACCGATGGAACCTCCTGTCAAAAATTATTTGGAAAAATGCAACGTTCAGGAAAAGGCATTTATAGAACAAAGACTGTCTTCCGCAATCATAGGAGACAAAAACACAGTTAAACAACAATTAAACGATTTGATTCAAAGAACTGGTGCGGATGAACTTATCATCAATACGATGGTGTACGACTTTGAAAAACGTTTGAAATCGTATGAAATTCTGATGGAGGCAAAAAAAGAAGATTGTATTCGGGTCTGAATGGGATAAACTTCTAAAGGTTCGAGAATAAACCGGAAGATTTATGATTCTGATTCCATTGCCCCATACAGATTTTGATCCCAGCGAAGCGGCTTTGCCTTGGAAACTTCTTTCCAAGGAAGGTTTCCGCTTCCAATTCGCCACTCCAGACGGAAAAAAAGCATCCGCAGACGACCGTATGTTGACAGGAAGAGGTTTAGGCGTTTTTAAAAACAGCTTTATGGCAAGACAAGATGCGATTGACGCTTATTCGGAAATGGAATCCTCCTCCGTATTTTCCAATCCCATTCCCTATTCCGAAATCAAAGAACAAGACTATCAGGCGTTGCTCCTTCCCGGCGGTCATGCTCAAGGAATGAGACCATACTTGGAGTCGGAAAAATTACAGAACTCTGTCGTAAGTTTTTTTGCATCCAATAAACCCGTGGCTGCGATTTGCCACGGAGTTTTGCTTGCGGCAAGAAGTATCGATCCCAAAACGAATAGATCCGTTCTTTACGAAAAAAACACTACCTCTCTTCTCAAAGTTCAGGAACAAATCGCCTATTACTCAACAAGACTTTGGTTAGGTGAATATTACAGAACCTATTCGATCACCGTCCAAGACGAAGTGATGAGCTTCCTAAAAGATAAGAACCAATTCAAAACAGGGGGCAGTTTGTCCGCAAGAGACAGTAAGGAAGACATAAAGGTAGGATTCACAGTGAAAGATGGAAATTATCTTTCCGCAAGATGGCCGGGAGACGCCTATCAATTTGCGGAAACCTTCCGGTCCATGCTGGGATAAATGAATCTATGTTTTGTGATAAGTTAAAGCCATAGCGATACAATCTTTTAATTCCTTCACAGGAACTTTTTCGCCGATCGTAAAATGAATGCTTCGGTTCCCTCCGAAACGAAAGACTTTGGGATATTTGCTTCGAAACCGGGAAACAAGATCCGTCTGGCAAATAAAGTACATTGCGTATTCTTCTCCCATAACAGGTTTATGATGGATTCGTACAGTGCTTCCCAATTTAGTTTCCTGGGTGAGGTAACTAGGTTCCCCCCATTTCAAAGTCTCTTCAATCCGACCCACTCCCGTTTCTTCCGCTGTTTCCAAAATCAGATCTCTCAAATCCAATAATTTTTCCCGGATCAAATCGGGGTATTCAGCAAACACTTCCGCTACAGATTCCGATCCAAATCGGATTTTTCGGGCGGTTTTTCCGGAAGATTTCTTTTTCATAAGATATAAACTAACATTACTTCAATGAAAATAAAGCGAAAAAAACTGTAGCAGTTAAATCCTTGCGGAATTACATTTGCATTTTCGAAACAGGAGGAAACTTTCCATGAAAAAATTACTTCTATTCTCTTCCTTATTCCTCATAGGATGCGGATCTATCTCCAGAGGGTGCGCCAAATATTTCGGTTCCGATGAGATATGCATCGACGGAGTCAAATACATCCAATTCACTTCGGGCGCCAGCGTAAAATACAACAAAGACGGAAGCATTGCTACCTGCAAATAAAACCTGCCAGGCGGGGACAAACCTCGCCGAACACTAGATCCACCTATTCTTTGAAACGTGATTCCATTATGAAAAAAACTTTTTATCTCTTTTTACTCACCGGTTTCCTTTTTGTACCGGCTTGCTCTAAAAAAACGGTCACAAAGTACGAACGACCGCAAAACATCTATTTCATTCAATCGAATGCGGAGATTTCCCTTTTTAAGGAAACCGGCTCCGGTTCGGAAAAACTAGGAACCATCCAGGAAACGGATTCCGTAGAAGTGATTTCCCAAATCGTAACCAAAAACAAAGACCAAGATTGGGTCGATTATGAAATCAAATGCCCCGAAAGGTTTTCTGAAAAATGCAAAGAAGGATTAGGTTACCTCAGAGACGATGAAATCATCTCAGCAGTTTATGTTTCCAAAATCCAAAACGGACATGCAAACATCAGGGATGTTCCAGGAAAAAAAGGCACGATCCTGCCTAAAACCACAGTGGAATCCGCAACTTCCACACGAAATTGGATTTCAGAACCTAACAAACAATTATCGGTAGTCGTAGACAAAGAAAGTTTTTTCTTCGTAGTATCTTCACTGTTCCCCAATACGGATGATCAATTTAGAATTTGGGGAGAATTGGAAATCTTTTCCGAACTTTTAAACGACCCTTCCTATAAAGATTCCCGTTATGAAGCGGTTTTTAAAAAATATTCCATCCTAAAAGAATTGGAGAAAAAAAAGAAAAAGCCGAGCAAAGAAGATACCACAACCCCTTCTCTTTCCGGTTTCGATCCGATCATCATAGAAGGAATCCGATCCAGAAAAGAAGAAGCAGAAAAAAACTATTTCAGCGGCTTTCCAATGAGATCCCCAACTTACAAAGGATTGGTGTTTCAATTTAATAAAGCGAAACAATACCCCTTCGTTCAGGAAAAGTTATTCCTGGAAATCTCCAAAAATGCCGCCTACCAGATTACAGGTGGTCCTGCCGGATTGAATTTATTCACAAATACGGAATCGGCAACGGACGCTGTGGAGAAATTGAAGTCCGCAGGACAATCCTTGGAATCAGGAACGATAATAGGAAACGGAAAGATCGAAATTTTAGGTAAAGAAGGTTCCAGATTCCTTCTCACACAGTTGGATTTTCAAGGGAAAGAACGTTCCGTACAAAATTATGAAATCAAATCAATTGTTGCTGAAGAATCAGGCGGTTCCGTAGGATTCCGATTCAAACTGGATCAAACGGAAATAGTCTTAACTCCTTTGGTCGTTTCCGATTATCTGCTCGCATCGGGACAAGGTTTTAAGGAGTTTTTAGCTACCATTCCGAACGACTATAAGGAAATTCTCAAGAACAACTCATATAACAAAGCATTGGTGCTAATTGCCGTAAAATTCGGAGCGGGGGGTTTCGACGAACTCACAGGGAAAATGAAGTATTCCATCCCCTCCTCCACTCGTTATTGGACCGTTTTGGAACTAGTGCGTCTTCATCCGAACATCACAAGAACGGGAGACTATTCCGGTTCGTTTGCGGACAATAGTTACGAAAGCAAACAAGGACGATACACCGATCTGAAATGGAGACAACCCAAAGGGCAGTTTTATATCTCAGGTCAATATTCTCCGGAAGACGATTCGGATGTAAAATACGATCGAACAGAGGATCTTTGTTTTACGGAATCAGGAAGCGACGATTTGGAAATTAGTTTTTCACCTTCGGAAATGAGATCGGAACATCCGAACGTGAGAGTTCTGTTCACTAAGGAGTTCGGAAATTTATGCGATTATTTGAATTCTTATTTATTCGGAGCTTCTGAGGAAGGGTAACTTTCGTATTCTCTTCGGTCTCCGACGGAAACCGAAGAGAATTAAATCTTTTTTAACGATTCATCTCGTAAGTATCCACCAAAGTCATCAGTTGATTCTTGTAGATGCGTTCGAATCTTTCTTCGTTCAAAATAGGCTTACGTAATATCTTCTTGCAAATCTCTTGTTGTGCTTCCGTGCTGGTAGGCTTGGAATACAATTGAGTCGCATACTTAGAGAAATCACGAACCAAAAAGTCGAAGATTTGATCGATGATGTCTTCTTCTACTTTCTCCAATTTTGCGTTTTCTAAAACCAATTGTCCGTAAGCCACGAGTGTGAACATTTCTCCGACAGTCAGCATAAAACCGATGTCTTCTCTCTGTCCTTTCGTAGGTTCCGCTTTTTCCAATAATTCCTTAAAGAGAGCGATTTGTTCTCTGAATATTTTAATATTCGGGAGTTGGTATTGAGAATAAGCGATGTTATAGTCGTGGAATTTGATTTTATCGAATCCCTTCGTAGTCGCACCTTGATTGAAGAGATAAGTATCGTCCTTGATATCGTAAACCTGTCCGATCTCTGGCAGTGAAGAATCAGGGCTGAAAAAATAATTCTGCATGAATCTCATGATCAGAACCATATTCACATGAACGGTTCCTTCCAATCTAGGAAGCATTTGAATGTCTCGGATCGCCATTTCGAAGTAAGCGTCTTTATTCAATCCTTTTGCCGCGATGATATCCCAAAGATTGATGACTACCTCTTCCCCTTGCGTAGTTACTTTCATTTTTTCCATCGGGTTGAATAAAAGATAACGTTTATCCGTAGCGGATGCGGTTCTCATATAATCGGTAGCTCTCCTTGAGAACATCTTCATCGCCAGAAGTCTGGTGTAAGCATCCATAAACAACTGTTTGATATGAGGGAAGTCCGTCACATATTGATTGAAAAGTCTTCTGTGAGCGGCGTGGTTGAGTGCTTCATAAAACGCATGAGTGCAGATTCCCACGGAACCCCAGCCCAAATTGAACTTACAGAATGCGATTGTTGCCAAAGAAGTGTCCCAAGCGGCACGTCCTTTGGAAATGATATCCGCTTCCGTAATCGGATAATCGTGAAGTTCGAATTCGGCAACATAGTTCTGTGAAGTTACGATGTTTTGTTTAAGTTCGTAGTTTTTGTGTTGGGAATTGACTCCGAAGAATACGAATTCTCCTGTATCCTGCATTTTACCGAAAGTGGAAACGATCGCGGCTTTGTTTCCGTTTCCGATATAAAATTTATCTCCGCTCGCTTTGTAAGTTCCGTCTCCGTTAGGGATGAGCATCATATCGCTTCCGATCAAATCGGCACCGTGCTCTTTTTCGGAAAGACCGAATGCGAAGATCTCTCCATCTTCCAAAAGTTTGGCGGCTTTCTTTTTGATCTCTTCGTTTTTGCTGATCCAAATCGGACCGAGGCCGAGCATGGTCACCTGCCAGGTGTACCAATAACATAGTCCGTAAAATCCTAAAATTTCATTGAACGCCATGATTCGATTGCAGTCCCAACGGGAATCGGACGGGCCGTATCCGCTCGGAGTCATTAGGATCGAAAATGCTTTTTCTTTCTTAACAAATTCCAAAAAATCAGCATACCAGACCTTATCGTGGTCATCCTGCATCAGTTTCATTTTTCCTTTTTTCTCAAAGAAGTCGATGGTCTTAAGCATCAGATTTCTGGATTTTTCATCGAGATGGGAATAAGTTTCGTTTTTAGGATTGAGTAGTTTCATAGAGTAATCAATGAACCTAAAAACTTCTAGGAAAGTAAAGGGCTTTTTGTCTATATCTAACTCTGATAGCTAGAAGGACAGATCGACATTGAGAGGAAAATTCGCCCGCCTTTCCAAAACGAAAAGCGGACGAAAACGGAGGGAAATTATTTATAGAGAAGCGGCAAGTCTTGTGCCTTGATCAATAGCTCGTTTAGCATCCAATTCAGCAGCCAGATCCGCCCCACCTATCAAGTGTACAGTGAGTCCCGCTTTTTGTAAAGGCTCCAATAATTCCCTTCTGGGATTTTGACCTGCGCAGACCACGATCGTATCCGCAGGGATTTTCATTTCCTTTCCCTTCACTTCGATTTGGATTCCTTCCGAATCGATGGATTTATAAATCACTCCGGAAATCTGCTCTACTTTGCGGTCTTCCAAAGATGTTTTATGAATCCATCCGGTGGTTTTTCCCAAATTCGCGCCGAACTTGCCGGAAGAACGTTTCAACATAGTGATTTTTCTATCCGACTTTGTTTCCGTTTTGGAAGTGAGTCCCCCGTTGTTTGGAATACTGGAATCGATTCCCCATTCCTTTAAATAGTTTTCTTTGGTAAAAGGATGGCCCGCATCGGAAAGATACAGACTCACATCGAATCCGATTCCTCCCGCTCCCATCACTGCCACGTTTTTTCCTGCCGGTTTACCATGTAACACTAGATCGACGTAATTCATCACGTTCGCACTTTCGATTCCTGGAATCTCCGGCTTACGAGGTGTAACTCCTGTCGCTAAAACGATCTCATCGAAAGATTCGGCGATTAGATCGTCTGCGGTAACTTTTTTCTCAAGGAATAATTTAACTCCCATTTGATTCAGTTTATTGGAAAAATAACGGATGGTTTCCTTAAACTCCTCTTTGCCGGGAATCCTTCTGGCGATGTTCAATTGACCGCCGATTTCTTTGGCAGCATCGTAAAGATAAACTTCATGACCTCTTTCCGCCAAAGTGGAAGCGCAAGACATTCCGCCGGGACCAGCACCTACTACCGCAATCTTTTTCTTTTTTGCAGTCGGAGAGATCACAAGTTCCGTCTCATGGCAGGCTCTTGGGTTCACAAGACAACTTGCCGTTTTGCCTACGAATATATGATCCAAACAAGCTTGGTTGCAAGCGATGCATGTATTGATTTCTTCCGATTTACCTTCCATCGCTTTTTTAACGAAATCAGGATCTGCCAAAAACGGTCTGGCCATGGAAATCATGTCCGCATCTCCTCTGGCTAAAACTTCCTCTGCGACTTCAGGCGTATTGATTCTGTTAGATGTAACAAGAGGGATTCCCACATGACCTTTTACTTTCGCAGTGACCCAAGTGAATGCGGCTCTAGGAACCATCATGGCGATGGTAGGAATTCTTGCTTCGTGCCATCCGATCCCAGTATTGATGATGGTGGCCCCCGCTTTCTCGACTTCCTTTGCCAAATGAAGAACTTCTTCTATATTACCGCCTTCTTCTACAAGATCTAACATAGACAGACGGTAGATGATGATGAAATCCTTTCCTACTTTTTTACGGACAGCTTTAATGATTTCCAAAGGAAAACGGATTCTATTTTCGAAACTGCCGCCCCAATCGTCTTCCCTGTTATTGGTTCTTTTAGCGATGAACTGGTTGATTAGATATCCTTCCGAACCCATAATCTCCACTCCGTCGTAACCGGCTTCTCTCGCCAAACTTGCGCAAGTTGCAAATTCTTCGATTGTGGAAAAAATCTCTTCCTGAGTCAAAGGATGAGGTCGGAACATATTGATAGGCGCTCTTAAAGGAGAAGCTCCTACGATTTTATCATGATAACCGTAACGCCCTGTATGCAGAATCTGCATGGCGATTTTACCGCCTTCGCGGTGTACCGCTTCCGTAACCGGTCTATGGTGATGAGCCTCTTCCAAAGTATTCATCACGCTTCCGCCGACTCCTACCCGCCCGGCTTCGCTAGGTGCGATTCCTCCCGTAACGATCAAGGCACATCCGCCTTTCGCTCGTTCGCCGTAGAATGCGGCCATTCTTGCATATCCGTTTTCCGCTTCTTCCAAACCGGTGTGCATAGAGCCCATAAGTGTTCGATTGCGAAGAGTGGTAAACCCCAGATCCAAAGGAGATAATAGATGAGGAAAAGATTTCATTCCATCCAAGCATCAAAATGACACAGTTTTGGCAAGAGAAACGGAAAATAGAAGTTGAAACCGAGTCTCAATGAGAGCTGAGTAGAAATCTCTTGCCCCGCCGCAACAAGAGCCTCAGTAATGATCCAATCTCATGTTTTCCTCTTTCCCGTTCTTAATTTCGATTCGTTCTTTTTTCTTTCTCATCTCCTTCTTTTCTTTTTCCTTCGGCGGAGGATGTACCACAATCGGCATCCCCGATTCTTCCCAAAGGAATGCGATGGATTTCGGGCAGATTGCGGAAATGAAAGTCTGTACCATTCTGGAAACGGGAGTCTCCGAAGAAGATATGAACGAATTGTTCGATCATTGGAACGACGAACTAGAGTTATATACATTGAAGGCGGTTCCTTATGTTTACGGAAAAATGGATCGTCCAGGTTTTATGGGGCAGAGCATTTTAACTTATCTTTACAATCTCAAACTTGAACCAGGCTGCGATAGAATCCTATATTTAAAAGGAAGAACCTGGGGAGACATTGTTTTCGAATTTTTTACATTGGGAATTTTCGCAGGTATAGGAATCAAATTGGAAATCCAGGGAGCGGTGGATTCGGAAACCCATTCCAGAGGATATATCAAATCGAAATACATATCCACCTTACAGTTATTATTTTCCAGTCCTAAGTCTACCCTTGTACATGAAGGTTACCACCTTCTAGGCTGCGGACACCAATTGTTTATGGAGGAATGTTACGTTACCATCAGAAACCTAAAAAATCTGGCGAAGGATCAAAACACGGAACAGGGATTTTTCCCTACCCTCACTTCCCGGGGACAAAAGTTTCAAACTAGAAGAAAAGTAGATTCTCAAATGTAATAAACAGAAACAGAACCTACTCATTTTAGGGACAACATAGAACAACTGTCAAAAATTTATTTATTTTGCTTTCATAGGAAAACCGGTTCTTTTACTCTCCATTTTAAAGATCATGGAAGTAAGTCCCTTTTATCCTAAAAACACAGGAATTTTGCTTTTGATGCATCTGGTTTTATTCTGCAAACCGGCGTTAAATGATAACTTATGTGATCCTAATTCGGAAGAATACAGAAACGTTCTTCTTCTCAAAACAATTCTCAATGATAAAGCAGCGTTTTGCGGAAAAAAGCAGCAAGTCATAGCGCCTACACAGTTCCAATGTGCCGCCGATTCCTCACTGATACGAAACGGACAAGAGATTCTTCTGGAAGTAACAACAAACGGAACCGAATTAACCTATTCCATCAGCCCGAATCTTCCCAGTGATTTGAAACTGGATACTTCCTCCGGAAAAATCACTGGTTCTTACCTGGGCTATAAAAGTTCATCCCAAGAATACACCATCTCCGCTTCCAATTCGGAAGGTTCCGCATCCTGCTCATTCTCTCCCAAATTTCTAGGAAAACCTCCCATCAAAACGAACGTCAGTTCTTGCTGGGACAGTTCGGGTGCAAGTGATCCTAGCTGCTCGAATCCTGCAAATCAGGACGGTGCCGTTCAAGCGGGAAGTTCTATCAATTTCTCCGGACCCACTTTCGTCGGGTCGGATATGATCACGAAAGACAATGTAACAGGACTTACATGGACATCTTGTTCTTTCGGGCAATCCGGTGCAGGTTGTTCTGTCGGATCTGCAGGGGCTTATGATTATGCCACTGCCGCTTCATTATGTGAAGGACTAAACACAGCCAATAGCGGTGCAGGATATGCCAACCTAACAGGATGGAGAGTCCCTGATATGGATGAATATACGAGCACTTTCGATTTCAATGCATACTATCCTGCCATTTTCACAGCCTATTTTCCAGCAACACCTTCTTTTAATTTTAAAACGAGTACCGCCACAAAAGGATCGGGAGGAACATCACATTGGTATCCTACCTACGAAGAAGGAACATTAGGTGGTGGATCCGTCACAGACGGACATCACCTTAGATGTGTGACAGGTGGATTCGATTCCTCGAAAAAATACTTGGACAATCAAGATGGAACCGTCACCGATCTCAATACATCCTTAGTATGGCAGAAATGCACGGTTGGTCTTTCCAATGTTACAAATTGTACAGGGGGAACTGCAGCCAGCACAAATTGGACCACAGCCATAACTGCATGTAATTCCCTAAGTTTAGCTGGAAGAGTCTGGAGGCTTCCCAACATCAACGAACTAAGAAGTTTAGCTGATATTCATACCGCTTCATTTCCTGCGATGATCGATCCTAATTTTTTTCCAAATACGATGACGAGCGGATCAGACCAATATTGGTCTTCTAGCACCAGAATGTATTCGAAATCAGATGCTTTCGGTGTCTCCTTCGCCAACGGAGGGAATAGTCTCACAACCAAGGTTACCAACACCGCCTCTTACACTCGCTGCGTATCTTCTTATTAAAGCTGCTCTCCAGATCGCTTTACGCCCATCCGATACACCGAGGAAAAACGATTTGTTTTCCGGGAACTCATCTTCAATAAAAAATTGACTATGTATTAAGAAAGGACCTGTAAAAAATGACGAACACATATATAAATTTAGTCTTCCGCATCATTCCGGGTTTTTAGAATTTAGGAACATTTGCCTGCAATCGTTCTCGTATTCTTTATCCCGTTAGAAACAAATTAATTCGATCGGACATAACAGAAACCTGGTATGTGTAAAAAGGCTATATGATACGTTATTTTCTTTTTCTAACTCTATTCGCCTCTCTCAATCAAAACTGTAACCCCCTACACACTTCCAATGTTTGCGACACTAGGCAGAAAGATTTTTTCAATATAATGTTTTTGAGAATGGCATTGGACGACTCTAGTACACTCTGTAACTTTCAGATTTCAAAATCGGCGTCAACAACGAATGCCTGTGATATGAATTACGAGAAGATCGCAGATCCATCTAACTGGGCAATAGTGAAAGAAGAAATGAATCGTCAGTTTGCCAAAGGAAGCAGTGCTTCGGAAACGATTTCCACTTTCGGTCCTACAGTCACAGTCGTCAACGGAGGAAATTCTACGGAAGCATTTCAGGGAGCGGTTGCGGCACCGAATGGAAAAATTTATCTGATGCCATACGCAGGGATCCGAATTCAACAAATCGACCTGGCAACACAAACCCCTTCTACAGTGGGAACCGCACAAGCTTATGTTGCGTCTATCAGTGGCGCACTCGGCCCAGGAGGTAAAATTTACCGCGCCCCTCACCAAGAGGGAGACTTTGTGGCACTGAATACAAACAATAATGTTTTGGAAAACTATGGAACAGATACCAATTTGAGTTTAGGTCTCCAAGCCTATAGCAATTCTGTAGTTGCACCTAATGGAAAGGTGTATTACATTCCGGGAAGTGAATCTTATGTGCGTTATTTGAACTTAAGTGACAATACTGTGGGAAGGATCCCTACAGTCCTTGCAGGAGGTTTTGGATCGGGAATACTCGCTCCCAACGGGAACATATATATGACTCCGTTTGGCAGTAACTATATTCAATATATAGATACAAAAGACGATACCATTCATACGATCAATACAAACATTCCTGGATCCGATAAATACATCGGAGGCATTCTTGCTCCGAATGGGAAAATTTATCTAGTTCCTTTTAACAGCACGGACTTCCGCTATATCAATACGGAAGATAATTCCACGAACACATTCGGTCCAACACTTCCCGGCTCTCCCGCAGGGAAATTCAACGGAAGTGTTCTTGCTCCCAATGGAAAAATTTACTTAGTTCCCTACAATGAAACCAGTTTCTACTCCATAGACACTGCGAACGATTCCGTTTCTACTTTCGGTGCCAATCCGGGTACAACGAGCTTCCGAGGAGGAGCCCTTTCTCCAGACGGAAAAATTTATTTAGCTCCCCACCTTCAAGACAACTATTACTATATCGACACCAAATCTGTGGGTAGCTTCTGCGATCCCATCCGACTCTCTTATTATTGGAACAAAATGTAAAATCAACGTTTCAATATTTCTTCCCTTTTTTCTTTCAAAAAACTGAGAAGAGGGATTCGTTTTCCTTGGTAATTGATTTGAATTTTATATTTTTCTAATTTAGAAAGAGCATCCTTTTCCTCTCCCAACTTGGATTTATATAAATAATACTGTAGAACTCCCGCAAGATTCGGATCGTTTTTAGCGGTATCTGTTTGTTTTGCTGAAGAACCAAAAATAGAATCAATCTTTTTTTCCGCAGACTCAAAGTAAGGCTGTAAAAGAAACCGATTTTGTTTTTTAAAACTAACATTCGCCAATTCATACTTACCTTTTATGTTTTTATCCAAGATGAAAAACTCAGGAAACACAATTTCGCCGAATCCCGTTTGATATAAAGGTTCGAAAGACCAATCTTCTCTTCCGTAAAATAGTTCGTTGAACCTCATCATCTCTTCTTTCCAATAAGGATGAAGATGAATGATTTCTATTTTCCCCCGACCACTCGCTTCCAAGGATACGATTCGTTTTACGGATCTTCCGTTATGATCATAAAGATCCAATTGATAACTTCCTCCGCTCTCTCCTCCCGAATGATAGTAATTATAAAATAAATTCCCAAACTTCGATTTATATAATCCTATTTCTCCTGAAGAGCCGATTTCGGAATGGTCGATTTTAAACACAGATTGTTTCGATTTTTTGGGACGAAATACAATGATCTTCTTTTCTTTATCTTCATAGGAAATCAAAAGATTATCCCACACCAAAGACGGCTTTTCTTCGGCAGATACATTTGTAGTGAACAGAATCAAACTGAAAAAACTGAATAATAGGAACTTCATTCTTAAAGACTTTCCAGAAATGTCTCCTTTTGACAACAAAACAATCCCCGAAAATCTCCTAGCTTCTGCCTTGACAATCTGCCCTCAGATTCGACTTTTAACCAAGTTACCTAGCAATTAACCGCTAGATTCCACCAATGAGACAAGGAAATCCATGAAAGTCCACGAATACCAGGCCAAAGAAATCCTACGTAGACACAATGCCAACACCCCCTTCGGAAAAGTAATCGATAACGCAAACGATTGGGAAAAAGCATATAACGAAGTCGTTCAAAAATCACCAGTAGTAGTGGTGAAAGCTCAGATCCATGCCGGAGGGCGAGGGAAAGGAGGAGGAGTAAAGGTTACAAAAACCAAGGAAGATGCAAAAGCTGCAATCGATAAAATCCTAGGTATGCAACTCATCACTCCTCAAACAGGGCCTGAAGGTAAAAAAGTTTTAAAAGTTTACCTCGAACAAGGTGTTGAAATCGCAAAGGAATATTATCTTTCCATTCTTTTGGACAGAGCTTACCGCAAAACAATCATTATGGCATCTACGGAAGGTGGTATGGAGATTGAAGAAGTAGCGGAAACTCATCCCGAAAAAATCATCAAAATCCAAATCGATCCGGGCATCGGAGTGCAAGGTTCTCAAATCAGAGAATTGGCATTCGCATTGGGGATTCCTGCGGAAGCACAAAAATCTTTTACAAGCCTTGTGAGTGCAATTTACAACGCTTATATCAAAGAAGACTGCGCTCTTCTTGAAATCAACCCACTCATTCTCACCAAACAAAACGAAATCATCGCAGGTGACTGTAAGATGGACTTGGATGAGAACGCTCTTTACAGACATACCGACAACGAAGCTTTCCGTGACGTAACGGAAGAAGATCCTTACGAAGTACAAGCGAAAGAGTTCAACCTAAACTACGTAAAACTGGATGGTAACATCGGTTGTATGGTAAACGGAGCGGGACTTGCGATGGCTACTATGGACATCGTAAAACTAGCAGGTGCAGAACCGGCTAACTTCCTCGATGTGGGAGGCGGAGCGAATCCTGTAACAGTTGAAAACGGTTTCCGTTTGATCCTTTCCGATCCGAACGTAAAAGGTATCTTCGTAAATGTCTTCGGTGGAATCGTTCGTTGCGATCGCGTAGCAATGGGTGTGATCGAAGCTGCCAAAAAAGTAAACATCAGTGTTCCCGTTGTAGTTCGATTGAAAGGAACCAATGCGGAAGAAGGTAAAAAAATCCTGAACGAATCAGGACTCAATATCGTAGGAGTCGAAGGACTTCGTGATGCAGCCGACAAAATCGTCGCGCTCATTAAAAAGTAGGGAGAAGATATGACTGTTTTAGTAGATGCTAATACAAAAGTAGTAGTCCAAGGGATCACTGGGAAGGAAGGAACTTTCCATGCGACTCAAATGTTGGAATACGGCACAAAAGTCGTGGCAGGTGTAACTCCTGGAAAGGGAGGACAAACTTGGACTTCCGAAACAGGTAAAACCGTTCCTGTACGCAATACCATCAAAGATGCGATGAAAGAAGACGGCGCCAATGCAGCCATCATCTTCGTTCCGCCTCCATTCGCTGCGGATGCCATCTTAGAAGGAATCTTCGCTGAGATCCCTCTTGTGGTATGTATCACAGAAGGAATCCCTACCCACGACATGTTGAAAGTCTACAGTGTTCTTAGAAATTCTAAGACAAAACTAGTAGGACCAAACTGTCCAGGTGTGATCAATCCTCTTCATAAAGTAAAAATGGGAATTATGCCAGGTTTCATCCACAACCCAGGTAAAATCGGAATCGTATCTCGTTCCGGAACTCTTACTTACGAATCCGTTGCAGCTTTGACTGCCGCAGGTCTAGGTCAGTCCACTTGTATCGGAATCGGAGGGGATCCGGTTCCCGGTATGAACCATACCGAAGCAGTTCGTCTTCTCAATGAAGATCCGGACACAGAAGGAATCGTGATGATCGGTGAAATCGGGGGAACTTCGGAAGAAGAAGCCGCCGCTTACATCAAAGCTCACGTGAAAAAGCCGGTAGTCGGTTTTATCGCAGGCCAAACGGCACCTCCTGGCAAAAGAATGGGGCACGCAGGTGCGATCATTTCCGGAGGAATGGGAACTGCCACTTCCAAAATCGCCGCAATGAAAGACGCTGGAGTCAGCATCTGCGCTCATATCGGTGAAGTGGGCGAAAAAATGAAGGCAGCTCTAGGAAAATAAAGAGAGATTTTTTAAGGGAGGGAGTCAAATTAGTAAATATGGAACGTCGTTCACTACTTTCATTGGCCATTCTGACTCTCTCTTCTTATGCCCTTCTGGCTTTAGAATCGGACAAACCCTTCGAACTCAGCCTCAAAGAGGCGGTTCGTTATGCGATTGATAACAATCGTGAGGTGATGCGAGCAAGACTAGAACTTGCCAAAGCCGACACAGAATTAATGAAATACGAAGGAAAATATTCTTGGAGAGCTCTCGCAAATGCGGACATCAACCAGAACAAATTTCCTTTCAACCAAAACAACATCTTCACGGGAACTAAAACCCAAACCAATAACTACAGTGCCGGTTTCGATAAACTGTTCACTACAGGAACTTACTTCAAAGTAGAAGCGAAACAAACCCGTTTCGACTCGAACGCATTTGAAGATGCTTCTAAAACACCTGCCGGTTTCGGCGCTTTGGGAATTCCTCCCCTATTTACCGACTCTTTGTCCGTAACCATTTCTCAAGATCTTTTGAAAAATGCATTCGGTTACAAAGACAGAAACATGGAAAAGATGTTGGAAAACCAATCTGAAATCCTAAAAGATCAGATGGAAGAACAAGTGGCTGCGAAAGTAGTCGATGCACTTGTAGACTATTGGAATTTCACTGTCAAAGATTCAGGTTATCTTACCTTCGAACAACTTCATAAAAATACGAAAAATGTGAGAGATCTTACTATCCGCAAACAAGGATTAGGTCTTTCCGAATCTTTCGAAGTCAACCAATGGAACGCTCTTATGGCGCAAGTGGAAGGACAAATGGCGCAAGCCATTGCGGAAAGAGAAGAAGCCAAAAGAAAACTCATCCGTTCTTTGAATTTGGCGGATACGACTCAGTTTTCAAAAACAACTCCTCTTTCGGAAGAACTTCCTAAAGATTTGGATTATAATAAAGACATCGCTTATGCATACGCACACCGTGCCGACTTCAGAAGCATCCAAAGAAAAAAGGACAACGCAGAACTTTCCTTAAAGAATGCTAAAAATGACGCTCTTCCTAGTTTGAAAGTAGCGGGAACTTACGGATACCAATCCCAAAATATAGCATATCCTAATAACGGATTCTCCGGAAGCAAAGGCGGAGTGTTCGCAGGAACTTTCCCTGTTATGCAAGGTTCCGTAGAAATGAGCTACCCGATCGCAGATACGGGAGTCAAAGCTGGACTCAGAGACGCTGAAATCCAAAAACGCCAAGTGAACTTGGAAGAAGACGATCTTACTAAATCCGTAGCAGACGATGTTCGCACCAGAATCGACGTATTAAAGGCATCTTACAAAGTGATGGAAAATGCCAAAAAAACGGAAGACGAAGCCAAAAAATATTACAACGGAGTTCTTAGATCTTTCCAACAAGGAAGATTCAACGCTCTGACAGTGAAAACTGCTTTGGATACTTTGGTGCAAGATCAACTTGCTCTTGTTCGTGCGAAAGTAGACTACAACATCAATTTGCACCGTTACTATGTTGCGAAAAACGCTTTATTTGAAGAATACGGAATCGATCGTTCCCAACTTCTTCCAGAAGACTTTCAAAAATAAATACAGAGGGATTTGAGTATTGATCAGGTCCCGTGTTTTTTTTGCGATAGGTATAATCTTCTTATCCGTCTCTCTCCTTGTCTATTTACTGGTAGATTTTAGAGACAAAGAAGACAAAGCCTACTCCTACTTCACCGAACAAAGATACGAAAAAGTTTTAGAACTCTACAGAGGACAATCCTTCGTAGATTCGGAAGTAGTATTATCCCTTCTTTCTCAATCCGTTTCCCATCTGGAAAAAAAGGCAAACGATAGAAAAACGGGAGAAGAAACTCTTCGATTCTTAGAAACATTCCCTGAAATCCAAAAAGAGATCTGGAATACGGAACGAGGAGATTATGTTCATCTCAAAGATCCTTATCTCCCATTGCTCAGGAAACATGGGTTAGCTTACAAACAATCCATCGTCACAAAACTTTCCTCTTTTTCCAAACCCATCCCCAAAAACAAAGCGGCCTATTTTCTTCTGCTTTTGATTGTGGAAGACCCGAGAGGGATGGAAGATTCCTTCAGCTCCGCATTGGCAAACATTCTGAAATACCCTTTGGATACTTTCGGAGAGATCGAAGGTAATTTCCTTTTGGAAACACTTCATTATCTCAGCTCCTCCGCAAACTCTTCGTTTTACGATCATTTGTTTTCGATCCAAGGAACGAATGTAAATCTAAGAAGCGGTCCGGGAAAAGAAAACAAAGAAGTGGGAAAAATCAGTTCTCCCGAACAAACCTTCTGTTTTGAAAAAGACAATGCGGAAGAAACATTGGCAGGTAGATCCGGCCACTGGACTTGGTGTTATTTTCCAGTGATCGGAAGATCCGCCTGGATCTTTTCCGGCTTTCTCCAAAAATCGGAACCGGATTCTAAGCTCTTGGAAACCTTTTCTTCCAGATGGAAATCATCCGAGTCGGAAACCAAAATCGATTTCGAAGCTTGGACGGGAGAATCCATCCCCCCTACTTTTTTCGGCAAATACATCTCCAGAGAAAGAGTCGTCAGATCGGGTGTACCAGGCTTTCCCATTCCATCTTCTTCAGACAATCGATATGAAAGAATCTGCAAAAAGCTGACAGGAGAAATCAATTATTTTGATTTCTCTTTCGAAAGATCGAATTCGAAAAAAACTCCAACCCCTCTTATGGAAATCTATTTGGATTATGCGGGAAGCGCTCATCTGGCATACCGGATCGATACGGATTTGGAATCAATTTTGGTAAACAGAAATCGATACATTCTGGAAGCTGACAGAGGGAAGGAAAATTTCACTTTAAAGATCGGATCGAAACAGGGAGATAAACTGACAGGAAGCCTTTGGAAAAGAAATGCGAATCTACTTTCCTCTCTTTCTTCGGAATCTCTGGATCCTCAAACTCTACAGTCGGGAAAATACTCCTGGCAAATTTGCCTTCCTTTGGCGCTTTCTCCCAACCGCGAAAGAGCGTTGCTTTTCGAAATTAGAACCGGCACTCATTAATTTTTTGAAGGAAGTTATAGTTATATGGCAACTTACGATTACAACTGTAAAAGCTGCGGAAAACAATTCGAATATGTTCAGTCTATGAAAGACGATCCGATCACAAAATGCATCTTATGTGGAACGGAAGGAAGCGCAGAAAGAATGATCACTGGAACTGCGGGAATCATCTTCAAAGGATCCGGATTTTACGTAACCGATTACAAAAAAGATTCTGGTAAGTCGAATTCAAGTTCTCCCTCAGTCACTTCCACAAGCACTTCGCCTAACTCTGAATCGACTGCTGCACCGAAAACAGAATCTTCTTCAGATTCAAAAACCTAATTCAAGTTCATTTTAAATGGGAAGATTAGCGATCATTGCGGGCGGAGGTGAGCTGCCCCATATAGGTATGTCGGAAGCCTTGGAAGCGGGAGAAGACCCTCTTTTTTTAGGACTGAAAGAATCCGATTTTACGCCAAGAGGAAAGGAAGATAGAACCATTCCCGTTCATATCACCCAAGTAGGAAAAATTCTAAAGACCATCCAAAAGGAAAAGGTGGATCGAATTTTGATGTTAGGCAAGGTAAGAAAAGACCTTCTGTTCCAAGGACTCAAATTCGATCTCAAAGCTCTCGCCATTCTTGCCAAAACTATCAATCGAAACGACTACCCTATCTTTCTAGCGATCGCAGACGAATTCGAAAGTATGGGAGTAAAAGTCATCTCCCAAAAAATATACCTACAGTCCTTACTTCTTCCGGAAGGAAGATACACTCCTAAAAAATTCGATAAATCGGAACTCAAAGACATCGAATTCGGAATGGGTTATGCGGAAAAAATGGCGGATCTAGACATAGGACAACTTGTAGTCGTATGCGACGAATCTATCATCGCAGTGGAAGCTGTAGAAGGAACGGATGTCACCATCAAACGAGGCGGAGAATACACGAAAAAGAAAGGTTCCGCAGTTGTCTGTAAGTCCGCAAAATCGAAACAAGACGAACGATTTGATCTTCCTACGATAGGAGTCCACACCTTGGAGATCATGAAAGCGAGCGGATGCAAAACCTTATGCATTCGGGAAGGAGAAACTTTGGTCGTAAACCCGAAAGAAGTTGTGGACTATGCCACAAAAAACAAATTACATTTTGCTGTGTACGGACCCTCCGGTGTGAAAGGACTCAATGGTAGCCAAAAAAAAATCAGTTAACCCGAAAACAAATCAGCATAAAGAAGAATCCGTTCTGGTTCTAACGGGGGAACATTCCGGAGACCTTTTGGGGGGAGACCTCTTAGGGGAACTGAAACATATACGCCCTGAACTCTCCTTTTACGGAATCGGGGGAGAGTCCATGGCAGCTCACGGTTTCGAATCCTTGGAAGATTTGGAAAAACTAAGTGTCATCGGTTTTTCGGAAGCGATCCAAAAATACAGTTATCTGAAAAAACTTTTATTCTCCATCGTAGACGAAGCCAAAAGAAGAAACACAAAATTCGCAATCCTAATCGACTATCCAGGATTTAACTTACGCTTGGCGAAAGAATTAAAAAAGATAGGAATCCCTTCCGTATTTTACGTATCCCCTCAAATTTGGGCTTGGAAATTCAAAAGAATTTTTTTCATCAAGGAAAACATCGCACTTATGCTGACTCTTTTCCGATTCGAAGAGGAAATCTATAAAGAGTACGAAGTGAACGCAAAATTCGTAGGTCACCCTATTTCCAAAAGAATTCCGGAAAAGATGAAAAAAGAACCCCAACTACCCTCTCATTTGCCCGAGCTCGATGAAGGGTTCGTGATCGGGCTACTTCCCGGTTCCAGAACGGGAGAAATCCAACGACTGTTAGATCCCATTTTAGGAACTGCAAAACTTCTTCACGGTTATATGTCCGAAAAAAAGAAAAAGCTGGTTTTTCTTCTTCCGAACATCAATTCCAAACAAGAATCTTATATCAAAAAGAAGATAGAAGAACTTCAAAAAGAAGTACCGGACATACAAATCCATTATATTTGGGACGGATCTCTTAGAGTTATGAATGCGAGTGATCTTCTTCTCATCGCTTCCGGAACAGCCACTTTGGAAGGATTGTATTTCGAAAAGCCGATGGTGATTTTATATAAGGTGAGCTGGTTTACCTATCTTCTGGGATCTCTTCTCATGCGTTCCAAATTCATCGGACTTGCGAACATCCTTTCCGGCCAAGAAGTGTGTATGGAAATTACACAAAATGAATGTAAACCGAAATACATCTTCGAAGAAGCAAAACGAATTTTAGAAAATTCCAGATTCAGAAATAAAATGATTCAGATTTTGGGACAAACCAAAGAAAGAGAATTAGGTTCTACGAACGGAGCCAAACTTGCCGCCAAAGAAATCGCCCATTTTTACGATTCGATTCCTGAGGATATTATAGGTTAGAGAAAAATTTTCAAAAATTCAGAGAAAACAAAAGGAATAGTAGTGAAAGTAATGTTAATTTCTTTTCATGTAATTCCGATTTGATTGATACCAAAACAAACAGAAAAAAAAGAGTTAAGGAAAAGAACATAAACAAGCAGTCCCCTTCCTTAACTGAATTTTATGTAATCAAAAACTTATAAACAATCAACTGTTGAGTTACTAATCGTACAACTTTTGGTCGTATTCGTCGCACTAAACTTAACAGTAGAAGCAGAACAGAGAGTTTTAGAGCTAAAACTTGCCTGTACGGAATAAGATGGAGTAGAAGAAATGCCCTGAAAAGTGACGAAAGTTTTTGAAGTTGAGTTACTGTTAGAATAATAAACCAGTGAATCAGACTTTACAACATTACCTTTACAACCTGCTTCATCATAAACAGAAACACTTACTACCGTATTCGTAATTCCAGTGATACTAACACTCAAATCACCAGGTCGCAACGACAACAATAGATAAGAACACGCAAAATCATCCGCACAATTGGTCTTTTTCTCCGATTTACACGCAATCACACCCGATAACAAGCACACAGACACAGCAAACAACGTTATACTACGAAACTTCACTTTCACAAACACTCCTTTGATTTTACAGAAATAAACTTACGCCAAATAAAGCATCGTCGTAAATTATATTTTGCCTACTATCAGGCAATAAACCTAACAGTCGAATAGAAGCAGGGAAAAACAATAAATAATTACATACAATTTCAGAATATACTTAAAAATAATATTACCCAAAAGAGTATTTTTTCAACTTACTGTGCAATAAAAAGAATTTGATTGGAGATTAAAGAAAAACAGAATCCTATCTTGTTAGCCGAACAACTCGGTCTTCCCAAGTTCCCACCCAGGTTTTTTCTTTGATTTCGGAATATAAAAAATAACCTACAGCGTTCTCTCTATCGAAAGGGCGAATGCGAACTCCCAAAGAATCCATCTCCAAAGAATATTCCTCTTCTCCCAAGTTCGCTTTTTTCGTGTCCGGATCTAAGATCAAAACGTAAGAAATCGGAGATCCTTTTGTGTCCAAGGAAATTGTGTCGGATTGAGTCTCTTCCATCCTCCATTGTCCCGAAAAAGAAGGGAGAGTCTCCAAAGGAGGAGCTTCATCAGCCAACTTCGATTTATCTTTGCAAAAAAAGGAAAATAACAAGGATACGAACAAAACGATTTTTATTATTTGATGATACATCTTCCGTCTTCCTCCGTAAAAGACCAATTTCCCTTAGCCTCACCCATCTGGCCGTAAAGAGAGAATGCGTACAACCCGGATTTATTGGTTCCGTATCCTTTCAAATCGACCGAGGAAGAAGAAACAGCAAGATTACGAAGATAGTCAGATTCGAAATAATGATCCATATTGAATTCGATCACATAACTATCTTTATATGAATTTTCAGGGAGATTCATTTTGGTCCATAAATCCTGGCCTCTCCAATTCGTATTTTCCAGCTTCAGATAATAATTGATACGAGCATCTTTGGAAAGAGTATAATAATCACTTCCTTGACTGGCGAAACTATAATCCATAGTAACGGAACCTGGAACCACCTCCATTCCGCAAACATCCATCCAAGGTTCACTCCATGGATAGGCATCCAAAGAAAGTCCGAAACTGAAATTGGGAGTTTTGGTCGCAAAATAGGAGGACATAGAGATTTTAGAATTGGTTTTTGGAATTCCCAAACCGAAGGCAAACCTTCCGTCTTTGACTAAAATATTTCCTTTTGCTTCTCCTAAAGTTTTAGCGCCTTCAAAAGGAAAAAACCGATTTATGTTCAAAGACAAATCGAAGTTCATCGATTCCAAAAAGTATTTATATACTTTTTTCTGATAAAAGTATTCTTCAGGAATTAATTTTTCCTGACGTTCTTTGATTTCTTCCCATGTTTCTTTTTTCCAAGACTCGAAAAGAGGAGTCCAATTTCCGGCAACAAACTCTTGTATGGTTAAACTTCCCTTCGTCCTGGAATAGAGAGGGTAATAAAAGGAACCGTCCGTTTTTTTAGAGCGGCTCCAATCCAATCCTGAACCGATTTCCAATGTGCTGGGTTTGTTAAAAATTTCAGACTTTAAAATCAAAGAAAGGTTATTCCCTTCTGTAAACTTCAAATTCAGATTTCCGTTCTGAACTTGGATTAAGGAAGAAACCCAATCCAAGTTCTCTCCTTGGATGTCTCCTAAAACCTTGAACCACTTGTTCCTGTCTCCCGATTCGGTAATATCCAGACTTCCCCTGATTTTACCGGAAAGAGGAAGCCTATTCCCGGTCCCTATTTCTTGAAAGGAAGATGTAAGAGGTTCCAAATCATCTACATTGAATTCTATTTTTTTATGAAGAAGGGTTTCTTTGGCTTGTGTCCATTCATCCGCTATCTTGATTTGAAAGTCATAAGAACTGTAATTTCTTTCCTCTTTATCGGAGGTAAAAAAGAATTTTTCCTGAAGTCTAAGCCCGGAAACAATATAGGAAGATATGTTCGGAAGATAAAAATTAGCGTTTTCAAATTCCACATTACCTTTTACCGTATAACCTGAGTTTGGAGTTTTTTCCCAAACAGCCTCACCGGTAAGAACTGCGGACTGCAAATAAAAACCGAACAAATAGTTCACCAAAAAAGGAGCCTCTTCCGATGGATAATTCTTCCATACGATAGAGAAAGAATATTCATTCAAACGATCATTCGTGAAGTAACCTTCTCCCTTCACTCTAGTTGCATTAGGAACCCAGAACCATCCGTTGTCATAACTCACATATATTTTATCGTTTTTGCGTTTGAATCGAATGTCCCAACCTTCTTTCCAATCCAGAACAACGAAGTCTCCTTTTTTCAGGCTGATCCTTGTATCGTGAAAAACGACTTCCTTGAGCTTGGAACTTTGAAAGTAATCGAGAAGTTGGTTCTCCAACTCCGTTCCGCTGTTCAAAATCAATTGAGGGCTGTAAAAATCGACCCGATCCACACTGGGAGTTTCGCTGAAATAAGAAGATAGATGAAAGGTAACTTTCTTTACTTTTAAAAGGTTCGTGTTGAAGGAAAAATCCTCTTCCTGGGAGATCACTAAATCTTCCAAGATCAAACCTTCTCTCAAAGAAAAATCGACAACTCCCAAATCCACTGCCTTTCCAATCTTTTGATTGATTGTAGAAGTGACAAGTGCCCGCAAAGGAACCAAAGGAATTCGCTTTGTCTTTAGATAGTATTCAAAGCCTAAATACATCAGGCAAAAGCAAAAGAATACAAGGACTAGAGCCAGGAAGGAGAAGATTATTTTTTTTTGTTTTTGAAGAAAAACGAAAAGATGAGAGAGGATGACCCTTAGATCTATTTTCGATCTAAGGGTAGTCAGAAATTCCAAGCGGGATTAGAGTTTGCCCTCCGGCTGAAGCACTTCCAAACATTCTTTTTGGATGGAACGAAGTGTTTCATTCTCAGGGAAGTCTTCTAAACCAAGGTTCGCTACCTGAAGACTTTTTTGGTAGTGACCTATGCTTTTGCTTTCGTATCCCATTTTTAGATAGGACTTAGCTGCCGTTTCATAGAAAAATTCGTCTTTCTTTTGGTTTCCTTTATGGTACGCCTTAGTCAAAGCAGCAAGAACATGGTAGTATTCTTTTTCAGCCATAAGGGACTGAACCACTAACTTTCTGCGTTCCACGGAATTGTAGTTTTTATCAAATTTTTCGGATTGGTTCAGGTGCTGAATTGCCTTCGCATATTGGTTTTTACCGATATGCGCCTTACCTAAATAGAGATTTAACTCGGAATTGTTTACATTCGCATTTTTTAGGGAAGAAATTTGATTGAGAGAGGAAATAGATTCGTCGTATTTACCTAGCTCCAGGTTCAAACGTCCTTTTCTCAGTAATAATTTTGCTTTGGTTTCGTCAGTTGGGTTGGATTTTAGCTCCGAATCGATGGATTCGATTTGAGCAAGGTGGGAGCTTGTGTTTATTTTAGGGGATCCACCTTGGGTGCGAACGGTGTCTTCCGTTGACGCACAGTTTCCAATTGCCACAGCCAACACTATAAATAGGGTCAGTGGGTAAAGTCGTTTCATTAGCCTACCTTCAGTTTCTCTAATTCCTCAAGGAAATTCTGTGTTTCCGCCTCCCGATCCTTCGTTTCCATAGGGAAAAAAAGAACCACGTCCCGGGAAAGCTCTTCTATAAATCGAGAAGGGGCGCTCTCAATTTGTTCACCAAATTTGCGTCTTGTACGAGCCGCGGTCAAGTATAATTTTCGACGGGGACGGGTCATACCGACATAGAGAAGTCTTCTTTCTTCATCGACAACTTCTCCTTCTTCTATAACACGCGAGTTCGGTAAAATTCCCTCTTCCAGACCCACTAAAAACACCAAATCGTATTCCAACCCCTTCGATTGGTGCATTGTGAGGAGTTGGACTCGTCTGTCCTTCTCCTCTTCTTTAGGGTCATCCTCCATCAGAAGGGCTAATCTCTGTAAAAAGTCAAAAATACTGGGTTTGGACTCCCTTTCCTCACTCTCAAAATAGGAGAGCATGTTCACAAGTTCGCTCAGATTGTAAATTCTGGCCTTAATGACCTTTTCCTCGGACTCTTCCAAGGAAATCTCCCTCTCAAACCCGATTTGAGTGATCATTTCCTTCAGTACAGGGGCCAATTTGGGAGAAAGTGCGAATTTCTTCTTAAATGTCTCCACCAGCTCCACAAAATGATAGATTTCCTGACGCACCTTGGTTTTCACCTCTGTCAGATAATCCACATTTTCTATGATCTTATGAAAGATTTCGAATAAGGATACGTTTTTGGAATACGCTTCTTCTTGTAGTTTGTTGATGGTAGTGGGGCCGATCCCTCGTTTCGGATAATTGAGGATTCGCAGGAGAGAATAATCATCCTTGGGGTTGGCCACATAACGAAGGTAAGAGATACAGTCTCTTACTTCCTTACGATCGAAGAAATTGTATCCCCCTACTACTTTATAAGGAATACTTCTGTTTCTTAGTTCTTCTTCAAAAGGTCTGGATTGGAAATTAGTGCGAAACAAAATGGCGATCTCATTTCCTTGGAATTCGTTTTTGATCATCACCGACTGGATGCGGCTTGCGACAAAAATAGCTTCTTCTCTTTCATCCGCAGTTTCATAATATTCTACATTTTCATTAGAATAAATGCGGCTGAATAATTCCTTTTCCTTTCTGCCTTTGTTGTTTTTGATCAAGGAATTGGCGGCTACGATGATAGGAGTGGTAGAACGGTAGTTTTCCAAAAGACGCACCGTCTTTGCATGAGGAAATTCCCTTTCGAAATTGAGGATCAGCTCTACATTCGAACCTCTGAATGCGTAAATACTTTGGTCGTCATCTCCTACGACACAGAGATTGTCGCTTGCTCCCCGAAACAAGGAAAGAAACTCATATTGAAGTTGATTCGTATCTTGGAATTCATCCACAAGAAAGTATTTGTATTTTTTATGATAACTTTCCGCCACTTCAGGGAATTCCGAGAGAAGTTTTTTGGGAAGCAGGATCAAATCGTCGAAGTCGATCGCATTTTTTTCCTTCAAACCTTCTTCGTACATAGGAAACAATTCCTGGGCAATGAGTCCGAATTCTTCGGATACTTCCAAGGATGCGTTTTTAGAAAGCCCCATCGTATTTTTTGCATACGAGATTCTTCTTAGAATTTCTTTCGGAGGAACTTTTTTAGGATCTATCTTTTTGATTTTTAAAAGTTCGGAAACGAAAGATTCCTGATCTCCTCCGTTGAACAACAAAAAGGTTTCGTGATATCCTAGTTTGGTGATATGATCCTTGAGGATGCGAAGTCCTAAGGAATGGAATGTGGAAAGAATGATTCCTTTCAGTTTTTCTCTGGGAACCATTTTACGAAGGCGATCCGCCATCTCCGCAGAACTTTTGTTCGTAAAAGAAAGTGCTACAATCTTGGACGCAGAGATATCCTTATCTTGGATCATATGCGCGATTCGATTGGTAATGACCCTGGTTTTCCCGGAACCAGCTCCTGCAAAAACCAAAAGAGGCCCTTCTACCGTGTGAACGGCTTCCATTTGTGCTGGATTGAGTTTCATAAGATAAGTCCGAGTCCTAAGTAAGTGACATAATTTGAAAAATCCGACTTAGGTCGAGTGAAAAATGGAGAAGGAAAATCTCTTTCCGGGAAACAAGGGAATCCTTAGGCTTTGTTTGATTATGAAAATTCACGAAAGAAAAAACTGGAAAGAACTCTATCCTACACCTATCTACACTCTCTCCAGCTTCGATATGGAACTTCCCAGAGTGCAAAAAACGAAAACCTATTATGTTCTCAAATCGAAAGACTGGGTGAATGTAGTACCTGTTACAAAAGACGGAAAGATCCTACTCATCCGCCAATTCCGCCACGGATTGGGAGAAATCAGCCTGGAAATCCCGGGAGGGATCGTAGATGAATCCGGGGAAGGTGCTTCTCTAATCTCCGCCAAAAGGGAATTGAGAGAAGAAACAGGATTCACGGCACCCGATGCAAACTACGAACTTTTGAGTAAGTTTTCAGGGAATCCTGCTATGTTTACGAATTGGTCCTACTCTTACATTGCGACCGGAGTGGAAAAGACGGATGAGGTAGAGTTTGATGAAGGAGAAGACATTGAAATTCTGTTAGCCGAACCCAAGGAAGTAAAAGAGTATTTGAAAAACGGAACCATCCATCATCCTCATATGGCCGCTGCGTTAGGCTTGTATTTCCTCAAATACGGGGACACATAGGTTTAGTACATATACAAATGGAAAAATTCACCGGAACCACGAAAGAGCTGGAAATTTTTATCTGTTTCCCTAGAATGTGATTTATGGCTAACAAAACAATCGCTTTCCTTTTGTTTCTGGGTTCCTTGCTCATCTCTTCTACCGCTTCTTTAGTCGCGGAAGAAGGTCCCAAACTAGAGCCGATTACAATCACCGTACAAAAAGGAGAAAACCTCTCCCTCATTTCCAAACGGCACCTCTCCGATCCGAATCGTTGGCCGGAACTTTTGAAATTCAATAAAATCCCTAATCCAAATTTGATCAAACCGGGTCTCTCTCTCACTGTTCCCGTTTTCCTCCGCAAACCGGTGCTAGGTGTTGCAGAATTCGTAATGGGTACGGTAGAATGGAACGGTGCTGGTGGCACTGGTCCTTGGACTACTTTGAAATTGGGTCAAGAACTTCATGCACAAGATCAAATCAGAACGAGTGCAAAAGGCAAAGTTGATTTACATATCAACGAAGTGGGTCTAGTTCGAGTTTTCCATGACAGTCTTTTCGAAGTTAGAGGAAAAGAAACTCCGAACTCCGCAGCTTCTCTTGCTTTAATGAAAGGAAGCTTGGATGCAAAAGTAAACAAGTCTCAAGAAAAACCGAAAGATTACAAACTAACAATCGTAACTCCGTCTTCTACGGCGGGTGTAAGAGGTACAGAGTTTAGAGTGGAATTGGATCCGAAACTCAACAGTACGGTTTCTTGTTTCGAAGGTTTGGTAGATGTGAATGCAGAAGGCAAAACAGTTGCACTGACACAAGGTATGGCGACTTTCGTAGAGAAAGGAAATGCTCCTGCTGAACCTTACCAAATTCCGGAAGCTCCAAGACTTAAATCCGAATAAGGAATCGAATGAAACGAATCGGGATTCTTTTTCTCTTTTTTTGTCTTACATCTGTTATTTGGTCTCAACCTAAGAAAGAACTTCGGATACTCATCGATGCATCCGAAGATTCCAATTTCGAATTGGAACTCTGGAAAGAAGCTCCGGGAGAAGATGATGCTGTGACTAAATCGGTTCCCGAAGTGATTTTCATCAAAGGGAACCGAATCAATGTAAACCCGAAAGACGAATTCGTTTTTTTCCGTGTCAGAAGGATTGGAAAATTCGGAGCCAAAGGGTTTTGGACGCAAGTTTATTCCACAACTGCAGATACGAACTCCCCTCTTTCCGTTCCTAACGAATACAAAGTAGAAAAGCCTGTTGTCGTTGTCAAAAAAGAAGTTCCCAAAATCGATCCTCCCGTTGTGAATACGGACAGTTTCGTTTTGGTTCCGAACAATTCCGGAACGGTTTCCCGATTTCTCACTAGAGAAAAGTTGAATGTTTCCGCACAAACGAACACTAAAATCGCTGGCACGAAGTATCGAATCAACGGAGGCAATTGGCAAACCACTCCGGACGGGCAAGCTCTCGCATTTCAAGAAGAAGGCGAATACGATTTGGAATACTATTCCACTGATTTACTAGGAAACAAAGAACCGATCCGCTCCATTCAGTTCATCAAAGATACAAAAGCACCTAGAACAAACGTTCAATGGAACGACCCGAACCAAGGCAATTTGGATGTTCCCAAATTCATTTCTTCTGCGACTAAAATTTCTTTGCAAGCAGTAGATTCAGGAAGCGGTAGCGGAGATAGTTTTTATTCCTTTTTTTGCCAAGGTATATCTAATCCTTCCTTTAAGAAATACGATTCTCCTATCTCAGTAGGAGACGGTTTTTCGGAATGTAAAAACAACTATCGTTTGTTGATTTATTCCGTAGATAAAGTAGGCAATCGGGAAGAAGTTCAAGATTTCGAAATCAAATTCGGATCTACAGAAAAATAATCCTGTTCTTGGTTTCACTGCTTTCCAGCTTTCTCTCATTTGTGTTTCTCTTTATCGCAGGGATTCACATTTACTGGGGGTTTGGTGGAGAATGGGGCAAAGATGCGGTTTTACCCAAAATAGAAACTTCCGATCGACCTCTTTTTATTCCCGGACTGGCCGCCACTCTCCTGGTGGCTGTCGTTTTTATCATTGGTGTTTTTTTGGTGCAGAGTTTCGTTTCTAACATCACCTTACCGATTCCCTCCTCTATTTTGTATTATGGAATGATCTTCCAAGGAACCGTATTTTTCCTCAGATCCATCGGGGAATTTCGTTATGTAGGTTTCTTCAAGACCCAAAAAGGGACTCTATTTTCTTATTGGGACGACAGATTATTTTCTCCTCTCTGTCTGACAGTTAGCCTATTTAGCTTTGCTCTGATTTATTTAAAATAAATTCTCTAAGATTTGCCTGCTTGAGTTCGGTTGATTTCATGGTTTTATACTATGGGAAATCCCTCCACTTCCATCTTACGCCACAGAGACTTTCGATTCTTTATCGCTGCCCGCTTTTTTATGGTCCTTGCCTTTACGATTCAGGCGACCGTGGTAGGGTTACAGATTTATGACCTAACGGGAAGTATGTTGGACTTGGGACTGGTCGGCCTTGTAGAGGCAATTCCCTCCATCATAGTCTCTTTTTATGCGGGCCATTTGGCGGATCTCAAAGATAGAAAAAGCATCATTCTAATATGCCTGGGATTTTTGTTTCTTTGTTCTGCTTCTCTTCTAGCATTTGCAGGCCCTCTTTTCTTTCTATTGGAAAAATTCGGTGTCTACCCCATCCTATTCGTTATTTTTATTTCAGGGATTGCCAGAGGATTTATTTCACCGTCTATCTTTAGTTTTGTGATTCAAATCGTTCCCAGAGAACACTACCCTCATTCTGCCGCTTGGATGGGAACGGTCTTTCAAGCGGGAGCCGTTCTAGGTCCGGGCCTTGCAGGGATTCTTTACGGATGGGCAGGGATTCAAGCCGCCTACATACTCGATTGTGTCTGCATCGGACTTCCCTTCCTCTTATTTTTACTCATCAAAAGAAGACCTCTTCCTGAAAGGAACGAAAAAGAACCTTTATTTAAAAGTCTTGCGGCAGGAATCAAATTCGTTTGGAACAACGAAATTATGTTAGGTGCGATGGCGTTGGATATGTTCGCTGTTCTTTTCGGAGGGGCCGTAGCATTGATTCCAGTCTTTGCAAAAGACATATTGCATGTAGGGCCGGAAGGAGTGGGATTGCTAAGAGCTTCCCAATCCATAGGCGCCCTTCTTATGGCATTCTATCTGACCCGCAAACCTCCTTTGCAGAAATCGGGAAAACTACTTCTGGGAAGCGTTATAGGCTTCGGACTTTGTATGATTTGTTTCGGAATCTCTACCTTATTCTGGGTTTCTGTTGCGGCGATATTCCTTTCCGGAGTTTTCGATAGTGTTTCGGTTGTCATTCGTTCCACGATTATGCAGACAATGACTCCGGAAGATATGAGAGGAAGAGTCAGTGCCATTAATAAAATATTTATAGGTTCGTCGAACGAGATCGGCTCCTTCGAATCGGGAGTGACCGCAGAAGCTTTCGGCCCCATAGTTTCTGTGGTTTTGGGAGGGGCTATCACCTTACTTGTGGTAGCAATTGCAGCAAAAAAAGCACCCAAACTGGGGTCATTGGAACTGAAAGAATGGCTCTAAAAAATGATGGAAATAAATTGTTTGAAGAATAGATTTGAGGGAATATGAGCGACATCATACATAATTCAAAATTGAACGACAGCCATAAACAAGAATTGGAAAGGTTAATCAAATCCATGTTAACCGAAGTGAACACAAAGATCACTCATTTAGGAATCAATAATTTCATGAAATTACACGATGACATCGCAGGGATTTTGGTTCCCATCTTAGAGGACAAATTAGACTAAAACTCCCTGCAGTAAGAAGCAGGGATTCCTGAAAGAATCTGCTTTTGCATTAGATACAAAATCCATTTAGGTGTTTCCTGATTTTTCCTTTTGGAACAGAGATGGAAATTCCCCTGATCGGTTTCCAAAACGATCCAAAACTCTCCTGTTCTCATCTTTGTGAGTAAACTCAAATCGAAGTCATTTTTAGAAATGGATTCGTAAACAACAGGTTTGGATTTTCCATCCCAAAGATGGAGTTTCTTCGTCTCCAAACTCTCTGCAAACAAGAAGGAACAACGATCCCAACGATTTACCAAAGACCAGCCATTCATACTTACCGGATCGGAGACTAAAAATAAACCTAACTCACCCGGATCTAAGACAATGGTCTGATATCTTTCCGAGGACTCCTTCCACGATTCCGAATTGTTTTTCAAGATGGATTCGGACACATCCACCTCCTTGGCAAGACCGGAAGAATTAGAATCAAAACTCAAGTTCCCTTCTTTATGTCTGGAAAGAAGATAGGTAGGAATTTGAGATCGAATGTTATGAACGAAATATTGGGTCGCCTCCTCCGTTTCTTCTTCCTCCAAATAAGGAGAACTATTGGCTCTGACTCTTTCCCATTCCCCAATAAATTCAAGTAATGCGGATCTGCCTCTAAACTCGGTAAAAATCTCTCGATTTGTATCTCTTGCAGAAACAGTATAATTATAAGATCCAACTAATACCAAATCATCATCGATGATCATGGTTTTATGATGCAGCAAACCTCCTCGAAACACTCCGTTTTTATACTCCACATCTTCGTTTCCCTCCTTATATATAGCAGAAGGAGGCGACAATAATTTAGATAACATTTTGCCTTCAGGGTTTACAGGAACATTATAAATTCCTTCCACAAGGATCCCTCTTTTGGAAGCTTCCACCAGCGCATAACTTAAAATAGGGTCGTAATGGGTGTAAATTAAGTATCTGATTCTATATTTGGCCTTTTCGATTGCCTGAATCATTTTATCCTGAATTTGTTTTCCTGCCTCGGGTGCAAAAAGATAGGTTTGAGGACCGGAAAACAAAATACCATCGGTATGTTTTTCTTCCAAATATTCCAGAAGCCGATGCCCTTCTCCCTGTCTGCCGTCAGTTTCCCAATACACGTTATGATCTCGGATCAATCCATGCCCGCTGAAATTTCCTGTTCCTAAAAAAGCCCTTCTTCCGTCCGCAATCCAAACTTTAGTATGATGCAAACCGCTTCCTTTCCAAGGGGAAACAAAGATTCCCAACTTCTCCGCCTCCGAGTAGTCCTGGTCCTTGTCTCCTTGGATATTGAGTTTCACACCTTTTCTTTTCGCATTCCTGAGAGTCAATAGAGTGTCCAGATCGTTCAAACTGTATACAAAGCCATCTATGCTGTATTTGGCGGAATTCAGAAAATCGACTAACTTTCTTCTTACGAAGAACTTACTTCCCTCCGGAGAATCCCTTCCAGGGAAGGAAAAATAGAACTGAAGAGAAGGCTCACCCAAAAGCAGAGATAAAGGAAAATCTTCATTTTTCTTGGACAAATTCCGACAAAAGGAAAAATGCAGAACGGATAAAATCGAAAGGAAAAACAAAGATAAAAATTTCTTCAAAATTGTATCCTCCCGTAAACGGATAAGATCGTTCCCCGTATCGCAATCGTTTCCGTCGACCATACATGAGACAAAAGCATTCCTATTTCTCCTTTTTCTTCCCAGTGACAACTGAGATCGAAGGAAGATTCCGCAAGAAAGAACGGTTCGAAATTTTCCTTTTTGAAACTGATCTTACCGTCCGATTTCCCGGTAGCTAGATAAGGCAAATAATAGGCTTGGAAAAATCGAATCTGAAAGGGAGAAAGATTCCATTGGAAAGAAATTTCTCCATAATAAGCGGGACTTCTCCCTCTCAAGATAGTATTACTTCTTTCCCAGCCGTTGTTTCCCATCCAAACATAAGGATGAATTTGAAATATTTGAGAAAGAAAGTATGTGGAGCCTATATGGGTTCCCATCCCTATATAACCCATGTTTTTATAACGATTTTCTTCCGTTCTTTGATCCGAATCGTTGAGAAAATTGGACCACCGAACTTCCATTTGGTTTCCAGACCAACCCAAACCGAAAGAAATAGCTTCTCCCTGTATAGGCAGGGATCCGGAAGAAACAACGGATCTACTGTAAGTGCGATCCGTTCCTTTGGCCCATAAGAATTCACCCGTCACATAAAAGCCGTTCCAAGGGAAAAAACCTCCTAACGAACCAGAGATCACAGAATCTCCGTCTCCTCCCTTTTCCCTTACCTCTCTTTCGATTTCTCTGGAATATTTTCCAGTAGAACCAAGCTCTGAATAATGAATTCCAAAATGCAGAACCTCCTTCTCACCGTAACTCAACCCGAAAGAATGTCTCCTTCTCTGAGAAGAATTAGGAACTTCCTTGATTCCTGAAATTAAATCGGGACGTAGGTATTCTTTCTCTAAAATAGAAAATCCTCTGTAATAATCCCATAAGTACACTTGAATTTTCAAAAGATGAAAATCTCTTTCGATAAAAACTCCCTCTCCACCATCCGTATAACCATAAAATGGTGATGATTTGGATACATGTTCCTTTTTACCTACTCCCAAAAACCAATGACCTAACTGTCCTCCCAAATAGGAATTTTTCCCCAAATACAAAGCGTTTTCGGATGCGCTCGCTCTATGCAAAAGAGTCATATCCCAATGAACCACTAAAGAATCGAATGTGGAATCGTAAGAGAGATTCAAAAAATACAAAGACTCCGTTGATCGACTCAAATAATCTTTCGAGTGCTCCTTTGATTCAGGAAATCCGTCCCGCAAATACCATCCGGGAATTTCAGATCTATTTCCTATTAGATGATCATAAAACAAAGCGGTTTCTATGATCCTAGTCCCCGGTCGAAACCGCACCGGCTCTGAAGATATTTCCCGAATCATACTCAAGAAGAAAAGAAAGAGGAGTATTTTTCTCATTCTTCCTCTCTATAAACCTTAAATTCGGAAGCGCGATTGCCCATAACCCCAGGAACTAACAAACTATATTCGGAAGAAGCCAGAGGAATGCGAAAAGGAGAAAGGCTGCCTTTTTTTCCATAAGTGGAAACATGAATCTTTCTACTATTTCCCATTTTATACAAATCCAACATCTCTTGGGAGCCGATTCCATTTCCAATGGCAGATGTGCTGACAATTGTTAGAAGCAAATCCCCCGAACGAATCAAAGGAGGAAAATACCAATCGTCTCCGTCAGGATCGACCAAAAACGCACAAGCGCCAGGAAGAAGGACGGAAGAATGTAAGTCTAAATCGGAATGGTTACGAATCTTAGGAATTCGACCTGGAAAACGAAAGCCGTAAGGAACCAACCCGTCGGAAGAAGATTCGTCTTCAATCGTATAATCTCGTATGTCTTCCGGAAAATGAGAGCGGTTGCAAATGTAGACCCACTCATTTTGAGCCTCTTTCGGATTCGGATACACTCCTTCGATTACAAGTGCTCCCAAACGATGGATCCAAGATTCTTGGTAGAACAGATCTGGAATTTTCCAATCGGTGAAAATGATTTCCTCTTCAGCAAACAGAGACACCGAACTCATATTTGGCGTTTCAAATTTGGGATAACCTTCTTCCTTTGTTAAGGAAAAAGGAAATTCATAAGAAACATTTCCGGAAACCAAATGAGAAGTAAACAAACCGACCCATTCGAAAAGAAATCTGTATTCTTTTACCTCTCTGACTCCTTCCTTGCCGTCAGTGGTAAAAACGGGAAACACCCGCATCTCTTTTTTGTTTTCTTGGCCGGGACTCATCCAAGTAAAAGCTTCGCAGCCGGAAGTTTCCCCACTCTTTCTGCTGAAACTTACTTCAAAAGGAAAACCTTCCGGAATGATACTTTGTCTTTTATTCGGATGAGTGAAACCGGAATGAATGTCCGATTTCCAATAAGAGAACTCTTCTCTCCAAGAAGGGAAGGAAACGTCCGAATCTCTGACAGTGATTGCAAAATCGGAATCAGAGAGACTGGCATCCGGCAATTCCATTCCACCTAACGGTAAACAAAATCGTCTTCCTGAATATAAGAAACTATATCTTTCTCCTTTCTCTTTCCAAAAGAGAAAGGAACGAAATACAGGAGCAGAAACGGAAAAAGAAACATACCCTTCCTCTTCCGGAAAAGATTCCCATTCTAAAAATCGCTCGGAAGAATTGGAATTTCCGTCGGAAGTTCCTGTCAAAAGAAGCTCGGAAAGTTTCGCTGTTATTTCTTTCTTAGATGCCCCTTCACCAAAACCTCTCGTCCCAGATCCGGGACTGATTTGCAAATTACGATTGGAAAAAGAAAAGGGAGTCTCCTCGTCAGGATGAGGAAAAAGTTTTTTCTCTTCTGTGAAAGTTACGGAACGATTGATTTCTCCGTTTCGATTTAAAATCAAAAATTCATGGTTCGGAGAAACATAAACCTCTTCTTTTCCCGTCTTTCTTTCCGCTAACTTGAGGTCAGGAATTTGATATTTGAACTGTTTGGTGGAAAGAGGTTTAACGATAGATAAAAAAGGCCAGCCTTCCCAATAAGATCTGGAGATTAGAAAAAAAGAATTTTGTTTTACTATTTGTTCTTTCGCAGAAAGAGGAAAAGAATCTCTTTCATAAATAAGAGTAACGGAAGAAAGGTCACAATCCTCTCCTTTGTTATAAACCTCTACGAAAGCACCCAAAGAATGAGAATCTACGCTGGTTCCTGGAAAAAATTCGGTCAATCTCAACTGATCCGTTTTGCAG
This sequence comes from Leptospira idonii, assembly GCF_004770995.1. Classification (GTDB taxonomy): domain Bacteria; phylum Spirochaetota; class Leptospiria; order Leptospirales; family Leptospiraceae; genus Leptospira_A; species Leptospira_A idonii. Next base: position 108,362 of record NZ_RQHW01000047.1, on the reverse strand, counting down.
GAAGGATAAGAATATTTTTTCTCCCAATGATCTCCGAAAAAATCGTTAGGAAGACCGGGGTTTCCACAAAACGTTTCTTTGGTGATATAATAATTGTATTGGTTTCTACAGCTTTCCGGTTGCCTGGAGGATGAGAAATAATCGTTTCCTTGTTGAAAAGAAAAACTGAACTCTTCGAAAGTTAAGTCGTTCCATTTCCATCTACCTTGCCTTCCTATCTTTTCCCATAAACGGGAACTAAAAGAGCTCCCTTGAATTCTATGATTGGAGGTGAATACAATGTGAGCCCCCGGCAGAAGGATTTTATGCCGATCCTTCCAATTCTGAAAAAAACTTTCCCCGTTTTCCCAAACAAAATCGTTCTCTTCCTCGAAACCGATGCGGTTCCATTCGGGACAAATCACCTCTTCGGAAGGATTTTCCCATTCCAAATAACGTTCGTAAACGGACCCTGTATGACGGAAGGATTCCGAAAGTGAAATGTCTCCTGCGACACAAGAACGAAGCCAAAGATCATTTTGCTCCGTGATTTGTTCTTTGAAAAAAGAAAAACCTGTACAATCAAAACGAAGAGAAATTAGTTTTTTCTGAGAAGGAGAAGTAGCGACGACTCTAGAGGGAAATAAAATTTCACATTCGTTGTCGGACCAATGATAAAATTCAGGAACGCTCAAATCGAAACGTGCAAAACTTACAGTCCCATCGGAAGTGGAATTATCTTTCCAAAAATCCAAAGGCAAATTGTCTTTATTTGCCCTTTCCCACTGTCCTCTCAATATATGTTTGGAGAACCAAAGTTTTCCTTGGCCTTCTGGAAGTCTCTTGGTCGTATCCGGAGAATCCAAAAGTTCGAATGTATCTTTCCAAAAAGAAAGAGTCCCTTCCTCTTTGGGCAGACAAACCGAAAATTTAGCACCTAACTCTTGGTCGAATAAAAATTTAGGTAAGGATAAAATACAAAAGGAAGATTCTCCTTCGATCCACCTCTCTTCCGAAAGAACAACCTCTTGTTCGGATGCTCCATAGAAAAAAAGAAATTGAGGTCGTTCCAAAGGAACATCTCCATCCAAGATCCAGGGAGAAATGCCGGAACCGGATTTCATACAAAAAGAAAAACAGATAAAAATGAAAAAGGTTTTGTTTCGCATCTTTCCTCTGCCGAAGAAAGGGAAAAAGAAGAGAGTTTGGTTCTAAAAAGTTTTTGTTTTTAAGGATTTTTCTGTTTTTCTTTGATCTTTTTGATTTCCTCCCAAATTTTTTCCGCAAGTTTATCCCCGATTCCTGGAACCTGTTTCAACTCGGGAAAAGTCGCATCTTCCACTTTCTTTTTACCTTGGAAATAACGAAGAAGTGCCCTTCTCCTCACAGCACCTATATCGGGAATATCATCTAACAAAGATTTGAGAGTTTTTTTCTTACGAAGATCTCTTTGGTAAGTGACGCCGAACCTATGCGCTTCGTCCCGAAGCATTCTGAGAAGCCGCATCATGGGAGAGTGAATGTCGAAAGTATAAGGGTCTTTTTCTCCCGGGAAATAAATTTCTTCCCTTTTCTTCGCCAGCCCAACCATAGGAAGATGTCCCAGATCCAAAGCCAATGCAGCTTCCGCTGCGCGAGATAACTGAGTCCATCCTCCGTCGATTACGATCAAATCGGGAAGAGGTTCTTCCTCATTTAACAGATGGGATAATCTTCTTCCGATCACTTCGTGCATCATACCTGGATCGTTGATACCTTCGTAACCTCTGATTTTATAATGACGATAACCGGACTTATAAGGTTTGCCGTCGACGAACATCACTCCGCTGGCAACGGGAAGAGACCCTTGAAAATGGGAGATATCGTAACATTCAATCACTCTAGGAGAAGAAGAAAGTTTAAGTTTTTCCTGGATCTCCTTCATGGCGACGGATTGATCTCTCAATTTTGTAGCGAGGATTCTTTCCGTGAGGGAAAGTTCTGCATTTTTCTCAGCTAACCGAAGTAAGGATTTTTTCTGCCCTGCCTCAGGAAATTTAAGTTTAGGAAGAATCCCTGTATTGTCTCGAATCACTTCCAAAACCGCTTGGTAATTTCCCTTCGCAGAAACAGGAAGTATGATCAAATTGGGAAGAAGATTCACTTTCAGATAATAATCCCTTAGGAAGGCTTGGATGATCTCCTCCTCGGAGGACATTTCCAAACCAGTGATAGGAAAAGATTTTTTATTCTCAAGTCTGCCGCCTCTGACTTCCAGAACGATAACCTGTCCCTCATTGTCTCTTCTGGCGAAGGCGATGATGTCTTCCTCACCTCCATCCAAACTAACAACAGTCTGTTTTTGACGGATTTGATTGATTTGCTCGATTCTGTTCCTGAGATACAGAGCTCTTTCATATTCCATCTTTTCCGAGGAAGCCATCATGGAAGTTTTAAGTCTTTGTACGAGGCCTTCCTTTTTACCTTCCAAAAAGCTGAGGATTTGATCGATAAGTTCCGAATATACTTCTCTACTGATATTTCCCTGGCAAGGTCCTAAACATCGATTCATATGAAAATTGAGGCAGGGGCGTTGCGGTTTCGCCAAAGGAAGTTTGAGTTTCGTTTTCCTAACAGGAAAAATACGGTGGATGAGTTCGAGACTGTCTCTTGCCGCCTTTACATCCGTGTACGGTCCGAAAAAACGATCTCCGTTGTCTTTGACCTTTCTGGTCAAAAAAACCATAGGATATGCTTCACTTGTGGAAACGCAGATGAAAGGATATCGTTTATCGTCTTTAAGCCTAACATTGAATTTAGGATTGTATTTTTTGATTAAAGTCGCTTCCAGGATCAAAGCTTCTGCTTCCGTTCCCGTAGCGATCCAATCCAAATCCTGGAGTTCTTCGTACAAAGCTCTTGTTTTGCGGTCGGAATGATTCGGATTCAGATAGGATCTGACCCTTGATTCCAATTTGATCGCCTTGCCGACGTAAATGACTTCGTTCTGATCGTTTTTCCAGAGATAACATCCCGGAACGGAACCGAGATTCTTAATTTTCTCCTGAATGGATTTCAAAACGAAAGGATCTTTCATAATATTTAGACGAACGATGTTTTTTAACTATTCCGAGCGAAGAGCACAGACGCAAGCGCATTCCCGAGTGAAATGGCAAAAGACAAATTGACAGTTATCCCCAGGGGTTACAAATAGTAGAACAAATTCGGGTAAGAAGGGGTTTCATGTCCAAGTCCAGGCAAAAATTAACCATCAAAGATCGTTTTCTACAAGTAGGCATCCCCTTGCTTCTAGGCGCCGTTTTAGCGACTGTTTTCAAATATAAAATCCTCACTCCCCTGGAAGTAGCCAACTCCTTTATGGAACCCAGCTTTAAAAAAGGGGACACTGTCTATATCAATAAGTTATTTTCCGCTAAATCTCTCTTAGTTGGAGATGTGGTTCTGGCGAAATCCCCTCTCAATCCGGAATCTTATATTTTGGCAAGGGTTTTGGGAAAACCGGGAGATCAAATCTCCATCTCCAAAAGAGAAGCCTTTCGCAACGGAATTCAAGTTCCCAGAGAAACATTTCCCGTAAAAGAAAAAGAAAACTTTTCTCTTCTACCTTCAGGTAAAACGGAATCGGATGAAAAACAAAACATCACTGTCCCGGAAAAAAACTATTATCTGCTCTGCGACAATCGGGAGATGGGGATCGACTCCAGAGAATTAGGACCGGTTCAAGAAACTTTTATTATAGGGAAGGTCTGGTAATCTATGTTATTTGAGAAAAAACAAAACGCGCTTCCCGATCTGCAAGATTGGTCCGAGTTCGGAAAAAGATTTTTCTTTCTTTTCGGATTCATCTTTCTAATCACAGGAATTATCTTTTTCTTCGCATTCAATTGGAACGAACTTCATAGATATGCCAAATTGATTCTGGTTGGTTCTATATTTGCTGTAGCTTCTTTCGTTTACTCCCTAAAACTCTCTAAACCTTGGATTACGGAAATACTAGGAGTATTGGCCTTTGTTTTGGTAGGACAATTATTATTGGTATTCGGACAAATTTATCAGACTGGGGCAGATGCGTACGATTTGTTCTTTGGCTGGACCATTTTCAGTTTCCTAATTGTTCTTTCCTCCAAATCCTATATCCTTTGGTCTCTGTGGATCTTTCTCATCAATCTGACTTATCTTCTCTATCAAGCCCAGGTAATGCCTCATTCCCCCAGCAGATGGGTTTTTGATTTCATTTTCTTTATCAATATATTGATTTTGGGAATCTACGAAATCAAACAAAAATTCTATTCAGAAAATCAAGGACAAAGATCTATTTGGTTTCCCAGCGTAATTCTCGTTTTAGCCTTAGGCTGGTTTCAATTAGGTTTTTTTACTCCTTCCGGTGAGGAAGAGTCAGGATTGGGTATTTACTTGATTTTCAAATTATTTTTGTTAGCTGGTATTTACTATATTTATCGTTTTCTATTCTTCGATTTGGCGGCACTCACTTTCCTTTCGATCGAATTTTTGATTTATATCACATTCTGTTTCTCTCATTATTATCCAGGCGAAGATATAGACCAATTTTTACTCAGCTTTTTACTAGTGATCGGATGCACAACTGCAAGCGTAATCCACTTGCTTCGACTCAGAAAAGGAGTTCAAAACAAATGAAAGAAACTCAAATTCCCTGGTACATCCGTCTCCTCACCTTCTACGGAGCATCAATGGCGGGAAGTTTTTTACTTCTCTTTCTTGGTTTATTCGAGCTATTGAATTCGACTCCTGTGGTCATTTTCTTAGGTATAGTATTCATCGTTGTCTCCACCGCTTTGTCTTTCCGGAAAGATAACGGTTTTATAGAACCGACTATCATTAGTTTTGTAAACCTGGGACAAGGGCTTTTTTTATTCGGATTTGCAGATATCTTCACATTCGATATCGTGAGTATCTGTGTTCTTATCTTTTTTCTACAACTGATACTCTACGCAGTGTTTCAAAGTTCCATTCAGAAGTTTTTGTCGGTGATTATAGGAATCATTTCTTTGGTGGTGATTCTTATTGATACAAAACTATCGATCTTGTTTCCGATTCTTTTATATGCAGTGATGCTGGCTTTGTATTGGACGTCAAAAACTCACTCCCAGGCGATAGAGAAAAACGAACCTGTTTCTTCCCTGCTTAGTTCCGCAAAAGAAGCACTTACATTAAGTTTGGCGGGACTTTTCGTTTTTCCTTTGATAGATGAAGATGCGGATTTAGCTCGTTCCATTTCTCTTACAACCAGCGTTTTGATTTGGATCACTCTGTTTGTATTACTTTGGAATCAGCTTTATATAAAATTGAAATGGAAAAAAGAATTTTTATTCGGAATCTTTCTTTTAACCGTTCTCATATTTTTACCGACAGTCTATCATCCGGGAATCTCAGGGAGCATATTCATACTCTTCTTAGGATTTGCCTACTCTCAAAGACCTGCACAATGGTTCGGTGTTTTCTCTTCTCTCGGATACCTCACCTACTACTATTATGCGATGGAAACAACTTTGCTATATAAATCTTACCAGATGATTTTAAGCGGGATTTTATTTTTGGCGATTTATGCAATCTGGCAATTCAAACTCTCAAAAAAAGAAGGCGTAACAGAATGAATCCTATTCTTAAAACGATTTTAGTTGCGGTCAATGCGGTTCTTCTATTAGGCTTTATTTTCTATGCAACGATTCAAAAGGAAAAGATCCGCAAAGAAGGACAATTCGTACTCATCCCTTTGGCTCCCTTAGATCCCAGATCTCTTTTGCAGGGAGACTATATGATCCTCAATTACGACTGGTCTGCTTTTGATAATTCAGAACAAAACTTTAAAAGAGGATGCCTAGTATTCAAAACAACGAACGAGTCCGTTTTGGAAGCCATTCGTCTTTCCGAATCGATAGATGATCTAAAACAAGGAGAAAGATGTTTGAAATACTATCGCTCAGACTATCAGATCAAAATCGGAGCTGAATCTTATTTCTTTCAAGAAGGTACTGGAAAAACATTCGAAGCTGCGAAATTTGCAGGTCTTCGTGTAGGTGAGAATGGAGACAAACTGCTGGTTGCTTTGTACGATGAGAATAAGAAAGAGATAGTTGCAGCGACGAAAAATAATCCTTAAATAAAGATTCAAGGATATGTTGTGGTTTATTTGAACTGAAAATCAAACAAACCACATAAACGGACGATCGCTCATACGAAAAAAAGTAACAATAGTTAATTTAATCACCACTACACCCTACCGATACAATTGTTTCAAAAGAGAGTGCCTTTCTGAAAGAGGAAGAGCACATAGATCCAATTTGTAAAACTTCCCCGGTTCATCAAAACGAAAGGAACCTTTCCATCGATCTTCCAAAATCGTTTGGTAGGTTTCTTTGAGAGTGGGATGTTTCAAAAGAAAATACATTTGGCAGTTTGAATTTCCATCTAGGATGACAGGAAGATAAGTTCCCGCTAACTGAGATTTATCGATTCTAACTTCTTCCACTACGGCTCCGAACATACGGACTCGCAGATCGATCGTTTCCTTAGCGATCGTTAATTGATAAGAAGCGAAAAGCGCTTTTAGAGAAAAATAAAACACAAAAAGGGAAAAACAAATACTTCCCAAAATCATTGCTACTCCGGAAAATGAATGGCCTTCATAACGAGGACGCAAGACGGAAAAATAATACACCAAAGAACAGCAATACAGAGAGAATACGAGGCCAAACCAGTTGCCTCTCAGATTTTGATTCGATCCCCAAACGACCTCTTTCGTCCCGGCCCCCGATAACAAATCAGGAATAGGAATTTTGTTCCAATCATAAACAAAGGGGACGTCCAAGGACGTATCCAATTGGGAGATAATTTGTTTTCTTTGAGAAAAAAGTAAATTCCCAAGAACGATTTCCATCCCCTCTCTGGTCAACAAACTGAGAGAAGGTGTCCCTTGCTCGGAAGCATCCTCCTCCAACGTTTCAGGAGGACTGAGCACAAAAACGGATCGAATGTCGGAAAGAGGTATACTAAGAGTATCTTCCCCTATCTGAAGAAAAACTATTTGTTTGGAAGAATCCAAAGAAAGAACATTTACGTCTCCGAAAGCGGGTATCCAAACCCCTACCAAAAACCAGAAGATACCGGAAGGAATTAAAATCAAAGGATGATTGACGGCACTCCCGCTTTCCCTATGTTCCTCCTCCGAATTTCTCCGGGAGATTCCGAACAAAAGAAAAACAATTCCACCTAAACAAAGTAATAGTTTCAGACAGAGAAACCAGAAGGAAAAACCTTCCGAAGTAAAACGGATCGTATCCTGCGTAATTTGGAAGTCCATCTAAGGCATTCTATCATAACCAATTTCGAATTCCAAGACATAGGGTAATTCCCCCTATGCCGGGAAGTGATTACTTATCGTTTTTGAATAGGCAGGGGTTTTTTTCAAAAAACAATTCTATGAAGGCATCAATTATGTTCGGAAGTCTTTTTCGAAAAACAATAGAAACGGATGTGGATTCCATCGCAAAAGAATTCATTTCCAATACGAAAGCCGCTTTGAAAAAATACAGAGGCCATACGATCCTTCTGCACGGATGGGGAGGAAGCAGGATGAGTTCCGAAATGGACGGGATCACAAGTTATTTCGCAGAGATCCGCACCTCTTACGGTTTTTCTGGAAACTCTCCTTGTTTTTCGTTCGAAATGTCCAAACAAGAATTCGAAAAAATCTATCAGGCACCTTCTTCCGTCTGGTATTCCCTCCAAGGCCAACTTGTAGATGCTTACGGAGAAGAAGAACATTGTTATGAGATCAAATTGGTTTTAGGCAGGTTCTTAGGATTCGAAAACAAAGAAGACGAATCTATGGAAAAAAATTTCTCCAGTCTGGAACTACTCCCTTCTCGATTGAGTTCAAAAAGTACAAAAGAAATTTCCATGGAACAACTGCAAGATGGCTTTTCAAACAATCCGGAAGGAGCCCATAGTTATTTTTCAGAAAGCACTCTTGTGCTCACAGGAAGAAGAGCCGATCTGACTCGAATGGAAATAGGAGAAGAACCGGGTATGCCTACTTCTTCCGGTTCTGTTTTGACTGCGGAAATGAAGACCAATTACGAAATCTCAATGATCCTGGAAGAAAAATTAAAAACCTTTAAAGTGAATATCTCCGTAGACAAAAAAAACTACGAAGAAGCAACTAAACTTGAATTAGGTGAAACATTCACGGTTTCGGGAATCTATGCAGGATACAGAAAAAATTCCTGGTCCGAAGAAGTAAAACTCATCCAGGGAAATATCCTGATCTAAACAACTTCTTCCATTTTCGAACAGATATCGCATTGGCCGCATCCTTTGAAATCCGCACCGAAATATTCGTAAACGAATTCCCTTCTGCATTTCTGCGAATTGAGATACATCATCATTTGGTACAATCTCTGCAAACCTGCTTTCTTTTTGGCGGCAAGCAATTCACCGGAAGTTAATGCGGAAGGAAGTTCGGAAACCAATCGTAAAGAATGTTTTTCCAAACTGCCGGATGTCACTCCATGTCTTTCAAAGAGATTGAGAACTGTCTGCAACCTATGGTCTCCCCTGTTTTTATGAACCACTCTGGATTGAAGATCCTCATACTGCATGGAAGAAAGCTCGTTTCCCAAACGAGAGACTGTTTGGTAAACTCTTTTGATGAACATTTCGTCCGGATTTTGCCATTCTATGAATTCCATAAGAACGGTGAGATCGTCCTGATTGTAAAAGATGTGACAGTCGGAAGCAAACCCGTCCCTACCCGCTCTTCCGATTTCCTGATAGTAGGCCTCTAGGGAAGAAGGAAGTTCCGCATGAATCACAGAACGTATGTTTGCTTTATCGACTCCCATTCCGAATGCATTCGTAGCAAGTAAAAGAGAATCAGCAGCACTTAGAAACTTCTTTTGGATTCGTTTCCTTTCTTTAGGTTCCAATTTTCCATGATATAGGGAATGGGGAATTTTTCTGCGGTCGAGCAAATCGCTGAACTTTTCTATGTTTTGAATGAGATTAAAATAAACGACAGTATTTCCTTTTTTAACTTTCAAAAGGTCTGCGACCGCTTCGTATTTACTCGGTTCGTCGACGAATGTTTTTACATCCAGATATAGATTTGGTCTGCAAATCCCTTCGTCGTAAACTTTGATTTCATCTTCACCGACTCCTATCTGAGTGATGATGTCTTTTCTAATTTCCTGAGTCGCAGTAGCAGTCAAAGCAACGACTGTGGGGCGTTTTAGAATCTCCCGAAATTCGGCGATCTTAGTATAATCGGGACGAAAATCGTGTCCCCACTGGCTGATGCAATGCGCTTCATCTATGGCAAGTAAAGAGACTTTTCTTTCCGAGACCGCCGCAAGAAATTCCTTTTTTCGAAACCGCTCAGGAGAGACATAGACGATTTTATACTTTCCTCGTTTTATATTTTCATATCTGGCGGTTCTTTCTTCTCCGGAAAGAGAAGAGTTTATGTATTCGGCATCGATCCCCTTCTCTTTCAACTTCAAAACCTGATCCAACATCAAAGCGATAAGAGGAGAAATGACGACGGTAAGACCGTCCATCACAAGTGCGGGGAGTTGATAACAAACGGACTTACCCATCCCCGTCGGCATTAGCACCAAACAGTTTTTATCCGAAAGTAAGTCGGATATGATTTGTTCTTGGGAAGCCCGGAACTCAGAGATCCCCAATTTTTCTTTCCAAAAGGAAAAAGTAGGATTCAACTGATCTTACGCAAGAGTTCTTCCGTTTTTTCCAAAAAGGAATATAAAGTTCCGAATTCCTCCACCCAAGAAGTAAACTCAGAAGCGGAACGTGACAGTTGGGAAATATTCAGGTTCGCTTCTTCCAATGCATATTCCTGCTCTTTCGTGGAATCTCTTACCAAAGCGGCCTGAGTATTCAATATCCCGATGGATTGTACGATTTTATCCTTTTCTTGTTCGAACACTTCCAGTGAAGAAAGGCATTGTTCCAAATTTTGGTGGATGAGTGCGAAACCTGAGAATATCAAATGGAAGATTTCTTCCACACCTAACACAGACTCGGTTCCTTCCTTGGATTTTTCCAAACTGTTTTTGATTTTTTCCGAAATTTCCTTGGTATGAGTGGTGGAACGTGTAGCAAGATGACTCACCTCATCTGCCACTACGGAAAAACCTTTCCCCGATTCCCCCGCTCTTGCCGCCTCAATGGATGCATTTAACGCAAGTAAATTGGTTCTAGAGGCGAGTTCGTTCATCACTTGCAGGGTTTTTGCGATCTCTTCTGCGGACTTTTTGATCCCGAGCATCGTCTGATTCGTTCCACTAATGACCGTTTTACCTTTATCCAAATCTTTGCTTAGATTTTTTAAATGTTCCTGGGTCTCCAAAACCGTTTTTTTCAAAGCGGTGAAATCGTTTTGCAGTTTGTGGGTTTGTTTGTCTGCGATTGTGATTTGATCCTGCTGATGGTTTGTGGATTCGGAGATGAGTCTGGCTGCTGAAGAAATTTCCTCCATCTTTGCGGAAGATTCTTCGGAAACGGAAGCCTGAGTATTCAAACCTTTCTGAAGTTCGGAGAGAAAAGAGGCAGCGAACGTTTTGATATTCTCCATTTGTTCCGTAGAACTTTTCAAACCTTGTAAGATCGATTCGTTTTTCTCTATGGTTTGCACTGCAATTCTTTCGTTTTGTCTCGATTCTTTCAAATAACCGTTCAATAGTTTGGTGGCAAGCCCTGTGATGAGAATGGCAGTGGCGAGAAAGATGTCCGCATTGATCGTATCTATGATGCTCACTTCCCTCACTCCGAAATTGGAAACGACAGGGAAAGAAAGACCGATCTGACCCAGAATCACCTGAAGGGTGATTTCAAAGGAAAGGATGATAAGCCCTAGAACTGCAGTAAAACGGATGTTATTTCTTAAAGGAAGAAGAGTGATGAAGATCACTATGACCATATACAGGTTTCTGCCTTTAGCTGTTTCATCGATCCCGTTCACAGTCAAAAGGGAATTGGCAAGCCTGAGTCCGAAAATGACTGCCACTTCACTGATGGCGGCATAATAGATCATCCAGATAGGAAGTTTTTTCAGTTTTAAAAAAGAATAATTCAAAACCGTGTTGATGAGGAAATATCCGGTTCCTGCCAAATAAGAGACGTTTACCGGAGTGAATCCTACGCTGGAGATTCCGATCGCAGTGGCTAGGGTGAATACTCCTGCCAGACAGAACCGGACAGTAGTGACAATTCGTTCCCCTCGAAATGTAATCGCGCGCTCAATTTTTAAATCTTCATCCATATATAATTCAATCTCTTAACAATGTTTCCGTTCTCAACTTACAAACAATAGACTTGGGAAAACTAAGTTAAGAAAAGAACAGAAGCAGAATTATTCTACTAAAAAACAGGAATGTTACAGAATGTACGTTTTTAGAAAAAGGAAGTCCGAGAAGCCGATTTTTCACCCGAAAAAGCACTTCCATCCCCCGTTCTTTGAACCCGGTTCAACCCATAAAACGACGAAATCGGGAAATCCGTTTCGAGAGAAAAGGGTTCCATAAAATGAGTGACAGAGGGCTGTAATCCGTAATTTTGTTAATTAAATCCTGTATTTTACTAAAAACATACCATCTCTAGGAGAATTTCATGGTAAAAATCGCTATCAACGGCTTCGGGCGTATCGGACGACTCGTCCTTCGTTCGGGAATCAAAGACCCAAATTTGGAATTCGTTGCCATCAACGATCTTGTCACACCAGACAACCTGTCTTACCTATTCAAATACGATTCCACTCACGGCCGATTTGACGGGGAAGTTTCCCACACGGAAAATGAAATGATCATCGATGGAAAAACGGTAAAATGTTTCTCCGAGCGCGATCCTGAAAAACTCCCGTGGAAAGAACTAGGTGTGGATTTCGTGATCGAATCTACCGGACTTTTTACGGACAGAGTCGGTGCGGAAAAACACATCAAAGCCGGTGCGAAAAAAGTAGTGATCTCCGCTCCTGCAAAAGACAAAGACATCCCTACTTTCGTAATGGGAGTAAACAACGAGAAATACAATCCATCCGTAGATCACGTAGTTTCCAACGCATCCTGCACTACCAACTGCCTAGCTCCCATCACTAAAGTCGTTTTAGACAATTTCGGAATCATCGAAGGTTTGATGACCACCATCCATGCGATGACTGCCACACAACCTACCGTAGACGGTCCTTCCAAGAAAGACTTCCGTGGCGGTCGTGGTGCGGCTCAAAACATCATTCCAGCTTCCACTGGTGCTGCCAAGGCGGTAGGTCTTTGTATTCCGGAAGTGAACGGAAAACTCACAGGTATGTCTTTTAGAGTTCCAACCCCGGACGTATCCGTTGTGGATTTGACTGTTCGCACGGAAAAAGCGACCAACCTCGCTGAGATCAAAAAGAAAATGAAAGAAGCTTCCGAAGGTTCCATGAAAGGTATCCTCGGTTATACGGAAGATATGGTTGTATCCAACGATTTCCTTGGTTCCAAGCTTTCTTCCATCTTCGATGCGGATGCTTGTATCGAACTCAACGCAAACTTCTTCAAACTAGTATCTTGGTATGACAACGAGATGGGTTACTCGAACAGAGTGATCGACCTGATCCGTTACATGGCAAAAAAAGGTTAAGATGAATCTTCCTAAAATCGAAAGCGAAAATTTCAAAGGCAAAAGAGTCTTCTTAAGAGTAGATTTCAACGTTCCCGTGGAAAACGGGAAAGCGACCGACATCACGCGAATTGAGAAGACACTTCCCACAATCGAGCTCCTTGTTTCCAAGGGAGCTCGTGTCATCATTGGCAGCCATTTAGGCCGCCCCAAAGGCAAACCGGATCCTGAATTTTCCATGAGACCCGTGTTTGATGCGTTTTCCAAACTGACCAAAAGCAAAGTAGTGTTTTCGGAAAATGTGGTAGGTGCAGAAGCAGTGGCTCTTTCCAAAGGGCTTGCGGACGGAGAGATTCTTCTTTTGGAAAATCTACGTTACCACAAAGAAGAAGAGGAAAACGAAAAAGGTTTCTGCAAAAAATTAGCGGAACTTGCGGAAGTATATGTAAACGACGCATTCGGTGCCGCACATAGAGCTCATGCTTCTACGGAAGGAGTCGCTCATCTTCTTCCTGCTTTCGCAGGTCTACTGATGCGCAAAGAAATAGAGATGTTAAGCGGACTACTCGCTCGTCCGGAACGTCCTTTCGTAGCCATCGTAGGAGGATCTAAAGTTTCCTCCAAATTTGCGATCTTAAAAAACCTAAGTGATAAAGTGGATCACCTTCTCATTGGAGGAGGAATGTCTTACACATTCCTTAAATCCAGAGCGGTTCCGATCGGAAATTCCCTTTTCGAAAAAGAGTTCGAATCCCAAGCTTTCCAACTCATCGACAGAGCGGGGATCAACGGGATCGACTTACAAATCCCAGTCGATCATGTGATTGCGGATAAATTCGATGCGAACGCAAAAACGAAAACAGTCGATAAAATGGGAATCGCCGAAGGTTGGATGGCAATGGACATCGGACCTAAAACCATCGACAACTATATCAAAGTCATCAAAGAAGCAAAAACCATTCTCTGGAACGGCCCTATGGGAGTTTTCGAAATGGATAAATTTGCAAAAGGCACGATTGAAATCGCAAAAGCTGTGAGTAAATCCAAAGCCAAAACGGTAGTAGGAGGAGGAGATTCCATCGCAGCCGTAAACAAAGCAGGTGTGGCGGATAAAATCACTCACATCTCTACCGGCGGAGGAGCCTCTCTCGAATTTTTAGAAGGAAAAACCCTACCAGGTGTTGCCTGTTTGGTGAAAAAGGAAGACTGATATGAGAAGAAAGATCATCGCAGGAAATTGGAAAATGAATCTCACTCTTTCGGAAGCGAATGCGATTGCATCCGGTCTGAAAGAAAAACTGCCGAGCAAGACCGATGCGGAAGTGATGGTCTTTCCAAGTTTCATTCATCTTCCTTCCGTTTCTTCTATTTTAGGAGAAACGAATATAGTAGTAGGTTCTCAAAACGCATATCCTGCAGCTCTGACAGCCATGACGGGAGAAATTGCTCCTGCTCAACTCAGAGAAATAGGAATCACAACTTCTTTAGTAGGTCACTCGGAAAGACGTCAATTCCTAGGAGAAACAAACGAGATTTGTAATGAAAAGATAAAGTTTCTTTTGGGACAAGGTTTCAGAGTGGTGTATTGCATCGGAGAAACCTTGGCGGAAAGAGAATCGGGAAATACTTTCTCCGTTCTCAGCACTCAAATCAAACAAGGGTTAAAGGGAATTGAAAGCGCCCTATTCTCCAAACTCATCGTAGCTTACGAACCGGTTTGGGCGATCGGTACAGGAAAAGTAGCGACCCCGGAACAAGCGGAAGAAGCACATGCTTTCATTCGTAACGAAATCGCCGGTCTATTTGTAGGTGGTAAGGAAGTTTCCGAATCCCTTCAAATTCTTTACGGTGGATCCGTAAAACCGGACAACATCGCATCCCTACTCTCCAAACCGAATATTGACGGCGGACTGGTAGGTGGAGCGAGCCAAAAATTAGATTCATTTTTAGCATTGATTAAATAAGGAAAAACCATGGGATTTTTTATAGGAACAATTTTAACTCTTTTCGTATTGCTTTCTCTCTTTTTGATTCTACTCGTAATGATTCAAACAGGGAAAGGGGGAAGCGCAGGTATGCTTGGCGGTTCCACTGCCAGCCAATCCGTGTTTGGTGCTTCTACTGCGGACGTTATGACAAAAACAACTAGAGTGGCGGCTGTGCTTTTCATTCTGCTTTCTCTCACTCTGTCTTTTCTTTTTGCAAAAAAAGACGATGTGCTTTTGCCGGAACCGGAAGCTGAGTCCAGTTTGGAAGCTCCTCAAACACCTGCAGGCGCAAATGAAACTCCGACGACTGCTCCCACCACTCCTCAGTAGCATCATACTTTTCAGTGCTGTTTCGGTTCATTCGCAAACAGCACATGAAACGAGGGAAAAACTTTTAGACAAAGAAATTCTATCCATCTACAAAGATTTGGTAAGAGCCAGAGAGCTTTTGTCTTACCAAACTCTGGACACTCTCCCTGCCAATACAACCATCCAGTTCATAGGAAACTATCCCAATCGAACAGGTCTGCGTATCAGAAAGTTCAATATCGAAACGGAACCGAATTCAAAATCCAAACTGAAACGATCCGAAGAGAAGTCCCTTCTTTTGGAATTCAACGGATCCGTTCTTTCTAAAGTGGAAGTATCCGTGATAGAGGAAGATGTGCAGATCGAACAAAAATCGAAAACGATCATTCTAGACAACACCCCTTTGGATGAAGTATTGAATGATATGGAGATTTTATTTTCTGGAATCGAAGGAAGTTCGAAAATCAATCTTTCGGATCTAAAAAACGAAGACATCAAACCGGAACGAAACAATTTCAAAAAAGATTTTTACATCAAATTTCTATTGGATTTTCATTCTCAAATTTCTTCCATACTCGCCTTGCAAAAAAACCAAGGAATCAAAGGGCAGAAGAATATGATGAAACAATTGAACCAATCTCTTCGCTATTAACAGGTCCAAAAGATGTCTAATCCTTCGGAAATGCCAAAATCAGTTGAAAAAATTGCGGAAAAAGCGAGGGAGTTGGAAGCGATTTATGACGTTGTCCAAGACCCTCTCGTACTGATCGACTCCGATTATAGAATCCAAAGAGCCAATTTAGCGACGATAAAGTTCGCAAAAAATTATAATTTCGAAGATGTTTTGGACAAACCATGTTACGAAATACTTTACCAACGAACGGATGTTTGTCCCTACTGCCCTACGATCAATGCACGAAACAAGGAGCAGTCAGGGGTTAAAACGCAGCCGAATCCCACTTCCAGGGAAATTTTTTTCCGAATGGAGGAGAAAAAACAAACCCTTCAATTGGAGTTTTATCCCTACCCTAAAAACGAAGGTGAGTATTGGATCGTAGAAAAAATCTCTGACGTCACAAAACAAAAAGAGAAAGAAGAAGAATCTTTCAGAATGAGAAACCTAGCCTCGTTAGGAATTCTCATTTCAGGAATCGCGCACGAGTTAAACAACCCTTTAACGGGAATTAGCCTAACACTTCAGAATTTAAAAGCGAATTGGCAGAACGCCACTCACGAACAGATCGAAAAAAGACTCGATATGATCAAAAACGATATATCGAGAGCGGCCATCATCGTTTCCGATATCATCTCCTTCGCAAAGTCGGACAAAGTGAAAGCGACATTGGGAGACATCATAGATACGATCAACAGAGCGAAAGATACGGTGGTGCGGCTTTATCCTCACTTAAGTAAAAACATCAATTGGAAATTGGTTTATGATCACGAGTATCAATTCCCTTTTCATCCTGCGAAAATGGAACGATTGTTTATGAACCTTTTCAGGAACTCTCTCCAAGCGTTCGATTACAGACCGGGTGAAATCACAATTGATGTGAGAAAAACGAAAAATTGGATTCATATCATCGTGGAAGACGATGCGGGAGGAATCCCCGAATCCATCATACAAAAAATATTCGATCCATTTTTTACCAATAATAAATCCGGAACGGGAACCGGTCTGGGACTTTCCATTTGTTATTCGATCGTTAAAGAACATGACGGAAACATCACAGTCAAATCTTCCGAACAAAAAACAAGATTCACCATTTCCTTTCCCGTCACCAGCGACATCACGGAGACCGCCGTATGAAAAAAAAATCAATCCTCATCGTAGAAGATATTCATTCCATCCGGGAAGCGATTATGGATCTGCTTTCCATCAAATACAATGTTTATGGAGCGGAACATTTCGAAGAAGCCGCATGGCATCTTTCCAATCAGGAAATAGATCTCACAATTACGGACATCCGCCTTCCCGGAAAATCGGGAATCGACGTGGTGAAGTTCATCCAAAAAGAATACCCCAAGGTTCTTTACGCTCTCATGACCGCATACAATATCAACGACTACATTCGTTATGCGAAAGAGTATCATATCTGGAACATCATTCCCAAATATTCCTTTTTGGACATTCACCTAATTGAAGTCATGGTAGAGAAACTTCTTTCCACGGACATTTTCGGCGTGGAAAAATATTTCAATTCGGACTTCGTGATTCAAAACCAAAACATCAGCAGTGAATTCGAAGAAGCTCCTAAAAACGGAGTCATCTTCAAACAAATCAGATCGGACCAAGACAGATCCATCCTTTGCGGAAAGATTTCCAAGTATTTGATTCAATTAGGAGCGCCCAAAGCGATTCAGCAGGTTTTGGAAGAACTCACTTCCAATGCGATGATCCGTGCTCCCAGAACGAACGCAGGCGATTACAAATATCAATTCGAAATCCCTTCGCACGATATGGTGGTGCCTGTAGATAATATCGAACTTTCACCGGAAGATTATTTTTTGGTGGGATACGGCTCCACTGCCACAACCTTATTCATCGTAGTGAGAGATCAGTTCGGTTCCTTAAAGAAAGAAGAGATACTTCACCGATTGGATCGCCATATCAGCATCGACGACAACACAGGTTTCCCCAAAGGACTGGAAGATTCTCATGGAAGAGGACTTTATATATGCAGGGAAATTTCGGATCAATTGATCTTCAATATAGAACCGGGCAAATGTACGGAAACGATTGCGATGATCAATAGGGAAGGAAGAACCGGCTTCAAGTCCCTGTCCATTTACGAAATTGAAAACAAATAGAAAGGGATAAAGTAGAAGATATCGCGGCGACCGCCTTACTCAAAAAGGCGGATTTGATAAATGTCTTTTTTCGTTTCCAGATAAGCAGTGTTCGGTTCTTTTCCGGAGAAAAAACGGATTGGAAATTCAGAACTAGGCAGATTCTTTTTACGAATTTTATTTCCTTCCGCATCTAAAAATACGATCTCTTTTTCCAATCCGTAAGCAAAGCCCGAAGGGAATGCGAAATTTGCCTGATAGACGGATCCTGCTTTTTCTTTTTTCTCTTCCCAAACCAGTTTGTCTTCTTTGAAAAATTGCACAGTATCAACTGAATTCAAAACGGAATTCTTTCGATTCCCTATGCTGAGATAGATCTTATGAGGATAAAACTGTGAAAGTTCCCATTCATCCGTGGCCTCTCCTTTCTCATCCAATATCATCAGATAATCTTTTTTCTTGGAGGAAAAGTGAACCAACGTAAAACTTCCATTTGGTGATAAAGAAACACTTTTAAAAAACGATTCGTTTTTATCGGAAGAAAGATCCGCAGAAAAGATTTTATTTCCCTTCTCATCGATTCTGTAAATCTCTCCTCCGGAAAATAATACGACAGCACCTTTGCCATTCTGTGCAAAATCATAATCGGTAAGAAAACGACCGTTCAATTCCCCGAGTCCGCTCGCATTCCCGCTGTTATCCAATACAAACACAGTGTTATTGTCACCGGAAAGATAGAGGACAGGAGTTCCGAAATAACCGGATCTAGGATAAGAATTGATCGGTTTTTTCCAAAACAGTTCTCCCGAATCGGAATAAAAATTCACTTCATCCCCTATCTTTTGGTATTCCAAATACCCTTGGGAAAGAAGCGCATAATCCAACTTAAATGGTTCTTCAAAAGGAACGAATCTGTTCGTTGCAAACGAATAGTATCTCCCTTCCAATCGATATCCGTTCAATACCTTCAAAGGATCTTCCCCTTCTCCCGGTGGGAAGGTTCCGAAAGCACCTTCCTTATTCCAGATCCAGGTTTCCTTTACGGAAGATAACATCGGCAAACGAACATTCCAAAGGAAAAAGAAAAGAATAAAGAATATGAAAGAAGAAATGATGAATTGCATAGAGGATCCTTTAATTCGATTTTAATAATTGATGAAGCAGATAAATAGCGGTGTTGGCTGCATTCTCTCGAATCGTTTCTCTGTTTCCCGGAAAACGATAGAGATGGGCACTTGCGGAGGAACCTTTTCTTTTGACTCCGATCCAAACGGTTCCTACAGGCTTGGATTCACTTCCTCCGTCCGGGCCTGCAATTCCAGTGATGGAAAGGGAACAGTCGGAGTCCGTTAGTTTTTCCAAACCGTTCACCATTTCCAAACAGGTTTCTTCGCTGACAGCACCGAACTGTTCCAAGGTGGAATGGGAAACTCCCAAACTTTTTTCCTTCTGAAGGTTGGAATAAGTAAGAACCCCTCCTACAAAATAAGCACTGGAACCGGGAAGATCGGTAAGCCTTTTTCCCAGAAGCCCCCCGGTACAACTTTCTGCAACGGAGACAGTTTTTTGTTTTTCGATCAATACTCTGTGCACTTCCTCGAACACGTCGAAACTACAAGCCTCTCCGTAAAAACTTTCGATTCGTTTCACCACTTCATCCAACAAACTTTTGTTTGTAGATTGAAAAATCGCTTTGATATATCCTTTTTGCGCAGTGACTCCCCATTCCATACCAGCATCCAAAAGATCTTTTTGTCCCTTCATAAATTGTTCTTGGAACATAGATTCTCCGATGGACCAAATCCATCTTGTTTCCTGAAACAAATCTTCCGGGGCATAGGTTCTTTTTAGGATAGGGAGTAGTTTTCTGGAAAACATCTCTTTCATTTCGGAAGGAACGCCAGGCATACAAATCAGATAAGAAGAATTTCCTATTTCCTCCATAAATCCCACTGCGATTCCCGCAGAGTTATCCAAAACTTTCGCTCCCTCTGGAACATAAACTTGACGAAGCATCGTAGGAAGAATCTCTTCGTATGATTTTCCCCTGGAAGCGAACAATCGTTCCAACTTGATTCTGGCCTTTTCGCTGACTTCCCTTTCCTTATTCTGAAGCTCCAAAACACATTGAAGGCTGTAGTCGTCTTCGGTAGAACCTAGACCTCCCGTCATAATCACCAAAACGGGAGTATGTGGATCTTTCGCCACGGAATCTTTCAGATGTTTCAGTTCTTCCAAAATGATTTTAGGATCGTCAGGAAGCGCGATGAAATTTCTTACCTTCCATCCTTCTTCGAACAACTGTTGTGCGATCCATCCCGAATTGGTATCGATGCTTCTACCCGCTGTGATTTCGGAACCTGTGGCGATGATTGTGATTCTGGGAGACTTCATTTATTTTACGCTTACACCGGTTTCTTCGTTCTGAGCAGCATCTTTGGACATTTTGTCCGGTGCCGAGATTCCCAACAGACTCAATCCCGATTTCAAAACGAAACGAGTTTGAGTGGAAAGAAGAAGAAGAATTTCCTTTTCCCTTCCCGATTTCTCTTTGATTCGATTGTCCTTCCCCGAATAAAACTTGGTAAAGGATTTACTGAGGGATTGCAGATAATTAGTGATTCGATGCGGTTCGAAAGAAACGGCAGAATCGAACACTTCCTCGGGAAAACGTGCCACCCAAAAAAGAAGTCTGATTCTTTCTTCCGAAGAGAAAAAGGAAGAATCGTCCTCTTTCAGATCGAGCGCCAGAGAAACATCACCTAACTCTCTAAATATGGAAGAGATACGGGCATGGGCATATTGAATATAGAATACAGGATTTTTTTCCGATTCGTCCTTAGCCAAATCCAGATCAAAGTCCAAAGGTGCATCGGAAGATCTCATTAGGAAAAAATATCTTCCTACATCCTTCGCACTTTTTCCCAAATAAGAAAGAAGATCCGTCATCGTCTGGAACACTCCCAGACGTTTGCTCATTTTCACCTTTTCTTTGTTTTCGATCAAGTTTACCTGTTGAGCGATCAAAACGCGAAATGCATCGGCAGGTTTTCCCAATGAAACCACGGCTCCTTTCAATCGAGCAATGTATCCGTAATGATCCGGTCCCCAGATATCGATGTTCTCTTCGAACCCTCGATCGAACTTATCCTTATGATAGGCGATGTCCGCCATAAGATAAGTGGGACGTCCGTCTTCTCTTCGGATCACTCTGTCCTTATCGTCTCCGTAGTTTGTGGAAAGAAAAAAGAGTTTTCCCTCTTCTTCCTTCAAATCCGCGGCTTTCAGAAACGAAGGAACCGCATCCACCTTCCCTGCTTCATGTAAGGTTCGTTCGCTGTAAAAACGATCGAAGTTGACACCGAATAAAGCCAGATCCTTTTTTTGACCTGCCAAATTATAATTTACAGCGAATAAGGAAAGTTCTGCGATCAGAGGCTCCCAATCTTTTTTAGAGACCCTCTCCTCTAAAGATTTTTTTCTGGAGGAATCGGAAGCATATTCTTTGGCGATATCCTTGATATACTCCCCTCTGTAACTTTCCTTAGGAATGGTATTGGATTCGATCAAGTCGTAGAGAGATGTATCATTCTCTTCCTCTTGAAATTGGATCACAGCACCGTCCAGTTCTTTCAATCGAAGAAGTACAGCCACTCCCAGAAGATGTACCTGATTTCCGTAATCGTTCACATAAAATTCTCTGTCTACGGAATGACCTAAAGTGGAGATTAAATTTCCCAATGCATCCCCGTAAGCTGCGGATCTCGCAGAAACGATGTTCATCGGCCCTGTAGGATTTGCGGATACGAACTCCAATAATATCTTTTTCGTTTGATCAAGCTTCGCAAAACAATCATTCGAACGAGTGAACTCGGAAACATACTCCAATAAGGAAGCGGGAGAAATGCGAAAATTGATGAAACCTGGAGGTGAAAAACTAACTTCACTCAAAAGCTCACTCGGTTCGATGAGAGAAATGATTTTTTCTGCGATCTCTTTCGGGTTTTTTCCGAATATGTTTTTATTCTCCAATGCAAAAGGAGAAGAATAGTCTCCGAATTTTTCATCTCTGGAATATTCGATTCTGATCTTTAAGTCGTTCAAAGAAAGTTCGGGTTTCTCTTCCTTAATGTATTTTTCGCAAGCAAGAGTGATGAGAGAAAGAACTCTGTTTTTCAAAAGTTGTTTATGATTCATTTTGTTTTGGTATGGTCCGGTTTATTTTTACTAGAATAAGAATTTTCCCAAACGGCAAAAGAGTGGGTTCTATATCGTTTTACGAAATCGGGGATGGATTCATGATCTTCCCTGAGAATGGGTGAGAATGTTTCAAAAGCAGCAGGGTTCGTTTTCGATTTTTTCTCAGCCTTTAGATACACCTGCAACAGTGCAAAAAAGATGGAGAAAGTCATTAGAAACAACAGCGTTTTCGGAAACTGGTTCACATTTACGAATATCCAATTGTTTTATAGAATTCAAAGTAAGATTTCATTTCTTTGCCGGTGATCGAGCGAAGATATTGGTTCAAAACGTAATCCGCTTCCCGAATCGCATCCGAGCCAGGTCTGGCTGCTAAAAATAAGGAGAATCGAGTCTTTAAAATCTGATGAAACAGACGCAACATGGAGGATTGGTCCTTAGGCAGAGTGTGACAGTCTCCGCAAAGAAACTCCCTGTTTTCCCAGGAGAAAAAGGATCTCGACTTAGCCAAAACCTCCTCCCCGCAGGACACGCAGTAAAACTCCGTAGGAAAATGACCTAAATTCGCAAGGGCCCTCAATTTGAAAAAAGGAAGTATCTCTGCACGAAATCCGTGCTCAGAACAATGATCGAAAGAGCCAGATAAAAGCTGATGCAGAAAAGGATGAAGTTCTCCTTCCGGATATAAATGGGAAGTGAGTTCCGTAAGATACATTAGAAACAAAGTGCCTGTATAATTCGATTTCAAATGATCGTAACGATTCACCAAAACGATCTCTTTGATGGACTTCCAATCCTTCTCCGCCTGATCATAAAAATCGATCTCCACAAGAGAACCAAGTTCGGTGGAAGCGATGGGCCTTCTTTTCGATTTGCGGATCCCTTTGGAAATAAATTTCATACGAATATGGTTTTCTCCGGCAAGGCTGATCAGTCTGTCGCTGTCGCCGAAATCCATACTGTGAATGACGATCCCTCTTTCTTTTTTAAGAGCCATATCCTTCTTGAAATACGTAGGCAAGACATTCGTCTTCTTTTTTTCTCATCAAGACCGCATCTTCTTCGGAAGTTTCATGATCATAACCGAACAAATGTAATACTCCGTGAACCAGAAGTCTATAAAATTCGTCTATGTTCGAGTGACCGATTTCTTTCGCCTGACGAATGCAAGTATCAATTGAGATGACAACTTCTCCTATCATCTGATGAGGCAGAGGGGGGAATTCCGTAAAAAGAGGAAAAGAAAGAACATCGGTGGTTTTGTCGAAGTTTCTTCTTTCTAAATTGATGGAACGCATCTCGGAGTCTTCCACGATCAAAACGTCCATCTCCAAACTCTTCAGAAAGGAAGGAGAAACGAATTTAAGGATCTTTTCCAAATTCAAGATGACTTTCGTTTCTTCCAGAAAAGAATTTTTTACATTTTCGTTCCAATGAATAGAAACGGAAAAGTGATCTTTCATTTGTTTTGTTTTTTCTGGCCTGCGGCTTCCAAAGCCTTGGTTTCTTCCGGTTTAGGATACTTAGGTCTTTGGTGCAGACTGGAAAGAAGCACTTCTTTAAAACTGGATTTAATGATTTCCAAATCCCCGATAGTGAGCCCGCTTTCATCCAGCTGATTTTCAGCTAACTTAGAGTTGATGATTTTTCGAATCAAATCGTCCAGGCTTTCGTTGGACACTTCGTCCAAAGAACGAGAAGCAGCTTCCAAAGAATCGGCGATCATCACGATTCCGGTTTCCTTCGATTGAGGTTTAGGGCCGGGGTACTGAAAGTCGGTCTTCTTTATTTTTTTGCGTGCGGAAACGGACAAAGTTTGCAATGCCTTATGATAGAAAAAAGCCATTGTGGATGTTCCGTGGTGTTCAGGAATGAAATTGATGATCTCTCTAGGCAGTCTGGCCTTTTTGGCCATCTCGATTCCGTCTAATACGTGATCGATGACGGTCTTTGCCGCTAAAGCAGGATTATTTTTATCGATATGTTCCGGTTTAGGAATCAAATGTTGGTTTTCGATGAAAAAGCCCGCATTTGGAATTTTACCTATATCATGGAAATAAACCCCTACACGAACAAGAAGCCAGTCCAAATTCAAATTTTGAGCCGCTCTTTCCGACATTGCCGCCACCATAAATGTATGCGTATAAGTGGAAGGAGCCTTGGTCAAAAGTTCCTGAAGAAGGGGATGTCCCGTATCTGCAAGTTCGATGAGTTTAAACCTTGTGGGGATATTGAAGACATATTCGTAAATAGGAAGTAAAAACTGTACCGCAGTGGCGCTTGCGAACCCGTTGATCAAACAAACCACAGTTAAACGAAAAATATTGGAATGAGTTAAATCCGAATAAAAACTTCCGCTCGGACTGCTGACCCAGAAGTCCCTTCCGTCAAACAAATATCCTGCTGTGGAAATCAGTATTTGAACGAAACTCAGAATGAATCCCGCTTTTAGGAAATCGATTCTTTTCTTCAGCCTTCTTCCGTAAACTGCGCTCACAACAGCGACAGTAAAGGCTAACATAAACGAGGTGGGATTGTATCTCGATGCGAAAAATACCGCAAACGACAGGAAAAAACCTATGGCGATGGAAAGTTGTTCGTCATAAACAAAACCCAAAAGAAGACAGATCATCCCGATAGGAATAAACAGACCGAAATAATAAAGACCTGCCCACTCCACATCATTGATATAGAAAATTTTGGATATGAAATAGATCGAAAATACGACGATCCAAAGAGTGATAAATATGATTAGATTGCTGGAAAGATCGTTCAAACGGTTCGGTCTGTAACGAATGAGATAAAAACCGATGATTGCAATCAATACGCATTGGGTGATGAATATGGAAGTGATGGAAGCAAGATTGGCTCTGGTCGCATAACGATTCATCATGTCCAATTTCAGTTTTACGGAAGGAGTGATGACTTCTCCTGCCCTAACGACCACTTCGTTCGCCTGAATTCTGCTTCTTTGCATAGGCACGGAATCTGCGGCCTTTTTTCTTGCGTTTTCCGTTTCTTCCGCATTATAAGCGCAAGCAGGATAAGAATAAATATAATACAAACCGATTCGGGAGACTGCCTTGAGAAGAATGTCTGAAACGTTATTCAGCTTCTCTTCGGCTAATCTTTGCAAAGTGGTAAGGACCGGACCCTCTTTGTAGATTTGGGAACGAGGAATCACCAAACTTCCATCCACAACGGAAGAAGCTTCTTGGGTTCCCAGATTGCGAATCTTCGCTCCCGATTTGCCCAGTTCTTTATGAAAGTCGAGATCTTCCTTTACGATGCAGTATCTGGAAAAAATTAAATTCGTATATTGTTGGATGAAAGATCTCAATTTATCTTTACGGGGATAATCCAAAATCGCCTGAATTTCTTCGTTGGTTCGATTTCTCCAACGAGGGATTTTTTCTTTCACATGAGATGGATTCACCCTGGAACCGTCAGCGACGATCTGCTTTAAGGTTTCGATATCTTCCGAAAGATTCACATCGATCCCTGCGATCAGTACATTGAAATCTTTATCGAAAGAATAAGGAATGTTACCGGACGCCTTCGCTTTTTCTTGGGCGGTTTTATCTAAGTCTTCGTAGAAAAATTCTTTTACGGACTGGATGGTTTCAGGGGCGAGTTTCCCTTCTGAAAAAGCACCGTCTTCTTCCGTGTCTATTTTGGTTTGTCCGAAAAAAGGGAACGCCAGATTGTATGTTACAAAAATCAAAGTGAGGAAAACCAAAACGATTTGGATGTTTCTCACTACAGAAACAGGTCTAACTTTCGTTAAAAAGTCAGTCAATGCGGCCATGGATTTTTCAAAAATCTGTTTCATGTTTTTTTAGTAAAAAGACCCTCGTTTTCCTCGAACCTTCTTACGATTGCTTCCACTATATGATGCCTTGTGATGTCTTCGCGACCAAAAAATATAGTTTCTACTCCGTTTAATCCTTTCAGAGTATGGACGGTTTTCTCTAATCCGGATCTTCCGTGCGCCAAATCGATCTGAGTGGCGTCTCCGGAAATGGCCATTTTGGAGTTTTTTCCGAATCGGGTGAGAAACATCTTCAACTGAGGCAAAGTACAGTTTTGCGCTTCATCCAAAATGATAAAGGAATGGGAAAGAGTACGTCCTCTCATAAATGCGATAGGAGCGATTTCGATTTTACCGACTTGTAAATATTCGGTCGTTTTTTCAAAGCCGATGCATTCGTGAAGGGCATCATAAATAGGACGAAGATAAGGGTTCACTTTTTGAGTCAGATCCCCCGGCAAAAACCCCAGGTTCTCTCCCGCTTCCACTGCAGGACGAGTCAACACCAAACGATCTACCTCTCCTGTCTGCATCATTCTGCAGGCAGTGGCAATGGATAAAAAAGTTTTTCCAGTTCCCGCAGGTCCCATAGCAATTGTTATATAATTTTTCTTTAAACTTTCTACGAACGTTTCCTGATTTTTGGTTCTAGGGAAAATGGGTTTCCCTTTGAAAGTGACTACTACTTTGTCCTTGGGAGTCCAATCCCCTTTTTCGTCGGATTCGAATTCGCTGGAACCGGGAGTCGGCCATCCTTTGCTCGCATCCTTTGCTTGATTCATCATATAATCGATGTCAAACAAGGAGAAGTCGGATTTGTCGGGACGTTTTTTGAAGTTTTCTTCCAATCTCTGAAAGGTCTCTACGGCTAACCGAGTATAGTCGGGTTCTCCCTGAATGATGAGAGATTTTCCCCTAGGGATAAGTTTTACTTTCAACCTGGATTCCCACAAACCTAACTGGGAATCGCCGATTCCGCAGATGGTTTGATACAAAGACTCTTCCGAGAAAGTAAAACTTGTATCCATGTTAGATGTTGATGACTCTCAGTTTTAGTTCTTCCAATTGTTTTCCTTCCACAACTCCGGGTGCTTCACTCATCAAACAAAGACCCTTTTGCGTTTTCGGGAAAGCGATCACGTCTCGGATGGACTGACCTCCGGTAAGAAGCATCATGATACGGTCGATACCGAATGCGATTCCTCCGTGAGGAGGCGCACCGAAAGAAAGTGCATCCAATAAAAATCCGAATTTGCTTTTTGCAGATTCAGGATCGATTCCGATGGCTTCCAAAACCAAAGATTGGATTTCTACGTCGTGAATACGAATACTTCCCCCTCCGATTTCCGTTCCGTTCAAAACTAAATCATAAGCTTTAGCACCTATTGAAGATAGGTCAACGTTTTTACCTGCTTTCCAATCTCTTAATTTATCCCAATCCGCTTCACTAGGAGAAGTGAAAGGATGGTGCAAGAAAGTCCAGGATTTGTTTGCATCGTCGTATTCGAACATAGGAAAGTCGACCACCCAATGGAAGCTGTAATTTGCCTTAGGTGGATCGTATTTCTCGGATAATTTCAAACGAAGGGCGCCCAAAGATGCGTTCACAATTTTTAAGGAATCCGCACCGAAGAAAACCATATCCCCTTCTTTGGAACCTACGGCTTTAGCAATCGCATCCAGGCTTTCCGGAGTGAATCTTTTTGTAATGGTGGATTCAAGACCGTTCGCGCCGTGCTTCATATAGGCAAGTCCCTTGGCACGATAGTCTCTGTTCAGCCAGGAAGTGAAGTCTTCGATCTCTTTACGGGAAATGTTCGCTCCTCCAGGAACGCAAATCGCTTTTACGACTCCTCCCGCAGCAACGGCACCGCTAAACACCTGAAAGTCGGAATTTTTTACGATTTCGGAAACGTTCACCAATTTCATTCCGAAACGAATGTCCGGTTTGTCGCTCCCGTATTCTTCCATCGCCACCTGATAAGGCATTGTAAGGAAAGGAGTTTGGATTTCCAAACCGAACACTTTTTTCAAAGCGAAAGACCACATAGCTTCGATTTCACGACGAATGTCTTCTTCCGAAACGAATGCGAACTCCATATCCAACTGTGTAAATTCAGGTTGTCTGTCCGCGCGAAGATCCTCGTCACGGAAACATTTTACGATTTGGAAATATCTTTCCATTCCTCCGATCATTAGGATCTGTTTGAACAACTGCGGGGACTGAGGAAGAGCGTAAAACTCTCCTTGATTCAAACGGGAAGGAACCAAAAAGTCTCTTGCTCCTTCCGGGGTGGATTTATTCAAGATGGGAGTTTCGATTTCCAAAAAGGATTTGGAATCCAAATATTCCCGCAAAGCAAAAGTTAATTTATGACGCAGAATGAGTCTGTTTTTCAGCTCTTCTCTTCTCATATCCAAATAACGATATTTAAGTCGAACTTCCTCTCCGGACGGATCGAATTCATCCAATGCGAAAGGAGGAGTTTTGGAAGAGTTCAAAATCTCCATTTTTTCGACGATAACTTCGAACTTCCCTGTAGCCATTCTAGGGTTTACGGAATCCGCATCTCTCAAGGAAAGTTTGCCATACACTCCGATCACATATTCGGAACGGACTTTTTCGGCTTTAGAAAACTCTTCCCCCAAAAGTTCCTTTCTGGCAACCACCTGGATCACCCCGGATCTATCTCTCAAATCGATAAAAATAACACCGCCTTGGTCGCGGAAACGAAACGCCCACCCGGCAAAAAACAATTGTTTGCCGATATCCGCATCCGTTACGGACTCTGCTTGTATTCTATTTTTATATTCTTCTTGGATCCAGTTTTTCAAAGTATTTTCCTTTAGATCGGCACATTGTCGAAACGGGAGATTTTCGGATTGAACATCAAAGGAAAATCTCCTGTAGCACCTGCCCTGTTTTTTGCGATGATGATTTCTGCCATACCCTTTTTGTTCGGGTCCAGCTCTTCGGGAGGTTTCACCATTTCCTCCCTGTAAATAAAACAAACAATATCGGCATCCTGCTCAATAGCACCTGACTCCCGTAAGTCGGAAAGTTGAGGTCTTTGATCTTTGGATCTGTTTTCAATGGAACGGTTCATCTGAGAAAGAGCGATGACAGGACAGCCGACTTCCCTTGCCATCTGCTTGAGGCCTCTGGAGATATTGGATACCTCTTGCTGTCTTCCTCCCATTGCCGCCTTTGGATCACTCATGAGCTGAAGGTAATCCACTATGACAAGACCCACATCTTCCGTAGTACGAAGCTGTCTAAGTCTGGCGGAAAATTCCTGAATGGTCAAATAACCGGAATCGTCGATAAACAGACTAGCAGATGTTACGTTTCCGATGGAATCTTTCAATTGAATCATCTGAGTGGGAGTCAAAGTTCCCGCCTTCAAGGCATAGGAATCGATACGAGCATCCGCACTGATGAGTTTCAATAGAAGTTCCAAACGGCTCATCTCCAAGGAAAAGATAGCAACCGTTTTGCGCTCCTTCAATGCAGCATTCGCTGCGATATTCAAAGCGAAAGTGGTTTTACCGTTTCCTGGTCTGGCGGCTAGAATCATAAGTTCGTGTGATTTCAAACCTGTAGTCGCCAAATCCAAACCGTGGAAATGGGTTTTGAGACCGCTGAGTCCCCCTCCTCCGTTTTGACTGTTCGCCACGACCGTCTTGATGTAATCGATCAGAACATTCGCATCTTCTTTCACTCTGCGAAGACCTTTGGACCTTTCCTGTTTGGAAATATCCATCAGAGATTGTTCGATCAAACTGAAAACTGTGTCGTTTTCTCCCGGTTCGCCTTTGACTTTATCTATAGCAGAAGTTAAAGCTTCTACGTATTTACGTCTGTCGGAGACTCTTTTGACTCTTCTGATATAATAATCGAGTGTTTGAAAAGGAACGGTATCTTTATAAAGAGAGGAAAGATATTCCAGGTCTCGCATCTCGTCTTTGAAGAGATGCTTTTCCCGCATATGGTTTGTGACTGTGACTAAGTCGAGGGAGGTTCCCTCTTGGATGAGATCCACCATGGCACCGAAGATACGGCGGTGAGTCTCCATATAAAAGTCTTCGGGGGCAAGCCCCATGTCTTCCTGCCCAGCGACACCTCGCATGAGCAGGTAACCGATTAGGTTCTTCTCAGACTCTATCTCCTGAAGAGGGTTAGAAATCATAGAGAACCCTGATGAAAATTAGGCTTCGCCGACTACTTTAACTAGGATTTGAGGAGCAACACCTTCCGCCAAACGAACTTTAATTTTAAATTCGCCCAATGCTTTCAATGGTTCGCCCAAATCGAGTTTTCTTTTGTCGATTTCTACGCCTGTTTTTTTAATCGCAAGAACGATATCGTTTGCAGTTACAGAACCGAAAAGTTTATCGTTTTCTCCGACTTTTACTTTTACTTCGTAAGTTTTGCCTTCGATAGAAGCACTCAAGTCTTTCATAACTTTTGTGCGTTTCTCACGTTTTAGGTCAGCGAGTCTTTTTTGGTGAAGAGCAACTTTCGTATTACCGTCGTTTGCACGAACAGCAAGTCTTCTAGGAATCAAGAAGTTACGAGCATAACCGTCCGCAACTTCTTTCAAATCCCCCGCATCACCTAAGTTCAATACGTCTTTTTGTAGAATTACTTTCATAGTTTATCTCCTACAGAACCTTGAACGGAAGTAGTCCGATCGATCTGGATTTACGAATCTCGCGAGCCAAAACTCTTTGGTGTTTTGCGCAAGTTCCGGTAATTCTTCTAGGGATGATTTTACCTCTATTGGTAACGAATCTCTCCAAGATATCGACTCTTTTGTAATCTAGTCCTGCAAGAAGGGCTTTGTCTGCACAGAACTTGCAAACTTTCTTCTTGTATTTTGCATTTTTACGACCGAATTTGCCTTCTCCGTCCTTTCCACGGAAACCGCCTTTTTCATCGTCGTCCATAGACTCCATACTTTCGCGGGAATCTACTCTTGTTTCATCAACTGTTGTTTCGCTCATTTGAATTACCTATTAAAATGGAATGTCATCGTCTCCGGCATAACTATCATCGTATCCACCACCCATACCGGAATCTTGTGGTGCATAATCTCCGCCTCGGTCTCCTCCACCGGAACCGCCGCCTTGTCCGCCTAACAGTTGAGCTGACTCAACATAAACGCGGATTTTAGAAGCTTTTTTTCCTTCGGGAGTTTCCCAAGTTTGCTGTTGAAGTCTACCTTCAATCGCAACCTGCTTACCTTTCCCAGCATACTGTTTCAGTATGTCTGCAAGTCTTCCCCATGCTACGCAATCGAAGTAATGAGTTTCCTCTTTCTTCTCCCCGTTGGATACGTAGATTCTGTTGTTTGCCAATGAAAAATTGACGACAGAACTTCCGTTGATCGATTTGAACTCGGGGTCACGGGTCATACGACCGATGAGAAGGACTTTGTTGAGATCGTTAGCCATGGGAGCGGATCACTAAACTTTTAAGGATATTAACGTTGAGTTTAAACTCGTGTTCGATTTTTGAAATCTCACTTGGAGAGCCTTGGCATTTAATCAATGTAAAATGGCCTTGCTCGTCTTGACCGATTGGGTGCCAAAGTCTTTTAGAACCCCAGTCTTCTTCGTTTTGGATCGTGACAGTGTGCTTGGAAAGAATGTCTTTAATGGCAGACTTCGTTTCTTCCACAGCGCCTTCACGAATGATGTTCGTGATTTCGTAGTTTCTCATGTTTCTCCTATGGGTATACTCCCATCGCGAGATGGCCTGGGAGTAGAAGAATAAAATAGTATTAAAAACTAGGGTTTTTCGCTCTCAGGTGCCGGTCAATGGAATTTCTTCTTGGTTCTCTGGAATTGCCTGATTTCCTGGTCTAGTAGCATCTTCATGGGTGAAAAAATCAATTTTCCTGAATTTTGGGGTCTTGGTCTCGGCTTATTTCTCTCTCTTTATGCCGGTTTTTTAAACCATTTTACCCCCAGAGAGCCATTTTCCGAGAACCACTCCGGCTTCAGCTCTCCCATCTTAGCCTTGGAAACAGCGGAAACCCCCAAACATGTCCAAGACATCATCGGAGTGATGGAAAACGAAGAGTTTGCAAACATCACCTCCTCTTATAGAATCCTTCATTATTTCGATTTCGGATTTATCTTTTGTTATATGGCGTTTCTCGCCTATACCGGTCATTATTCAGGAAGAAGAGTCCGTCCCATATTTATGAAAATTTTCGTGGGTATGATCGCAGTTCTTGTGATCGGCGGCTTTGCGGATCTTGTGGAAAACATACTGATCTTAAATCTACTCGATGCGAAAACCGCAGAAGAGATGCTTCCTTCTTTGGAATACCTCAAACCCACAGCACAGTTGAAATGGTTTTGTCTTCTTGCCTATGTGGGAACCATCGGCATCTATTTCTGGTTATACGAAAGAGGAATTCTACTGAGGATATCCTCCGTTCTTTTTGTGACCGCATTTTTTCTAGGATTGTTTTCCATTTTCAAAACCAATCTATTGGAGATCGGTTTTCCTTTGATGGCGGTAGGACTTTGCCTCACTTGGTTCCATTACGGATTCAGTTTAGCCTTCAGCTCCTTGTCCAAAAAAACATAACCTCTTCCCCCCGAAATTTCCAAATCGGTTCCTAAGTTTTTACAGAGGACGGAATATTCCTTTAAGAATTCCTCCGCTTCCTTCGGCCCTAAAGGAGAAAAATAAAGCCCTCCTTGCACGGTTTGATGTTTTCCGAAAACGGGAACCACTTCCACACAAACAAGTGTTCCATTTTTAAAATGAAGGATAGCGGATATATTGTGTTTGAGGTATTGATTTTTGGAGCCGAAGAAAAAGTTTCCCAAAGAATAAATCACTACTCCTTTGGGAAAAACTTCTATGCCTTGAGGGATATGAGGATGATGTCCTATGATCGCCTGATACCCTGCTTGCACCAAATACTTTGCCGTCTTACGTTGCACATCCGTAGGCTCGGGACTGTATTCCACACCCCAATGCAAAGAAAGTAAATTCACATGATTCTGTTTTGATTTTTTGATGAGTCTTTCCGCAGTGCTCACTCTGAAATAAGCGGCTCCGGGAGAACGAGGTCCGGAAAAAAGTCTGGTTTCTCCCGTATCCGAAAAAGAAAAAATTCTAAATTCTTTTCCGTGCGTTGTGAAACTGAGAGGCTTCAAAGATTCAGCTTCGTTTTTTCC
Organism: Leptospira idonii; assembly: GCF_004770995.1. GTDB lineage: Bacteria > Spirochaetota > Leptospiria > Leptospirales > Leptospiraceae > Leptospira_A > Leptospira_A idonii. The sequence goes on along the minus strand of NZ_RQHW01000047.1, from coordinate 75,428 downwards.
CGCACCTGAATAAGGGATTTTATATTCATCCAAAAGAGAAAGAGTTTCGAAGAGGCCTGTTTCTCCGAAATCCATAGTATGATTGTTCGCAAGAGAAACACCGTCGATCTTCATATCTTTCAGAAGATTCAAATCGTCTTTTTCTCCGTAAAAAACGTAAGATTTCATCTTATCTGCACTAGGTGCCTTTTTAAGTACAGGAGTTTCCAAGTTGAGGAATCGGTAGTCCATACCGGAAAGCCAGGAGGAAAAACTACGAAATGCCAAAAGAGGATCAGGAGCACGCATCGCATCTCTGACTCCCCAATTGAACATCACATCACCGCCTACCCAAACTTTGGTGGTTCCGGTGATTTTATATCCGCTTCCGGTATCCGTTTTAAAACGATAATAGTCTTCGACGGGAGGAAGCAGGATCGTTTCGAAATCTTCAGTTTCTTCCTGCGCAGGAACTCCCGTAAAACAAAGAAAAACGAGAGAAAAGAAGAATAAAGATTTCCTCAGCGCAGGCATGAAACCCTAAAACTTAAATACAGAATCGGAAACTTCCGTTTTGACCGTTTTTTTCATTCCGATGAGAATCAAAACATTCTCTTTCTCTTCCCCGATAGGAGTCACTTTCGTCAGAATGCTTTTGGGAGGATGGATGAGTTTGGTATCTTTTTCTTTCACAAGAGAGATCGCTTTCAATCCTCTGGCAGGACTAACGAGTTCGATTCGATTCAATTGAGCGGATTCGAAAAAGTATTCATAAACTCCGTCCTTTTTCTCCAAAAGAATTCGATTTTCTTTCATCAAAAAACGAGCTTTAGGCGAGGTGATCTCCGAGGAAAAACTTCCCGTTAGATACTGATAAATGACAGGGAAAGGCAACTGAATTGATTTTTTAGTATTGGGATCTTGAAGCATCAAATCTCCCATAGGCTGGGTTACGATTTGATCGGAACCGGAGGATTTGATCTTAATTTCAGTAGGACTTGCGATCAGTTCGGAAAACACCAAACCGAAAAAAGTATCCATCAGTTGGATTTTCACAAGACCGGAATTTTTGGAGAAAAATATTTTTCCATCCACCGTGAATTTGTCTTTTTTAGGAACAAATACCTGAATGTTCATCGTAAATTCTCCCCTAAAGGAAGAATAAACATCGGATTGTTTGGCGATATCGGAAAGGAGCGCTTTTGCGTTCGGATCGTTCGGTGAAGCGTATTTGGAGGAGTCTTTTCCGATGAAATTCACATCTTCCACTTCCGCTCCTTTACAGGAAAAAGAGGAAAGAAAGATTACGGAAAGAATCAGGGAAACAAAAGACGGACGGGTAATTAAACTCATTCGGAGAGTTCCTTATTGGCAGATTTTATTTTAGTTTGAATTTTAATTTTCTCTTTCGCATTTTCTGTTTTGGCCATGGATTTTTCCCAATACGCCAAAGCATTCACCAAATCTTTTTTGGAATGATAGACATCTCCGATATGATCGGAAATCACAGGATCAAATGCATCCCTGGCAGTGGAAATATTCTCAGCAAACAATAGATACACCAAAGCTTCTTTCAAATGCCCCGACTTGAAATAGATCCATCCCAAACTGTCCAAATAAGCGGCGTTATCCGGTTCTAGTTCGACTGCTTTTTTCAAGTAGGTAAGAGATTTATCCTTTTTGATTCCTTTCTCCGCATACAAATATCCCAAATAATTGTATGTATTGGAACCGTCAGGATTGGATTCCATGGAAAGAAGCAGGTCTTTTTCCGCATTCGGAAAATCGTTCAATTTATCGTAAGCCATCGCTCTATAGAATAAATAAATGGCATTGTTCTGTTCCAAACTCACAGCTTTATCAAAATCTTTCAAACCGGCTTTGTAGTTTTCCTTTTGAAGATAAGTGAGCCCTCTGAGATAATAATAAGGAGCATAAGAAGGTTGTTTTGCGATCAAAGAACCACTTACGGAAAGGGAAGCATCGTATTTTTTCACTGCGGAATTGGAAAGTAGATATGCCAGTCGGAACTCATGCGCATTTTTACCCTCCTCCGTTTTGGCTTCCGAAATAGCCTTTCGAACATTAAGAACCGCATGATGGACGTTACCTAAATTTTCATCGCAATAAGATATTTTTTCCAGAATCAAAGAAATGTTCCCGGAAAGAGACTCTTCCTTTTTCGCCAAAACCAGTGCCTTTTGGAACGAATTTTTCGCAGTCACATATTGTCTCAGTTGAAAAGCGATTTGTCCTGCTTCCGTATAAGCCTTAAACTTTCGTTTCGGATCTTTTACTGAAATCACTTCCTGCAAAGCGATTCTTAAAGAAAGACGGTTGGGATTCTTTGCGGACAGAGAGATCAGCTTTTCTTCCAAATCCGAGGTATCTCCCGTCAAGATTTGATATAGATAACGGATCACTCCTTCTTTCGGGATCTTTTTTTCTTTATTTAGAATTTCAAAATATGCAAAAGCACTCTCTCTCGCATCGATAAACCAAATCTCTCCCAACATATGGGAGGCTTCCAGATCCCTAGGATTGATTTCTCTGATGCGGTTTAAGTATTTTTTAGCGGAGGCAAAATCACCTAACAAAAAATCGATTTGAGCGACACTGAACAATGCCTCCATATCCGTTTTGGCAAAATCCAAATATTCCAAATAATGTTTTCGTGCTTTTTTAGGATAATCCAGTTTGTAGTTGAGATCGCCTAAGTTACGATTGATTTTTGCTCTGATTTTAGGATCCAGGTTTCCTTCTCTTTTGATGATGGTATCCAGAAGAGAAGTATAATACAAAAGGGATTTGTTCCAAAGTTTTGCTTCGTAAGTGAAGTCTCCCAAACTTCCCAAAAACTGAGAATCAAAAGGAAAGTCGAAGTGATTCGTTTCTAAAACTCCGATCGCTCCCGCAAAATCTCCTTTTTCTCTCAAGGTTCTGGCGCGAAGCAGAATGCTTTCTTTGGTAGGAACGGAAGGAGGAGAAAAAATTCGGTAAGCTATATCGCTCCAACGATCTGCGGAATTAATATCACCTAACTCTAAATAATTGAGAGCCAAAGAATAGGAACTAAGATAAGTAGGACCTTCTTTCTGTTCTTCCCTACAAATATGGAATTTTTCCAAAAACGATACTGATTCCTGAAGGCTTTTTTTGCCGGCATCCTGCCTGCCCCTTCCGAAGTTTTGATAGGCATCTGCCTGTTCTTGAAATCCCCTGGAAAGTAGATAATCCATAGGGACTCCTTTCTCCAGAATGCTGCACGAAACATTCTCTTTTTCGGACTCTCCCAAGGTCTGCGAAGAAACCAGAAACAAAAAGAATAAAATTGGAAGGAATTGGATTTTGATATGGTTAATTGCTTGAAACATCCGTGGATTCCGGGAAAGTTCGGGAACAGGGACATTCCTTGAACCAGATCTTACGAGAAAATTTAAAATACATTCTTGCTGTTCTTCTTGTATGGGCAATCACTTTCCCGTGGGTTTTACAAAACAAAGACACCTTACTTGCGGATCTCACTCTCTATTATAACTCGTTATTCGGATATCCAAACCCTGCCATAACAAGGGAACTTGTGGCCAAAGGTGACTCCATCCTGGAAGGAAGAAAGGAAGGGGACAGCAATTTCATCGCCAAAATCTCGAATTTTATACTCAATGAAGAAAATTCAAAATCTGTAGTTCTTCCTTTAGACCTGCATCTGATGGAAAAGTCCTGTTTATATTTTCGATCCAAAGAACATGTCGAAGAAGTTTTTTTAGAACTCACTTGGAGAGAAAAAGCGATGGAATGGGGATCTCCCTTATTTCAAAAAATTTCCTCCCCGGATGAACTCACATTGGGTCCCAATCCGAAAGACTATTGGAACTCCCATATCGAATCTGTTTTAGAAGCACTCGATTATTATAAAAGAGCCATGCGGTTCTCAGGCCCTGACTTTACAGTTCCTAAAAGAATTGAATCCGTTTCTTGGGCGGTATGCCGTCCTGCTGAGATTCTGCTGGCTTATAAAACCCATATGATGGAAACGGAAAACTATGTTTTACATCTATTAGAAAAAGAGGAAAAACTTCCATCCGGACTGACAGACATTCAAAAGAGAAGCATCGCTCTTTCCGTAATCAAAAGAAGCGGTTATGAAGATGTTTCACCTAACGATTATTTGGAATCCCTTCTTCGACAAATTCTATTGACCGGAATGAAGTCTTTTTCTCCCAAGGAGATGGATTCCGTTTACGAAAGAATTTTATACTTCGTAGGAAACAATGAAAGAGAATATCTGAAATTCCGATTCAGACGAGGAGAGTTGTTTTATCAATTGGGTGCCGAAGATCCTGTTTATTATAAAAAAGGAATTTTGGAATTCAGAGAAGCGGCGAACATCAAACTCGCTTCGGAAGATGAAGATGTCAATCTACCTGCCCTTCTTGTGCACCAGTTCGAGTCGATACTCAGAGAATCACAATGTTATCATAAATTAGGAGAGAACAAAAAAGCACTTGCCATTTTGGATTCTTTGCAGCCCAAATTGAGAAATGTCGATGAACGAAGTGTAGGCGGAACAAAACTCCAAATTATGCAAACTTACAGAGAAACGAAAAGATCCGTTCTGAGAAAACTGAATCGTTTTGAGGAAGCAGATGAGATCCCCCTTTCCCAGTGAAATCAGTTATTTCGACTATAATGCAACTCACCCTCCTTTTTCAGAACTATTAGAACTCAGCCTAAAGGAATACCTAACCGATTTTTACAACCCTTCCGGAGCAACCAGGTTCTCTCTCAGAAATCAGGGAAAAATAGAATCCGTTCGGAAATATTTTTCTGAACTCACCGGTAAAAAAGAAAGTTCTTTGATCTTTTCTTCTACCGGCACGGAAGCGAACTATCTTCTCATTCAAAACCTAAGAGATCGTTTTCCGGAGTTAAATGAAGTCATCGTCAGCCCTTTCGAACACTCCAGTATGTATGGAGCCTTGGACGATTACGGATTTGAGAAAAAAATTATTTCTACGAATAAATCCGGCAAGATTCTTCTTTCTTCTTTAGAAACTCTTTTGCAAAACTCCCCTCTTCCCGTCATCTGTTTGATGGCAGGAAATGAAACGGGGGTTTTGCAGCCTGTCAGGGAAATCTCGGAAATCGCTAGGTCGCATAATTCCCCTTTTTTTAGCGATTTAATGCAGGCCTTCGGAAAAACGGAAGTTGATTTCGATCTTTTCGACGGTTTCAGTTTTTCCTCTCATAAGATAGGAGGAGGAATGGGAACTGCCATTACTTCCGTCTGTTACGATTCGAAAAACTTTCATTTATTTGCAGGAGGAAACCAAGAGAACGGCCACAGGGCCGGGACGGAAAACCTCCCCTCTATTTTGGCCTTCCGGGAAGCAAGTAAATTGCAACTAGAAGAACTTGCGAATAAAAACAAAAAATTAGAAAATTACAGAATACGAATAGAATCCTCTCTCAAAGAATGGGGATGTAAAATCATTGCGGAAGATTCGAATCGGCTGTACAACACCAGTTTTGTGTTATTGCCGATAGAGGAACTGGATTTTTTCCTTTTGGGAATGGAAGAAAAGAAAATCATAATCTCTACGGGGAGCTCTTGTAAATCGAGAGCTAGAGAAGCTTCCGGTTCCTTACTTGCGATGGGGTATTCCAAAGAAGAAGCATTGCGATGCATACGAATTTCCACCGGCTATTTCACAACGGAAGAGGAAGTGAAACACTTGCTTACAAGTTTCGAAGAATTGATCGAAAAGTTCCGCAGTTTTTAATTTTTTATGAAGATTAGAATCATCGCAAAACCGAGCAAAAGTTTCGGCGAAGGAAAATTCGACGGAGAACTGTTCTGGGAAGAAAGTAAAAAAAGTTTACATCCTGTAGAGGTCATCTGCCCGATCGACGGGAGAAACCTGATCGAATTTAAAAAAGACTGGGAAAATTTTTTGACAAGGGTCTTGAGTTCTCCTCCCGACAAACATGAATTTCACGAAAAGGTTCTAAAAAAAACTTTCGTTCTGGAACAGATGATTTTCGGAACAAAAACCCCTCCTTGGAAACATCCCGACTTTCAAGAAGAAATCATCGTACAAACAGATCCTGAATTCACCGCCTTTCCCTGGGAAATACTCAGGACTCATAAGGGTTTCTTTTGGGAATGGAACAGAATCGTAAGAGGCATTCGATCCGATTTTCTTTATACGGAAACGAAAGACAAAAACGGTTTTTTAATCGTTTCCAATCCCGTTCAAAAGGAACTAACGGACAGTGTACGAATAGAAGTGTCCTCCATCGCAAAAATCGTAGAGAACGAATCCAACATTCCTTTGAAAGTATTGAAAGGAGAGCAGTTGAAATTGGTTCGATTTTGGGAAGAACTCTCCGAAGCAAGTCTGGTGCATTACGCAGGCCATACTGAAAAAGAAGGCATTCCTTTCGAAAAAGAAAACTTAGTGATAGGAAAAGAGATTGCGAATGCAAAACTCTCCAATCTAAAACTTGTTTTTCTCAACAGTTGCCATTCCGCTTACGAATCCAGACACACGGGAGGACTTGCCGCAAGTTTCCTCAAAGCGGGAGCAGGATATGTAATCGGATTTTTATCTCCAGTAGAAACAAAAATCGCGGAAGCGGCAGGAGAACGATTCTGGAAAGAATATCTGAAATCGAAAGATATTTACAAATCGTATCAAAAAACAAAACAATACCTTCTCGACTCTGATACAAAAAGTCTCTTAGGAGCTCTCTCTTTCGTATGTTTTGCGCCAGAAAAACCTAAGAAGAATTACACTTGGCTCACTACTTCTTTCTTTGTGATTCTCATCGGAGGATTTCTATATTCATTTTCTTTCTTCCGACAGGACGACCCTTCTCCAACGACTGCGATTCCCGAAATTGGGCAAAAAAAGATTTCCCGAGAAACCAAAAGAGAAGAGAAGCCAGTTGCCAAACCAAAACTTTCGGAAACGGAAATTCTAATCTCTAAGATTCAAGATGTCCAATTCAAAAAAGAAGCTTCCTCTTTTCTAAAGAAAGACCATCCTCTTCTGGACAAAGAAGCAAAAGAAACTATTTTGAACGGAATTTTGCGGGAAGACAAAACGGAAAGCCTGAAGTATTATGAATTCAAAAGTAAAATAGGACATTCTCCGTGAAGGAAACATCTCTTTTTTGGATTCTATGCTTTTTAATGTTTTGTTTTTCTTTGTACGCCGACGAAGCAAAGGAACACTTCGAACTCTATTTAAAAACAAAAATTCCCACAACCAAACTGAAAGATTCCCATTATAAAGAAACAATCAATCCTTCCTCGGATGAAGATGCCATCGAATCGGAATTCGAATTTTATATAAAAAAATGCACGAATAAAAAAATCGTTTCTCTCTCTAAAATCCTAAAACCTTTTTCTTCCATCGATTCTTTGATTTATTTGAAGAACTGTTCTGAGCCGGGCCAAGAACAAAAGATAAAACAAAAATTATTCGAGATCATTCAATTTCCTAAATTGGAAATATTAGAAACGGAAATACAAAATCCCGAAATCAAAAAAATCGCAGAGGAAATTCTACCTCTGTGGGAAGACAGAGTTTATGTTTTTTCGAATTTTTACGATCCTCATACATTGGTTTGGTACGGAAAAGAAAAAGGTTTCACGGAAGAAATCAATCGGATCGTTTATAAGGATATGCCGGAACACAGAAAGAAGACAATGCTTCTTAGAATCAAAGAAGATTTACTTCTTTCCAACCAGCAGATCTACCACATCTATTCCTATTCCACACAAAGTCCTTGGAATGAAAAAAACCTTCTTTCCGAAAACAAAAGAGCAGAGGGATACTATCTCAAAATTATGGACGAATGGGGAAAAGACCCTACTTTCCCTTCCGAAAAAAAACAACAATTGCAAGAGCTTTCCAACTGCATAACTGCATTGGGAAACCAGGAAAAAAAGTTCCGGCTTCTGGGATTTTACGGTTTTTTCACCCAATATGGGACTTTCACGAAAGAATCGGATCCAGAAGAAGAGGCAACAGTCCAATTTCTCAGAAAAAACATATACCATTCGGCACATTTTGAAAGACGTTGGTTAGAGATTCGCAATTCTTGCCTCAAACAGCAAAGTTTGCCGTGAACTGCAATGAGTGACGAGATTAGAAAACTATTGGATGAATGCCTTCTCGGCAAAGAGTCCGCATGGAAATCCTTTATTCTCAAATTCCACAGACTGATTAGCGGAACAGTAGCCCACTATGTTCCTAGATCCGAAGTGGAAGACACAGTACAGCTGGTTTACCTCCGCCTAACTCACAACGAATATCGGTTGATTGGAAAATTCAAAGGTGACAGCCTTCCTGCATTCATTGTATTTCTCAGTGAAATTGCAAAAAACGTCAGTCTTTCTCAAACGAGAGTGATCAGAAGACAAGATTTTAGGGAAGGACTAAATCTAGACCTCGCAATAGACATATTAGACGAAAGACCGAATCAGGAGACTACTTATTTCGAACTGGAAGAAAAGAACGAATTTTATAATAGAATTTCTTTATTAGACGAACCTTATCAGGAAATACTTGTTTTACGGTTAAAAGGTTACAAATTTAAAGATATTGCAGAGATTTTATCTCTTCCTCTAGGTACAATTCTGGCGCGCGCCAGCAGAGCGAAGGAAAAGATAAAAAAAATCGTCCAAAAAGAAATAAAGAGCTGAGATTAGGAAATATATAAATGGAACCGTTTGATCCAAACTCATTTATGAACCAAATAAAGCTCAAAGAAGCATTTTTCCTTATGAAGCAAGGAGAAGAAGCGGATCAAGATACAGTAGACCGCCTAATCTCTCAGATCCTACCAAAATCTGATTCCGGTTTTACGATGATTTTAAGAATTGTAGGGGAAAAATTACAAGTGCTTTCCAATGACTTCGGTTTGGAAGAGTTAAGCCCTGTAGGTAAAATGGCCTTCAGAGGAGGGTCCATTCAACAATTCAAATTGAATAGAACATTGGAAGGCAAAGAGATTCAATTCATTCTCTCCCCCAACCAAGAGAATTCGGAAATCTATCTCTCCGTAGAAATAAACCCTCCAGCAGCTTACAAAGCAAAACTAAAGTTAGATGGCGATACGATAGAAACTTTGAATAACTTACAGAAAGAGAAAATGTTCGATTCTCCCATCACCATGGAAACTTCGTCGGAAGTGGTGTTTTTAGAGGAGAACAAGGAAATCGGTCGATTTCACCTCGTTTTACAAGAATCTTTTTCTTAATTTTTTTTATCTTCCCTGCAATAAAATCCCTAATTCAGGACATTTATCTTTAGGTAGCTCAGCGCATCTCCGAGGTGGGCTACTTTTTCTTTTCCAAATAGATTACTCATCATCCCGACAAAACTGTCGGGATTCTTTTTTTGCGGAGAATCAAATAGAAAAGAATAGATCTCTTAAGCGTTGACTCGGAAATAAATCAAATCTCCGTCTTGAACGACGTAATCCTTACCTTCCACCCTGAGCTTTCCTTCTTCTTTCACTTTTGCAGGATCTCCTGTGCGGTCGATGTCTTCGTATTTCATGACTTCGGCACGAATGTATCCCTTTTCAAAATCGGAATGGATGACAGCCGCAGCCAAAGGCCCAGTGCTTCCCACATTGGTAGTCCAAGCTCTCACCTCCTCCACCCCTGCGGTGAAAAAAGTAAGTAGACCCAAAAGTTTGTAGGAGGCTTGGATCATTCTGGAAAGGCCGGATTCGGTTTCTCCGATCTCTTCCAAAAAGGCAAGTTGATCGTCTTTTTCCAAACCGGAAATTTCCTCTTCGAAACGACCACATAACACAACCACTTCGGCACCTTCTTTAGAGGCGTATTCTTTGATGGTTTCCACATGAGGATTTTTGGATTTTTTGACTTCTGAATCCAATATATTCGCCACATATAATACTGGTTTGATGGTGATTAAATTGAATTTTTTGGCGATTTTTTTCTCATCGTCCGTCAATGGAACGGATGCAGCTCGATTTCCTTTTTTTAAGGCATCTAAGATCTTTTCCATGACTGAGGAAATTTCAAGAGCTTCCTTATTCCCGGTTTTTGCCGTTTTAGAAACTCTTTGGTGTTGTTTTTCCAAACTGTCCAAGTCGGATAATATAAGTTCGTAATTGATTACCGTAATGTCTTCGATCGGATCCACTTTTCCATGAACATGAGTTATATTTTCATCTTCGAAGGCTCTCACTACATGGCAGATCGCTTCCACTTCACGAATGTGGGATAAAAACTGGTTTCCCAAACCTTCTCCCTGGCTTGCTCCTTTTACAAGGCCGGCAATGTCCACGAATTCGATTGTGGTCGCAACAGTTCTTTTAGGTTTATAAAGTTCTGTAAGGCGGTCTAATCTTTTGTCGGGAACCTCTACGATTCCAGTGTTTGGTTCGATGGTGCAAAAAGGATAATTTGCCATTTGAGCACCTGCTTTGGTCAAAGCATTAAAAATTGTAGACTTTCCCACGTTGGGGAGACCGACGATACCGCAATTCAATCCCATAGGGATAAGTTTATTCCCGGGGTCCGAGCGACAAGGAAAAATGTTATTTCAGCCGTCTCTGCTGAATCCTGTTTTCCAATAGATGTAAAAAAGATAACTGCAAGCGATCCCGACGGTCAAAACGTATTTTCCCAAATAAATCCAGCCGATCCGAATCCAATTCAAACGGTCTTTCAGTGCCAGAAGAGAAATGATTTCCTCGGATTTCATTTCGGAAAGGTTCTCCGGTAATGGGAAAATATTTTTACGTTTTAAGGTGTTCTCCAACACCTTCTGCCGCCAAACAGAAGACAAATGAAAAAAAGAGGACGCATCCCCCGTTTTTCCCACATCCAAAAGAAGTTTAGGAATTTCGAAAAACTTATATGCGATGAGTCCGGAAAAAGAAGTATAAATCGCCAAATAATTGATAAGTACAATCAGAGGGCTTGCAGTATATTTGGAGGAAAAAAGAAGATAAAGATAAAGAGCGAGAAAACATAAACTCAACGACTTTCTGAATTGAGTAAACTTCAGAGAGAAATTTACCTCTTTGAGAAACAATTGGTATTCTTCGGGAGGATTTTGGATTTCCATAGAACTCATTCGGTTTTTAAAACAGATTCGATCCCTTGCATTCTTTCCGAAAAAGATTTCGGCAAAGAAGATTGAATCACCACTTCCTTACCATCTTTTCCCTGAAAGGAAAATTTCCAAGCATGTAAATACATACGTTTCTCGGAGTCTGCTTTTTCTTTTCCGTAAACATCATCCCCCAAAATGGGAAAACCTTCCTCTGAAATCATAATTCGAATCTGATGTCGCCTTCCTGTAATTAGGTTTGCCTTTCCCAAAAAAAGGAGCTTTGCATCGTCCCTAATTAAAACTTCGAATTCAGTGATTGCTTTTTTTCCTCCGCTACGGACGACAGAAACTCTTTTATTACCGTCTTTTAGAAAACACTCGGATCGTTTCTGTATCCAATCGGGAAGTCCCTCTGCGATGAATAGATATTCTTTTTTGCCCGAAGAGAGAATTCCATCAAGATAGGAGTTATCCGCTCCTTCTTTTCCCAATAAAACGATCCCGCTGGTTCCCAAATCCAATCGATTTACTGTTCTTAGGTGAGATATATGTAAAGCTTTCGCAACAAGCCTTGTAAAATCGGGGCGTTTCGGATCTTTTGTTTCATGGACGGGAAGTCCGGACGGTTTGTTCGCAATGAGGAAAGATTCATCTTCCCAGAGTATCTCCGTGGAAAACCCTCCCTCCAGGGAGATTCGTTTATTTAACTTCGAATACGACATGGTATCCGCCGTAACTGCGAATATTGATGGCTCCGTTTTCAAAAAGAAGATATTGTCCTTTGATTCCCACAAGTACATCTTCTATGGAATCGGTTTCGGATAGTTTGTAAGACTTTACCTTTTTCGGATAAGAAAGAATGGGGTATTGTATCTCTTGCGGAGAATCTATATTTGTTCTGTTCCAATTCAAAAGCACAGTTTTGCCTTTTTCATTTTCCATAGGAAATTCTTTCGTTTCTAAATGTCTGACGAATTTATCCCTTTCCTTGGTTAGGTTGATTTCCGGAGGATCCCCTTGGATCATTTTTTGCCAGGAGGTTTTATCGGGGAGAAAACCGGCTAAATAATGTTCGATGATGCCTGCTTCCCTTCTGGAAGAGACTGTCAAAAGAGGAATTCCGAAACGAGCTCCTTGGTCCACCCAGCGATTGCTCACCGGTTTTTCTTTGGTGATTCCCACCTTCAGGCCGCTCGAATTTGCGAAGTAAACAGTATGTTCTTGAAAACAATACTTTTTCCCCCACTCCGGTTCCCTGCAAGTTCCTTTATGAAAATGGCAGGTCTCGGGGCGCATGATGCATAGATCATTGTTTGCCTTATTTGAAAAACACTCGAAACAACTTCCCTGGTTGAATGATTTTTTAGTAGGTTTACCGCAGTCCAAACAACGGATTTTTCCGTTGGAAGTAAGTTTCAATTTTTTTCCAAGAAAGTCGTTTAGAAATTCGGAGGAAAAACTTTCGATAGCTTCCGATTTCCCCGGTCTTTTTTTATCAGCTTCATCCTGATAATTCGCATAACTCCACCTATATCGAACAGGGGTCGTGCCCTCGTGTTCCATCATGCGAATGTATCCGGAATAAACTGTCATGGTGTGAAACTAAGTTCCTTTCCTGAAATGGGGAAAAGTTCCGAATTCAACTTCAAATGGAATATACCTACCAATGTTTGAGTTTCTTTTTCGGACGCCCATCTGAACACGATCACTTCGTCTCTAAATTGATAATGGGAAATGTTCCCGTTGGGAAAATAAAACAATCGGAGCATGTCTTCTCCTTCCCCTAACAAAAGAACTTTGCCGTTCTGGTTGGGAGATTTGGTTTTGGAAATTTGAACGGAAACCTTTCCTCCCAAGTCGTGTTCCTCTGAGGACTCGCCTTCCACGGAAGCCGCATCCGCAGATGCATTCGTTTCGTTTGCTTCGATGATATCCCCGTCCCAACTCAATAGGCTGCAAGGAAAATCACCGATTAACTTAGGAAAATCGTCGGAACATGGAACGTATCTGATTTCTTTTTGTTCCGTATCTTTGTAATCTTTTAAGAGCGTGCTTCTAACGGAAGCATAAGCGACTGACTTTAATTTGCCGGAAAACTTCGCCTTAGGTATGTTCTTAAAAGAAGGCACCGCATCGGGAGAAGAAAAAATTCCCTGATACGAAACGATCAGAGAAAGAACAATCAGAATGGTTCGTATTCGTTTCATCGTCTTTTCCTTTTAATACAACAAATAAGGGGCGATTCTTTTCTTCTCGTCCGCCTCTGTTTTGCTGTAGGTTTCATGAAACTCTTTATATGTTTTTCCAGAATTGATCGCAACTCTGAAGTTCTCATTTCCCCAAAGCTGATCTACCCAATGATTGTTGCTTCCTTTGTTCCATTTGAAATCTTTAGGATAAGTATCTTTCATCAGTCGGATCAACTCGTAAGCAAGTTCCATAGGATCATAATCGGGAGAAACGAGATTCATCCTTAGCCCGCTGCAGATTTTTCCTTTATGAGGACCGAAAGTCGGCTTAAAAAAAACAGGTGTAAAATAGTAGGATCTGTTCGCTAATTGAGAAAGTTTTTTCGCCAAATCCTCAGGATCTGTCATCCAAGGAGCCCCGAAATATACGAAGGGGGCTTGTGTTCCTCTTCCTACGGAAACATTCACTCCTTCCAAAAGAACGAGGGAAAGATAATTTCTTGCGGACTCCACCATAGGCAGATTCGGAGAAGGAGTGAACCAAGGAAGTCCAGTCTCTTCGAAATATAACTCACGTTTGTATCCGGTAACAGGAATGACTTTTATTTTTGCGTTTCCTTTCAGATATTCCTGATTGTAAAAATTTGCGGATTCACCCATGCTCATTCCTGAAATCAAAAGAGAAGGAAATTCTCCTGCAAAATTCAGATTTTTAGGATTCATCTTTTCTCCCATAGGAGGAAGATGCATGGCGATGTGGATATGATCGAGCAATACGAACTGTGTTTTGGTATTTTGGATTCCATCCAATAGTCTTTTCATTACACTTACGTAAGTATAACAACGCATTCCTACATCCTGCACATCGAAAAGAACGTAATCCACTTCTTTCAAAAGATCTTTCAAATCGGAATCTTTGATTCTATAGATATGATAGAGAGGTCTGTTGAACGTAGTATCCATAGTAACAGGAGTTTGGCTAAATTCTTCTTCCAGGCCGAGAAACCCGTGTTCTAGTCCGATCAAATGTTCCAAAGTTACTTTGTATTTGTCGAATTCTCTGATAATTCTTGCAGGGTTGTTTCCGATTCCTGAAGGATTCGTCACAAGCATGATTTTTTTACCGGAGAGAGTGGGAAGAATCTCGTTATAAAAAACTTCACTGGAAGGAGTTAATTTCGAATCCAAAGGGTGGATCCTGAATTGAGGAACCGTATTTCCCTGGCAGGAAGCTAAAATAAAGAGAGCGGAAAACCTAAAAAAGTATTTGGTCATGTAAGTAGAAGATTATATTATATGGCAAATCTTCAAGGAGAATTGCTTCCTCATGTCCAAACGACCCGTCTTGAACTACCCTCTCGGTATTTTACTATTGATCTTAGGCTGTGCCAGCTCCGCTTCCGCGGAAAAACCTCAAAATCTACCGGAAAATGTAGTTACCGCAATGGGAGAGGCGCCTATTTACCAAGGAGACTTGGCTCTGGCACGCAACAAGGCTCTCAAAGATGCAAAACTAAATGCCATCCGTAAACTCGTAGGGGAACAAATTACAGAAAAATCCGGAGTGGCAGACGGCCAATCTCTAGGAACCAAACTCTACGGAAAGACAGACTCTTTCGTAAAAAAATACGACATCCTGAGTGAAGAAAAATGGAGACTGGACACCCAGGATATGATCCGACTGAATGTTCGATGCGAAGTGGAAGCTACGAAACTTTCCACTGCTGTAGACGCTCTTTTGGATGACGTGGGAAATCCGAGAGTTGCCGTTCTCATCCAATCCACAGTCCAAGGAAAATCCTATCCGATCGGTTCCGCAACCAACATCGCTGAAGCGGAATTGATAGAAAAATTAAGAAACAAAGGAAACAAAGTTGTGGATAGCTCTCAACTAACAGCTCTTTTGAAAAAAAATCCGGCATTGGCTAAACTTGATTTGAACTCAGTGGAAGAAGGAAGCCCTCTTCTCACACTGGCGCAAGATTCAGGAGCGGAAGTTTTGATTCTGGGTAAAGTAGTTACCACAGATCAAAAACCAATCGTGCTTCCCGGCGGTAAAAAAACGGATTTCCTAAGTTCCGCAGCGACCGGCCCTTATCGAATCATTCAACTTTGGGGAGACGGTAAAATTTTCGGTTCGGGTTCCCATGAAGGAAGAGGTGCGGACATCACTCAGGAAGTTTCCAGAGAACAAGCATTGAAGGATTGGTCGAAATTGGTTTCGGACAAAGTCGCAAAACAGATCAAAGATGAGTGGTTCAAACTCACGGAACAAAACACTGTGATCTTCAAATTCAAAGGACTCGAACTCGAGGATGCGATCAACTTCAAGAATGACCTTCAAGAGTTTACTTCCGTAAAACAGATCAATGACCGCAAAACGGAAATAGGCGGATCGGAATGGGAGCTTACTTACCCGGGCAAAGAAACGATGTTTGCAGAAGAGCTGATGTATAAAAAAGATTCCAGCTTCCGATTTTTATCCAGCAAAACTCTCAATATCACTAGTTCCAAAAGAGGAGTGGTAGAAGCGGAGTTCAGAAACAGATAACATCGCAAAGAAACCAACCTAAACGACGCCTATCCGATATGGGTGGGCGCCCGTTTGTTTTAAGGCCCTGATACACAAAGGGAATAATTAGAAACCGTTTTATCTATGCTATTCACCCCTTGCCCGTTATTCGTTTGAATCGCCACTACGGTGTTCGGGTAACTGACGTTCACCCAAGTAGAGGAAGAAAGCAAAGTTTTAGCATTCAGATCACTTGTAAATAGATTCGCTCCTTGAACATAAGGTGCGGTAGTTGCGGAAGGATTGATCAGCCAAATCAATTCATTTATATTCGGCATCCTCCAAGTTTTGGAAGCTAAAGTTAAACTAGAACAATAGTCGACTGCCTGTAGCCAAGTTTGTGACGTAGGAGTTCCGGAACAATCCAACGAACCTTCTCCCGCCAAACACTTAGTCCAATATCTTCCTGTAGTGGAATCGAACAAAGTTCCGTCTCCTTTATCCGCAAGAGAAGAAGAAGGATGACTGCTGCCTGTAACACAACGATAAGAATAAGTGTTCGATGACTTAGGAGTTACAGTCGCTACTTGGTTTACAAATCCGATCGCATATGCATTCGTGCTCGGATTAGTGGGATCCGAAGTAGCTGTCAACATATAGTTATTATAGTTATTCGGGAAGTTTGTGCTGGAGATGGAAGGAGAAGCTTGCCTAAGAAGAGAATAAGATTCTTGAATGGAAGGAAGTCTCCAACCGGTAAGATTTGCATACCCCTTTCCTCCGTTCATAGAATTCAGAGAAGAACAATAAGAAACCGCAGTGGACCAGTTTCCGGTTAAATCCGATCCTGTACAAGTAAGTCCCGTTTTACTATAGTTACATGTTTGCCAAACCAAACCAGTGTTTAGATCCGTAGTGGTGATGTCTGAAGGGAATTCCGAATTCGCATTCGGCCCGGAATAGGATTGTGATTTTCCCGATTGAACCAAACCGTCCTGTCCTCTATGAAGACCGGAATCACAAGCAACCACTGTTGTAGAAGTAGTGTAACATACATTTTGTTCCGTGCGCACAACAGGGAAGAAGAACTGTGCTTGAGAGACCGGTCCTACCTGCCCGGAAGAAGTGACTGAAATCGCTTTGATTGGTTTCCCCACGAAATCTTTAGAAGGATACAAAGGGCCTTCGTAAAGAAGAGAACTGGAATTAGGATCGGTTCCATCTATCGTATAACGAATGCTTGCGCCGGAAATATTGCTCGATAAGGAAACGGACTCGGAATAGGCGACGACGGAAAGGCTAGGTCTGCTGAAACTGACTGTCCCGTCCGAACATAACCCTAAAACGCAAAGAAGAATACGATTGTATGTGAACTGTGAGGAATTCGGATCGGAAGGGTTACCAAATTTCAAAGGCCCACACCCGGCAGAAAAAAGAACTAGAAGTATGATGAAAAAGTTTTTTCCAAGATTCATAGTTTTACCTTAAATTGACCCTCGACTCTATTATAGAATAAAGGTCGAAATGGCCCAATGCAATAATAATTTTTTGATAATTTTTCTCCCCGGTTTCCTACGATTCGGGAAACCGATTAATTTCGTTCCATCTCATCCCATTCGTCATCCAGGGGGATTTCCTTTTCTCCCTTATCGACTAGGATCAACCTTTCCAATTCGGCATTTCTTTGTTTCGCCAAACTGATATAAGCCTTTCTATCTTTTCGATGTTCGAAAAGTTCTTCGAAAGTCTCTTCATCATGTTTGGAAAAAGTGAGTGCCGCTTTTCTTGCCTGATAAGAACGAATGCCCATTGACTTAAGAACATCCACTCCCAATTCGATGGCGGTATTTTTCGTTTCCCGATACACCCTGTGAGCGCCTAACTCTTTCAACTGGTATGCCTCTTCCCTATCCCCTGCCCTGGCTAAAATCGTCAAATGGGGAAAATGTTGGATCACATTTCGAATCAACTCTTCCTGTTTTTCGAAACTGTCCAAGGCGGCTACCAGAAGAGTGGCTTTCTCCGCACCTATGGACAAAAGAAGTTCCGTTCGAGTCGCATCTCCAAAGTATACCTTAAAGCCGAATCTTCTTAACATTTCGATTCGATCCACATCGTAATCCAAAACAGTGATTCCGATTCGATTCACTCTGAGAAAACGGCCTAACATATTTCCGAACTTACCGAATCCGCAAATGATGACAGGATTCTCTTCTCCGTGCACCTCATCTTCTTTCGGTTTTTCAGTGCCTTTATCTTCCAAAAGGGATTTAAACCATTTCTCATAAACAAGAAGGAAGATCGGAGTGAGCGCCATACTGATCGCTACGGAAGCTACCATTGTGGATACGATTTGTTCGGAAAGAATTCCGCTCGATTCGGAATAATTGAATAACACGAAAGAGAATTCACCTACTTGAGATAAGGCGAGAGCAAAATAAAGATTTTGGTCCAAAGGAAGACGAAAGATCCAACCCAAAAGCAAAAGAACCAATGCTTTCAAAAGCATAATTCCAAGAACGGTACCCAAAATCAAAAAAGGATTTTCATAGACCACGTTCAAATTCATGGAAGCACCCACACTCAGGAAAAATAGACCGAGCAACAGCCCCTTAAAAGGTTCTATATTCGATTCCAATTCGTGCCTGAACTCACTTGTCGCCAAAACCACCCCGGCAAGGAAAGTTCCCAGCGCGGCAGAAACTCCTATAAGCCCCATCAAAATAGAAATTCCGATCACTAAAAGGAGACTCGCACCGGTAAAAACTTCCCTAAGTCCAGTGGATGCCAATGCGCGAAATAAGGGACCTAACAGATATCTGCCGGCGAGAATGATGGAAATAACTGTCAAGATGACGATGATGGTTTGCAGATACCCTGGCAAATGGTGAATCAAAGAGGAACTGTGCTCTGCGCCAGTTTGATCCGAATCCGCAAGCAAAGGAAAAATCGCCAAAATAGGGATCACTGCCATATCTTGGAATAGTAATACGGAAAAAGAAGCCTGTCCCGACAGAGACTGCATCAGTCCTTTTTCCTTTAACGTTTGCAATACGATTGCGGTGGAAGAGAGAGCCAAGATGAGCCCCAGTGCGATGGAAGGTTTGGTTTCCAATCCGAAAAACAAAGAGAATACCAAAACCAATGCGGAAGTCAATGTTACCTGCAAACCTCCCAAACCCAAAAGCCAATACTTTAATCGCCAGAGAAGGGAAATTTCCAGTTCAAGTCCGATCACGAACAACATCATCACCACTCCGAATTCGGCAAAATGAAGAAGATCGTGTCCTTCGGTTCCCACAAAGCCCAAAACTGCGGGACCGATTCCGATTCCAGCCAATAAATAACCAAGTACAGAACCTAATCCCAAACGATGTGCGATAGGAACCATGATGATGGCTGCAGATAAATAAATAAGTGCTTGGACGAAAAAATCAAGATCGTTCATTATTTCCCTCCTATAAGATCAGTTAGGAATCGATTGTATCTTTTCCCTTCTTCGATCAAATCCCTTTCCGTCAGATGAAACGTTCCCTGCAAAAGAAACGGAGACAGATATTCCATTCCGCAAAGCTCCGCAGTCCTGGTAAAAGGAAGCAAAAACTCTTCTATAGAATATTTATGAAAGCCTTCCCGACTATAGGCTGTTTTGCCACCTCCCGTAGTAATCACTTGGATCCATTTTTTGCCTCGCAGTTTATCCCCTCCGGAACCGTAGGCCCAACCCTGCTCCAAAACGGAATCGATCCAATGTTTAAAAAGAGGAGGAGAACTGTACCAATGAAACGGATGTTGGGGAAGAATGATATCGTGATCCAAAAGCAGTTGTTGTTCCCTTCGAACATCTATCTGGAAATCGGGATATTCTTCATATAAATCATGTAAGGTGATATAGGGAGAGGAAGGAATTTGATCTACGAGTATTTGATTCGCTTTCGATTTTTCAAAGCTCGGATGAGAAAAAAGAATCAGTATTTTTGCCATTTGCAAAAGGTTCCAAAAGACCCTGAGAAAAAGGGAAAAAAATTAGGGGCGAGGATACAATCACTAAAGTTTTTTAAACAGCCATTTGTGGAGCATTTTTGCAAAGTCGTCCTTCACGGCAGGTTTGCTGATATAATCGTTCATTCCTGCGGAAATACATTTTTCCTTTTCTCCGGATACGATTCCAGCAGTGACCGCAATGATAGGAATTTGATCCCCTCCTTCCATTGTCCGAATGATTTGGGTCGCCTCATAACCGTTCATTTCCGGCATCTGAACATCCATAAAAATAAAGTCAGGATGACTCGTTTGGAATTGTTCTACCGCTTCCTTGCCGTTCTCTGCTACGACGATCTCCGAATTGGGGACTAATTTTTTGATAATACTTTTCAAGAGTAATAAATTGACTGAGTTGTCCTCTGCCACCAAAAATCTCACCCTTTCCTCGATTTTGGGAAGTTCCGAGGACGATTGAAGTTGAATTTTGCTTTGGCTTGTTTTTTCGACATGGTTCACTAAAAACAAGGAATGACGCAGACTTTCCTCATCGATATAAACCGTTACGGGAAGATCAAAATAAAATTTACTTCCTTTACCTAATTCACTTTCCACATTCAAAGTACTTCCCATCAAAGCGAGAAGCCTGTTCGAAATGGCAAGACCGAGCCCTGTTCCACCAAACCTGCGTGTGGTGGAAAAATCCTCCTGAGTGAAAGCTTCGAAAATTTTTCTCTGGTTTTCAGGAGCAATCCCCATACCGGTATCTTTCACAGAAAAATGAAGCAGATAGGTTTGTTTTCCGATTTTACCTGAGTTCTCCAGTCTAAATTCGATTTTACCTATCTCGGTAAATTTAATCGCATTACTGAGTAAATTAACAATAATTTGTCGAAGACGGACGATGTCCGCAATGACTAAAGAAGGAATCGTTTCATCGATATAGACTTCTATTTTTAAGCCCTTGGTCTCCGCCTGGTGACGGATCATATCTGTCACTTGTCTTCCCAAATCATAAAGATTCGTTTTTTCCAAAGACAGTTCCATCTTTCCCGCTTCTATTTTGGAAAAATCGAGGATATCGTTCACAATGTCCAAAAGAGAATTAGCGGACTGAGCGATGGTCATCATATATTCGTGTTGCGTTTCATCCAGATCCGTTTTCAAAAGAAGATCCATAAAACCGATGATCCCGTTCATAGGAGTTCTGATTTCATGACTCATATTTGCTAGAAAATCGGATTTAGCATCGCTTGCCTGTACAGCAATAGACTTCGCTTTTTGGAGTTCCGTATTTTGTAATACAGTCTCGGTAATATCTTGGGTGAACATCATGATACCGCCGATGCTTCGATCCATATCGTACCAAGGACGGATCTCCCATTTCAAAAACTGATCCTGCGTCCAGCCTTCCGGCCTCCAACGATCTCTTTCGTTGGCAACGATCTCTCCTGCAAGACAACGCTTATGAACATCCTTCCATTCTTGAGTTATGTTAGGAAACACTTCATAATGAGAACGGCTTTTTAGATTTTGTCCCTGAAGTTTATAATCGATGAGCCAACGATCACTCACAGCTACATACTTTAATTCTTTATCGAACATTGCCACTGCGGCCGGAGCATTTTCAACAAACGCTAGTAATCTGGCTCTTTCCAAAGAGAGGGCCATTTCCGTTTTTTTCTTCTCGTCTATATCGTAAATCGCTCCGAAAATGCGGGTGCAGACTCCGTTTTGAAACTCTCCCTTTGCAACGGAACGAACCCAAAGTTCATTTCCTTTGGCAGTCACAAGCTGCATTTCTATATCGTAAGGAATTCCTTTCGAAATCAGTAAAGAAATCGCTTCTTTTACACGATCCCTGCTCTCTCCTTCTTTAATGAAATCAAGCCCCTTTTCGATGTTAGGCACATAGTCGGAAGGAACTTCATGCATCTCTTTGGTAACGGAAGACCAAGAACCTACGTTATTGATAAGATCCGCATCCCATCCGCCAATGCGCACCAATTGGCTGGTTTGTTCCAAAAGTTCGTTCGCATGTTTTAGTTGGGCTTCCTTGATCTTCTGTTCGGTGATGTCTCTTCCTACTTTGCTTATCCCGATCACCTTTCCTTTCGAGTCCAAAATAGGAGATACGGAAACGGAAAGAGAGATTAGATTTCCTGATTTCGTTTTCCTTTTGGTTTCATAAGCGGGAAGTTCGGTTCCTTCGTTTATGATTTTATGGATTAGAATTTCATTGGCTAAGATGTCATCAGGAATCAAAAGGAAAAAAGATTGCCCGATCATCTCGATCGCTTTGTATCCGAAGATCTTTTCCGCTCCCGAATTCCAAGTGGTTATTTTTCCCTCTAAGTCGATGGATATGATCGCATCTCTGGAAGACTCTACGATTTTTGCGAGTCTAAGATTCAGAATTTCGGATAACTTTTGTTCACTGATATCCTGAAAGGTTCCGAAAATACGGATGCAAGCCCCGTCTTTCCATTCCGCTCTTCCGATGGCTCGCACCCAACGCAGATTTTTTTTAGCGGTGATGATTTGCAGTTCCAGATCGAATGATTTACCGGAAGAGATTGCGAGGGAAACCGCAGTTTCTATCTCTTCCTTATTGTCTGAATCGGCATAAAAATCGAATGCTTGTTCGATGGTGGGAGAATAGGTAGTATCGACTTCATGTATGATTTTAGTCACTGCCGACCAAAATAAAACCTTATGGATCAGATTGTATTCCCATCCGCCTACTTTGGCGACCAGGTTCGTCTCTTCCAAAAGCTCTGCTGTTTTCATTTGCCAAGATATGAGATTCTTAGGGGCAATCTGTTCGCAGCAACAAAGAAGTTTCTTAGGAATTCCGAAAGAATCATAAAATGCGAAGATCCTGACTTTTAAGAAAACCGAAGAACCATCCTTGCAGGCGAAAGAGAGATCGAGGGAATCTTCGTAGCGATTTATATCCGAATGAGAAAGAATATATGCCTTTAAGGAATCGAAATCGGCAGTCTCTAGGATTTTTATGTTTTCAGAGTTTGTGTATTCGTAACCTAGAAGAGAAACAAGTTTTGGATTGGCCCACTGCGCCTCCGGATTTTGCAAATCCAGGATCAATATTCCATCCAATGCGTATTTTTGCGTAAAAACGAAAACTTCCTGATTGGTTCTTACCCACTCATAAAGCTCTTGTTCCAAAGATAGTCGCATAGTCAGAGTTACCATTTGCGTCGGACGCAATTAGAAGACGAATTTTAATCAGAAATTTTAAAACAAAGAAACAGGATTTTTAAGGAAAAAAATATTTCTTCATATCCTTCCCTTTATGTAAATCGAAAATACTCCTCTCTCGGGAAAAATACGGTTCGAACTGCTACTCTAGCCTAAATACTGTTTCACGAAAGGAATTTTATTTCTTTCCATATAAGTCAGATACACGGAGGAAAACAATACCACACAGGCCAGAAAAAAGAGAAGTCCGCGATCTCCCATTACCTCCACTCCCAAAAAAATCAAATGGGAAATGACAGCTCCAGCGATTACGTTCAAAGAAATCAAAGCGCCTAACCAGACGAAAGAAGGCAAAATTAAAAAAACGGCAGCGAATAGTTCCACCCCTGCGGACAAATACCTGCCCCAAGGTTCCATTCCCAAAGTGGAAAAGATAAATACGGACTCTTCCGCACCGGACAGTTTGAAATACAGAGTTGCCAAAAGGATTAAGGAAGAAACCCAACGGGAAATGTGAAATATGATTTTTTGCAGCTTTGTCATCTCTGTAAGCATCCTTCGGGGATCAATTTTCCATTCTGTTCTTTCCGAATCCAAGGAAAAAATAATTTCCTTAGATGAATTCGACGAAATCGGGAAAGTGTGATAGGGATCTTTTTAATTGAGAGGTTGCTTATTTTCAGAGAGGGGGAAGGAAGGAAAAAAGAAGGCTTCGAAAAGCCTTCTTGGATGGAGATTACTGAGCCGGAGCGGCTTCCCCTTCGATTTTGATGTCTACATCTTCTCCTACAAGAAGACCGCCTGTTTCCAAGGTTTTATTCCAAGTAAGACCGAAATCAGCTCTTTTGATTTTCGTATCTGCCTCAAAACCTAACTTAGTATTTCCCCACGGGTCTTTTGCGATTCCCGCATATTTTACGTTCAATACAACCGGTTTGGTAACTCCTTTGATGGTAAGTTCGCCAGGAACTTTTACGACAGCGCCTTTTTTCACAGCTACTGGTTTGCTAGCTTTGAAAGTGATCACAGGAAATTTATCCACATCGAAAAAATCCCCTCCTTTTAAGTGGCTGTCTCTCTTCTCTTCATTCGTATGAATGGATTTTGTTTTGATGGTAGCATCTACGATGCTGAGTGAATTTGTTTTTTCATCAAATCCGAACTTAGCATCAAATTCCTTAAAGGTTCCCGCAACGGTTGCGATTCCTAAATGTTTGATTTTGAATCCCACGGAACTGTGAGATGCATCTACTTGGAAACTTTGGGCACTCACTCCCGAAAATGCGAAGGCAGTCAATGCAACTGCAATGATCGATCTAATACTAGACATGTATCTTTCTCCTTAGCGATTTAGACAGAGATCCAAACGCTTTTCTCTAGAGTAGACTTTCGTATTTTTATTTTCAAAGAAAAAACATCACTATAGTGAAAATATTTCCAATATAACGCCAAAAGTGTTCTCTTTTGAGCTTATTTCTTTTTAGGATCCTTTTTTCCAAAAAAGAAATCCTTCACTGATTCGACGGAATCTTCCACAGTCCCTATCGTCTTTTCTACAGTGTCAGAAACAGTGGATCCGGCAAGACCTCCTACAACGGCACCTACAGGCCCAGCCAGAAGAACTGTCCCCGCATATACGGAAGCAAGCCAGATAGGATCGATATAAGCGAAGTTTCTTCCGAACACCCCCTTATACAAAATGGGAAGTTTGACCGCCTTACCGGCAAGTCCGGGCAAAGCCACAGTGAACTTCATATCGATTTTGCCGTTGGCTTGGTAGATACCACCTCCGACTGCGGAGAGTCCGACTCCTTTCATATCGAATTCGGAAAGAGTGAGCTTTTGGTTCTGCATCTCTATCTTCCCGGATATGGACTCGAAAGAAGTGCTGTCTCCGGAAGATCCGTTGAAGTTCAAAAGTTTTCCGATCTCTGCGATCGGCTTGATGAAGTTTGCATATCCTTGCAGGGCACCGTTCCGAACGAAAAAATTTCCCTTGAGGCGCAGAGAATTTTGAATCATCTCTTTAGGTCCAACAAACATTGATAAGGTTAGATTGGAATTCAATCTACCTTTGATCAATTTTTGATCCGCCGCTTTCAAAAGCGCAGGTTCCAAGTTGATGGAACTCAAATTCAATTTCGCATTCAATTCCGGATACCGAGAGGCAAGCTTCAAATTGCCGTTCACACGAATCTCCCCTCCGTAGATCCCTGCTGAAATTTCAGGAAACAGAACTTCCTGATTTCCATAGTTCACATCCCCTTTTACGTAAGAGAATACGTAACCGTCCGCATTGAAGTTTTTCACATCTAAAGAAAGTTTTGCGGTCAAAGGAATTTGTATCTCCTCCTTTTTTTCAGGGGGAGAGGATGCCGGTTTATGTTTTAGATAAGAACTGATGATTTTGGATCGACTCGGATTGATTTTAGAAAAACTGTTTTGAAGCGCCAAAACTTTTTTCAAATCGATAAACTCGGACTTCAATAATAATTGCAGATTGTGATTTTCCTCTTGGGAAAAACTGCCGCTCAGATCCAACTTCGCATAATTCCCCAAGGCAATGTCCAAACGTTTTAATTCAGCCAGTTTCTTTTGAGGGTCATAATTCAATTCGGAAGCGAAAGAAAGTTCTCCCAACTCCGTATGACGGGAGTTTTTTGCATCGGAAAGAAGCAATCGGGACAATTGAAGTTCGAATCCTCCTTCTTTTTTTCTTTGAACTTGAATGTCTCCTGAAACTTTCGCATTCGTTAGATCCGCATTTTCGAATATGCCTACTAGATCTTGGTATTTTCCCAGTTCCAATTCATTGAAGCCGAAAGAAGAATTAAAATACAAAGAATTTAGATTCCATTCGTTCTTTTCGAGATGGAGGTAAACATCAGCATACAAATCTTTTTCATTTAACTTTACTTTGGTGTGAAAGGAAGCGGAAAGATCTCCCGCATCGACGGAAAGATCCGCATTTTGGATCTGCAGGATATGGGTCGATTCCGTTTGTTCCTCGGTAAGAAACACGGAAAAATCGTTTACTGTGAGATTCTCAGGAATGAGGGATAAAAGAGCTTTAGGACCTTCTTCCTTTATCTCTTCCTCTTCTTTTTTATCATCCTTAGACAAAGACCGTAATTTGGTCAGAATCGGAAAAGAACCGTTTCTATCTCTTAGAAGATAAAGAGTTCCCTTTTCCGCAAGTAGAGAGTTCAATTTCAATTCGCTCTTCAACAAAGAAACAACGCTCAAATAAACTTCCAAAGAAGATAAAGAAACGATCTCTTCGTTTCCATCTTTGACTTTTAAATCTCTAATCTGAAGTCCAGGTAGAGGAAATACGATGGATTTGATTTCGGAATAACTTAAATCCAGTTGGACGTATTTACGGATGGTATCTACAGCTATGTCTTTTACGGACTGGCGGTCTAAAATTTGTTTCAGACCTAAGAAGAGAAAAAAGAAAAAAATGACAATTCCCAAAATGAAAAAGGAAAGAAAACGGAACACTCGTAGAAACATGGAATGAAATGTACAATCGATTTTCCGTCTGTAAACCCTTTATTTTCTCCTTCTTTTCAACCGAAGCGGAGAAAGAAATAGCGAAGAGAAAAAGAAGGGCATGGCAGGATAACGACCGTTTACCGAAATTTATTTCGAGCTTCTGAAGCGTTTCCCGCTTCTGTTCGAATTATTTACTGAACCTCTTCACCTTCGAAAGGGATTTTAGTTGTGGAAGTATCCAAAAGAGGCCCTAACTCGTAAATGTTCACATAACCGTAAGCTTTTAAGGAAGTGTATGTGGACAAATTCAAAGAAGCGGCTGGGGCTTTCGCAGCAAAAGACTCAGGACTTCCTTCGAAATTATTATTACAATAGATGAGAACCTTCACATCCTTTCCAGGAATTACAGAAGCAAGAGACTGTTCCGTAAAATCGGTAAAGGGAAGATTCACCGCACCTTTGATATGACGCAAAACAAATCGAGAAGAACTTCTCGCATCCAGAATGATAACATCCGGTTCCTTCATCATTGTCAAAAATTTATCTTCCGTAAGCCGTTTGAGTTCCCGATCGCCGGCGGATTCTACTACGATTTTTTGGAATCCTTTGTAATCGATGAGTTTGTTAGGAATCGACTCGACTCTAGTTTTCTTTTTTACGGAAGCTTTCTTTTCTAACTTTTCCGCAGGAAGAACGGTTGCAAAAACGAGTAAGGAAAAAAGGATTAGAATCGATTTCATAATTGACCCCTAAATAAATTGTTTCTGATGCTTCTGACAAATCTTCTCGACCATTTTATCTCCCCGGACAGTCGAAAAATCAACAAATAAATGAGAGAACCGAAACCGAATTATACACTCCCTCCCGTTGAATCGCAGAAAAAAATACCTGCAGGATCCCTATTCCGCTACATAGGAAAAGCATTTTTACTCGTTTGGGAAACCAACCGCAAATTAACGATCGCCATTGCCGTTTTAACATTGATCGGAGGAATTTTACCTGCAGGAATCGCTTATGTAGGCAAGCTGATAGTGGACAGCGTTGTCATCGCCTCCCGCTCAGGTTCCGAATCCCTATCCTACTTCACTCTTTCCCTTCCCTCACTAACCTATGTTAGCATTGAAGCGGCGGCCATCATACTGCTTGCTGCTTCCCAAAAAGGACTGAACGTTTGCCAATCGCTTTTAAAAGTGCTCTTGGGACAAAAGGTGAACGAACTCATCCTGGAAAAAGCGTTAACATTGGAGCTGACTCATTTCGAAGATCCTGAGTTCTACGATAAAATGACCCAAGCACGCACAGGGGCATCCAGCAGACCGCTCGCTCTCATCAATCGCAGTTTCGGTCTTTGTCAATCCGCCATCATACTGTTCACATTCACAGGGCTCATTCTCCAACTCTCCGGTTGGGCCGTTTTACTTTTATTAGTCGCGGGGATTCCTTCTTTCATTGCGGAAACTAAATTTTCGGAACATGCATTCCGCCTTTTCCGATGGAGATCTCCCGAAACGAGAGAACAAAATTATTTAGAAACTCTAATCGCAAGAGAAGATCATGCGAAGGAAGTCCAATTATTTCAATTGGGACCGATGCTTCTGGATCGTTATCGTTTTATTTTCGAACGATTGTACAAGGAAGATAGAGACCTTACCATCAAAAAAGGAATCTGGGGATATCTATTGGGATTACTCAGTACGATCGCATTTTATTCCGCATACGCATGGATCGTGATCAAGGCCATATCGGGAAACATCAGTCTGGGAGAGATGACTATGTATCTCGTTCTATTCCGACAAGGCCAATCCACCTTCTCTTCCATTCTGACTTCCATAGGAGGGATGTATGAGGACAATCTGTACTTAGCCAATTTATACGAATTTTTGGAACAACCTGTTCCCATCCCTCAAGGTAAAATCAAAGAAGGATCCAACAGAGAAGGAATCCGTTTTGAGAACGTATCCTTCACCTATCCTGGAAATACGGAACCGGTATTGAAAGATATTTCCATTCATTTGAAACCTTCCGAAAAATTGGCAATCGTAGGAGAAAACGGTTCCGGCAAAACCACACTGATCAAACTTCTCACACGATTGTACACTCCTACTTCAGGCAGAATTCTGTTAGACGGAGTCGATCTGCAGGATTGGGATCTGAACGTTCTAAGAAAAAGAATAGGAGTTATCTTTCAGAACTTCGTACAATACCAATTTACCGTTGGAGAAAATATAGGAGTCGGAGATGTGGATCATCTTACGGACAAAGAAGAATGGGTCTCCGCATCCGAAAAAGGAATGTCTCAAACTTTCATCAAAAATCTTCCTGCAGATTATGGAACGCAATTAGGGAAATGGTTTAAGGGAGGACAAGAACTCTCCGGCGGGCAATGGCAAAAACTGGCTTTGTCCAGAGCGTTTATGAGAAAGAATGCGGACATACTCGTATTGGATGAACCTACATCCGCGATGGATGCGGAAGCGGAAATGAATATATTCAATCATTTTCGTTCCTTAACGGGAGACAAAATGGTGGTTCTTATCTCTCATCGTTTTTCCACAGTGAGAATGGCGGATCAAATCATTGTTATGTCCGATGGAAAAATCATGGAACATGGAAGTCACGAAGAACTTTTAAAGATAAACGGACGTTATGCTCATTTGTTTTCCCTTCAGGCGGCAGGATATAAATAGAATCGTTTTCGGAAGAATCAGGAACGGATTCTCCTAAAAACGACAGTTTTTAGACTTGCTTGTAAATGCTTGGAAAATTCTCATAAAAGACATGGGACAACTTACTGCAACCTTCAAAACGAACAAAGGCGAAATCAGACTCAAACTGTTCGCCGATAAAACACCGAACACTGTAGCCAATTTTGTAAATTTAGCACAAAGAGGTTTTTACAACGGCCTCAACTTTCATAGAGTGATCGATGATTTTATGATCCAAGGCGGATGCCCTTCCGGAACAGGAACCGGCGGCCCAGGTTATAAATTCAGAGACGAATTCGTATCCGATCTAAAACACAATAAACCAGGAATTCTTTCCATGGCCAATGCTGGACCGAACACAAACGGAAGCCAATTTTTCATCACTCATGTTCCTACCAACTGGTTGGACGGCAAACATTCCGTATTCGGTGAAGTGATCGATGAAAAAGACCAAGCTGTAGTAAACTCGATTCGCCAGGGAGACAAAATCGAATCCGTAACGATCGAAGGAGATACTACCGAAGTTTTCGCAATCGCAAAACCACACTTAGATGAGTGGAATTCCATCCTAGACGAAAGAAAAGCCTAAAAATTCCTGCCCTTACTTTGGATCTAATTCTAAGGTAAGGGATTCGTCCTCAAATCAGCTAACTGCAATTCGCAGTACATACAGTGATAGAGTTTCTAACAAAAAGTGCAGATTCACTGATTTTCTTATTAAATGCAATGATCTCTTCCGGTGTGCGAAACTCGAATTGACCGGCCTTCTGTGTAGGAGGGAATCTTCTTTCACTAGTGATCACGAAAATATGCAAACCGTCAGATAGAACTCTCATTTCAGTGAAGGTTCCGTATTCTTTCCCAATTTGTTGCGCACACATAAGACGTCCTACATAACTTTCGCTTTCTCCAATATCCTTTCGATCAGGGCCATTGTATAAAATATTCGTGCATTGAGACTTTGCCAAAGCAAATACAGATTGGATAAAAGAATGAGCCGAACTTGTATTATTAAATTTTTGCTCAACGATGATCCATTCCGTATTTGCGACATTGTTTGATACAGGAATCCATTCTTTTAGATATTCCCCTCCTGCGCTTTTATCGGACGCTAACTGCCATTCCAAAGACTGAGGCAGATCAACACCTACAGCCAAGATTGGGGTATGTTTTTTAAAGCTGCTGACACAGCCGATTAAACTTAAAACAAAAAATAGAAGATACTTCATAAAAAATCCCTCTGTATAAACTTCATAATTACACATAACACTATTTAACCGTAAATGTAATTCTATACTCGGTAACCGAAGGGGAAACACGTACCCCACCGCATGTTAAGGAAGGAGCGCTGGACCCTTCGATTTTATAGGTATTGGATGCATTCGGTGTAAAATCCAGATTACTTGTTCCAGAAGAAGATACTAAGACAGTCGAAGTGGAACCCACAGTTTGAGAAAAGGAAACAGGCAGAGTTCTGGATGTGGAACTACAACCCGAAAAAGAATAACTGGCTCTTCCTTCCGTTGCAACCACATTGTATTGAACCGAAGGATTCGCAAAGACCACTTCCGTAGAACCGCTGCTACTTCCGCAAACAGAATATGTTCCTGAAGCGGGAATTGTCACTTTCGATCCTACGTTTGTACTACAAGGAGGTTTTTGGCTCGCTGCAAGTAAAAGAAGGAAAAGCATAGTATCTTCCTTGGTGATCTCACCGTCTTCCTCCTTTTTATTTTTATCGTTTTTACAGTTTACTAAGGCTAAACTCAATATAAGAAAAACAGAAATTAAGTATTTTATTTTTTTCATTTGTAAGGAGGGAATGATATAAAAAAAACAGAGTCAATCTTTTCAAAGAAATGGACACATAAAAACAGAAACTAACGTATAACTTTTTTTATCAAAATATTCAATTTTTTCTTAAATCATGCAATAAATCTTCGAACTTTAGAAATAAGAAATTTTTCCACAAACCATCGATACGAATATACAAAACAGATAAAAAATAATTTATTTTTGCGGCTGAGTCGATAAAGTTTCTACGGGAGGTAACATAGCTTATGTCTTCAGACCATTTAATACAATTAAGGGAAGATGCAATACGTCTACGAGAAGGAGGGTTTACCGATCTGGCATTTAAAAAAATGACAGAATTCTTAAGTTTAGTTCATCCTTCTTTTACCCACAGCCATCATCTATTTTTGGCGGAGATCTATTTCGAAAAAAAGAAATATGAGGAAGCTTTAAAAGAATGTGATATCGCTATTTCCATTATGCATGATTTTATCCCAGCATTGGAACTTCGTGCCAAAATTTTCATTATTAATTCCGAATTCGAAAAGGCGGAACTAGACAGGAAAAAGATCCGAAATATCAGAGATATAGAAAAGGCAAAATGGGACGACCCCGATCATTATTATCATTATAAATAAAAAAATGAATCATTTCACTTGAGTTTCAAAACTACCTAACCGACATAATGGGAAAACAAAACTCAACCCTACGCCAGGATTTGCCAAAAAAAGGGCTTCGCAGCAGCTTCAATTTTTATCTATAACTATCATTACATGAATTACCATCAACTATTGGGCGAACTCTTTTTTTATCCCATGGTAGAATGTTATCAGAACATTCATAACTACAGATGTCCACGGTTATTCCGACCTCTTGGTGGGAGCAAATAATGCAGCAGGAGATTACGGCGCCGCTTATTTGTTCCAAAGCCAAGGTATTTCAGGAATTTCTAATCGGATCTAAGCACAACAGGAACGGCAGATGCTGTCTTTACTGGTTCGATTATGAGCATGAATTTCGGATTCGGAGTCACTTTATCAGATATCACAGGGGGCTGATGTGATCGTAACAAACCCTAGCTTAGGAACCACCCTAGGCCAAGGAAACTTTGATTATTTTAAGAATAACAAAGGTTCTTTCTCAAAAACACAAACCATTTCCATTCCTTATACCTATTTCTTCAGGAAATACGATCGCCTTACAAATAAATTACGAACAAGCTTATGGACTGGTTTATTTCCCTACTTTTCAAGAACCGAAAATAATTTGTTACCTATTAGACAAGGTTTATAAAAATAAAAATCCTTATTGACTTTTTTTAAAAAATCACGATATCTAAGACGTATGAAAGCAAAAGACACTCGACTTCAAAATCAAGTGAAACAAATCAAAAAGGTTTCCCGTCTTTGTTTTGTTTCCAAACCAACAAAAGTAAAACCTTCCGGTAAATTGTATTCCAGAAAGAAAGGGAAAGATCTTTCTGGAATAATTCTTTTTTTTCTTAATTTCTAATTCCTCTTTTCACTCCTTCTTTTAAAGGCAATCAATCAATCTCTTCAAATAGGATGCGAAACTCCGTCGTCTGCAAAGGTATCCTTCCATTGATTCTACAGAGGGATCCCGGTGGAGAACTGGAAGTTACCAAATAAGACTCGGATTCACTCGGTTTCAATTCTACATTTCTTTCATCACTTCCTACGATCGTTCTAAGAGGAGCAGATCCAGACATATAAGCTCCGTATGTAACCGTCACAGTCCCGGAACAAGAAGGCCAATAAGTAGCAGTTCCAGGAATAGCAGTGATTCTATAAGTTTTACTATAATCGGCAAATTTAATTCTTACATCTCCTGCACTGTCGCCGCAAATTCGATACACTCCCGATACGGTCACTGTAGGTATTGAGATAATCTCAGTTTTAACGATACGATAGTGACAGAAGTTTTGCAGCATACTGATCAAAAGCAGATTTTTCCCTAACGACTCATCTTCCAGAAGAGGCTTTTTTTCACTTTTACATTCTGCCAAAATAAAAAGCAAAATCATCGAAATCGTTATCATTTTTTTCACAATACTTTCCTAATACTAACCGGATAGAACTACAGCAAACAAACAGTCTATAGGTGAGTCAAAGAAAAAGCCGTGATTCTGAAATTTCATAAAAGAAAAAACGATTCTACTTTTTATCTAAAATAACTTATTTCAAAAGAATATGCAATAAAAACAAAATTCTATTTCAGTATATACTCTTAACCTAAAACAGAAAAGCCTCTTTTCCGAAGTTGCCGTCGAAAAAGAGGCCAATAGTTTAAGGCAACTCTTGCCTAATTACTTCTCTTACGTATTCTGTAAGAGTCGTAATACAGAGTTTGACCGAAGACTGGCTTGCGCTAGCATTGCCGTACCGCTTTGCACCAGAATTTGTTTCGTGGTCAGCGCTACCATTTCTTCAGCCATATCTGCGTCCCTGATCCTTGATTCAGACGCCTGCATATTTTCATACGCACCCATAAGACCTTTTGCCGCGGCTTCGAGTCTATTTTGATAGGCTCCCATATCCGCTCTTTGTCTCATGATCTTGTCCAAGGCGAAATCAGCCAAGGTAATCGCAGTATCCGACTTTCCAGGTGTTGAAAGAGAAAGCTCCCCTTTCGACATCTTTAAAGCTTTGGATGTCATGGTTCCTATATAGAAACGTTCGCGTTGGTTCGCGTTCGCTCCCATCTGAAACCACATCGACGCCTTGGGAGATTTACGAGCAAATGCACCTTCAAACAGCTTAAACTTGTTAAACTCTGCTTGAGACGCAATTCGATCGATCTCATCCACCAGCGCAGATACTTCTACCTGCACGAGCTGCCTGTCCTCCGGGGTGTAAATTCCGTTCGATGTCTGGATTGCCAGAGTACGGATTCTTTGGACGATTTCAGCAGACTGATTGAGGAAACCCTCTGCAGTCTGAATGAAACTAAGTCCATCCTCCGTATTTCTTTCTGCCTGACGTAAACCGCGGATTTGAGTTCGCAGTTTTTCCGAAACAGCAAGTCCCGATGCGTCATCCCCAGCCTGATTGATTCTTTGGCCGGAAGACAAACTCCTCATGGACTTATCTACATCCCATTGTGTAAACTTGAGAGCACGATGTGATTGAATCGCACTCATGTTGTGATTGATAATCATTGGCTTACACTCCTTTGTGTACTGCCAAACGTTTTGGGAAAACGTTTAGCCGGACAATCCCTGTCCGGTGTCAAGGATGAGCTTTCACATTGCCACCTGGCAGGGGAAAGCCGGCCGATTATCAATTATTAACGCTAAAGTCACACAACCCTTTGAAAAATTAGGCAAAGCCTCACCAAACTAAGATGAGGCTATGCCGCTTAATTAACGAAGGAGAGAAAGCACACCTTGTGGACGGACGTTCGCCTGAGCAAGCATCGCAGTTCCAGATTGTACTAAGATCTGGTTCTTTGTGAATGCAACGGTTTCTTCCGCCATGTCTGCATCCCTGATTCTAGACTCGGACGCTTGGGTGTTCTCATACGCATTCATCAAACCTTTTGCGGCATGTTCCATGCGGTTGAAATAAGCACCTAAGTTCGCTCTTTGTCGACTAATCGCTTGCAGAGCATTGTCTAGAACGGAAATCGCTTCATTGGCTCCATCGGCAGTAGACAACGTGAATTTTTGGCCTTTCAACTTAAGAGCTTGAGCTGTCATTGTACCAATGTAAACTCTCTCTCTTTGGTGTTGATTCGCTCCAATGTGGAACCACATCGAAGCCTTGGCTGATCCACGAGCAAATGCACCTTGCAGAAGGTTCATTTTATTGAACTCTGCTTGAGAAGCAATACGATCCACCTCATCGATGAGTTGTGATACTTCTACTTGGATCATTTGTCTGTCTTCTTCCGTGTAGATCCCGTTAGATGATTGAACCGCCAACACGCGAATCCTTTGGATGATATCGCCTGTTTCTTGGAGGTATCCTTCAGTCGTTTGAATGAGGGACATTCCGTCTTCGGTGTTTCTCTCAGCTTGTCTAAGACCATTCACTTGCGTTCTCATTTTTTCAGAAACGGCAAGTCCGGATGCATCGTCACCTGCGCGGTTGATACGCATTCCGGATGAAAGTTTTTCCATATTCTTGGAAACTTCCTCGTTTTGAAACTTGAGCACGCGGTGGGAGTTGATCGCGGCTAAATTGTGATTTATGATCATGGTTTCCTCCTTGAAACGTTTGATCTTTGTGCAAGAGGGAATCCCTTCCCTCTCTGGTTTTTTGTGTCTGGTTTCCAGGCCCTATTGTGCCTAAAAATCTCTATTTGTTCCCTTTGAATGTCGGTGATCGGAGAATAGAAATTAATTTGAAGATTTTAAGCAGGATTTGAGAATTTTTACAAAATATTAAAGTTTTTTGGCTTTTTTGGCCGACTTTAGCATTTTATTTTTTTGAAAAAAAGTTTAAATTTTTCCTAATAGGAGGATCGACCAAATTTCATTTTCCTGAAGCGATTTTCAGGATTTTTTGGGGATTCCTACATAACCTTCCCAGGAAAGAGCCTTTTCCTCCCAAACAGACAATTTATTCAACCAAATAGTTGAATAATATTTGACAGAGCCTCTCCTTTTTCATTTATTCAACCAGATGGTTGAATTATTTTCAGAAGACCAAAAACTGGATCGTGTCTTTGCGGCACTTGCAGATCCTTCCAGAAGACGAATGTTAGCTGATCTAAGAAAAGGATCTCTCAGCATTTCCGAATTGGCAGAGCCCTTTTCTATGTCTTTTACCGGCGCCGCCAAACACATAGAAGTTTTAACGACCGCAGGTCTCGTACAAAAAGTAAAAGACCCGAACGACGGAAGAAGTTTTCGGATCGAACTGCAAAACAAGTCCCTTACTAAAGCTTACGACTGGCTCACCTATCATCAGAAATTTTGGACAAACAAACTCGACAGATTAGAAGCACTTATGGAGGAACAAGACAATGACGGCACTGATTCTAAAAGTAGAAAAAAAAATTAACGCAGATTCAACGAGACTCTTCCGCGCCTGGCTCAAACCGGATGATTTCGCAAAATGGTTTTTAGCGGAAGATACGATCGGATTCGAATCGGTAAGGATTGATCCTCGTCCTGGCGGACAGTTTCAAATCAATATGCTTTTGAACGGACAAGTATTGCCTCATAGCGGAGAGTATATTACCATAGAAGAGCCGAACAAACTAGTGTTCACCTGGAAATCGCACATGACGGATGAACGTGATACACTTGTTACTGTTTTATTCCAAGAACTCCCTCCCACCATAAACAAGGACAATCTTCCCAAACCGCAAACATTAATTACGTTAACTCACGAACGTTTGACGGAAGATTTCCAAATCAAAGAACACAGCCGCGGTTGGACCAACATTTTAGAAGGCCTCGATCAATGGCTGGGAAAAGAATAACCATATAACAGTCTTTATTGGCAATGCCGCAAAGAAAAAGGAATGAAGAAGGATAAAAAAACATGAACGGAATTTACCACAAATTAGGAATTCGAACAGGAGCGGAAAAAGTGATCCAGGCTCTTACCACCAAGGAAGGTCTCTCAGGATGGTGGACCAAACAAGTAACGGGAACATTTAACAAAGGCGCCTCCTCCGCTGGAGAAACGATTCGTTTCGATTTCGGATTGGCAGGTTTCGAAATGAAGGTTCTGGAAGCTACAAAAGACAGAGTTCTTTGGGAATGTATCTCCGGGCCGGAAGATTGGATCGGTTCCCATATCGACTTCACTCTCAAACAAGGGAATGCACCTGACGGAACAGCTCTGACTTTGATTCTCTTTCGTCACCAAGACTGGAAAAACGAAACTGAATTCACTGCGCATTGTAGTACAAAATGGGTGATCTTTCTTCTCAGTTTGAGAGATCTCCTGGAAACAGGCAAAGGCAAACCCGCTCCGGATGATATCAAAATCGATGATATGAACTAATAGCGAAAAGGCGTACATATAAAATGTGCGCCCCTATCCTGCGGTTTTCCTAGTATTTTAAATCGAGAAAAATGCTTTCTCTAGTATGAACAAATTGAAAAACTCGCCTCCATGGCAAACCAAGATGAGCAGGTGCAATCTCTCTTACAAAGAATCTATTCTTTGGAAAAAGAATTAGCAAACCTGAAATCGGAAGCACAAAGCCTAAGGCTAGTGCAAAACAAACAAGAGTCTGCGGTTCCGCAAACAAAGACCAAAGAACCGGAAAAAACTACCGCGCTCACCCCTGCAGCGGCCTATTCCCAGGAAAAAACTCCTTCTTCCTCATCGAAACGAATCGATTGGGAATCGATTTTAGGGGAAAATTTATTTATAAAAATCGGACTAGTGTCCATGTTGCTTGCCGCCATCTGGTTTCTCAAACTTGCCTTTGAAAAATACTGGATCAACGAATCCGTAAGGATCTGGCTGGGAATTCTAACGGGAGCGATAGTGACGATCCAAGGTATCAGATATTTAAAACCTTGGCCGAAGATAGGTCCTTCTTTGATCGGTACAGGTTCTTCTTTGTTCTTTGCCTCTTATTATCTGGGTTACTTTCTGTACGATCTATATTCTTTGGAAGCTTGTTTTGTAGGATTGTTCATACACAGTTTAACGATCATTGCGTTGTCATCCTTCTTCAAAAACGAAGTCGTTTTCGGGTTCGGAGCTTTGGGTGCCTTCCTTGTTCCCGTATTACTTTCCACAGGCGAAAACTCGTATCAATTCCTATTCACCTATCTATTGTTCTGGAATTTTATTTTTTTACTGATCTCTTCCCATACTCGCTGGAGGATCGCACCATTAGTCCTCTTAATAGGAGATCATTTAGTCTTTAGCGGCTGGGCCTTAGAAAAACTGGAAGTTTCCGGATGGGGATTCCCTATCTTGTTCCAATTAGGCACTTTCCTGATATTTCTTTATAGGGAATCCTTGCTGCTTCCTAAAGAAAAGGGGCTCGCAGGAGTTTTATCCGCCATCACCACAGGGCTTGCCTTATTATTCACCTTCCTTCAGGGAATTTGGATCTCCTCAATTTTTTTCCCGAAATTCCAAGCGGCTTTCGTTTTGGGAATCGTGATCGTTTATTATGTTTTTCTACTCGCTTCTCTTGCGAAAACGAAAGAAACGAAACCTTTATTGGATTCCGTTTACGGAGTATTGGCATTAGGCGGGACTCCTTTTATACTCACATCCATCTTCCTAGGATTGGAAGGATATGCCCTAAGATTCACTCTCATTGCTTTTGCGGCTTTTTTAAGTCTCACAGGTGCCCGATTCAAATCGGAGATTCTTTATGCATTGGGGATTCCTTTTTGGATTTTAGGGATTATTTCTTTGGTCGCCAAACAATTCATATTTGACGATGCATTGTTTTTACTGAACGGAAGGTTTGCGCTTTTTCTTGTTTCTTCTTTACTCATCTTCGCAAGTTATCGGATCGGAAAAGGAGTCAAAGACATCCCGGACATTTATCTCTGGGGTTCTTTTCCCGTTCTGCTTTTGGGAAGTTTTATAGACGTTTATTATAATGTGAGTCCGGAATATCATTCTCTGGGTTACACATCCTTTCTCGCATTTTACGGAGTGATCTTCACAGTCGTGAGTTTCATAATGCCTGTGCCGTTCGCAAGAAAGGTGGGACTTTTCTGTCTGGGAATCGTAATCTTAAAATTATATATTTATGATTTCTGGAATATGGGAATTTTAGCCCGCATCATCGCAGGTTTTGCATTGGGAGGAGCTCTTTTCCTCACTGGAATTTTATACAATCGTTCAAAAAGGAAAACAACATGAAATTTAGTTTAATCTTTGTTATCTTATTTTCTCTGACCTCTTCCTTATTTGCGGGACCGTTTCAACCGAGCGGTTTCAAATATAAGAAAGATATTAAATCCACCTATTCGGCAGAGGACAGTAAAGTGGGCAGAATTCTATTGGATGAAGAAGTTTTCAAAGGATCTTTCTACGGGGATATCAGGCTAGTACAGGGTGATTCCTATATTCCTTACTTTCGTAGAACCGTTGTAGATAGAAACTCCTCCAAATTGGAAAAAATCAAAACGAAACTTCTTTATAAAAAAGATGAAGATTATCAAACGATCTTTGTTTTGGAACTTCCGAAACTCCCTCCCGGAATGGTTTATACCCGTTTGGAAGCGGAAAGTGATGCTTCTTATGAAGCAC
Organism: Leptospira idonii; assembly: GCF_004770995.1. Classification (GTDB taxonomy): domain Bacteria; phylum Spirochaetota; class Leptospiria; order Leptospirales; family Leptospiraceae; genus Leptospira_A; species Leptospira_A idonii. The sequence goes on along the minus strand of NZ_RQHW01000047.1, from coordinate 36,230 downwards.
AGTTGGAAATTTCTTCCGGTTCGACTCCGAATCACTGGGTCTATAATACTTCCTCTTCCGTATTTCGTTACGGAGAAGAAAACAATGCTCAGGTGGAATTGAATCTCACTAGAAACCGTTTTCTTAGAGTGGAAGGACCGAACAATCTGTCCTATAAATTCCCATACGCTTATGCAAGGAAATTGGAAACTGCTTCCGTTTGGACTTCGAATACGGACATCCCTACGCCTGAAGCGGAAGATAACTCCTTTGTCTATTTATTTCCCAATGAAACTCAATCCCCTTTTTCCATTTTGAATTTGAAGTTTAAGGAAAATAAATGGGAGAGAGAAATTAAGATCACCGCCTTTGAAAACCATGAATGGAAGCCTGCCTTCAACGGAATGATCTCCCATTCTCCCGAAGACGGAGAATTTACAACGATCCCGCTCAATTTCCTTGTTTCAGGAAAATACAAAGTAGAAATCATCAATGGAGACAATCTGCCTATCCGGCTTTCGCAAGCAGTTCAGTCCCAAACGCAAGAAGAGATTTTATTTTATATTCCGGAAGATAAAGAAAACAAAATAGAATTGTATTTCGGAAATCGTTATTCCAAGTATCCGGACTTCGACCAAAACTTTGTTCCAGGAAATGAAGACATTCAGGCAGGCACCGTGTCCTTTACACTGGAAAGACAAATGGACAACCCTGAATTCAGATGGAGTCTAACGGAACCTCCTACATCCGGTTATATCGCAAACGGACTCTTTTATCTAGGTCTCGCATTCATTGCAGGAATCGGCTGGATCTTTTACAAAAAAATAAACAAGGAATCTACGGTCTAACGGAAATGAGACGATCCTCCTCTTCTAAATCTGTTTTCATATTTCTTTGTTTCTCACTTACTTTGGTTTTTGTCCATTGTGATGCAGTCAGAAGCCTACTTGTTTCCAAACTCGGTGCGGCGGAAGATTATAAACCTGAGACGGATCCGTCCAAAATGTTCGCAGAATATTCCCGGAAAGACGCATCCAGAGAAAAGATTAAAGTCACTTTAAAAGAGGTTGCTGCAGGATTTGCCCAACCTACCGACCTGCAATTTCCTCCCTCTGAAATAGGATATTTTGTAGTCGCAGAAAAAACAGGCGCTCTCAAATGGGGGAAGCTGAATTCAAAAGATACCGGAGTATTACTTCAATTAAATGCAACAACGGATGGAGAACAAGGTCTTCTAGGTGCGGCGTTTCATCCTGACTTTTCTAAAAACGGTAAAATTTACCTGAACTATACTTTGAAATCAGGTAAAAAAGACATCAGTAGAATTGCGGAATGGACTTTCACTTCTACTACAGATTTTACCAAAGCGAAACTGACTTCGGAAAGGGTGATTATGGAAGTGGAACAACCTTATCCAAATCATAACGCAGGTCAGTTGGCGTTCGGCCCGGATAAAATGCTTTATATAGGCTGGGGAGACGGAGGCTGGATGAACGATCCCAAAAAGAACGGACAAAACCCGAAGACATTTCTGGGAAGCATGTTGCGAGTCAATGTGGACTTGCAGGCAGAAGGGAAAGCTTATTCCATACCTTCCGATAATCCTTTCCTAAACGATGTTTGTTGTGCAAAAGAAACCTTCGCATTCGGTTTCAGAAATCCTTGGAGATATAGCTTCGATCCGAAAGGAAGATTGATCGTAGCGGATGTAGGCCAGGATCTATGGGAAGAAATCAGCATAGTGGAAAAAGGAAACAACTACGGTTGGAACATCAAGGAAGCTTTCCATTGTTTCGATCCTAAAGAAAATTGCCCATCCGATCGTTTATCCGATCCTATTTACGAATATGGCAGAGAAGAAGGTCAATCCATTACGGGAGGCTACGTTTATACTTCCTCCAATCGTTCCTTAAAGAATAAATATATATTCGCTGACTTCATCACAGGAAGAATTTGGGCTTTTGAAATTCCCGCAACATCCAAAGAAAAAGTGACTCAAGTTTATTCTCTAGGAAAATGGCCGATTCTCATTTCCACATTCGGTAAGGATACGGAAGGAAATGTTTATGTCGTCGATTTCTCTTCAGGAAGAATCTATAAAATAGATTAACTTTCATTAATCGAATACCTTTCCCAATTGAAATCCCATCCATTGATGGTATTGGGGAAGGCCTTTGGCGGAAACGAAGTCGATCGTAGAATATTGGTATGATAGAGAAAACAAAAAACCTCCGCTTGTGATTCCTACAAAACCGAGTTTCACATTCCCCACGGATCTCTTAAGATCAGTCACATAGGTTTTATCCTGATTGGCGATATAATTCAAACGCAAAAGTTCCAGAAAAATCAAACGAGTGTTCGTATCCAAAATTTGAGATGCTAAAATTTCATAGGATAAAAATCGAATCGCCATAGGGATATTTTCCCCGTTCGGTTTAAACAAGGAATAAGCGGCAACCAACCTTGCTTGATCGGAAAGACCATCCCACTGATCCGCTATATTCCTCATCAAATACAAACGAAGTCCCTGTTCGAGCGATTCCGCTCCGTTAAATATATTATTAAATAGAATGTAATTTAAACCTATATCCGTTGTTAAATTTTGATTCGGCATAAGAGAATGAAACAGAAAAAATCTTTGCAAGGAATTGTGACCATTGTCACTTACCAATTGTTCCAATAAAGATTCTCTGCTGATTCGTTCCGGGCTAGGAAGAGGTTCCAAAAACTGATTGATATCGGAAAAAGCAGTCGAACGACTAGACTCCCTATATTTATTCCCTTCACCGAACCTGCCTTCCAAAGTGGCGTTATAAAGTTGATAGGTATAACTGGGGTTCAGATAAAAATACCAAATCCCCTCTCCTCGTGTGGGAAGAACCGGAGGTCCAGGCTGCAGTACGGAAAAACCGGGACCAGGATTTTTTCCCATATTCCCTAAACGAAAGATGAGCCCCAAATTCATTTTCGTATAAGCATTTCCGATTTGTCCTTCCGCATTCACTCCCAAATAAGGAAAATAAAAATGACGATAGTCCGTTCTAAATTGAAACGTAGTCGTATTCGGAATTTGAGTGTTCCATCCTTGAGGAGAAGGTGATCCGATTTGGGAATGAAATTTTTCCTGTCTGAGTTTGCCTCCCGACTCAGGCCCGAGCATTCCCAATTCAATTTCGGTAAAAACACTTGTGTCTTCGGTGAATGTAGTGAGAGAATGGCCTGCGAAAATTCTGCTCGCATACGGCCGATCCCCGAATGGAACATCCGACTTTTTAATGTTTGTCGGAGTATAAAACTCTTGTCCCAAAGAAAAACCGACCAAATCTTCGGATTGGCTGGAGTCTTTCAGAAAAAAAGAATTCCACTTTCCTAAAATAGATTCGGTAAAGTTTCCTTTCGCAACCTTTGTGTGGAATTCCAATCTTTCCCCGTCCGTATAATAACGATCAGAAAAACCACCGAAGCCGTCATTCTCCCCCATCACCCTGATTTGCTGTGAAAACAAAGGAGATATAAAACAGAAGAGTAAAAATAAGAAGATAAACCGAGGAAACAACTTGTTTTCCAAGATCATAAAGCCTTCATTATATGACAATCGATTCCAAATTAGGAATTCCATTTTATCCATTTTCAAAAAGAAAAATCGTTGTCTCCGCGACAAGAACATGTAGATTCCTGTCATGGAAGCATTCAATCACAGCAAGTTTTATTCAAAAAAATCCTTTCTCAAAATTTTCGGAGGAGAAGTCAAAATCTTCAACGAAACGGGAGAACAACTTTTGTTTTATGTCAAACAAAAGGCATTCAAACTAAAAGAAGACATCACTGTTTATAACGATGAAAACAAATCGCAAGAGCTTCTAAAAATCAAAGCAAGAAGCGTCATTGATTTTTCCGCAGCATACGATGTATTAGATGTTAAATCCAATCAACAGTTAGGAACTCTTCAAAGAAAGGGATTTGCATCCATCATTAAAGATGAATGGGTTATATTGGACGCTTCAGGTAAATCGATAGGTACCATTCAGGAAGACAGTTACCTTTTGGCTCTTTTGAGAAGGTTTTTGACAAACTTAATTCCCCAATCCTTCCATATCTTTCTGGGCACTGAAATCGTAGGCACTCTCAAACAAACGTTCAATCCTTTTGTCCCTCAATTCAGAGTCGATTTTTCGCAAGATACTTCCGGTAAACTCGATAGAAAATTAGGAATAGCGGCAGTCATTCTTCTTCAGATCATAGAAGGAAGACAAAACTAATACTATGTAACCCCTCCGAACGGATCAGGAAACTTAAATTCGTTCGGAGTATAAAACGTCATTCCATGAAATTCAAATTTTTAACGATCTGCTTTATCCTTTCCGCACTTCCTCTTCATTCCGAAGTCAGAGTATTGGTAACCTCATCTTTAAAAGGAAACTATGACGCCTGTTATTGCCAATTAGAACCCATCAGCGGATTGGAACTGAGATCTCAATTTTTGCAAAAATATAAAAAGAAATTCAAAAATGTGATTCTTTTGGAGGCTGGAAATCTGTTCTCAAAAGAAACAACAAACGATCAGGAAAAAAAGATATTAGATTCGTATCATACATTAGGTTATCAGGCTATTTCCGTTTCTTACGAAGACCTTCTACTTTCTGAATCCATTCGTGAAAACAAGAATTCTCTTCCTTTATTAGGAAACTTTCCTTCCGTAAAAAAAATCAAACCTTATCGCATCTTAAATGCAAAGGAAGGCAAACTGATGATTTTCGGTTGGGCCACTCATCATCATGACAACGGAAATTCAGCTTCGGAAAATTCCTATTGGGCGGAAATACAAAATGCAATCCCCCAAGAAACCCCTGACTTAAAGATTCTCATCGGAAGCATATCGGAAAAAGAAATTCAATCCATCCGACAAAAAGTAAACTTCGATTTGGCGATCTTGGACGATGAGAAAACGATTCCTTTCGAACAAAGTAAGGATATCTTCCGATTCGGTAAAAACGGAGAACATATAGGAGAATTCATTTTCACTCAAACCAAAGGAAAATGGAATTTAAAATCGAAAAAGTTGTATTCCGTATATAAAAATCAAAAGATAGAATGAAACGAATCAATCGATAGATTTTGATTTCCATTCCTCCAATATAGGATTCACGATCTTAAACCATAAAGGAGGAACAAGTGCGATCAAAATCATCAACTCATATCCAAAGGGCAACTGTGGAGCTTCTTCATAATGTCTAAGTGTTTGGTATCTTCTTCCTGCATTCGCATGGTGATCGGAATGTCTTTGCAGCTGAAATAAAAAGGCGTTGGATAAAAAATAATTCTGATTCCAGGAATGGATCGGCATCACTCTTTCAAACTTACCGGAAGGCTGTTTTTTCCTTTGCAGACCGTAGTGTTCGACGTAGTTCACAGCCTCAAGTAAACTGAATCCGAAAACGGACTGTGCCAAAAAGAAGAGAACCGGACGAAGAACATCCGAACGAAAACCTTCCCAAACAATCGTTTCCTGAAGCGCCCAAGAAAAACAAAAAATCAAGGCGATCCCAATAAATTGAAAAAAGGTGAATTGAATCATTTCATTCTTATAATGAAAAAAAGAAAGACCCGATCTATTCAACCTAACACTTTCTAAACGCCAAGCGGAAAGATAAGAACCAACGACAGTTCTAGGATAAAATCGATAGAAAGATTCATTTTCCTTCGAGCTGGCAGGATCCTCCTCCGTTGCGACATTCACATGATGTCCTCGATTGTGTTCTATATAAAAATGAAGATAGGAAACTTGAAGAAGTAGAAGTTTACTCAGAAACTGTTCCACACGGGAATTTTTATGCCCCAATTCATGAGCAACAGTGATGCCGATTCCTCCTGTCACAAGACCGACAGAGGCTGTAAACAAGATTGCATCCAAAGTTCCCAGATCGGAAACAGCCACCACATACAAAGCCCAAATCAGAAAACAAGTTTGCACAAACGTCCACAAGAAAGTAATGATTTTATAATAATCCTCCTTCTGAAGTTGTAAAAAATAAATTTCTTCCGGATTGGATTCGTCTTTGCCTACCGCAAGATCCAAAACGGGCAAAAGCACAAATACGAAAAAAGGAGTCAGTAGATTCCAATATGTTCCCAGGTAAAACCCACATACGGATGTTATAGGTAAAATGAATGCGATTAAGAAGGATAGTTTTTTCATAAGATGATACTCCTGTTATTTCGATAAGAATCCGCGAAGCGACTTATTCCATCTAATGGGATGATTTACGATTAGGTTTTTGTACAATTCCCCTATGATAAAAGAAAGAAGCGGCGCTCCCGTATCGGGAAAACGTTCTTCTAAAATTCTTTCGAATTTTTGAACGGAATCTTTGATCAAGGAATTAAATTTATGATGCAAGGCCTCCTCCCTGGAAATATCCAGAGCCAGAACAAGAAGGCTTTGAAAATGAGTGGATTTATTTTCCAAATATTGGATGAGAATCTCCATCTCCTCTTTCTCATCCGACTTCCATTGACCTTCCAGTTCGGATGTATCCTCTTCCACAACGAAGTAGACCATACTGTCGAATAACTGCTCTTTGGTTTCGAAATAATGATACAAACTTCCCGTAGAAATTCCCAAACTAGACGCAAGATCCCTCATAGTGACGGATAAATACCCCTTTTCGATAAAAATGGGGTAAACCTTCCTCAGAATCTCAGTTTTGAAAGTAATGTGATCCACTAGCTTAGGCATTTTTTTTATTTCGAACGTTCGATATAAATAAGCAAGCAAAATTTATAAAAAACAGTGCCAATTTGTCATAGAATCATCTACGAAGCAGACTTAAACCCTTGTTTCGAGTGATTTTTATGGATAAAAAAGAAGGATGCGACTGGTTTTAGTTTCCAACAGACTCCCCGTCAATCTCCAAGGAAAACCGACAATAGGAGGACTGGCAACCGGTCTTGCCAGTTTTTTGGAAGATTGGAAAATCCAAGGCCGCCCTTATGTATGGATCGGCTGGCCCGGACAAAACGTCCCGGAAAAGGATGAAGCAGAAATCGAAGCGAAACTATGGAACGGTTCCCAAACCATTCCAGTCTTTCTCAAAACAAAAACTTTCGATCTCTATTATGAAGGATTCTGCAATCGAACCATCTGGCCTTTGTTTCACTACTTTCCATCATACACGGATTATTCGAACGATACATTCGAAGCTTATAAGGAAGTCAATCGAGTCTTTGCCAAAAAGATCATCCAAAACCATAAACAAGGGGATTGGATTTGGATTCACGACTATCATTTGTTTTTAGTTCCTCAGATGATTCGGGAAGCCATTCCGGATGCAAAAATAAGTTTTTTCCTTCATATCCCCTTCCCTACTTTCGAAATCTACAGACTGCTTCCGAAACAAATCAGAAATTCCATTTTGGAAGGAGTGTTAGGATCGGATCTCATCGGGTTTCACACTCAACTCTATTCCCAATACTTTTTAAGATCCATTCTGAGGTGTCTGGGATTGGAAAACCAAAGAGGAATTGTTTCTTATAAGGAAAGAAACATCAAAGTAGGAAGTTTTCCTATGGGAATCGATTATGAAAAATTCAGAAAACAGGCTGAATCCAAGGAATGCATCAAAAAAGTAAATAAGATCAAAAACAATAAACAAAATCTCAAAATCATCATTTCCGTAGACAGACTCGACTATTCCAAAGGCGTTTTACAAAGATTAAATGCTTTTGATGAATTCATAAGAAACAACCCTGAATGGAAGGAAAAATGCCAATTACTTTTGATCGTAGTTCCTTCCAGAACCAATGTCCCTTCCTATCAGGCAATGAAACAATCCATAGATGAAAAGGTGGGAAATATAAACGGAAAGTACGGAAATCTAAACTGGACTCCCATCCTTTACCAATACAAAGGATTGAGTTTCGAAGACCTGGTTCCTTTGTATAAATCCGCGGATGCGATCCTGATCACTCCCTTTAGAGACGGAATGAACTTAGTGGCGAAAGAATATGTGGCTTGCCAAACGGACGGCAAAGGTGTTTTGATTTTGAGCGAAATGGCGGGTGCCGCAAGTGAACTCGTGGAATCCATTCCGATCAATCCGAATGATATTGAAGAAACGGCTATCGCCATTAAACAAGCATTAGAGATGCCAGAAGAAGAAAAAATTTCCAGAAATCTACTCATGCAGAATCGAATTCAAAGCTATAACGTAAATGTTTGGGCAAACGATATACGAAAAGAGACAGATAAAATCGTAGGATCCCAGATCCAGGGACAAACGGAAAAATTAAATGATGTTTCTAAAGATATTGTATCACTTCTCGAAGGAAAAGAATCGTATTTGTTTTTGGATTATGACGGAACGCTCAGAGAATTCGAAATACAACCGGAAAAAGCTGTTCCTAATGAAACGATTCTTTTTCTATTGAACGAACTTTGCAAAATTCCTTTTCTACACACCTGTATCATCAGCGGAAGGGATAAAAATTTTTTAGAGGAACATTTTTCCAAACTTCCTGTGACCTTAGTTGCGGAACACGGATCTTGGATACGCAGACAGGAAGATTCTCAATGGGAAAAACAGCAGATATCTTTAATTCGATGGAAAGAAGATATATTAAAAAGACTTAAGGTATATCAAACCAGAATCCCCGGTTCTTTTATCGAAGAAAAAGAATTCTCTTTGGTTTGGCATTATAGAAACGCCGATCCGGACATAGGAGCCAATGCGGCGAAAGAAATTCTGGATGAGATATCTCAAATATCATCCAACCAAAACTTTTTAGTTCAACCAGGTAAAAAGATCATCGAAGTCAGAGAGATAGGAGTGGGCAAAGGAAAGGCTGCTCTTTCCGTCTTGGGATCTCACTTAAATTCACAGATCATAGCAATCGGTGATGATGTTACGGATGAAGACCTATTTTCCAGCCTCCCCAGCCAGAGTATAACGATCAAAGTCGGATCGGAAGACACTCATGCAAAATATAGAATCAAGGACACTAAAGAAGTTTTACATTTTCTTTCCGAATTGATCCACAAGAACAAGAGATAATTTTATGCAGAAAAAAAGACATACATATCAAACGGGAATCATTGGTAACTGCGGTTTTATTGCGCATGTCCATAAAGACGGTTCCATTCCTTGGCTCTGTTGGCCTAAGTTCGATTCATCTCCGGTTTTCGGAACTATGTTAGATCCGGATGCGGGAGAATTCTCCATCATACCGGAAGAGGAAATTTTATCTACGAGCCAACAATACATTCAAAACACAAATATACTGGTCACAGAATTTCATACCGCTGCGGGAAAATTCAGAATCATAGATTTCGCTCCCAGATTTTATAGCGAGGAAACGGCACAATACCCGCTAGTGTTATGTAGAAAAGTGGAGTTATTGGAAGGAAACCCTAGGATCAGAGTAAACTTATCACCTAAATACGATTATGGGAAAGAAAAACCAACTGTAACGAACGGATTGAATTTTTTATCGTATAAGTTCCATTCTCTTGAGCTGAAACTTTATACGAATTTTTCCCATAACTATCTCCTCAACGGGAAATCGGAAGTATTGAACGAAACCAAATATTTTTATTTGGCTTGCGACAGCGATTTATCGCATAATCTAAAGGAAACGATGGAATCCTTCTATCACAGAACGAAGGGATACTGGCAAAATTGGGTAAAACATTGTTCTTTAGGAAACTTCGCACAAAACGAAGTGATTCGTTCGGCTCTGTGTTTGAAAATCCATCAATACCAAGATACAGGTGCAATCATCGCATCCTCCACTACCAGTCTTCCTGAATCTCCAGGAAGCGGAAGAAACTGGGACTATCGTTATTGTTGGATTCGAGACAGCTATTATACATTGAATGCACTTACTACTTTGGGTCATTTCGAGGAAATGGAAAGATTCGCCAATTATCTGGCCAATTTAAAACCAAATCAAGAAGGAAGATACCAGCCTCTTTATACAATCACTGGGGATTCGTTTATAGACGAGGAGATTCTGGATTTGGAAGGATACAAACAGAACGTTCCGGTCCGTGTAGGAAATCAGGCCTATACACATATACAGAACGATGTGTACGGACAAATTTTACTATCCCTACTTCCTCTTTATTCGGACGAAAGAATATTGGATAAAAACAGGTTCCAAAATCTTTCCCAAATCAGAAACATACTCTTTCAAATCAAAAAAACGATGAACGAACCTGATGCGGGACTTTGGGAATTTAGAAATTTATCACAAAAACATTGTTATACGTTTTTGTTCCATTGGGCGGGAGCAAGTGCGGTCATCAAGATAGCCGAATCCTTGGGAGAAAAAGATCTGCTGAAAGAAGCGATCACATTAAAAGAGGAAGCCATCAAAAAAATTGAAGAGTGTTATCATAAAGAGAAGAGTTGTTATACGCAAGCAGAAGGAACAGCACATTTGGATGCAAGTTTACTGCAATTGGTTACCATGTCTTATTTGGATCCTACATCTCCAAAAGCAAAAGATCACATAAAGGCGATTGAGAAAAATCTAAAGACGGAAAAAGGATTATTGTATCGATACAAACATAAAGACGATTTCGGCACTCCGGAAAGCACGTTCTTAGTCTGTTCTTTTTGGTATATAGAATGCCTCGCATGTATGAACCGATTGGAGGAAGCGGAGCAGTTATTTCATACTACAGTGAATTATTCGAATCATCTGGGACTTTTCAGTGAAGACATAGAAGCGGAATCGAACAGCATGTGGGGAAATTTTCCTCAGACATACAGTCATGTAGGGCTCGTCAATGCGGCTTATCGAATTTCCCAGAAGAAAGGAAATCCTGTCTTCTTATAAAAAACTGGGCAAAAAGGTGAAAAGATTTTCAAAAAAAATCCCAAAGAAGCAGATAGGGTTGCTTTCCGAAAGGAAGTGATGTAATTGGAGGAACGGCGGAGAGGGAACCCACGAACCACGCCTCCCCACCCTAGAAAGGGCGGGGGACCGCCTTCGAAAGACCCACCGCAACCCTACTTCTTACTATGAATTTCCTGCAAGGAATTCACGCTAAATCCTTTGTCTTGCATTTCTACGAGCCCGTTGATTAGCGCCTTAGCCGCTTGCGAAGTCGTCAAACATGGCACCTTATACTTGATAGCCGCCTGACGAATCGTAAACGCATTCTCTCGAGTGACGCGGGAAAGTGGAGTGTTGATGATGAGATGAATCTTCTTTTCTTTGATATAATCGATCACGTTCGGGAAATACCCGTCATAGATCTTATTGATTTTGCTCGATAAAATCCCATTATCAGAAAGAAATTTATGAGTTCCTTCCGTTGCGATGATGTTATATCCTAGATTAGAAAGAGATCGAATCGACTCAAGAAGTTCCTTCTTGGTTTTATCGTTGATCGTTACGAACACAGTTCCCAATTTAGGAGGCTCTTCTCCTGCCATGATCTGCGCTTTCACGAAAGCTTCTCCCTTCGAATGAGCAACTCCCATCACTTCGCCTGTGGATCTCATTTCCGGTCCTAGGATCGTATCCACACCAGGGAATTTGCTGAAAGGAAGAACCGCTTCTTTGACTGTGATCATAGGTGCTGAGAATCTTTTGCCCAAATTCAGTTTCGACAAACTTTCACCTAACATAATGCGAACAGCCATTTTAACGACGGGAATTCCGATAGACTTCGCTACGAAAGGAACCGTTCTGGAAGCTCTAGGATTCACTTCCAACACGTACAGTGTCTCATCCTTAATCGCATATTGAATGTTAATCAAACCTTTGACGTTCAGTTCCAAAGCTAATTTATGAGTGGCATCTTCGATTTCTTGAATCATCTTTTGAGAAATCGATTGAGGAGGAAGAACGCATGCCGAGTCACCTGAGTGAATCCCTGCTTCTTCGATGTGTTCCATGATTCCTGCGATGAACACATCTTTTCCGTCGGATAAAGCATCCACATCAACTTCCGTCGCATCCTGCAAAAAGGAATCGATCAAAAGAGGACGGTCTTCGGATACTTCTTCCGCTTCTTCCATATAACGATCCAATTCGGTCTCTTCGTTTACGATCAGCATCGCTCTACCGCCCAAAACGTAGGAAGGTCGAACCAAAACGGGATAGCCGATTTTAGCAGCAATCTCACGAGCTTTCTCTTTGGAAGAAGCCATTCCATTCTCAGGCGAAAGAAGTTTCAATTTGGTCAAAACTTCAGCGAATCGTTTTCTATCCTCAGCTCTATCGATTGAATCAGGGCTTGTTCCTAAAATAGGAACTCCTCTTTTTTCCAGTGCTTTTGCAAGTTTCAAAGGAGTCTGTCCGCCTAACTGGACAATAACGCCTTCAGGCTTTTCCTTCAAACAGATGTTCATCACATCTTCCAAAGAGAGAGGCTCAAAATAAAGACGGTCGGATGTATCGTAATCCGTAGAAACTGTTTCCGGATTCGAATTCACCATAATGGATTCTACCCCGGACTCTTGCAAAGCGAAGGAAGCATGGCAACAGCAATAATCGAATTCGATTCCTTGACCGATTCGGTTCGGACCTCCTCCCAGAATCATCACCTTTCTTTTTGAGGTAACTCCCGATTCGTCCTCATCGTCATAAGAGGAATACATATAAGGAGTGAATGCTTCAAACTCTCCCGCACAGGTATCGATACGTTTGAAAACAGGAGTGATCTTCTTTTCGATCAGATACTTTTCAAGGTTCTCTTCTTCCGTGCGAAGAATCGATTCCACTTTTGCCTTAGTGATATCGATAGCGGCACCGCTTCGAATTTGGGCCCAAACATCGTCTTCCTTAGCGAGGAACGCCAACTGACGATTGGAAAAACCTGCCTTTTTCATTGCAGGAATAAATTCTCTGCCTTCTTCTTTGAAACGTTTCTCCAATCGAAACAATTCTTCGAACTGATACAGGAACCAAGGATCGATTTTACATAGATCATGAATTTCTTCTACGCTGAAACCGTAATTAAAACCCAGTTTAACGTAAAATATGCGTTTGTCGGTTGGTCTTTTGATTTTAGCGGACAACCATTCTTTTTTATCGGAAGCCTTAACGGATTCCCATTCCAAAAGTTCTTTTAAGTATCCGTCACTCCCGAATCCGAAACGATCCGTTTCTAAAGATCTCATCGCTTTTTGAAAACTTTCTTTAAAGTTACGGCCGATTGCCATAGCCTCTCCGACCGCTTTCATCTGAACCCCTAAAGTAGGATCACTTCCAGGAAACTTTTCGAAAGCGAAACGAGGGATTTTAGTGACAACATAATCAATGGAAGGCTCAAAGCTAGCAGGAGTTACACGAGTGATATCGTTTTTGATCTCATCCAAAGTATAACCGATTGAGAGAAGAGCTGCGATTTTTGCGATAGGGAAACCTGTTGCTTTAGAAGCAAGAGCGGAAGAACGAGAAACCCTAGGATTCATCTCGATGACGATGACATCCCCGTTTTCGGGATTGACTGCGAACTGAATGTTCGAGCCGCCCGTTTCTACACCGATCTCTCGGATGATATCGATGGACATATCTCTCAAACGTTGGTATTCTTTATCACTTAATGTTTGTTGTGGGGCAACAGTGATGGAATCTCCCGTATGGACTCCCATCGGATCGATGTTTTCGATGGAACAGATGATGACTACGTTATCGGCTAAATCCCTCATCACTTCCAACTCGAACTCTTTCCATCCCATAACGGATTCCTCAACGAGGATCTGGGAAATAGGAGATGCAGTTAAACCTTTGAGTGCTATCTCTTCGAATTCCGCATCATCATAGCAGGTTCCTCCTCCTGTTCCTCCCAAAGTGAAGGCAGGGCGAATGATGATAGGAAAACCGATTTCCTCTTTTGCCTTTCTGGCAGCTTCCATGTCGGAAACCATAAACGATTTAGCGACACGAATGTCCAATTTCTCCATCGCTTTTTTGAAAAGTTCCCTGTCTTCCGCCTTTCGAATCGCTTCTACTTTGGCACCGATCAATTCCACATTGTATTTTTCTAAGATACCTTCTTTATGTAAGGCGAGGGCCAGATTGAGTGCAGTTTGTCCGCCTACAGTAGGAAGAATCGCATCCGGCTTTTCTTTTTTTATGATTTTTTCAAGAACGGGAACGGTTAAAGGTTCGATATAAGTGGCATCGGCTAACTCAGGATCGGTCATGATCGTTGCAGGATTGGAATTTACCAAAATGACACGGATGCCTTTTTCTCTCAGAGCTTTCGTCGCCTGGGTTCCGGAATAATCGAACTCGCAAGCCTGCCCGATCACAATCGGACCGGAGCCAATAATCAAAATTGAATTTAAGTCACTACGTTTCGGCATATTCTTTCTCTAACATCCTTATTGATCTCAACCTATAAATCCGCATTCCTAAGGCTACCTGGAAGTAAATACTCTCCTGCTTGGTTCGCATTTTCCCATCTTTTTACAAGAGAATATAATTTTTCCTTTAAGGACAATCCGATTGTCCCGGAAGGAAAGATATTTTTGGTATTCAAAGGGTCGTTTTTACGATCGTAAAGCTCGTAAATCACCCCCTTTCTCGTAGGAATGTATATAAACTTATAGCGTGAATTTTGAACTGATCTGTGTTTGGCGAATGCAATCGTTTCTTGGTAGTGCCTGTCAGTGATCATGATTTGAAAGTCTTCTTCCGGAACGACTCTATGCAATTGAAGGATATTCGGATAAGGAATTCTTTGGGATTGAAAAAAATGATCCCCTCTGTCGGAAAACCAAATTCCTGTTTCACTGTATACGACTCTATCTTCTTCCCAATCCTTCTTTCCTAAAACGGATAAAAGAGAAGTTCCCGGAAGAGGATGATCCGGAGAAATATGAAAGTAATCTAAAAATGTAGGATATAGATCTACCGAAGAAGTGACTCCGTAAAAGTCCTTTTCAGGAATTTTCTGATAATCGGTGTTTGACGGGAACTTGATCAAAAGAGGAATTTTTGTCACCGCCTCTCCTCTCAAATGTTCTCCATGACCTTGGCCGTGAATGTCCTCGTATAAGGCTTCCCCGTGATCGGCAGTCAATATGATGATCGATTTATCATACAACCCTGACTCTTTCAAATATTCAATGATCGAACCGAATTCCGAATCGAAAGCGAATACGGAAGAATCGAACAAAGATCTGATTTGATCGATTTCGGTCTCATTCGGTTTTTCAGAAGAAACGGGATCTACGAATTTCAGATATTTGTATTTCCCGTAATAATTAGGATTCGTAAATTTTTTATAATGAGGGTATGCTGGACTGTAAGGGAAATGTACGACACTGGAAAAATAAGTCAGAAAAAAAGGAGAGTCCCCTGCTCTTCTACTCAAGGTTTTTAATCTCTCAACGATTCTTTCCCCGTCACCCCAAGTGGACAGACCGTCCATTTCAGGAATATAATTCCCTCCTCCTGCAAAACTTCCCGTCAACACGGGGAGAAGAAACAATTGAGAATCTACGGTTCTTTGTAAGGTCATCACCCTTGCATTGAAGTTAGGTGCGAATACGGAATCGAAACCGAAGTTGGCTCTAGGAAAAATATCCGCAGCGAAACTTCCCACAGCGAAAGATTGATAACCGATCTTCTTTAACTTTTGTAAAACGGTAGGGAATAAAGAAGAACCGATTCTGGATTGTTCCTCCTTCGAAGGAAACATATCCCGAATCTTATGGTTCATGGAATATTGGCCTGTGAGAAGATCCGCCCAGCTCGGGAAAGTTCTGGGAATGGTAGTATGATGGTCGTGAAACACGAAACTATCTTTTGCAAACTGATCAATGTTAGGAGTGATTTCAGGGTTCCCGGAAACGAATCCCAATTTATCGTAACGAAGAGAGTCCGCAGAAATCAAAAAGATAGGAGGTTTGCCCTTTTCCTCTTTTGCGAAAAATCCGTAAAAAGAATCGAAGAGTCTCGGAAAAAATAAAATCAAAACGGAAACAAAGATCGAAAGCAGATAACTTCGATAGTGAATATTACCATGTCTGGAGTAAAAAAGAAGAAACAGGGAAAAATAAACCAAAGAAAGATAAAGTAAACCGAACTGATGCAGAACAAATACGATCAAAAAGTGCAGAATATGGAATAAGGATTCTTTTCTTTTTTTCTTCCAAAACTTTCCGATGAAAATTCCCAACTGAATGCTGAAGATACAAAAGATGAAAATTTGAAAGAAGAGAGGAGAAAAATGATCCGTTAAAAAAAACAAAAATGGAGAGAAGGAAACATATCTATAGAAGAAAAATTCGCCGTATATTTGAGGATACAAAACGAACGAATGGCAGAGTCCCAAGAGATCCACAGCCAAAAGATACGCTAAAAGAAGTTTTAATTTTGTCTTTTCCGAGAAGGAGGAAACGGAATGCAAAGCCAGATAAAAAACACTTCCCGCTCCCAGATGAAATACCAACGAAGAGGCGAAAACAGTGAAACTAGAAGTGAGATACACTCCGAAAAAATCGCCTAAGTATTGTTTCAAGACGTCGGAAATATCGACGCCCATCAAAGTGAAAGAAGTGTTAAAAACTAAAAAGAATAGGTAAAAAAAAACAGTGTAGCCTAAGATGGCGACAAAGACGCTTCGGGGAAATTTTGGGGCTGGAATTTCTTCCATTGGAGTCATAATTCCAAGCCCCTCTAATCCGTAAACTTTTCCTAAGATTCTCCTTCGGAAATCTGCAAACTCTCCACCGGCAATTCCGCAAAAGTTTCCGGGGAATACATCGCCTCAATTCTGGTCGGAGGTAGGACGAATTCTCCCGGATGATTCAATTGGATCGTATATTCCGTAACGAAATTCCCCTGAGGCAGATACTCATAATAGGCCCTGTAGTGGGAAAAGGAACGTTCCTCGAAACTAGGGGAAAAATCCTGTTCCTGGGAGATTTTCCCCGCAAGGATTTTGGATTCTCTTCCCAAACCCCTTCCGATATGCAGGGAACCGGGAGGAAGAGGATCTTCCAATACCACCCATGTTTTGTCGGAATCGGCGGTGATCTCCAGACGGATCTTTAGAATATCCCCTTTGGTCCATTTTCCGCTCACCTTACGTTGGATAGGCTCTATCGTTCTTTTGATACGATAACCGCTGAACAATGCTTCTTTGAGAGGGATTTTGGATTTGGATTCCCATTGGATCCAAGGTTTTCCCTTGCCGTTATAGTTGATAGAAACGTTCTTTTGTTCTGGCTGGACGGAAATCGAAACCGAATTTTTAGAGTTTACATTCGGATCGATCTTAAATTCGGATTTACCGTCGTTTACGGAAACAAGTCCCCCTGTGACTTTTTCGGATTCCATAATTTTACCGACTCTTTCTGCAACTAACACTCCATACGCATTCCCAAGAGTGGTGTCCCATTTGCCCGACCTCTGTTTTTTCAAAAATCCTTTGATGAGTTTAGGCATATCCTTTTTATAACTTGAATCGTATAAAGTCCAAAGAACCAGTTTGGCCATAGTATAATCTTTTGAACCCAAAATCCACCAAGGGTTGGCGAAATTGGAATCGGCAATGACAAGTTCCGTTCCCTGTAAATTCAACCTGGATCGTAAAACATTTGCTAAACGGGATTTGACTTTAGGATCCATTCCTACGACTACATTTGAAATCTCGGACAAACTTATGATGGATGCAGTGGGAAGCAGCTCTAAGTTTTTATAAACCGGACTGACATAGTCCCAATCTAAAGTTTCGTATATGGCTAATGCTTCGATCACTATGATCTTTCTTATTATCGCATCCGCTCCGAAACTCCAAGGTTCCCCCGGAATTTTTCCGTCCACATATCCCCTCAAGGCCTCAGTCATCCTGGTAACCGAGTCTCCGTTTAAAGAAACTCCCGCAAGTCTGGATGTGATAAGAACGTAAGCGGTAAGAACTTCGCTCCCTCTTTCCATTTTAGGAAAATATTTCACCAAACCGTAAGAATCAAGATAAGCACCTAACTCAGAATCTACGGATTGCCATAAGGCGGAACTTTTTAAACCGACCGCTTTGGAAACTCTTTGCTCCATACAATCGTAAGGATAAGCAAGGAAATAAGATTCAACGGATTTCATTCCTCCCAAAAGACTAGGGACAGCAGTGAGCTTCCAACTGCTTGAATTAGGAATCGAATCAGAAGGAGCTTGTAACGTTTCAGAAACGGGATTCTCCCATTGATAGAGCCCCGCCTGATACACTCTTTCCGAAAGAAGAGGAATTACTTTTTGGTCATTGGTGAGTCGATCGACCGCCGCCCCGCTTTCATTTTTAGCTTCAAAGCTGAGGATTCTTGCTTCCACATCATTCGGAACCTTAATGTTCCAGGAAACGGAAGCGGTGGAATTCGGAGCCAAACGAACGGATTTTTCCGGAAGATTCAGATTGAGTTTAGGACGAGAAGAATCTTTATTCGTATCCGTAATCTGAAGATTCAGCTTTAATGATTGTTCTACGGAAGTTGAATTACGTAACGAATATTCGTGAAGAACCAAATCCCCTTCCCGAACCACAGGAGGGATGCCTGCAAATGTCTGCACATCTTGAGTCGTTTGAATGGAGGAAAATCCGGTTCCGAATTCCTGAACTCCCGCGCTGGCCACTGCAACCACTCGGAAAGATGTCAAAGAATCGTTCAAAGGAAAACGAATATTAGCCTTTCCTTCTTTATCCAAAACAATTTTCCCTTTCCAATACAACAAAGTGTTGAATAGATTTCGAGTGGGGTTCTTTCCCCCTCCTCCTCCGGTAGGTCTGGCCTTGAGACCGAAGTGCCTTCTTCCGATCACCTGACTTTGTCCAGTCGAAGTAGACACATCCAATCCTCTGGTTCCCATCATCGCATCCAATAATTTCCAGGTAGGATTCGGAGAAAGTTCCAATAGAGCCTCATCCACCACAGCTACCAAAACTTCTCCTCCTGCTTCGGGAGGTTTTCCGTTTTTATCCTTCACCTGGATGTTCGCAGTGACTACTTCTCTTACCTTATAATCGGATTGATTCGTTTTTATATTTACGGACAATTCGTACGGTTTCCATCCTACCTTGATAGGAACGATACCTAATCGGAAAGAAGGCCTTGCCAAGTCGATCATTGCGGTAGGTTTCGGATCACCAACCCTTCCCCGAATCAAAAGAACCGAAATATATACATTAGGTGCATATTCCTTTTTGATGGGAAGGGAAACGACAGGCTCTTTTCCTGAAACATTCTGTACGAAAGAATCGATGACTCCTTCCCTTTCTACAGTCACCAAAGCCGTTCCTTCCCGGAAAGGAGAACGGATTTGAATCTTCAAAGTATCTCCGATTTCCGTACTTCTTTTTTCGGGCAAAATGTCCATACGGTTGTGATCCGTAGCTTCGAACCAGGAATCCTCAGAAGATGCCACCCAAATGCTGTATACGGAATTGGTTTGGTTTCCTTTATCATCTTCGGCTTCGGCGCTGAAAATGATCTCACCTGTTTCAGGAGCTTTTCCTTCGCAAAATAAAATTCCTTTATCGTTGGTTTTGCCGGAGCAGTACACTCCCAAATCCTTTACTTCTCTGAAATGATCGTAAGCGTAGTATCCGCCGACTAACCTGCGTCTATTGGAATAAAAACTTCTGGAATATGCCTTAACATTGATTTTTTGATTTTTTTTAGGTTCGTTCTTAAGATCCAAAGCGAGTATCTGCATCTCCACCTTGTCTTTGGAAAAGAACCACCCTTTCGGTTGGATTCCCAAATGAAGATTCGATTGGTGGACGGGAAAACTTCTATAAGTGGTTTGAATTTCACCGGAAGGATCCAGATACTCCATCTCCACTTCCAAAGAGGAATCGGTAAGAACGGGCTTTAAATTTTCGAAAGTAAAACTTCCGAAGCCTTTCTCATCTAACTTTAATTTTTCGCCCTGGAACAGTTTGGAGTCTACGGAAGAGCCGGAATCTTCTTCCGACTCTTCTCCCGTTTTATGCCTTCCCACTGTGATTTGTTCCGGATTAAAACTGAAAGAGGAGTATTCCTCCGAAGGAGACCAAAACCTAGGAGAAACCTGGCCTCGAATCTGGACAGGGAAAGAAGACGCACCTCCACCGGATAGATACTGCAATCCTAAATCTACCTTCGCTTTTTTAGGAGAAACCAAATAAACGGCTCCGTCCGCAAGTTGGATATTTCCCTTTAACACAGGCAGACGAAATTCTTCCACCCGGAAATTTCCTACAACCGCCCCGTAACCGATCTCTTCTTCCGAATAAGGGTAAAGTATTTTATAAGTACCTAATTTTGCCGTCTTAGGAATGTTAAATTCGGATTCAGTAGAACCTGGAAAAGACCAAACCAAAGGAGTTATGAAATTTTCACCGGAACCTTCATGTTGAATCACTACTTTTTTAGGATAGGTTTTCGGATCCGAGGCAGTCAAACCTTGGCCGCCATGACCTCGCCTAAAATGTTTTAGATGGACTGTTTCTCCCGCTTTGAATAAGGTTCTGTCCAAAACTACGGATTGTATTTCTTCCCCTCCCCCGTATAAGGAAGAAGGAAGATTAAACCTCCAAGATTCGATCCCCGAGTCCCAGGCAGAAGAAGTGAAACTGATATCTTCTCCTTTTTGAGCAAAAACGGTAAGACCGTTTCCTAATTCATGATACCCGCAATAAGGAACTTCGGAATTACTTATTTTTCCGAACTTCACAGTCCCTTCTTTTCCTGTAACACCCGTTCCCCGAACAACACCTTTACAGTCTACTATCTTCACCAAAACGCCAGACTCAGGAACGGCTTTGTCCAAAGAAGTCACCCAAACTAAGCTTGAGTCCTTGCCCCATTTGAAATGAACGGAAAGATTCGTAACCAAAGCCGCAGCGGAAACATACATTTTTCCCTTTTTTTCAAGCAGGCTGGCGCCTAACGTATCACTGGCAAATTCCACAACATAGAATCCCGGTTTTTCCAAAGGAATTCCCACAACTTCCATCGGCTTTTTGCCGTTCGGTTTGGGAAAGTTCAAAGAAACAGGAGCATTGGAGCCGATTTTGGTGGCAAAAATACTTTTTTCTCTTTCCGTCTTAGCAAGCACGGAGAACCATTTTTGAATTTCGGAAGGATCCAAAGTTTTTTGTGTGCTCCCCGAAACATTCAGACTCACTGTTTTCAAAGGAATTTGTGCATCTAAATTTCGTAAGGTGACAGGAATGGCGGGATTCGCATTCGCCTCCAAAATTCCGAACTTAGCAGGAAATTTCACCAAAGGAGGAAACTCTCCCGTTTTGACCGTTAAAGGAAAGTTAGCTGCATTTACCAATTTGCGGCCTGTTTCATCCTGCAATGAGTCAGGGATGCGAACGATAAATTCAGAATTTTCAGGAAAGGGACCGGGAAAACTTAAAGAATAAGAACTGTTCTCTTTATCCTGTTTCGTGGCTTCATTCAGTTGAGAAGGATATTCTTTTCCTTCTTTAGAGATAAGAGTGATTTTGGCAAGATCGGAATGAATGACAGGAGAACTGAAATTCACACTGAGAGGAAGGATAGGAATACAATTCGCTTTCGCATTGACTCTTTCACAGGAAAAATTGGCGGAAAAAGCGGGTCTCACTTTAAAATCATATAACTGATCTTCTGCGAGCTCTCCCCCCCATTCGGAACGAACTCCCTTCCCCCAAACCAATCGAATGTTTTTATCGGGAAGGAAAATTTGTTTCGCACGAACTAGAATCAAATTTTCTTCATCTTCATAACCGGATGCTTTCAATATTTCTTTTCTGTCTTTTCCTTCTACGATCTCAAGAGGGATGCGGTTGGAAAGCTCCTGAACCGAAAAATAAGCGAACTTATGCACGGAAGAAGGCTCCGGTTTCGCATCCAGATGCAGCATAAAAACTTGATCTTCTTCTATAGAATTTCCTGAATAAGGAGACGAGTATTGAACGGAAGGTCCTCCCGTATCGAAAACGAAATTTTTATCTCCGCTTAACGTTTGTCCATCGATGGTCTTCAAGGAATCGGAAAGTTTGAATTCACATTTCACTCCCCCTGGAAGTTCTTTTTCGAATTCATACACCCAAGTAAAGGAATCGATCCATCTGGCTTTTCCCGCAAGAGGGCAGCTGATTTTAAAAATATCCTCTTTCGGTCTGGGATCTCCCAAGGAAACCATCGGTTGGGAAAAACGAACTTGAACTTGTTTTGTGAGTTTAACGGAACCTTGAGGAGAAAAAAGTTCCACGTAAGGAGGAGCATTCTGGGAAAAAAAACTCGTTTGGGTCCATAAAATTGAAAACAGAAGAAATAAAGACCAGCGCTTACGAAATATCATAATTAGAAAAGGAATGCGGATCTAAGGGAAAAAGGGAAAGAAAAAAAAGAAAATCAGGGATATTGACCCCTCCCTGCGGGTAAAATAAGGAGAAACATCTATGAACAATCTTTAGACGGAAATCGATTGCAAAGGGTTCTCAAATTTCTTCCGAAAAGGGCAGAAGTTTTTTACGGAAAGCGAAACCAGCCCAAATCAAAATCAGAAAGCCCAAACTTCCCAAAGACCAAACTCCTTTGGTTTTGATTTCATCCTCCCCCCAAGGTTTCCAAAGCAGATAAAGAGCACCGGAAACAGGGGAAATTCCTACACGGTTTTTGGGATCGGAATCCCAAACGGATTCCTTCATCACATTTCCCCCCTTGGCAAATTCGGAAAAAAGACAACCGGAACCGATCGCAGACATACAAAGAGCATAAAGGGAAAGATCCCGGTTCGGATCGGACTTGGAGCGGATGGGAACGAATCGAAATTGAAAGTTCGGCCCGTAATGTTTGGCTCCTCCCCTATTTCGAACAACGATAGGAGCTTGGAAACTTCCCTCTTCATCCACTTTCAATTGAAAGTCTTTTAGAAAGATAAACTTAAACTCGGAATATTTGGTTACGTTCTCAGGAGAAATCTCAGTAGCGACAGTCGTTTTGGTCATATAACCGAAGTAATCTCCCAAAAACAGAATCGACAAACCTCCTCCCAAAAGAGAAAGAAAGACGGAAATCAATATCACATAACCCAGCTTAGAGATTAAAAAAATTCCGAAAAAAAGAAGAGGCAGAAATAAAATGACAAGCGCCCAGACGGAAACGGAAAAAGGAAGATAAGCTCCGAAGGGAAGTAAAGATGCTGCAAAGCCCAGAATGATGAGAAACCCTACCCAAAATACGAAAGTAGCTTTCGGATCCGGATTCTGCGGATTAGGCCGTTTTCTGCGGGGAGACTCTACAAAACCTAAAATCATCCTTTAGTATTCCTTCACTTTAAATTCGCTTCGGATCAAATTCCAGTATCTATCCGCTTTTTCTTTTTCCGATTCAGGATAGGAAAGAGAAAGAAAAAAACCGAGAGGCGCCTTATAGAAATAATATTCTTTCATTTGATAATACGATATATTGCCGGTTTCATCAACAGATTTCCACCTGCTAGTGTAATCTCCGTTCTCCGGGCTTCGAACAAAAGCGGTATCCTGCATTTTTCCCTGAGACAATCCCCTTTCCTTGTCCCAAAATCGGAAATAATCTTTGGCGGTTCTTAGCCTCGGAGCGGAGTCGAAAGTGGTTCCGATGGAAAATAAAATTTTTCTAGGAGTTTTGGAAGTGATTCCCGATTCCTGAAGGACCATCGCTTCCTGCATATCATCCCAGTCTTCCGAACGAAGAGGAGCCAAAAATTCAACGAAACGAACCAAACGAAAGCTAAATGATGAATTCGACTTTAGATACCCGGATGGTTTTCGAAAGAGACCTTCGTAACGAAGAGTATTGGGAACGGACACTCTGTAACGAAATGTTTCCGACTCCAAAACCAAATTCCCCAAAGAAGAAGATCCTCCCTCATAACATCCATAAGGTTCTGAAACGAGAAAGATATCTTCCACTTTATCTGAGTATCGATTGATCAGACGGTTCAAAAGAGAATTGGCTTCGTTCGCCCAAACGGGAGAAAATGATTTTTCCTTTTCCTCATGCAGCCTTCTGCAAAGCCCGATGCTTTTTCCCAAAAAAATAGCATCATTATTTCTTCCCGCATCCGCAAGAGCTTCCATTTCTCTGACCGCCAAATCTGCATCTTCCAAAATGGGATATTCGCGATGATAATCGTTGTCGATCGTATAACGAATCCTCATGGAAGGATACACATGATAATTTCTTCCGAAGCCGTCTTGTTTGAGTTGGGTCTTAGCGATTTCACGGGAAGAGGAAAGAAAACGATGGTAACTTCTTTTTTCCTCCTCTTCCGAATCGGAGATCCAAGGCCTTTGCAAAAGAGGATCCACGATGAGTTCCGGTTCGGAAAAACCGGGAGCTATCGCAAAAAAAGAAAACAGTACAAGCAAGAAAAACAGATCTTGCCTGAACATACGACTACACCTTATATTTGGATTGGATGAAATTCAAAGCCATAGTGAAGATGCGAGTGAATTCCTTCTTATGGGATTCATCGTTCACTCTGGACAAAATCCCTTTCAAGGTCATTTGAACCGACTCGTAATTGGGAACATCGAAAAAAGCTTTTTGAATGTGAGGCCAAGCCATTCTCACCAAATTCACAAAGTCGGGAGAACCTTTTTTCAATTCTACGATGGCTCGATCCAAAGTCATTTTCACGATTTGGAAATTTTTGATTTTGATCTGTAGGATTTCCAAGGTCTGCAATTGAAACTGAGTTTTGGAAATAATATTTTGATAAAAAGAATTCCAATCCACCGGCTCGTTCTTCTGTTCTTTCAAAATTTGAGTCCGGAAAGAAATCACAGTTTTCACTAATTCGGATTGAGCCTTGAGCCAGTTTTGATAACCAGCCTGATCGCCTTTCTGTTGATAAGCGGTGATCGTCTGTATAAGTTCCACAAACTCTCGGATGGAATAAGCTTTTACCGATTCCAAAAACGGATCGGAAACAATTTCCGGTTCGTCCTGAACAGGTTCTTCTATGTCGAAATCCGCCATCAGATCCTCTGGGATCTCAGGACTTTGTGAAGAGGGGCTGGAGGAATAAGAAGATTCTTCTTCGAAATCCAAATCTTCGATTTCGTAATCGTCTTTTTTAGGCTGGTTCGGAGCAGGAGGTTCCGGTTCTGCGGATTCATCCACGGGAGGTCCGATATGAATCTCTAACGGTTGTCCTGTGAGAGTGTCTCCGAATGTTTCAATGATTTCCAAAAGAATGGATTTTTCCTTCACAGGGATTAATGTTTTTTTCACAGGAGGGGGCGGAGGAGCATTTGCCTGTGCCAGAGCTTCTGACAAAGAATGAGAAGCTGCAGGATCCCCGGAAGCAGTAGGTGCGGCGACAGCCAATGCGGCTCTTGCGGATTCTGCCATCAACCCTTGCGGTTCGGTGATTTCTCCCGTTTTGGTATTTTCCAAAACGATCAATATTCCCCTTTCCGCAAAACGAGTGTCAGCAGGAAAAACGAATTTTAACTTTTCTATGATTTCTTCAGTGATTCGATCGTATCTCTGTTCGGGAGCATTGTTGATTTTTTCTATTTCCTGAGATTTCAGTTTTTCCTGAACTTTTGCCAAAACCTCTATGAAGTTGGTATTGAGGTAATTGGAAATCTCTGACTGAGGAACACCTAACATTGTGGAGAACTGAGGAAGGTTCTCGAAAAAATGATCCGTCTTTTTGATGTTGGCGGTCATGTAGCCCTTGACCGACTTGGTCACTGCTTCGATTTGTGCAGGATCCATCTTTTTCGCTTTGAGCAGCTTTTTGAAAATATCGATATGTGCGTGGAAGTACGATAAAAATTCACCATAGGCAGTGAATTCATACTCGCCTTGTCCTTTTTTCTCAAGAACCTTCTTTGCTGCTTCTGCCATATGGGGAGATTCATCCAAATCGTACTTAAAACGGACTAGGTCAAGAGTTTTACGATACGATTGACGAAAAGGCGACCCAACCAAAATCTTGAAATATGAATCGTGTTCTTAAGATCCTAGTTCTTTCTTGTTTGGTGTTCGTTTTCTTCCAATGTCAAAAAAGGGAAGACAAAACGATCGAAAAGAACCTCCTCACTTTTCTCATTTCCTGCAACGGTGGCTCCCTACAAGCCTGCCAATCACAGTGTGCGGCTGCTTATCCGGTGGTAACAGGGGAAAATTTTCCTGCAGTCTCCGCCTGCCAAACCAACTGCAGCACAAACTGCAATCTTTCCACTGTCTATCTTTTGATCACAGCAAAGTAGCGAATTTAATGACGAGGCCTATTCCGAATAGGCCAAAAGCGAGGCGGCAACAATCCCTGCCGTCTCCGTTCTAAGCACCCCACCTTCCAAACGAAAACGAGGAATCTTCTCCTTTTCCATCCACGCAATCTCATCCGAATGGAATCCTCCCTCCGGACCGATCAAAGGAATGCGGTCTCTAAAGTCCCCCACCTTATAACTTACATTAGAGTATGGATCCAATACAGCGATTTTTTCCCTGTGTTTCTCCATCCATGTAAGAGATTCTTCGATGGAAAGTTCCAATAGAAAGTTTTGTTTGGATTGAGAAGCAGCTTCTTTGACGATTTTTTTAGCTCTTTCTAAATTGAATTCTTTTCGAATGGAATGACGAAATACGCAGAAAACCACTTCGGTGATTCCTATCTCCGTCGCCTTTCCGATAAAAAAATCGAGCCTGTTTCCCTTAGGAAGAGCGATTGCGATTTTTTTAGGGCGAATCGGCAGGATTAACTCTTGTTTTGCGACAAAGGTAATATCTTTTTTACCGGGAATAAAATCGTATAGAAAGGAAAGACCTTTCCCGTCCCTGATTTCAACCAGGCAGCTTTCCTTATCCAAACGAAGAGCCTTTAAATGACTCAGCTCTTCTGTCGTTAAACGAATATTTGGTGAGAACTCGAAATTTTCCCGAAAAAGAAGAAGGTCTGAACCCTTCATCGACTCAGGTTATCTACCGCAAAAAGAGAGGCGTCCGGAGCGACCGATTTATCCACTTCCTGGATTTCCCAGACGGTGATACTACCTGTATTCAAATCGAGCATCTCCCAGCGGGAAGCCTTTTCCACTTCATCCACCTTGCCCGGTTCCTTGATTTTGATAGGACCGTATTTTAAGTTCAATGTTTTGAATAAAATACCGTCACGGTCATGAAAGTCGATGCGGTAGGGTTTCAGATCTTTTTTGCCGATGAGCAAAACCAGTTTTTTATAAAAATAAGGAAGGATCGGTTTTAAGGAAACTCGATAGTAAGATTGTCCTGAAATTTCAAGATCTCCGTTCACCAAAGGATTGTAATTCGCCTGATACGAATAACCGGAAAGATCCACATAGAAAAAACCGGTTCCCATCAACGCTTCGTATTTTTCATCGTCCGTCTTTTTGAATAGTTTTGCGGACAAAACATTGAAGAAAAAAATATTTTCCCCTTCGTCTTTTGTGAGAAGCTTCGCTTCCAACCCTCTTCCCTTTCTATCGAAAAGATAAAGAGCGTCGTCTCCGTTGAAGAACCGATTGATTTTCCATGTTTCGGACTGGCCGTTTCTGCGAATGAGAACGTAAGTTCCCTTCACTAAACCTTTTCCGTAGTCCAACTCTCTGTCCAATCTGGCCAAAAGTTCCTGAGCGGACAAAGCATCCTCTTTCCCCTGTGCAGAGAGAGAAAGAGGCAAACACATAACTATAATGAGTTTCAGTAATAAATTTCGCATGTTTTATATTTCGTTTATTCCACGCGCATGGACGGTTTTGTGTAAGAATACAATCCGTGCACTGAGCCTTGTGCCTGTGCGGACTCGGTTCTTCTTTCAAAACGAAGTTTACCTTGTCTGAGGGCTTGGTGCAAGTCGGATATATTCTTAAATCCCATATCTTGAAAGGATTGTTTCAAACCTTGTATGAGATAAGGAATCAAATTGAGTACGGAACCTTTGTCTACTACGTAACCGGAAACTCCTTGAGCCACTTTGATCTTTTGGGATTCGGAGAAATATCTTTTGTCCCCCCCTTTGTTCATCGCTTCCATACTCGCCATTCCTCTATAACGTTTCAGGCGAATTCCGTTTTCGTAAAAGTATTCTCCGGGAGCTTCTTTGGTTCCCGCAAACATGGAACCCATCATACACATGGAAGCACCGATCGCAAGCGCGTTGGCAATGTCTCCTATGTTTGAGATTCCTCCGTCTGCAATCACAGGCACTCCATGTTTGGATGCATAGTGTGCCGTTTTAAAAACGGCAGTGGCTTGCGCTCTACCCACAGCCATCGTATCTTGAGTGATACAGATGGAACCAGGACCCATACCGATTCTAAGACCGTCCGCACCTGCAGCAATTAGGTTGGCCGCTTGTCCTTGGGTCACTACGTTTCCTGCGATGACATCAATGGCGGGATAATTCTTTTTAATGAATTGAATCATCTCGATTTGGTAAGATGAGTTTCCTTGTGCGGAATCGATGATGATCACATCCACACCGATTTGAGAAAGAGCTGCGATTCTTTCTTTGGATTCAGGAAGTGTAGAAAGAGCCGCACCGACTCTCAATCTTTTGGAATCGTCTTTAGAAGCATGAGGAAATTCTTTGTTTTTCTTCAGATCGCTTCTGCAAATCAAAGCCACCAACTTTCCTTGTTTGTCGACGATGGGAAGTTTTCCTTTTTTACTGGTTCTAAGGATGTCGTTTGCTTCTTTGAGGCTGATCCCTTCCTGAGCAGTGATGAGTTCTTTCGTCATCACCTTACCCAGCTTAATTCTTCTGTCCTGTTCGAAATCGACGTCTCTGTTTGTGACGATTCCAACAAGTTTGGAATTAGGGGTTCCGTCTTCCGTAATAGGGATACCACTAAACCCGTGTTTTTCTTTCACTGCGTCCAAATCGTCCAGGATGTGTTCAGGGGAAAGAAGGATAGGGTCTTTGATGAATCCGTTTTCGAATCGTTTTACCTTTCTTACCTGATCCACCTGCTCTTCGATAGAATTATTATAATGGATGATTCCGATTCCTCCCATCAATGCTTGAGCGATGGCCATATCGGACTCGGTTACAGTGTCCATAGGGGAACTCATAATGGGTCGTTTCAAAATAATATTGCGTGAAAGTTTGGTATCTAGTTCGACATCACTTGGATTGAAGTCGATGTAACCCGGCAGAACCAAAAAGTCCCTGTAGGTTAGGCCCATATTGACCGAAAAGAGCTCTTCTCCGCTGACTCCGTCCAAGAGTTCGGTCCCTGGTTGGGGGTGATTTGACATAATTATCCTTCCTTTTTCTACTTTAAGGTAGAAAACTCTGCTTGCAAGAGAATTTCAGAAGTTTTCCGTCCGATAATAGAGTCATACTAGCAAAAGCTATGGAAACAATTGAACGTACGAAACGCTCCCTAGACGTTTTTTCTGACAAAGAGAAAAAACTGCACGTACTCACCAAATTCCTCCTCAACCAAGAGCTGAACATCAAGGATTCGGAAGCCCCGGGAGAGGTATGTTTTCTCAAAAAAGTCGCCGGAGATGGTACAAAAATCCTCGTAGGGGTTAGGCCTACGACTACCCTGTTTGTGGGGCAAAAATTAGTACTCTACAAAATCTTGGGTCGTTACCTTCATTTGGAATGTACCGTCGAACAAGAAAAAGGCGAATCTCAATACGTCCTTACATTAGACAAGATCGCCATCGCAAAAAAAGACAGGGAAAGCACAAGAATTTCGGTGCAACCCGGTTCCGTCTGGATCACGAACATCATTTCCAGCAAAGCGAAAATCGAAACGGACATGTTCCACGTCCCTACTGCAGTAAAAGTGAATTTTCAAGATTATGAAAACAAACTGAGGGATAAATGCGACTTCATCAAAATCTCCAATTTCACTTCGGAAGACAACGAAAAACTAAGACGCGTTAAACAATCGAAAAAAGCGCTTCTTTTGGAAGATACTCAAAACCCCGAATCTTACGAAAACGCTCCTACGGAAGACTTCCTCGTTTATGTGGACGACATCGATCACGAATTTCAAACGGAGATGAACCGCTTCCGCAATCAGAAAATTATTTCTGAACTCATCATACCTGTGCTTTATCTCAACGACGAGGACGAATCCATCCCCATCGGATACATTCAGATGCAAAGTAAGTCTGAAAAATTCGATCTCATCAAAGCGATGGAAACCAAAACGATCGCTTTCGAAATGGTGGATCGAATTCGTCATTCCAACATGATCAAAACCGACGGAAAATTTCCTGTGATCGATATCTCGGAAGGCGGACTCAAGGTAAAGGTAGACCACCCGGAACTCATCCAAAGTTTACCTAAACTCACAGGGTTTCACTTCGACATCTTTTTCAAAATGCAGTCTCCTTTGACAGCATTCGGAATGATCCGTTCCATCCAAAAAGACCAGGAAGGCCACCTAACAGTCGGTTTATCCTTAGCAGGTCACTCTTCCAGACAAGGAGAGAAAAAAAGATTTTTGGAGAACGTAGAGATTATGAGAAAACAATCGGGTAAAGTTTAAACTTCCCCGTAACCCAATACTTCCAAAGACCATTGTCTTTCTCTTTCTCTGGAAGAGAAAGACACAGCCTCAGGATCCGCTTTTTCCTTCAGATCGTTCCAATCTTTAGAATCGAAATCTTTTCCTATGATGTATGCGAAAGGAAGTTCGATTCCTAAATCTTCCGCATGAGAAAGCGCTTCTTTCATCGATTGTTCTTGATAAAGTAAAAATGCGGAATTGTTTCCATGTTTGCGAACCCAATCTTTCCGGATGGAACTTCCATTGGAAAGAAGAACCACCATTCTGTGCTGCATATTCTCTTCCCTATGAGCAAGAGCTCTGGAAAGATAACTGGCAGGAAGGCTCGTCATCGTTTTGAAGATTCTTTGTAAAAAAACATCGGACAGAGGTTTTCCTGTTTTAAAAACGAAATCGATCGTACAATAGGGATCCGTTTCCAATCGGTTTCTCATCAGGTCGGAAATGAGATCCGATTTAGTTTCGAAATCTTCGGAATGAAACCAAACGCTATGATGCCTGGAAAGAGGAGTCTTCACCAAAGACTTGTTCTCTGATGCGGACTTTCGGTCCAAATCCAAATCGATCCGGTCGTTTCCTCCGGGAATCGCTTCGCATAAAAAAGAACGAGGGAACTCATCCAACCTTCTGTCCAGAAGGTCTTCCGCTAAAAACAAACTCTCTTTCAATTGATCTTCCGTAAAATTAGGAGTGCGGATCACCCGATAAGGAGGAGTCATTAGATATTCCAAACCTTCTTTCTCAGCGTCTTTGCGCATTGCGGTTCCGGGGAGAACGGAAAGAGGAAACGCCTGCACCCATTCACCTAATCCATGTTCTAAGAAAAAATGGATACCCCTTTCCACATCATCAGGAGTGTCCCCGGGAAGACCGATGATGAGATCCAATAGAAGATCGATCCCTTCCCCCGCCAGAATTTTAGCTACCTCTGCGACTTTCTCAGGATCTCCGTAACGTTTGACCCGTTTCAAAGTTTCCTTATTCACGGACTGCATTCCCAATTCGATTCGATTGAATCCTGCTTTTTTCAATTTGCCTGCAAGCTTAGGAGTCACTCCTTCCGATCTGAGTTCTGCAAACATGGACATCTGTCCGTCAGAATTCACTTCTGCGATTGCATCCAAAAAAGCTTCGAAGCCGGGACGATGGTTAAAGGTAGGATCCAAAAAAACGAGTTCTTTGGCGCCTTGTTCCTTCAAACTGCTGATGAGTTTGATCGTCTCTTCTATATTTAGAGTTCTTAAATTCTGAGAGGATTTAGGGTAAAAACAATAAGTGCATTGGGACTTACATCCTCTTATTGTTTCCAAATAAGTGGATCGTTTCGGATCGACGGACAAAAACCCTGTCGTATAAGGGGAAGGAAAATCGGTCAGAGGGAAATTGGCGCTTAACTCTTGTGAGAAGTTCCCCATCTCCCCGCTTTCTTTTCTATAGGCGATGTTTTCAATATCAGTCAGTGGAGATTTTTCCACAAGAGCGGTCATCAATTTACGGAAGGAATGTTCCGCCTCACCGCTGACGGCGATATCGTATCCTGTTTCTTTCAGAATGAAAGGATTGTCGTGATTTACTTCCGGCCCGCCGATGAGGATCTTCGTTTTAGGGGATTTTTTTTTGATTTCTTTTGCCAAATGAAGGCTTCTTTCCGTATTCCATAGATATAAAGAAAGACCGACAAACTCAGGTTCGCTGGATGCGACATGAGAAGACAATTCTTCATCTCCCATCCGATCCGTGATTTCGGGAGAAACCACTTCCGCACGCAAAGATTTTAATTTTCCCTCCCCTTGTTCCAAAGAACTGGCTAAACTTCCCGCCGCCAAAGGGACATTCCCTGTCGCAGCGTAATAGGAAGGAGGAGGAACTGGAAGTTGTATGAGTTTGATCCGGGCCAAAAAATCCTCTATTCACCATGAGAATAGAGAAATGAAGAAAGGCAAAAACTTTACCTAACGAGAAACGACTATATCGATAAAGAGAATTAAATTTTCGCCGAAACCCCTGGAAAAAGTCCGAAGCATCAGTTTTTCAGAAATGTCATGGTAGATGGGAGAAATGGTCCAAGGATCGATACTGGTTCTGGCTTTGTGAATGTGCTCGAAAAAATAAGGTCTCCAAGACCAGTTTTTTCCCAGATAAGAGTAATCTGCGACCATTCCTTTTTTTGCCACCTGCACATAATTCGGCGAAATCTGAAATCCCAAAGGATTCGTGATGTACATTCGGAAAAAATCAGAGTCTTTGGATATCTCAGCTTGACTTTGTCCCGTCCATTCCCAAACACCATCCTGGTTGTCGAACCCGAGAGTGATATCGGAAAGTTTTTTCTTCCATTTGGTTTCCCAATCAATTTCTTCTGTCATTTCCGAACTTTTGCGAGAGTGAAAGTATTCCAGCGATTTACTCATCTCAGAGCGAAACGCAAACCTCTTCGCAAAATCAAACTCAGGTTTTGCGAAGTAATAACCTTGTATGTATCTGGCTCCGTAATTCAAGGAATTGTAAAGTTCGTCGTTCGTTTCGATTCCTTCGAACAGAAGAGAACTTCCCAAAGATTCCCCCAATCGGGAAAGATTCAAAAGGATCTCTTTAAAATTACGAGAGAATGTGGATCGTCTGAGCATCTGCAGATCCACCTTGATGATTTCAGGATGATAAAGACCGATTCGATCCAAATTGGAAGCTTCAGAACCGGCATCATCCACTGCGATGCTGAATCCTTCGTTTCTGTACAAATTCAAAATAGGTTTTAATACTTCCAGATTGTGTTCGAAACGTTCTTCCGTGATTTCAATGATGATGCGTGTAGGATCAATTCCAAGTTCTCTCACCTTCTTGATGGTAAAAGGAAGTTTCGAAGGAAAACTATGCAGAAAATCATACATCAAATGAGGAGAAACATTGATGAATAGTTTCGTTTCAGGAGGAGCCTCTTCCTTGAATTTTTTCAAAGCAAGATAACGAATTTCCCGATCCACTTTCTTTTTGATCCGAAACAAATCACTTGTTCGGTTGGAAAATTCTCCGGAGTTTCTTGCCTCATCCATTGCTAGAAAAAAAGGACCGAGAGACACCAAACCTTCATTTGTCTGTAATCTACCTAACACTTCGTAGCCGAAGACTCCCGTCGATTCGGAGGAAAGTATAGGCTGAAACACCGGCACAAGATTCCCTAAGCCCAGCCAGCTTTCCCACTCCTCCGTTTGTTTCCGATTCCTCTCTTGCAAAATCATCTCTTTCTGTACAATTCTTATGCAAGAAGAGTACCACTCATGTCTTGTAGCGGAGATCCGGTCGTTTTGTATAAAATTTAGACAATTAGGAAAATCGATAGAATCAAAAAATGCAATTTGCTTACAAATAGAACAAAAATAAAAAAATCAGGGAAAAACGAATCGGATTCAGGATGATTTTTCTCTTTTCTCAAAGAAAAAACGAATAGATAGTACAATTCAATGCACAAAACATTCAATGATTCAAATATTAGAATGAAGGTATGAGGAAAAAATGGAAAAGGAAGGGAAGAAATTTCGGAAACCCAATCCAGAGAGAGGGTTTCCCGAAACAGATATTATTTAATATCTCTAGAACGTTGTTTTAATGCTTCATCAAGAACCGCTTTTTTAGAAGGCTTTGGTTCTTGTAATTTTTGCACTTCTTGTTGAGTAGGTTGTTGAACTTCTTTAGATGCGCAATTTACCAAAAAGAATGCAAACAATGCAACTAGAAGAGATAATGAGATTTTTTTCATTTTAGGCTCCTTCATCTAATTTTTTGCCCTGCATAAAAAAGTCGAGTAAAAATTACAAGCAGTTCTCTAATCTGGTTTTATGAGCAAATGGAAGGGCTTTTTTGTATTTGAAGGGATAGACGGCTCAGGAAAAACGACCGTCTCCAAACGAATCGCCGAAAGATTAAAAGAAAAAAATCAATCAGTAGTGTGGCACAGAGAACCCACGGACGGAAATTACGGTAAAAAGATACGATCTTTTCTTTCCGGCCAAGCGACACTCTCTCCCAAAGAACAGTTGGAGTTATTTGTTTTGGACAGAATCGAATCCGTAAATTCTGTCATCCTTCCTCATCTAGAAAAAGGTTCTCTCATCATACAAGATAGATACTATTATTCCACAGCAGCCTACCAAGGAGGAAAGGATCTATCCGCAGAAGAGATTCTTTCTCTCAATGAAAACAAAGGATTTCCTAAGCCCACACAAGTGTTTTTTTTAGACCTAACACCGGAAGAGGCGAAGGAACGCCGCAAATACAGAGGGGGAACCGAAGAGGCGTTCGACGAAGACAAAGAACAAAATCGAATCTATGCCAATTACATGAAGATCCTACCGGAGAATACTGTCTTTTTAGATGCCACTCAATCGATTAAATCCCTGTTAGATGCCATTCAGGAAATCATTGAGGGAGAGATTCGTTCCTAGCTCTCGTTCGTCCAGGACTTCCTGTCATGACGAACGAGCTTCGGCCTTCCCTGGCCTTCGCCACCGCTAGAAACTCTCTCTCCCGATTAAGAGTCATTATATGAACATTCTATTTTATCTTAAGGGCGCCTCGAATGCAATCGATCGCAGTAATTCTATCGTCAGCACGAACCGGCTCTTCGCTCCAATCAAACGAAACAATTTTTCCTAGGCAACGAAACGGACTTCTTGCGGTGACGGAGGCAAGGATGCCGGAGTTCGGGAGTCGAAACAGGAGGTTTCGCGACCGAGAGCCTGAAGTCCGTTTCGTTTGGATTTACGCTTCGATCCGATGGCGCTGGAATAGATTTTTCAATGACTATAATCCTACTCATTCTATCTATTTCCATTCATTATAAACATAGAAACCTAGTTATAGAAAATCTTTTCCTTAGAACTCAGCTTACTTCCTACAAAAGGAAATCCAAGATTTTTCAACCCTACCCTTCAGATAAAATCAAATTAATTGCACTCTCTTTTCTTTTACCTTCCTGGAAATCTTCCCTGATACTTGTTCAACCTGGCACACTGCTCCTTTGGAGAAAACAAATGTTCAAGCTCTTCTGGAAACTTCTATCTAAAAGAAAAAAGCCTGGCAGACCTAATACTCCTTGGATTTTGATCAAACTTATACGAAAGATTGCAAAAGAAAACAAAGTCTGGGGAGCCACCAAACTACATGGGATTCTATTAAAGCTTGGTTTCGTCATCTCAGAACGAACTGTATCCAAATATATTCCCAAAAAACCTCACAACCCAAGAGATAGAATCAATTGTACACATTATGCTTGTGATCGGATTTTCGTTTATCGCTGCTCGCGTTTTTTTTGCCTCTTCCTTTCCCTTATAGTCCGTAATCATTAAGTCGAGATTCGTTCCTAGCTCAATTTCTCTGTGCCTCCTTGCACAGAAGAAATTGCTTCGGCCATCCTTGGCCTTCGCCACCGCTAGAAACTCTCTCTCCCGGTTATGAATAGATAACATACATCTTACCTAGGTTTGTTGGGCGCATCTCCCGGCTCTCAGTCGACGACAACGCTCCTTCGATCCGGTGCGCGGGGGAAATTGATTTTAATTTATCTAATATTTCTTTAAATAGTCTTCCCAGTCATTAGGAAATCTTTGTTTCGCCCGATTTTTTGCACCTAACGGAATTGGCGTTGACCAATAATCGATTCCATTCTTCTTTAAAAACTCAATTACTTGTGCTAGTATAGTATTCACCTGACAGTTTCGTAAAGAAGCAGTGGTCAGACCTCTTCTAATTGGGAAAATGATTT